>NZ_KB890424.1:95521-145840 GCF_000373105.1 Neolewinella persica DSM 23188 | reverse complement strand
GGCATTACCTGGACGATGGCCGTATTGAAATAGATAACAACTTGATCGAAAACTCCATCCGGCCGCTGGCCCTGGGCCGGAAGAATTATTTATTTGCCGGATCCCATAAGGGCGCTCAACGGGCGGCGATGATGTACAGCTTTTTCGCCAGTTGCAAATATGCTGGCGTTAATCCTTGGGAATGGCTGGCTGACGTCTTAGGCAGGATCGGTGCTCATCCGGTTAATCGGTTGGAGGAGTTGTTGCCGGAGCGGTGGGCGGAAAAACAAGGCGGCGGCCTGTAGTTGCTCGGACGGTTACGATCAGACCACTTGGTATTCGCTCCCACCACCACTTCCATTTTGACCAAAATTAACGGATTTTGGTCTGGACTTTTTGATTTGGTGATCGCTTTATCCGGCTTAGTATATGGGATTTCTCCCTTTCAGTTCTACGATTTTGGGGAGCTGCTTGGGTTCAATGCCTATAGAGCCGATCGTGTAAGGCGGGTTAGCTTAGCAAAAGTATAACGGCAGACTACGCTCGCTCAGGCTGCTTCTCGCCTTTTATTTATTTTCTACCAATGACCTCACTTCTTTAACTAATTCTTCGAATTCCTCTTCATTAATTCTTTTGTTTTCTTTATCTCTTATTCGAAAGAGTTTTAATCCTGCTGTTGAGAAAATACTATCTTTCATTTTATCTTTTTCTATTGCACCTTCTTCATCGTGCCAAACACTATCCAATTCAAAAAAATAAATCGGTTCATACTGCTTAAAGGGTTCAAAAACGACTAAATCTATTGATGCATTAAAAAAATATTTTTGTTCACTCTTAGACAACATTTCCTTTATTTTTTGGTAATCAATCAAACTACTTAAAGCAACATTGGGGTAGATTTGGTATGTATCAAATATTCTCTTAAATGCAAGAAACATCTTTTGTTCTTCTTTCGATTTAAACAGCGAAATTCTGCAATCCTCTTCTTGGATTTGATTGTTGTGAGTCAATTTAATATATCCGCTTTGGGTATGCACGACCTCTTTTGGTTGAGTTGCTTCGAACTCTTCAATCGTTGATTGTGCAAATTTTTCATTCGGATATTCCTTTGCATATTGATAAGCTTTTTTTAAATTTTGATTGCTAAGTCTTATCAATATTTCTATAAGTTCTTTATGCTGTACTTCTTCCATTTGAAAGAATTTCCCTACATGAATCATATTTAATTTTTCTAGAATAAATATGAAATCTTCAGTCGGATTTTCTTTTCCTTTTGATACGCGCAATATTTCTGCCACCGAAATATTGGCGGCATGAATTAAATTTTGATCAGATTTTATCGCTTCTTTGTTACGATGAAGTAAATCAATTAACTTCCCATACTCTTCATTGCTTAACCATTTGTATACTTCTTCTTGATTTATCATAGGTTCTTTTCTTGGTGGAAGCGAATGGGGAGGCACAAACGACGTGCAACGATATGAGTATGTACGGTGGATGTATTGTAGTGTGCGTGTTATTTATTTTTTTTAGTTATAGATATCTCACCAGTTGTTTTTCTCGAAGTCCAATATTCTCCTTCAATTTTTGATAAATCAGACATATTAATGTCTAACCTTGTAGTACCATAATGTATTTGGCTTCGGTGCCGTACGGACTCTTTGGGCACATTCATGTATGAATAAAACAATCTAGAATGGCCTCGATCTTCATCAATATCAAATGCACCTCCGATACTACTGCTCTTACTTTCACCTGTCTTCATCCTAACCTGGATATTCATTAACGTTTGTTTTATTGACAAATTAATGGGAATAGGGGCAAGTTTCTTTCCATCCCAAGTGGTATGGATAAAGCCTGACCATTCTCCAGATATATTAGGAATAGGTACTAACCAGGGGTGGAAGATTTTTAATTTCCAACCATATTTAACAAATAACAACCAAATGGGGATGTTGATACCTATAGCCGTTGATATAGATGATAGAGCCAAGGCTATATCTATATTTGTGAAGTCTTGAGTTAGTAAAAATATTATGCCATATACTACTATCGCCAGTCCCAGAAAAACAAAGGCATAACTTCTCATATTGTATGTAACCATCGCTTTAATATTCTAAATATGTCCAAAGAATACCCATGTAATGTTTTACATCGGATTGTGTCCATTTTCGCCCTTTAAATAAGTATAGCAACTCTGAAACTTCTCCCCATTCGTTACTCTTTGGCGCATCATCAGTACTTAAATATAAAAAGGTAATAGAACTCTTTAGTCTGTCATTCCAGCTAGTTTTATTAAATGTATCGTTTGGACAGTTAAATACTAAACACTCTAATAGAAAAGATGAAATCGGGTCTTTTGCTATAACTCCTTCATCAATTAATTGATAACGTAATTTTCTATGAATACGCGTCAATTTCTTGAATCTCCTATGAGTCTGATTACTTTTATTAATGCCGTTTTGGATATGCTGTTTGGGGTAGTTTAAAATTCCTTTTCCATTGTCGCTAAAAAATTTACAACCTTCTACAGTCGAGTTTGGGCTTTCATAGCGGGTATGCAACCATGTAGGGACAACATCAGTTTCCACTCTATATGTATTGCCTCTTATTGTTATACATTTATCATTCCACTGAACGTCATTTACGCCAAATTTACTAACTAAGGCATCATAAATATCTTTTTTATACTCGGTAAATGTATAGCTGTGAGGAGTAATTCCATAATCTTTGCTAGATGCACCAGCAGGTAGTTCGTAAAACATTCCGTCACTATACATGACATTTATATCTATATCGCTATTGAGTTTTACATTAGTGTTATTTGCATAAGAGCCTTGCCCAAATGTTTCTGTAGTTTTGGATTTCAAATTAGGACTTGCAGATATCGCTTCTCTCACCATTCTTTCAGAATTGCTCAACTTATTTTCTTCGCTGTTACTCGGTGGATTAGTCCAATTCTCCAGTACTTGTTCGCTTATTCTAGGCATTCAAATTTGTTTGGTACAACTACCAAGGAAACCTTTGATCTCTGTTATTGTTTCATCGGCTATTCGTTAAATACAGAAATAATTCATCTGTATAATTTATCCTTAAAACTCAATTATTATTTTATAGAGAGTCTACAACTATTAGCTTTAAAGTTAAGATATCAGTATTGTTGATTACGCCCAATAAGTGTAATAATAAATTTCACAGTAGCCAATTTCACGTACGTCATTTTTCCTACCTGCCCAGCTCCGCTAAAATACACTCCAAAACCCAATACCAGAGAATAAACATTAAACGTACCAACACGCACTCCAGCCCTGCCCCTCCAAAACCTCCCCCAGCACCAGCGTCCCCGCCCAAACCCCTAAATTACCCCCCAAACCAACCCCATGCCAAAACTACTACTCGCCCTCCTCCTAACACTAGCCACCCTCCCCGCCACCGCCCAACTAACCCCACTCCAACCAACCAACCTAAAAATAAGAAACATAGGCCCCTCCAACATGTCCGGCCGAATAACCACCCTCGACGCGGTGACGGCCAACCCCAAAACAATCTACGCCGGAGCAGCCTCCGGCGGCATCTGGAAATCAGAAAACGGCGGCACGGCCTGGCGCCCCGTCGGCGATGACCTGCCGACGCAGAACATCGGCGCGATCCGCATCCAGCAATCCAACCCGGCGGTGGTGTGGGCGGGCACGGGCGAGGGCAACCCGCGCAACTCGATGAACCTCGGCCAGGGCATCTTCAAGACCATCGACGGCGGCAAGACCTGGCGAAGCATGGGCCTCGAAGCCACCAAAACCATCCACCGCATCCTGGTCCACCCGGACGATCCGGACGTGGTGTTTGCCGGGGCGATGGGCGATCCGTTTACGCCCAACGAGCACCGGGGACTGTACCGCACCACCGACGGCGGCGAGAGCTGGGACAAAATCCTGTTCACCAACGACCAGTCCGGCGTCGCCGACATGGTGATGGACCCCAAGAACCCGAACAAGATCTTCGTGGCCCTGTACGAACACCGCCGCACGCCCTGGTACTTCACCTCGGGCGGCCCCGGCTCGGGCCTGTACGTCACCTACAACGCGGGCGATACGTGGCGGCAGCTTACCGCCGCCGACGGACTGCCCCCCGGCGACCTGGGCCGCATCGGCCTGGCCATAGCCCCCTCGAACCCCGACCGCATCTACGCCAAGGTGGAGGCCACGAAGAACGCCCTGTACCGCAGCGACGACGGCGGCGACCACTGGACGCTGATCAACGACACCCCGCGCTACACCAACAACCGCCCCTTCTACTTCCAGGAACTGGCCGTCGACCCGGCCGACCACAACCGCCTCTACAACATCTACCAGCCCCTGCACCTGAGCTACGACGGCGGACGGACCTTCGACCCCACGCCGATGATCCCCGCCGACGAAACGAAGGGCGTCCACGCCGATTTTCACGCCTTTTGGGTGAACCCCAACGACCCACAGAACTTCATCATCGGCGGCGACGGCGGCCTCGGCATCACCCACGACCACGGCAAGAGCTGGTACTTCCCCGAAACGATGCCGGTGGCCCAGATCTACCAGGTCAACGTCGATGAAGACATGCCCTACAACGTCTACTGCGGGATGCAGGACAACGGCAACTGGTACGGCCCGGGCTACACCTGGCGGCGCGGCGGCATCCGCACCCTCTACTGGCAGTACCTGGTGGGCGGCGACGGCTTCTACATCTCGCCCGACCCCGAAGATTCCCGCGCCGGCTACGGCACCTCGCAGAACGGCGACCTGTACCGCTACGACAAAATCGGGGGCTACTACTCCAGCGTTCAGCCGCCGGCTCCGCGGGGCGAGACGCTGCGCTTCAACTGGAACGCCGCCTTCGCCCGCGATCCGTTCGACGCAAATACGGTGTATTCGGGTTCCCAGTTCGTCCACAAAAGCACGGACGAGGGGGCCAACTGGACCGTCATTTCGCCGGACCTCTCCACCAATAATCCCGCGCAACAACGGGGCGACTACGGCGGCCTGACCCTCGATCTGTCCGGTGCCGAAATGTACAACAGCATCCTCTCCATCGCCCCCAGTTCGCTCGACCGCTCGCTGATCTGGGCCGGCACCGACGACGGCCAGGTGCACCTCACCCGCGACGGCGGCGACAACTGGACCAACCTCACCGCCCGCGTCACCGGCCTGCCCAAAGAGGCGTGGATCGCCCGCGTGATCGCCTCCGAGCACGCCGCCGCCACGGCCTGGCTGGTGGTGAACGACTACCGCAGGGGCGATTACGCGCCCTACCTGTTCCGGACCGACGACTACGGAAATACCTGGACGCGCGTGGTGGATAGCGACGACGTGAAGGGGTACGCCCTCTCCTTCATCCAGGACCCGGAAGAGCCAAATTTGCAGTTCCTCGGCACCGAAAACGGCCTTTGGGTCAGCGGCGACAACGGCGGCAGCTGGCGGCAGGTGCGCAACGGCTTCCCGTCCGTCTCCACGATGGATCTGAAGATTCAGCGGCGGGAATCCGCCCTCATCATCGGCACGTTCGGCCGCGCCATCTGGGTGCTGGACGATCTGAAGAGCTTGCGGGAGTTGGTGGCGCGGCCGCGGGTGCAAAGACGGTTAAGGGCCATGCCGATGAACGATGCGGTGCAGGTCAAGGGCCGCTTCATCAACCCGCCTGGGAACATCTGGACCGGCTTCCACACCACCTTCGAGGGCGAAAACCGCGTCTTTCAGCGCACGGAGATTCCCTTCTACCTGAATGCGCATGTAAATGCCAGGGCTACCGTTTCGGCGGACATATACGATGCATCCGGAACAAAGATCAACACGGTTAGCCGGAAGGACGTAGGCCCGGGCCTGCAGTACCTGACCTGGAAGTTGGACGAGCAACGCGCCGACGGGGGAGACGAAGAATCGCGGGGCATCCCCGTTCTACCCGGCGATTATCAGATCGTAGTAAGGGCCGGCGACTATTCGGATACTACGCGGGTGACCGTGATCAGCGACCCCCGTTTTTCTCTGGACCCGGAGGTGGACAAGCAATTATACGCCTATCAGAAGGAGGTTGATGGCCAGGCGTCCCGGCTATCCGCGCTGTTAACTGGTTTGGATAACAAGGCGGAGAAACTTCGTAAGGTGCTGCGGTACCTGGAGGATGTTGAGCAAGCGGCGTGGGCGGATCTGCCGGATTCCATTGAAGCGATGCTGGCTACGATAAAGGAGACGCGGGCGCTTGGACAGACTTCCCGGCCTACGGAGCGGCAGGTTGGGGCCTGGCAGTCTTACGCGGTTACGGCGCATTCCAAGGTTCGGGAGGCGCAGCAAAAAGCCATGTCCCGGACGACGGTGCCCTCCGCGCAGGATTGGGAGACGGTTGAGCAGGCGGAAGCGTTGATCGAGGATTTCGAGCAAGCGGTGGAACGGTTTGGGCTTGATGTGTGGGGGGCGTTTGCCGCGAAGCTGAAAGCTATGTCTTTGTTGCCGGGGGCGGAGTAGTCTGGGGTTGAGGGCCTCTGGCCCTAACGTGGGTTGCGGAGCAACTAAAAATGCTTGCCCGCTTTTGTCGCTCCGCAACGCCCTTTCGGATCGGAGGTACTCTACCTTTGTTTTTGATGCGCTTTTGAATTATTGGTAAATCTGAGGTTCGTCCGATTGGAGTTCGACCTTACCTCCGTACGAAACGTCCATTCTTTGGCCCGGACGCGGGTGCAGTGGTGATAGTTCTCTTTTGCTTTTTCAAAGCAGTTGCTTTAGCAATTTTCATACTCTTTCCTTAACAAGGAATAAACTATCGAATCTTCAGCTCTGTCATTTTCACGATAATGTTCTCTTAACTGGCCTTCTTTTACAAAATTGAATTTATTTATCAATTTTATTGAGGCTTCGTTTTTTGGGCCAATAAAGGCTTCTATCCTGTTTAATCTCATCTGCTTAAATCCATATTCAATTATTGGGTACATTGCTTCTGACATTAATCCTTTTCTTTTATACTTGTCATCAAATAATCCATAACCTATTTCGGCTCGTTCATGATCCAAATACCAGGTGTGATAACCACACCAGCCGATTATTTTCATACATTTTTGATCTAGCAGCTGGAAATACAGGAACCTCTTATTGTGTGTCCAAAGTCCTTTTTCGTATTTATTCTTTTCAACCTTAAGTTCTACAGTTGATTTTAACCCTAAAAACGCTAGTTGTTTCTTTTCAGAGAAATCACGATAGATATAATCAAATACTTCCGGAGTAAGTTTTCGTAATTTTAACCTGCATGTTGCTAATTCTTCAACTTCCATACCTTAGTTGTTCTGTTCTAGTTTATATGAAGTTATTCTGAAGTAAGCAGGTCAGTCATATCGTGAAGAGGCCAACTTTCCCATATTTCAGTAATTATTCCATCTTTCAATCGGAAAAATTCCATAGCTCCCCAAGTGATGTTTTTGTCGGTGGCTTCTATCCAGTACAAACACCCCGCCAAAATACGAACCCCGCTCCAGAAGTTGGGCATCCAATGCAGTTTACGCATACAGAACCACTTCCCATACTGTATGCGTAACTTCTCAGGGTTGGCTGCTGGTATGGTCCAGTAAATTATGAATATAGCGTAGCAAAACCTTTGTTTCGGGCAGATGCGTTGCGGATCTTCTCCCATCCAATCCGTGTCGATCCGTGAAATCCGTCCAAATCCGCAATTCAAATTGAACGTGGAAACAAGTTCTGGATAGACTGACGGCTTCAGATGACTACGCGCGGAGCGCTTGCCTCCAGCTCGCGGCCGGGTGGAAAGATCCTCTGAATACTTTAAACAGTCGCCGCAAGGAACAAGTCACGACTTAACAAACACCATCCCCGCCAACTTCTCCCGGTATGCACTTTCCAACGCGTCGGCAAAAGCCGCCTTGTCATTGCGTAGCAACACCATTCCCTCACCATTCCGGATGGACGGATTAAGGTCCCTGAGATAACTGTCACTCCACTTGGCGAGTTCCACGATAATGGGCGTTAGCGACAAGCCCTTCTCGGTCAGGAGGTAGAGGTTCGTCTTTTTGTTGTTCGGCAGTTTGGCTTTTGTGAGGAGTCCTATCTCTTCGAGCAGCTTCAGCTTTGCGGACAAAATGTTAGTGGCAATCGCTTCATCACTTTCCGTGAAGTCTTTGAAGGTCAGCTTGTCCTCCATCAGCATCTGCTTTATGATTACCAACATCCACTTGTCGCCCAGCATATCGAGGGCGGAAGTGATCGGGCAGTCGCAACGAAATTTACGGTCCATGTTAAGTCAATGTTAATTTTTACTTGCAAAACGCAATTGAATTTAAAATCACTTGCATTTTGCAAGTTATACTCTTAGTTTTGCTTTCGAAACAAAAGTAATAATAATTCAACACATGAAAAACTCCATCATTCTCCTACTGCTCACCAGCCTTCTCGTAGCGTGCAGCCCGGCAACCACTACGACGAGAAGTACCAACCAAACCGAAAACTCCACTCCAAAAACGCCAACCATGAGTACGAAAGAAACCGTGGGCACCTTTTTAGGTGCCGTACTAACTAACAACCCCAGCACCATGCGCGAACTGGCCAACGCCGATTACGTTCAGCACAATCCATTCCTGCCAACGGGGCTGGAACCATTTATCCAAATGCTACCTATGCTGCAGGAAAACGGTACGACCGCCGAGAACGTTCGCATGTTTCAGGACGGGAACTACGTCTTTATGCACAACGTCTGGAAAAACGCCAAACCGTTTGGTGCCGACGAGATGGTCTCGTTCGACATCATCCGTGTCGATGAAAACGGCAAAGTAGCGGAACACTGGGATGCGATGACCCCGGTAGTAAAAGAAACGGCCAGCGGGAGAACGCAAACGGACGGCCCGACCACCATTACAGACCTGGACAAAACAGCGGAGAATAAGGCCCTGGCCGTAGCACTGATCGAAGACGTTCTGATGGGCAAAAACCCAGGTAAGATCACGGAGTACATCAGTGCCCAACAGTACGACCAGCACAACCCGGGCATCAAAGACGGCCTGAGCGGTATCGTCGAAGCGGTACAGTACCTGACCGAGCAAAACAATATGTTCAAGTACACCAAAATCCACAAGGTGCTGGGGGAAGGCAACTTTGTCCTGATCGTGAGTGAAGGCGAATGGAGTGGGAAACAGCAGGTGTTCTACGATTTGTTCCGCATGGAAAACGGGCAGGTAGTGGAGCACTGGGACGTCATTCAGGAAATCCCGACCGCGAACCTGGCGAACGATAACACCATGTTCAATTTCTGACCACTTGGTACCCGGAGCGGCAGCGGAGTAGTCTAAGGTAGAGGACCTTCGAGACTACGAAGTAGCAGCGAAACAAAACTTTTCAAATTGGGCTAACGACCGTTTGAAACATGGGTCATCCCGAGTACGAAGTACAGCGCGTAGGAGATTTTAAAACCGCCAGCCCTACCTGAAAAATCAATGAGAGAACCGCCGCACCGGCACAGGCTCAGTCCGCCAGGGCTCCCCCCCATTGCAGGGTGGCTGACTCCAGACATGCCTTCCGCTATGCGCCTCATTTTCATAGGTTTTAAAGTACTCCTCCAGCTGCTTCACCAGCAGGGTTTTGACCGCTTCCCGGGGCGGAGGGCTCGTACGGGCTTCCCCAAATGGGTGGGACAAATCGTACCAATAGTCGGTTGGTTTTTCGGCAGGGTCTTGCGCATAATAACGCACCAGTTTCCACCTGCCGTCAGTGATCATTCTACCGTTGCCATGTTCTGAACACTGGAAAGACCTCCAGTCTGCATTTCTTTCGCCCATCACTAAGGGGGTAATGGAACGTCCCGGTCCGTCTTTCGGATCGTGCTTCACGTTCTGATCGACGCCCCCAACGTCGAGGAAAAACTGGTGCAGGTCACATAAATCCACAAATTCATTACGCACTTGTCCCGGCCAGACCATTTCTTCGGGTCCCATGACAAGGAGTGGAATTCTGATGTTTTCTTCATAAAAATTGAAGGGCTGGGTAGAATTGGTCTTACCATAAGCGCCGTACTGCCCCGTCAGGTGACCATGGTCCGAGGTGTAAACGAAAATGGTGTTCTCCAGTAGATCGCGTCCTTCCAGGCCTTCCCACATTCTACCGACCTGCTCGTCGATCAGGGATACCGCCGCCAGGTATTGCGCCAGTTTTTCATTGTGGTCCCGGCCCACAACGGCAAAATCGCGGACCACTTTGGCTTCAGAGGCTGATCCTGCAGGTACTATTTTCTGCGCAACGCCCCGATAGTACTCCACCAATCTCTCCGGAAGGCCTTCAAAGGGAAAATGAGGTTCCACAAGGTTGAGGCTGATGAAAAATGGTTTGTCTTCCTTTTCATCCATAAAATCTATGGCCGCACTCGTCAGGAAATTGGCCTGGAACCCGGTGTAATCTTTAGCTACGCCATTGTCCGAAAAGTGAACCGTGCCACTGTGCGCGTACTGCGTTATCCACTCGCCGTTTTTCACCACGTAGCTCAGCCATTGATCGAACCCCCGCTGCGGCTCAGGGCTATTGGTGGTACAATGCCATTTGCCAAACAGTCCTACCCGATAGCCCAGTTGCTGCATTTTTTCGGAAAGCAATTCCTCCCCTTTGAGCCAATTTGAATTATACCCCGGACCGTCCGACAGGAAATCATGCACCCCGTGCTGCGAAGGCGTTCGACCGGTGTAAAAGGAAGCGCGCGCCGGAGAGCATACCGGGGCGACGGTCATCGCGTTGGTGAAGTGCACCCCCGCGTTGGCCATAGCGTCCAGGTTAGGGGTGCGGATAAGTTCTTGCCCGGAGCACCCCATTGCCCACTGTCCGTGATCGTCCGACATGATCAGGACGATGTTCGGCTTCTTTTTTAAAGTATCCTTTTCAATCGGGGATGCCTGGATTATTGGAATCCAACAGCAGAAAACAAATGTAAATAGTACGGCTCTCATCATTAATTACGAAATTATGGTATCAGACAACAAGCATTTTATTACAGCTTCAGCGCGATCGAAAATTTGATCAAGGCCAATGATTTAGCTGAGGTTAACAACCTTCATCGCACAGCGATTACAGGCACCTGAAATAGACCTCTTCACGATAAAGATAGCTCGTTTTCCAGGTGGTGCAAATTCACTGACAAAGTGTGTGTGCATAACAAATTGCACAAATTGAAGCTTTCCAGCCCGGACGCCCGCGGGTCCCTTAGCCCCTTAACTGCTACGCAATTTCAGGGCCCGGGACGCCATGGAGTCCTCGACTCGCTTAGGACCCCTTAGCGTCAGCCAAACCCAGAAGCGAAGCGGAGGGGGTTGGTTGACCTGCGGGCGTCCGGACTCACCCACTAGTGCCGGGCTTCAGCTGGTTATTCCGCACGGTGGCGACGTTAGCAATATCCTCACTTAGCTACGGCTAAGCTCCGGTATTGCTGCCTTGCCACCGCATGCACTACCGGCGCTCAAGGTCAGGGCAATGAGTGAAGCCCGGCACTAGCAGGTTGTGCATTTAGTTATGCACACGCTTGGATGACTTAATTCAAATGATCACGAACGATCTAAAATTATCTCGATTAACAACAGAACCTTCAGCGTTGTATTGGTTGGTGAAAGTCTTCGATATTCTGGCTTTCTTTTTGGGATTCCATTTGAATTCAAAGGCCTTCAGGGAATTTCCGACGTCTTCTACGTAGTCAATTTCCTGTTGTTGGGTGGTCCTCCAAAAATGAGACTTGGCTAGTGTCAACTTGTATTTATTCTGTTTGATTCTTTCGGAGACGAGAAAATTTTCCCAAAGCGCACCAATGTCAGTTCTGGCGCTCACGTTAGCGACCGCGCCTACGATGATGTTTCTAATCCCATTGTCGTAGAAGTCAGGAAATGTCTATACATTCCCTAAAGATGGTCAGCAGTATACCCCGTCTTAGGATTTGGGTTAGTACCAGGCGTTTGGGGTAGAGAGACGTAAAGCAAAGCAAAACCCTGCCCCCAAACCTCCCACTGCACCTGCGGCCGCGCCCAAAAGCACCGCAGAAACATCTGGCGCGCGCACTGCAGCAGGCTAAGGGGAAGGATAAGAAGCGGTTGTATGATTCGTTCAGCAATGACGCCTCCTACCTGTACCAAACCGACGGTGACGATTTCAACCTGGGCAAAACGTCGTTCCAATGTGGCAGAAGAAACGATGCCCTGAAGTTTTGGACCTTGTGGAAGTCTGTTGGCACCAACGGCCTGGGGCAGATCATCGACCACCAGTTTGAATTGGCCAACGTTGCGCTCGACTACATCAGAAGTAACCCCGACTATACCCTGTACAGCTTCGACGATTCCGTTTCCATTTGCTTCAACTATAAGGACATTGACCCGAAGGCGCTTTGTACGGCACTCTACGAGCACCAGGTTACGGTCGTAGGCTTTGGCTCTTTTGGTGGGGATACCTTCGTTCGCTTAGTGACGGTTAATGCTAATAATACGGCGGCGGATATTTTGAATTTCTTTGAGGTCCTGGAGACATTCGTTGGGGAGACCTCGGACCTGACTGAATTAGCAGAAGTAGCTTAAGCGCGTGGTGGTAAAAGGTCAGCGCTGAATATTATAACAGTTGAGGCGTGCGCACCAGGTTTTGGAGCGCACGCCTATTTTAATGCCATTTTTTGGGCGGGGACGCGGGTGCAGGGGTGGTTTTTAGGGCAAGGGGGAATACTGCTTTCGCTTTAGAATGATGTGTATGGGCTTAGACCAAATTGTCGCAGGGGACAAACATTTCATCGACTTATTCACGACGCAGTAATTCAGTATTCCTGCCCTCCCACTGTTCTGCAGCAAATCGATTTCACCCGCTGTACGTATACCTGTACATCTCTTCTTCTTCGAATTTCATCCATTCATGCTTCTCAAAGAAAGCCTGCCCGCAAAAATTGAACTTCTCCACATAACTCACCCAAAAACAGCCCGCTTCCAATTGCACTTCCTCGAGTAACTGCAATAACACCTTGCTTCCCAATCCTTGATTACGTAGAGCGGGCTTAACGCCAATACCAGTTATCACGCGATAATCGTACTGATCATGCGGGAGTGTGATACCGACTACAGCCACCAGTTTTGAATCCAAGAATACCGCTAGTTCCATGCCTTCTTCGTCATCGTTGAGTATGTGGTTCAACCACTCTTCGTCAATAGGTCCTAATGCCCGTTGAAGTTGAGGATCATTAAACCAGCTACTGTAATCAGGGTAGTCTGCTGCTGTGAATTTTCGAAATTCCATGAGGCATGTATTCTGCTTAATAATATCAGTTTTAGACTGTCCAGCCGACCTTTCTTCTCCATTTTTCATAGGCCGCCTTTTTGCTTTCCAGGTTTATTGGTGGAGATTGGTTCTCTTCCTTTGCCTGTCTTCGGATGAGGGATGTTTGCACTTCAAGGGTGTTTAGCCCTACAGCTTTCCTTCTTTCGTTCACCTTGGTTAAGTCGTCAAAGAGATTTGGGCTTAGCTCTCCGTTTTCATCCCAGTCAAACTGGGTACCGTATTGTTGCGGCTTCCCCTCGAAGACGTCAATCCGGTCAGTCAGATAGACCAAGTTTTGGGCAGGAACTTTTTTCTCGGCGACTGCCTTTTCTAATAGTCTCCTGCACTTCTTCATAAAGCCTGGCTTACTGATGGCGTGTTGAATAACCAGCCAGGCGGCACTGCAGGCCTCCTCCCCTACTTTATTAACTGTCGGGTAGCCAATTTCATCGATTAGCTCATTTAGAGTATCAGCATTCCTAACGTGCAGGGCTTCCATTTCTGGGTGGTAGCCTTCGTTGAGTTGTCCTGCCCGAACTAACCTGCTTCGAAGCGCTAAGTCCGCCTTCTTCAAACCAATTATTTGCGTGGCAATGCTGTCGTAGTTCATGCTATTAATTTTTCACCACCGTATTCAGACGAGCTACATCGTGCGCGCTGCCTGCACTAGTACGGTATAACATAAGTTTCGTCGCCAAAAATGCAACACTTTTTTGCGTTCAGGGCGAGTGGGACTTCATCATTGAAGGCTAAAATTAACCAGCGTCAATTAGGTTGATACATTTATGTTGCACTGCACTTGTCCTTCCCTTTGCACCTGCGGCCCCGCCCAGAAAGTGAGTTGGTGAATTGGTGAATCACTGATGCCGCAGCTACCACTCACTCATTCTGCAACTCAGTGCCGGTCCGTAAAGAACAAGCACCGTACACTAAACAGCTTAGTGGTCGACAATAACAACAATGCTTTTGAGCGTTTTTTCCGTACCCACAGGATTCGATGTGGGAACAGTTAATGCTTTTCAGGTACTTTCGATCAGCTAGACTCCAGTCGTTTTAAACATTAGTTACTTATTTTTTAGGTTGTTTTTCGGTTGGAAACAATGCCATGGGATCTTGAATCTTCACATTTCTGCGTGTTATGAGCTTACCAAGCTGACGCTCTGAAGAGGTCCCTTCTTTTGCCCAAAGACCATCGACACCATATCGTATTCCCATTAGTTCGGACAATATTCTGAAGTACCTACCTGCGGTGTAATCCTTCCCCCTACCCCGTTTTCACCTATTCCCCCAGTGCATAAATGCAGCTGGAGGTAGGATACGCTACGCATCAAAACCGACCTTTTTTTACTCAAAACAGAAACGCACGCTTTATATGAAATGGATTTTGACACTGTTTTTCGTTTTTCAGTACCTGGCTTTTTTAGTCGCCCAAAGCCAGGGGGAAACCCCGCCAGGTGATTCAACCGCCTTTCGCATTAGCAACCAGGCCTTTTGCGGCCCTGCTGAAGAAAGGTCACGGGAAGAAAAACAGGAAGAAGCCGACCTGTTTTTAGCCTGGCAGCAAGCTGCGTCAAAACAGTCGAAGGCCCCGACGACCCGCACTCTTCCGATCGTCATTCACCTGCTGGAAGACGTACCGGGCATATCGGACGAGGCCGTAGTTAATGCCGTAGCCTCCCTGAATAATGCCTACACCCATTCTCAAAAATATCCCAACGGTGGCGACTTCAGCATCGGCACCCGTGGAGTAGATACCGAGATCGAGTTTTGTCTGGCACAGCGGGCACCAGACGGCGGATTAACCAACGGCATCGTCCGATGGGAAACGGACTACGCCCGCATGGATGTGGACCTGGAGGACGCCAAACTAAAAACACAGGGCCAGTGGGACCCTCGTCGATACCTGAACATTTGGGTAGTTTCGAGCGGCATCGACACGGAAATAGACCAAAGCTACCGGGGGAGTACCAGCTGGGACCGGGACAGTGGCTTAGGAGGTTATTCCGGCGGGCCCGGCGGCGTAGTGGGTCCCGATGCGCCTACGGATGGCGTGATCGTGGTTGGCCTGGGCGCAGCCCTGGTCGCCCATGAGAACGGCCATTACCTGAGTTTAGCGCACACCTTTGCGGGTGGCTGCTCCAATAATGACTGCCTGGTCGACGGGGACGGTATTTGCGATACGCCGCCCGACAACAGTCGGGCGGGCTGTAACCAGAACAGCTGTGATACCGATACCTTGTCCAACTACAGTAATGGTTTCTTCCCCACTGATGTACCGGACATGACGTCCAATTTCATGGACTACAGTTCCTGCCCCAATGAATTCACCCAGGGCCAGGCCGATAAGATGCATTTCGTCATCGACAACTATCGAAACCAACTTGCCATAGAAGCCCCCAGTAACAATGATGCCTGTAACCGACCATGTACGGCTGACTTCAATATTTCGTTTGACATTAACGAGCGCTACCGGGAACCCAACGTGCCTTACGATTTTACCAGTTCGATCACCGGTACCGATTCGGTAGACACGTACGAATGGTACGTAGAACGCATGGGGAGCCCTTCTTTCAACTACTCCATTGCCTGGCTGGAAGGCTACGCCCCCTCCACGTCAACGGTGGCGACCACGCCTGATTTAACGCATACCTTTTCCGAAACGGGAAAGTTCCGGGTTTACCTGAAAGCCTGGAACAGCGCGGACCCGGATTGCTATACTTCCTATTCCCGAACGATACGCGTTACCTGCCTGGCGATCGACGCCCGCTTTACGCCCAACGTGCGATTCATTGCCGCCAAGCAACCGGGGGGAAAAATGATCGACTCCGTACTTTTCACTAACCGGTCCGTCAATGCCACCTCCTTTGAATGGACCGTCGTACACGAGCCCTACGACAGCATGGCACCGGCCCAGCCCGATTTCTTTTCTGACTCAACCGACCTGAACCATACTTTCCTGGAGCCAGGCGACTATTTCATTACGCTGATCGCACGAAACGGAGCGATGTGTACCGATACCATGGGGCCATTTAAATTACCGGTGGTTGATCCTACCATCGACGGCCATTTACGCATCAACCGGGTAGATTGCTATAGGGAAGACAGCCTTCGGGTGTCCTTCCGTATGGACAACTACGGGTACGATACCATCCGCGTGGGTATGCCGGTTACCTTCTTTGATGAAGACCCGAGAAGCGCTACGCCGGCACCAACCGTATTGGGGACCTATTACCTGGACGAAGTGGTGTACGGAAAAGATGACCGGGTGGACTTTGTCGCAATCGTACCCGCCAGCAAACCCAAACTCGACCAGGTCTGGGCAGTTTTCAACGCCGATGCGGACGTCCCCATACCCATTACCTGGCCTGCATCGGATTTAAACGTTATGTCCGTCAATTCCGAATTCCCCCCTACCGGTTTCAATGAGCTGAATTATGGGAATAACCAGGCTGGCCAAAGAGACTTTCAATTCCGGGCGAATCTCGAAATGGTGGATGACGTAGCCTGCAAGTTTACGGAAGTCCGGCTAAGGGCCGGACACAGCAACGGCAGAGACCTGACCGGCATTGAATGGTTGCCCGCTACCGGACTCTCCTGCGATGATTGCCTGGAGCCGGCCCTGAGTCTACAGGATGTGGACCGGACCCAAATGTTAGTATTAACGTCCGAGTATTTCTGTAAGGACACCGTCAGCCTGATGATTCCGGTTATAAAACAGGACATCCCCCTACCAACGGTAAGTGATCCAGCCGATTTTTGCCGGCAAGCCGACCAGATCGACGTTACGACTTACGTCAGTGGCCAACAGCTAAGCTGGTACGATTCTCCCAGCGATAATTCGGGGCGATTTGACGCACCGGACATGCCGATCAATACGCCGGGCACCTTCAGCCACTGGGTCAGTCAGACCATCAGCGGGTGCGAAGGCCCCCGCGCGCCGTTCACCTATACCGTAGTTGAACTGCCCGCCCCGCCGTCCGTAACTCCGACACCAAACCTTTGCGAAGGCGAAACTGCGCCCGATCTGGCTTCCTTTGTCACGGGACCAAACATAATTTGGTACGATCAGGAAACCGGCGGTACCGGGAGTAATCAGACGCCGGCGATTTCTACCGCTCAGGCGGGGACCTTTCAGCACTGGATAAGCAGCGCAGATGCAACCTGCGAAAGTGAACGCGTGCTGGTCTCCTATACGGTAATTGACGTGAGTGCTCCACCACAAGTGTTACCTCCCACAAACATCTGTTTCGGAGATGCTCCGCCAGACCTTACTACAAGGGTGCCCGGAACGGATCTGCTGTGGTACCCGAGTGAAACCGGGGGAGCAAGCCGTTCTACGGCGCCAAATATTGACACAAATACTCCCGGAACGTATTCCGTCTGGGTCAGCCAAACCAGCACCAATTGCGAAAGTCCGCGCGCGGAGGTTACTTACACCGTCCAGCCCGAGGTGCAGCCACCGACGATTACCGACCCCGCTGACCAGTGCCGGGACAACGGCACCCTTAACCTGTCCACCTACGCAACTGGTCAGCAGTTGAGTTGGTATGTAGACCAAGACACGCTGGTAGCCACGGATGCGTTTACGGCCGCAAGTCTGGACACCACGGGTACCTTCACATTTTGGATCAGCCAGACCGAAAACAACTGCGAGAGCGAACGCCTTCCGCTTCAGTATACCGTACATCCCGTACCGGATACGCCAGCCGTTGCCGACCTAATTGATTTTTGTGCAGGAGGCACGGTACCCAACCTTGCCCGGGCAGTAAGTGGCGACAACTTACGCTGGTACTCGAATGCCACGGCCGGAACCAGCGCAGATACGCCGCCAGCCATAAATTCCGCTGCGCCCGGCATCTACACCAACTGGGTGAGCCAAACCGTGGCCGGTTGCGAAAGCGAGCGCGCCGAAGTTTCGTTTATCATCAACCCAATTCCGAGCGCGCCCCAAGTCCAACAACCGCAGGAATTATGCGTAGGTACCGCAGCACCCGACCTGGATGCTATGGTAACGGGCACCGACATAAGGTGGTACCAGAACCGGGACGGAGGGAGCGGTAGCAACACCATCCCCATCGCAACGACCGATGTTCCCGGAAGCTATGGGGTTTGGGTGAGCCAAACACTTGATGGGTGTGAGAGTCCGCGGGCCGAAGTGCCCTATAAGATATTACCGACCTCACCTTTACCGCAGGTCGTCGCTGACCTGCCGGATATCTGTGCGGGTGCGCAGGCACACGAGTTGGGAGGTGCGGTGGCGGGTATGAATCTGCAGTGGTACAACGAGCCCACCGGCGGCGTTGGAACGAGCACCGTGCCGACCACCAGTTCCGAATCAGCGCAGGTGTATTCCTTTTGGGTGAGTCAGTCCGAAAATGGTTGTGAAAGCCCCCGCGTGGAAGTTGGGTTCGTCGTAAATGCCATCCCGGAAGCCCCCGACCTCATGGACCCGACCGACCTGTGCGTGGGTGATCCGTCCCCTGACCTCGCTGGGTTGGTGACCGGCGAAGGCCTGCGCTGGCACGCAAGTGCCAATGCAGATTCGGGAAGTATAGCTTCGCCGCTAGTCTATACCGACGTGGCCCAGGCCTATCAATTCTGGGTAAACCAGAATATTTCTGGTTGTGCCGGACCGCGCATTCCGATTAGTCTTACCGTTGCCGGAATTGATGCCGTACCGGGCGGCCCTTACGAAGTGGTCGAGGGGAATTCCCAGGCCATTGAGGTTGGGGTGTCTACGTTTCCGGCAAACACCAGTTACACCATCGAATGGACGGATGAAACGGGTATGGTCATGGATTCAGACAGCACGACCCTCGTCGTGAGCCCCACCGAGCCGACCTATTTCACCGCGCTGGTCGTGACGGACAACTGCCTGGAGGAAGTAGACGTAGAAGTGGACCTGATCTACCTCATTGATCCGACACAAATATTCTCGCCCAACGGAGATGGCCTTAATGAAACCTGGTACATCGATGATATTGAGGAATACCCCAATGCGGACGTAACGGTCTTTAATCGCTGGGGGAGCGTCGTTTATCAAACCTCACAATA
This sequence comes from Neolewinella persica DSM 23188, assembly GCF_000373105.1. GTDB lineage: Bacteria > Bacteroidota > Bacteroidia > Chitinophagales > Saprospiraceae > Neolewinella > Neolewinella persica. Next base: position 126,527 of record NZ_KB890424.1, on the reverse strand, counting down.
CCAAAACGACTGGCCAGGGACCTGGAAAAATGGAGAACCGCTTCCGGTGGCTACCTATTATTTCGTCATTGATTTGAAGCGTGCCGGGACTGAGGTGGTTACTGGTAGCGTGACGATTGTTCGCTGATTTTAGCTCGTCCGACGAAGCGGCTGTCAGGCCTGACTCGTCGGCCGAGCGGTCGTGACAGGCCCGGAATCACTCGACGGAGGAGCCAGGGTTAGCGGTCGTGGAAGACCCGGAACCCCTCGGCGGACGAGCCAGCTCCTGCGTCGCGTCTCGGCCGACGAGTGATCCCTAAGCCCGCCTCAAATTCAAGTTCTGTATACCAACAACTTACCTCCCAATAAAATATGCATTCAATCTACCAACTTTGTTTTCTGTTACTGGGTACTATCGTTCCCACCTTCGTTGCCTTGCACGCGCAACAATTGCCACAATACACCCAGTTCTCCCTAAATCCTTTTTTGGTGAATCCGGCGCTGGCCGGAACGGAGGACTTTATTGACCTGCGGGCGGGCTACCGCTCGCAATGGAGTGGTTTCAAGGATGCACCGCAGACGGCTTATTTCTCCGCTCATTCCAGCCTGAATCCCGTGAGAAGGGGGTATGGCAAACAGGCCGCTACCGCCAGCCGGACAGCAGTGGGGATGACGCTGTCGCACGACAAGACTGGCCCGCTGAAGCAAAGCAACGGCAGCCTCACCTTCGCCTATAATTTTGCCCTGAACCGACACGGGTTGCGGGCCTCCTTCGGACTGAACGGTGGCATCAAAGGTTTCTCTTTTAATCCGGAGGGCTACACGGATCATGTGTTGGATCCGGATGATCCCACGATTCAGCAAAGCGTCGGCAAAGTCCTGTTGGATTTAGGGGCTGGCGTTTGGCTGTACAACGAGGAATTCTTTGCGGGCGCTTCCTCCTCTCAACTCTTCAACCCGGATTATGAGGCCGGGGGAACCGCCGGCGAATTCGCGCCCGAAACCGCCCTTTTACGGCATTACTTCGTAATGGCTGGCGTGAAATTAAAGCTGGGCTACGAAGCCTTTCTAGTGCCTTCTGTTTTGGTCAAACAAGTTGCCGGCGCGCCTATTTCTTACGAACTAAATGCGAAGGTGATGCTGCAGGATCGCTACTGGCTGGGCGGCAATTACCGGCACGAAGACTCCTTTGCCGTATTTGGTGGGCTGTTACTCAATGATCGGGTATCGGTCAGTTATTCCTTCGACCTGGTGCTGTCTAAGATTCGGACGGCTGCCGCTGGCAGCAATGAGATTCATGTGGGGTACCGGATTTTTTCTGAGGGGGTGGTTTGTCCTAATCGGTTTTGGTGAGGTTTTTTATGGAGTGTTTTTTTTGGGGCGGGGACGCGGGTGCTGTGGAGGTTTTGAGGCCGGTGCCCGTCCGACGGATCCTTTTTTGCGGGGCGACGAAGGAGCCAAACGCGAAAAAGTTTGTCTGACGGGTCAGGGGCAAAAACCTCCAAAGTCAGACCAACATACTTAGAACCTCTCCAAAGCCGGCAGACAAACTTTTCGTCCGGCTGCGCCAGGCCGAAAAGGATTTGTCGGACGGCCACCCTGCTCCTCCAACCAAAATAGCACCAGCGCCCCCGCCCCCAAAACCCCAAATAACCGTACTATTGCAACCCTTCCCCCTCCCCAGGAGTTAACAGGCTCAACTTACCCCACAACTTTGACCGACGCGCAAAAAACCTACCTAACCCACCAACGCCATCTGGTCCAACTGGAACGGGACGAAGAACGGCGGCTGCACCTGGAAGTCATCCAGGCCATGCCGCTGGTGAAACGTGTAGCCAAAGGCTACAGCTGGTACCCGCTGCAGGTCACCGAAACGGGCTACGGTATTGGCGGCCGGCCGACGGTGACGGTGGTGCGGGAAGGGGAAGAGAGCCACCGGTTCCGGTCGGGTACGTCCATCAACCTGATGACGACCCAGCCGATGGTCAATGGTCCGCAACGGTCCGGGGTGATTCACTACATCAAGAAAAACACGATGAAGATCGTGCTGGGCGGCGAAGACCTGCCAGACTGGCTCAACGGCGGCGGCGTGGGCGTTGACCTGATGTTCGACGAACGGACCTACGTGGAAATGGACCGCGCTCTGCAACGGCTGGAAGACGCCGAAGGCGGCCGCGTCGCGGAGCTGCGCGACGTGATCATGGGCGTAAGACCAGCGGAATACCGGCCCGTCGATCCTTCGGCCGTGGCCCACCTCGGCCACTTGAACGACAGCCAACGATCTGCCGTGCAGGAGGTACTTGGGTCCGACCACCTCAGTCTCATCCACGGCCCACCCGGAACGGGTAAAACGACGACGCTGGTAGCCGCAGTGGGCGAACTCGTAAAAACCGAACACCGCGTCCTTTTCTGTACACCCAGCAACTCTGCGGCGGATCTGGTCACGATGCGACTGGCAGAAATGGGCCTCAGCGTCGTCCGGACCGGCAACATCAGTCGGGTAGAAGAAGATGTATTGCGCCATACCCTCGACATCCAGATTGCCGGACATCCGGACACCGAACAGGTAAAAAAACTGCGCAAAGAAGCGGCGGACCTCCGCAAGAAGGCCAACAAGAGAAAGGGCCGCGAAAAAGGCCTCGCTTTTCGGGACGCCGGTCGACTGAGCAAATGGGCAAGCCAGCTCGAGGATCGTACGCTGGATCACGTACTGGACACTACCCAGGTGGTGGTCTGCACCCTCATCGGCGCCGCGGCCAGCATCCTGAGTAACCATGACTTCAAGACCTGCATCATCGACGAAGCCGCTCAGGCACTTGAACCGGCCACCTGGATTCCCATCCTGAAATCCAACCGCGTTGTGCTGGCCGGAGACCCCTACCAGCTGCCACCAACGGTCAAAAACCGGGAGGCGGAGAAAAAGGGATTCACGGAAACGCTACTGGAAAAATCTCTGGCCATCCACGGCCGCAACGCCCTGCTGGAAGTACAGTACCGAATGAACGAACCCATCATGGGTTACAGCAACGAGTACTTCTACGAGGGGCGGTTGAAAGCAGCTGATTTGGTCGCGAAGTGGAGCCTGCCCGGTGTTCCACTGGCGGAGTCCGTAGTCTTTATCGATACAGCCGGCACGGGCTTCGAAGAAAAACTGCACCCCCGGTTCAAAAGCCGGTACAACGACGGGGAACTGAACATCCTGATGGAACACTTGCTCGATCTGCGCAGTGCCATCCCCCCCGAAGACCTGCTGCCCACAGTGGCGGTCATCACCCCCTATCGCCAGCAAGTGATGAAAGCCGAGGACCTCTTCGATGAAGAACCTCGCATTGACGATTTCAACCTCACCATCAATACCGTTGACGGTTTCCAGGGCCGGGAACGGGACGTGGTATACCTCTCCCTCGTCCGCTCCAACGAAAAACAAGAGATTGGTTTCCTCGGCGATTACCGCCGGATGAACGTGGCCATTACGCGGGCTAAGAAGTACCTCATCGTAATTGGGGATAGTGCTACGATCGGGAACGATAAGTTCTTTGCGGGGTTCCTGGAGTATGTTGAAAAGCATGGGTTGTATCAGACTGCCTGGGAGTATATGAAATAGTCTTGTGATCTTGTAGTTCGGTAGTCTTGTAGGCTACCGCAAGGGGAGCTCGTTCCGCTCGTGCGGCTGCTTCGCAGCTTGGTTCTCACAGAGGTTCGCCGTATGAGCGAAGCGAGCAGAGCCGTACTACAAGACCACAAGACTAAAAGACTACAAGACCATGATCCTCGCCTTCGACGCCCACTACTCCAACACCGCCAGCAAACTGGTAGCCGCCAGTTTCAACGATTGGACCGATCCCACTCCACTGGATATCCACGTATGGACCTCCGGCGCTGCCGCCCCCTACCAGCCCGGTCAATTCTACCTAAGGGAGATGCCCCTAATCATCAAAGCATTGGAAGATTTCAACCTGGAGGACGTAGAGGCGATCATTGTGGATGGCTACGTCTACCTCGACGCGAATGGCCGGCTGGGACTAGGCGGACACCTGTTTCATGAGCTGAACGACAAGGTTCCGGTCATCGGGGTGGCCAAGTCTTATTTCCGGAACAATAATGCCGTGCCGGTGCTGCGGGGAAAGAGTAAAAAACCGTTGTACGTTACGGCCTACGGTATGCCGCCGCAGGTTGCTGCCGGGCACATCCGTAGCATGGCGGGAAAATATCGGATGCCGGATGTTTTGGGGGCGGTGGATCAGGAGACTAAGCGTGACTAGTCAGATAGTCCAGGAGTCAAATAGTACGGACTCCCCGGCTCCTTAACTCTGTGCCCCCTCCGTGCCTCCCTCCGTGCTGCCCACTGTGAGAACCAAGCTGCGTAGCAGCCCCACGAGCGAAGCGAGCTACCACATTACTATCTGACTCTTTGACTATCTGACTCCTAAAACCCCGTACCTTAGCATCAAATTCCCTTATCATGATCAAAACCATTATTAAACTCGGCCTAGTGCTGGTCGTAGGCCTGCTCGGATACAATTACTTCTTCGGCAATGTTGAGGAAAAGGAGCAAAGCCGGGAGATTGTCGGCAAAGTAGGCGACTTGGGTAAAGACGCCTGGAACCTGTTGAAAGCCGAACGCCAGAAAATGAAAGATGGCAAATATGATGATGCCCTCGAAAAGCTGGACGGTCTTTACTCTAGCCTGAAAGGCAAGGCGCAGGACCTTAAAGACTCCGGCATACTTGACCGCCTCGATGAATTGGATGAGCGCCGCAAAGAGCTGGAAGGCCTGGTTGGCGAAAAAGGAAGTGAACTCTCTACGGATGCTAAACGTAAATTGGATGATCTCACCGCCGAGACCGAAGTGCTGATGAATGAAATGGAAGAAAAAAGCAAACCGGCACTCCCCCACTAAGCATTTATGAAAAAGCCACCTACGGAAAGGAAGATCATCCATATTGACATGGATGCCTTTTTTGCCAGTGTTGAGCAGCGGGACCATCCCGAGCTGCGAGGCAAGCCCGTTGCTGTAGGTGGCTCCAAAATGCGGGGAGTGGTGGCCGCTGCCAGCTATGAGGCCCGGGTTTTCGGCGTCCGCTCGGCCATGCCGAGCATTACGGCCAAGCGACTCTGCCCCCACCTAATCTTCGTCAAGCATAATTTTGAGCGGTACCAGGAGGTCTCCGAGCAGATCAGACAGATATTCCTCAGCTATACCGACCTGGTGGAACCCCTCAGCCTGGACGAAGCTTTCCTAGATGTAACCGAGCCTAAACGCGGGCCGGCCAGTGCGACATTAATTGCCCAGGCCATCCGCAAGGAAATTCAGGAGACCACCCAGCTTACCGCCTCAGCCGGCGTGAGTTTCAATAAGTTTTTGGCCAAGGTGGCTTCTGACATCAACAAGCCCAACGGTATGAAAGTCATCACCCGGGAAGAAGCGCCTGCTTTCCTCGCCGCCCTACCGGTCAAAGACTTTCACGGCGTTGGAAAGAAGACGGCTGCGCGCCTCGAAAAAATGGGCTTTCGGACCGGTGCGGACCTCGTTGTCCTGACCGAACTGGAAATAGCTCAACGCTTCGGCAAAATGGGCCGTCGACTTTACAGTATCGTCCACGCCCTCGATAATCGCCCGGTCAACCCTAACCGCATTCGAAAAAGCGTCGGCGCCGAACGGACCTATTCCGATGACGTAGCCAACCGCCACGAGATGCGCCAGAAACTCGATTGGTTGGCAGAAAAGGTGTTCAGTTACCTCAAGGAGAAAAACAATTTTGGCCGCACCATCACCCTGAAAATGAAGACGCCGGACTTCGTAACCCACACCCGGTCCAGATCCTTTGCCGGCGAAGTACGGTCCCTTTCCGATTTTAAAGAAACGGCTTATCAACTACTCGACGAGAACATTGAAGAAGTCCCCGTAGTCCGGCTTCTTGGCCTAAGTGTTTCCAACCTTGAACGAGAAGGCGCTGGAGGCGTTCAATTATTGCTTCCTTTTGAAGAGGAGTGAATTAGTTTTCAGGATTCAGTTTTTAGAATTCAGGGCCCAGGATTCAGTTTTCAGGGTCTAAGGCTCAGCAATCAACAATTAAAAATCAACAATCCCCATGACCTACGACCTCATCATCATCGGCGGCGGCCCTTCCGGCATCAACGTCGCCATCAGTGCCCGCAAAGCGGGCCTGTCCTACCTGATTCTGGAAAAGGGGATGGTAGTCAACAGCTTATTTTACTTCCCGGTCAATATGACCTTTTTCAGTACTTCGTTAAAACTGGAAATCCACGATATTCCCTTTATCAGCCATGGCGACAAGCCGACGCGGAGTGAGGCATTAGAATATTACCGGCGGCTCGTGCAGTCGCAGCAACTCAACATCAACCTATACGAGGAAGTGAAGGAGATGATGCCCGTTGGGGACGGGTCGTACACCGTCTATACCACCAAAGGAGACTACCACGCCAGGGCGATCTGTGTGTCTACCGGTTTTTACGATACGCCCCGCATGATGTCCGTTCCAGGTGAAGGCTTGCCGAAAGTCAAGCATTATTACGATGATCCACATGCTTACATTGGGCAAAAGGTCCTGGTTGTCGGCGCGGCCAACAGTGCCTGCGATGCTGCACTGGAGTGCTGGCGTAAAGGAGCGGAGGTAACGATGGCCATCCGCAGCGGTGAAATCTACGACCGTGTGAAGTACTGGATCAAACCGGACATCGAAAACCGGATTAAGGAAGGCAGCATCACCGCCTACTTCAACACCACCGTATCCGCCATTCGCCCCACGGAAGTAGACTTAGTAACGCCCGGCGGGCCGCTGACTATTGACAACGATTTTGTACTGGCCATGACTGGCTACCAACCCAATTACAGCCTTTTTGAGGCCCTCGGTCTGCCCATCAGTGACGACGACGCCTGCAAACCGGTCTTCAATGAGGACACCCTCGAAACCACCTTGCCCAACGTTTACATGGCAGGGGTGGCCTGCGCCGGCAAACAGACCAGCAAACTCTTCATTGAGAATACCCGGGATCATGGGGGGGTGATTGTTCGGAGTATCTTGGGGAAGAAGATTTAACCACTAAGGCATTAAGCGCACTAAGAAGCTACACTAAGGGAAGTGTGGGAGGAACCATTAAGAGTATTCAGGCATTAAGTCCTGTCGTAGCAAGGGGAAATCAGCCTCACCCAAACGAGCGAAGCGAGCGTGTACGTGCGCAGCTAAATCGCCTATCAAATATCACTTATCGCTTACCCCATATCGTTACGCGCCGCAGGCGCGCACGCAAAAAGCCTCTCCCCCGCGAACGGAGAAGAGGCTTTCCTTCATAACCCTAGAAATGGCGATTAGCCCAAGCGTTGGATGTGCTTGGCAAGGCCAGACTTCAGGTTAGCAGCTTTGTTTGGGTGGAAGAGGTTGCGCTTGGCCAGCCGGTCAATCATGCTGAACAGGCCAGGTAGCTGCTTCACAGCTTCATCTTTATCTTCCATCTCACGCACCTTCTTGATGGCGGTACGAGTGGATTTTTTGTAGTAGCGGTTGTGTAAACGCTTCTTTTCGTCTTGACGGATGCGCTTCTTTGCGGACTGGTGATGTGCCATTTTCTTCTAATTTTAGTATTCAGGGTCTGAATTGGTCCGCAAAGGTACTGCTTTTCATGGAAGTGAGAAAGGTTTTTTTCAGGAATACTTCCGCTATTTTTCAGGTGGCGAGGTCGCAGGTGCAAAAGAGAGGTTAAAAAGCAAAAAAAACAAGCAACGAAACATGCCCAGGCGAAAAAAGTATGCCTCGCCTAAGTTTTTTCTGCTGCGGAAGAAAATTCCGCCCCAAGCCACAAAAGCCCTACAAGCCACGTAAACAATAGAAAAACAGCTACTTTTCTTCTCCCCATTCACCGTTAAAGGCACGTTAAAGGCAGCTAACGGACACTTTCCATTTGTTATTGTCAGGAAGGGCTGCTTATCTTTGGGCCGTTGCCACTAGTAGTGGCCCATCATCGTCCCTTTCATTAAAAATGACTTCTATAGACCAACGTCTACTCTAACTCAACCGGAATTGCACGGTTTCCTCCGGGAATAATCCCAAGTTTTAGTATAACACGTTAAGTCATGGACTTTAAGTCATTCAATGATCAGGAACTGATCACACAATACCTTTCTGGCGAAGATCGCGCGTTCGAGGAACTCCTCGGCCGTCACCAACAGAAGATCTATACCAGCATCTACCTCTTTACCAAGGACCACAGTCAGGCTGAGGACATCTTCCAGGAGGTGTTCATCAAGATTATTGACACGCTCCGTCGTGGCAAGTATAACCACGAGGGCAAGTTCCTTCAGTGGGCCATGCGCATCAGCTACAATATGTGTGTTGATTCGTTCCGCCGCCACAAGCGCCGGCCGAAGGTTGGCCAAACGGAGACCTTCAACATTTTCGACGTGCTACAAAGCCCGGAGCGCAATGCCGAGGCAGACATGATCCGCACCCAGACACACGACAAAGTTCGTCGCCTGGTCGATGCACTCCCACCCGAACAGCGCGAGGTAGTTATCCTGCGCCACTACGCAGACATGAGCTTCAAGGAAATTGCTAAGCTCACCCGCGTCTCCATCAACACGGCCCTCGGCCGGATGCGTTACGCCCTGATCAACATGCGCAAGATGATCGACGAAAAGCAGATCGCACTTCAGTAAAATACACTAAGACCCAACCTGGAGCGCGGCAACGCCCGGGAAAGGCAAGCGCTCCCTTTTCGCTAGTGGTTGCACCCGCTTAGAAAAGTATAAACCTGACAATAGTTACAGATACACCCAATAGTGGGACCTTAACCGGAGGTTGTCAGGTGAGGAGAATTGAAGCCCCCGTTTGCGGAAAGCAGGCGGGGGCTTTGTTTGTTTTGCAGAACGCGGACAGTTGTCTCTGTATCATAAGTTTATGTATTTCCCTACTTATCGCGTAGCGACTGTCCTTTGAGTTGTCTGGGACAAGGAGGAACGACACAGTCCCAAGTAACGAAAATGTCCTTCTGGCCTGACGACGCTTCGCGTCGTGCTGTTGGAGATTGATCCACAACCCCGGACTTTGTCCGGGGTGAACTAGAGGTAGGGTGTTCGCTATGCGAAATACAAAAACTTACGTTACAGTATACTAGCCACCTTGAACAAGGAGTTGATAAACGTTTGATCTACAATGGGGAACTGGCTGGCATCAACCTATACAACTGGTTAAACGATAAAGGGGACTTTATGTAAACCTGGAATTCCATTCCAGATTTACATAAAATTATTCTCCAGAGAGGAACCAATGTTTAGGAATCAATATTGAACCCGTTTAAACTTAAAGGGGCACTAATCTAATAAAGCAAGTAGAACTTAACGCACTTCGCCACGCGGCCGGCGTTACCGCTCGGTGCCCGAGTCAAAGACTTTTCCGATCCTCAACTCAACAGATTATACAAAATCTGCACCGCCAAAATTTTCCCAATCAACACCACCGGCAACATTCGGGTGTAGCCGATGACCGGGTACTTGTTCCCGGCTTGTTCTACGGCGAAATCAAGTACGGCGGGTTGACTACCAACCATCCCGCCTAAGAAGCTGAAGGGGATCTTCAGCATTTTGTAACCAATGAGCAATGTTGCCAGCGTGGAAATGATGGCAATTGCGCCTCCCGCCAAAAAGACCTGGTAGCCCAATTCTGTTTGCAGGGTTTGATAAAAGGTTTGTCCGGAGCGAATACCGATCCCCGCCAGTAAGAAGATGAGGCCTACCTGCCGGAGCGTAAGATTCGCCCCATAGGGCAGCGTCCAGACAATGGGGCCGGTACGCCGTAGCTGGCCAAGGGCCAGGGCGACAATGAGGGGTCCGCCGGCAAACCCCAGGCTGAAGCTGTAACCGCCCGGCAGGGTAATGCTTATCATCCCCAGGAGTAGGCCAAGGGCGATACCCAGCCCGAAGGACAACAGGTTGATGCGGGAAAGGGCCTCGTAACTATTACCGAAGACCTTGAAGATTTCCGGGAGGTCATCACGATGTGCCACCATGAGGATCCGGTCTCCCAGTTCGAGGACGGTGTCTCCCGTGGCAAGCAGGTCCATGTCCCCGCGTTGCACGCGGGTGATGAGCAGGTTGAACCGCTGCTGCAGGTTGAGGCTGGCGATGGTTTTACCCGCCACGTCATCATTGGAGATAAAAAGGCGCCGGACGTCAAAGATGGTACGATCATAAGACAACTGCCCTTCAGCGATAGGGCCAATGAAGGCTGCGGCCCGCAAGATGCTTTCTTCTGTGCCAACTAAGACCAGCAGGTCATCTTCCTGAGGAACGGTATCCCAGGTACTCAGTGTCGTCAGCCCTTCATGTTGAATGCGGCCGAAGGCAACGTTGACGTCGTGGTCGCGGCGGAAGCTGCGCAGGCTATTACCGACAATGTCCGGGTGCTTAACGGCAAAGGTCCGGCTCGTCAGCTCTTCCCCCAGCGGATAATCGCGGTGAAGTTCCCCGGCTTCAGTCTGGTAATCAATCTTCAGGATTTTTTGCATGAGGAACAAAGCCAACATGACCCCGAGTACTCCCATAGGGTAGGCTAAGGAATAGCCGACCACTGCCTGCTCACTTGCTCCGGCGATTGCACCTGCGTCCGCGCCCTTCTGAATGGCATCCAACAAGCCCGCCAAAGCCGGCGTATTAGTGGATGCGCCTGCGTATAAACCTCCCGTAAGTGCCGCATCGAAGGAAAGCCACTTACCCAGGCCAATGGCCATGAGCGCAGAGATCAGCACCGTGAAGGTGGCGAAATAGACATCTTTGAAACCGTGGTGACGGAAGCTGGCAAAAAAGGCTGGGGCGGAACTTAGCCCGACGGTGTATACAAAAATTGCTAATCCGAGAAAAATGAGGAACTCTGGCACGGAGAGCTCCGGGCTGAGCGCCCCGAAACCCAGGCCAACAAAGAGTACTGCAGCGACGCCAAGTTTAAACCCCCGGATACGTATTTCACCGATGCCGTAGCCGATGGCAATGACGGTGAAGAGGAGGAGGAGGGGGGATTGGACTAAGGTCGAAAGCATGGGATGACGAACTAAAAATTGAAACAACGTCGAATTAGTCAATAGAGAACTCACCGTCGATGGCTACACCAATTCGTATAAGCGTTATTAAGTTGGGAAAGTTCAGACAGGACCAGATGTTGTGTACTTCACCATGTTCTTCAGATAGAAACGAGGATGGATCATCAAGGGTGTTAAGCCCTGGCTGAATGCCTGCTTTTGTTGCCGGGTGGTAAGTGGCGATACTGATGCTGCCGGAGGGGTTTTACCGACAACCATATTGATACAGGCAGTTTTCCGCAAGTGGGTAACATATTGCCATACAGAATCAATGTGGTGTACATGGAGGCCAGCCTCTTGCGCTACGGCGGCGAAAGATTGTTCGCTGAAAAAGTTAATGTGGGTAAGTGGTTCCCGGAGGAACGCCCATTCCAGCCAGGCGCCCAGTGGCACTTCAACATACAGTTTTCCATCGGGCCGTAATAGCGTAGCAAGTTCCTTTAAAACACTTACCGGATCGCTAACATGTTCTAGGGTATGTAAAGCAAAAATCAAGTCAAATGGTTCTTCTAAAACCGGACCGGCTTGCAGATCATTTCCAAGATAGGTGATACGGTCATCTTCCTTGGGATAATCAATATAATCAATGACGTAACCGCTATGGCCTCGATCAATGAGTGGTGACAGCAAGTATCCTTCAGCGCCACCGTAGTCAAGTATCCTGGCGTTAGTTTTATTTGTCAACAACTGTTGACTAAGCGCTACGGTCCTTGCGCGCCGTTCGGGGAGATGAGGAGGCCGTCCCTTTCTGCTGCTCAGATCGAAATCAGAGATGAGTCGATACTTTAATTTCAGGTCTTCCTGACTCAGCCGGGGGTCTGTCCAAATAAAACCACAGTTCTCACATTCCTTTACAGCAACCTCTCCTGCCGGACTGAAATGATCCCGGTAGAGTTTGTTTAGTAAATTGGTTCGTTCGTTTTTCCCTTCAGACGAAAAAACATGGTGGGCGATTTGGGCACTCTCGTCACTTGAGCAAACCGGACAACTTATATTTGCTTTCATATTTTTTTCATTTTCAACTTCTCTCCATTGCACCACACAACAAATAACCGGCTGCTTTTACTTGCTCATGCTTGGTGTCCTCGTGGAGGAGTTGGGACCAGGCGTTGGTCAAAGCTTGCTAAATACCTGAGCCAAAATGGTGTACACGTAGACGTGGTGACAAGCCAGTACCCATACGCCGACAAAGTTAACTGGTGTCACGACATATCCAATAATCCACTGATTGTGGCACACCCTACTAAAGGCGGGTACCCGCCTTACCTGCTTAAGCCAGCGCGAGGATTTGTAACCAAGGCCGGGTCGCGAATTCTTAAGCGGACGACCCATCCTATCGACGCTGCTCAGGGATGGTCTTCAACGATGCATCGGAAATGTACTGAACTACTTAATAAACATAAGTATGATGCCGTAATCCTTACGGTAGGTCCGTTTTCCCCTTTGCTTAAACTACCACAACTCAAGGAACAATTCCCGGACGTTTGTTTTGTGGTGGATTATCGTGACCCTTGGTCGTACTATCAAAAGGCCAGTGATGCCTCATCACCCGCTGGAATTGTTGCCCGAGAATATGCAGCGCTGCAACAAATGGATCAGGTGTGGGTGACAACGACGGATCACCAGAAAGCCTACGCTGACAAGTTCCCATTAATTGCGGACAAGTTGCGGGTCCTTTCCAATGGGTACGATCCGGAAGACATCACGGGTGTACAGGAGAGTAAACCCTCGGAGGACTATTGGGTCGCGATCCACCCTGGCTCCCTGGCTGGCAAACGACAAACGTCTCTGTTCTTTCTGTTGTCTGCACTGAGCAAAAATGATTTGCCCATACTTCGAGAGAAATTTCGAATCCACCTTTATACCAATACCGCGATATCCGTGGAGACTGTTCCGAATGATCTCCAAGCTGCGTATGATCATTACGTGACGATTCTGCACCCCGTTCCTGCCGAAGAAATGCTTCAACTTATTTCAAACGCAAGTTTTGCTATTGTCTTCGATGACCCTGCCCATACACTGACCTTACCCTCGAAGACCTTCGAGTACCTAGCGCTGGACAAAAAAATACTCTACATCGGCCCTGAAAAAGAGATTTTTCAGCAGCTATACGCCGAAGGCCACTACCAGGCCAGGGTGAATGAAGCATCCGTGAGTGAAATGCTCATCCGCTTGGCGAAAGAAGAAGTTTCAGGCAAAACCAAGTCCGGCAGTGACCTGAAAGAGCAATTCCGGATAGACCGCCTTACCAGGCAACTACTCTCCTTCTTTTAAGCTTTTATTCCATCGAGATCGAACAACCTCGATCATATCTATGACGCCGGATTTAATTAGCGGGGACATATTAAACCGGTGATTGATCCCTATAATCACTAAGACCGTCAGGCCGCTACGAACAATAATGTTGAAGAAGGGCCAAAAGGGCAGGCGCAGGTTGAAGATGATTAAAAAGAGCAGCGCTAGCACAAGGATCACGAAAAAGTGCTGCTTTTTGAAGGGCTGAATACCGACGGAGAAGTAAAGAAATACGCCGCGAATGAGGTTCACGAGGGTGAGGCTGATAAGGGTAGCAACAGCCGCTCCGTTAATACCGTAAATAGGGATTAAGTAATAGTTTGCAAAGCCGTTGCTAACGGCGAGGATCAGCACTATTCCAAGATTATACTTGTACAGGTGGGAGTAGCCCATTATTTCCCTGTTCGTCCCCCCCATCATATCGATCACCTTTGCCAGACCAAGAAAGCACACAGGCCACCAGAGTGCTTGCATATCCTTGGGATTAGAGGAGATTAAAAACAGGTCTGCCAGGTTAGTCAAAATCAGGATAAAGCCGGTTCCACCTATAAAGGTCAGGTTCAGAGACGATTTCTTGTAAATGTCACTGACCTCATCCCAACGATTGCCGAACACGGCTTTACTAATGATTGGTCCTGAAATAGCTGCGATTGCGACCTGAGGTACGGAGAGAAACCCGGCAAAATTCAATGCGTTCGTGTACTGTCCGTTTGCAAAGGTGTCCTTCATACCCGTCACCATGATGGCGTCAATATTAAATGCGATCACACTACCCAAAGAGCCAATTAATCCGTAGAGTGCATAGCCTCCAATTTCTTTAGTCCTTGTCCTGGTAAGGAACTTCCAATTAACCTTCCATTCTAGTCCACCGAGCGTTCCAAGGTAGATAATGAGCAGCACATTCATCAAGGCGTAAACAGCGATCAGAATCCAGCCAAAGGAGTTGGGCGAAATAACCTGAAGAGAAATAGCCAACACCAGTAAAGGCAGGAAGAATTTCAACAGGGTGTTGGTGATTATCTCAGGAATTACTATTCTGCCAAAATTTGAGATGTAGCGCTTGAGCAGGTCGGAAAGCCCCACGACTACCAACAGGAAGGCTATGATCGACTTATTCTTTTGGAACAGCGTTATGTCAAAATTCATCCAATTAAGGAAGCCCCAGAAGTATTCCAAAAAAAAGTAGACCCCTATTCCAGACAAGATCAAAGCACAAGAGAAAGCGATCAATAAAATGGAGAGAAATCCATTTCGGCCTTCCCCCTGAGAAAAGTCTGGGAAAAACCTAACCGGAAGACTTGTGATGCCTAGAGTGAGCAACGGGTACAGAAAAGCCACCATGCTCAACACGAAACGAATTTCCCCGTAAGCGTCGAATGCCATAGGATAAATGAACAAAGTACCTATTGCACCCAGCAGTGTAGCGGAATAGGTTACTATGGTTCGTTTAAAGCCCTGTCTTTGAATGACTCCCAATATTCAACTGTTTAAACCCAAAAGTAAAGCTACCTTCGTCGCTGTAAATTTGTAACAAAATGCGGACTTTTATAAAGGCGAAAGCGAGAGCCTATAGAAAGTGGCTCTTGCAGGAGGCCAAATCAGAGATCAGATCTTCTCAGGAATTGCAGTGGATCACCCGTAATATCCCGGTTCCAATACCTTCTACTATTGTATCTCTTCAGCCTTCAACTATCAACTGGATAGTTAACGAGATTATTATCAATAAACGCTCCAGGATACTAGAATTAGGGGCTGGTACTTCCACACAGATAATTGCGCAGTGTCTTTCCCAAATATCTGACGACAAGGTTGATCGTCGCTTGCTATCCATTGAAGAGAATGCCGAATGGGCCAGTCACGTATCTAACGTTATTTCTTCGAACGACAACCAAGGTTATGCCAGCGTAACTCATGTTCCCCGAGCCAATGGGCCGGGAGGCTTTTGGTACGATGAAACTGTCTTGAACGAAGTATTAGCAGATTTCAAACCTGATCTACTGATCATTGACGGGCCAGCCATAAAGCGGGAAAAACGCACCGCTGATCGTTCCCGTGTCTTCCACTTTTTCAGGGATCGCATGGCAGAAAGCTATACCATTTTCATTGATGATACAACTCGCAAGGCGGAACGTCAGCTCACGAAAGATTGGTCAGCATATGTAGATGCGAAGCCGTTTTTCTACAATGCTTATCTAGGTTTCATCAAAAAGGGGGCGGGCTTCAACAGTAAGCCAAACTAGTGATTGGTCAAAGGTCCCGCGTACATTTTCAATATTTCCCTGGAGTAGACTTCCCAGTGTAGCTCTTCTTCAATTGCCCGCTTGGCATTCCCAGAAAGGCGGTGGTAATGCTCTTTATTTTGGTATAACTTCACCACCGCAGCGACGTACTGATCTACCTGACGCTCGGTAAAGACCTCTCCGGAATCATACTTCTTTACCAGACGCGCCTGAGCGGTCGCGTCGCTGACTACGATCGGTTTACCAAAAGCCATAGATTGGAAGATCTTATTGGCAAACGTCGTATCGTGATGGAGGTTTCGATGCAGGGGGCAGATGCCGATGTCACTTGCGAGGATGAACGAGGGAAATAAGGGAAATTTTTGCCAGCCAAGATGATCCACATTTTTTTCCACGCCCATTTCTTTAGAATAGGCCTTTAAAGTATCATCATCCTTACTAGACCCTACGATAACGAGCTTCGCACTAGGGATTTTCTCCAGGATATCTGGCATACCGGCAATGGCGGTCTTAAGCCCGCGGCGAAGCCCCGTGTCCCCTAAGTACAGGATCGTGAAGTAATCCTTGTAACGTTCAATGATCTCTTGATCAAGTTGGTATTTTTCGTAAAAATTTCTGCGCACAGAGTTGGGGACAACGACGATTTCATTGGCCGGTTTACCAACTTCCTCCACGTAATAGTCTTTAGCTGCATCAGTGATTACGATGACCCGATCTGCCTTTCGAATATACTCGTACTCCCGCTTTTTCCACCAGGAAGGGTAGATGAGTAACCTGCCCAGAAAAGACTTGACGTGGGCGTAGAATTTCATGATTTCCGGACGGTTCTCGTGCAAATCAAGTACAACCGGAAGCTTTGCGCTGGCATTGCACCAAAATACCGTCCGGGCACTTCGCATATCCTGAATGTGTAAAACCTCGACTCCACTTGTTTCAATAAAATCTTTTACTGAAGGCTTCAACATGAGATGGTAGAGGGGAATGGTGTAAGCCAATGCAGAGATGCTTCTAAGCCATTTCGGCACCCCGTAGCGGTGTAAATGAATACCATTATGGATAACTTTCTCGCGTGAATCACTCCCAAACTTCAGACAGTAGAGGTGTACCTCATGGCCTGCAGCAATTAAGGACATGGCCTCGTTCTCCACTCTGGGATCCGGGGGAAATTTCTCGTCCAAAATCATGCCAATTCTCATACCTCGTAGTTATTAAATTAGTACGCTTAGTAAGCGTAGTTGTTGCGTAATTCTTTAATGGCATTGGCCCAGGCTAAGCTTGAAAAACTACGCTGCTGGCTTCACTTGCCCTCCAACAAAAATTGCACCCGCGCCCGCGCCCACCCCATCAGCCACCACTATTTCGCACAGCATGCACCAACTCAATAGCCGGCATAGCTGCTTCGGCCCGAAAGCCTCCGCCATTCAGGATGTCCTGATAGCTACGGGTATGCAACTCCGTGAAACCTCCGCTGAATTCAAACGCTTCTCGTCCAATCTTAAGCGAGCGATAAGTTCGTTCGCCGGTAGCCTTAACACTTTCGGGGAGATTATCGTAGTCTACACTTAGCACCCAATTGACGTTGGCCCTGGCCAATTTCAGGCGACCTCGAGCAATGCTTTTGCCATGCTCAAACACTTCCACTGCTTTTACTTCACCGAATATCCACATCAGCATATCGAAAAAGTGTACTCCGATGTTAGTGGCAATGCCGCCCGATTTTGACACATCTCCTTTCCAGCTGTAATCATACCACTTACCACGTGCGGTGACGTACTGTAAATCAACATCGTAAAGTGTATCCGCCGGACCGTCATCGATTCGTTTTTTCAGGGCCACAACGCTTTCATGTAATCGAAGCTGCAGGATGTTATAAATGTTACCGGGGTATTCTTTTTCCAGGTCCACCAGCGCTTCCAGATTCCATGGATTCAGGACGATGGGCTTTTCACAAATCACGTCAGCGCCAAGGCGAAGGCCAAACCTGATGTGTGCATCGTGTAAGTAGTTGGGGGAACAAATGCTTACGTAGTCGATTTTGACCTGCTTACGTTTCAACTTCTCCAGGTGGCGGTCAAAGCGTTCAAACTCCGTAAAAAAGTCAGCTTCAGGAAAATAACTGTCGATTACACCGACGGAATCACAGGGATCATAGGCCGCAAGGAGGTTGTTCCCTGTATCCTTGATTGCCTTCATATGCCGGGGAGCAATGTAGCCGGCAGCTCCGATGAGTACAAAGTTTTTCATGGTGCAAGATTGGAGGCAAAGCTAAGTCTTTGTTTGGGAACTCGTTCAACTCACCCGATGTACCTTATTTTCCTCCAACTGGTATTTCTGACCGCTTTCCGGGCAGGTCGCCCACCCCTTTTCGTCGAATTTTATCCGATGTCCGTATTCGCCGACCCAGCCAATTTGTCGGGCGGGGTTACCTACCAGCAGCGCATAGGGAGGGACAGTTTTAGTAACCACGGCTCCGGCGCCAATCATAGCATACGCGCCAATGGCATTTCCACAAATTATGGTGGCATTCGCCCCAATACTGGCCCCCTGCCCCACGAGGGTTTGTTGGTATTCTCCCTGGCGATTGATTGCGCTGCGCGGATTAATCACGTTGGTAAAAACACAGGAGGGGCCCAGAAAAACATCGTCCGCACAAATCACCCCGGTATAAATCGAGACGTTATTTTGAACCTTTACGTTTTTGCCCAACTTCACCCCCGGAGAAACGACTACATTCTGACCGACATTACAACTCCCTCCTAACTCACAGCCAGACATCAGGTGACTAAAATGCCAAATCTTGGTGCCGGCACCAATACGACAACCGTCATCGATAATGGCCGTGGGATGGACGAAATAAGTATCAGTCATTTCCTTAGAGTGGTTTTGCGCCAATGGCAACAGAGAAAAACGAATTTTTGGATCAAATCAACGCCATTACCTGTTCAGCCTGTCGTTGACGACTGTATGCAGCAATTTCTGCTTCGTTGAAACTACAACGGTGTTCGCCGTCAATGAGTTGAATCAGGTAGTTGGTCATTTGCGCCACTTCTCCTCCATCAAAATGACGCCCGGTCCCCGTTTTCTCCAAAATGCCCTGAACATCAGCGCCGGGCATACCCAACGATAAAATTGGCCGCTGTGCTGCCATATACTCGAAAAGCTTTCCAGGCAAAATGCCCTTACCTCCTTTCATCTTCGGGGCAACAAGAAGCAGTGCATCGGCCCGTCGCTGGTAATCATTGACCTCGGCGTGAGGCACCGGACCAATATCTAATAAGGGTATTCCCTTTTCGGCTATCGTTGCCCGAATACCTTCGGAGGCATGTCCTACCAGCAGTAATTGGACCTTAATTTCCTTACGTCGTTGAATGGCATTGGCCAGGGCCTCCAGGAAGGGTTCGGGCTCGTACTGGTCAGATATTGACCCCGTGTAAGCAATGGTAAACGCCGTAAAGGGAGGAATACCAATTGGGCCGGCAAAGTCCCGATCGTCGTACCCATTAGGGATGACCAGGATATCATTGGGGTTGCGTTCCGGCACGTGTTGGAGAAACAGTGTTTTAATACCCTGCCAGGCGGTGATCAGTTGATCTGCCTTGCGTAAGACCTTAAGCTCAATCCGCTTATCAATTGCCGCCGAGAGGCGGCTGTGTCGCAGCAAGTTGTAGAAATATATGTCGGTCCAGGGGTCCCTGAAATCCGCGATCCAACGGATGCCTAAACTACGCTGCAGGGCCAGGCCGATCAGGTGTACAGACTGGGGCGTTGAGGTAGTTATCACGGTTTCGATTCCGTGTAGTTTGATGATCTTTTTTGCGGCCCTGACGGCAAAGGGTTTCCAGCCACGCCGGGGATCAGGGATAAAGAGATGACTGCGCAGCGTTATGACCAACTGTTGTTTCCAGTTGCTTTCATCCACGTTGGAAAAACCATTCGTAGGTATTTTCGATTTCCCGACAAGTTTGCCATAGTAATTGATCGGCTCGAAGGACTTCGTATGGTGGACGGTCACCCGAGGATCAACATCTTCCAACAGGCTTTCATCCGTCTGCATATAACTGGCATACGCCGGATCCACCGTTAAAACGTGCACCTCAACGCCCAGCTCTGCTAAATAATGGGAGAGCTTTAACCAACGTTGCACCCCGGCCCCACCGCTCGGTGGCCAGTAATAAGGAACCAGTAATACTTTTTTAGCACCTTCCATATTGAAATCATCCCTTTTGGGGCCTTCTTACGGCAAAGGTATCAATTACAGCACCATGATCCGGTAATGTTACCTCCACCAACAGAGCAGTTCAGGCTCGCGGAGCGCGACGTGTCTACTCGCCGCCGGAAAGGTCTTCGACCAGCAAGCAAGCAGAAACAGCCTCCAGGTATTTTTCAGCAACGCTTTCTACCGAAAAATGGTGTTCAACATGCTTACGCCCTGCCAGGCCCATTGCCACCAATGGGCTTCCCGGTGCACCTGCGTCCAGCATGGCATCTGCCAGCTTCTCCACATTCTTTGTCGGAACTAACCAACCGTTTTCGCCATCCAGCACCACCTCCCGCACGCCTGCCACATCAGTTCCAATCATGGCACGCCCCATGGCGGCAGCTTCCAACAGTACCCGGGGGCACCCTTCCCGATAAGACGGCAGGACCACCACCGATGAGCGCGTCAGGTGAGGACGAATATCTGTGGCTACACCATCATATTCTACTACGCCCTCCCGGGTCCAGGTCTCCAGTTCATCGGCAGAAATCCCTGCGGGATTGCCGGGGTCAAATGGTCCGAGAATGTGAAACGTCAGATTAGGGTTACGAATTTTAGCCAGTCGTGCTGCCGCGACGAACTCCCGAATACCTTTATCCGTCAGCAAACGACCAACAAAAAGACACCTTCCGGGAATTGCATTCTCGTAAGTTGTATATGGGTATTCCGAAAGTTGGAGACCCGATCCGGCCACTACAAAGGATTTGTCTTTTGGGGTCAGGCCATCCTCTAGGAACAACGACAGGTCATCCGGATTATGAAAGAAGACGGCATCGGCACTTCCCAATGCCTGCCGGTACAGCATCCGCACCAGTCTGTTGGTTTTCCTGCCAGACAGAAAGGTATATCCCAATCCAGTTAAGGTACATACGTTGCGGATGCCCGCCCTCCGGGCGGCAAATGAGCCATAGATCGTTGGCTTAATGGTAAAGTGCAGGGCTCCCTTAACCTCTTCCTGCCGATAGATGCGGTACAACTCCATTACTAGTTTCAAATCACGCAAGGGATTTAATCCCTTACGCCGGAGGTTTGCCAGTGGGACAAATTTCGCCCCGGTCGCTTCCAGCTTCTTTCGCTCCGGACCGTCTGGCGCGACAAGCAGCACCCGATAACCTTCTGCCTGTAAAGCATCGATGAGGCCTCGCCGGAAGTTGTAAAGATTCCAGGCGGAATTAGCGACCAGGGCCAGGGTTGCTTTGCTTTTGATAACAGCAGCAGAATTATTAATAACGAAACAAAGACTGGTTCTCCAGGAATCAGGAACGCAAAAGTACCCCATTTTACTGAGGTTCACCTAAGTCTACGGCAGCCCCATTATGTACCCCTTCATCATGGCATAATGCAAGTCTATTCTTTGTTTTGGCTGGGAAAACCGGGGGTAACGAAATTCCGCTTCATAGCTAACTATTCGCTTCACATCAGCGGCTATTCCGGAGAAAGCAACGTAGCGTTCCGGCCTTTGTCGGGTTACCCTTTGTCGAATTCTGTCTTTAACCGAATATTCCCGCTTTTTCCAGGAATCGAAAATCACCCCGCCGAGTACGTCTTTAAGCCCCCGGCCACGGCCATCTTCGGTCAGTAGCACGCTGGGCTTACGCTGGCTGCACATGAAAATATGGGCATGAACACGGTAGCCGACGTGAAAGTCTGCCGCATCGTACAATTGAATCAGTTTCTCTACGCCACCGCTAACGTCAATATAATCAACGCCTTGCTCATTGAGCCATTCCACCAGGGCCAGTTGCCGGTTGGCAGCAGCCGTCTGATCATTATCGTAGGCCTTCTTCAGCACGTCTGGCTGTATGGAATGGTGAAAGGCAACGGTCAGGTTCGCGTCAGGGAATCCAGACTGAAGTTCCGCGATCAGGTTTTTCAATTGCTGCTCCAGCGCTGCACTGCGAATAAAGGTCACCCCCGGGGAAACAACCAGATTTTTAACACCCGCCTTGGGAAACCCGACAAAAGGGGAGCCTATGTTTTCGGGAATGTACAGGGCCGGGCAGCCAGTCATCACGCCGTTGGAGATCCCCGCCACCGCCAGGGCGTTCAGGCTCCGGTAATCACGCACACTCAGAGCAGTGGTCCCGGCATCTATCCGCTGAAGCAGTCTCAGGGTAGCTGGCGTAAAGGTGTATTCCCGGCTGTCTTCCCACGTACCGGGCGAAGCGTGCCAGCCGGCGCCCATAATGGTGATGGGGACTTTAATGCGGTCAAGGTCAGCCACCAGGGGGTAAACCTTGGGGTACATGTCCTGGCGCAGCGCCGGGCCACCTAATAAAATGAGGGCAACCGCTCCGTTGACGATCTCCAGTTGTTCGTCGGAGAAAGCCTCCCAGGAATTCATGTCCACAATGTTGCGGTCCGGCCGCAGGTGCCGGAGCAGGGCATGCGCACGATGTCGGATGAGAAAATCTCCGGCATTATTCCGGGATCCCGTAAGGGTTACGTAGTAGGGTTTGCTCATGATAACTGGTTCCAGTGTAAAATGGCATCAGTGGCCAGGTTGTCCAGCGCCGTTTTACCAATTACTTCATCGATAAATTGTGGGGAGATACCGAAAGCAGGCCGCTTCCAGGTAAGGTCGTCATAAGTCAAGGCAACTCCTTTAGCGACATCTCGCTTCAGCACCAGGCTGCGGCGGGCGTTTCGGCGAGCGGGAGCCTCGTCGGCCAGCGCCTGCTTGTTAAATCCTCCCAGTCGGCCAAATAGCGTGTCCACCCGCTGAAAGAAATGCTTCAGGTCTTCCCGGTCCATGGCATGGTAATGGTCATTTCCGGGCAGGCTTTTATCGTGGGTAAAATGTTTTTCCAGAACCGGAGCCCCCAACAGTAGCGCTGTTTCAAGCACCCCCATGTCTCCTGGCAAGGTATGGTCGCTGTAACCGGGTACTACGTCGGGGAACCGGCGACGGAGATCCAGGATCATCCCCAGGTTAGCGTTCTGGTCGGGGGTCGGATAGTTGAGGATACAGTGGAGGAGGCAAAGCGGATTTCCTTTTGCCTTGATGAGGTTGACCGCAGCAAATATTTCATCGAGGTTTGCCGCTCCGGTGGAAAGCAGTATCGGCTTGCCGAAATCGCACATAAATTCGATAAATGGGTGATTCGTCAGGTCCGAAGAACTGATCTTATACACGTCCATCAGCTCATTAAGGAAAGTTGCGCTCTCCACGTCAAAAGGGGTAGAAAGGAATTCGATCCCGACCTGATCGCAATACATTTTAAGGGCTTCAAATTCTTTTTTCCAGAACTTATCGTACTTCTTAAAAAGTTCGTGTTGGCTGGTGGTCGGCTCCTTGCTCAGGTCCCAGTAGGCCGGGCTCTCACGGGCAGCAATTTTGTCTGCTTTGTAGGATTGAAACTTGATGGCCTGCGCGCCGCCTTCGGCGGCCTCGTCGATCAGCCGCTTGGCTAATTCCAGCGAACCTTCATGATTCACCCCGGCTTCGGCAATAACAAATGGACGGTGGACGACCGCTGCATGGGGGTCGAAATGCTTTATATAATCAGCTAAGCTCATGCCTGGTCGATGGTTTGCTTTATTAGTTGTAATACGTTGTCTCGCCCTGATTTAATCTGCTGG
This sequence comes from Neolewinella persica DSM 23188, assembly GCF_000373105.1. GTDB lineage: Bacteria > Bacteroidota > Bacteroidia > Chitinophagales > Saprospiraceae > Neolewinella > Neolewinella persica. The sequence goes on along the minus strand of NZ_KB890424.1, from coordinate 103,085 downwards.
GCCAGCATTAACTCCGACATGTACCCCCGCTGCCCTTCGTCGTCAATCAACTCCAAAAAGGCGTTGCGTATGGTATCATCTCCAATCTCCGTGCCCAGGCCAAGGTTTCGGAAGCCATAATTGGCTCCCGCAAAAAAGTGCGTCATTTCCCGTTGGTTCTGGCAGATGACAACGGACGGCAAGCCAAGGCTCGCCGTCTCGAAAGTTGTTCTTCCCGCAGAGGTGAAGGCCAGGTCAGCGTCGAGCATCAGCTCCGACATATTTACCACATCGCTCAGGATCTCCACGTCGGCCGAAAACGCCTCCAGACTGGCCTGCTCCCGGTAACCCCGGCCCAGAATTACCCGGACGCTAATCCCCCGCTGCCGGCATTCCGGCACGATCAGGCTGAGCACCCGGCGGGTGTAATTGTTGGGATCTACGCCGCCGAAGGTAAGCAAGACTTGCCTGACCGTCGGCTTAATGACTACCGTCTCCCGGGTGAGCAAGAACTCAGACCGTAGGCAAAAGTAGCGATGTCCGAAAAAATGATTGGGAATCACCGCCCGTTCAGGATACATGGCGTTAATAACCAGGTCGGCGACGGCTGCGCCCGGCCCCAAATCCTCGAAGTTGATCAAGGTCGCGCCGGTTGCCTTCAACTCGTCCATGTAGGCTTTGGTCGTATCCAAACGGTCGTTAATGACCGTGTCTGGCTTACAGGCTTTAATGGCGGCCGCTAAGCCTCCGGGCTCGGTCATGCTGACCAGATAGTTGTAAGCGGCAATCGTATCAAAGGCCAGCCGGCTTTTATCGTCAACCAGAAAGATGAGTTCATGGCCAACCATACCTCCGGCGATGGCCAGTAAATTGTAAACATGGCCCAGGCCAATCTCGGGGTAGCCAGTCGTGACCATCAGTACCCGTTTACGGGTCAGGTAGTACTCGCACAAAGCCCAATCAGCATAGGTGTCAATGTCAATACTTTCCCGGTCAGAAACGGGGCATACCCTGACCGAAGCACCAAACCGTGAAGTAGGGGTAACCACCCGCCGACGGGCAATGAAAAAACCACCGGTTTCCCGGTAACGGACGGGCAGGTACTGCCGGTTGAGCCGGGCAGAATAAGCAGGCACCAGTTTCCCGCCCTCCTCTTCCCAGCTCAGGTGACGGTCGTCAACGGCACTGATCATGGTATCGATACTCGGGTCAGCCAGCATCTGGTCGATGGCCTCGTCCAGCGTACGGGTCTCCAGCAAAGGGGAGGTGGCCTGGGCGGTGATGACCAGGTCGTAAGTTTTACCGTTGGCAGCTTCCGCCTGGCGCATGGCATCATGGATCACCCCATCCAGGGTCGTATCGTCCTGACTAAGGGAAGGATCCCGTTTAATGACCCCGGCCCCCAGTTTCCGGGCAACCATTCTGATCTCCTCATCTTCGGAACTAACCACTACGTCGGGCTGGTGCCTGCTGGCCGTTGTCGTCCGGATGCTGTAATACAAAAGTGGACGACCGTTTAGTGCACGCAGGTTTTTGCGGGGGATGCCCTTTGAGCCTCCACGGGCCGGAATGACGATGAGAATATTCGTTGACAAGGTTGGAATTTTGGTCTATTGGTATTTTGGTCGATCCGTTCGCTTAACTACGTCAAATAGCGCTTTAGGGTTTCACGATTGGTCTCCCAAGGCAGGGTACATTCAGTTTTCCAATGCTGGAACCGGGCAAGGAGCCATGCTTTTACCTCTCCTTGCTCCGCTGTTTTGAACACGGCACCTGCGTCCGCGCCCAGAATAATGTCGTTCAATTCCTGATCACCGGGCCCATTAACCAAAGCCAAAATGGGCCGTCCGGTTGCAAGATAATCCCATAATTTTGCGGTCAGCACACCATAATATCCTGGGGCTGACCAATTCAACAGCAGCAAAATTGTAGCGGCATGCTGCATTTTTTGCGCGGTCGCAGGTGCAATGGAAGTTTCCACATCCAGGCAATGCGCGGGTAAGCCAGCCGTCCAGGACCTGAATATTTCAGCATCCTTACCGCGGTATTGCAAGCAAACTTTGTAGGGCGAAATCCGGCCCTCTGTGATCAATTCCCTCAGCGCCCGTACCATTACGTCCATGTTCTGCAGGCCTGGATAAAGGCTCCCGGTGTACGTAATCGTGAACCGGTCACTAGCCGGCGCCGACCGTTCCGGCGGCAAGGCGAATAAGGAATTATACCGCACCCGCAGGTTAGGATGCCAGCCAGTCAGCTGAGCTTTTTGGCCTTCGGACACGGTCCACACCTCCGTCGCATCGGCAATGATTCGTTTTCCCCACCACCGCTGGAGCGCGGGAAACCATACATCGGCGCGGACGGGATCCACCGGCAAGTCCCGAAAATCAGCGATCCAGTTCAGTTCAGGGAATTTCTTTTTCAACCGCCAGGCAACCAGGTGATCCGTCCAGGGCCGGAAGGAAGAGTAGATGGTTTTCACCTCGTTTTTTTCAACCAATTCGACCGCCAATGCAAAAGCTTTCTGGCGGTAGGCAGGGCCTCCATCATCGGTCAAATACAAAAATGGGTAGGCCTGCCGGAGGCGTAACAATATCCGCAATATGGGCTGCTGTTTCTTGCGGGTGTCCAGTGTACTTCCCGTCCCGGCGGAGAGGCGGCGTAAATCCTGCGTTGGCAGGTTAAACGTTTCCGTGACTGCAGGATCATCTTCCCCGTCGGTTCCTGAGCGGATAACGAAGACCTCCCCCTCCCGGGCAAACACCTGAGCCAGGTGTCCCAGTCGCCGGGCGGCAGCGCCCACGTGTGGTGGGAACCGTTGGGTGATCATTAACGTAGCCATACTAAAGCGGACGGGTGATGCGGTGAAAAATCTCGACGCCGGTCTTCGCCAAATAATCGGTAGCCCCGGGGGCAAGGCGCTCAATGACTTCATGGTAGCGGTACACCTCCGAACCGGTGGAGGCTACGTGGAAGCCCAGCGTACTGATGCCGGTAATGAAGTGGATGCGATTGCCTGCGGCAATTCGTTCGAGTGACAGATTTTGCGCCATTTCCCGAATATCAATTTGGCCCAAAAACTCCGCCATCACTTTACGGTAAGCAATGACATTCTCCTGGTGCCTGAATTGCGCAGGATGAAGCTTGAGGTACAACACTTTAATGCCTCGGCCAACTACAAGCTTCAGGGTCTCCCGCAAAATTTCCAGATAGGTGGCCAAATCAATGTTCCCGGTTTCCACGAGGCAGGAAGTCGCCATAAGCCAGGCACCTTCATACTCTCCGGTATGGCTGGGAGGAAAAACGTCTTTAACCACCACCCGTTCCTGCACCGGCTTCCAGGGAAAGCATCCCTCCAGGGTGCCGTAGCATCTCTCGACCCCCTCCAACATCTTAATGGTTTGTCCCGGAGTTTCTTTTTGTTCGGGTAGCAACACCATTCGTCGCCTCATTTGAGCGAATCGTTCTTGCCAGTTTTGGGGAACGATGAGGTCAAAAAATCGTTGTAACTCTTCCAATGATTGGTAACTCCCAAACCCATCTTCCAGCACGTGATAGCTTCCTGCTTTGCTGGCGAGCACTTGCAGGTACCAGTAGGTATACATCGGCGCGTACATCTGGAAGCCCGGGGCCAATTGATCGAGCACATCCGTTTTAAAGCTGGCGTACCGGCGTTTGTTAAACCGACGATGCTTAAGGATGTTACGGCCACCCTGACTTTGATAGTTGTCCCCATTCAACACGGTATAAGCAGCCGTTCCGTCCGGCTGAAAACTGCCCCGAACCCTGAGTACGAGTACCCGCTCAGGATCTATCCCCTCTTGCCGGATGATGGCATCCGTCAGGTATTCCTGCAAAATAGCGTGGGTAGAGAATACGTGGGTATACGGCATGGAAGAGGGGAAAGAAAACGAGGAAAAAAGAAAAGGGGTTAGGATGAGGGGGCAAAGGTAATAGTTCGTAGCGGCCTGTCCTATTTAAGCAAGAGAGCGATCTCCTGCTTCAACCAGTCCGAATAAAGGTCCAGTGATCGTTCTCCGAGGTGATGCCCATCGGTAGTGGAATAGTCCGCGCACTGAGGTTGTAAGATGTAAGTAAACTCAGTGGGCGGGAAGACGGACCGGAAGCCCTCCCGAATGGCGACCGCCTTAGGTGCCTGACATAATTTCGGGTGCACCGGCAACTCATAAAACAGAATTTGTACGCCGTGCTCCTGCAACCAACGAATGCGCTCAGACAAGGCGACGAGCACCTCCCTCAATTCGACGCGGTCAACACCCTGTGAATAATCCTTGATTTTCAGGTCCAGACTCAACTGGTTGATCGGCCGGTCCTGCAGAGAATCGTTGAGCTCCTTAGTAGTTTTTTTGCCCGAAACGATCCCTTTTAACACGCCTACGGGCTGATACCGTTGCCGCAGTACCGGTAAGTACTCCCGGGCGAGGTTAGTTGCTGGCTGTAAAACGACCTTTCGAAATTGCTCGTTTTCTTCCTGCATGATCACGTTCATTTCTACCAACAGGCAGCCAGGCAACTTATCTGCTCCCACGATAACGTTGAGCCCGTCATTTACCCCCTGGCCACTAAAGCCCAGGTTATGTACCTGCCGACCATTGATTTGATCCAACGTCAGGTTTTCCGAAAGAGAGGATCCCACGATGGCGAGATCAGTTGCTGCTTTTTCCGTGTACAAGTAGTCTTGAGCATGGATTAAGTTCTCCCCCCACAACGTCTGGCTGGTATCCAGATCGGCCGGCAGGTACCGAATGGTCACCATCCAGATCAAAAACAAAGCCACTGCCGCCAGTATTGCCCGAAAGATCATATGCTTTTAGAATTGGAAGTAGATGAAATCACCGGAGGAACCCGCATTGGTGAAGATCAGGAAGATCATCAATCCATAGGCCAGCGGCTGAATAATGGAGCGGTACACCGTTTTTCCTTTGTTGAGATACAAATACCCCAGGTGGTAAAAGACGACGGGTAGACAATATACCAGGACCAGGCCGAGGCGTTCGAGATTACCAAAGGGCTGGTTCGTAAAAATTTTCTGGAGGTACAATATAGCATGGCCGAACTCCGGCAATCGGAACAACAGCCACCCAACGGTTACTACTCCGAACACCCACAAGCGGCGCAGCCAGATGTTCGTCAGTGGTCGGAAGCCATGGTCGCGCGCCAGCCGCTCTAAAGCCAGCGCCATACCGTGGTAGGCTCCCCACACGGCGTAGCTCCATGCGGCCCCGTGCCACAGGCCGCCGAGCACCATGGTAAGCAGGAGGTTACGATACGTCTTGAGTGCGCCGTGCCGATTGCCGCCCAGCGCAAAATAGAGGTACTCCTTGAGGAAGGTAGATAGAGAGATATGCCAACGCCGCCAGAATTCTGAAAAGCTTTTAGCGATGTAGGGAAAGTCGAAGTTGTCCATTAAAACGTAGCCGAACAGGCGGGCAATGCCAATAGCGATGAGGGAGTAGCCCGCGAAGTCGGCAAATATTTGAACGGAATAACCCAACAGGAGAACGAGCAGATCGGCGACTGAAAGGTTTTGGAACCAGGGGTAGCTCATCCAATAGGTGTAGTCCTTAAGGTTGTCGGCAATGACCATTTTCAGAAAATACCCCGTTACCATGAAGCGGAAGGCCGTCTCCCAATCGATGTCGCGCAAGAATTTGCGTCGGATCTGTGGCAGGAAGTCATGAGCCTTTACAATGGGACCGGCAATCAGCTGGGGAAAGAAGGCGAGGTAAAAAGCGATATTCGCCAGCAAACCCATCGGCCGATCGGTGGCTTCGGTCCGTTGTAATTCTTCACCCCGGTAGGTATCCACAACCAGACTGATTCCCTGGAAAGTGAAAAAGGAGATGCCAATGGGAAGAGGGATGGTGAGCAGAAAATCTCCGATGGCGGAAGTATCCGGAAAGAAAGTCTCCCCGATCAATGGCGAATACTTGAAGAAGGCAAGGATAGAGAGGTTGAGCGCGACCCCCAGGGTGGCAAATAATTTACGGCGCGGGGAATCCAGGGTGGACACTATAACGTAGCTAATACCCCAGTTCGTCAGAATAGAAGCGATCAGCAACAAAAGCAAGGTGGGAAAATTCCATGCATAGAACACCAAACTTGCGCAGATCAATAAGCCAACCTGCCCCTTTTGACTGGGGATCAGATAATAAGCCACAAAAGTGACGACCAATAAGATGAGAAAGGCGGCGGAAGTAAAAAGCATGGTTAGTTTGCAAAGCTATCAGGTTATATCCACACTGGACACTCACAATACACGTCTAAACATTTATGTGAAATTTTCATTTAGTTTTCCTTCACCCGTTTCCGGCTATACCGGCAGATTGAATTAAGCCATAGAGAATGCCCGAACAACGTTCCGTCTTCCGCCTTACTGACGGAAACTCCATCCTGCTGGACCTCATCCGGGGTTTTAGTGCCCAGGCCGTCGTTTTCGGCCACGCCCTCTTCTTCTTTGGTATCATTGGCTTAGATACTGACCCCGGAGTTTTAGTGGTACAGAATTTTGCCGTACTTATCTTTTTCGTATTGTCGGGCTTTTTAATTTCCTACTCCACGGCTAATAAGATACGACGACGGGAAGATTATGGTTTTCGAACCTACTTTATCGATCGTTTCGCCCGCATTTATGTCACCCTTTTACCTGCGCTTTTCATTGTCCTTGTACTCGACACCATCAGCCGGCAGCTCTACCCCACCGCTTACGTCTACGAGGCTAGCTTTAATCTGACGACCTTCCTGGGGAACCTGCTCATGCTGCAAGACATCCCGGGGGTCCCCCAGTTAATCGGTCAGCCCTTAACCTCATTTGGCTCCGGCCAGCCGCTCTGGACGCTGGCCATTGAGTGGTGGATTTATATGTTTTTCGGTTGGTGCCTCCTGCGCATTTTTCTCCCTGCTGAACGACGCTGGACGGACTGGGCCATCCTGATCCCGCTTCTTGTTGTCCCCTCGTTCAACACCTGGGGTGGCAAAGGCAATGGCCTGATGATAACCTGGCTAATGGGTTCCCTTGCCTATCTCGTGATCGAAGCCGGCTATTTAAAGGTCGTTACCCGTAAGCAATCCCTTTTATTAGCTGGCTGGCTTACGGTGCTGGGCATCATCCGTTTCTGGAAAACCGGCAAGGAGTTTGATCCCATTCTGGCCTTTCTCGCCACGGCCGTGATTCTGCTGATGGTACACTTTTTTGCCACCGTTACCTGGCCCAGGTTACTGGCATGGTTCTCCCGTACCAACGCCGCATTTTCTTACACCCTGTACCTGACCCATTACAGCGTACTGGAACTGATGCGGATGCACTTTGGCGACAGCCTTTCTCCATGGACGCTGGTTTTGCTGGGTATGGTAATCAGTACCCTTATTGCAGCTCCCATCGGCCTTTACGTCGAGACGACCTTAACGGCTAAGGTGAAAGCATATTTGTACCGGCAGTTTTAGGAAGGCAGAAGCTACCACCTGATGCCCCCTCCTTAACGTAGAACTTAATGCCTAAATGACCTTAAGGGTTGCCCTCAAGCCTCCCTTCCTTAACGTAGAACTTAATGCCTAAATGACCTTAATG
>NZ_KB890424.1:79301-95396 GCF_000373105.1 Neolewinella persica DSM 23188 | reverse complement strand
CCCTTCCTTAACGTAGAACTTAATGCCTAAATGACCTTAATGGTTACCCTCAAGTTCCCCCAACAATATCCCACAAATCCGCTCCGCAGCATGCCCATCCCAAAACGGTGGAATTACGCCGGTTTTAGCACGTCCCTCCAGGATGTTGTCCACTTCTTCCATGACCGTATCAGGATTCAGATCAGCCATCAGGATGTTAGTACCAAGTTCTACCGTGATCGGCCTTTCGGTGGTGTCCCGGAAGGTCAGGCAGGGCACTTGCAGGTAGGTGGTTTCTTCCTGAATACCCCCCGAATCAGTGACAATCAGTCGGGCATTGTCCATCAATTGCAAAAATTGCAGATAACCCTGTGGCTCCAGCAGGTGGAGGTTTTCGATGGCCAGCACTTGGTCCATCAGGCCATATTTAGTCAGATTATTGCGCGTACGCGGGTGCATGGGGAAGACGACGGGCAGGCGACTGGCACACCGTTGAAGGATGCTGACAATGTCTTTTAACCCCTCAGGATTGTCCACATTGTGCGGTCGATGCATCGTGGTTAGGAGATAAGACTTTGCCGCCAGGCCGAGCTCGCTCAGCGTAGTCCCTTCCGCTGCTTTCTCCCGGAAATAAACCAGGGAGTCAATCATCACATTACCCACAAAATGAACGCCTTTGCTCAGCGTATTCTCCCGGGCCAGATTGACCAGCCCGCTGTGCTCCGTAATGAAATGATACTGACAGATCGCATCAGTCACCACCCGGTTCACTTCTTCGGGCATTTTCCGGTCTCCGCTGCGCAGGCCTGCTTCTACGTGGGCGACAGGAATGCCCATTTTTACAGCGACCAGCGTAGTGGCCGTCGTTGCGTTCACATCACCTACCACCAGTACCAGATCGGGCTGTTCTTTCAACAATACCTCCTCGAATTTCAGCATCACGTTCGCTTTCTGGTACGTGTGGCTCCCGCCGCCAACACCCAGATGGTAATGCGGTTGTGGCAGCCCTAACTGGTTGAAAAAGATGTCACTCATCTTCGCATCATAATGCTGACCTGTGTGAACAATCTTGCTTTCAATTTTACCCGAAGCCTCAAAGGCGCGGTGCAGCGGGGCTACTTTCATGAAATTCGGGCGGGCACCTACTACGGAGATTATTTTGATCATGGGGTTGATTTTATCGGCGAACAAATGTAGGGAAAAGGTTGTCGGGTTATCGAGTTGTCGGGACAACTCGATAACCCGACAACTTGACAACTTGACTTCTCACATCCGCAACCACTGCTCCGGCACCAGATCAGAAGTATCAATGCCCGGATCAGTAAACCAGTTCTTGGGCGCTACCACCTTTTTATCCTGCCCGGTATTCAGCCACGCCGCCCACCAGGCAAAGGAGCTGTTGGGAATAATGAAGTGTTTGCACTTGGTCATCAGCTGCAAGTAATTGCCGAACTTCCATCCCTTGTGTTCGTGGCCAACGACTTCCATCGGAAAATCCAGCTTAAGGTTGTCCCGGCACCACTCCACGTCGTCGGAGAAGATAAAGAAGCGGGGTTCATTTATCGTCTTGCCCAGGTGGTCAGCCGCCCGGAGGAAGTAGTTGAGGTCCGTAGCATTCAGGGTGTCCACTTTGAGAAAATCTGTTCTGCGTACGTTCAGACAGATGGCATTGGAATTTTCAATCCGCTCAAGTAATGCTTCGGATGCGGGGATGATCTCCCTGCTGAAACGAAAATCGTTTCGTATCCGCGCCTCTTCTCCGGCGAAGTACTTAGGGCTTTGCCACCAACCGTCGTAAATCATTTCTTCCCGGGGTGTACTCAGCACTTCAGGAGCAAAATGAAAATGCGGTTCTTTCACTACGGGATATCCCCGCGTCACCAGCCAGCTGATTCCCTGGCCCAACTTCGCTACCCGTAGGTTATAAAGAGGAGCTAACAGTTTTGGCGTTGCCAAAAAATTAGTATCCGGCTGAAAAACGTCCAGGTCGTAGTTCCGGTAAACGAAATCCGGCGGGTTGTTGCGATACAACAGGTTCGTAGGATCGAAAACCAGCCCGGTATTGAGGTCGGCTGCTAATTGCCGACCTAAAGCATACTGGAACATTTGGTTCCCCATCCCTCCTTTGAATCTTACGATGACCATAATCCCTGCCTCTATCTGTGTTAGTTTAAAAAAGTGGACACCGTCTTCTCGAGGGTACCATTGTCGGAATAGCCCCGGCAAGCTAATTGCATCGCCAGGACTTTATCCTTGAAGGATTCGTCCGTCAGCACCCGTTCGATGTTTCGCCTGATGGTCCCTGCATCGTCGAGGTCCTTATCAGCCATCAGCCCAAGGCCGTGGTGATGCACCCGGGCGGCACAGCCCGGCTGATCGGATTCCTTTCCTGAGTACACCAACATCGGCACACCAAAGTGAATACATTCATGAATGGTATGAATACCAGCATGGTTAATACTCAGATCCGCCTCGCGCAGCACCCGAAGCTGTGGGACGTAGGAAAAAGTATGTACGTTGAATGGAATACCGCCCAGTGTGCTGGGATCAAGCTTTCCGCCCAGACCAACGAACAGCCGCCAATCCGGTCGTTCCGTTACGGCATCGAACAGCCGCCGCAGGAAGCTTGTATCACCGGCCTTCATCGTACTTACGGTGCAGAGGATCAGCTTCGCGCCGGAAGCTTTTGTCTCCGCCAGCAGTTCTTCGATGTCCTCCCCTCCGTGGCTAACGGCAGCTTGCTCTACCCTCCCCTCGTGCACCATCGGCCCAACGTAATGCAGGGCCGGCCTTGGATCATGTGGGAACTCCAGCTCGAATGGCGTCATCGAAATGGCCGGTAACCCACTGTAAGAAAAAACGCCCGGCCACCAGTTTTCCTGGATATACTCATAAGGGAATGCATTTTCTTTTGCAAGCTCACGCAATACACTTCTGCGGTCCGTGCCAAAGCTGCGCGCCGCCATTTTCCGGAACATCTTTGTACGCTGTTGCTTTACCGTTTCCCAGTGCGCATCGATGGCTGCGGGCGTACCGTCTTCCCCTCTTCCAGGGATGGAATCTGTTAGCAGATAGGGAAGTCCGGGTCGGCGCCAGGTGGAATACCACTGGCTCAGGAGCACGAATTCCCGGTCTATCCCACGGGCTGCGAAGATGTACTCGTGGAGTTCAATGTCGATCAGGATCAAGTCCGGATTCAGCCGGCCGACGGCTTCCTTGAAGGCATAAGGTCGGTAACTTTCCAGCGCAGCGGCCCGTCGTTGTTTCTGGTTGACAAACCGCAGCCACATGCGGCGGAGCTTCCCGGCTGTATTCGGTAACGGAGGGGCGGGATCAACATTAATGAAGGGAAACTCCTCAAAGTTCAGCCCTTCGGCAGCAACCCGATCGCCTACCGGGCGCGGAGCGCCCAGCGTCACCTTATGCCCGGCCAGCTGTAGCCGGCGGGCCATTTCGAAGCTCGCGTTCAGGATGCCGGTCAGGCCGGTGGTAACAATGAAGATGTGCCCCACGCTATTCGTCGTTCATTTCCTCCAGCAACTGGCGGATGACCGCTTCCACGTGGGTTGCCAGTCCCCGGATAGTCGGATAGCGAAAAATGGTGTTGGCCGCCAGGTCCAGTTCAAAGGCTTCGTTGACCCGGTTGATCAACCGGATGGCGGAGAGGGAGTGCCCGCCCAGATCGTGGAAGCTGGTGGTGACCCCGATGCGGTCCAGGGCCAGCGCGTCTTTCCAGACGTCGAGGAGTATTTCTTCGAATTCGTTGGCGGGTTCCTCGTGGGCTGCAGGTCCGCCAATTAGGGCTGGTGAGGGCAGGGCGGCCCGGTTGATCTTTCCGTTGCTGAGCATCGGGAATTCCGGCAGTTGCAGGAAGTGGCCCGGTACCATGTGCGCCGGCAGCCGTTCGCCCAGGAAAGTCTTTGCGTTCGTAGGTGCGAAGCTGGCGTCGGCCACTACGTAAGCGACGAGGTAGCTCCCTTTGCCTTCGTCTCTGGCTAGCACCTGCGTCCGCGCCACCCCCGGCATTTCCAGCAGTACTGCCTCAATCTCTCCCAGTTCGATCCGGAAACCCCGGACTTTTACCTGACTGTCAATCCGCCCCAGAAAGTCAATCTCTCCGGTCGGAAGCCAGCGCGACAGGTCGCCGGTTTTGTACAATCTTTCCGCTGGCGCATCGGTAAAAAGCTTGCGGGTCACGAAACGCTCCGCCGTTAGTTCCGGCTTACCGTAGTAGCCGCGCGCCACCTGGATGCCCCCAATGTAAAGTTCGCCGGGAACACCGACGGGGCAGTGCCTGCCCACCTCATCCAGAATGTATAAGGGTACGTTGGGCAAGGGCTTGCCGATGGGCACGTGATCCACGTGTCCGGCGCTGGTCGGTGCCATCCAATGCGTCACTTCAATACCCGCTTCGGTCGGACCGTACAGGTTGTGCAGTTCCGTATTGGGGAACCGTTCTTTAAAGGTATTTACCTGATGAGGCTTCAGGGCTTCGCCGCTGCAAAAGACGCGACGTAGCGAGGGCAAGTCAGCAGGCTGGTCGAGAAAAATCTCGAGCATCGGCGGCACAAAGTGCATAATCGTAACGCCTTGCTCCCGGATCACTTCCCGGAGATAGCGGTCATCCTTATGTCCGCCTGGCTTGGCGAAAACCAGCTTCATGCCGGTGATCATCGGCCAGAACAATTCCCAGACCGAGACATCGAAACAGAAGGTCGTCTTTTGCAGCAGCACGTCAGTTTCCGGGTCTGCCCGGAAGAAATCACGGCCCCACAAAATCCGGTTCAGCGGCCCCTTGTGCTCGTTCATCACACCCTTTGGGCGTCCGGTTGAACCAGACGTGTGGATGATGTAAATGAGGTCATTGAGACTTGGTCGGTAGCTTGGTCGGTCGGTCGGCGCATTGGCCAAACTGGTTGTTTCATCGTCGAGTAGCAGGCAGTTCCCATCGTGCAGCGGGCGGAGTTTCTCCGCAAGATCCTGGGTGGTCAGCAGCCATTTTGCCGCCACGTCTTCCAGGATATATTGCACCCGCAGGTCCGGGTATTCCGGGTCGATGGGCACGTAGGCGCCACCGGCTTTCATAATGCCGAGCAGGCCGATCATCATTTCCACTGAGCGGTCGACGCATAGCGCGACGGGCTCTTCAGGTTGCAAACCGGCGGCCAGCAGGTAGTTGGCCAGCTGGTTTGAACGGCTTTCCAGTTCAGCGAAAGTGAGTTGTCCGTTAGCGGCTACGATGGCCACGCGGTGGGCGTGTTGGTCTACCGTTTCGTAAAAAAAGTCGACGATTGTTTTGTCAGTGTGCAGGTTTTTGTCGGTGGTATTAAAGCGGGCAGTTTTGGCGCGGCCGCGGGTGCAAGGTGCGTTTAGGGGCAAAGACCGATCTGCCAAAAATTCATCCAACAACTCCAGGTAAAGCTTCCCCGGCAGACCATAAAAAGCCGGTTCCAGCACGGCTTCGTTGACGTCAAAACTCAACCTCGGCACCCCGGCTCCTTCAAAGTCATAGATCTGCAAACTCAGGTGCAAGCCCGGCTCCGTATGCCCGGAGTGCAGCCACTCTGATGCCCCTATTCCATTTCCAAAATCCTGGTTGATGTAGTTCAAAACCACGTTGAAACTCTGGGTAAGTGCGTGGGTGCTGCTGCCGGGTTTGGCGTTCCGGAGAAAATCCATCGTGGCTGCTTTCACCTTTTGCAGAAGACTGGCGTAAGTTTCGCCTTCCCCGATGGTCACCGACTGTGGAAAGAGCTCCATGAACAGCCCCGGTGTTTGCTTGTGTGCGGCGGTTACCCGGTTATGGGCCGTACTGCCGAAGACCAGCTCTGGCTGCCCACTGACCCGATATTGCCAGGCGTAGAGCACGGTGGCAAACACCGTGAACCGTGCCAGATCCACAGACCAGTTCCGTACGTCCGGTTCCATGACCACTTGCTCCAGGCGATTCGCCTGGTCGTCGCTCAGCCTGGTCGTCCAACGGGACGCACGGCTTTCCCGGTTGGGGTTGCCGCGGCCGTACAACTTCGGCGGGGTGGGAAGTTCTTTGGCTTTCGCGTCCCAGTAGGCCAGGTCCGCAGGCTTTGGCTGCGGCGGGTTGATCAGGTAATCAGTATAGGGAGCGAAATTGGGTGCTGGTGCCGCTTCGCCCGCTTGCAGGGCGGCGTAGCAAGCCATCACGTATTGTACCTGCAGGGCTTTGCCCCAACCGTCAGTAATGAGGTGGTGTTGGTTCAGGTACCAGGTGTATTGGCGGTCGGCTCCCCGGATCAGTACCGTATCGTACAGCTTTCCGTCGAGGGAAAAACTAGTCGTGGCGCAACGTCGCTCGCACCACTTTACGATCTCCTCCGCATTTCCCTTAATATCGGTTAACACCTCCAACTGCGGTTCCCGCTCCGTGCCAAGGAATTGAGCTGGCTGACCGGCTTCCTCCCTAAACTGCAGGTGCATCGCCTCACATTCCCTAATCATCTGCCGGATGGCGGACACGAAATGCACCTCCTCCACCTGCCCTACGGCAAAGGTGAACGCCATATTGTTCATGGGGCTGGCGGGCAGTAGTTGCTGGCCGGCCCATATCCAGGTTTGACTTCTTGTTAGGGAATTCGCTTCGCTCATGTTGCTGGATTCACTTCGTTCATGTTGCAGGGGCGCTTCGCGCCTGTTGCAGGATTCGCTTCGCTCACGTTGCAGGATTCGCTTCGCTCACGTTGCAGGATCGCTTCGCTCACGTTGCAGGATCGCTTCGCTCACGTTGCAGGATTCGCTTCGCTCACGTTGCAGGATCGCTTCGCTCACGTTGCAGGATTCGCTTCGCTCACGTTGCAGGATTCGCTTCGCTCACGTTGCAGGGGTTGCAGGGAAAAGATAAATAAAGACCTGCAACACCTGCAACCTGCAACCTGCAACCATTGCAACTGGGAGCGAAGCGACCCTGCAACTTCTCGATCAGGCCGTGACGCGAGTCACGTAGTTGGTCATCGCCTCAATGGTCATAAAGTTCTCGATGGCCATGTCCTGAGGGGCTACCCGGAAGTTGTAGGTCTGTTCCAGGTGTTCCACCAGTCGCATCATCTCCATGGAACCAAGCAGGCCGCTGCCCAGGAGGTCGTCTTCCGGAGCGATCTCCAGGTCGGGGTCTCCGCCATGGATTTCGTTGATGATGTAATTGGTTATTAATTCTTTCATTTTATCAGTTTGATGGCGTAAGGACAGGTTGCAGGGCGCAATAACGGGGTTTTGACTAAGAGATTGGCATTTGTTCCCCGGCACTTGTGCCGGTTTGTTATAAGAGCCGGCACAAGTGCCGGGGAACAAGACCTTAAAGATTTTTTGCGGCAACCAGATCAAGTGCCAGGCGTCAGCATGGCCTTCACCTTTCCCCGGTCCACCTTATCCGTAGCAGTACGGGGGAAACCAGGAAACAGGTACAATGTTTCCGGAACAGCGTACCAGGGCAACTGCTCCTTCAAGTACGTAATTATGTCTTTCTCCGTTGTAGCCAAGTCGTTTTTCAGCACGACAGCTGCGACAAGCGTAAGGGCATCGTCTTCTGTTTCAAGCGTTAGCGCGACGGCTTCGCCGACGGCTGGGTGGGTCAGCAGCTGGCTTTCCACGGCACCGAGTTCTACGCGGTAACCCCGGACTTTGACCTGGTGGTCCCGCCGGCCAAGGAAATGAAGCAGGCCGTTTTCGCCTTCCCGCACCAGGTCTCCGGTCCGGTAGAATTTGCGTTCGGGCCGGCCTGGCAGCTGCTGGTGGAACCATGCGCTGGCCGACTGCTCTGGCAGGTTCCAGTAGCCGAGCATTTGGGTGGTTGCGTGAATGAGTAATTCTCCCGGTTGTCCTGGTTCAACGGGTTCATCGTTTTCATTGAGGAGGAGCCGGTCGGTATTTTGCCAGACTTCACCGATCGGGATCGGATCGTCGTTTGGCGGCGGAGCGGGGATGTCGTAGCAGGTACAGACGTTGGTTTCGGCCGGACCATAAAGGTTACCGATGGTGGCCTGGGGGCAGGTTTCCATCAGTCGGCGGACGTACTTGGGCGCCAGGGGCTCACCGGCGTACAGGATGGTGTGCAGGGTGCTCAGGTCGAGGCCGTCGGTGACCCCGGCGTTGAGCAGTTGGCTGAGGGCCAGGGGGACGGAGTACCAAACGGTCATTCGCTCCCGGGCCATCAATTGGCCAAGGCTGGCGGGGAAGATCGTTTCGGCGTCGGTGGCAATGATGGCGGTAGCGCCAACGAGCGGTGCACCGAAGTAGGCTAACTGGGAGATGTCAAAATAAATCGGTGCGTGGTTCCCAAAGCGGTCATCGGGCCCCAGTTCATACCGGGTCACGGCGTTGCGGGCAAAAGCCAGGCCGCTGGCGTGGCTGTGCATGATGCCCTTGGGTTTACCCGTAGAGCCGGAGGTGTAAATGATGTAGGCCAGGTCGGTTTCTACCTGCCGGGGTGGCGCCCAGTTAGTGGTGGAAGCTTCCGCAACATCCTCCCAGTTAAAAACGGTAACGTTGCCGTCCTCCACCTTGCGCCCACCGATGATGGTTTGCACCTGCGTCCGCGCCGCTAAAAGACGCTGCAGGTTACGATGTTGAGACGGGTGGGTTACCAAAATTTTGATCCCACAATCTTCCACTACGAAAGCGTTGCGCTCCGGCGGCGCCTTCGGGCTGAGCGGAACGTACACCGCGCCAGCTCGTAAAATACCGTAAATCGCCACCGCTGTTTCGATGCTCCGGTGAAGATAAATACCGACGCGATCGCCAGGCTTCACCCCCTGCTCGCGAAGCAGGTGCGCCAGTTGCTGCACCCGGTCGGCCAACCCACGGTAAGTGAGTTGCTCCTTACCACAAACAAAGGCTGTTTTCTTCGGAAATCGCTCCGCTGAGGAAAATACGGTATGCGGTAAAAGGTAAATCAAAGGCCGAGAAATTTGGCGATGATGTTCTTCTGGATATCGGAGGTGCCGGCATACAAAACACCCCCCACGGCATCACGCAGGTCACGTTCCACGCCTCCATTCCCCAGGTAGGCGCCGCCCCCGTAGGTCCGAACCGCGTCGAGGCTGGACGCCACAAAGGCTTCGCTGAGTTGGAGTTTCAGGAGCGCCGCTTCAAGGCGGGCAGCGTCGCCCCGCTGCTTGAGCCAGGCGGTTTTATAAAGTAAGAGACGAGAAGTTTCCAGCCGCAATTTCATGTCGGCAATCCGGTGGGAGACGGCCTGAAAACTGCCGATGGATTTACCGAATTGTTTGCGCTCCCGCGCAAATTTAATCGCCCCGTCAAGCTGCCGCTCCATGGCGCCGAGCTGACTGGCCAGAATGGCACAGCGGTCATACTCCAAAGAGTGGTTCATGATCGAAAAGCCCAGGCCTTCGCCGCCCACCAGTGCGTCGGCGGGCACAAAACAATCATCGAAGTGCAGGCTGCCGATGTGGATGGAGCGCATGCCCATTTTATCCATTTTATCGCTGGTCGTGAACCCCGGTGTTCCCCGGTCGACCAGAAAAGCAGAGATTCCCCACCCGCCGAGTTTTGGGTTGGTTTTAGCAAAGACCAGGACCACATCCGCCAGGGGTGCCAGGGTAATCAGGTGCTTGGTGCCGGTGAGGCGGTAGCCGCCTTCCGCTTTCACTGCCGCCAGCTGCATGCTCATGATGTCCGACCCCGCTTCGGGTTCAGTCAGGGCGTGTGCGCCGATGATTTTACCAGCGGCCATGCCAGGCAGGTATTTTTGCTTCTGTGCTTCGCTGCCAAAATGCAGAATGGGCGTTTGGACCGTCCACATCTGCGCATTGAGCGCAAAGGCAAGACCGTTGTCCGTACAGCCATAGCCAAGGGCCTCCATGGCAAGTAACGCCCGCATAAAGTCGACTTCTTCCAGTTTTCCTCCATAAGCTTTGGGCAGCGATAACCCCTGAATACCGAAGGCTGCACAGGCTTCCCACAAGTGGCGCGGAAAAGTCTGTGTGGCATCGTTCTCGCGACTTTCCCCACTGAGCTCAGCGGTGGCGAAGGCGGCCACGCGCGCTTTATAATCGAGGTATTCCTGAGGCCAGGAGAAGTCCATTTCGTAGTATTCAGTTATAAGTAGTCAGGTTTCAGCGGCAGTAATCAGGTTTCAGTAACCGATTTCCGATCTTCTCCCGGGCTAAAGGTCGTTATTTGGGCGGGGACGCGGGTGCGGGGGGAGGTTTAGGAAGCAGTTCGTTTTCTCATCCGATGAACTTTTATCTCCGGCTATCGCCTTTGAAAAAGATACATCGGATGAGAAAACAACTGGCGCTAAAACGAGTACCGCAGCGTCCCCCGTAAGAAGAACGGCGCACCGGGCGTAAAGTGAATTTCTTCCACGCTGGTGAGTTCGTTCCGAAGGCGGGACTCCGTGGCGAATTGTGTTTCCTTCCAATCTACGTCGAACAGGTTTTCGATGCTCAACCCAATAGAAAATGGGTTGAAGTCATAGTTGGCATTAAGGTCAACGATGGTGTAGCCATCAGCAATGATGCTGTTGTCTTCGTTGGCCGGCCGGTCAGCAATGTAACGAAACTGCACACCGCCTTTAAACCTGCCGGTAACGGCGTTTACACCACCCACCGCTGTGTAAACGGGAGCCAGTGGGATACGGTCTTCTCCTTCAGATTCTTCCAGGGCGCGGCCGTAGGCGTAGTTCGCATCAATGTTGGCGAACAGCCAATCCTTAACCTGATAGCGCAGGCCGAGGTCCACACCGTAGCGGCGGCTGCGGCCGCTTGGTTCTACTATGCCGGCGTCGCCGACGTACACAAACTCTTGCTGGAGTTCCAGCGCCCAAAGCGCCACGTTGGCCACTACCCGCCGTGCGGGTTTAAATACGGAGCCCAAGTCTACACCGAAGGCCGCAGGCAGAATTCTCCGGTCATCCTGCTCCAACACTACGCGCGTATCGTTGGAATGGAAACCGACACCTGCTTTAGCAAACAGTTGGACGTTGTTGGTAGCATTGTAGATCACCGCCAGCTTGGGGGCCAGCAGGCCCTTATCCTGTGTCTGCGGACTGTAGAGAGAGTCCAGCTTATCTTCATAGTTGTAGGTAAAGTAATCGTACCTCAATCCCGGGCGGATGACGAAGTCTCCGGCGTCAATTTCCGCGTCGGCGAAGAGGTAGATGTTTTTCTCGTCCACATCACCAAACTGCAGGTACTCCAAAATTTCGTTGCGGTTCTTGGTACGAGCGAGTTGGTTGTCCTTCACCCGGTCGGCCCTCAGGCCGGTACCGACCCGGAAGAGTACTTCGTTGGGACCCAAATAAGCCACCTTATTCCAGCTGGACTCAAAGCCGAACATTTCCCGATCTTCGAACTGACGGATCTGGTCTCCATTAACCGGATCCTCCAGGAAGAAGGTGAAGTTGGAGAACAGTTCGAAGTCGTAGAGGGAGTAGTAAAAGTTGCTTTTCACGAAGGAGTTGTCCTCCATTACATGGCTGAGTTCAATCGCAAGATTAGTCCGGCTGGTATTCCCGCCTTCCGTATCATCGATGGCCCCAAACCGGGTGATCGTGCCATCATCGACGGCCCGTTGAGGAACCTGGCCCGAAGCATCCCATTCACTACTGAAGTGCGACGCCAACACGGAGAAGTTGGTACCGTTGTTCAGGCGCTGGGAGTACTTACCCATGAAGTTGTTCCGGTAAAAATTCTGCGATGACTCGAAAGGTCCGTCAGTGGTCAGGTACTCAGCAGCAATGTAAGCGTGGCGATCGGTCGTATCAATCAGGTTAAACATACCTAGTGCACGGTAGCTGTTGAAACTGCCCGTTTGCAGGCTGAACTGGGAAGATTCCAGCCTGTCCTTAGTCCGGAAATCGACGTAACCTGCTGTATTAAAATTCCCCTTATCGGCATTATAAGGGCCTTTCCCGAAGTCAATCTTTTCGATGGTTTCGGGGATAACGAAGTGCATGTCAGCGTAGCCCTGTCCGTGTGCGTGAGAAACCATGTTTACGGGCATCCCGTCAACGGAAATGGCAATATCGGTACCGTGATCGATGTCAAAACCCCGCAAGAAGATTTGTTCTGCTTTACCTCCGCCGGCATGTTGGCCGATAAAGAGGCCCGGCACTTTACGCAGGATTTCCTGTGAAGAACGAACCGGATCGATCTCTACGTCAATGGCGGAGACGATGTTGGTCTGGCGGTTGTTGTTCCTGACGGTTACCTGCCCCAGGTTAAAGGAGGAGGATTCCAGCTTCAGGTCAAGCCTTTCAGAAAAATCAGTCACAATAACGCGCTCGGGTTCAAAACCGAGGTAGCTGATCACCAGGGTATCTCCCAGCGAAGCGCCGCGGAGCAGAAAGCTGCCGTTCTCATCGCTGTGGGTATGAACGTCGGTACTTTTCACCAGCACGTAAGCTCCGATCAGTGGTTCGTTTTTGACACTGGTGACTTTACCTCGGATGTCCTGTGCACTGAGCGTCTGCATAAAAAGCAGGAGTACAAATAAGGAAATCAGCTTAGGAAAAAGCTCCGCTGTCCTTGGTTTGCAAAAGGCGTAAAATGGATGCATGTGTAGTTAGTTGTTAAAAAAGTTTCTTGATTTAGCCTACGTTACGTAAAAACGTTGGGGTTGGTTTTTGAGATTGGGGACTTTTAGACGTGGATTCCGGATTTCGGATTCTTTTAACGGCTTTTAGGACAATCAGGGCCCTGTTTTGAACAGCTTCATCACCGTTTCAAAACCATTTCCAATCCGAATCCTTACTTACTTGCGTACCTTGCCTCGATTTTAAGTGCAAGAGAACGTAATTAGGTTCTTACAGGGTGCAAAACTAAACCTATGACGGGATTCAGAAAAGTCTGGAGGATGTTGACGTCGGCAGAACGTCGAAAATTTAGCTTCCTTGCCGTGGTCGTATTCGTTATGTCGATTCTTGAAGTTGTCGGAGTTGTCTCCGTACTCCCCTTCATCCAGTTGGTTGCAGACCCCGGTATCGTTGACCGGAGCGAGTTCCTGCACGAGGTTTACGTTACGCTTGCTTTTGAGAATATTCGGGAAATGATGATCTGGGCCGGTGTGGCCGTAATCGGGTTACTGTGTCTGACTAATGCTTTCTCCGTTTTCAAAACCTGGTTACAATACAAGACTTCCTGGAGCGTGTCTCACCAAGTGAGCGTAAGGTTGCTCAAAGCCTACCTCGCCCGCCCCTACGAGTACTTTCTCCACAGGAATACGACGGAGTTTACGGCTTTCGTCATTGGAGAGACTACTCACCTCACCAACGGTGTAATTCTGCCCGTCATTGAGGTTTTCTCCCGTGGTTTGGTTTCCATCATCATTTTCAGTTTGCTGCTTTGGGTTGACGTGAAAGTTGCGTTGGTCATGTTCGGAGCTCTGGGTACGGCCTATACCATCATTTTCCTGTTTCAGCGCCGCTACCTGCGGCAAATTGGTGAAAAACGCATTGACCTTACCGTTAAACGTTACCAAAGTGTCATCCAACTCTTTGACGGGATCAAAACCGTGCAAGTGTTTGACCGCGACTCTTTTTTTGCGGATCGTTACGAAGCGGCCTCCCGTGAATTCTGTGACATTCAACCCAGTTACAACGTCACGGTTTCCGCCCCAAAATATATTCTCGAAGTACTTGCTTTCAGCGCCATCGTAGTTGTCACCATTCACTTATATCTGACGGTTGGAGACATTGCCAACATCATCCCCAAGCTAAGTTTGTATGCCGTTGCCGGTTACCGGTTGCTGCCGGCACTCCAGTCCGGGTTCGCCGCTATCGGAAAGCTGGTTCACACCTGGCCGGTGATCGACAAGCTTTACGATGCGCTGTACGTTACCTCGGGCAAAAAGAACGTGTCTAAGGCGATGCCCCGGCCGACAATCAATACCAACTCAAACGTGAAAGAGGCCAGTAACCAGCTTGTGCTGCGTAACTCCATCAGTCTGGAAAATCTGACGTTTACCTACGAAAACAATGAGCGTCCTACCCTTCAGGACATCAACCTTACCATCAGGCAAGGGGAAACAGTAGCTTTTGTTGGGGCTACCGGCTCTGGTAAAACTACGCTCGTCGACCTCATTGTCGGATTACTCAGCGCCGATAAAGGGGCCGTCAAAATTGACCAGACCCCGCTTACCTCCAATCTGCTCTCCTCCTGGAGAAGCGCCATTGCTTATGTACCACAAGATGTTTTTCTTTTCGACGATACTGCAGCGCGTAATATCTCCCTGAAAGAAACGCTGACCGAAGCTGAAGAAGCTCGTCTGCAGGAAGCAGCGAAAATGGCCGACATCCATGATTTCATTTCGGAGGAACTTACCAATGGTTATCATACCATGATTGGAGAAAAAGGGGTCCGCCTCAGTGGCGGACAACGCCAACGGTTGGGCCTGGCCCGAGCCTTTTTCCATCAACCGGCCGTCCTTGTCCTCGACGAAGCTACCAGCGCCCTGGATAATGTAACGGAACGAGGCATCATAGAATCACTCAATAACCTACCCCAGGAGATCACCACAATTGTCATCGCGCACCGCTTATCCACCGTCCGCCATGCTGATCGGATATTCCTGGTCCGGGACGGGGTAATCTCTGCCAGTGGTACTTTTGCGGAATTGGAAGCGAAAAGTGAAAGCTTTCAGGAAATGGCACGGTCCGTTTAACGGCTGATCCTTTGATAAAAGATTATTGGTGCCATTCCCCTCCTTTCGGGTTCAAACAGAGATCATACTAAAGATACTAAAGAGAAATGAAAATTACGTTCCGACCATTGCTGGCTTTACTGCTGGCCTTTTGCTTTTTGCTTCCTTTTTCCGCTGAGGCCCACGCCCCGGATCAAAGCTACCTGTACCTCAACATCTATAAAGACAACATCAGGGGGCGGTACGAAATCTCCATGCCGGACATTAACCTGGCCGTCGGTAGTGAACTGACCAAACCAATGTCAATGGCTGCGATGGAACCTTACCTCGACCAGCTGCGGGCCTACATCAAAAGCAGGTCCTCTTTTGCCGCAGGCCAGGCATATATCATCCGATTTACCGATGTTGAGGTGGTCAACCTTGAAGATGAAGAGGATTTCATTCGGTTGAACTTCGTCCTGGACGGCCTGACGGAAGTTCCGGACGAACTCAACATCAGGTACGAGCTGCTTTTTGATGTGTCTCCCAACCATTCCGGCGGGCTCATCCAGGAGCACAACTGGAAAGCGGGGATCCTGTCTAACTACTCCCGGTTATCTGCCATTTTCGATAAGGGTACCACGGAGCAATCGCTGGACCTGACGAATGGTTCCGTCTGGCAAGGCTTCACCGCACTGGTTAAACTTGGCATGTGGCACATCTGGATTGGGCTCGATCACATCCTCTTCCTGGTTGCCCTCATCATTCCGTCCGTGGTTCGGCGCCGGCCAAAGACCGTACTCGCCGACGGCGGCAAAGCCTGGGAATGGGTTCCGGTATCCGACTTCAAGTCCGCCTTCCTGTACATTCTCAAAATCGTGACGGCCTTTACCGTAGCGCACTCCATCACCCTGGCCATAGCCTCCTTCGGTTGGGTCGAACTCAATTCCAGGCTGGTAGAAAGCATCATCGCCTTCTCCATTGCCGTAGCAGCGTTTCACAACATCGTGCCGATCTTCAAGGCTAAAGAATGGATCATCACCTTCGTTTTCGGCTTATTTCATGGCTTCGGCTTTGCCAGCGTGCTTGGTGAAAAAGGCCTTAGCGGTGATTATATGGCTTATTCGCTTCTCGGCTTCAACGTCGGGGTAGAACTAGGACAGGTACTCATCGTTTGTGCCATCTTCCCCATCCTGTTCTTCATTCGTAAAACGAAGTTTTACCCGTACTTCATTTTCTGGGGTTCTATCTTCCTCATCCTCATGGCCATGCACTGGGTCGTTGAACGGGCCTTTGATTTCAACTTTAAATTCTTCGACCTCTTTAAGAACATCTTCGGAATGTAGGGGTCGCTCCGCTCCCGGTTGCAGGGGTTGCAGGTTGCAGGTTGCAGTGGTTACCGGCCCTTATATTTCCAGCCAGTGCAACGGGAGCGAAGTAACCCCGCAACCCTTGTAACGGGAGCGAAGCGACCCTGCAACCCCTGCAACGGGAGCAAAGCGACCC
>NZ_KB890424.1:17146-79196 GCF_000373105.1 Neolewinella persica DSM 23188 | reverse complement strand
ACGGGAGCAAAGCGACCCTGCAACCCCTGCAACGGGAGCAAAGCGACCCTGCAACCCCTGCAACGGGAGCAAAGCGACCCTGCAACCCCTGCAACCTGCAACCTGCAACCCCTGCAACCAGAAGCAAAGCGACTTAAAACTTGCAACATGCCACAACCAAACAAACCATCACAAGCCGACCTCCTCAGTAAGTGGAAGCAACGCCGGAAGCCGGTGGACCGTACCATCCCGGCACGGCCTGCGGGCACCGTAGTGGCGCCCACCAGCGGTCAGCAGCGGTTATGGTTGTTACAGCAGTTGTATCCCGACAATGCTTTTTACCAGTACGGTCATCTGTATAAATTCTCCGGCCCGCTGGAGGCAGACTTGCTGGAGCAAAGTTTAGCGCAGATCGTTGAACGGCATGAATTACTACGGTCCAATTACGTTCGGCCAGAGGAGGATATTCAGCTGATCATTCGCCCTGCCGGAGACTTCCGGATGGCGCGCATTGACCTGGATTCCGTACCGATTAAAGAACGGCGGGCGAAGAGCGAAGCTACGGCCTTAGCCGAGGCCCAAAAGCCCTTCGATCTGGCAACAGGCCCCTTGTTCCGGGCCACTCTGATATACCTCGGAGAAGAAACTTCGTGGCTCGTCATCAGTATGCACCACATCATCGGCGACCGTTCTTCGCTGATGGTCCTCAACGAAGAGTTGTTCGGAATTTATACGGAGCTGGCGGAAGGGCGGAGCAATGAACGCTCACCACTAGCCATCCAGTTTCCAGACTATGCCCACTGGAAGAACCAACGGCCGGTGGCCGACAAGAGCCTCCAATACTGGACTGATTTACTCGGCGAGGCCCCACCATCTTCAGCTTTGCCCTTCGATCAGGTGCGGGCGGCGAAGCCGACCTATGCCGGAGCGACGCTCACGACCACAGTTTCGTCGGAAACATCCGTCCAAGTCAGGGAATTAGCCAGGGACGTGGGCACGACGAACAATGTGGTGTTCCTTGCCGCTTACCAGTCCTTGCTCCTGCGCTACGGCGCCCAAAAAGACCTTACGGTGGGCAGTCCCGTCAGCACCCGCGACCGCACCGAACTGGAAGGCATGGTCGGTTTCCTCAACGAGACGGTAGTGCTCCGAACGCGCTTTGAAGACAAAGACGAACGCTTTCGCGACCTGGTCGCGCGCACCAAAACGCAAATGGAGCAAGCGCTGGAACACAAGGACGTTCCCTTCGATGTGCTCGTCAATCACCTGCAACCCAGACGAGAACCGGGGGCTAATCCGCTGTTTCAAAACATGCTGGTGTACAACACCGAGGCCGCCGCCCCTACCCTACCCAAAGGCCTCGAACTAGGGGAAGAAATGATGGATCTGGGGGTCGCAAAATTTGACCTCACCCTGTTTGCCACAGACCACGGCAACCATTTCACCCTGGCACTGGAATACGCTAAGGACCTCTTTGACGAAGCTACCGCCCAACGTATGCTGGCCCACCTGACGGTGCTGCTCGAACACGGCACGGGCCAGCCCGACACACCGGTTACCCAGCTGGAGTTGATGTCTCCGGCAGAACGGCAGAAGGTACTGCTGGATTGGAACGACACGGCAACGAAACTCCCCCGCCCGGCCTCGGTTACCGAGCTGATCCTTGCAGCCGGACAGGAAAACCCAACCGCCATCGCCGTGGCCGATGAGGAGCACCAACTCAGCTACCAGGCGTTAATTGGGCGTTCTGCGGCATTGGCTGGTGAGCTACAGCGTGCAGGCGTGCTGCCGGGAACCCCCGTTGGCCTGTTCGTAGGCCGGACGGTTGACCTGATCGTGGGCATTCTCGGCATCCTCCGGGCGGGCGGCGCCTACGTCCCACTTGACCCCGACTACCCCGCCGGCAGGACCGCCTACATCATCGAAGACGCTGGCATAGAAGTGGTCGTGACCACCAAAAATTTACGCCCCAAACTAGTGGATTCCGGGTTACGGACCGTTGATGTTCCGATGGCACCCGCCACTGAAGCGCCTTTGTTCCCCACTCTATCAGGCGATGATCCGGCTTACCTGATTTATACTTCGGGGAGTACCGGAAAGCCCAAAGGCGTCACCATCTCCCAGGCCAATCTGGTGCATTCGACCACCGCACGTTTTGCGTACTTCGAGCACCAACCGAAGGCCTTCCTCCTGCTTTCTTCCTTTGCCTTCGACAGCTCGGTGGCCGGTATTTTCTGGACCTTGTGTAAGGGGGGAAAACTGGTTATTCCGCCAAAGCGTATTGAACAGGACATGGCGCGGTTGAGGGGCATCATTCACCATCAGGGCATCACACATACCTTGCTGCTGCCTTCCCTTTACCAATTGCTGTTGGAGGAAGCTACGCCCGACGAACTGGCATCTTTACAAACGGTGATGGTGGCGGGCGAAGCCTGCTCCCCGGTGCTCGTCCGGACACATTTCAAGCATTTTCCGTCAGTGGAACTCGTCAACGAATACGGTCCAACGGAGGGTACCGTTTGGTGTACGGCCCACAAGATTCAGCCGGGAGATGCTAATGGGGCAGTCCCCATCGGCAAGCCAATTCCTAACGTAAAAAACTATGTGCTCGACGCGCATTTGCAGCCCGTCCCCTTAGGTGTTCCGGGAGAATTATACCTGGCAGGAGAGGGCTTGGCCAAGGGGTATTGGCAGCAACCAAGCCTGACGCAGGAACGGTTCCTGGAGGCAGATTTAGGCGCGGTCGCGGGTGCCGGGAAAAGATTAAAAGCAAGGTTGTATAAGACCGGTGATCTCGTCAAGCTGCGTCCCTCCGGCCTGCTGGATTTCCTTGGCCGGGCTGATCACCAGGTGAAAATTCGTGGTTTCCGCGTGGAGCTGGAAGAGGTCAGTCGACGGTTAGAGCAGGTACCTGCCGTTCGCGAGGCCGTCACCATCGTTGATCAATCCGGGGCAGTGCCCCGGCTGGCGGCCTACTACACCGTTCGGGAGCAACTGTCGGCATTGAGCTTACGCCAGTCTTTACTCGCTGACCTCCCGGAGTACATGGTTCCCGCCATCCTCATCGCACTCGACGAATTACCTCGTCTGCCCAACGGCAAAATAAATCAAAGCGCGCTACCGGCCCCCGAGTTGACGATGCCTGCTACTTCTGCGGAGACGTTTGTCGCCCCAGCGACCGACACCGAAAAAAGCCTCGCTGCGGTGTGGGAGAAGGTTTTGAAACGAGGGCCGGTTGGCCTGGATGACAACTACTTTGCCATCGGCGGAGATTCCATTCGTAGCATCCGCATCATTTCCCAGGCACGGAAAGAAGGCCTGGAACTGGAGCCCCACCACATCTTCACGCACCAAACGGTGCGGGAGCTGGCGGCGGCCCTGGACCAAAAGGTCGTGGATGAAGAAGCCCGTACCGTAGTTCCCCTTCGCCGCACCGGTTCCGAGGCACCACTTTTTTGCATTCACGCAGGCGGCGGCCACGTTTTTTTCTACCAGCCGCTGTCGAATGCCCTACCACAGCACCGACCTGTATATGCCGTGCAGCCACACACCCTGGCCGGCATGGATGACCTTCCGGAGGACATCCCCGCAATGGCCGCAGATTACCTGCGGGAGATACGCAAGGTTCAACCCCATGGGCCTTACCACTTGCTGGGTACCTGCTTTAGTAATTGTGTTGTTCTTGAGACTGCCCATCAGTTGCTTGCTGCCGGAGAGACCGTCGGCAGTTTATTCATCATTGACTCCAGCCCCACCCAGCTTGCGCCAGTACCCGTCCCCCGGTTCTCTCCGGTGTATACCATGATCCGCATCATCAGGGAAGCCAATTGGAAATTGCTGCGACGGAGTATTTACCGCTATTGGTTTCATACCCGCCAGGCGCTCAGCATCCCGCTGGAGGACAAGCAGGGCAAAGCCCTGCGGCAAACCATTAATGGCCTGTATCAGCGCTATAACGAATACACCTGGTCGCCCATCCAGCATCCAATAACGCTGATTCGCAGTGCTCAATTTGCGGAGAACCCAGAGAAGAAATACCACGAAGACAACTGGTCTACCCTCGCCGGTGGTGGTCTGGTGGTCCGCGCTATCCCCGGTACACACATTGGCTTGTTCGAACCTCCTTACGTGGAACAACTGGCCGCAACTATTGAAAAATGCCTTCAGGAAACCCCGGCCGCCACCGCACCCTAAGCCAAACGCCCTGGGCAGTTCCGGCCTTCTTCCCTACCCTGCCACAGACCGGGGAGATACACCTTTGGCGTGCGAATTTATCCCTTGATCCGATCCAAACCAGCCATCACTACGCATTGCTTTCACCCGATGAAAAACAACGGGCCGCCAGGTTTCACTATCCTGAAGACCGCAACCATTTCATTAACGCCCGGGGCATACTCCGTAGCCTCCTGGGCCGGTACCTGGACCTTCCCCCAACAGCGATCTCCTTCACGTATTCCGCCTACGGAAAACCAGACCTGGCGGCTGAGGCACCTTTAAGTTTCAACGTCTCTCACGCTGGCGGGTACGGCCTGTTAGGGTTCACCTCCGGTCCTCCATTAGGCGTGGATCTGGAGAAAGCCGACGAAAGCATTGAGATAGAACGGTTGGCCTCCCGCTTCTTCTCCCCTACGGAAGCTGCGGCTGTCTTAGCCCTTCCTCCAACCGATCAGGTTGCCGCATTTTTCCGCACGTGGACACGTAAGGAAGCCTTCATTAAGGCCCATGGCGAGGGGCTTAGCTTGCCACTGGACCAGTTTGCGGTGACGGTGGACCTGGACCAGGACGTAGGTATCCAACGGGTCGACTGGGCACCGGAGGCTGTGGACGATTGGTCGCTGGGGTCGTTTATGGTGCGGGAAGGGCTACCGGGGGCGGTGGTGTTGCGGGGCAGGTACGGGGAAGTATTTTTCTTTGACCGGGAAAAGGGATAGCGCTGTGGATTTCCCTTTAGACGCAACCTGACACTTAGTGTAGAGTCGCCTGGATTAATTCAATTTCTAGCTAAATCAACACGATCAATACCAAAAATCAGGCTCGAAAACAGGGCATTATTAAGTATTCGTTGACCGAAAACATGAAAATTAAATCTGAATTTCTACTTTAGAGCGGTTGTTGCCTATGGGAAGCTTACCGTAGGGCAATGCGGAGGAGTTACGAAGTTGAAGGTCTTATTCCTGAAAATACGGTTTTTGATGGAGGTTAACCCTCGAATGAATCACAAGAATCATGTCAAAACAAAAGGACCCTTTCGACGGCTTTTTCCATAGAGCTCAAGCTTGGCTACCCGGTAAAAGCCACTTACTCAACACCAGTCCTGCCAAACGATTGATGCGCGTACTTCATTGGGGAATGTCCAACAACTATTACACCTATCAACAGGCATTGGAAGGTAAAGCCGGCGCCCATATGCCATTTAACGGCGAAACCGTATCTGTACTCTCAGCTTATGACTACCTAGGGCTGATTGGCCATCCTAAGATAGAGGAAGCTTCTATTGAAGCCATCCGGCAATACGGCACCAGCACCGGAGGCGTGCGCCTGCTAACCGGCACCAACGAATTACACCTGGAATCGGAGCGAAAAATAGCAGCCTTTAAAGGCACAGAAGCGGCACTGACATTTTCTTCCGGATATCTGACTAATGTGGCAGTAATCACAGCTCTTTTCGGAAAAGATGACTTAGTATTGGCCGACCAGTTTATCCATCGAAGCCTGACCGATGGCCTTCTGCTGGCTCAGGTCCCGTTTAAGCATTTTAAACATAATGACGCTGAGCATTTGGAGCACCTGCTGCAACAACACCGGGATTCCTTCCGAAGAATACTTATCCTAGTGGAAGGAACTTATTCTATGGATGGCGATAATTGTCCGCTGCCCGAAATAATCGAACTCAAGAAAAAACATGAGTGTTTCCTGATGATTGATGAGTCTCATTCATTTGGAGTATTGGGGAAAAATGGCCGGGGGGTTGATGAATACTATGGGGTGAACCCTAATGATGTATCCTTATATACTGCTTCCCTGTCTAAGACCATTCCGTCCAACGGTGGATTTGTGGCGGGTTCTAAGGAATTGATCTACTATCTACAACACGGTGCCAATTCTTCTATTTTTTCAGCAGCCCTTGCTCCTGCGGCTACGGCTGCGACTTCAGCTGCACTGGAGGTTATTCAGGATGAAAGATGGCGCCTGAATCAATTGGAAAAGAATATTGCCTACTTTAAAACCGGCCTCAAAAACCTGGGCTATACCATCCGCGAACCATCAGGTCATATTGTTCCACTCATGTTAGGGTCTGATGAGAAAGCATATGCCCTCTCCAGTGCCATGCTGGAAAAAGGGTTCCTGGTTTCGCCAATAGTCCATCCGGCCGTATCAAAGGGAAAAGCCCGCCTGAGGCTGTGTGTTTCAGCCAATTATACAAAGGAACTCATGGATCAAAGTCTAGCTGCTTTTGCGAAGCTCAGCCCGCGCTTTTCGAACGATTCCGTCGAGCTCCCTAAACAGAATATCCGGCCAAAAGCCTCTTAGAAAATGGATCAGCCGACTCTCGGCATTACAGTATACTTCGAATTTTCCTTTTTGCATACCCTGGAGTAGTGCTCTCGCTACTTGTCCTGCCTGCATCACTTTGGCCTTTTTGCTTATAGCTTTAGTTTCGGGTAGACTATGCTGACGCTCTTTTTCTAGCATGGGTGTCTGCGTATCAGGCGGATAAATAAGGGTAAGAGATATGTCTAACTCCATACGCAAACATTCAGATAAGCCAACAAGCGCAAATTTGGTAGGTGCGTAGCCACTGTAGCCAAAAAGCCCCACATAACCCGCCACACTAGACACCACTCCGATTTGGGCATTTTCCTGTTCTTTCAAAAATGGAAGAGCTGCCTTTAAACAAGTAATGACTCCAAAGTAGTTAACCTCCATCACCGCTTTCAAATCCTCCAATTCGATGTCCTCGAATTTACCGTGTACCGTAATACCCGCGTTTAAAATCAACACATGAATACCACCAAAGCGCTGGCTAATCTTCTTCATGACTTCCCCGATACGTTGTTCCTCCGTCACATCAGCAGAAAAAACCTCTACAACATTGGCGTGGAAATCGTTGCGCAAACTATCCGCGCTGGCCTCCAGACGATCTATGTTCCGGGCGATCAGGAACAGCCGGCTTCCCCTTAGTGCAAATTCTTTAGCAATGGCAAAGCCAATACCCGAGGACCCTCCGGTGACAACCACATTCTTCCCGGCATATTGATTATTAAGCTTGCTTTTTAAAAACATGGATTGAAGGAATTGGGGTGTCCGGAAATAAAATTTTTCGCATTTTTTTTAAAGCATAATGTGTAACGCGATTCTTAGCCTTAAAGAATAGAATACGCCCTGAGGGCTTCCCTCCAAGTCGTTGCTTAACCCAATAGGCCGTTTGTCCTAGTTTAAGTTGTTGGACATCTTCCTTGATGGCCAATGCGATCATGGCATGAATAAGATTAAAGTAAGGATCGACCTCAGCGTGTTTCCCGTATTTATTCCCCACCAGCGCAAAAGTCAGATATGGATCATGCTTAAACAACAAGCCTGCGGAAAGCACTTCTCCTCCCTTTTCTACCGTAATCAGTGTCAGGTCTTCCCTAAGCTTTTCAAAACAATGCTCAAAAAAAGGCAGGTTCAGAACTTCTAATTTGGTCTCTGCCCGGTCCATGACCTTAAGATAATAGTTGTAAAACAAAGAAGGCGGGCAATTCTCCCAATGATTAAACCGGACCATCGCCTGTAGTGGTGACACGATTCCAGCAGGAGCCTCCGGAGAAATAGGCGCTATTTTTTTTAATGACTTTTTAACCTGTCGGCGGTAAGTGTGTCTGAGCTCATTTAAATAAGCATCGAAAGAGGTCCATCGAATGTCCATGTTCATATATGGAATGCTGTCGCCAATAAAGTACCCTAAGCCTTTAAAGGCCCCAAGTTCACCGGCACTTTCCTGATCAAATTCTTTAAGGATAAAAAACCCAAGCTCATAGCGGCTAGCAATTTCCTGCATCTTTTCGTCCAGGGCCTTCAGCACCCAATTGGTTGATTCAGGCCGGGCAATGATTAGGTTTTTCTGTCCTAAAGAAATGGGCAATCCACAAAAAAGAATTTTAGGTTGCAAAAAATGGGGGATTCTTTTCCGAACACTCCTTATCCAATCGCTCATTCTTTCGCCTAAAAACAACCCCAGGTCGACCCTAAACGCAGACAATACGGCGGTAGCAACCAATTCATCTTTTTCATAGAAACAAACCGGCCAACATTGGCTGTTTTCAACTTTAGCCAGCTCAACAGTATGTATAAAACGATGAGTGTGGAAGACATCTAATGGCAGCAGTATCGAATCCCAAAGTTCAGCAGGAATTTCGACAATGGAGCTATAGGTCTTAACCACGTTAGTTGCCATAAAAAACGTATTTTTAGTTCTGGGCCTTCAACTGGTTATACTGTAAAAGAAGTTTTCGCGTATTAAGTCACCGGATTTTTCCGTCTGAACAAGGCGGCTAAACCGGTCTATAACCGTAGCTGCATGAGGATTTTACCAACGCAGTTCAGGCAAAAAAGACAAGACCTGGATCTTCAAGAATTTGGTTTACAGCGTACCGGGGACACTGTAAAACTTATCTTCCAGTATAAATCCTCCTACCTCATTGCCAGATGCTATGGAAAATGAAATTCGAATCAAAGTAGTGAATACTCCCAAAGACCTTCAGGCCTTCATCCGCCTCCCTTGGGTAATCTACAAAAAACATCCCAACTGGGTCCCTCCGCTTATGGCCGCCCAGAAAAGTCTGTTCGATTTTGAAAGAAATCCTTTTTGGAAAACACATGAACATGCGCTTTTCATGGTAATGAAACGGGGTCAGATCTCTGCCAGAATAGCCGTTTTTATTCCCAAAGTATCTGAAGACAGCGTAATCGGTCACTTCGGTTTCTTAGAAACCATCAATGATCAGGAAGTCTTTAATCAATTACTAAGTCATTCTCATAAATGGTTCCAACAAAGAGGCATTAAGGAGGTTATGGGACCATTTAACCCCTCCATTCACCACGAATCTGGGGTACTTCAGGATAGTTTCGAGGAACGGCCTTTTATAATGATGCCATATAATCCACCCTATTATCCTGAATTTTATCAGAGAGCAGGCTTTGAAAAAGCCATGGACTTTTGCGCCTACTCCATTCCAAGGGCTGAAAAAATTTTGGATGCCCGTTTGATCAAAGTTACTGACAAATTAATGCTGAACCTTCAGTTGAGCATTCGCTCAGCCAACAAGAAACGACCAGTCAGGGAATTTGACATCCTCCATCGATTATACAATCGCTCTTTTGAAGATCATTGGGGCTTTGAAAATCTGAGTAAAGAAGCTTTTAATCACCTCGCTACCGACCTGATGCAGATTGCGGACCCTGATCTTCTATTAATTGCTGAGAAAGAGGGAGTCCCCGTAGGTTTTGTACTCTGCGTGCCTAATTTTAATGAAGTTCTCCAGGAAATACCGAATGGCAAACTATGGCCACTCGGTATCTTTAAGCTGTTGTGGTACCGTCGTAAAATTAAAACGGTAAGGGTTATGACCACGGGGGTGCTGCCCGAATTCAGGGACCTGGGCATTGGCTTAACGCTTATGCGAAGACTCACTGAAATAATCATATCAAAAGGATATTCAGGAGGGGAGATATCCTGGGTGGCAGAGAATAACCCCGTGATGAACAAAGCGGCTACCAGTATCGGTGGCCGACCATATAAGAAAATATGCATTTACCAATTAAAAATCACATGAGTAATGCTATCTGTCGCACAAGTATTTATAGGCTTTTTCCTGCTCATCTTACTGATGGCCTACTTAATCCCGGCAGGGTTAGCCTATGGATACTTTTATCATTCGAGAAACAAATCCTGGGCTACTCAAAAAATTCAAAAAAACAAGGCCCCTACTAAAGAAATCATGTATAGAGATATACGTTGGTCCTTACTTACAATTTTCATATTCGCAGTACTGAGTACAGTGCTATATTATTTGGTAAATGCAGGGTATGGATTATTGTATTATGACATAGCGGACTATGGCTGGATCTACCTTCCTGCCTCCTTCTTCATTGCCCTAATCTTGCATGATTTTTATTTCTATTGGATGCACCGTCTTATGCATCATTCGATGGTTTTTAAATTTGTGCATTTACTTCATCATAAAACAACTTCTCCTACTCCGTGGACGATCTATGCTTTCCAGCCCCCGGAAGCAGTCGTTCAGTTCTCCATCATCTACATCCTGGTCCTCATCCTACCCTTGCACCCTATTGTGCTATTCCTTTTCATCGCTTATAACGTGATAGCTAACGTCGGCGGACATTGTGGATTTGAATTTATTTCCCAAAAAAACACTGATCATTGGTTGATGAAATATTTGAACACTGTGACACATCACGACCTCCATCACGCTAATTGCACCCACAACTACAGTCAATACTTTAATTTCCTTGACCGATGGTACGGAACATTCAGGGAGAGATAGAAGAGAAGAATAAGAATCGGCCCCTTTTATTCTAAAGCAGCCGACTTATATTTCTTATCAAAATCTGCTTCCCACTTCTTGTGCTTCTTCAAAGCATTGGACACGTACGGTGACCAGGAGATTAGTTTGACAATGCCTTGATTGATCCAGGAAATGGGCGCTGGAAACGGACGAATAACATCGATCATCATGATCACCCGAACCTCGTCGGTATCATTCCAAACTTCGTGGAAGCAGGTATTGTCAAAAACCGCCATTTCCCCTTCCTCCCATTTGATCCACTGATTGTCCACTTGCATTCTGCAATCGCCTAATTGCCCCGGAATAACCAGCCCCAAGTGGCTTCTTATCAACCCTTTATAAACACCACGGTGACGAGGAATATGTTTCCCTGGAGAAAGAATGGAAAAAAGAGCTGTCTGAAGATCCGGGATTTGTTTGAGCAGGGCTACTGTTTTGGGGCACTTCTCCATATTGAGACTGCATTCATAACCAAACCCAATCAGGAAGAAGGTTTTCCATCTGTCATCGGTAGTAATGTAGTTTTGCTCTTGTTGAATATCCTGCAGGTTAGGCAGCCCCTCATGAAATTGCAGTAAGGGCTCAAGCTCTGTGCGAACAGCTTCCCAGTTTTTCTCAAGCAGACGCGTCCAGGGGAAGACTTCATTGTTAAAAACCGGTGGATTGCCGACCGAAGAAAGCCGACCGATCAACTTTTCAAAGGCCAAAAGGATCGGGAATAAGAGTTTCATTTGAATAAACGCTGTCACTTTTTTCATAGTAGTCGTTTTAAAAATGAATGTATAATGGCGCGCCCTGACAATACTACAATTAGTACTCTCAGTTAAAGATAAAGGATCTGGAATTATGTCAGGGTATCCACCTTAACTGTATCCAAGTCGTAAAGGCTCGGGATACAGTTGATTGAGATCAGATCAGTAGCGTTTGAAGGCGCTCAGCGTCACGTGGTTTTTCAAGCCACTTCATGATGAGTATTTCATCAAATTCCTTCAATAAATTTCAAAAACACTTCTTTGTGGCGTTCAAGATCCATATTAGGAGAAAGTGCTACACGGGCAATGTAATCTTTGTCGCCTTCTTTGGTCGTCCCTTGCGTAGATGTTGCAGGTATCGTCCAGTAACATCCCTTTAGCTGCCCATAGCTCACACAGTACTTACTTTCATCGGGGATTTCAGTAATCATTAGATTGATTAATCTATGATTTAGGGCTCTTTTATAAGACTCTCTTTTTTCATCAGTATCCCCTTTAGTGGGAAGGTCTAATGAAAACACGGATGGCGTAAAGCCTTCTTCTGCCAGCTCTTCTGAGACAAAATTGATTTTCGCCGCAGGCAATACCTTGTTAATAAAGCTTACAAATTCACGTGTATTCTTGTAAGCATCAGCAATTCTTTGGTTCATTGAGGGCAATTGCCTGGCTAATATTTCAACTTGAAGATCCGTAGCCTCGTTGTCGCAAAGCCTTAGATGCAGTTCGATTTTCTCCATCAGGGTTTCAGCCTTTTCATTTCCTACACAGTAGCCGGCAGTGCATAGCCCGCCACTTGGGAATTTCGACCCGCTGGCGTACGAAATGGTCCTGACCGTAGAGAGTATTTCCCCTTCCCCCAGAAAGTGTACGTTGGGACAAAACGTTTGATCCAGAATAAAAACCGGATCGATGGCAATTGATCCGGTACTGGTCGTACGGACTTTACTTAAAGCCTCTTTTAGCTTTAGGAGGTCTGGAACTTCAACCCTGGGGTTGGTTGGGATTTCAGCGATGATGTAAGGAACGGCATCTTCACTAGCAACTTTAGCTAAAACGATGTCAATGCCTTGAACCATATCATTGCCACCATCAACTGGCAAGTCCAGCACTTCAACGTGGTCAATGCTGGCAGCTACTCGTCTTGCCTGGTCATTGGTTCCGCCATAACAGTTTGGTGGCACAATGATCTTGATGTCTTTTCCTTTATGGTTGTCCAGTGCATCGTGAATCAGCCCCATCATGATCGCATACTGAATGGAGAGCCCACTGGAACCAAGTAGCGGCTTCGTATTTACACCGGTTATGTCCTTAATTGATTTTAAGACCAGCGCTTTGTCTATCTCGACGTCACGCTGCTTGCCATCAAAAGAAGACTTCCCAATCAGCCCATTTAAGGCAGCAAGACAATTAGCCGGCGTCATGGCAATTGTCTCTCTTCTCCGGACATGCTGAATCGCTGAGATGTAACGTTCATGTTGCGCACCATTCACGACTAAAACACTTCCAAGGTGAGCATGGATATTGATCGAAAAATCAACATTTGAAGTTAGGTTGAACGCATGGATTTCATCCTGTTCTGAAATAAAAACGGTACTACCGTCAAACACGGGAACCTCCCCTACTTCCTCCACCTTCTTCAAATCAAACTTATAGCCATAAACACGCTTTAGAATTTCAGCGTCAAAAAAGTCTGGTAATTCATTTGTGTAAACGATTTGGGTGTTTTTACCATCAAATGCGTTTTTTCTCAGGATGGCTAAGACAGGAATCGTCCGTGATGAAAAGCTTATTACATTTTCTGATGCTACCTTATTCAGGCGCGCAATTAACCATTCCAGTATAGAAGACAATGGGTGACCTAACCGAATGTAGTCGTAAGCTGTGGGTAATTCACTTAGTGCCGATGGGTCAGAATTATTATCTTTGAATAAGGCCTCAAATTGCTCTAAGAATTGAGCTTTAGCCAATTTTTCATCATAAATATCCAGTCGATGAGTTGTCAGATACAACCAGTCAGTTGGCATATTTGTCAAGACATCTTTAATGTAATTCAGCATTCAATTCTCTTTAATGACGCTCACCTTCAAACAGGCGGGCAGCATAAATTAATTTAAAAGTGTAATAAGGCACACTGCTACATGATGTCTGAGACGATGGCCTCCAACATCTTGCACATGCACACACTCCCCATCCACTTAAAACCGGGCATACAGGGCGCGAGCGCGCAAAACTACACGCTTTCTTTTGAAAGGAGTGGCGACATTCGAATTGACGCAGGGTAATCGCAAGGTCGCTCGTCGGCCGAGGCACGACGAAGGAGCAGACTCGTCCGCCGAGAGGCCAGGTCGAGGGAGTCCGCACTTACATTACGCTCGGCGGACGAGTCTGCTCGTTCCTCCCACCTCGGCAAACGAACGTAGTGTTTGTGCTACTGACCTTGCGATTGCGCTGCAAATTGACGTGTGCAGAGGGATCTTTGTTATTTTACCAACCGCCGCTCCCAACTCTCCACGATCTCCTCGAACACCGTCTGCAGCGGCTTAGTGATTCCCCAATCAGGGTAATGCGCCTGCATCTTACTAAGGTCGGAGATGTAGCAGATGTGGTCGCCTTCCCGGTTTTTCTCCGAGTAGGTGTAGTTCATGGGTTTACCGGTGATGCCGGCAACGCGGTCGAAGGCTTCAAGGATGGAGGTGGAGTTATCTCGCCCACCACCGATGTTGTACACCTCGCCGCAGCGCGGCGCCTTGAAAAATTCCTCGATGAAGCGGGCCACGTCGTAGGAGTGGATATTGTCCCGGACCTGCTTGCCCTTATAACCAAACACCGTGTATTCCCCTCCGGTGACGTTGACGCGGATGAGGTAACTCAGAAAGCCGTGCAGTTCAACCCCGGAGTGGTTCGGCCCGGTCAGGCAACCGCCGCGCAGCGCGCAGGTTGGGAGGTCGAAGTAACGTCCGTATTCCTGCACCATCACGTCGGAGGCGACCTTGGAAGCCCCGAAGAGGGAGTGCTTCGACTGGTCAATGGTGAACGTTTCTTTGATCCCGTTATGGTAAGCTTCGTCGCCATACTCCCACCGGGTTTCATTCTCGATCAGGTGGAGGCGGTTGGGCGCATCACCGTAGACTTTATTGGTACTCATGTGGGCGAAGGGCGACGTTGGACAAAACTGGCGGGTAGCTTCCAGCAGGTTTAGCGTACCTACCGCGTTGACGTCGAAATCATCGAAGGGGCGAGAGGCCGCCAGGTCATGGCTGGGTTGCGCAGCGGTGTGTGCGATGTGGGTCGGCCGAAGCTCCTCGAAAAGCTTCAATACGCCAGCCCGGTCACGAATATCCAGTTCAATGTGCCTGAAGTTTTTGCACTGCGCCAATAATTGGCCCTGGTTCCAGCGGGTATCTCCCTTGGGACCGAAGAAGTCGGCCCGCATATTGTTGTCAATGCCATAGACTTCCCAGCCGAGTGCGTTGAAGTGACGGACGACTTCGGAGCCGATCAGGCCGGAGGAACCGGTTACTAGTAGTTTGTTCATTTGAGGGGAGTTAACCATTAAGGCACTAAGGCATTAAGTTTTACACTAAGGAAGAGAAGTAATAACCACTAAGACATTAAGAACACTAAGGGCTACACTAAGAAGAA
Source organism: Neolewinella persica DSM 23188 (assembly GCF_000373105.1). GTDB lineage: Bacteria > Bacteroidota > Bacteroidia > Chitinophagales > Saprospiraceae > Neolewinella > Neolewinella persica. Next base: position 64,255 of record NZ_KB890424.1, on the reverse strand, counting down.
TCGTAAGGCAGTAATAACCACTAAGACATTAAGAACACTAAGGGCTACACTAAGGAAGAGAAGTAATAACCACTAAGACATTAAGAACACTAAGGGCTACACTAAGAAGAAATAACTACTCAAGGACACCAAGTCTACCGCTAAAAGGGCTAACATAAATAGGTGATTTCAGTTTTAAGCAGGTCAGTAAATGTTACCTCCAGCAGCTGCGCTGGCTCCAGGTGGTTCCATCCCGTTGCCTGTTCATAGGGCAGTAATCGTGTGGTGCCGGCAGACCAGGAAATGCGGAGTTGATCGTTCACTACGAGGTGGTCGTTTTTCAAGTTTAGGTAACAGCGATGGTCGAAATGGAGTCGGGCGATGCCTTCCTTGCCTTTCGGTAGCGCGTCGGAGATGGTCAGTTGTTGGTCGGTTAGCTGCCAGGTTCGGCGGACGGGAAAACCGTAGCCGTTGTGGCCCGCTGAAAGGAGGTACGGTTTTTCTTCGAAAATGGTTGTCTGGGCGCGCTTGCCGACCCGAAAACCACCCCAAACGTCGGAGGAGTTTTGCCCGCCAATGGTCACGGTATTGTGTGCTTCCGAGGAGCGTTCCCAGGCGCGACGGGCGTTTTTCTCGTAAGTACTGATGGCTGGATCCACGATGCAGGGTACTTCGTTGAGGTCGAGGACAAAGGTCAGGTTATCAGCGTGAGCGTGGCCGGGGATGTAAGCGGGGCCGATGGCTGCGGCGTCGATCCACACGTCGAGGTGGTCGGTGGCCCAGCGGCGGTAGCCGCTTTCCTTTAGCTTGGTGGCGATGGGAAGAAGGCCGAGTTTACGGGCCCGGTTCAGGGTAGCGGCCACGTCGGGGGCAATGCCGTCGGTGCTGTCGTTGAAGTGAGCGTAACGGCCGGCTGGGGTGGCAAAAGCTTGTAGCCAGCCTAGTTGGCGTTCCAGGCTGTTTTGTAACAGGGCTGCTTTTTTGGGCGAGGCCGCAGGTGCTGGGAAAGTTTGGAGGCCGTGCCAGAGGGTCAGCAGGCGGTCCAGCAGGACGAGGTGGTACATGCCGCTCAGCTCGAAATGTGCGCCATCGGGCAAGTACTGTTCTTCGAGTTCGGAGGCCAGCAGCTCCCACGCTTTGAGCTGACCATCCTGATCGTTCAGGAAAGCCGCCGTATAGGACAAGGCAATGGCGTTCTCCAGCAAATGGTTGCCACCGAGGTGGAATTCGATCTTTCGCCAAAGTGTTCGGTACTGCGCTTCGAGTGCGTCGGCTACGTCAACCGGCATGGATAGGCCCGTCTCCACAAAAAAACGGATCCAACTCACCAGCCGCAGGCTGGTGGGGTAAGGCTCCCAACCGTCTTTGTGGCTGGCTGCGCCAGCCAACCAGCTGCGGAGGAGCGCCAGCCCATCGTCAGGGTTCATCCCCTGCAGAAACTCGAAGTAGTTGAGGTTATACGTCCATAATTTTCCGTTGGCGGCGTAGTTCCAATCGATCGCCGTTGGAGAATCGAAGGTGACCTCCTGGTTCAAAAAACTGAAGGTAACCGGCAACGCTGCCCCGTCTTCCCCTGCTCCTTTTTGCTTCCCCTGTTCCTGCGGCCGCGCCACCTCCCCACGCTCCGCCAGCCTACCCGTTGCCCGGTAAAACAGCTGGTACCCGATCTGCCGCAAGCGGAGATGACCAAGGGTGTGCAGGAGGCGGAGGATGTTGATGGTTAAATGTTGGAAAGATGAAAGTGCTTATCTGGCACCATTAGATTTGCATGTATTAGCTCTGCTAAGTGGACCTTGTTCCCCGGCACTTGTGCCGATAAATAAGCCAGGGCCGGCACAAGTGCCGGGGAACAAAGCCCTAAGCGCAATTTATTGTACCTATGTTGTTATCAAAAATACCATCGCCTCTCTCCCGCGAGCAGGAAAGAGGCGATGGCAAAACTAATAACTTGTGGGTTAGCGCGCGATAACCAAGCGGCGCGAAACGACATTGTCTCCATCAATTACCTGGAGCACGTAGGTTCCGTTAGGCAGGTCCTGAAGCGGGAAGCGGAAAGCGCTACCGGCCCGGGTGGTGCGCACACCACGTTGCCGTCCGTTGCCATCGATGAGGCGAAGGACGACCTCACCGGCGAAATCATCGGAAAGATTGACCGTGACGGCCTGCTCAGCAGTAGGGTTCGGGAAGAGGCGAACGGCATCTTGCCCGACTACAACATTAGTTAGGCTAAATTCGGTTCCACCGTCGCCGGTGAACGGAGCACAATTGGACTGGAGCTCGAAAGCGCCGATGTCGCGGGTACCACCAAACACGGCCTCCCCACGCTGATCAGCGCTTACGTCGGCAGCGTCGCCTGCATCTACTGCGTCGCTGGGACAAGTCAGGGCGTGCGTCATGGTAGCACCTCCATTGTCTGCCAGAGCAGCCAGGTTAGCGTTACCTCCTTCGATGTCAGTAGCGACAGCAACGAAGTTGTCCTGGTCATCGTTACCGATGAAGTTGAAGCCAAGAGATACCGAACTATTGGCACCTGCACTGAAGTCTTCCCAGAAATCTCCGGTAGCGTCATTGTTGGAAATGATGGTACCTGAAATCTCCAGACCTGCGCTGGGTGTTACCTGGGAGAATCCACCGCCGGCGAAGGCGGAATTGAAAGCAATGGTGCTGTTTACCAGGGTAAAGGTTCCGTCGTTAGCGATACCACCGCCAAGACCGCCGGTGGTGTTGCCGGAAACGGTTGAAGTATTCAGGGTGAAGTCACCACCTTCTTTATTGAAGATACCACCACCAACGGTGAGCAGAGAATCAACTGCATTGCGGGCAATGGTAGAATTACTTACCGTGATCATACCTCCGTTGTTGAAGATACCACCACCGCCGTCTCCGGCAGCATTACCCGTAACGGCGTTGTTCATGATGGACACGCCAGTGACGGTCATCGTAGTTCCCGCCTGGTTCCACAGACCACCGCCTTCATTGCCGGCGGTGTTATTGGTGATTTCGCCTTTCGCAAATCTAACGGTACTGGTGTTGCCCGTTACGTGGAAGGCACCACCGTTGCCCGGTGCAAAACCAACGGTATTATTTCTGTAGTTAGTACTGGAAGAAGAGAAACTACCATCGATTTGCTCTACGGCACCACCTGCGCGGTTTGCGCTGTTGCCCGTGAAATCAGACTTAAGCACAGAGACAGCTCCTCCGGTAGAGAAAAGGCCACCACCCGAACCGGAAGCTCCGGTAGCATCATTGTCTGCTACGGTAACTTCCACGAGGCTCATTGTTCCGCCATTATTGAAAAGGCCACCGCCTCCGTTGTCACCAGCATCACCCAGGGCGATGTTGCCTTCAACGTTGGTTTTGATGACTCTCATCGTACCCGTATTGTTCCATAAGCCGCCACCTTCGCTGCCGGCGGAATTGTCCATAACATTGCTGTATAAGATGGTAACATCACCATCTCCACTCACGTGGACACCGCCGCCATTACCCGGAGCGGTACCAACTGTATTATCGGAGATGGTACTTTGCGTGATGAGTACAGTGGAGCCGGCTCCGGAAACATCTTCGACGCCTCCACCTGCACGATTGGCGCTGTTGTTACGGATAATGGCACCATCGATACGTAAGGTTGCCCCGGTATTATTGAGGATACCGCCGCCGCTGCCGGAAGTACCGGTAGCTGAGTTGTTGGAGATGACCACATCGTTCTGAATAAACATGGTACCGCCGCCGTTGCTGTAAAGGCCACCACCACCCTGGTCGGGGTCGTTGCCCGCAGCGGAGTTGCCATCGATAATGGTTTTCTGACCAACGGTCAGTGTGCCGCTACCGATCCAGATACCGCCGCCTTCGGCGCCGGCCTGGTTACCGCTAACGGTACCGCTACGGAAACTGATGTTACCGTCACCACCAACGTGGATGCCGCCGCCGTTGCCTGGTGCATTAAAAACGACGTTGTCGGAGATCGTACCGTTGGTAATTGTTAATTGGGTCGCTCCGCCGGAAGCATCTTCGATACCACCACCTGCGCGGTTGGCTTCGTTTCCGGAGATCGTGGCATTCAGGATCGTCAGCGTTCCATCTACATCCACCAGGATACCACCGCCACTGCCGGAGGTGCCGGTTGCTTTATTGTTAGAGATGACCGCGTTATCCTTCACGGTGATGGCACCACCACCTTCATTTTGGAAGAGGCCACCGCCACCCTGGTTAGCGGCTGCGCCGGTTGCGACGTTGCCATCGACCGTGGTACCAGAGACCACCAGGTTGCCGGTATTGTTCCAGATACCGCCGCCTTCAGCGCCAGCCTGGTTACCATTTACCGTGCCGCCGAAAATAGAAAGGCTACCGGTAGATCCGATGTGAATTCCTCCGCCGTTACCCGGGGAAGTGTTAACGATGTTGGAGTCGATGTTACTTCCCGCAATGGAAAATACGGAACCGGCACCGGAGGCATCTTCGATACCACCGCCTGCGCGGTTTGCTTCGTTGCGCAGGACCTGCACACCCACCAACTGGAGTGTTCCGCCTACTGCATTAAAGACTCCACCACCAGACCCGGCAGCACCATCGGCTACATTGTCAGCAATGGTCGTTCCTTCAAAGATGCGTAAAGTGCCGCCGTTGTTGAACACGCCGCCGCCGCCATCGTCGGCAGCAGGACCTGAAGCGGTATTATTGTTGATGGTCGCCTTGGTGATCGTCATGACACCGGAACCGTTCCAAAGCGCACCACCCTCGCGGGCTGCGGTGTTGTTGGAATACGTTCCACCAGCGATTCGCATATCAGAACCACCCGTGATGTGGATGGCTCCACCATTTCCTGGGGAAGTACCAGCATCGTTACCGGTCATGGTACACAGGTTAACACGGGAAAGTCCACTGCCGGAAGTATCTTCGATGGCGCCACCAGCACGGCTGGAGCGGTTGCCGATGAAGTTAACTTTGGTGATGGAAAAACCACCAGCCGTATTGAGCAGAGCACCACCACTTCCTGCACCTTCGATCGCGGTATTATCGCGGAAAGTAGAATTAGTGATTAGAAGTGCACCGCCGTTGTGAACGGCACCGCCGCCCATGCCTAATTCGGCACCAGAAGCGGAAGAGGAAGATATTTCGACACCATCAAGGTGCAGCGAACCTGCCTCATTTTTAACCGCACCGCCGCTTCCATCAGTGGCACAGTTCGTTATTTTCAGAATACCGATATAGACAAATCCTTCTGTACTTACATTAAAAGCACGCGTGGTTCCACCACCGTCTATGTTGGTTAAGCCAATGCCATTTCCCTGAATACGCAGGGGCTTGTCGATGACAATTTCAGACTGTAACTGGATTGTTTGACGAAGTGTCCTGGAATTGAAGCGAATGGTGTCGCCAGAAGCAGCCATAGCAACGGCTTCTCTTAGGGTTCCCGGGCCAGCGTCGGCAGTGGAGACGACAACGATGCGGGCGGAAAAAAGGAGTGTGAGCGTCAGTAAGCTAAAAACAGCGGTGAGCAAATAACGCTTTAGGTAAAGTTGGGACATGATTTTCTAGTGTATGATTAAAAAATTGGTTAATTAAAGTCACTGATCGTGACTCTTAGTCCAACCTACGTAACCATACAGCTGTTCGGATTTGCCCCGGATAAAAAATTTTATTCTGCCTCAATCATTTCTTTCCATTTTTTAAAGTACGCAGCATCAGTTCAACGCTTCATAAGCTTTCAGGTAACCGTAGAAGCTATCTTCCTCCTCCGCCAACATACGCTTTCGGGGGGTGTGGCGGGCATCCCATACTTCCAGAACCTGGTGGTCCAGCGCCATTTCATCTCCCTGGCGGTACAGCCTGGCATGGGTACACCTGCGGCATACGTCAGTAGCGATGACGGGGGTGCCTACCAGTAGGCTTTCTGCCACGCACAGGCCATAACTGTCTAACATCGAAGCACGAATGAACAGGTCCTGGCGGACCAGTACATCAAGGATATTATTTTGATCTTCCAGGACAACCACGTCAATAGTTTCCCGGGCGCGGGCAATGATGGCCTCCAGTTTTTCCCGGTAAGCAGGTTCGATGATTACGGTAGAGAGCAGCACGGTCATCAGGACCGGTGCGCCAGTAGTGGCATTAAACCGAACGGCGGCTTGTATGGCCTCTTCCACATTGTACCGCTGCATCCAAACTCCGATGGTCGCAATTTTGAATTTTTTGGGGTTGGGGGAGGAAATATCCAAAGCGGGAATTGCCGCCTTGGGTGGCGCAATGAAGGGGTTGATGGTTACCACCTTGTCTTGTAAGAATGGGTAACGGGCCCGGATTTTATCGCTCTCATCCGGGTTCATAAAGATCAGTTTGTCCAGTAAGCGAAAAAACACCTGGTTGGCCAGGTGGTAGGCCCTGTTTTCTCCCAGCCACCGATCATAACCATAGCCTGAATGAAGGGAGAGCATGATTCGTGCACCCGTCAGCGCCACCAGCGGCGCGTACAGGTAAAACAATACGGCCCGATTGGAAGCGTGGAAGTGAAAGAGCCTGGCACCGCTTAGGCGAAGGGACATGAGTCGGCCACCGACTTTAAAGACCATCCTGAGCTTACTCAGGATACCGGGCCGAACAAAAATTTCTGCGAAATTCACCTTTTCGACGGGCAGGCCCTCCTCCTTCATTCGCTCAAAAAGGTTGCTGCTATGTACCGCAATTCCCCCAATGACGGTCTCGCGAAAGATCGATATTAATACGATGGGTGCTTTCATTGCTCAGACGGTATAGGAACAGCGTTATCTGCCGGGAGGGAGTTGTCTTCTTTCCTGAATACCAGACGAAGGTCCCTGTCTACCGACCATTCGTTCAGAAACATCGGGATGATGAGCATCCCGGAGATAAAACTAACGGTAAATGGCGTGGAGGACTCAAAAAAGCCCCGGATCATTAACGCGAAAAGAAAGGACGTTGCCAGCGGGGAAGTACTCGTCAGGAAAAACCCAAACATCAGCACACAAAAACCGAACAAGGCCAACCAGCCTCCTTCCACCATTATTTTCAGGTAAGTATTATGGGGGCTGATTCTGGTGCCGTAGGCCTCTTTGAGCGCGGTGTTGGACATACCAAGGCCGTACCCCTGTGGCTGGCGCATGCTAAGTTCCACAGAGTAGTTAAACAATTCATCGCGATGACTAAGCCCCCGCTCTTTCTTATCGCTGAGCGTATTGGACTGGATGGTTTCCATCAGCTTAAACCGGTCATCCGTGATCAGGCTGTAATAGCCAAAGGCAATTACGGCAAGGCCAACGACCATTAGTTTTCGAAAGGTAGTTTTAAGCACATACTGCTGAGAGAAGTAAAGCAAGCCAAAGACCAATATTGCCCCAAGCATAGACCGGCTCGCGGCCAGGAAGATCAACAGGACAAAGAACGCGAACACCAGAATCTGGGGCAACAGCCGGCCGCGAAACAAGAGCATGCCAAAGTACATGGTCGAAAACACCACCGCGCTATAGTTATTGGGGTTGTCATAAATAGAAACGACCCGGTTGCCTACCCCCAAAGGCATAATGGTGACACAGAGACAGACGAAAATTATACCCAAGTGAACGTCCGTCAATCGAACACGCTCAAAGATCGGATAGAGAAAGAAATTGACAATCGCAAAGCCTGCGTAAGCGTACGATAGCGCATCACCGTACAGTATACTGGGGAAGATAGAGCCAACCAGAATAAGCGCTCCGCCAATGGTGTACCAGGCCCGGTTCTCCGCATAGTAGAGGTGCTTACCAAGCAGAAAGATTAATACCATGGTGCCCACCACGGGTAAATACCTCACCATGCCTACGCTGATGATGTGCGTCAGGGCCATGCCGAAAAAGAGTACTGTCAGGAGTAATCTCATGTCAATGCGCCGTTGCGTACGTAATTAACACACCAGGCTTTACCGACCGTGTCCAGCAGCAGCGACCGGCGCCAGGTTTGAAAGACGATCGAAGACGCCTTGCGAAGACTAAGTCCGTACCTAAAGATCAGTAGGCGGAAGAGGCTAACAAGGTAAAGTGGATAGGCGAAAGCCAGGGTCAGCGGGCCGGTATTTTGCCGAAGGTTGACCAGCCGCCTCAGGGTAAACACCTCGCTTTTTCGGTAATTATCGGTCAGGCTACTGCCTACTTTGTGAAAAACGACGGAAGGAATAATACAGAAAGCGGGGATGCCACGTTGCCGTAAACGGAGGCTAAACTCCATGTCCTCCTCTCCGAAGAAAAATCGCTCCGTCAGTAAACCGCATACTGCGGGTTGGTACAGCAGTGCGCAACCGGTAACGAAAGAAACGGGTAAAACCGTTGTTTGCCCGATGGCTGACACGGGCGCACCCTCAAAAAAGTATTTCTTGCGGCCAGGCCAGCGGAGCTGGCCACCACAATTCCAAAGCTTATCGGGGTGGTGATACAGCCGGATTTGGGGGATTAATACGGCGGTAGGGTACGTTTGCCGGGCCGAAGCCAGGGCAGTAAGAAAGCCAGGCGAAACGGTCGTGTCATTATTCAGCAACAGGACTTCCGTAAAGCCACGCGCCAGTGCCAGGTGGGTGAGCAGGTTATTTCCGGCGGCGAAGCCGAGGTTCGCCTGGTTAATTAGTAGTACGTTCCCCGCAGAGGATAGCAAAGCATCCTTCCACACCGGCGAAGCCGGGGCGACGCCCGGTTCGGTAAGCCCGAAGTCAGCATGCTCCTCCACCTCAAAAAAACCGGTAGTGGCGTTCCAGGCACGCAGGCCATCGGCATTGCCAGGCGCACTGCCATTGTCGAGTAAGAAAACGGGCGAAGCGCCCAAATCGGCAGCCCGGAGGCTCTCCAGGCATTCGATTGTATCGTCCAGACCATTGAAGTTCAGGAGGAGGATGGCGGGAGCAAACGACGCACTCAAACCTTGCTCCTTTCAACCTGACCGGGCACCTGCGGCCTCGCTAAAAAAGTCAGTAAAGCTGCTGCAACTTGCTCCGTGGCGTTCCCTTGCTGATCGCCGATTTGCCGATACAAGGCCCGTTGGCGCCGGGCCAGGTGGTACGTTGGATCTTTCATCAATACCCGCAACACCTCCATTAATTCTTCATGGTTATTCGTGCGTTCACCCCCACCATCAGCCATCAATTTGCGCAAATGCGGGTAGTCCATTAAGCGGCGGGCAGATCGGTCATAAGGCAATTTTTCCGGCCCATCATAGGCGGTAATGACCATGGACCGGCCCAAGGCAAGGGCCTCAACGGCTACCGTAGAGCCACTGTTAAGTACGACGGCCGCGCCACGCAACAGGGCGATCAACTCGTACATATCCGAGTCCCGAACGCTCCAGTTCATTTTGCTACCGGTCACCATCAATGGATAGCTCACCAGTAGGCCAGCGTCCTTTTCCAGCGCTTTAAGCTTATCAAGTGTCTTGGTATCCTCCATCAAACCGGAGAGCGCAGAGGGGTGCGGCCGGGCAACAATACGAACCCCGGCCAGGCGTCCTCCTGCTTTCGTTTCTGCACATAATTGCTGCAGAATCGCCGTTTCGCATGGGGCATACCGCGACGCTGACAAGGCAAAAAACAAATAGGGCTCCTTTTCTGCCTCAAGTTTCTCCAGCAATGGGCTGTCCACCCGTTGTTCGTCTTTCCTGAAATAGAGGTCGAAGTGTGGAACGCCACATTCCGTGATCCGTGCCTCCGGCACGGCATAAAACGTTTGCAACTCCTCCTTCATCGTCGGTCCCCAGGCCAGATAATCATCGGCCAGGGCCTGGAAATGCCCTTTAGCTGTAATGTTATCCCAGCTCAGCAGGTGCAGGACGGTCCTCACCTTCAGGTGCCGGGCAGCCAGCATCAACTCCGGTTCCGGAGCTGAGACCGGGTAAGTAGATACGAGGATATCAGGCGCAAGTTTTTCAATAAAATCAATGGCTTGCGGGCGGAGTAAAATCCGCTGTTCCATGCGGAGAAACAAACGCCGAAGCCAGGGTGCATAAACAACGACAGCATTCAGGATAAGCCCCAAACTGCCGGTCAGTTTTTTCCGCCAGCCCCCAGCCCGTTTCAGCTCTTCATGCTTATCCCACAAGCAAGGATTGTTCCGGATGTCTTCGACGACGTACTTCCGCAGGCTTTTTAATATCCGTTGTGCCGGTTGGTCAGGTGCCGGATATTCCAGCGGCCGTACGCCATCGCGTTCGCACAGGGAAACGATGTTAGGATCCGTGGCGTCTGGTACAACGACTGAAACGGATACGCCGCGTTCCGTCAGCTGGCGGAGCAGGCCAGTCTGGAAAATCATCCGCACGGCGAAGCCGTGGGTGGCGAGGTAGATTAGGTGGTGGTTACTGATGTTGGTAGATTCTCTTGGTTTTGCGATTTACACCTCCGAGGAGTTCGCGAACTCCGCTGCGCGGATTTGCTCAACGCCTCGGAGGAGAAATCGTTTAGAGGCATTTTCATCGGAGGCGTCGAGTAGCGGGCAAAGTCCCGCCTTACAAGCTCCTCCGATGTATAAATCGTGAAGCGGACTAACAAATTGATAGTTTCAGCTCCGGGCATCCGATTTTCTGGTTTAGCTTTTGGCGCGCCTTTCACCCAAGCAACAAGAACTCCGCCAACCGCCAGTCAAACGCGTCGTTGATGTCGACCGAACGCTCACGAGGCATTAAATATCCACGGCAGTCCGGGCCGATGATCTCGCCATTGCGAATGGTTTCTAGGGTGGTGACGTAAACAGCGCCGTTTCGGATGTAGACTTTTGGCAAATCGTGGGCGGCCATTCGTCCGGCTTCCGGCTCAAAATAAGGTTCCAGTCGTTCTTCCCGGAGAACTTTTAGTTTCAGCGGGTTGAGGTCGTGCGGAATTTCGGTGATGCTCACCGCCGTATCTGCACCGGATTCGGCGAGTAGGGCGACGGTAGCGTCGATGTCTGCGGCGAGGGTGAACGGGGACGTCGGCTGGATGATGGCGACGGCATCGTAGGCGGGTTTTCCCATCGCTTCCATGCAGGCGAGGGTATGGGTGACGTAATCGATGGCGGGGGAACGTTCAGTACTCAGGGCGGCGGGGCGCGGGATGCAGTGGAAGTTGGCGTAGCCGTGTCCGAGGGCCAGCACCTCCTCGCTGTCGGAGTTGACGACGATGTCGGTGAGCAAGGCCGCTTCGTTGGCGGCGGCCATGGCGTAGTCGGCCAGGGGCCGACCAGCCAGGAGTCGCCAGTTTTTGCCGGGGAGGCGTTGGGAGCCGGCCCGGGCGGGGATGATGGCTAGGATGCGCAAGGGAGTAAGTTACTGAGTTATTGAGGGAGTGGGTCACTGAGTTGGTGGGTCACTGAGTGGCTACCGCAAGTACCGTTCGCGGCGCTGCGCTTGCTCACCTTAGAGGAACGAGCGCAGCGAGCAACCGCCTGCGGCAGCTATTCGCTTATTGTCTCATTCCATTTAGAGTGGTTAGAATTTGTCTCTACGCACCCAAAGTCGCCTCTCCCTCGGTCCCTCTCCCCTGGAGAGGGATGACCCAAGCATTAGTGTTTTCAGGTAAAATGGGAGATGGTTCAGGGCCCGAAACTCAAGTGATCACTATTGTCAACCGAATTAACAGAAGGAGCAAGGCAGTAGCCGCAGCGTAGCTTAGTTCCCCTCTCCGGGGGAGAGGGGCTAGGGGAGAGGCGACTAAGGGCCGGCTGAAATTCAAATTCTAACCACCCTACATTCTCTCATTCCATTATTCACTCATTCCCCCATTCACTAAGCCAAGCCAGTACCTTATCAGCAATAAAACCCTCCGTCCGCGTAAACGATTCGTAGGTATTACCGCCAATGTGGGGGACGAGTAAGAGGTTTTCGTTGTCTCGTGCATAGGCCACGAGGGGATGATCTTTGTGGACGTTTCTTTCGTCGGCCAGCACGTCAAGTGCTGAGGCGGAGAGTTGTCCGGTTTGCAGCGCGGCGAGTAGGGCTTCTTCGTCGATCAGGCCTCCCCGGGAGGTATTGACCAGTACGGCGCCGGGTTTACAGGCGGCCAGTTCCTGGGAGCCAATCATCCCGTGGGTACCGGGGTGGTAATTGACGTGGAGGGAGACCAGATCGCTTTGGGCCAGGACTGCCTCCAGGCTGTCCAACCGTTCTACACCGGGGGGGACCACTGCTGCTGGTCTGGGGTCAAAAGTCAGCACCTTCATGCCCATTGCCACCAGGTAACCGGCCACGATGTTGCCCAGCCGGCCACAACCGATGATGCCAGCGGTGCGCTCATACAGCTCATGTCCCCTGAAATCATCGCGGTGCCAGCAGCCCGCTTCCACGTCGGCCGCCGCTGCGGGGATGTGCCGCATGACGCTGATGGCCAGCCCCACGGTCATCTCCGCCGTAGCCCGGACACTGCGCAGGAATTCCCGCTCGCCCCGCAGGCAGGCGATTTTTACGCCCAACCGGTCGCATAAGGCTTCGTCGATGTGGTCGATGCCGGTGACGGGGGTTGCCAGGATACGGCAACGGGAGTTTTCGTTCAGTACCCTTTCGTCGATTGGCCAGCCGAGGCGGAACCAGAATACGTCGTAGTCGCGTAGGGCCTGGGGGATCTCTTCCCGGGTAATGGCTCTTGTGTCTACTTCTGCGTGTTGGCGGAGGTGGGCGATTACTTTTGGGGAGAAATCTTTTGGCTCGGCTATTAGGATTCTTGGCATGGAGTAACCACTAAGGCATTAAGGACACTAAGAACTACACTAAGAAAGAAGGAAAGAAGAGTGTAACCACTAAGGCATTAAGGACACTAAGAACTACACTAAGAAAGAAGGAAAGAAGAGTGTAACCACTAAGGCATTAAGGACACTAAGAACTACACTAAGAAAGAAGGAAAGAAGAGTGTAACCACTAAGGCATTAAGAGCACTAGGAACTACACTAAGGAAAGGTGGCGTGTAACACGCTAAAGCGTTAAGAGCGCTCAGCGTCATAATGTGCTATGGAAGTGCTGTAAATAAGTGAGTAACCCGATGCAGGGCAGAACGAGCAATATTAGTTGTCTTGAAATTGATTAGAATACCCTTCGGTTTTTCTGCCAATTTCAGATAAGAAAGTAGTTGGGCTTCGTGAACGGGTAATACCTTTTCAACTGCTTTCAGCTCAACAATTAATATATCTTCAACGAGGAGATCAAGGCGAAGAGGCGTACTAAGTGCCATTCCTTTGTAGGATATTGGTACCTGAACCTGGCGCTTTACCTTAATACCACGAATTGACAATTCCTCTACCAAGCATTCTTCATAAACTGATTCAAGTATCCCCGGCCCCAGGTGTTTATGCACTTCAATGGCTGCAGAAATAACATTATACCCTAATTGGGTCAGAGTTTTCTTAGTATGATACATAGCTGCTGTTTTGTAAAGCTCACAAAATACAACTTATGTTTTAAATATAAAAAATAAAAACAATTTCATTCTCTTCTTCGTGTGATTGGTGCCTTAGTGGTTATTACCTTACGATTCTTCTTAGTGTACCCCTTAGTGCCCTCAGTGCCTTAGTGGTTACTCCCCTCCCTAATACCGAATAACCTTAGCAAAGCTCAACACCATCCCCGCCAGCTCATCAGCAATCTTTGCACCCGCGTCCCCGCCCCCATAAACATCAGCCGGGGCATACTTACCATGCGCCAGCTGTGCCTGAATCGATTCTGTGATACCCGCAATAGAATACCCCGTATCCACCACATTCGGGCCACGTTGCCGTCCGTTTTGCCGGGTACCAATATTGACCACCGGAACCCCCAGGTAGCTGCATTCGCGGATGCCCACACTGCTGTTGCCAATCAGGCAATCAGCGTTGAATAACACCCGCAGAAAATCACGCCCTTCCATATTCTTAAAAAAGTGGATGTGGTCGATGTTGTGCCGTTCCCGGAAAGAGCGGATACCCTTGCTGGTCCCGTCGCTGCCCGCGTCTACATTGGGCCAGAACCACAGGGTCGGTAACCCCAGGGCATGGATAGCCGCAAGGGTGAGATCAATGTGCGCGCGCGCTTCGGCGTATTCCGTTGTGACGGGGTGCTGCATCACCACCAAGTAACCTTTGCTCAGGTCCAGCTCCGCTCCTACCCCGCCGTATCGCTCGAATACGTCGAAGTCAAATGCCGGCTGCAACCGCACCTCTTCCGCCAGGTCGATGCTCGGGCAGCCCGTATTGACCACCGTATGCTCCCACTCCCCCATCCGAATGACGCGTTGGCGGGCATCCTCACTGGCCACCAGGTGGCGATCAGATAATTTAGTGATGGCGTGGCGGACTTTTTCATCGATGTTGCCCGTCACTTCCCCTCCCTGGATGTGGACCAGGGGGATGTTCATGTAACTGGCGGCAATCGCCGTCGCCATCGTCTCGAACCGGTCGGCAACCGTAACAACCACGTCGGGCTGCAGGTTGGCAAAAACGTTGCTGAGTTCCATGATCCCCAGGCCCGTGGTCTTGGCCTGGGCCGTCAAATTCTCCCCCTCCAGTACGTTGAATACCCGGGCTGCAATGGTAAATCCGTCGGCCTCCATGTACCGGACGGCCGTCCCGTACCGCTCCAGTAAGGCCGAGGCCGCTACCACCAGCTGAAGCTCCAGGTCCGGATGCGCCTCGATCGCCCGCAACGCCGTTTTTATGCGGCTGTAACTGGGGCGGGCGGTGATTACTACGGCTACTTTTCTCATGTGTGTCAGATTATGCGCCTCTCCCTCGGTCCCTTTCGCTGCGCGGCTTCTACGCAGACGTATTCTCGTCTGCTCCGAGGTCCCCCGGAGAGGGATGACCCAAGCATTAATGTATTCAGGTAAAATGGATGATCTCCCTATTCCAAAGATGAAGTTAATCGTAAGCCTCAATCGAACCTTGCCACACGAGCGCAAGCGAGCAGAGACGTCTCCCCTCTCCGGGGGAGAGGGGCCGGGAGAGAGGCGACTTCCCGGCGGTGGACGCTCAAAGGTCCCTGCGGGACGCTTCGAGGTCCTCCGCCGTCAAAAAATCATACCGCGCCAGACCACGCTTCAGCTTCCGCCCCAGCACAGATTTAAAATCGCGCGCCGAAACACCATGACCGGCCGGCTTTTTGGCCTCCAGGTCATCAAAGGTAAGGACGTGGCCGGCGGGCAGGTCTTTACTGACCGCCAGTGATTTTTCGAAGATGGCTTTTAGTCCGGCGTAGATCGTATTGTCGGTTTTGTCGACGGGATGCGCCAGCATCGTCGTAATGTCTTTTACGCCTTCGACCAGCTGCCGGACTTCATCGATGGTCAGCGAGCTGGCCGCATCCGGACCAAACATCCGCCGATCAAAGACGGCGTGAAACTCCAGCACGTCCGCGCCAAGCGCGGCAGCGGCAAGCCCCGTAGCCACTTTGGCCGTATGCTCGCTGAGTCCCACCTTCACTCCGGGGTAGCGCTCGCGCAATACCGCCATGACGTTGAGCCCCACGCGCTCCGGCGGCGTCGGGTAAGCAGTGGTACACTGCAGCACCGTCAGGTCATTTCCGAAACCCTGCACAAAGGCCACCGCAGCGTCCAACTCCGCCAGGCTACTCATACCGGAACTCAAAATAACCGGCTTGCCAGTGCGGGCGATTTTCTCCAGCAACAGGAAGTTGGTCACTTCTCCACTCCCAATTTTATACCTGGCCATCCCGATCCGCTCCATCCGGTCAATGGCAGCCTGACTGAAGCAGCTCGACATGAACTCCACCCCCGCTGCATCGCAGTGGGCTTTTATCTCCCGCCACTGTGCTTCCGTAAACCCCATCCGCTCCCAGTAATCGTACCGGGTAGCATCTTCATAACTGAAGTTGACCCGAAAAGGCTCGTGGGCACTCGACTCCGCCTCCGCAATGTGGGTCTGGAATTTGACCACGTCCACGCCGGCTTCCGCCAGCGCATCGATGTAGGAATGCAGGATACCAAGGCTACCGTCGTGGGCCTGGGCGATTTCGGCGATTAATTGCATGGTTGGGTGATGGCTATAGAAAAATAAGATGAGTCCAATACAGAAAAACGGCATCCGCCCTGCCGGGAAGTCATGTATGGTGCAACCCTTCAACAGCTAGTCTGGTCAATTATGAGTGCTAAGAATTACTATCAGACTGAGGCACCTAAGCAGGAGGAGAAGATGATTCCGCCATCGCCTGCTGATAAAAGTGAACCATACTAACGAGGAGCAGCGCGGCGATCGTTCCGTAAACCAACCCCAGGGCCCCCTGATAAGGCGGGTTCGGATAAATCTTCCGCAACGGCCGAAACGGTATTTCTACCTGTTGAAAGTATGGCGTCATGTTACTAAGGCTGAATTTGGCCGTTTCCAGGTTACGCACCATCTCGCCGTACGCGACCGTCAGAATCTGTATTTTCCGGTTAAGCTGTACGGTACGCAACTGGTCTCGTTGGCTCGCCAGGCTAAGTCGGGTATCATTAAAATTGGCCAAAGTATATTCCGTCCGGGTAAGCTCTTTGAGGATAGAATCCGCTTTCGCTTCCAGGTTGTTTACGGTGAGCTTCGACTGCCCGGTACGCTCCCGGGTGTAGGTTTCCTCTAAAGCTTCATACAAGCCCTCCGTCAGCACCAGGGTCAGGTCTTCACTGGGCGTTTGCAGGATAAAGGAAAGCATGTCCGTGACTTCGTCGATGCTTTTCCGGAGGGGAACGGTCTTATCCGTCACCAGAAACCCGTAAAGCATTTTCAGTAAGGATCGCTCCTTGATGGGGAGCGCCTCGATGGTGTTGGCGGTCAGCCGGGTAAAACCGTACATCTCCTCCAACTTGAGTTTCTCTTCCAGGTTAAACGCCACAATGAGGTGGTTGGCCAGCAAATCATCCTGACCATCCACGCGCGCGGAATCCAGCAATAACTCGTAGACCAGCTGCCGGGAGGTAGCGTAGTTCATCACCCGGTAGAAATTAGTTACGCCCCCGCCGCCGCCACCGAGGCCTATTTGCCCCAACACCGTACTGAGGCCACCACCTCCGCCTTCGGACTTATTGACGACAAAAGTCGTTTTGGCCTCATAAATGATGTCCTGTTGGGAGGCCGACCAGGCCATCCATCCTGCGCCGATCAAGGCGCCCAACACCAGCCAGGGCCACCGCCTCAATCCATTAAGGAGGTAAGACCGCACCACCAGGATCATGTCCCGGATACTGACTTCTTTAACCGAACTGGTTTGCATGTGGAGAGTTAAAAACTAAAAAGAAGGTAATTACGCAGCGACAAGGTAAGGGACGGCTACATCATCCCGCCCTTATCAAGGGCGCGAAGCTCAATATGGTTCTTGGAGTTATTCGTGCTCACGATCCGCATGGGGTTACCGACGACCGTACAATTGTCGGGAATAGAGCTGTTGACCACGCAGTTGCTGCCAATAAAAACGTTGTCCCCTACGGTGATTTCCCCAAACAGCACCGACCCCGCGCCGATGTAAACGTTGTCGCCAATATGGGGCACTTGCCGGTCAGAGAAGTTTCGGCCGATGGTTACGTTTTGGCAGATCCAGCAATTCTTACCGATTACCGTGTTGTTGTGGATCACAATGCCCAGGCCCCAGTAGCCAACAATTAACCCCTCCCCCACCCGCGCAGACCCCGGCAACCAGGCGGAGAAGAACAACCGGTTGACCACATTGACCAGGTAGGAGGTGCGGCGAAAACCGCGGCGGTAGAAGAATTGGCTACAGCGAAATAATTGGATGGCGGGGCTGTTCATATTGGGGTAGAATGCAGGCCTTTGGCGTCTTTGTTATTTAATATGACCAGACCGCAAAGGTTTGGGATACAGCTGACTTGAGGTCTGTAGCGTTGGCTGGCGCTCAGCGCCACGTAGTTTCCCAGACCAATGCGTGATGCGTATAATCCGGCACCTCTGCTATGCCTTCGGCGTCCTCACGTCGGTACAGGACGTAAGGCCATATGCGCCAAAACGACGCCTCCAACCGGATAGAATTTGTGGTCAATCGACACATTGGTGCTTCATCTACGTGAAAAATTCACGATTGGTTTAGCCACGACAATGTATGGACTTATCCCTAAAAATGAGCGGCCAGCGGGGGAATCCAGGCGATCGAGGCGGCGTAATGTTGGGGAGGCGACGATGTTTTTAGGGCGGGGGCGCAGGTGCGGGGGGAGGGTTGGGAGGAGCAGGGGGCTAAACAGAACTCCATTTAGCTTCCGACGGGTTCCCTCTTTCGCTCGGCAACCGTGCTCTCTATCACCGCCAACATACTATTAGCCAGCTTCCCCCGGTCATAATCCCGGGCCAGGTCGATACAGTTTTCCTGGCAGGTAGCATACAAGGCTTCATCGGAAGCCAGGCGATTCAACTGACGAAGAAAATCAGCTTCATCCTCCGGAATGAAACAAAGACCCGCGCTATATCGCTCGATAATTTCCTGGCTTTCCCCTTCTACGCCAAGCAGAATGGGCTTACCCATGGCGGCGTTTTCAAAAATCTTGGAGGGGATCACGGTTTTAAAAGCATCTGTCCTTCGTAGGTTTACTAAAGCAACATCCACAACGGAGAGGTACCGGGCAATGTCGTTCTTAGCCACCGAAGGGAGAATAGTAACGTTGGTCAGGTTATAGGTCTTCACCTGGTCCAATAGCTGTTTTCGTTTGGCGCCGTCCCCAATCAAGAGGAAATGGACATTGTCAGCAACGTGAGGCGCGCACCTAAGGATAAAAACCAACTTATGAGCCAGCCCAAAAGTTCCGGCATACCCCAATACGAACTTCCCCTCCAGGTTTAGCTCCTTTAAAAGTGCAGCATCCTTACTTCTGGGGCTGAACTTTGAAGTATAAACACCATTTGTAACCACTTCTACCTTGTCCTCCGGGATGCCCCTTCGAGCCAGGTCAGCCTTAAAACTGTGGGTTACCACGACAACTTTTGCGGCGGACCGATAAAGAAAGAGCTCAAGCGCCTCAAGGCGAGTCAATAATTTTTCCTTTCCAGAAACAGCCCCCACCGCTTTGATACTGATCGGCCAGAGGTCCCGAACCTCCATGATCCAGGGCCTCCTTTTAAACGTGCTCGCCAGGTAACCGCCAACAGCCGTAAAAAACTGTGGCGAGGTAGCGACGATTAAATCTGTTTTGACGAAAAGGCTGGCAAAGAAGGCCATAAGGCCGAAACTTACGTAGTCCACCACTCGCTTGTAAAAGCCATCATTGGGCGCGATGTAGGACCAAACCCTGATTACCTTGATTCCATCGATGACCTCCCGCTGCCAAAGCTTGTTCCGGTATCCTTTGTACACCTTACCCTGGGGAAAGTTAGGGGTACAGGTGATTACCGTGACGTCTACGCCAGCGTTTACCCACTCCTTGCAATGTTCGTACGTGCGGGTTGCTGGAGCGTTAACCTCGGGGGGAAAGTTGTCGGTTAGGAAAAGTAGACGCATGGATGGGTAATGGAAAAATCTCCGATTTGTTTGAGGCAACTACGCATTGTGCTCAACTGCTGGATTTCAACAATGGTAAAATATCGAAGGATACTTAGGCTAATCGAAATATTGTAGTCTTGTGCTTTGCAGTGTCTGTTACTTAAGAAACCGTAATCACAGATGTTTCTCAGTATTAAATCTGGGGTGGAAGACACATTAGAGCGTGCATAAACTTTATAAGAGTGAGCGGTAGATGGCCACGACTTTATTTACATCAAATTTATCCTCGGCCAGCAAGCGGCTTTGGCGGCCCATTTCTTGTAACTCTTCCTCGGAAGAATCAATCATTACCTCTATAGCTTTAACCAATGCATCGGTGTTACGGGGTTCGATCATGACCCCGTTCTTACCATCAATAATTGTTTCCCGACAACCAACACTATCCGTAGTAATGATCGGAAGGCCTTTAGCCAAGCCTTCCAGCAAAACTCTCGGCACTCCTTCACGGTAATAGGAGGGCAAAACCAGCACGTCGACCTTGTCAAGTTCTTCGCTCATTTTATCAGTATGTCCTAAATAATCTATATCTCCGGCCATTGTGTATTCTTCTAGTTCGCTGATTCTTATGCTTGAAGGGTTATTACTTGGCAAACCCAAAACATAAAAATTCGCTGCTACCCCCTTACGGTTCAACCTCCTGGCAGCTTTGAGGTACTCAAAAATTCCTTTTTCGCGTACTAGTCTCGCGCTCAACAAAAAGGCAAGTGGTCGACCAATTTTATTATTCTTCGCCCTGAAGGTCTCCAGATTTACACCGGAGCCATTAGAAAGTAGGCATTGCTCTTTTTTAACGATACTCTTTTCAAGGAAGAGGTTACGGTCATCTGGGTTTTGAAAAATGACCTTAGATGTATATTTAAAAGCACTTTTATATAGCTTCCGCATGATTAATTGCGTAAGGTTGAACCGGATAAAAGTGTTACCCAACCCGTTGATAGTAGGAACCGCCATCACCTTAGTATACTGAGTCGCAAAGCTCCCGTAAATATTCGGTTTAGCGGTAAAAGTAAAAGCGATATCAATTCTCTTCTCTAGGTACATTTTATGCAATTCCCATAGCAAACGCATATCCCGATAGGGATTCTTTCCCTTAGCAGCCAGGTGTTTTAAAGGATAGAACCCGTCACTCATCTCCCTTAATTGGTCAACATACTTGTCTGGTGGAGCTACCGTAAATACGGTATGTCCATCTCTTCTTAGAGCGTTAATGAGTTCAGTCCGGAAGTTGATCAGGCTCCAGGCAGTATTTGAGATTACAGCTATGGTAGCCAACTAGATTATTGTTCTTTTTTAGAAGGGTATGATGGAAAGGACCAATCTTCAACGATTATAATTGTATTGACATCTATACCCGTAAAGAGTGAGAGGTTGGACAAGAATACTAGTTTAAGACTATGCATTAAACACTTGCTTTTAGGTTCTTAGCAAGTTTCTTAAAAAAGGTTGCTCTTCGCTCTTTCAGAATATCAGAATTGTAGTCAAGCGATTTCGAATAGTTACTTTGAGACAATGCAAAACGTTTCTTCTCGGACAAGCTAGCAAAGGCTGCTATCTTTTTAGAAAGTGCAATGACATCTTTAGCTTCGAAAAGATAATCTTCTTCAAGCAATTCAGGTATTCCACCAACTCGAGAGCCAAGTACCGGAACACCTCTGCTCATGGCTTCGATAACCGTTCGGGGCAAGCCTTCTAGATGGGAGGGATGCACATATAAGTTCAAACCATCCATAAACGGCAACATTTCCGCCGAGGGAAGCTTGCCGATAATTGAAACATGTTCCAGTATTTTTAGCTCTTTTGCAATTTCAAGCACCCAATCAGGATTCCCAGGACCAACGAATTTAATTAAAATTGATAAGCCAGCCTGAATGTTTATGGCAGCCGCTTTTAACAAGTCATCTTGTCCTTTAAATCTTACATCAAAAGATCCTACATGGCCAATAACTAAGAGCTCGCTCTGCTGATTAACCTTCCCTCTGGTTACAGTAACCTTACTCCACTCTTCATGGTCAATTTGTACATTCGAAGCCGCGATGAATTTCCCCCGAGTAGGGTATTCTTTTTGGAGAAATTGCTTTGTAACGTATGATACGTAAGGAGCCTTTTTTATCATCGCTCTGGTCCTAAAATAAGAAGGAAAAGCAAGAAGCTTTCCTTTAAGCGTACCATGGTACCAGTAGACTCTTTTAACACAGGCGACGACCTCTACTGCATATGGCTTGTTCAGGCGCTTTGCAACATTAACCGCAACCAGACTAATTTCGCTGGGCATCCTAACAATTACGACATCGTGAGCCTCGATTATTCGAGTTACTTCGTCTGCAGAGATTAAATTGTATTGAAAATAGTTCTTTAGGTTACGAATATTTTTAATGAAGATAAAGTCTACATCTTCTCTGCTAACTTCATTCACCTTATTAAAGTCAACATTATCTCCGCCTAAATTCCCAACGACAGTTAATTCATCAAACCCTTCCAGATACCTCGACCAGGAATCCTTCGTAAAGGCACCAGAGGAGTATATTTTCACCCCATCAGTATAATATGTATGGTCATAGAAGTAAACTGCCTTAGCCATTACAATCGAATTCATTGCGGTTATTCTTCAACTTCACTGCTGAAATTCTTTTAGAAATAGTTCATCATATTGCTCCGCGATAACTACCGGTAAGAAATCTTTTGCTCTTTGGATGGCTCCTTTTGACAGCTTCTCGTAATTATCTGGATTCCCGGCCACTTCGATGATAGCTTGAGCCATTGCTTCTGCATCATCCACTGGGACTAACATTCCTATATCAGGTCGATTAATAATCTCTGCAGGTCCATAGGGGCAGTCTGTTGAAATTACGGGACAGCCAACGCTCATTGCTTCGATAATCACATTACCGAAGCCTTCGTAATGAGACGATAGAATGAAGATGTCTGATTCAACAAAATACTGCTCTGGTTCCGTTACAAACCCTTCAAAGAATACCTTATCTCCTATACCCAAATTATCTGCCAGTCCACCTAAATTGTCGAGTTCAGGACCTGTACCCAAAACAATTAAAGAGATTGAAGGTATTTCTTTAGCGGCAATCGAGACTGCCTTAATGACCGTATCGAATCCCTTTAGCCTGATAAGTCTTCCACAGATCACTATTTTCAACTCACCCTCACTCTTCTTTTTAGGCGTATTTTTTATTGCCGCAAGACCAAAGTTATGAATAGTAGAAATCCTATCCCCAGCCGAAGGATGCTTAATGACTAGCTCATCAGAGACACCATAAGACAAGCTTACTATTCGGTTCACCTTAGGGTAGACGAATAGAGTGGCCATTCTTACAAATCGCAAAAATTTATTCTTAGGGGCGAAGCCAATGGCTTTTTCGATAGACGTTTGTACCGACACAATCATTTTACCCGGCTTACCCGCTAACCTCCAGGCTGGATATGCAAATACGTTTACATGATCCATAATGCTGAAAAAGATATCCGGTTGCAGGAGCTTCAGCATTTTACTCAGAGGTACAATTGACTTAAAGAGGGATTTGGTAGATGATGAAGACTGGGCACCCTCAAGTAGGTGTACTTTAGTGCCCACGTCTAACTGACTTTCATAACTTCCTCCGCCCTTTATCAAAACGAGGTGCTTTTCGTACTTCTCAGCGGATAAATTTGCTAAGAGTCTGGCTAGGTGCATCTCTGCTCCTCCGCCATCAAGTGCCGTACAAAAGCAAACTATTTTAATTTTCAACCTGGACCAATTTATCTTTTAACACAGCAAATGTCCGCTTCAGACCATCCTCTAAACTCACCAAATCCTTTCGCCCAAGCACCTCAAGCATAAGATCATTAGCCGGCTGACGCCTGGTCATATCTCCCTCTTCCAGAGGTGGCAAGTGAATAATTTCTGAGTTTGAATCTGCAATGCGGATAATCAACTCCGCCAATTCCAACACGGTTGTTATCACCGCGGATCCGATGTTAACCACCTCGTTATGTAGCAACGGATGGTTCATCGCTTTAATCGTTGTTTCTACATTATCGTCGATATAACAGAATGTCCTTGTTTGAGAACCATCACCATATACCGTAATGGGTTCTCCAAGAATAGCCTGCCGCATGAACTTAGAAATTACAAAATCAAGTGATTGGTTAGGGCCGTAAGTATTGAAAAATCGGAAAATACAATAGTTAAGCCCATATTCTCGGTGCCAGGTCTTGAAATACACCTCTCCTACATTCTTCACCACCGCATAGGGTAGCTTAGAGTTCAGCGGCGTAGTGTTTTCAACTTGAGGCAGCTCTACCGGTTCTCCATACACCTCGCTTGAGGAGCTAAAGAAAGTCTTCTTGACCTTAAAGTCTTTGCAAAGATTCAAGATAGCTTCAAATCCTTTGATGTCCTCAAGCACCCAAAGCGGATTATCCAGTGTTCTCTTCACTCCCACACAAGCGGCATAGTGATATACAAAGTCAGGACTATGATCGAAAAACAATGGGTATAAGTCGTCAAACCTGTTAGCATCACCTCTTTCAAAAAAGAAATCAGGGTGATCCTTTATAGCTTCTATGTTTCGCACACTACCGGTAAGAAAATTGTCAATCCCGACAACCTTATACCCCTTTTGTAAAAGTTCAATGGCTAGTGAACTGGGAACAAACCCAAGCACACCCGTAATAAGCACCGTATTTTTCATAGGCTCTAGATTATTTATTAGTTCAAATGGTCCGAGAAAAACAATCTTTCGTATTGGGCAATGATTACCTCTTCTTTAAATAATTCCCGACTTATTTTCCAGCCCCTTTCTCCCATAGCTCTGCGCTCCTCTACTGAAGCTTCAAACCACTTTAGGGCTTTAAAAAGCTCTTGATAATTTCCTTGTTCAATGACCATCCCACAATTGTGACCTTCCAGAATTTCTCTGGCTGAACACACTGAGAAAGACAAAATTGGCGTACTGCAGGACAAACCCTCAATCATGCAACGCGCCAATCCTTCCCTTTGACTAGGAACTAAGACCAAGTCTGCCGCTTGATAGAAAGGAACAATATCAGACTGAAACCCCCGCAATACGACCTGATTTGCTACATCTTTCTTTTGGATGATTTTGAGGCAGGCTTTATCGTAATCAGCATCTTCGTTTAGATCCCCTATAAAGTCAAGTTGTAGCTTTGGAATTTCTTTTAACCTACCACACAAATGCTCAAGTAACGCCAGTTGCTGTTTCTTAGGCCCAAATTTAGCCACGACAATTACATAAAATCCTTCTGGAGAGACAGATAGCTTTTTTCGGATCTGGATTCTTGTAGTCTCTGTTACTTTATTCATCCTTTGATGATCCACAATACTATAGACGAAAGTTAGCAAGTCATCCTTTTCATTACCCGAAAGAGGCAAGCGCTTATTAAAATCTTCTTTCATTTCGCTGGATAGTGCGATTAGTTTTTTGCACCATGCCGTCAATTTCCAATGATTTCCGTAAGGACGTTCTGACTCATTGGTATCTCGAATGTTCATGGTCGGAATACTTCCTGAAAGCCGAACACCTATTATGCTCTTGAGCAAAAACTGAATATCATTTACGTGAATTGCATCGTATTTCGTAAACAAAAGGTGTACAAATAGCCTGATGTTTATTAAGACTATATTCAATAGTCTAAATAGCTTGTTTTTTTCTGGCAGTATGAACCATACGATGACCCTGGCCTTATTCTGGACCATTTCATCATTAAAAAAGGTCTGATTCTGAGTTAAAATAGTAATGTCTGTATTAGGAAGCCCCAATAAGATATTTTTAAGGCTAACCAGTCCTCCATTAGCTCTAACACCTGCTTGGGAAACGAGCACAAGAATTCTTCGTTGTGACATTAATTTGATTAAAGAACTGCTAACCTCCGGAAATGAATTGGTTTCCATGCTCCAATTATAAAAGCAACGCCAATCAGTAACACCAGGTCCTGAATAAAAACGATGGCCCCATCTGACCTAGGAGAAAAGTTCATCACTCCGTAGATGTAAACCATCCAGATAAAAGGCTCTCCTCTATGTATTACATACAGGTTTACTACAAATCGATAAAAGAGCCCTGCGAAAGCAGCTGCTAATATCACGCCAAAAAGGTGGAAATTCCAGAAGGCTTCCGCTTGCCAACTGATGGGGATAGACTGCCCCTTTCCGCCCGAAGGTACACGTTTTAAGCTGCTTCCATCCAACAGGAGGCTTGCGGCAAATGCACCACCCCCCCTCGGTTTATTGGGCCAAATAAATCTCGGCACAAAAAAAGTAAAGATGCCAACGTAACTCCGCCCCCACAGTGGTCCGGTTTCTGACATGCTTTCCCCCAAAACCATGTAGGTCCCGTTAGGCCGTAAGGATATTTGTTCTATTCCGATATCCAGTTTCTCTTCGATCGAAGTACTGGTAAACACTTCCCAATTGACCGAATCTCCTGTATTTGAAGAAGTCCTCAACTGACCTAGAACTCCAAATAAGAGCATACCTGCTATGCCCACCGAAGCGATAGGGATGACCGGCAGTTTCTTTTCACGAGCGATGTAGAGGCAAAACAGAATAATAAATTGGTACAACAGCCCACTTCTGGAACCAGTTTGAACGAAGTCGATCAACAAAGAGGAAAAGAAAAGAAGGTAGAAGATTGGATTATACCGTGCACTACGTCTATAGGCAAACCAGAGAAAGCAAGATAGACTCAATAGTGTGGAAAAAACCGTGAAGTGCCCCCCTCCTAAAGCTTCCCGTTGACGAAATCGGCCAAAGCCCATTGCATAAATACTCTGTTCAATGCCCCCCTGCCGCCAGACCACATATAAACCAATTGCCACTCCAATAGAAGCTACACACAATAACTTGGGGACCAAATATCTTACCCTGCCAAGCTTCAGCTTTGGCACTTTAAGCTTACCCAACGAAAAAAAAACGAAATAAACAATAACCCATGAAAAAGCAATTAGTAAATCATGGTTCACTTGAGCCAAGGCAACATCCGTAAGAGAAAGCTGCTCCATTCCCAGTGTGTTTAATGCCGCTGGGGGATGGGGAATAAAATTTTCCAGAAAACTATCTGGAGATTTAGCAAAGGATTTTGCAATCCGATATAATGTTGGTAAAATAAATGGATGAAGCCACCCGAAGGTCGAATTCCTAAAATAGAAAATCGGCCAATAAACCGTCACATTGACGAGTAAAACAGCTAAAAGCCTTTGTACCTCAAGCGGCTCATCGTCGTAAAAACCGAAAGACAATACGGGCACTAAAAAGGAAGTCGCTAAAATGTAAATCATTAGCAAACACCTTACCACAGGGTGAATTCCAACAAATGGATTATCATTTGTCACCCTACCTTTCAACCTTTATTTCGTAAAATTCACGATACCAATCTACAAATTTGTCAATACCTTCCTTAAGCGGTGTTGATGGTTTATAACCCAGATCAGCCATCAGGTCTGTAACGTCAGCATAGGTAGCAGGGACATCTCCAGGCTGTAGATCCATCATTATCCGATCGGCTTGTTTCCCAAGTTTCTTCTCGATAGCTTCGACGAACTCCATCAGCTTTACGGGGTCATTGTTTCCGATATTATAAATCTTAAAGGGCGCACGGGAAATACCTGGCTCCGGAGTCACTCCACTCCATTCCGGATCTCCTTTAGGAGGTGCCGCAACAACTCGCACGATACCTTCCACAATATCGTCCACATAAGTAAAGTCTCGCACCATCTTACCGTGGTTGAACACCTTGATTGGTTCGCCTTTCAAAATCGCTTCCGTAAACAAGAAAAGTGCCATGTCCGGCCTGCCCCAGGGGCCGTACACCGTAAAAAACCGGAGGCCAGTAGTCGGTAACCCAAAAAGATGACTGTAAGTGTGCGCCATCAATTCGTTGCTCTTTTTAGTCGCTGCGTAAAGCGATACAGGGTGGTCAACATTGTCTTTGGTAGACAATGGCATTTTCTCATTCAGACCATATACACTAGAACTTGAAGCGTAAGCTAAATGCCCAACCTTATAGTGCCTACACACTTCCAGGATATTAGAAAAACCAACTATGTTGCTTTTGATGTAAGCCTGCGGGTTAATCAGACTGTACCGTACCCCCGCCTGAGCCGCCAAATTGACGACTGCAGAAAAGCTATGCTGCCGAAATAATTCATCTAGCAACGTATAATCTTCCAGCTCGCCCCGCACAAAAGTAAAATCACCAATCAAATTCCCTGATGTCTGTATTTTCCACTTTTCAGCCATTGACCGATCAATTCCCAGCAGGCCCAACCGGGCGTATTTTACCCGGGTGTCGTAGTAATCATTTATAGAGTCATACCCAACCACCGAATGGCCGTCTTGTAGCAAGCGTCGACAGAGGTGGAAGCCTATAAAACCTGCTGCGCCCGTTACAAATATCATTTCAATATTTTTTTTCATCTAATTTGGCTTTGACAAAAAGGAAATAATCCTTTTGACGCGCTCCTTCCAGGTAAAATTATTTCTCAGCTTTTCAAGAGCATTAAAGCCAATTCTACGTGCAAAATCTGGGTTTGCGATGCATTTTCGAACAGCATCACTCCATTCATCTGGGTTGTCAGGATCACATAGTAACGCCTCCTCGTCGCTCAAAAATTCTTCAACAACTGGTAGCCTGGAAGTTAAAATAGGTAAACCCGTTGCCATGTATTCAAAAAGTTTGACAGGAGATGCAAAGCCTCCCGAATCATTTCTACCATCTGAACAAAAAATTTGCTTGTGATAGGGAGCCACTAGCAAATCAAATCTCTTTAAATAGTCTCTTACTTCACCTGGTGGCATAAAACCGGTAAAAGTAATATTTTTATCATCTCCATTCCCTCGCCAGAACTCAATGTCTGCTTTTGTTCCGCCAACAATAATTACTTCAACTTCGGGAATATTCTTAGCTAAACTAATTACAATCTCTACGCCTCGGCCCTGATACAAATGGCCGATGTATCCAATAGTATAGGGTCGATTCACGGCTCTATTTCCACCTTCCGCCTGAAAAATAGGTATCGGGTCCGCAGCATTTCTGACGACAGTCAGCTTATTTGCAGGCAAGCCGTCTTCTAAATAGATTAGTTTCAATGCTTCTGAAATGACAGTAGCTCCCCCGAAGAATCTTGACCTCAGCAAATTCTTAATGATTACGCCTTTCAAGCCCCTTTTCTTCATCAAAGGGGAATGAGCATCTAAAAAAACTCTTCTTTTCATCAAAGCCAAAAACGCTAAGGTATATACGTCTCGACCATAAACCACACCAGTAGATTTCCTAGATATTTGAAAAGCCATTCTTGCGGATCTAAGAACCCCACCACCTTTCATAACCTTAAAATCTGGAACTTCAACTACTGAAAACTTATTTTTAACCCCATAAAATTTGAAGAGATCTACAGCCTCACTCTGTTTTGGAATAAATAGAGTCACATCATGCCCCTCTTCGCTTAAAGCAGAACATAACCTAAAGGTATTAATAGTATTTGCGCTTCTAGATGGAAATACTGCTCTTCGATGATAGACGATGTCCATGATATAGCTGCGATTATTTACTCAAAATTGAAAGTATTTCACTCCAATTTTCACGAGCCTTAGAAAATTCTATTGCAGCGTATTTATTAAGTGATTTTTTTATTTCTACTCGAATTTTATCATCGCAAAGTTCATCAACAAGAGAATATAAGGAATTGGTGGATTCCGCTTCTAAACCTATGATAAATCTCTCGTTACCATAGTCCTTCATAAGCATTTCATACTTATGACTCCAAGAGGTGGATATGACTGGAACTGATTGAGAAAGCGCAGAGACCAAAGCATGAAATCTAGAAACAATGGCAAATCTAGCATTCTTAATCAACTCCTTTGCTTCAAGTGGGTCATTGGGCCATACAACTTCAACTGGCTCGCTTATTAATTCATTAACAGCTTTAGCAATATCAAAATCTTTTACCCCTTCATGAACTAGAAAATAGGGTTCAATATTTTTCTCTTTTCGAAGGTAATCTATAAGAGACTTTAAAAAATTAAAATATTGGTGAATTGACTTTTCGTGAACAATCATTTTATAATTGGGGACTATACAAACCCGATTAGAGAAGGATTCGCTAATTGGCTTATCTATCAAAAGAAGATTTGTAAAGTCGGGCGCTAAACTAATAATATCTGTATTGGTATTGACTTCTTGAGCATATTTCAGAGAAACCATGTCCCTGGCATATATCTTATCTGCATTTCTAAGAATCTCCTTAAAAGCAGAGACCGTCCGTTCTTTGGTAAATGGGCCTAAAGCCTGAGGTAACAAAATAACTTTGCCGCCTTTCTTTTTTACTTTTTCAACTCGGCCTAAGTACCTAGCATCTATACTGTTTTCCCATACATCCCCATATCCAAATCCGGAGCCATCGATGATTATATCAACTTCTTTATCTAAGACGATACCAAAGCCTCTTCTTATTCGCTGTGGGAACAGACTAAGTAGCACCTTGTTCCATAAATAGGTTCTTCTAGACACCACCGGAATCTGCATCACCCCTTCCTTAGCGAGTGAAAGGCTATTACCCCCGCTTTTCAATTCTGAACAAAAGACAACCTCTCCAGGCATTTTAGAAAGCTCCTGTATGGTAGATTTTAGTAGCAGATAAGCACCTTTATTGATGGTACCCATTCCATACAACTCAACTACAGTTTCTTTTGACTTTGCCATCTTCAATTAAATTTTCTTATTTGATCTAATGATTCCTTCGCCGAATAGGCTATTAAGCCTTCTTCAGCTGGATACCCTAACCCAATACACATGATTGGCCTTTGATATACTTCTAGATCCAAAAGGTTTGCCATTTCAACTTCTTTGCTTTCAATATCCGGCCAGTTAATGGGACAACTTGCCAGTCCCAGGGTCTCCAATGCATACATGAGTGACATATTCGCAAGTGATGAATCTATATAGATCAAATGCCTATCCCTTTCATCAAAATAAGCATCAAGATTTCCTACACAAACAATCATAACCTTAATTGAGTGACTATATCCACTCGTCCCCATAGGAATCTTAACAACCTTATCAAGCAACTCTTCATCATCAATAATCCGATATTCAAACGGCTGCCTATTACAAGCACTTGGGGATTGAAGGGCTACTAATAATGCCTTATCGATTAATTCCCTAGGAACTTTCTTAGAAGTAAACCATCTAACCGACCTCCTACGCCTACTTAACTCATAAAAGCTATCATAATTAATAGTAATCTTCTCTTCTCCTCTTTTATAAGGCACTAGTTTGTCACTTTTTGTATCGTCGCAATGTGCATAAAAAATTTTTCTACTCTCTAAAATGTTTTCATGTAATGAAGAATTTGTAGCTTTAAAGTATTCAACCAATACATCGTTAAACCATTTAAACCTATCCGTATTTTCATCACCAATCCTATTGCTTTTAATTGATATGAATCCAGCAACTGTTTCAGATATATACTTCGCAGCAAAGGTTTCTCTGCGAGGGACCATTAAAAGCCCTTTCTCTATGCGATGAATATTTCGGACGAGAAGGTAATAATTACCCTCACCCTCTTTCTCTCGCTTCAAATATTTAGCCTTTCCTGCTAATACTGAAGTATGTTCTCGGTTAAACGCTTTAGAAAAAATAGAGTAATAGAGGATTCCGCCGCCCTTGAATTTTGCAAAAAACATGGCAAGTTTAATTCGTCTAATCTCAACCAACTTGTTTTTTATTCTTTTCAGCATTTAAATTAGTATTCAGGTTATTTCTGACTTAGTACAACTTGTAGCTCTTTTTTAACTGTCCTGGCGACAACAACTGCATAAACCAGTAATAGAAGAAAAATACCAACATAAAAGCTCGGCGCAACCAAAATCATCACCGTCGCGCTTGCCGTGACAGATAGTACTAAGCCTAAAAGAGGAACTATCATTGCATCAATCATCATCTTACTAGTTAAATTTACCAACCTATTTAACACAATATGAGCGATAATTACGCTAACAATCTTGTTTAGCAGCACCGCCACCGCCGCTCCAACAACGCCGTAGTAATACACTCCATAAAAGACTGTTGGTACAAAAAACAAAAAGGTCTTTACTAGCTGTATTTTAAACTCTAGATCCGGTTTGCCTATCCCTCTAATTAAGATTGTATTACTATTCGCCAGCATGTGAACCATGACCGAAACCGAAAGAATCCTAGCTGGAAGTACACTTGGCAACCACTTATCTCCAAATATTGAGGGGATAAGAGGGTCAGCAAATACTAATAGCACAGCCATTAAAGGAAAAATAACAAGACTATTTAGTTTTACTACATTTAGATAATATTTCCGTAAAAGAGGCAGGTCATCCTGTGCCTTGCTGTAGACCGGATACATAACAGAGTTAACAACATTCATAACCTGACTCCTAACTGTATCAGTCAAGATAAAAGCCATCGTATAAGTGCCTAGGGCCGTCGCTGAGACAAATTTGCCAACTAATAAGTAATCAAAGTTGGTAAGTAAAACTCCCACTAAACTTGTACCTGTAGCAAAAACACCAAACCCAAAAATATCTTTAAACGCCTCGCGATCCCAACACAATCTAGGCACCCATTTAGTCGCAAGAAAAAAGAAAGGTATAGAGAATACTGCTGCAGCAATTGAGTTAAACACAAGAGACCACAAACCAAAACCTAACAATGCCAAAGCGATAGATAAAATTCCAGCAAAAATATTTGCCGAATTATTAATCATTGCCAACCGCTTAAAATTCATATCTCTAGTCAGCTTTGCCTTATGGATCATTATGATCGGGCTTAGCAGTACACTCAGCCCTAAGATTGGCATAATTTCCGCAAGTACAGGCTCACCATAGAACCAGCTAGCAAACGGTCCCATCCCATAGGACACTATTAAAAACATCAGTCCAGACCAACCTATTCCTGTCCAAAAGGCTGTTTCAAAATGAGCATCTCTAAGTACTCCTTCTTTCCTTTGTATTAACGCAGCACTCATACCAAGCTCATTAAGAGACTTAATGAGCGCGATAAAGACTGCTGCCATGCCAACAACTCCAAACAGCTCTGGAAAGAGAAGCTTTGCAAGAATTAATTTTACAACAAAGCTAAATGATTTATTGACAATCACCTGTATACTATTCCAGGCGATTCCGGATGAAATTTTGCCTTTAACCTTCAACTACAAACATTTCCCAAAGGTTTATCCTTAATATCCATAAAAACAACCATTTAATTATCAGACAGCACATTCCGAATAATTGCAACTGCAACAATAATTACTATAGCTAAAATAAGTCCTAGCACTCCTCCAATAATAGCTTGTTTCCTCAATTGGGGTTTGACCGCAGAAAGTGGAAGATAAGGACGGTCAACTACCGCAAAAAAAGGAAGAGAACTGTTAAGGGTAAACTCTGCAGTTGCTTGGTTTTTTATAGCCTCGGCATACATGACTGATAATATCTGAACCTCACGATTTTTTTGATTTACAGCTACTTCATCTTGTCGCCGAACTATGCCGATTCCAGCATCTCTACGCCTCGCAATTGCATATTCAGCTTTGCTCAGAACATTCCTAATTGAATCGACTTTAGTGTTTAGTTTTAGCAACGTTTGCTGAGAAGTTGCAGTTGATTTGTCAATATAAAAATCACTTAACCTAGCGAAACTTTTTTCAACAAGCTCTGCTGTTAGTTCTTCATTCAACGTGCTTCCTCTCATATCAAGAATAGTCGTCATTGGATTAAACTCTACAGTAACTAATCCTGCTTCTTGCCTATTTCCAATTACTTTGCCATAAATATTTTTCAATACTTTTCGCTGAATCAGATTATAGCCAGCAGTACTATCTGACAAGAAGCGGACTTCACTCCAACTACTTTTTCCTTGATCTTCCCATTCCTTTTTGAGTCCATAAATATCTATGATGTGATGGATCAGACGGTCTTTCTCTCCATTAACAACCGCAGAATCCAATAAGACATTATGGATAATAAGTTGAGATTTGCTCAACTCAGCAATCTTTTCAAGATTATATTCTCCAGAAGAATTCCCCCCCAAACCAACCTGGCCAAGAATAGACGCAAATCCTCCTGCTCCACCAGGCTTCTCTTCATTTACCATGAAAGTTAAGTTCCCTTTATATTTTACGGGTTCTTGAGATTCAAGGTACAAGAAAAGTCCTAAGAATAAAACCATTGAAAGCAGCACGATCCATTTATAACGCCAAACGGTATGAATGTAATGAACAACTCCAAGGAGAACATCCTTAAGCGTCAACTCATCCTTAAAATAATCTTCGTCAGCTGTTGCCATTCGATCCTTTCTTTTAATGCCCCTTAATCCGCAGTCCTGTTCCTCAACAGAATAAACGTTGCAATAGTAGTAGCCCCCCCAAGAATCACCTGCGTCAGCCCAATCCAGTCGAACCGCTCTTCTCTCCGTTCTTTCTGGACCTTTACCGGTTTCAACGGCACCCTAATGGCGGATCCGGGTAATACCTCGGGGTAATCAGGGATGCCCAAAAAGTTACGGGTTTCTTTAACCTGCCCGTTGGCGTATTCCACGGTGGTCCAGTGTTTGCGGGCAATATCGTCTTCGAAGCCACCGGCGTAGCGTTTGATGTACCACCGGGCAGGCTTATTGCCCTGGTAGGCTACCTGCAGTGTGCCATCGATGGTGGTAGAGTCTCTGCCGTAACGATCCACCAGGGTGCCGGTGGTGTAGATGGTCACCAGGTCCTGCGCTTTAGGTACAAAGAGGGTATCTCCCTCCCTTACGATCATGTTAGCCGGGTCGGCCGGGTTGGTAACCACCCGGTCAAGGTCAAGCACGACGTAGCCGATGTCCTTGTCTGGTCGAAGCAGGGTCGCACCGGCGGGAAAGGCCTCCGGGGTCAGGCCTCCGGCGCGTTGGATAACGTCAGACAGTCGTTCATTGTCCTTTAGCAGCGCGTAACGGCCGGGGAAGCGGACTTCGCCTTCCACTACGATGTTGCGGATAAGTTCAAATTCCGCTGCTGACCGGACGACCACCTCATCGAAGGGCTGGAGTTCAAAAGGAATTCCGGCATTGAGGTCTACGGTGGTGACCAGGGTTCTGGTTTCGGCTCCATCATTGATTTGGAGGCGGAAGACCTCCACCCGGTCTTTGGCGGCATCGATGCGCAGGCCACCGGCCAGGTAGAGCAAGTCCCGGATGGACAGACTCGGCGCATAAACATAAATACCCTCCGCGCGTACTGCTCCGGAGATACTTACCGTGCTGGCGTTAGAATAGCGCTCCCGGGTGTAAACGATGATTCGATCGAGTGGCTGCAGGGCCAGGTCACCGCTTTCCCGCAGGTCCAGCCGCTGATAAATCCGTTCTTCGAGGTTAGTTAGTGGGGTACGGACCAGCATGACTTCCGGAGCGGCGTTGGGCATCGTGCCACCAGCGAGCAGGATGGCTTCTTCCAGCGTCAGTGCGCCATCCTGCGGGAAGGGGATCACTACGGAGCTGTCCCGTATTGCTCCTTCCACGCTGAAGGTGGATTGGTCGATAAAAGCCTGTTCGGACAGTACCTGAAGGCTGTCTCCGCGGCGCAGTTTAACGTCCGTTGCACCTGCGTCCGCGCCCAAATTCACCCGCAACAAACGAGCGGTGCCGTCGTCATTACTGCGAAACAGGAACGCCACGTCTTTGCGAGCACCCGGCCGCAGCCGGCCGAGCGTCACCAGGGAAGCCACGTCATCACCTTCTTTGAAGGCGTAGCGCCCCGGTAACTGAACCGCCCCCTGGATGGCGACAAAATTTTGCACTGGCTTGATGATCTGCGGCACTTCCACCTCATCCCCATCCTGTAAAACGAATCCGGGACTGGCCGCCAGGTCAACGTTGATCAGGTTGAGCGCGCCGTCCAGGTAGCGGACCACACGAATATTTCTGGTTTCAGCCGTTGGCAGTTTTCCTCCCGCGAAGGCCAGCAGGTCGGTGATGTTTTCCTCTCCGATCAGTTCATACCGCATCGGCCGGTATACCCCGCCCTTAATCCGCACAACCTTATCGGCTGGTGGCACGAACAGGGTCGCATTATTGGCCAGGAACAGTTCCGTTTTTTGCACGGGGCTCTGGAGGAAGTCATAGACATCCAGCATCACTTTTTCGTCGCCCCGAATCAATTGGATTTTGCGCACGGAGCCGCGCTCCGTCGGTCCGCCCGCCGCCACCAGGGCATTAAAGCCCGAGTTCAGGGCCGAAATATTGTAACTACCGTTGCGCTCCACTTCCCCGAAGATATTGACCGAGACCGTCCGCGACACCTGCATCCGGATACTCAACTGCCCTTCCCGGAAAGTGTAGTAATTGCGTAGGCGGTTGCCCAGCAGGGTACGCGCCTGGCCCAGGGGGATCCCGCCCAGTGGCATCCGCAATCCGTTGGGAAACAAGACGAAACCGCTTTCGTCGAGCCGCAGGATAAACTCTGTCTGACTGGCACCGAATACCGTAACGGCAATTTCGTCGCCGGGCTTGAGTGGGTAGCTCTCTGGCGGGGAAGCATTATCGGTCGCCCGGTACACCTGCAGCCCCTTATTCCGGAACACGGAATGGCCGTAGATGTCGCTGTCGGGTAACGACTCCCCGGCTTCTTCGGTGGTAACGTCGGTGATGGCTTCCTCTACGGTAGCGCCATCCTCCACTGCCTCCTGGATTTTTTCACTTGATTTTGCGGCGGTTTGCTTTGCTGCCTCCTCGGCAGCTACCTTTTCCGCCTCCATTTCCGCAATGATGGCTTCGATGCGGGGCCGGAGCCGGAGCAACTCCTGGGGCGTGGCGTTGTCCACGTCGATGCCCTGATCCATCAATCGCTGGCGCAGCTCGTCTTCATCGATGTCCTTATCCGCCAGGTATTGGCGGAGTTCGACCTGCTGCTGTCCCGGCACCTGGGTGGGGACCTGCGCCAGGGCGGGGAAGGCCAGGGTTAGGAGGAGAAATAGGAGGAGGGATTGTTGTAGTTTTTTCAAAATAGATAGCTGTTAAACTAATTTATGTCTGGCAGGTAGGATGTTTATCACGATTTACACATCGGAGGAGCTCGTTTTGTGGGCTACGTATTTCGCTCGTCGGCCGAGGCGGGCGTAAGCCCTGACTCGTCCGCCGAGGGAAATTGGTCCGGACCTCTCGGCCGACGAGTCAGGCCCAAGGGGCCGCCTCGGCGGACGAGCGATCCTACAATCGCTCAATACCGATAAGTCGGCTTACAAGATCATAATTACAGAGACCTTCATCTCTTAACCCTGCAAAGTCCGGTGCAGAACTAAAAGGCCAATCCTGGGCACTTAGCACTAATCTCGCTTCCACCGGGTTCAGGTGAATGTACCGAAAACACGTTAAGATGTAAGGAATGTAACGTGTAAAAGGGATATCATCTTCAAGTTCCCAGCTTTCAGGAATGAAGTCCATATATGCGGGTTTGCCCTTTGTCTTTGCCCGCAACAGGCTTCCGCGCCGATCATATCGAGCATTGAAGTATCGAACATAGCTGCTCAGCATAATTCGAAACGCGCCATGTATTTTTTGCTGGTTCGAAGCATTCTCCAAAAGACCTAGCCCGGATTCATTGATCACTAACTGAAAATGAAAGTGCGTCGGCATTAAACAATAGCAGAGAATATCCGCATACGGCAACAGATGTTTACGGATTTTACTGACAAACCTATTATAATCTTCTTCGCCACGAAATAACAACTCCTTGTTATTTGTATGGTTAAAAAAGTGGTATATGGTATTTGGTTCGTACATGTTTGATTCCAAGCCCGTTTCGCTCGTCGGCCGAGGCGGGCGTAAGCCCTGACTCGTCCGCCGAGGGAAATTGGTCCGGACCTCTCGGCCGACGAGTCAGGCCCAAGGGGCCGCCTCGGCGGACGAGCGATCCCCTACAACCGCCACAAAACCTCCCCCTCCAGCAGCGCTTCACGCGGATAGATGGCCTTGAGGTCAAACAACAATAAGGTGCCTTTGGTGATGGCGCGGTAGTCTTCCAATGTTTTTTGCTTAAAATCGTCGTGGGCCACGGCCACCACAACGGCATCGTAATCTTTGCCGATCTCCTCCACCATCGTCAGGCCATATTCGTGGGCTACTTCATTGGGGCTGGCGTTGGGGTCGACCAGGTGTACGTTGATGCCGAAGTCCATCAGTTCGCGGACCACATCCACGACCTTGGAGTTACGGATATCTGCAACGTTCTCCTTGAAGGTTACGCCCAGCATGAGCACTTTGCTGTCTTTGGGGTTCTTCCCCACTTTCAGCAATTGCTGCACCAGTTCCTTGGCGATGAAGGCCGGCATTTTATCGTTTATGCGTCTTCCGCTGGCAATGACCAACGGATCGTAGCCCATTTTCACGCTCTTGTGCAGCAGGTAATAAGGATCTACACTGATGCAGTGCCCACCCACTAAGCCGGGGCGAAAAGGAAGAAAATTCCATTTGGTACCGGCCGCTTCGAGCACGTCCTGGGTATCGATACCCATTCTGCTGAAGATCATGCTCAGCTCATTGACGAAACTGATGTTGACGTCGCGCTGGCTGTTTTCGATCACTTTGGCCGCCTCGGCGACCTTGATGGTTTTGGCCTCGTAAATACCGGCCGTGATCACATCGCCGTAAACGCCACTCACCACTTTTAGGGTGGCCGGATCACTTCCGCTGACAATCTTCAGGATGTTGGCCACGGTGTGCTCTTTATCTCCCGGGTTAATACGCTCGGGGCTGTAGCCGACCGTAAAGTCGCCGAAAGCGAGGCCACTTTCTTTTTCCAGAATCGGTACGCAATCTTCCTCGGTACAACCGGGGTAGACCGTTGATTCATAGACGACGATATCGCCTGCTTTTAGTGCCCTGCCGACCGTCGTACTGGCGCCGATCAGGGGCTTAAGGTTCGGGGTCCGGCTTTCATCCACGGGGGTTGGCACGGCGACAATGTGGAAGGCGGCTTCCCGGATTTGGGCGGGGTCGCAGGTGAAAACAATGTTTTTATGAGCAAAGGCTTCCGGCTCCAGCTCTTCGCTGGGGTCTTCTCCCCTTTTCATCATTTCCACTCTTGGTTCCGAAATGTCGAATCCGATGACCCTGAATTTCTTCGCCAGTTCCAGCGCAAGCGGCAGGCCGACATAGCCCAGGCCAATAACCGAGATGGCCTTTTTGCCACTGCGGAGGTCCGCAAGCATCTGTGCGGGGTTCAGGGTAGGTTTTGTTCCGTTAACGGTAGTCATATTTTATTTGTTCCCCAGCCTTCTCGCTGGTTGGTTTTCAATTCTAGGCCCGGAGGGCCGTCTCTTGTAGCGAGGGGTGAGCGTCGATCCGAAGGATCAGGCGGAACCCCTCGTTTTCGTTTGTTGAAGCCCCTAGCCCAACTTCACCTTATCCAAAAAGTAAGGCAGCGTCTTAGCCAGCCCTTCGGCGCGGCTGACCTTAGGTGTCCAGCCAAGTATTTTTTTGGCCAGGTCCGTATTGGGGCGGCGTTTTTTGGGGTCATCGACCGGAAGGGGGCGATGATCCAGCCAGGCTTTTTCGTTGTCGACCAGTTCCAGGACTTCTTTGGCGAAGTCCATGATCGTAATCTCGTCTTCGTTGCCGATGTTGACCGGTTGCGCGTAGTCGCTTAGCAGGAGGCGGTAAATACCTTCCACCAGGTCGTCGACGTAACAAAAGGACCGTGTTTGGCTACCGTCTCCA
The DNA here is from genome assembly GCF_000373105.1 of Neolewinella persica DSM 23188. Taxonomy (GTDB): domain Bacteria; phylum Bacteroidota; class Bacteroidia; order Chitinophagales; family Saprospiraceae; genus Neolewinella; species Neolewinella persica. The sequence goes on along the minus strand of NZ_KB890424.1, from coordinate 25,121 downwards.
AAAACCGTCAGCCCTTCTCCACGAATGGCCTGGCTGATAAAGGCGGGCAGTACCCGACCGTCGTTGACCCGCATCCGGGGGCCGTAGGTGTTGAAGATGCGGACGATCCTGGTTTCCAGACCATGGAAGGTGTGGTAGGCCATCGTCATCGCTTCCTGAAACCGCTTCGCTTCGTCGTAAACGCCTCGTGGGCCTACGGGATTGACGTTGCCCCAGTATTCCTCCGTTTGGGGGTGTTCCAGGGGGTCGCCGTACACTTCGCTGGTGGAGGCAATCAACATCCGGGCGCCTTTGGCCTTGGCGAGGCCGAGCAGGTTGTGCGTCCCCAAACTGCCAACTTTCAGCGTCTGAATGGGCATTTTCAGGTAGTCAATCGGGCTGGCGGGAGAAGCAAAATGGAGGATATAGTCCAACTCACCGGGGACGTGCACAAACTTGCTCACATCGTGGTGGTAGAAGGTGAAGTCCTCCCGTGGCATCAGGTGAGCAATGTTGTCCATTGACCCCGTAATGAGGTTGTCCATTCCAATAACTTCGTAGCCTTCGGCCAGAAAACGATCAGAGAGATGGGAGCCTAGGAATCCGGCTGCGCCGGTGATTAGTACTTTCATAGCAGGGGTTGCAGGGGTTGCAGGGGTTGCAGGGGTTGCAGGGGTTGCAGGGGTTGCAGGGGTTGCAGGGGTTGCAGGGGTTGCAGGGGTTGCAGCAACATTTTCTGTTTAATTAAAATTTTTACTACATTTACGTTACCCGCATCGTACTTATCAATTCCTACCGCCTTATTTCAGACCCTTCCCCATCGATGCATTTCTTTTTGTTCGCAAATTAATTATTGTGGCTAAGTCATACTTAGACCTTGGGGTCTATCAGGAATCCTTTGATCTTTTCGTCAATGTCCACGAATTTACGCGTACGCTACCAAAGTACGAGTTATACGAACAAGGTAGCCAACTGCGCAGGTCCTCAGATAGTGTCAATTCAAATATTGTAGAAGGCTATGGTCGAAAGGATTATCAAAAAGACTTCCTTAGATTCCTCACCTACTCAAGAGCCAGTAACGACGAGACTGTAAATCACCTGCGGAAAATAGCTGCTGTGCACCCCGATCATCGTGAAAAAGCACTGGACCTAATGGTTCGTTACCGAAAGCTGGGAGCAAAATTATACAATTTCAGTACATTCGTTAGCGACAAATGGAAGAAGTAGCAATTTTGCAACAACTGCAACAGGAGCGTAGCGACTACTGCAACAACTGCAACAGGAGCGAAGCGACCCTGCAACAACTGCAACAGGAGCAAAGCGACCCCGCAACAACCGCAACAGGAGCAAAGCGACTACTGCAACAACCGCAACAGGAGCAAAGCGACCCTGCAACTCCTGCAACAGGAGCAAAGCGACCCCGCAACAACCGCAACAGGAGCGAAGCGACTACTGCAACAACTGCAGCAAATAATCCCCATACCCACTCTTCTTCAAAGGCCCGGCAATACTACGCAGTTGCCCGTCATCAATATACCCCATCCGCCAGGCAACCTCCTCGATACAGCCGATCTTAAAGTCTTGCCGTTTTTCGATGACCCGGACAAATTCCGCCGCATCGTGCAGGCTTTCAAAAGTCCCGGTGTCGAGCCAGGCGGTGCCCCGGTTCATTACGCCGACTTCCAGTTCTCCCATTTCCAGGTACTTCCGGTTGACGTCCGTAATCTCATACTCTCCACGGGCACTTGGCTCAATATTTTTAGCGATCTCCGTTACCCGTTCATCGTAGAAGTACAGGCCGGGGACGGCGTATTTGCTCTTTGGCTTACTGGGCTTTTCTTCAATCGAAATAGCCCGTTTCTCCGAATCGAATTCCACAACACCGTAGCGTTCAGGATCATGGACGGGGTAGGCAAAGACCCTGGCCCCTTTGGTCAGCTTTGCGCTTTCCTGCAAAAGGTTGCTCAGCCCGGCACCATGGAAAATATTATCGCCCAGGATCAAGGCGGCCTTATCGCCGTTCACAAACTCCTCTCCGATTACGAAGGCCTGCGCCAATCCGTTGGGAACTTCCTGAATTGCAAATTCAAAACGGCAGCCCAGTTCGCTTCCATCTCCCAGCAGGTTCCGAAAAGCGGCGTTATCTTCCGGAGTTGTAATGATCAGTATTTCCCGAATGCCCGCCAATAACAGGATAGACAACGGATAATAGATCATCGGCTTATCGTATACCGGCATCAATTGCTTGCATACGCCCTTGGTTATTGGGTAAAGCCGGGTGCCGGATCCGCCGGCCAGGATGATACCTTTCATAGATTAGTCTTGTAGTCTGGTACTTCAGTAGTCTGATAGGCTACCGCACGTTATAGTCTGGTAGTTCGATAGTCTTTATAGGCTGGCAGGCTAATCCCGACGAGCGAAGCGAGCTCCAAGTGCGGTAGCTTACTAGACTACTGAACTACAAGATTAATTCCCTCCGTACATCTTATCGTAGTACGCCTGATAAGCCCCGCTGGTAACCCCCTCCAGCCAATCCTCGTTGTCCAGGTACCAGTCGATCGTTTTGTCCAATCCTTCTTCGAACTTCAGGCTGGGCGTCCAGCCAAGTTCTTCTTTTAGCTTCGTCGCGTCAATGGCATAGCGCATATCGTGGCCGGCCCGGTCGGTAACGTAAGTGATCAGATTGGCCGAGGTGCCTTCCCTACGGTCAAGTTTCTTGTCCATCAGCTTACACAGCAAATGAATCAGGTCGATGTTTCGGTATTCGTTGTGCCCGCCGATATTGTAGGTTTCCCCAACGCTGCCTTTGTGCAGGATATCGTCAATCGCCCGCGCATGGTCCTCCACGTACAACCAGTCACGTACGTTGATTCCTTTACCGTAGACGGGTAATGGTTTCAGGTGGCGGATGTTGTTGATGAAGAGCGGCAGCAGCTTTTCGGGAAACTGGTAGGGGCCGTAGTTGTTCGAGCAGTTAGACAGTACGACCGGAAGACCGAAGGTATGGCCCCATGCACGCACCAGATGGTCGCTACCGGCCTTAGAGGCAGAGTAGGGGCTGCGCGGATCGTAAGGAGTGTCTTCCACGAAGAACCCCTCTGTTCCCAGGCTACCGTACACTTCATCCGTACTCACGTGGTAGAACAACTTACCCGAAAAATCTGCCTGCCAGGCTTCTTTTGCGACTTGTAACATTGTGGCAGTTCCCAACAGGTTCGTCTTCACGAAGAGGAGAGGATCCTCGATACTCCGGTCAACGTGGCTCTCTGCTGCCAGGTGAATCACCACGTCTGGTGAGTAAACGGCAAACACCGAGCGAATCGCTTCCAAATCTGTAATGTCAGCCTTCACAAAACTGTAGTTCCCCGCATCGGCCACGTCGGCTACATTCTCCAGGTTTCCCGCATAGGTCAGGGCGTCCAGGTTAACGACTTTGTACTGCGGGTAATTCCGGACCAACCGACGAACAACGTGGTTGCCAATAAATCCGGCTCCGCCGGTCACCAGGATTGTTTTTTCTATTGCTGACATACCTCTGTTTTTATTTACAATCCAGGGCGAGGGGCTGAGCCCCGGGAATTCCCGGGGCACAGCCCCTTGCCCTTAGTGTAGTTCTTAGTGCTCTTAATGCCTTAGTGGTTACCTTACCCTGCACCCGCGTCCCCGCCTAAACTTTATAATACTCCCGGTACCACTTGACAAAAGCACCAATACCCTCGTCAAGATCGGTAGTTGCCCGGTAGTCGTAATCTTCCTCCAGGGCAGTCGTGTCAGCAAAGGTCTTCTCTACGTCACCCGGCTGCATACCCAGGTATTCTTTTTCGGCGGTGACCCCAAGGTGCCGCTCCATAATTTCGATAAAATTAAGCAGGCTGACGGGGCTGCCGTTGCCAATATTGTACACCCGGTTAGGCACGCCCAGCTGCGGGGGGCGCGGCGTCACCAATACCCGGCGCAGCCCCTCTACAATATCGTCGACGTAAGTAAAATCCCGCGACATCTCACCGTGGTTAAACACCTTAATCGGCCGGCCATTAAGAATCGCGTCACTGAACAGGCTGTAGGCCATATCCGGCCGGCCCCACGGGCCGTACACGGTAAAGAACCGCAGGCCCGTAGTGGGCAGTTGGTAAAGATGGCTGTAGGTGTGTGCCAACAATTCGTTGCTGCGCTTGGTGGCAGCGTAGAGGCTGGCGGGCTGATCCACCGGGTCCGATTCCGCAAAAGGAACTTTATCGTTAAGCCCATAAACACTGCTGCTGCTAGCGTAGACCAAATGTTCTATTTCGTGCTTGCGGCAGTTTTCCAGCACGTTCACGAAGCCGGTTACATTGCTGTCCACGTAAGCCAGGGGGTTGGTCAGACTGTACCTCACGCCTGCCTGGGCCGCCAGGTTACAAACCTTGACGAAGGAAAAATCCTGAAACAACTTGCCCATTCCATGCCGGTCTTCCAATCCCAATTTACGGAAGCGGTAGTTCGGGAAGCGGGTGCTTACGGCCTCTCCACTAGCTTCCACCTCCTCACGGCTGATGCCTGCATCGGCCAATCGGCTCCACTTCAGATCAGGGTTGTAGTAGTCGTTCAGGTTATCGATGCCCACCACCTCTTTCCCCGCTTTTGCAAGGACATTAGTAAGGGCATGGCCGATAAAACCTGCGGAACCGGTGATAAGGATCATAAATAGCTCATTTCATTGCCTTGGGAAAGAGAATGGGAGAATTATGGAATGAGTGAATAAACCACATAAAACGAGTGTTGCGAGCTCTTCCTTGCGGCAGCCATTCTCTCATTCCACCATTCTCTAAGTCTCTCCACGCCTTCGGCGTCCAAGCGTCGAAACCACTCAGCCCCAACCGCTCCACGCGGCCAGTTTGCCTAACTTGGTATGTCGCTTTTACCAAAGCTTTCTTTTCCCTTCGTGTTGCTCCTTGTTCTGTTGCCCCGGCATAGCAGCTCCCTCCAGTGCTACCAGGTAGCGAGGGTCTACTTCACAGGTAGCTAGGCAAGCGTTGAGACTTCCCAGTGCAATCACGAAGGTTTTCTTATTTTTTTTACTGACGTAATGTCCACGCACGCCGACGAGTGGACCTTTGATGATTTCAACCGGCGTCCCTTCACTGAAATCGAACGAATCTTCCACCGTCTCCCAATCGAGGGTTCGGTCCGTACTAAGTTTACGTAAAAGATCCATTTCGGCGGTGGTTACCTGCCGCCGGGTCCGACCGATTTTCAGAAAACAAGACACGTAGTGCGCGAAGCGCACGGTGTTTTCTTCCTCCCGGGTGATGTTTACAAAAACGTATCCGGTTAGCAGAGGCAACTGTCGGGTTACCTTCTTGGAGGTGTAATGGTATACTTTTTCCCGTAACGGTGTCCAGGCATCGACTCCTTCCGCCGTAAGTTCCTCAACGGCACGCTTTTCGTGCTTACTCGAAGTCCTTACCGCAAACCATCGCCGTTCCCTGACGTGCAGGTCATCGGTAGTTTGATTATTTTGGGATTGAAGCCGGTGGTTGAGGCTCGAAATTCGGATCGCCATAGGGCTGACTGAAAGTTTAAATCGAAGCGCAAAGATAGAGAATGCGGGGGGGAAATCGGGTAGATCCAGGGTTTGAGGACCCATTGCTTAACGATTTACCAATACACTGTTTTATTAACGCTGGATTTAGTAGGTGTTAGGCGCTTTTATCTCCCCATTAATAGCCCCCAAAGTACCGGCGCATAAACCATTCACCGGCAAAGAGAGTCAGTAATACGAAGAAGATCCACTTCAGGTGAACCACCGAACGGGTATTTATCGTCTCAAAGCGTACGGGTTTGACCGTCCCGCTGGTTTCCAGGCGTGTAGGCAACGTCTCCAGGTCGGCCGGAAAGAGCAGCTCCCCGCCATAGCGGTCGCTTAATTGCCGCAATAACCCGTGATCAGCCTCCAGCACATACCGCTCTAATTCAACGGCCTGAACACTGAAGCGCCCGTCGAAAGTCAGGTTCTCGTTGCCCGTATTCGTAGTGGCCTGGAACCTATAGTTGCCTACTGGCAGGGTACCTGCGTTCAGGGTATAGGCATTAGTGGTCCTGGTGAAGGCGAAAGGATACTCCCGGCCCTCCGGCCCGGTGATGAGTACCGTCGCTTCCGGATCATTGATCAGCTCGTAGTTACTATTGTACAGCTCCGCATCTAGCTGCACCGCTTCGTTTTCATCGAAGATGTTCTCTGGCAAGCTCACCCGGAAGCGCCGCTTGTCTTCCTGCACCGTCAGGTACTGACTGAGTTGGCTGATCAACTCGTCAAAATGTTCGTGTTTTCCGTATTCCAGGAAGTCGAACAAACGCCATTGCCACAGGCCGGAACCAGCGATAACACCAGTCCTTACGCCCCGGCTTTCGCCGACAACGATCAGGGGGTAATCTGTATCGACCCGGCCAATCCGCTGCTTAAGTACCGTCGAAGCTCCCGGCCCGACCACAAACTCCCCGAAGGGCGCCGTCAGGGGCGGAAATTTCGGCAACGACTGCAGTAAGTCTTCGCTCAGCGTAAAGAGGTTAAAACCGGGGACCGCACGCGCACTGACATCATTGCCTTTAGCACCGGCTGTGCCGGTGAAATTAAGCAGGTCCTGCGCACTACTCACTGCACGCGCCGGGGCGCCTTCTCCAAGAATAAACAAGGTAGGTATCCGGGACCGCTGCAACTGATCGAGGGTGGAGCTTATCGCTTGCCTCACCGATGGCAACTGGTGGAGCACCACCAGGTCATAATCGCTGAATTTACCCGTGAACTTACTGGCGTAGTCGATTTCCACTTCGTTATTCTTTCCGGTAGCCAGTGCCTGACGAAGCGCCGTCAAATCCGGATGCGGCGCATTGGCCAACAACAATATCTTTTGGCGGGCATCGAGCACATCGACAAAAATATCGCGACGGTTATTTGCCGTGCTCACTTCTTCTCCGATGGTCGAGACGCTGATTCGATAGCGTTGCACCCCAGACCTGTCGGCATCCAGAATAACCTCACGCGTGGTAAAGAAGTCGTTTCGATCAATTACGATGGTCTCCGTATGCAGCGGCGCGCCACTGCCCTCCCCTACCCGACTTACGGTGAGCCGGGTATTTGACGCAGCGGCGTTGCGGGCACTTACGTCGATCTGAATAGAAAAACGGTCATCGAGGTAGGCAATCTTGTTGTGGAATACCCGTCGGATCAGCAGGTCTCGTCGTTGTGTGGTATCACCGAGGCCGATGGTATAAACCGGAGCCTTGATTTGCAAATTCCGGTAAGCAGGGTTGGTCCCTTCATTATAAATTCCGTCGGTAGCCAAAATGACGGCTCCAAGGTTTTGTGAGCCGTAAACATCGCTGATCTCAGTCAGCACGGCATCGAGGTTCGTTTTTTTGTCGGTGAAGCGGAGGTCTCCTTCGGGGTTGACTTTGGCACCGAAGGTATAGTCGACTACCTGGTACTTTTCGGAGAGCCTGGCCTTCAGGGCCGCCCATTGGGCGGCGTAGCCAATGGTATCGGTTTCCATCCCAACGGACTCACTAACGTCCTGTGCCATGACCACCACGGGTTCCTGCTGGTCAGTTTGCAGGTAACGCAACAAAGGGGAGAGCAGCAGCGCAGCAAGCAGGCTGTAGCCAAGCCAGCGTAATAAACCCATGCCCCATACCAGGCTTCTGGGTTGGTCCTTAAACGTACGCTCCCGATAATACAGCAGCAGGGCTACTGCGAGTCCCGCCAGGGCACAAAGGATCAGGAACCAGGCGGGATATTCAAAAGTAATGTTCTGCATTTATGGCTTTCTGAGGTCGCTAAGGTAACGTAACGTTAAGGGATCAGGGTTCAGTATTTAGGATTCAGTGTTCAGGGGGCAGGTTTTTGTACTCAGGGTTGCAAGTTTCAGGGTCGCTGCGCTTCGGTTGCAGGAGTTGCAGGGTCGCTGCGCTCCGGTTGCAGGAGTTGCAGGGTCGCTGCGCTTCGGTTGCAGGAGTTGCA
>NZ_KB890424.1:0-16946 GCF_000373105.1 Neolewinella persica DSM 23188 | reverse complement strand
CAGGGGGTGCAGGGTCGCTGCGCTTCGGTTGCAGGAGTTGCAGGGTCGCTGCGCTTCGGTTGCAGGGGGTGCAGGGTCGCTGCAACGCGCCGAAGGCGCACTGCAACGGGAGCGTAAGCGACCTCTGCAACAAGGAGCGAAGCCCGTCTATTCAACAAACTTATACCCCACCCCCCGCACGCTCAAAAAGTAAGCCGGATGCTTGGGGTCTTCCTCAAAATACTTTCGAAATGAGAGGATAAAGTTATCGATGGTACGCGTACTTGGATATACATCGTAGCCCCAGACGGATTGCAGAATTTGCTGCCGGCTTACGACCTCTCCCCGCCGATCGGTCAGTAATTTGAGGAGCATTGCTTCTTTCTTCGTAAGCGTAAACACGCCTTGGTTACCATCAGCTTCGTAGGTCGCAAAATTCACCTTATTACTACCGAAGGTGAACAGATTAGGCTTCACTTCGGGGTTCTTACTGGTCCGCTCTATAAGTCGGCGAACCCGCAGCAGGAGTTCCTCAAAAACGAATGGTTTAGTGAGGTAATCATCAGCGCCCTTCTTAAGGCCCTGAATGCGGTCAGCAGCCTGGTCTTTTGCAGTCAGGAAAATGATGGGGGTTTCCCGATCCGACAGCCGGATCTGTTCCACCACCTGAAAGCCGTTAACTTCAGGAAGCATCACATCAACGATCATCACGTCAAAGTGCTGTTCCTGACTGTGCTTGAGGGCCAGGCGGCCGTCGGCCGCCGTCACCACCTCGAAACCTTCGATTTCCAGGTTCAGTTTAACGGTTTCCCTAATGTTCTCTTCGTCTTCAACCAGTAGTACGCGCAGCATATTTAATCAGCTTTGATTCTTCTAATGAGTCCCTTCGGGACTTCGTTAAAGTTACGTTTGTAAACGGGAATGGTTGCCAAATTATCCGTTTTGTGACGATGACGTGTCATGAATGAAGTTAGCGAATGGGAGATAGGGGAAAGGAAGAAGGGGCTGCCGCAAACACCGTTTGGGGCGCTGCGCTTGCTCGCTTAGTGAATAATAGAATGAGAGAATAATAGAATGAGCTGCCGCAGATGCCGTTCGCAGCGCTGCGCTTACTCACCTTCAGAAGAGAATGAACAGGAAAAGATCTGCTCTTTCTATTCTGTGTATCCTCCGTGCCTCCCTCTGCGAGAACAAAGCTGCGCAAGCAGCCGAGCAAAGCCGTGCGGCAGCCATTCACCCCTTCAATAAATCGACTATTCACATCGTCCTCAACTGGCACTCAAAACCTCCCTTGCACCTGCGGCCGCGCCCTTATTGGTCTATTGGTACTATTAGGAAAAGGTTCCAATAGTCCAATAGGCTAAACAATCCCCAGCGAACAACTATAAATGAACGCGGGCGGCAAGTTGGCCATAGTGAAGCTTACCGTTACGCGGTGGAAGTAATCTTTGAGTAACCCGTAGTCTTGCAGTGCGTACTGGAATTGTAAAAACCGGCCTTCTGATTTCAATACGGTTTGGGCCTGTCGCAAGATTGTTTCTTTGGTGGTCTTATCGATCATGGATAAAGGCAGGCTGGAGACCACAAAATCTACCGTACCCGGAGCGAAAAAGTCGGTCAATCGTTCTGCGCTGACGGCAAGAACTGTTAATCGCTCATCCTTGATCGAAGCAAGGTTTTCTACGAAAGTTTCGTTAATCTCGTAGGCAGTAACGGTGCTTTGAGGATGCACCTTATTCAGGATGGCACGGGTCACGCATCCATCACCCGGGCCCAACTCAATAATGACTAATGGACGGTTATCGGGTAATGGTCCCACCAATTTTTTAACCAGCGCGGGTGAAGAAGCAGCAATTGACCCCGTGGTCCGGAAACTCTTGACTGCTTCCCGAAAAAAAGACCAGTTTTTCATGAATATTATTGAATATGGAGGCGAAAGGTAAGCAAAAGGAGCCGACTTCCGCTAATCCAGAAAGTGGTCCATCATCAGGGCCAGCTCTTGCCCGATCGTATTTTCCGGTGCGCTGCGCCCCGCCCGTGCGTACCAGTAGCTGGCCATAGGCTGGTCTCCTTCCATACGATGCAGCAGGGCGTGTATCCAGGCCGCATCACGGCCGGGGGCCTCATCGATCAGGTCATGTGCAAGTTGCCAGTTCCTGTTTTTCAGCCACCAAATGGCCGCAATTTCTGTGCGGCAGCCTTCGGGAGGTGCGGGGTCAGTAAGGGAAGATAAGAAGGCTGAGTGTTGCAAGGGATGAGGTTTCGAATCAGGTAATGTAGCAGGTGGCGAAGATATACCTTTAGCACGGAATATATCTTACTTAGTGTTGGCCAGGTAGCTCATATTCAAACAAATAAAAACACAGTAGCCTATTCCTGAGGTACTCCGGCCAGAGGGATGAAAGCATAAATAACCCTATCACATAAACATAGCACGCCGGAAAAGCGCTTAGGCAATGAATCAAATTTGAACCATGTACGAAATCGGCGGCCTGATTATTATTGGAATTCTGGCTCAATGGCTGGCCTGGAGGCTGAGGGTACCAGCCATCCTCCCACTTATTATTGCCGGACTATTGGTTGGCCCCTTTGCAGAATATTACTTCGGTCACCGAATCATTACTCCCAGATTCGAAAGTGATAGTGAATCAGGGCTTTTCCCCGGCAACCTCTTATTCGGGTTTGTTTCCCTGGCCATTGGTCTGATCCTTTTTGAAGGTGGCCTGACCTTAAAATCCAGAGAGATACGGGGGCTGGGGAAAAGTGTACTTCGGCTTACTACTTTTGGAGCCTTAGTTACCACCGTAGTCGCCGGTTTAGCCGCGCATTACATCATCGGCCTGAGTTGGCAGCTATCTTTTCTCTTTTCTACCCTAATCGTCGTTACAGGCCCTACTGTGATTACGCCGATATTAAGGCAAATTAACGTTAAACGACAGATCGCCACTATTTTGAAGTGGGAAAGTATCGTGATTGACCCCATTGGTGCGTTTCTGGCGGTGCTTTTCTATAATTTCATCATGGCCTACATTAAGGAGGAGGCAACGATTCAGCATGCGCTCATCGAGTTCTTCCGCTCTGGATTGGCCGGAATTGGTCTTGGGGTAGTTTTCGGTTTCGTTCTTTACCAGATTATTGTACGCCACCTAGTTCCCAAATACCTTCTAAATGTTTTTACGCTCGCCACAGTTGTCGGTGCGTTCATGTTTTCTAATCTGATTGCCGAGGAAAGCGGCTTATTGACCACCGTTGTCATGGGTGCCTTCGTGGCCAACCGTGATGATGAAACGGCCTTTCTCGATGACCTCCTAGATTTTAAAGAGAGCCTCACCCTTTTACTGATCTCCCTGCTTTTCATCCTTCTGTCGGCCAATATGACCGTCGACCAAATTCAGTTGGTCCTTAGTCCACAATGCCTGCTGGTTTTCCTGATTATTGTCTTTGTCGCCCGCCCTCTGGGCGTGTTCTGGAGCCTGGCGGGGAGTGAATTCGATTGGCGTGACAAGGCCTTCATCAGTTGGGTTGGTCCGCGAGGTATAGTTGCCGCCGGCGTAGCGTCCCTTTTCGGAATCGAATTGGAAAAGCATGGTATTCCAATGGCAGAGTACATTACTCCGCTGGTTTTCCTGATCGTACTCGGCACTGTTCTGCTTAATGCAACGCTGGCCGGGTTCATCGCCCGGAAGCTCAGGGTAAGCCTTCCTGAAGGTAGCGGTATCCTGATCTTCGGCTCTGGAGAGGGGGTACGCCGACTGGCGACCCGGCTGCGGGAGAGCGGAAGGGAAGTTACCATGGTCACCGCTAACCCGTCTGAAGCAGAAACCAGCAGGGAGGCCAATCTGAACGTTGTTTTCACCCAGGTTAACACGAATGACCTGGATGAAAAAACTGACCTGACCGACATCGGGTATGTGCTTGCCATGACCGGCAGCGACGAAGACAATGCCTTCCTCCTGAACAACTATCGCCGTCGCGAAGGTATCCGTGGTGCTTATCGGTTGATCAACCGTCGGGAAACAAAGCAACAACGCTTTTCCAACGACGCCCTCTTCGGCCCTTATGCCAGCTACCTGCTGACCAACCGTACCGCCCGGCAACACGAAGGGATTAACGTGCACACGGTCGTTGATCCGGATAATACGGCCGTCGTCCTCGAAAAGCTCCGGCAACAAAAAGCCATCCCCTTATACCTGCGTTGTACGGCAAGTGGCGACATAACCTTCATCACTGCACCAATGACGACACTGGCAAGTTCCGTTAACGATGAGTTGTTCTACTTTGGCGAACGACTTTCCGACAGCGATGAGCAGGAAAAAGTAAAAACGGTGGATGGTGAGGTTATCGAATAAAACCTACTCCAGCAACCGTTCCAGACGATTTCCCCTGCTCCCCTTAACGAATACGGTGGTGCCGGACCAGTCCTGCTGCCAAAACCAGGCGCTGAGCGCCTCGCTGTCCGCAAACCACGGGCGATCAAACTCCCGTGCTGCGGCAGCCATAGCCGGGCCTACCAGAACTACCGTACGCGCTACCTGCCCCGCACGCAAAGCCACCCTGCGGTGCGCCTCTGGAGCCGCCTCCCCCAGCTCCAGCATTTCCCCCAGAACGACCGCTGCATTATTCGCCAGATGATCTTGTTTGAATCCGGAGAGGGATGCTTCCATACTGCTAGGGTTGGCATTATAGGCATCCCAATAAAAGCGGACGTCGTTATGCTCCAGCAGCTGGCTCCGATGATTAGCAGAACGGTACTCGGATAAGGCAATAACGATCTCCGTACAAGGCACTTTGAAATACTTGCCCACCGCAATGGCCGCTTTCACATTCTGCAAATTATGCTGTCCGCTAAGGGCAACCGAGCATCGCAGCATATGCCCGACTTCGTCCATAAAGCCAATATCAAGCTGTGGGTGCAACGCGTAGACCTTTGTCTCCATTCCCGGTTGTTCTTTACTGGGCGCATCACTTTCTAAGTACCGTACTATGCGGTCCAGTCCGCCGGCCATGTCGGTCAGGTATGGTTCGTCCGCATTCACAAAAGCAACACCCCGGTTGCTGGCCAGATAGGCGAAGAGTTCCCCCTTTCCGATAATTACGCCTTCTATGCCCCCAAAACCCTCCAGGTGTGCTTCGCCAATATTGGTGATCAACCCGTGCGTAGGTCGTCCGATACGGCACAACTCCGCAATTTCTCCCTGGTGGTTGGCCCCCATCTCCAGAATACTCATCTCGGTGTCTTCCGGAGTAGACAAAATGGTCAATGGCAGACCAAGGTGGTTGTTGTAATTTCCGGGGGTGGCGTGTACGGAGTAACGGCGCAACATCACCGCATGGATCAATTCTTTGGTAGTCGTCTTACCGTTGCTTCCCGTAATTGCTAATACGGGCATACGGTGACGACGGCGATGCTCCATGGCCAAATTTTGCAACGCAAGCAAGCTGTCGGGCACCAAAAGGTAACGTTCGTCGCGCTTAGGCACCACCGTTGGATCATCGACGATGGCAAAGGCTGCTCCTGCCGCCAGCGCAGCGGCGGCATACTTACTGCCTTGCACCTGCGTCCCCGCCAACCCTACAAAAAGATCTCCCGGCTCAACCTGTCGGCTGTCAATCTTGATTCGTGGATGCCGGCGATAAATATCGTATAGCGCCTCTTCACTGTGCTGCTTCATGAAAATAGTTTGTACAAACCGTAAATGTAAAGCCTACCTGATACCTCCAGAAGCTTTTTACCGCTGAAATCCGATTATTCTACAGGGAATGTCTTTGATATTGAGGTTGTCTGAGTTATCGGGGTATCAGGGTGTCGGATTACCGGGTTATCCCGGCAAAGCACACCTTACCCGACGGCAACAAAAAACATCGCCCAATTCAAGAGGGATCTTCGCAAGACAACTTGACAACCGGACAACGTGACCACTCGACAAAAAAAATCCCCATTGGCTGCAGCCAACGGGGATTTTTTTATCGAGCGGTCACGTTTAGCGACGTGCACGACGCTTCTTAGGGGAAGAGCCAAAACGGTTCTGAGTACGTCCCTTACGGGCACTGTCACCACCTTCGCTTCCCATTTTGATCATGGCACAACGGAAACCGACGGTCCGGCTGGACTTGTCTTCTTCCATAAAGCGGCGGGTACCTGGACTCAGCCAGTAGGCACGGTCGGCCCAGCTACCACCCTTGTATACCCGGGCTTTGTCCGAGATCAGGGTGTGTTTGTTGGTAGCGTATTTAGCAAGGCTCTGCTCATCACCATCAAGGTAATCATAAACCCGGCCTTGCTTGTAGTTATCACGTTGGGCGGCATCTTCGTCCTTTACGTACTCGTACCGCAGGCGGCCGAGGCTGTCCTTAGGCAGCAGGGTGCCATCGACAGGGTCACGGGCAAAGTCACGGAAGTTGTTACCACGGTAGGCGTTGAGTTCGTGGTTTTCCACATCGCTCAAATCCTGGGTAGTCAGTGGACGGTAGAGGTCAAGGACCCATTCGTTCACGTTACCGGCCATGTTGTAAAGGCCAAAGTCGTTGGGGTAGTTTTCCAATACCTCCGTAGTGATGGAAGAACCATCGTTAGGCTTACCGGCAATACCCATGTAGTCACCACCACGACGCTTGAAGTTAGCGTACATCTGGCCCTGGTACTTGTCATGACGCTGGTAGCGTACGCTGGTTCCGCTCCAGGGGTAGATGCGGCGGTCTGTGTAGTTTTCGTCTTTTTCGTTAGCCTGGAGGCCGGGAAGTGCCAGGGCAGCATATTCCCATTCTGCTTCCGTCGGCAGGCGAACTTCAGGTTGCAGGATACCATCGGTCAGATTTACCTGACGCTCACCACCGGTGCGCAGATCCTTCAAGCCTTTACGTGGTTCAGTATCATACTGGCCAGCGAAGTAAGAGTCGGTGACAAAGACCTGGTCGTCTTTAGCTTCCGGGCTTGGGTTCAGGATACCTTTGTCGATCAGGATCGCTTCGTTTATCCGATCGGTACGCCAGCGGGCGAATTCCCGCGCCTGATTCCAGGAAACACCCACAACAGGGTGCTTATGGGTAGCAGGGTGGCGGAGGTAGTTCTGTACGTAAGGCTCGTTGAAGGAGAGTTCATCACGCCAAACCAGTGTGTCCGGAAGGGCGTCCCGATAAACTTCCGGGTAAGTAGCGGCATAAGAAACCCGCGTCCAATCAAGGTACAGCAAGTAATCTTCGTTGCTCATCTCACTCTGATCCATGTAGAAAGAGGAGACGGTAACCCGACGTGGAATGTTATCCCAGTCGTAAGGAACATCTTCTTCGGTGAACCCCATGACGAAGTTACCGCCAGGAATCAACACCATATTAGGAGGTGTTTCCTGCCCTTCGTAATCTGACTGAGTTTCAAAACCACCCCATTTGGTGTCGTTCATCTTCCAGCCAGTTGTTGCTGAGCGATCATTCTTGCCACAAGAAGTGAGTATTACTGCCAGGCAAAGAATGGGCAGCGCTTTTATCCAGTATTTCATAAATCTGATGTAAACCGAGTTGTTTCAGAAATTCGAGGCGGCAAATATACGTCGTAATAATGCAGTGCAAAGGGGATGACGCCGCCTACGGATAGTTAAACCGATGAAAGGGACCACCTATTGTGCGATAAATCTTAAAGTTTTTGAGAAAGTTGGGCGCGAACGCAGGTGCAGGCAAAGTCCAGGCTAAGGAGCAAGCATACACTTACTCCTTAGCTCCTCCTTTTTTATTTCTCTCGTCCTGTAACTGGCGGCGAAGCTTTTGCTCCACTTCCAGCCGGTTTTTACGGCTTTTTTCCAGCTCTTCGGCTGTCTTTTCCCGGGCAATACGAGCATCCCGGCTACCGCTAACAGCCACTCGCATACGAGCTATGGCAAACAGTAGTCCTGCCAGTAATATCCCGATGATGGACCACAGAATGATGTTGTAAGTCGCCTTAGAAAGCTGCACCCCCAGGAAGCTGATGCTGTCCCTTTGTCCCTTAAGGTTTCCAATTTCCGTATCCCGGCCACTGATTTCGGTTTCCTGGTCCGTGATTCTTGTCTTCTGCTCTGCCACCGTGGTCTTTAATTCCTCGATTTCAGAAGTATAGACCTCAATGGTATCCCTTACGTTTGCTTTATAAGCATTTAGAAAGTCCTGCCGGACCACCCGAAATTTTTGAAAACGGTTCGATGCGTCTATCATCGCATCAAACTGAACTTGTAATGATGCAGTGTCCGCCTGTGCGGGGTTACCGGGCTGTGCCTTCAGCACCTGCACGGACAGGAATAACAGCATTAAAGGTATAAGTCGAAGAATATTCATGTAACGCGCAATGTTGTGGGGGTAGCTCCAGGATAATAAGCCTTAGAGATTGTCAAAGATGGCTGCCGGCTAATAACCAGAGTGCAAAGAAACGTCGCTAACGCCAGAATCGAGGCCTGTAACGGTGACTTTATGTTTTTTCTCTACCTTCCACCTAAATACTAGAAAAGTAACGTGTGAAAAAATTACTCCCTTTCTGTTTCCTCCTCTTCCTGGTCAGTTGTACAACCGAAAAATCGCCCCAACTGCCCGAGAGAGGGCTCTCCCCCTGGGTGTTCCGGTCAGTTCTTGATCAACGGGCTCGTATGCTCACCGCAGCATTACATGAAGACCTCTTCGTCGCCTACAGCGCCGAAACCGGTGCATTGTACAAAGCCTGGAAAGGTGATGTAAAACTTGATGGCGCGGTTTACACCACCGCCCATGGGCCCCAGCCAGAAGCGGTGGGTAAAGTTTGGTTAAAGGATACTATGGAGCGACACTGGTTTTACCAGACTCCAGGTTCTGCTCCCGTATATCCAGAGGTTCGTTACCTGGGCCACCGCATAAAGGATGGACAACTCTACCTGAAAACCAGTCTGACCGACCCCACAGGAAAGTTCACCGCCATAGTTTCAGAGCGTCCCGAAGCCATCCAGAAACCAGGTGGGATGATAAGCCTTGAGCGTACCTTCTTCGTGGAAGGACTTCCTCCGGGAGTTGACCTCAACCTCAGGCTGCTTGTCGACGGAATACCCTCCGAAAACAGCCTTCAAACCGACGGAACCATAGAGGTCATCAATAGGAAAGTAAGCAGTTATTCCGGCCTTCGTTCACTGACCCTGTACGGTGTTTTGAAACTGAAGTCGTCAGGAACAACGTACCTCCACACCAATTTCATCCGTTACCCCACCCTCCCTGATGATTATTTTGCTGACGGCGGACTACTTGCTGACAACCGCGGCGAAGGCGAAAAACTGATCGAGCGCAATGGCTGTAAAACCTGCCACAATACCGTCGTCAAAACCGTTGGCCCGGCTTATCTCTCCATTGCCGAGCGGTATCCGAATAATACGGTAAACCTCGAAAAACTAACCTCGAAAGTCATCAAAGGCGGCAGTGGCACCTGGGGAAAAGCGGCAATGACACCCCACGATCATCTCCCTCCAGCTGACATCCGCACCATGGTACAATGGGTACTCGACCTGGACAAAGAAAAAGAAAGCTCTTTCACAGAAGAGGACCCTGCTGTCTTATTTTCCTCCAGCGAAGCAGATGCACTGCCCGCTACGGGGCCGGTAACAACCGATGGCCTAGGTGCAGGAGTACGAGCAGAAATATTTCCTGTTCCTGATGATATTGTCCGCCTGAACCAGGCTCCGTGGCAAAGCACCCCAATTCATGAAGGCATTGCCCCGACCATCGACTTCGTGGAAAGCGAATGGGGAAAACTATCGGATCTCTTCGCCGCCAGGTTCACGGGCTATCTCAAGATTCCCCAAACCAGTAATTACCTTTTTCGGTTGCGCAGTGACGATGGCAGCCGCTTACTGATCGACGGGCAGGAAATAATAAACAATGACGGCCTCCACGGCCCTGATCCACGCGATGGAGAAATAGCGCTGGCAGCAGGTAATCACCCCCTACTCGTTGAGTATTTCGAAAGAGGCGGAGGAAACGTATTAACCCTGGAGTGGCGCAGCTTCTTCAATCCGGAATGGCAGATTGTCCCAACGGAGAACCTTGGCTACGATCTCGCTGCTACTGATGCCACTTCGCTGCCCGCACCAATGGACCGCGGTACCATCTATCCCGGTGATGGTATCCGTCTCACCGACGTCCATCCAAGTTATGACCTCCGGCAGGCACGGCCGGATGGCTTCACGCCTAAGGTAGGAGGTATGGACTTCCTGTCCGACGGCCGGCTCGTTGTATCCACCTGGGATGCAGAAGGGGCCGTTTACCTGATCGAAGGAGCCCAAACCGGAGACCCACAGCAGATGACGACCAAAAAAATTGCCTCCGGCCTTGCCGAGCCTCTCGGGCTCAAGGTCGTTGACGATACCATCTTCGTGATGCAGAAGCAGGAGCTCACCAAGTTGATCGACCACAATGGAGACGAATTAATCGACGAGTACGTGACGGTTTCCAACAAGTGGAAAACAACGGCCAACTTCCACGAATTCGGTTTTGGCCTTGCTTACGAAGCCCCCTACTTCTACGCTACCCTGGCCATCGGCATCCTCCCTGGCGGCGCCAGCGCGCCGAACCAACCCCGAAGCCGTGGAAAATGTGTACGTATTCACCGGCAAACCGGAGCGTTAGACGTTATCGCCAGCGGTCTGCGCACCCCTAATGGCATCAATTTTGGCGTAGACGGAGAACTCTTCATTGCCGATAACCAGGGAGACTGGCTCCCCGCATCGAAGATCCTGCACGTAAGTGAAGGAGCGTTCTTTAATTCGTACGCCGTTCCTGGAGAAGAAGGGAAAACGCCTAAACCTCCGGTCGTATGGCTACCGCAAGATGAGATCGGTAACAGCCCCAGTAGTCCCAACAGCCTGAATGACGGCCCTTACGCCGGGCAAATGATCCACGGCGAAGTGACCCACGGCGGCCTTAAACGGGTATTTGTGGAAAAAGTCGGAGGAGAATACCAAGGTACCGTTTTCCGTTTCATTCAGGGCCTCGAAGCTGGTGTAAACCGGAACGTATGGGGGCCAGACGGGGCCCTTTATGTAGGCATGGTCGGCTCTACCGGTAACTGGGGAGACGTTGGTAAATTACATTACGGCTTACAAAGTGTTAAGTACAATGGGAAGCCCACCTTTGAAATGCTGGCCGTCAGGGCCAGACCCTCCGGTCTGGAGATTGAGTTTACCCAACCGGTAAGCGAGGGTAATGGATCTGACGCGGAAGACTTCAAACTTACCCGTTGGCGGTACCAGCCAACGGCAAATTATGGCGGCCCCAAGATCGACGAAACCGATATAGTGCCTTACGCCGCCAAATGGAGCTCAGACCGGAAGAAAGTACTCGTTTCCTTCACCGGTCAGTTGCCTGAGCACGTCTATTACTTCCGCTTACCCAACTCCTGGACCGACACCGATGGACGTAAGC
The DNA here is from genome assembly GCF_000373105.1 of Neolewinella persica DSM 23188. Classification (GTDB taxonomy): domain Bacteria; phylum Bacteroidota; class Bacteroidia; order Chitinophagales; family Saprospiraceae; genus Neolewinella; species Neolewinella persica. The sequence continues at coordinate 5,567 of NZ_KB890424.1, read as the reverse complement.
TGTGGAGTACCGAAAGCTGGAGTACCGTTAACCGATGGCCGCAGGTTGGTCGGTAAAATTCTTGTCAGCGGGGCGGGGGCAAGCCCCGCCCCTACTGGCTAACGAAGGTCTACCCGCGTTCGCTAAGCGAAACTTGACACTTGTACGGGCGGGACTTGCCCCCGCCCAACCAGCATGAAACCAAAATGGCTGAGGCCTTCCACTAATTTAAGGGCTCCTTGCCCACTTACAAACAGCTACGCCTCTCAATCTTTCGCCAATCATGAAATACGTTTATCTCGCCATTTCTACCCTCCTGCTTATCTGTTGGATCATTTTTGGCAATTATCCAGGTCCGGCGGGCCTGCCGGTACCTGCCCTGGGACAGTTTTTCCATCCGGCTAAGGGCTTTTGGCGAAACACCCTGCCCAAACTAAGTGAGCGGGAAGGTGGCCATGAATTAAATATTGACCATCCCCAGGCGAAAGGAAGTATTTTCTTCGATGAACGCGGAGTTCCGCACATTTTTAGTGGCGACATAAAAGGAGCTTGCTTTCTACAGGGCTACGTCCATGCCGCAGACCGCATGTGGCAAATGGACATCAGCACCCGGGCAACGGAAGGGAGGCTAAGTGAGATCCTCGGCACCCGAACCATTCAACGGGACAGTTCACAGATCAGGCGCGGCTACCGCTACGCAGCTAAGAAGACCATAGATACCATGTCGGTTCACTTCCCGGAAGACCTGGAGGTATTACAGGCTTATGCTGACGGTTACAATGCCTACCTCGACCAGCTTGATCCGATTGATTACCCCGTAGAGTATAAGCTGCTTTCGCACGAGCCGTTACGTTGGTCCCCTTACCGTACGGCACTGCTTATGAAAGGGATGTCCCAAAGCTTGTCCGGCAGGTATTCCGATATTGCCACGGCTAAAACCAGGACCGACCTTGGCACGGATGTTTATCGTGAATTATTTCCGGAGCGCTTCCCCGGAGCCAGTCCTATTGTGCCCGACGATGGGAGGTATTCTTCCCCCGCAAAAGCAACCGTAGCGCAAGGCGAAGCTATCACCCTGCTTCCTAACCAGTCCCTTGCACCTGCGGCCTCGCCTGATGCTGTCAAAAAACAAGCACCTCAATACGCCGCAACTCCCATTGAGCCAGAAGACCAGGCTACTGAGCCCTACACACTAATGCCAAGGCACCCCGATAACGGCTCCAATAACTGGGCGGTTGACGGTAAGCACTCCAACACCGGCCGACCGCTTTTAGCCAGTGATCCGCACCTTGCTCTGACCCTGCCGAGTATTTGGTACGAGCAGCAGATCGTCTATCCGGGGGTTAATGCCCGTGGTGTCGGCCTCCCTGGCGCGCCGGGCATTATGATCGGATTTAACGATCATATGGCCTTCGGGGAAACGAACGTTGGCCACGATGTCACCGACTGGTTCAGTATTGAATGGACCGATGAAAACCGGACCCATTACCTCCTTGACGGTAAGGAAGTCGCTGCGCGGATTCAGTACGACACCCTACTGATTAAAGGGCGCGCGCCGATAATAGTTGAGACCCCCTGGACTATTTTCGGTCCCGTGCCAGAAACCAAAGGCCCCTACGCCAACCACGCGATGCGCTACCTTGCGCACGACGAACCTGGCGCCAGCCAACGCCCGCACTCAATGGTTGGCACCTTCCTGGGACTAACGCAAGCAAGGGGCTACGATGATTACGTGAACGCTCTGAAAGGCTATATCGATCCGGCCCAAAATTTCATTTTTGCGGACAAAACGGGTACCATTGCCATTCGCCCCAACGGTGGTCTGCCCCTGCGGGGCAACTTCACCGGTCGCATCCCAACTCCCGGCAACTCTGCCGCAAACAACTGGACGGGGTACATCCCTTTTGCCGATCGCCCCGAGCATAAAAACCCCAAACGTGGTTTCGTCGCCTCGGCAAATCAAGTAACCACCGGCCCCAACTATCCCTACGCCTATCATGGTGGTTTTGATGAGTACCGCGGACGATACATCAATCGCCAGCTGGGTCGGGAGAAGACCATGAACCAGCGCAAGATGAAAGAGCTTCAACTCAGCAGCTATTCTCTGCTTGCCGAGGAAGTGACGCCGCTGCTGATTGCCCGGATCAATAGGTCCGGTCTGAGCCCCAACGATGCTCGTTTGCTGCGCCTGCTATCGGAGTGGGACTACAATTGTGAAGGCGACAGCCGTGCTGCGTCCCTTTTCGAGCAATGGCGGGTTAAACTTTTTGAGCTTACTTTCGACGAAATGCCCAGAGACTCGGGCTACCTGCAGCCTGAACTATGGAAATGGACCGCCTTGCTTAAATCTCAGCCTCGCCACAAGGTTTTCGACATCCTCGCTACCCCCGACTTTCAGGAAACCGCAGCCACCATCACTCAACGTGCTTTCGACGAGGTTGTCGAAGAACTAGACGGTGAACTCCCCCCCACCTGGGCCGAAATGCGAAACACGACCATCCGCCACCTCGGGGCGGTACCTGGCTTCGGATCGGGCCTGATCACTACCGGAGGCGCACGGTTCTCTCCCCGCGCACTTAGCAGCGGACACGGCGCCAGCTGGCGCATGGTCGTAGAACTGGGCCCGGAACCCCGTGCCTGGGGCACACTCCCCGGAGGGGCCGCCGGAGACCCTTCCAGCGAGTTTTACGACAACGGTGTCGATGACTGGGAGAACGGCCGGTACCATGAACTCATCCGTTGGATGGACACCGAACAGGCGAATCGGAATGCTATTGGTGGGTGGATGTTTGGTCAGGGGTTGTCCGATTAAAGCTTAACCTTTACAGGTGCCCTGATGCTGAAAGCTGCGTTCGCTGCGCGAACGCAAACATCCTAATTAGGCAACCAGTAGGGGCGACCGCGAGGGTCGCCCCTACTGGCAATATCGTTTTCACCTCATGTGATCACACCTTAGTGTAGAACTTAGTGTCCTCAATGCTTAAGTGGTTCCCTCCCCCGGCCTACAAAAAAGGAATCTTAACCACCTCTGCCTCCAGTTGCTTCCGCCCCAGGTCGATTTGAATCTTTGTTCCCGGTGTATGCTGCCCGACGGTAACGTAACCCAGGCCCAGTGGATAGTCCAGAGAAGGAGAATGCGTGCCACTGGTTACGTTGCCGATGGCGTTACCGGCTGCATCAAGAATGGGGAAACCATTACGCGGTGCGCGGCGTCCGTCAAGCACAAAACCTACCAACCGGCGACTTAGTCCGGCTTCTTTTTGGCGGAGCAGGTGATCGCGGCCAACGAAATCTCCGGATTTCAACTTCGTGATCCAGCCCAAGCCTGCTTCAAGCGGGGTGGTCTCATCGTTAATGTCATTGCCGTAGAGGCAAAATCCTTTTTCTAATCGCAGGGTATCCCGCGCGCCAAGGCCACAGGGAATCAGCCCGGCAGACTTACCAGCCTCCAGTACCGCATGCCATACCGTCTCAACGGCACTGTTGTCCAGGTACAATTCGAAACCACCTGCTCCGGTATAGCCCGTTGCTGATAGGATTACGTTGTCGAAGCCAGCCAGGCTCCCTCTTACGAAATGGTAATACGGGATATCTGACAGGTTGGTATCGGTAAGTTTCTGGAGGATATCAGCGGCTAAAGGCCCTTGCACGGCCAGCAATGAAGTCTGTGCGCTGATATCGACCATCGTTGCCCCAAAAGTATTATGGCTACTGATCCAGTCCCAGTCTTTTTTAATATTGCCCGCATTCACTACAAGCATGTAGGCAGGGTGACCGTCGTTAGACGACATTGCCGGATTAGCGGGTAGGCGATACACCAGCAGGTCATCTACTATACCACCCTCTGGGCGTGGCAGGCAGCTGTACTGCGCCTGACCTTCCACCAGTTTATCGACGTCGTTACTGGTTACGTATTGTACCAGGTCCCGTGCTCCGGGGCCACGGACAATAAACTCCCCCATATGTGACACATCAAACATTCCAGCCTTTTCGCGCACGGCAAAATGTTCCTCCTTGAGACTTGTATAAGTCAGGGGCATTTCGAAGCCGGCAAAATCGACCAGTTTAGCGCCAAGGGCACGGTGGATTTCAGTAAGGGGGGTGGGAGTCATGATCTGTTGGTCTTTTGGTATTATTGGTCCGTTGGTAGTATTGGTTTGTTGGTAGTACTACAGCTGGTCTTCTGGACACTGAACCAATAGACCAACCTGGGTGCAAAGAAACGGTATTTAGCGCAATGTTGTCGCAACAAGTTCCTTAGTCCGTAGGCAAGTAGATTCTGAATGTTGTCCCATGCGGCTCGTTGTCTAACAGCTCTAATTGTCCGCCGTGTTTTTCCACGAGCTGTTTTACGATAAATAGCCCTAATCCGGTTCCTTTAGTAGTTCGGGTATCCTCGTTCCCAACGCGATAAAACTTGGTAAATACCCGTCGTTTTTCCCGGTCGGGGATACCCATCCCGTTGTCAGACACCTCCCAGATCAACTCCTTGACACCGCCACGTTGGAGTGAGGTATGGATCACGGGAGTGGGTTGACTGTATTTGGCGGCGTTTTCCAATAAGTTAACCGCTACGCTGGTCAGCCCTAACCTATCCCCCTTCACTAAACCTACGTCTTGAGCAATGTCTACGTGGAGGCTGGCCGACTTATACTTCATGGCTACCCGATCTGCTGCTTCATGAATTAATTGCCCCAGGTCCAATGATTCCTCATTGATGTCATATACATTTTCCAGCTTAGCACTTAGGAGTAAATCATTGACCAAAGCCGTCAGGCGATCTGTTTCGGCCAGTGCATTTGTACTGAGTTTTTCCTGTATTTCAGGCTTCAGCTCTCTTCGTTTTTGAAAGGTTTCTAAAATCAACCGGATCCCGGCAAGTGGAGACTTAAGCTCATGGGTGATACTGAGCAGGAAATTCCGCTGTTGTTCCGCGGCACTGATTTCTTTACGCAAAAACCGGAAAAGCAAAGCCAGTCCACCAATCAGGCTCAAGATCAAAATAATCGCTTCTCCAACAATCATCTTCTGCCCACGGTCAAAATCTTTGTTCAATTGCTGGTAGACGTCCGTATTTCGAAACGCCTCCTCGTTATTACTCCCCTGCTGCACAGCCATGCGGTAGGCCAGCTCGTTGACCTGGGCGATGTGCGCCTGTTCATTTTTACGCAACAGGAGTATCCCCCACCAGCCGAAGGCCAGCAGCATGTAGGCGATGATTAGGTAAATAGGTAAGGGGAGGCGACGCATGCAGAACAGATGGCGAATTAGAAGGTCCCGGGGGATGCCAGAAAGAGGGGGAAAGGTAAGGTGAAGTTTCCGGTCGGTCGTTTAGTGATTATTAGCAATAAGATCTCCGAGTTGGTATAACAACAATCATCTTCCCAAAAATAAAAAACATGAGTCATCCCGAATTTTGGCGATGACAAAAAATTAGGCCTTTTGTGTATTTTCGAGGAGTTCTCACACTTCAAGAAAAACTCAAAAGGCCTATGTTTTTAAAGTTACTGCAAGATAAAGCAACTACTCCAATAAAGCGAAAAGCAGGTCCATTTCTCCTTCGTCAAGTAGATCGTTACACCCGTCAG
>NZ_KB890423.1 GCF_000373105.1 Neolewinella persica DSM 23188 | reverse complement strand
AAAACCCAGTCGCTGAGCGTATCAACGGCATCTTGAAGACCGAGTTGTTACAGGACGGCTACCCTACTCATGAAGAAGCTCTCGAAGCCGTAGCGGAGGCTATCCGCATCTATAATGAAGAACGGCCGCATCGCTCCGTCGACATGATGACGCCGCTACAAGCTCACAAAATGATGGGGCCGATGCCGAAACGGTGGCGGAAAAATAGTCGGAGAGAAAAATCTTCTAAAAAGCGGCAGAAATCCCAACAGGATCTAAATGTTAAAAGTGTAGAGCTATTTTAGTGTATAACCCGAAAAATTGCCCTGAAATAGCTCTACGATGTTGTCGTAACAGGCTGGTTAACAATGATATATGATTTTACGTGAGCTGTGGAGCTATAGCAGGGTTTAACCCAATGGCTAAATTCGTGTCGGTTATCCATTTCTATTTTCTCGGACGTTGTGATGATGCTTTTTTTTCTATGGTTTGCCGGTACTTTACCAATGTGAGCCTCAATGACTGTTCGTTCCAATTCTTTCATGATCTCGGCAAAGCGCTTCTCGTAGGCATAAAAATCTCCTTCGTCATCTTGCTTTTGACCAAATTTAACAATCAGCCGCGAAAGCGTGAAATGCACTCGATTTAGGAGTAATGATAAGTAATCCCAATGTGTCTCTGGTATCGACTATCGCTATGGAACACATCAAAAATTGCCAACTTATAGGAAGCGTATCAATAGTACTACAAATAGAATCAGTCGAAAAGTTGCTTATAAAAAAATCTGTCTACCCATCTTGAAGGCATAAACTTTATTAGCAAAACGGTTGACAGCCAGTTCCTATTTACAATAAAGTAATGCTTTGTTTTTTTTGTCAAAATTTTGAATATTAGCTTAGAAATCACTTCCGCAGGTAGTGCATTACGTTTGGCGGCCTTCATGATCTTGTTACTTTTATGAAGGAGCCCTTCATAGTCTGTTCCATTATATTCTGGGTATTGATCGATGTTTTTGACCCAAAGATTGGATTCAATTGGTCCCGGTTGAATCGAAACTACATCAACGTCGTACATCATTAATTCCCGGCGGTAAATTTCAGCAAGGCTTTCCATTGCATGTTTAGAAATACAATAAGCTCCATTGAACGGGGTGTTAAGAACGCCTGAAATACTGCTGATCATAATTATTTTACCTCCGGATATGTTTTTCTTTTTATTTCCTTTGAGGAGCGGCAGGAAAATATTAGTGACTGTTCTTACCGCAAACAGATTAACTTCCATCTGGTATCTAAATTTTTCATCATCCATCAGTTCAATAGGCCCACCCAGGGCAAGGCCAGCATTATTTACTAGTCCTGCCATCTTTTTTTCACCAAGTTTTTCTTTTACTTGATGATAGGATTTTAACACATCCATTTTTTTTGTAACATCAAATTGAAGGCAGGTAAAATGTTCTGGAAAATCATTTGTTAATCGTTGTACGTCTTCTGTTTTCCGGACACTTCCAAAAACATGGTAGTTGTTTGTTATTAAAAACCGAACTGCATCATAGCCAATACCTGACGATACTCCTGTAATTAGTACATACTCTCTGTCATTCATATTGAGATTCGATTTAACAAGCTAATGTGCGAGGATTGAAACGTACTTAAAAACGTTTGGTAAGCATCGCTTTTAAATAACGTACGAAGGTTTTCCTCTTCAGGAGATTGAAAGATATATAGCCCATCCATCAGGTTAGGAATTTGTGACATGGCCTTATCTTTTTCCTGGCTGTTTAATGTAGCAATTGTATATCCCGAATACTTGATGCGAATGTTTTCGGGCAAAACAGTTTGGATGTTCTTTAGTGTTTCATCCGCTTTTTTAGTTGTTTTGAAGTGATGGATGGCGTAATGCAGCCCGTCTTCTACTTTTGAGTTAGGGTCACTTTCTATCTTATGGGTAAAGCCGAAAGTGAAATCAGTAACTGACAAAACCCTGAAAATACTTACTATTTTAAAATAGGTAGATTCTAGTAGGGCTTTAAAATTCTGTCCGCCAGGATACCTGACAATAAGGATTAATTCTCTTCTACCCTGTAATTCATCCAGAATGGTCTCGGTGACTTTAGCTTTAAAGAACGCTGTGCCACCTATTTTTTTGACACTTTTAGAGGCCAGTAAATTGTAAAAATGATACAGCCATTCCACTTTAGTTGAAAACCAATTAATCGCGTAAAACGATTCTTCTAAGTTAACGCCTGGCCGAGTAGCACGAATGATAACATCTAATTTATTGGTAACCTTTGCGGTTATTTCTTGTCTTTCTTTCATGGTGTTTTTTCTACTTCAGATAGTTTTCTAACGGCTACTTTTTGTCCGGAAAAGGCAGCGTTGCCCGTTACCTTGTCCAGTCGGTTTTGGTCGGTAATGTCATTGACAGAAACCCCCGCATGATTAGGGTCAGAAGCTACAGAAAGTCGAGTCCCCTTTTTTCCGTGACCGAAGCCGTGCGGGATGCTTATTACACCGCTCATGATGTTGTCTGTAATTTCGACGGGTATTTCAATACCTCCGGTAGACGATTGAACAACAATTATTTCAGCATCTTCTAAACCTAGAGTAGTAGCATCAATCGTGTTCATCATTGCTGTGCACCTGTTTTTCCCTCTGACCAGGCCTTTCACATTATGCATCCATGAGTTGTTACTTCTCAAGTGCCTTCTTCCAATCAATTGAAATTCATTGATTGTCCTTTGCTCCGGCAGTTCGGTTAACAACAGTTTCACTTCCTCTAGTCCTTTTAAAAAAACATCAGCAGCGAGTTGTATTTTTCCGTCTTTAGTATTCAGCACTTCAGGAACTCGCGGTTTCATTCCGCCAAAGTTGATTCCATGCTTGGATGCAATCACTTTATTTAAACTCAAGCCGTTAAACCACCTGGAGGGAGAGCTCCACTTTCCGTAAGGGCCTGTCAGCAAGGCCAGGTTGAGTAATTGACGAGGGTTGAGGTATCGAAAAGGGAAGGATAACTTGGATTTAGATAACTTGGAGAACCGTTTGGTCAATTCCTTTGCGATTTGCCAATCGTATTTTTGCCCTTCCTTAGGCTGGAAAAGCTGAGGTGAAAATTTTGCATTATTTGATACTGCAAAATGATTAAAAATCAAATCGTAATGATCGATCTCTAAGTGAGAAGGAGGAGGCAAAATGATGTCAGCATGCTTTGTGGTTTCGTTCATGAAGATGTCTATTGACACCATGAAGTCTAGTTTGGGTAACGCCTCTTCCAATCGTTTTGCATTTGGCGTAGACAGCGCAGGGTTACCTGCAAACGTAATCAGGCCTCTTATCTGTCCTTTCCCTTCCGTTAGCATTTCTTCAGCCATCACGGAGACCGGTAGTTCACCATCAAATTCTGGTAATTTCCTTACCCGGCTATGCCAGCGGCCGTGCGATAAACGCCAACCTTTCTGACGCTTGACATCAACTGCCGGCTTAGGAAACATCGCACCACCTTCACGGTCAAAATGATTCGTCAGAATGTTGAGAACAGAAGCAATCCAATGGCAAAGCCCACCATGTTCCTGAGTGGACATTCCCATACGTCCGTATAAGACTGCCCTGTCCTGTAACACATATTCTTTGGTCAGGCGTAATAAAACCGGAGCAGGGACGCCTGTCAATGCTTCTACTCTATCAGGAGTAAACTCCTCAGCGATATTCTTGATCTTTTCCAGCCCTGATACATGACTCTTCAAATGACCTAACTGAATCCAATCGTTTTTTTGAATGAGTTGTAACATCCCTAAAAGAAAAAACACATCAGTGCCTGGTAGGATAAAGTGGTGTTCATCTACCACCCGACTTGTTTCTGTTGCCCTTGGGTCAAACAGAATGACCTTGCCTCCCCTACCCTGAATGGATTTTATTTTTTCAACCGGCCCACAACCGCTCATGATACTACCATTGGAGGCAATGGGATTTGCGCCAAACATGATAAAGTAATCTGTTCTGTCAACATCTGGGATTGGCATGTTTAAGGCGTGACCAAAAACATGATAGCCAATGAAATGGTGAGGTAACTGGTCCATTGTTGTGGGAGAAAAGAAATTTTTAGTCTTGAGGCTCCTGCGCATCTCTCCCGAGAACAACATCATTCCCAAATTATGAACCGTTGGATTTCCTAAGTAGAGTGCTACGGCATCATTACCGTGCTTAGCTCTGATTTCATTTATTTTTCCACCTATAATATCAAAAGACTCATTCCATGAGATTTCTTCCCATTCTCCATCATCATTTTTCAAAAGAGGAACCTTTAACCGATCCGGATCTTCATGCACCTTATGAATCAAAGCGCCTTTTGGGCACAGGCTTCCTTTACTAAAGGGATCTTCAGGGTCACCTTTCACAGAAATCACCTGCTTTCCATCATGTTCAATCTCTAGTCCGCACATAGCTTCGCAAAGATTACATACCCGATAATGTTTCTTGGTTACCGTCATTCGATTCTTAGTTTAAAACGAAAAAAACTTCAAAACAATCAGTGTTGTGCAAAACCCAAGCGAAATAAAACACATGGGCGTTCCACCGGATGTACGCGGGCAAACCACTTTGCCAGAAACTTCAGTTAACGTTCCCATTAAAGCTAAAATAAATGGTACTCCTATAAACCCATAATACCAGTACACTAGCTGGGGCCCAATCAAATGGAGGACGAGTGCACCTGCAAAAAAAGCAAGGACTAAATAGCAAGCAGGAATGCCAATAATTTTAGGACAGATGTTTTTCTTCCTGAAGTCTTTCAAAGACAATTGAAAGGAACCATATATAACAAAGGCCAAAATGACGGCAATAACGTAATGCATATCTATTTATGTTTTAAAGGAATGCTTCAGAAAATCTCTAAAGTCCTTTGTCATAATTAATGGTGACCTCCTCCGTCAATGGGTGTGACTGGCAGGTTAGAACAAACCCTCTTTCCTTTTCATCCTCCTCTAAACCGATAGAAACGTCCATCACTACTTCCCCTTTTTCCAGCTTTGCCATACAGGTAGAACAAGTGCCGCTAAGGCAGGAATATGGTGGCTCAATGTCTTTCCTGAGCAGAGCCTGGACGATGTTGGTATCGTCGGTTATCGTCAGGTCAATTTTTTTTCCGTCTAATATCACTTTTACGTTAGAAGTAACTTGTGCTCCGCCTGAACTGACAGAATCGACATCGGAAATGTCAGCAACAGGTGCTGAAAAGTATTCTCTGTGGATCAGGTCTTTTTCAATTTTCAAGTCGGTTAAACCATCAAAAGTAGCTTCAATCATAGGTCCGGGACCACAAATGTAATAGCCATCTATTTTTAAAGTTTTAAAGTTTTCATCCTGAAGAGAATCAGAGATTCTCTTTTTATCTATTCGCCCTATTTCTCCCTGCCACTCAACTTTAGGGGGCCGTAAAAACCCGAACGTTCCATTTGGTCTGACCTTTTTGGGCCGACTAAGGATGTGCTTAAGTACAAATCTGTTTTTATAGACCAGCTGAAGTCTCTCTAACTTTTTTCGAAAGAGAATACAGTCTTCATCCCGATTGCCATAAAGCAGATAGCAATGAGTATGTGGTTCACTTTCCAGAAGAGAAGCAATCATAGAGATCAATGGCGTAATTCCGCTGCCTGCTCCAAAAAAGTAATAATGATGTTCTGCATTTTTATTTAGCGTCAACTTAAAACGTCCACTTGGCGGAAGAACATCTATGGAATCGCCTACCCTAGCGCGATCATTTAAATAATTAGAAACCAGGCCATTGTCTAGTCTTTTCACTAAAACACTAATAACCGACTGGTGCGTTGGAGAACAAATGGAATAAGCCCTTCGTACTTTTTTTCCGTTTATCGTCAAACTGATGGTCAAGTACTGTCCTGGCTCGAATTGAAAATCCCCCTTTTTACTTTCAGGAATATGAAACCCCAATCGGACAGCAGTATCCGTTTCATATTGAACAGCTACTATTTTTAATTGGTGGAATTGAATAATATTCTTCATGTTGTTTTCAGCCCTTCGGTTACACAATGCTTGTCCTGAGGGTATTTAAAGAAGTACCAGTATGCCAACCCAAGTAATGACAAAGCCCCCATAACTTCCAGGGAATGGTCACTCATAAAATTCAACTGCTTAATCATTATTTCAGCGAAAAAATATCCTAGCCCTCCGAATATTACCACCCATAAGCCAGTACCAATTGCACTGTGGAATGCAAACTTGGAGTAAGAGATATCCTCTTTCAAACCAGACAAGATGATGATGGCGGTGCTGAAGCCATACATTAGTCGATAAATTGTCAGGTAAAAGGACGGTTTTTTATCAAACCACCCGGAAGCCTTTTCCATTTTGGCCTGGAGTTTTTCATTTTTCGCCAATAGTTTTCTCCCTCGCTTTTTAGCGATCAAAAACAGTATGGTGTCCCGAAGGAAAGCTCCGAAGAACGCCGCTACCATGCCTCCGAAGAAATTAAAATAGCCCAGCTTTGCACTTATTACAGAGGTCAATAATAAAATTTCACCTTCAATGAAGGTCCCTAAAAAGCTAGCTAAGTAGCCACATGATTCGTATAATGTTTCTATCATTTTGGAGTGTGTCTATAGCATTTTCGGAGAGACAAGCAACGCAGCCATTGTATGAGAAGGTGGCTACACATCTCTAGTTGGAGCAATTGTAAATATAGGCGTTGAATAGCTTGTGCATAAGTGGTTTCCTTGCCAATCGTGTCGTACAAAGTAAGATTTGAAGTATTCCTCTATTCTTTCAAAAGGTTTGAACAGGCTGTAAAGTATTCTGTAAAACAGAGCATGTTATAAACCTGCTTTTTCACAAGGTTGCCTCCTTTCTCCTACAACCTCCATTGCACCTGCGGCCGCGCCCTTAAATACCTTCTGAGGATACAAATAGTCCCCCTCCCCTACTTAAATCAGGGCAGAATCACATACAATGTCCAATAATGCGGGCCCTTTATGATCACGTATTTTTTCAAGAGCTGGAATCAAGTCTTCTTTCTTCTCTACCCTGATACCTAAGGCTCCGCAGTTCTGTGCATAATCCGCGAAATTGGGATTGTGCAGGCTCGTCTGCCAAACATCGAACTCTGCCCCTTTCTGTTCTTTGGAGATTTTCCCTAGTTCTGAATTGTTCAGCAGCACATGTTTGATTGGCATATTGTATTTAACCAGTGTCGTGAACTCTGCGAGGTACTGTCCAAGTCCACCATCACCAGACACTGACCAGACTGGACGCGAGTCGCGTACTGCGGCCCATGCGCCCATGGCGGCCGGTAAAGCGAAACCGATGGACCCCAGGTAACCGGACATCAATACAGATTGATCTTTACATTCGAAATAGCGGCCGAATGAATAGGTATTGTTACCTACATCGACTGCGATGACAGCATTGGCTGGGGTGACCTCATTCATAGCTTCAAAGACGGCAACTGAACTGATTCCTTCGCCGCGATCGTCTTTAAGTCGTTCTTGCTTCTCATTCCTCCAGATGGCCCATCGCTCTTTGATCTCTTCCCGATGATCTTCAGATGTGGTTTTGCCGCTTATTGCTTCGCAGAACATCCCACAGGTTGTTCCGATTTCACCCCAGACCGGAGCGGCCACTGGATGAAATTTACCAAGGACCATTGGGTCGAAATCGACCTGGATGATCGGCTTTTTAGGCGTGATACCTGTATGATTCGAGAAGGAGGAACCAAGTACAATCAGCAGGTCACTCTCATTCATGAACCAAGAAGCGATAGGTGTTCCACTGCGGCCTAATACACCACAGCCTAAAGGATGAGTATCGGAGATGAGCCCTTTTCCTTTGAAGGTAGTAATCACCGGTGCATTCATAATCTCGGCCATCGCAATGATTTTTTCCATGTGGAATCGAGCACCATGCCCAACGATGATCACCGGACGTTTAGCATCTTTGAGTAGGCACACTGCCGTATCGAATTGTTCGACTGGTGGACGAACTTGTTGCACCGTCATTCTACCTTCAGGGACCTGAGCTTCTTCGTTTTCCCTTTTCTTGACGATCTGTACTTCATCGGGAAAAGTGATGTGTGAAACCCCCCTTTCGAGAATAGCTGTTTTTATTGCACGGGTCATCAATTCTGCATGCTTACTGTGCTCGTGCACTGCATGGTTGAATCCAGCGACTGCTTGAAATGCTTTAACGAGATCCACTTCCTGAAAGGCCCCCGTGCCCAACACTTGTGTATCGACTTGTCCGGTAAGTGCGAGGAATGGTGAGCGGTCCACATTTGCGTCCCACATTCCAGTGTACATGTTGGTTGCTCCCGGCCCCGCAATTGCAAAGCAAGCCGCAGGCCTTCCCGTGAGCTTGCCATACGCTGACACAGCAAATGCGGCTGCACCTTCATGGCGTATGCCGAAGTAGCTTAGCTCCCCTCTTTTCTCCGCTCTACGCATAGCATCAGCGAGACCAAGATTAGAATGCCCAACCATTCCGAATACGGTGTCGACACCCCAATTCGTCATCGTCTTAACCATTACATCAGAAACTGTTTCTTCATATGGCGCTTCCTCCTCCATGCCTACGTAGACAGCCCCATCTTCTTCTTTGGTCAAAAAGGTAGGCACGCCGTCATCATAGCCTCCTGGCGGAAGGCCGGAACAGGGGTGAAAGTCCCAACCGTGCCAGGGGCAACGAAGCATTCCGTTCTCGATCGACCCTTCTCCGAGTGGGCCTCCCTGATGTGGACAGCGATTGTCCAATGCAGAAAATTTCCCTTCAAAGTGTATCAAGCAAATGCCTTGATGACCTGCAGTCACCGTTTTTACACGACCTTCTGGTAGTTGTTCTTTGTCATCGAGGACTTTGTACCATTTCATTTTTGTCATGACCTATGATTTTGGAGTAAATGATTTCACCGCTTCTATTGATCTTTCTAAGAACTTAAGATAGTCCGGTTCTTTGAGGCCATCGACAGAAAGGATTCCTCCTTGCCAATCTTCGCTGAGCCATTTTCCCAAAGGCAAAGCAGGCAGAGAGGCCGTGGGCATTGAGGCGCCATCTACATAGCCTGAGGTGTACAGGTAGTAGTCTTTCGACAGGCTATCTGGAATGGCAAGCCCAAATCCAATACTAATTTTGGAGTCCGGCACCATCACATACGCTCCGGTATCAAAGTGATGCGGCCAGGTACGCACCTCGGCGGTCATTCCCAGTTTGGAAAGGACTGCCTGGCAGGCGTTATCCGCAAAAGTCCGGTAACCGGCATGAGTCCTCAACGCATTTTCTTGCGCACCACCAAAGCTGAAATCGTTGAGAATTTCTCCGGAAGCCAGGGTGTAATGAAGGTCAAAGACGAATTTTTTCAATCCGTTTTGAAGCGATGTCTCCTCAAGCCATTTGAGTACTTCCGCATGCGTGTGACCTTTAAGTGAAAAAGAGTTGGGCTTGTTTCCATTCCATGCTAACCGCATCTCTTTGGTATAGAATGAAAGTGAATCTGTATTGGAGAATGGTCGTGTGAAGAAAGATGAAGTGATTGCGTCCCAGCCGGCATTCGTGTGGCTGTCGTCATCCTTAGAAGCGACATAGTTTTTCCCCGCAGCGGCTAAATACTGAGTGGCTACGTGAAGTTGAAGTGTAGTATTGCTATCCATTTTCATCATGCATTGGTGCCGGCATAGGATATGCCAGTTAGGTGGTGAATGTCCCTGTCAAAAGTTGAAAGGTCATTCTGATTGAATTTATTGATGTCGTCATGGCCACAAGAACGAGCGACCACTTTCATGAGGTCGCGAGCGGCAAAAAAGAAGTTGTTGAGACGCTCGGCAGAAGCATCTACGATCAATCGAGCGCGCAGCCCTTTCTTTTGCGTTGCTATGCCAACCGGACAGTTGTTACTGCCACAGGCTCTCATTCCTAAGCACCCAATAGCTTGTAGCGCAGCGTTGGACACTGCGATGGCATCAGCTCCCATCATCAAAGCTTTGGAGAAATCTTCTGGCAGTCGGAGTCCTCCTGTGATAACCAGCGTAATGTCTTGTCTACCTATGGCGTCCAGGTGTTTTCGCGCTCTGGCCAATGCCGGAATAGTCGGCACATTGATATTGTCACGAAGGATAGTCGGTGCAGAACCGGTTCCACCACCTCTGCCATCGAGGATGATGTAATCCACACCTACTTCCAACGCAAAGTCGATGTCATTTTCAATATGGCTCGCTGCGATCTTGAATCCGATTGGGATTCCTCCTGTTCTCTCACGTACTTCTTCGGCTACAGCCTTAAAGTCCGCTGGGGTAAATAGGTCTGGAAATGCTGCAGGTGAAATGGCGGTCTCTCCTTCTTTGAGACCACGTACCGCCGCGATTTCCTCGGTGACTTTACTTCCCGGCAGGTGTCCCCCCGTTCCTGTTTTCGCTCCCTGGCCTCCTTTAAAATGAAAAGCTTGCGCCTTTGCCACTTTGTCCCAGGAAAACCCAAAGCGACCGGAAGCTAGTTCATAGAAATACTTTGAATTATTGGCTTGTTCTTCAGGGAGCATTCCTCCTTCTCCACTACAGATTCCCGTGCCGGACATCTCCGCACCTTTTGAAAGGGCAATTTTGGCCTCTTTAGACAAAGCGCCAAAACTCATGTCAGAAACAAAAAGTGGAATGTCCAAAGTCAAGGGCTTTTTTGCATTTGGGCCAATGACAACAGACGTCCTTACATTATCCTCGTCTAGCAATGGGCGGCTAGCTAACTGCGCGGGAAGGAATTGAATGTCACTCCACTTAGGCAGTGTGTTACGATCAACTCCCATAGAAGCAGAAGGGCCGTGATGACCATAGTTTTTGAGGCCATCTTTTGCCAGGCTTTGTATGTAAGCTGTGAAAGGCTCCGTTTCTTCTGGATGCGTATCAGCATACTGCCCAAGATATTCGTCCCGCTGAAAAGGCTGTGGGTTCTCAACTGCAAAAGCAGCAACTTCCGATTCTTTTACACGTACCCAACCGTCTTCAACGTCAGCCGTGAATTTGTGTAAAACTTCTTTATTGTTGTATTCGGACACACCAGTATCGTAGCGATAGTCCCATCCGTGAAGTCCGCAAATCAAGTTATCGCCCTGAACAAAACCATCAGACATTAGAGCGCCACGGTGCAAGCATCGTCCATAGAGTACAGAGACCTTATCATCATAGCGCATGATGACCAAATCAACGTTTGCTACGAGCGCGTGTTCAGGCTTACGATCTTGTAGTTCGTCCCATTTTAGTATTTGTTTCATTTGGTATCTGCTTTTTGTTAAATCTTTTTATGGCTCGCTTGATTGCCTTATCGAGCACGGAATTATTGCCTGGAGTTAGCTGTCCGATCATGACCGCACCTTCAAATTCAGCCACGGCTTGCATGGCCAATTCTTTCGATTTTTTCTTACTGTGCCTGTGTGCATAGATGTCTCCCAGCGATTCTACCCATTCATCGAATATCTCTTTGAGCACTGCGGCAAATTTTGGGCTGAGGGGAGCAATTTCTAAGGTCATATTGCCTATGAAACAAGATTTCTTGTTCTTCAGGAACACATCTTTCTGCTTGCTGATGTATTCTGTTAGTCGTTGTTTTGGAGTCATCTGTTCTTGATAGGCGATGCAAAATATCTCTAGTCTTAAAAAACGCTGGATGTAATAGAGTACTTCTTCCATGAGCTTTTCCTTACTCGCGTAATGATGATAGAGTGAGGCCTTTGTCAGGCCGACTGCTTCAGATATGTCCCTCATTGAAGTGGCTGTGTAGCCTTTATCATGGAACAGTTCGTAGGAAGCAGTGATGATCTGTAGCTTCTTCTCAGACAATGTTTCTGCCACAT
Organism: Neolewinella persica DSM 23188; assembly: GCF_000373105.1. GTDB lineage: Bacteria > Bacteroidota > Bacteroidia > Chitinophagales > Saprospiraceae > Neolewinella > Neolewinella persica. The sequence goes on along the minus strand of NZ_KB890423.1, from coordinate 134,968 downwards.
CTTTGTTTTCTTGCACCGGCCAAAGATACGAAATTAACCGACCGGTCGGTAGGTTTTCTATGTAAAAGTATATAACTTCATCACCTCTTGAAGACTAACAGGTGCCTGGGAGTTGCCGGAGCAGTAGGATATGAAAGAACTAAGAGCATATAGATTCGAGATTGTTCTGGGGACCTTGATTTTCTTGGTCCTGGGCCCGCTAATGGCGACCATACTAGGGGTAGATATTCGTTTTCTCAATCTATTCGGGCTATCGCTTCTGTCTCTGGCAAGCCTGATCATGGCCATAAGAAAGGTTCCTCGATTATTCACGGGAATACTGGGGTTCTTGACCCTTTTACTTGTTTGGTCAGAATTCCTCTATTCCAATGAGCCCACAATTTCAAAACTAAGAATGTGGTCTATGCTCGGACTCTACTCTTCACTAGCCTACCTGCTGGTCCGAAACTTCCTGGATACTCCAGAGGTGTCTCCCAGAATGATTTCCGGGGCTGTATCAGGATTCATTCTCATTGGTTTTCTAGGAGGAGTGCTCTTTGAGTTGCTTAATTCTTTTCAAGAAGGGGCGTTCCTAATCAAATCCAATTCTGGTGGCTATGACTTATACTACTACAGCTTCATAAGCATGATGACAGTTGGTTATGGCGACATCATACCACTCTCAGGAGCTGCGAAATCCCTAACAGTAATTCTTAGTCTCAGTGGCCAACTATATATGACGATCGGGATCGCCAGTTTTGTTGGAAAGTACCTCAATTCATTCAGTAAAACAACTTAAGATGTTCGAGAGCTTTTCATTCATATTCCTCGTCGCGGCCCTTCTGACTTACGTGAATTATCGCTGGCTAAAGTTACCCTCGACTATCGGGCTCATGGGCCTCGCATTAGTTGTGAGCTCAATAGTGGTCGGTTCGAAGCCCCTTTTTCCCGACTTTTATAAATTCGTGTGTGAAATAATCATAACGGCTGACTTCAAGACCTTACTACTTGACGTGATGCTAAGCCTTTTGCTCTTTGCAGGCTCCATACATATCAATATCAGTAAGCTTAAAAAAGAACGCTGGAGTATCCTTCTCTTTGCTTCTTTGGGAGTCCTTATCTCAACGGTTATTGTGGGAGGTCTTTTCTTTTGGGTGGCAGGAATGATGGGAGTGGAAATTCCTTTCATCCATTGTCTACTGTTCGGGGCGCTCATTTCGCCTACGGATCCCGTGGCTGTTATTTCCATTCTAAAAAAAGCCAATGTGGGAGAATCGCTTGAAATGAAAGTCGAGGGAGAATCGCTCTTTAACGATGGCGTTGGAGTAGTCGTATTCACCGGCATATTGCTCCTGGCCAACGGTGGTAATGAAGAGTCGGCCACCATGATCGCAAGCGAGATTGGACATGTATTTTTAGTCGAGGCGATTGGAGGTCCGTTCTTTGGCCTTGTGTTAGGTTGGTTTGCTTTACAGCTAATGAAGTCCGTGGAAGAAAACTCCCACTTAGTTGTACTTCTTTCCATTGCAGCAGTTCTTGGTGGGCATGCTATCGCCTTGAAGATCGGTACTTCCGGCCCATTATCCATGGTCGTGGCGGGTCTCTTCATTGGCAATGGCCTCAATCAGAGTACCTCTAATAAAGAGTGTCAGAATCTCATGAATGGTATCTGGTCCGTACTGGATGAAAGCCTCAATGCTGTCCTCTTTGTCTTGATCGGATTGAGCCTACACTTAATCAATTTAGATGGTCAGTTAATCGGTCTTGGGCTCCTCTCGATTCTCATCGTCCTCGTAGCTCGCACAATCTCGGTTATTCTCCCAGCCTCACTCCTGAAGCAGAACCAACAAGAGTTCTGGCCTACGACTGGTGTCCTCGTCTGGGGTGGTCTTCGTGGAGGGATATCTCTTGCCTTGGCCATGAGTTTGAGCAATGACCTTCATGGAGAAGAGATTTTTGTTGTGACGTTTGTAGTTGTCGTCTTCTCGATCCTGGTTCAAGGCCTGAGTCTTGGTACGGTAGTAAAGAGATTACTTAACTAGTTGTATAACAGTCAGTAGGGCACAATCATCAAGGTGTCGCCTGAAGTAACTTCTTCTTCATTTTTTCATTTTGCCTAAGATTCTCAAGCTACTTTGCAGCATAAAATAACTAAATGTGACTGAAACTCTTACCAAATATTGGTTCCTGGAAGACTTCAACCTATTTAAGAAATTAGGTATGAAAGCATTAATGGAAATCTGTGAAGAGCTGGTTATGCACCGCTACCCAAAAGGGACGCAGATTGAACTAGATTCAAGTGATGGGCGGTCAGTTTTCTTTCTAAAAAAAGGAAGCGTAAAGCTTATTGATCCAAATAGCGGGATGGTGAAATTTGTTTTGGGGCCTGGAAATATTTTCGGAGAACTTAGTTTATATCAAGAGCCCGATGAAGTAACTGAGGAAGCATACACCTTGGAGGAAAGCGTTGTTTGTATTTTTTCGGCTAAGCAAATGAACACGCTCATTGAAAAGCACAAATCCCTGAAGAATGGCATCCTTAAGGTCTATGGATTTAGATTTCAACGCCTCGAAAGAAAGTTGGAGGATCTTGTGCATAAGGATAGTCCAACCAGAATTAAAGAATTCATACATGATCATATTACAACTTTTGGAATAGTGGTCGACGGTCGCTTGGAGGCTAAGAAATTGTTGTCTCACAAAGACATTGCTCACCTGACCAATACCTCCCGACAAACTGTGAACAACGTTATGGTAAGGTTGCGCCGTGAAGGGATAATTGATTATAATTCTAAAGTTCTCTCAATGCAAAATCCAAGTAAATAATCATGAGTGATAATAGTACAGAAACGGACCTGATGTCAGAATTTGGCATCGATAAGAAGGCGCTAAAAAAACTAAAAAAGGAGTTAAAAAAGAGAGACCCATTTCCTGAAAAAGGAATTGAAACCTGGTTTCGCCTTGCCTCCAAAAACATCTATACCCGGCGGCAGATAGTGGATACTAAGTCGAACATTTTGGTTACGGTGAACTCCATCATTATGTCCATTGTGCTTGGTAGTCTTTACTCCCGACTAGATCAGGATCCACACCTTATTTGGGCAGTTGGTCCGATGGTATTGACAAATATCGCCTCAATGACATTCGCCATTTTCGCTACCCGGCCCCAAACACAACGAGGTACGTTTTCTGCTGAAGAAGTAGAAAACGGATCGGCTGGGCTAATGACTTTTGACGATTTCTACAAAATGCCACAAGAGGAATACGAAGCCGCCATCAGTCGCGTAATGGAAGACCGTGAATTCTTGTATGGGACCATCAAAAGAGACATCTACCGATTGGGGGTCGACCTCAGCCGGCGCTACCGTATGATCAGGAATTCTTATGATGTCTTTCTCATTGGTATCATTTTTAGTGTCATGATGTTTGGCGCCTGCCATATCTTTTTCTAAGCGCCTGTTGCTTTTCCTGATTCACGATAAACTATAGACATGCTTACTCGCTTTCTCAAAACCTCTTTTGCACTCATCGTACTAACCTTTCTACAGGTAAGTTGCGCCAGCTACTTACCTCAGGTAGCAAAGGGGGATGCCGACTGGTCAACACAAAGCATCCCGAAAGGAAAAACCTTGGCTTTCCGGACTTACCTGATTGGTGATGCAGGTGCTGCCGAAGCGAGTGAAAAGCCGGCGGTATTACGGTATTTAGAAGAAAAACTAAAAGGAGCACCTGAAAACAGTACCGTCATTTTCCTGGGAGACAATATCTATCCAAATGGGATGCCAAAAAAGGATGATGAGGCGCGGAGCTTGGCGGAGCATAAGCTTTTGGTACAAACAAATGCCGTGAAGGAATATCCCGGTAAAGTTTTATTTGTCCCCGGCAATCACGATTGGAGCAAGTACGGGCTGGATGGCCTGCGGCGACAGCAGAAGTTCGTCGAGTCAGAACTGGGGAGTAAAAAAATCTGGCAACCTGAGGTCGGCTGTGGTGGGCCGGAAGTCATTGAAGCTAGTGATAACCTTGTCTACATCATCATCGATTCTCAGTGGTGGTTGACGAATTGGAAAAAGCACCCCGGCATCAATCAGGGGTGTGCCGCTACTAACCGAACGGAATTCTTACGTCTTTTCAAGGATGCGATAAAGGGCAACAAAGAAAAAAACATAGTGGTGGTGATGCACCATCCGATGGAAACTTATGGTCGGCACGGCGGACATTTTACGCTAAGGGATTACTTACTACCTGTTCCAGGAGTGAGTACTCTGGTTCCCTTTCTCCGCACCAATGTGGGAACCCAACAGGATAACGTCAGCGCCTCTTTTCAGGAATTACGTAAAGGCTTGTTGGCAGAAGTTCGGCTTAATGGGAACGCCACCTTTGTCTCTGGCCACGAACACAACCTTCAGTACATCGAAAAAGATGGTCAACGCCATATCGTAAGTGGTGCTGCGTCCAAGGTTGCCCCGGCGGGAATGGGAGATGGCAGTCGCTTTGCCTATGGCGGGCGGGGTTGGTCTGAGTTGGACCTATATGAAGACGGTTCGATGTGGGTGACTTTTTACACTGTTGATGAAAACGAAGAGAACGAAAAAATGCTCTACCAGAAAGAAATCCAGACACCTCCTGCTGCGGATAACTATGTAGCACCTGCATCATATGACATGTATCCGATTACTAACGAAACGGTGGCGTGTCAACTCGTACACGATGATTACAACCGAAGTAAACTTGGTTTGCTGGTACTTGGAGACCATTATCGTAAAAGCTTCAACGATACGGTTAATCTCCCGCTGCTTGATCTGAATAGTTTTAAAGGAGGCCTGACGCCCACTAAAAAAGGGGGAGGCAATCAAACACAATCGATTCGCCTGGAAGCTAAAAACGGTAAAGAATACACCATGCGTTCGCTGGCTAAAGATCCTTCCGCAACATTGGGCTACGAACTTAGCCAGTCAAGGGCAATTCAAGGTTTAGTGGCCGATGCTTTCACGGCTTCCCATCCGCTGTCCGCACTACCCGTTGTCCCCCTTGCCGCTGCTGCCGGCGTCAACCATACCAATCCGGAACTATACCTTGTCCCCTCACAACCTGTATTGGGGAAATACAATGCGCAATTTGGGAACAAAGCTTATTTAATAGAGGAACGGCCTGACGATGACTTATGGGGGGAAGAAATATTCTTTGATAACGCTGAGGACATTATAAGTACAGCGAAAGTCCTGGCGCATATGCGTAAATCTCATCGGCACGTCCTTAACCACGAATCCATGGCGCGGGCGCGGGCCTTCGACATCCTACTCGGAGACTGGGATCGCCACGATGATCAGTGGCGGTGGATCGTAGAGAAAAAGGATGACAGGACTTTCTACAGTCCTATCCCCAGAGATCGTGACCAGGCATTTTCAAATTACGATGGGTTACTGCTTAAGCTGGCCAGATTCCTTGCTGCCGAAACCCGCCCGCTGGCCCCTTTCCAAGCAAACCCCAAGGCGATCCATTGGAGTACCCACGGCAATCGTTTTTTCGATGCCACCTTTCTGGCGGGCATCGATCGGGAAACATGGTTAGGCGAAGCCCGACACCTACAGGCAACCGTAACCGATGAGGTAATCGAGGCTGCCTTCAAGGAGACCTGGCCGGATGCTATCTACCAATCAGATGCCCGCCAGATCATCTCCATTTTAAAGGAACGTCGGAATAACCTGGTTCAACTTATCACCGATCTGTACGAATTCAATGCCAGGGAGGTGGAGGTTACCGGGACGGATAAAAAAGATCGATTTTTGATCGAGACCCTCAAAAACGGAGACGTGAGCGTGAGCGTGTTCGATGCTGGTGGTAACCCAGAGCGGGAAGGGAAAGCCTGTTATCAGCGCCTGTTCCGGGCTTCGGAAACGAAAGAAATCATCCTGTATGGATTGGAGGATGCAGACACCTTTGAATTTTCTGGAATAACCAAACCGGGAATGCGCATTCGTTTAGTCGGTGGTGAAGGAAACGACCAGGTGAAAAATCAAAGCGGAACTGCAAGCCTTGGCGGTAAGGTCTTTTTGTATGACTATACGGAAGAAACAGAAGCTACAAACCTCAACGACGTGAGAGGTATAAAGGACCGACGTTCTTCCATCGCTCGCTACAATGTCTACAGTCGCCATTCGCTTGATAAAAACTACGACTTCTTCGTTTTTGCTCCCGTACTCGGCCTTAATCCGGATGACGGACTGTTGCTGGGAGGTACCGCCACATTGACAAAGTATGGGTTCAGAAAAGAGTCCTTTGCTTCAAAACAGGCCATTAGTGGCGTCATCGCACTAGAAACCAGCGGGTTCAAGTTTGACTACAACGGTGAGTTCACTGACTTTTTTGGAGAGAGTGAGCTAGTGTTGGAAGGAGGCGTATTAACTTCACTCTACGGTACGAATTTTTACGGGTTTGGTAACGAAACAGTCAGTGACGAAGAAGCGCTGGGGCTTGATTATAACCGGGTCCGGCAGGAACACATTCATTTTTCACCGAAGGTGCTGCGGCGTCCTTCATCAGCGACTCAGTACACCATCGGGCCTCGCTATTCCGTCTATCAAACAGATAGAACCGAGGGGCGTTTTTTAGCCGACAGCTCAGACGATCCGGCGGGAGCTGGCATCTTTAGCAACTATACATACCTGGGACTGGAGGCAACCTATTCTTTTGACAACCGGGATTCTAAAGTGATGCCTACCCGCGGTGTACACTTGGACTTGGCGGGGAGTTATCAGTTGTCCCTTACCGGTCCTGGAGAAAGCTTCCCCAAGTTCAGCGCAGCACTGACAATTAACCAGAAGCTTGACCGGCGTGGCAACCTTGTGCTGGCCAACCGGCTCGGATACGCGGCCGTATTTACTGATGAGCCGACTTACTTCCAGGCAGCTACGCTTGGAGGATTAGGAACCAACAGCAATTTTCGTGGCTTCCGCCGGGAACGTTTTTCCGGACAGAGTGCCTTCCATCTAAATAACGACCTGCGCCTACACCTGCTGAGTTCACACCGGGGGGGAATTCCGTTTTCCATAGGCCTTCTGGCTGGTTATGACTTAGGTCGGGTCTGGGTCGAAGAAGAGGACTCCAGTACCTGGCATTACAGCTACGGTGGTGGCTTTTTTATCAGCCCGTTCGACCTGGGAATCATCAAGCTCAGCTACTTTATCGGCGATGGAGACATCGGCAGGATCATCGTCGGAGGAGGATTCTTCTTCTAAGTAATCAAGTATGATAAATAGAAGATAACTCCGAATAAAGGTAAGTACCAATGATGTCCAACAAATGGGAACAATACATAATCTTCCCATCTAAATAAAGAATATGTAACCATTTCACACCCAATGTAGTGGTTCGTTGCAAATTAACCATGGCTGCATTGGAATACAAAATTCACCGTTTCTAATCCATTAAAACAGGGTTAAAGACAATTTCACATCACGCATAAAAGCAGAAGAGATGAAAAACGATTTATTTAAAGGTTTACTTGCCGGAGTTATCGGCACAGTAGCTATGACCGCAATGATGATGGTTGCCGGAAAACTGGGAATGCCGACCATGGAGCCACCCAAGATGCTAGCGACAACAATGGGGGTTGCCGTCCCGATCGGCTTTGTCATGCACTTCATGATCGGCATCGTATTCGCCCTGATGTACGTTTACCTTTTTCGGGGCATGCTTTCCAAAATCAGTTCTGCGCAAGTTAAAGGAGTAGTCTTTGGGATTATAGCTTTCGTTTTTGCTCAAGTGGGGATGTTCATGATGGGCATGATGTTCTCCTCAATGCCGGAACCTCAGGGTAATAAAATACTGATGATGCTTGCCGGATTGATGGGTCATATTCTGTTTGGCGTGGTTGTCGCTACGGTAACTAGCAGAACATCTAAGGCTTAAGCATGTCTTCATCAAATAAATGTGCTTTTTGTGACCGTACGGACGCACTGGTAACACCAGCCGTAGATAGCCCGGGAGATCAGGTTCTCCTGGATGTCTTACGACGGTTCAAGGAAAACTGGAAGGAAGCAGATGGTGTTTGCCAATACTGCCTTAATCTGGCTCATGAGCAATTAGCACATCAATTGCTAGACGCCGACTCTCCGGAAACGTCGCCCCTTAAGGTACTGCCAACGCCTTTGCGACTCAACGCCTCACCATACTTAACCGGTAAAGGCATCACCATTTGCTTCATCGATAGTGGATTTTATCCGCACGAGGATATCGCAGACCAAATACTGAAGGTATACGACGTTACCTATCCACGTCGGGGGAAGAAATATTTTACCGTACCGCATGACAATGCCTGGCACGGGACGATGACCTCTGTTGTATGTGCAGGTAACGGGCGAGCGTCGAACGGCATTTACCAAGGGATCGCTCCGGACGCTAAACTCGTGCTCCTCAAAACGATGGATGAAGACGGCAAGATTACCTATGCAAACATCTTAAAAGCACTGGAATGGGTAGTCAAGCATCATAAGCGTTATAGTATCCGGGTGGTGAATATATCTGTGACTGCCGATGAGGAAGAGTCCTACAAGGAGAGCGAAATGGCAAAGCTACTTCAGCGCCTGTACGATGCTGGAGTCGTTGTGGTTGCCGCGGCGGGTAACAACCCTGAAGCCCCCTTATTACCCCCGGCGAGTATGCCCCGTGTGATCACCGTTGGCGGCCTGAACGATAAAAACACACTGGATGAATTTCAGAGGGTTCTTTATCATTCCACCTACGGAGAAACAGTTGACGACCTGCAGAAACCGGAAATCATAGCTCCGGCAATCTGGCTGGCCGCGCCCATTCTACCAGGAACGCGGGAACAAGAAGAGGCAAAAGAATTGTTTGCTTTACTTGAAAACGGGAACGGTGAAGAGCAGGAAGAAGCCCTGAAACAGATCAGGCAAAGACGGCTTATCTCGGCGGCTTATCAACAAGCCGACGGAACATCTTTTGCGGCACCAATTGTCAGTTCGGTTATCGCTCAGATGTTAGAGGCGAATGCCGGCTTGACCCCATCCCGGATCAGAGAGGCTTTATTCTCTACCGCCCGCCCCCTAAAAGAAGTCGATCGCAGCAGGATAGGTTACGGAGTTATTCAACCGGGCAATGCCGTTGCAAAAATACTTGACGACGATCATAGTGAGTTTACCGACCGATCTCCAGTGATCGATCTGGAAGCAAGCCTGCTTCGTTTTTATTTCCATCACCATGATGCGGAAATGGTGACACTCGCGGGCAGTTTCAACGAGTGGTCGACTACATCAGTAAGACTAAAACCTGAGAGCGATGGCTTTTGGACCGTCGAGTTGCCACTGCCAACCCCTGGTCATTACGAATATAAGTATGTAATAGATCAGGAAGTGTGGACAAGTGATCCGCTCAATTTTTACCGTAAGGCAGATGGGTATGGAGATTTCAACAGTCAATTTTGGATAAGCGATTGACTAGAACAGAATATGTCATAATCAAGCCTTTATAATATACAAAAGTAATACAACTCTAACTTTAAAAACTATGGAAACCTACGACGTAATCATCATTGGAACGGGGGCTGGCGGCGGTACGTTAGCTCAACAACTCGCTCCCAGCGGGAAAAGAATTCTAATCCTGGAACGGGGTGATTATATTCCACGGGAGAAGGAGAACTGGGATACGAAAGCCGTATTTATTGACGGTCGTTACAAGGCAGATGAACACTGGAAAGACAAAGACGGCAAAAAATTCGCCCCGGGTATTCATTACTGTGTAGGAGGGAATACCAAAGTATACGGGGCAGCCCTGTTCCGGATGCGGAAAGAGGATTTTGGAGAGGTCAAGCACCACGGAGGGGTCTCCCCCGCCTGGCCCATTGATTACGAAGATTTACAACCCTACTACCTCAAGGCGGAGGAGTTGTACTCCGTTCACGGCTTGAGGGGTAGTGATCCGACGGACCCCCACGAGGAGCATCCGTATTACCAGCCGCCATTGCCCCATGAGCCACGCATCCAGGAGCTGTTTGACAACATTAAGGCACAGGGGTACAGTCCCTTTCCCCTGCCACTCGGCCTACGCACTTCGCAAACGACAGCGGAGGCCCCCTATGTCCTGGATCGCTTTGACGGCTACCCCGACGCGGCGGAGATGAAGGCGGACTCTCACGTGATCTGTATACGCAAGGCACTGGAGCATCCCAACGTTACCATAATTACCGATTGTCTGGTGGAACGTCTTGAAACGGACGCGGAGGGTAAGCGCGTAGAAAAGGTCATTGCCAAACATCAAGGAAAAGAAATCACTTTATCGGCCAAGCAGGTTGTCGTAGCCTGTGGGGCCATCAATTCGGCGGTACTGCTGCTGAAGTCCGCCAACGATCAGCACAAAAATGGCCTGGCCAACGGATCTGGGGTTGTAGGCCGCCACTACATGGCCCACAATAATTCGGCCGTACTCGCCGTGTCTGCGACGCCCAACCCGACCAAGTTCGGTAAGACGCTGGCCATTAATGACTTCTACTTCGGAGATGATGACTTTGCTTACCCAATGGGTCACATCCAGATGCTCGGCAAGTCTGATGGCGAGAACCTGGCAACCGATGCCCCGGCCATTGCTCCCGGCTTCACGCTGGAATACGTAGCGAAACACTCCGTTGATTTCTGGATGACATCCGAAGACCTGCCCGACCCCGAAAACCGGGTGATCGTATCGCCGGAAGGGCACATCACCCTGCACTACAAAGAAAACAATATCGAAGGGCACAAGCAATTGAAAAAGCGGCTTAAAAAAATCCTCGAACATGCGGGGTGTGGTGACCATATTTTACCCAACAATTTTTACCTGGGTAAGAAGATCCCGATCGCCGGAACGGCTCACCAATGCGGTACGGTACGTTTCGGTACTGACCCGACAACCTCGGCACTAAACCTTAATTGTCGTGCGCACGAGGTAGACAACCTGTACGTAGTTGACGGCTCTTTCTTTCCGTCCAGCTCCGCCATCAACCCTGGGCTGACCATCATCGCGATGGCGCTTAAGGTCGGAGATCACCTTAAAAATGAGGTACTTTAATTTCTTATGAACGATACCACTTCCATAACTCCTCATCATCCTGCGAACGCTTGCGTAAAAGCAACCGCGAACCGTTCCGGTGTTCCCGAGGCCATCTCGAGTGTCTGGATTACCGTGGCCGACCTTGCCGTCGCCTTGGACTTTTACGCCCGGGTATTATCCTTCTCGGTAGAAAAAGAATACTCACTGGCGTGCGAAGGAATACAGCAGTTGTTTGGCATTGTGGAAAAAGACGCCCGTTTGAAGGTGGCCCGTCTGCGGTTGGGCAACGAGCGAATTGAATTGATGGAGTTCGCGGGAACAACCGAAGGACGCGCCATCCCGCCGGACAGCAGAAGTAACGACGGTTGGTTTCAGCACCTTGCTATAGTGGTCAGCGATATGAATGCGGCTTACGAGCATTTGAGCAGTCACCACGTCCGCCATGTTTCAACCGCTCCCCAGACCCTGCCGGATTATCTGGGACCAGCGGCGGGCATTAGCGCCTTTTACTTTCGTGATCCTGACGGTCATAACCTGGAACTGATCTCTTTCCCGGACGGGAAAGGCGATCCCAAATGGCAGCTCTGTGGAGATGATTTGTTCCTGGGCATCGACCACACGGCGATCGTTGTTGACGCCAGTCATGAATGCATGTCTTTTTATTGCAATACCCTCGGGCTGGAGGTTGCCGGTCGTAGTGAGAATTACGGTAGCGAGCAGGAGCACCTCAACCAAGTGTTTGGTGCCCGGCTATTCATTACCGGGTTGCAAGCCTTAAAGGGGATGGGCCTGGAAATACTCGATTACGTAGCTCCACCTGGTGGTCGCCCCTACCCTACCGATAGCCGGCTGACCGATTTATGGCACTGGCATACCGCGATCCGGGTTGCTGATGTGGATAGCACCTACGCAGCCGTAACCGCTAAGAAATATCCGCTTGTTTCTAAAGGAATTATTGAACTGGAAAACGGTGAGCTGGAAATGAGCAAAGCTTTTCTTTTTCGTGGTGCCAGAAATCATGCCTTCCTAATTTATGAGTGATGCCGACCAGGATACGGTAACCGCCCATCCATTTTTCAACCCAAATAATTTGCCAGCAATAAAGCATTTAGGGGCGTAACTGCAGGTGCAAAGAATAGTTTTAAAAACGTAATTTACTCATGCAATTATCCATCATCGCCGCTCAGGACAGACACCGCGGTATCGGTAAATCCGGCGATCTCCCCTGGTCGTTACCCGCTGAGTACGCTTACTTCTTGAGGACTGTTCATAACAGCCCCGTCGTTATTGGCCGTCGCACGTTCACCGAGGAGTTAGAGAGCAAACCGATTGAGGGCACCACAACAATAGTACTTACCCATGATGAAAATTTCTCCGTGCCGGGTGTGACGGTTTGTCACTCCGTCGAGGAGGTGCTCCGACTGCCTCTTATCCGGCAAGCCACCGAGGCCTTTATTATCGGCGGGGAGGCAATTTACAGTTCTTTTCTGCCCTACGCTGAACGGGTTTACCTCACGCATGTCCGGACGACCATAGAAGGTGCGGATAGTTTTTTCCCGAAACTGGAACCCAAAGAATGGGAAGAGACGTGGGGTCAGGATCATCCGGCTGACGATGACAACGAATTTGCGTTCAGAACTACTATTCTGGAGCGATTTGGGGTGCCCTAAGACTGTGGCCTAGAATGACAAATTGAAGGTAGTGATCGCCACGGAGATGAGCAGCCTAAACCAGTAACAGAGGATATTACGCTATTTAGCCACCCAGCTTCTTCAACATTTCATTGCACCTGCGTTCGCGCCCACCTTTTCCTTTGATAGCAATGAGTTGGGCGCGGACCCAGGGGCAATGAAAGTTAGCAGAAGTTACCTCGCCCGGCATGAAACATCATTCTAGTTCAAAAAATTAATACATAGCGAATTTGAAGACATCTTACCGTTGCTGAGACATCAAAAAAGGCTTAATTTTCCAGAAACCTAGTGAAAATACCGCATCAAACCACTCTTAATAAAATAACAAAGCAGTGAAACATACCACCAAAGAACACCAGCGACTCGAACAGCACTACACCAAGGAAAAGCACTGGATGAAGTGGGGCCCCTACCTGAGTGAACGGCAATGGGGAACGGTGCGGGAGGATTACAGCGAAAACGGAACGGCATGGGAATATTTGCCTCATGACCACGCCCGCAGCCGCACCTATCGTTGGGGAGAAGACGGCATCGCCGGCATCAGCGACAATCATTGCCATTTATGTTTTAGCGTAGCCCTGTGGAATACCCACGACCCCATCATTAAGGAGCGCCTTTACGGCTTGACCGGTAACGAAGGCAACCACGGAGAAGACGTGAAGGAACTGTACTACTACCTGGACAGTACTCCGACGCATTCTTACATGAAGCACCTGTACAAATATCCGCAGGCAGCTTATCCGTATGCTGACCTGGTGAGCACCAACAAAAACCGTTCGAAAGAAGAAGGCGAATACGAAATACTGAACACGGGGGTCTTTGACGACGGCAAGTATTTCGACGTATTTACCGAATACGCGAAAGCCGACGAAAAGGACATCCTGATCAAAATCACAGTCCACAACCGAGCGGCTGAGGCAGCGTCCATTCACCTATTACCGACGCTCCTGGTTCGTAACCAATGGTCTTTTGTAGACGTAGAAAAGCCCATCATCGAGCTGGATAAAGCAACCAAGAAAACGGGGAGCGTAAAAGTTCAGCACGACCAGGTCGGGACCTACCATCTGTATTTCGACGCCGTCGAAAACGTGCTGTTTGCCGAAAACGAGACGAATACGGAGCGGATTTTCGGTACCCCCAATGCCAACCCGCTCGTCAAGGACAGCATCAACGATGCGGTTGTCAGTAACGATTTCGAAGCCGTCACCTCGGTAAAGTCCGGCACTAAGTGCAGTCCTCATTACCAGTTCACTATCGAAGGGGGTGACTCGAAGGAGATTCGTTTACGGCTGAGTGCCAACGCCGTTAAAAAAGACCCGCTGGGCAAGGCGTTCGATCAGGTTTTCGCCGACCGTATCCAGGAAGCCGACGACTTTTACGCTACCCAGCACGACGATGACCTCAACGATGACCTCAAGAACATCCAACGGCAGGCCTTTGCCGGGATGATGTGGTCAAAGCAGTTTTACTACATCGATATCCCGACCTGGTTAAACGGTGACCCCAAACAACCCAGCCCACCAGAAAACCGGAAAAATGGCCGTAACAGCGACTGGCAAACACTGAATAACGAGGATATTATCTCTATGCCGGATAAGTGGGAGTACCCCTGGTATGCGGCCTGGGATCTCGCCTTTCACTGTGTCCCCATTGCTAAGATCGATCCGGATTTCGCAAAAAAACAACTCATTCTGTTCCTGAGGGAATGGTATATGCGGCCCAACGGTCAAATCCCAGCCTACGAATGGAGTTTCGGAGACGTAAACCCACCCGTCCACGCCTGGGCCTGCCTCAAGGTCTACCGTATGGACAAAGAAAGCAAGGGAGAAGGTGATGTTATGTTCCTGAAGCGCGTCTTCCAGAAGTTACTCATCAACTTCACCTGGTGGGTCAATAAAGTTGACACCAACGACAACAACATTTTCGAGGGAGGCTTCCTCGGACTAGACAACATCGGGATCTTCGACCGGAGTGCAACCATTCCTGGCGGTGGTCACCTCGAGCAGGCCGACGGAACGGGTTGGATGGCGATGTATTCCCTCAATATGCTCGACATGGCGCTGGAAATAGCCCAAACCGACAAAAGCTTCGAGGATGTTGCAACGAAGTTTTTCGAGCACTTTGTTCTTATCTCCGAATCCCTCAACAGCATTACCGAAAAGTACGAAGGTTCGTGGGATGAGAATGAAGGTTTCTTCTACGACATGTTGGTACTGCCTGATGGTTCCAGGACTCCGTTAAAGGTGCGCTCTCTGGTTGGCCTCACCACCATGTTTGCGACCATGGTGATGGACAAACGGCGATTAGAGAATCTCCCCGATTTCATGACGCGCTTTAACTGGTACCGGAAGCATCGGCCTACTGCCGACTTCTCCGTCAGCATCGAAGAGTCGGAAACAACCGGAGACATCCTTCTCGCGCTTGTGCCCAAATACCGGTTGGAAAAGATGCTGGAAGCACTACTCGATGAAGAGGAGTTCTTTGCGCCGGGAGGTATTCGTTCGCTGTCCAAAATTCATAAGGACGGCTATTCCATCCAAATCGCCGGCGAAGAATTCGGCTTGAAGTATGAACCGGGAGAATCCAGTTCTGGCTTGTTTGGGGGCAATTCCAACTGGCGAGGCCCCGTATGGATGCCCATGAACTATTTAATCTTGGAGTCCTTGCATCACTTCGATTACTTCTATCAGGGGACACTCGGCGTCGAGTGTCCGGCGGGAAGTGGCCGGGCAGTCGACCTCCACCAGGCGTGTCTTGACATTACCCACCGTCTTGTCTCCATTTTTACCAAGGACAAAAACGGAAGACGTCACGCCCACGGGGAGGCGACCATTTACCAAGACGACCCTCACTTCAAAGACCTCGTCCTTTTCTATGAATACTTCCACGGGGATAACAGTCGGGGCGTTGGTGCATCCCACCAAACGGGCTGGACGGGCATCGTCGCTGAATTGATCACCCAACTAAAATAGCGCTGTTATGATAGATTTCAAGCAACCTGGTTTTGAGGAAACCTCCGCAAAGGAATGGCTGATCACAAATGGTATCGGTGGGTATGCCTCCGGTACGGTGAGCGGTGCCAATACCCGACGTTACCACGGCCTGCTCGTAGCTTCGGCCAACCCGCCGACGGATCGAAGCGTGTTGGTCAGTAAGATCGAAGAACGCATCGGTTCCGGAGAAGACGAGTGGATCGACCTTTCGTCCAATCAGTTCCCCGACAATACGGTGCATCCCCGCGGCTTCGAGCACCTGACCGGTTTTTCCGCCAGCCCGGTACCAAGTTGGGAGTACGACACCGGGGAACACAAATTGAAGAAGTCCATCCTGATGGAGTACGGCTCCAACGCTGTTATCGTAACGTATACCAACATCGGCGATGCCACCTTTGATCTGGCCATCACTCCTTACTTTGTGGACCGTGACTACCACGCACTTTTCAAAGTAAACGAGCAGTACGACTTCTACCATGAGGAGGAAGCTCAACAACTTAAAATACACGCTCGCTACGGTGCCAATCCGCTTTTCTGGTTTTTCGGTAAGGGCAAGTTTACTGCTCAAAAGCACTGGATCGAAAACCTTACTTATACCAAGGAGGAGTACCGAGGATTGGATTTCCGGGAGGATGCCCGCACCATCGGTGAAGTAACCAAGACTATAGCGCCGGGCGAGACCTACCACTTGATGTTTTGCGCAGATAAATTCGTTGTCGGCCGCCGGGTCGATAAGTTGGTCGCCGTGGAGCTGAAGCGGCTTAAGGCAATTTCGCAAGGCCAGGATGATGCATTTCTGAAAGATCTGCTGGTGGCCGGTGAGCAATTCATCGTTCGCCGGGCTTCTACAGACTCCCATACCATTTTGGCGGGCTACCACTGGTTCACCGATTGGGGTCGGGATACAATGATTGCCATGCGGGGCCTGTGCATTGCCACCGGAAAAAAGGAGGTGAGCGCCTCGATCATCAATACCTTCCTTCATTACCTGGACGGAGGTATGCTGCCGAACCGTTTTCCGGACGACACCAACCAGGAGGTTGAGTACAATACCGTGGATGCGACTCTCTGGCTTTTCGTAGCGATGTATGAGTACCACCTCGCCTTTGATGACCTGGACTTGGTGAAGGAAAACCTGGACAAGCTGGGCGATATTATCCAGCACCACTTAGATGGTACCCGCTACAACATCCATACCCTCGACGAAGGATTCCTTTACGCTGGCGAGGAAGGTATCCAACTTACCTGGATGGACGCCAAGGTGGACGGCTATGTGGTCACTCCTCGCCACGGTTGTCCGGTGGAAATACAGGCACTATGGTACAATGCCCTCAAAATCTATCTGTATTTCTTTGATAAAGTGGGGCTGGCAAAAAGCGATGAAAATCGCAACCGTGTACTGGAGGTCAGTAAAGCCATAAAGGCCAACTTCAAGAAGCACTTTATGAACGAAGCGGGTTACCTGAACGACGTTGTGATTCCCGGAAAGCCTGCGGACGAGTCAATGCGGCCCAATCAGCTGTACGCCCTCAGTCTGCCCTTTCCACTACTCAGTAAGGCCGACGGAAAGTCTGTTTTCAAAGCAGTGCAGGCGCAACTATTTACTCCCCTGGGCTTACGTACCCTGGCCCCGGACCATCCCGACTTTAAGCCTACTTACGGAGGCAACACCTGGGAACGGGATACCGCCTATCACCAGGGGACGATCTGGCCCTTCCTGCTGGGGGAATACTATGCGGCTCAGCGTAAGCTCTTCGGGAATACTCAAAAGATAAATAAAGAGATCGAGGCCAATCTGGAACCCCTTAAAAAACACTTTTACGAGCAGGATTGCTTGCACGGCGTTTCCGAGATATTTGACGGTTCCGAACCTCGGGGTGGCCGGGGAACGGCTCATCAAGCTTGGTCCGTAGCAGCCGTTATCCAAACCTTGCTGGCCGGATAAATAAACAGACTACCCTTTTCTAAAAAACAAAGACAAATTATATGTACCAAAAACCAAATTCAAGACTCATAAACCAGACTTGCATCGTCACCGGTGCCAGTTCGGGTATCGGAAAAGAGGTCGCCATTGCGATGGGTAAAGACTGCGCTAACGTGATTGTAAATTACCTTGACGATAAGGAAACAGCCGAAGAGATTGCCCACGAAATTACTTCCATGAAGTATCATGGAACGGCCATTGCGGTTCAGGCCGACGTCAGTAAGGAAGACCAGGTACAGGCCATGTTCAAAACCGCTAAGGATAAATATGGAACCGTTGATATCCTCGTAGCTAATGCCGGTTTGCAGCAGGACGCCGCCTTTCACGAGATGACGTTGAAGCAGTGGCAAAAGGTGATCGACGTAAACCTGACCGGTCAGTTTCTTTGCGCCCGGGAGGCCGTTAGGGAATTCCTGGGCCGTGGAATGCGCCCGGACGTATCTCATGCCCTGGGTAAAATAATCCACATGAGTTCAGTTCATCAGATCATTCCCTGGGCGAAACATGCTAACTATGCGGCTTCCAAGGGAGCCATCGTAATGCTCATGGAATCGCTGGCGCAGGAATACGGCCCGCAGAAAATCCGGGTGAACAGCATCGCTCCAGGAGCGATCAAGACGCCAATCAACAAGGAAGCCTGGGGTACCCCCGAAGCCCTGAAGGAGTTAAACAAGCTAATTCCCTACAACCGGATAGGCCAGCCTTCTGACATTGGTTCCGCGGCCGTCTGGCTGGCAACCGACGAGTCGGATTATATAACAGGGACTACGCTCTTCGTCGATGGTGGAATGACCTGCTATCCTGGCTTTACCGTCAATGGGTAAGAAGGCAACACTGCTCATTCAACTTCCTTTGCACCTGCGTTCGCGCCTGATTATTCTTAAAGTATTGAGGAGGGCGCGGCCGCAGGTGCAAAGGAAGTTGGGACGGCAAGGACACGAAAGGGAGTTTACCAGAAATTAGCGCCTTTTTAGCCAGAATCAACGGTGCAGAAGCCGCTAAAACCAATATTATGAAGACCGAGAATGTAATGAAGACCGAACTTAACATCCCCGCTACCGATCTGCCGCGCGTTGTCGTTATCGGAGGAGGTTTTGGCGGGCTGAACTTTATCAAGCAGTTAGATAATGTGCACTATCAGGTAGTGTTATTTGACCGGAATAATTTCCACACCTTCATTCCACTATTGTATCAAGTGGCCACTGCTGGTTTGGAAGCGCCCAGTATAGTTGGGCCTCTTCGGAAAGCTTTGCGGCGGAAGCAAAATTTTCACTTCCGGATGCTGGCCGTCCGCGACATTAAGCCGGAAGCAAAGGTCGTAGTTACGAGCGCAGGTTCCGTAAGCTACGACCACCTCGTCATCGCAACGGGAACGGAAGCTAATTTTTTTGGAAACACGGAAATCGCAAAGCTCGGCTTACCGCTTAAGACCCTCGCGGACGCGCGTCGACTGCGCAATCACTTGTTTCAGACCCTGGAGCGCTTGGAACTGACTTCCGCCGAAGAAGAACGCCAGCGACTACTGACGTTCCTCATTGTTGGCGGCGGTCCTACCGGAGTAGAAATGGCCGGTGCCTTGGCAGAACTGCGTGACCATGTCTTGAAACGGGACTACCCAGATAGTGACATTGGTAAAATGCGTATCATCCTTGCTGAAGGGAGCGATCAGCTGCTTGCTGCTTTCTCCGATAGGTCAAGTGAAGATGCCCGGGCGGATTTAGAAGCGATGGGGGTCGAGTTATTTTTCGGGCAGTTTGTGGAACACTATGACGGAAGCGTCGCCACATTCAAAGGGGGAGAGAAGCTTCCCTGCGCTACCCTTATCTGGGGCGCGGGTGTTAAAGGTTGTTTGGTGCCGGGACTCGTAGAAACGGCCGTTGCCCGGTCGCAGTACCAGGTAGATGATCACCTCTTAGTAAACGGGTACGATAATATTTATGCTTTGGGTGACGTGGCCCATCGTACTACTGAAGATTGGCCACGTGGCTATCCCGGAGTTGCCCAGGTAGCCATTCAGATGGGAGAAAGGCTGGCGAAAAACCTAAACGCTCAGGCTGCCGGTAAGGAAGCCACTCCGTTTACATACCTGGACAAAGGAAATATGGCCACAATCGGTCGTAATAAGGCGGTGGCTGATTTAGCTAACGGCTGGCACTTTCGTGGGTTTCTGGCCTGGATATCCTGGGTAGTAGTTCACTTGTATTACTTGATAGGTTTTCGTAACCGAATGCTAACGCTGTATAGCTGGGTTAGTAATTATTTCACTTATTCACGCTCCATCCGCCTGGTTATGGAACCAACATTAGAAAAAGAACTTGTTGACGAGACCGACGCTGCTAAAGAATGAACCTGACTGCCCACTGCTTGGAAGATGAAGGATTTTAAGAACGGTGCGCGGTCGCAGGTACAATGGAAAAATAAATAACTATGAACGAAAGAAAAATAGTCTTGATCACAGGACTTCTAGGACTACTAGCCAGCATAACCGTAGGCTTCGGGGAGTTCCTGTTGCATTACAGTTCTACCATGACGGAGAATACGGGGAACTACCATTTCTTTGCCAGTATCCCCAAACAGAATTTGATTTACGGCCATTTTATAGCGGTAGCCGGTACGCCGTTTTACTTCGTTGGGTACTACCACCTATATCGGATGCTGAAAGGTAAAGACAGCCGGTGGGCGGCGGCGGTTTTCTGTTTAGGGATCCTGGCGTTTACCGTCGGCGGGTTCTGGATTTCTTCAAGGGCGTTCCTAGGTACCATCGTTCAGCTCGGCGGACAGATTGAAGCGGGAGTCTATCAGGAAATACTTGACAACTACACCCTGATCAGCGAATCGTTGGTCACTGCACTACGAATCATCATATTATTATTGTCGGTTGCTTTCGTAGCCGCTATTCTGAGAACCTCCACCTATTATGACCGGTGGATGGCCTTCTTCAATCCGTTCGCGCTGCTGTTACTGGTTTTCGGGATTTATTTCGCGGTACCCGTCGTTGGCCGCTACATTGCGCCCATCGCCATGAACGTTGCACACTTTGTCCTCTTCAGTGTTTCCTTAATTCAATTCAATAAAAACTACCAATAATTATGAAGTACCTAAAATATATTTTATTCTTTATCATAGGTATGGTTTTACTTATGATGATGGTTGTCGCTTTCATGTTTGGGACCGACGGAAATGATCCCTACGACAACCCGATAAGTGAGGAGATGATACCCGTATTTAAGGAAATACCCCTTGGCTTCACACACCAATTTAATAAAGATAAATCTCTTCCCGTAACGGCTTCCTGCCTGATCGACGTGGACAACGACGGAACGGATGAACTATTCCTGGGCGGCGGTTTGGAGCAGCAAGATGAATTGTTCAGCTTTAAAGACGGAGCTTTCCGGTCTGTTGGCAAATCCTTTGGCCTACCGGTAAAGGAAGGCGTAAGTACCCTCGCTGCCGCCTCCGCGGATTTTGACAACAACGGCTTCTCTGACCTCATCATTTCCCGGGAAGACGGAGTAACCATTTATTATAACTCCGGAACCGTTTTTTCTCCAAAGAAGGTCGAGTACACAATGGCCAGTGACGCTACTCCGCTTGGGTTTGCGATCGGTGACATCAATAAAGATGGCTTTCTCGATATCTTCCTGTCTAACTACATCCGCAAAGCGCAAATGCAGGGGCAGAATAATTTCACCGCAGACTATGGCCCGGCGGATCAGTTGCTGATGAACAATGGCGACAACACTTTCAGCGACGTAACCCGGCAAGCGGGTCTCTACTACGAGCACAATACCTTTATGGGGGTATTTGTCGACATAGACAACGATGGCTCCCTTGACCTCATCGTCGCCCACGACACCGGAGAAGTAAGATCGTACAAAAACAAGGGCGACGGCACCTTCAACATGATGCCCAACCCCACCACCGGTAAATTCGGTTACCCGATGGGCATTGCCGTGGGTGACTACAACAACGACGGTTTGGTAGACTTCATGTTCTCCAACACCGGCTCCACCGTGCCCCACTTCATGGCCAGCGGAAACATTGAGGACAAGAGCCTCTTTAATTCCGACTGGTTCTTCTTTGAGAATAAAGGCAACTTTGTTTTTGAAGATGTCGCGGGTAAGGTTAAGGTCAAAGACTTTGAGTTCTCCTGGGGTGCCGTATTCGCCGATATGAACAACGACGGCTTACAGGACTTGATGGTCGCTGAAAACTATGTTGCCCTGCCACCGCATAAGATATTCAAGCTACCCGGCAGGATGCTAATTCAGAAGGAGGATCACACGTTTGGAGCTACCGAAGACGAAAGCAAAGTCGTAAATAAGCATTATGGTATTACGCCGCTGGTAACTGACTTCAATCAGGATGGTTACCAAGACCTGGTATGGGTCAATATAGACGGCCCCGTCAACGCCTTTCTGAATGAAGGAGGAGACAACAATTACCTCCAGCTGACCTTCCCTGAAAACTTCGAAAACATCGGTGCGAAGGTTAAAGTAGTTACCAGCTCCGGTAAAACCATCACCGAAGATTACGTCATCGGTGAAGGTCTTGTCTCCGATCAGAGTGCGACGGTACACTTCGGTTTAGGCAAAGATGACATCAAAAGTATTCAGATAACCTATATCGACGGGCGGACACAAAACCTCGATGACGTGAAGATCAATGCAAGAACGATGGTTCCGAAGATGGTCGTGTTGGCGCAACAAACAACAGATAACGAAACGGAATGAGTAAAGTACTCTATTACGCCATTTTCCTGATTCTGATGTTTGGCATATACGGTGCGGGCAGACTTTCTTACCGGCAATTTCACGCTGGTGATATTTGTCCGGAGCTATTAGGGATACCCGCCTGTTACATTATTCTGGCCTGTTTCCTGATCCCGTTCTTCGCTCAGTTATTTGAGTTGAACCAGGTGCTGTTCTTTACCGGAACCATCCTGGCGTGGAGTATTGCGGCATACGGTACCACTACGCAACTCATGGGCACTGCCGAGTGCCCTAAAACGAGCAATGGTACACCCATGTGCTTCATTTCGCTAGCAATTTTCACTTCGCTCATTTTATTAAAAATTGCAGAAAGAAGCATTCCGCTACAGCCACTGGAGTAAGTCGCGAAATTCGGGCCGAGACTGCTTAAGCCTCTCCATTTGTTAATTCCCTACTCTCGATACAAGCCAACAGATACACACAAATCAATTAAATGACTTCCGAGGAATTACAACGGCTCAATGGCCCATTGTATCAAGAATGTATCGGCTTAGCCATCTCTTTAACTAAAGAAAGGACATTGGCGCTGGACCTGGTGCAGGAGTCTTATTATCTAGCACATAAGTACCTGCATAAATACGAGGATAATACTAATCTTAGTAGCTGGATAAAACGAATTGTGTACAATACGTTCGCATCGCATTACCGTAGAGATAAGCGTCGTAAAGAGTTACTATCTGAAAAACCTCCTACTGACAGTTGGATCAATCAAAATACCGTGGAAAATCCAGTGATGGGTAAACTGTGTGCTGAAGATCTGTCTTTGTTGATAGAGCGTATTCCTCAGATTTATCGAAAGACTTTCCTGATGATGCTAAGGGGAATGAATTATCAGCAGATATCGAACTGTCTGGACGTGCCGGTAGGCACGGTGAAGAGCAGGGTATTTACTGCAAGGAAACTTTTACGAGTTCAAATTTCAGACTTATAGCCACTACTAATTATTGATCCATATTAACGCAAAACTTATTAACATGCCTAACCAACTTCCGCTTCCCAGCTTATACGGTGCCGACTGGTGCCCGGATTGCCGCCGTGCAAAAGACTACCTCAAAGCCAATGAAATAAATTTTAAGTTGTTGATTTAGACCTTGAAAAAGAAGCAACAAGATTATTTGAGCGGATAAACGATAGCAAACGAATTATTCCAACGCTCACGCACTTGGGAAAGAACTTCTCAAACCCGGATAACCTCACGCTCGCTGATCTGTTTGGCATAAATGAAAACGTGGTCGTCCGGATGTACGCCGGGAATACTTAAAAGATTTGGTTTAAATCAATTAGTAAGATGAGTACTATTAGAAAAACGGATATAAAAATCCCCAACTTGACTACAGATCAAATGATCGAGGTCGATCGGCTAATGATAGAAGTATACAACATTGAGTTGATTCAAATGATGGAAAACGCGGGACGCTGCCTGGCGATGGTTGCGGTTGAAGAATTCCTGAAAACGGCGCTTGAAAATAAAAAGGTAGTTGTTCTGGCAGGAAATGGTGGAAATGGTGGTGGTGCGTTGGTATGTGCCCGCCGCCTACATAGCTTAGGCTGTAACATTTACGTTTACCTTGCTAATGCTGACAAGATGACCCCTGTACCAAACCATCAGTTGTCTATTCTGAAGAACATGGGTGTCCCGATTGTCGATCCCGAATACCTTGATAAAGTTAGTTCTGCGGACCTGATCATTGATGGTCTTGTAGGTTACAGTATTAATGGTGATCCGAGAGGTAAAGTGAAGGATATGATCGATTGGGCAAACGAACAGGAGGCACCTGTATTGGCTTTGGATACTCCCTCCGGTCTGGACCTGACCACCGGTACGGTACATAACCCGACCATAAAGGCTGCCGCAACACTTACCTTAGCCTTGCCAAAGCATGGCTTATTTGAAAAAAAGGCAGTGCCTAAAGTGGGGAATTTGTTTCTGGGCAACATCAGTGTTCCTCCTGCCCTATACGGTACTTCAACTATCGGATTGTTGGTCAGTAGTCAGTTGTTTGTTGAGTCCGATGTTGTACGTCTCAGCTAGTGGAGAGGGAAATAGCAGTATCTCAACAAGCTTATTTCAATCCATCGGTGTCGCTATCGCGATTGACGATAGAATCCAACCGGCCATGAAGAACAATTCCCCGTACGAATACACGATCGGATTGGGGTTTTCTTCATCGTTCTTCATCCAGTAATCCCCACGCTTTCGGTCGCCGAATATGGTCTTCTGCCCCGCTATCGCAAGCATAGCCCCCGCGAATGCTAGGTAAATGGACACGTCTTTTTCAAACCCGATATTAAATGCTAGCAACAAAAAGAGGACGACGAACCCCATTGACAGCTTAGTCTTCAGAGGATAATTTCCTTTGTACAGTGCGGTCTGAATCAGGATACCCGCCATTACGGCTTGCAACAAACTATTTATTAGTAAAAGCCACTTGCGCAGGTCGGGCTGTACAAAAGTGTTGTCGATAGCTACAAAACTTGACAAGCCGAATATTGTCCACATGGTAATGAATGGAATTGGCGATTCGAAAAACCGACCGAAGTAGGTACCGTTAGTACCGAAGCCCACGTACTTGGCGCCTTCGTCGTGTGCATAGTCGATCATCATGACCACGGGCACCATACCGCAGCCCGCAAAAAATGCCATGGCCGTGCGCAGATTAAAATAGAAGGGAATTCCGTTTTCTAGTGTCCCTTGATTTGTGGATGCCATGCCTACCCAAAAAAGAAACCACCCAAAGACGAAAAGCGGAGCACCTGGATTGTAGACGACCGGGTTTGGGTTCGGACGACCATCTTGTTCCCAAGAGTCCCCCATCTTCCGGAATTTCCACAGTATGCGCATGGCTGCGATTATTGACATCGCGCCTAAGCCACAAAAAACGTAAGCGAGTGTTCCTAGTTCGGAGGAGAGCCCCGTAGCGACGGTTAGCCCAACCCACGAAAGCATAAAAGCCATCCCCAGTTTTTTCTTTTTATCCGCTTTTCGGTTCATTACGGCATCGCCCATGGGTACGGAAGCAACGATGCTTAGGATGACGGAAAGCACCATGGCTGCCAGTATGGGAGCACTCAATTCTACCGTAAACTCCCCACTCGTAGGAAACAGATAAGACGCGGAAAAAATCAACCACCCAACTATAAACACGATGGGCATCGGAAACGCTGCCTCTTTTTCTTTCTGCGGAATGGTTACTTTTCCCGATCCGTCTGAGTTTGATTTGGCGCGCTCATAGGCTTTTGATCCCTCCTCGTCCCATGACCTGTCGATGTGCCAAACTCCTCCGATGATGGTTACGATTCCTACTAAAGATAAGATGGAGCGGGGTCCAAACTCGATGAAAATATCTGGCATTACTTTTAGTTTCGATTACAAAAACTGTCAAGGCTGACTCAAGCAAACATTTTCTTACTTGCTGCGTTAATCTACTACTTTTTTACGTGTTTGTCCAAGAACTTATGTTAAACATCATGCACTAGAGCCACCAGCAACTTCTGGTGGCCAAGCGTTGAAAGCTTCTCGCTCATTCCAATATACACTGCTTGAAAAATGGCTAGTGAATAATTGTAGGAAGGTGAGTTTTACTTGAGTTCGTTCAATGATTATGATGCTATAGTAATGATTAGGGTTTAAGGCCTGAGATTAAGAGAATATTAATTATAGGAATAAATGTTTTGCAAATTTTAATACAACCACTAAAAGCACGGCCAGATGCGGTATCAAGAGAACTATCCCTGATAAGCCAAATGCTCTTGCCTCACTATCTCTGCCAGACTCAGTCTTTGAAAATGCATACTGTAGCCAGAACGTTGCAACTGCAGTGGTGACGAAGTAAAGCAGCGAAACGAAATCCAGACCTTGTACGTCACTTTTAGCAATCTTTGCCAGGCCTTCACCAAGCTTCATTCCAATCAATAAGTACAACATCAAATACAGCATAATTATCAACAGAAGGCAGCTGACAACTAATTTTTTAGGGTTCGGACGCATGATCGCTAAAATGCGCTTTCACCCCTACCCTACAACGGGACGGGAAGAATTTTCTACAAAACTCTAGTTAACATAATAATATAAAATCAAATTTTCCATTCTCCTTATTAAGGCGATTCGAGCGTCTTATTCATGCTTTAATGAGAAATAGTAATTGCTTGTTATTGGAACATCAATTAGCTTTCGTCCAGTAATCCATAACCAGAACATCAGCTATTATTGGCCCCACTTTTTTCACCAGATCTAAATGTGCTTTGTGAAATAAATAAACTTCTCTGGCGTGTTCATCATTGAAGGTCAGGATAAACGAATGAGTAAACCCTTTACTGGCCCCTTCCGTACTGTCGTTTATTCCCCATTCAATATTTGCAATGCCCGGGATTTCGTCTTTAAGGTTTAAAAACGTTTCAACCGCATCGTCAAGTTCCGCTTCCGTGGCCTCTTCCTTGTATTTCAGGTTGACGATGTGTCTTAGAACTCTCTCGCTTCGATCAATTCCAGGGGCAACCTTGTAAGCAGCCACTTTATGCAAATCGAACCGATTAGATCCCGCAATGAGAAAGTTGTCTTCGCCTATTGTATGAGACCTCAAGCCGTAATAAATAGAGAATCCAGTTTCTAAATAATTGATGGGACTAAGAATTCCATTTTCGTCAAGCTTGCAAAGTTGAATACTGGCATCGTCTCTCGTACCAACCGCCAGAACGGCTTCGTTGTCGGTTACTGAAACTATTTCGATTCTGGTTTGCCCTGATAGTTTCGTGCCGTCATCATCTTTTAGCGTGAAATGAAGCACCAAAGCTCCCTTTTTATTGATCTTAAAAACACTTACGGCGTCACCGTGATAGACGAAGTCCTTGTTTTTTATGAAGCTGCCAGCTCTATCGTAGTATTTATGATGCCTGTGACCGACGATGACGTAATAATTGCCTCCCAATTCTACTCCGGTTACGGGGTAAGCGCCCGTTAGGTACCTGTCCGTAGTGTTGTCACTAATGTTATTAATGTTTTTGAACCGACCATCTTCATCAACTCTGAAACTACTGACGCCATTATCTTGGAATCCCCCAGTATATAAATACGTTTTACCCTTGATTTTATGCGTAAACATCCCAATGATGCCGTCCGTATGAATTTTCTCATTGTCTGGCATAGACTGGACGTGGGTCAACTTGCCATCATCCTCAATTTTAAAACTACTCAACCCCGGAGTTTCTTCTAGCCCTCCAATGAAAAGGTAGGATGCCTGTTCCATATGAACGACCTGCAAAGTAATGGCGGTACCCAGATAAGTCTCCTCCGTATCTAAGGTTAAGGAGACTTGCTCAAGGGATCCATCATCCAGGATCTTAAACGTTTCAATGGCATCCCCGTGCTTGTTGGCTACGAATAGGAAGTCTGTTCCGTTAATGTTGTCGGCAACCATGCCTCTGGCTGGTCCTTCTTTTTTGTATAGTTCATGGGTGCTCACCGGTGTTAGCTGCCCTTCTTTATTTAAGCTGAATACATCAAGGCCTCCAAAGCCTCCCACGTACACGAAATGAGATTCGTTTTTTTCGTAACTGGTTATGGTAACCGTATTGTTAGCGGATATGCTCTTGAAGTCTTGCCGGTAGAGCATCAGCTCATCCGTTGTTTGAGACAAACAGATTTGAGACAATAGCATTATGCCAAAAAGAATAGTGTATTTTATACTAGGCATGATTTTACTTTTAAGTACAACAGTGATGATCAATGTTTTAAGACAAGAATTACTTATCTGTAGCTAGACTTTTGAGCCTGCTTTAATATACCTCTCCCAGACTACTGGACATTTTTGGTTTTCAACCTCACCCCCCGCCCTCTCCGGTTCGTTTCGCCAAAAGCGCAACGGAGAGGGAGCCAAAAATGTCCAGTAGGATGTTCCTCTCCAAAAAAATAGTTACTCGATTATAGCTTTTGCCCCCGCAGTAGCAATGGCACGATCTTGTTCGATTGTGCCTCCGCTGACACCTATCGCTCCGATAATGGTTCCATTTTCATCTTTGATTGGGACCCCTCCGGGAAAGGTCATAAGTCCTCCGTTAGAATGTTCAATATTGTAGATGATGCCTCCGGGCTGCGTCAATTCCCCCAATTCGCCAGAGTCAATATCGAAGTAGCGTGAAGTTTTAGCCTTTTTGATGGCCACGTCAATACTTCCTAAAAACGAACCATCCATACGGATGAAGGCTTTTAAGTTCGCTCCTGCGTCAACGACTGCGATGTTTACCAAAACATCCGATTTTTCAGCATGCTTTTTTGCCGCCATCATCGCCGTCAGGGCTTCTCCGTGGGTAATGTCATAGGCGTTTTGGGCATGAACACTACCAACACTAAGGAGGACAGCTAAAAGCAATGTTTTTATATTTACGATACGTTTAAAACTGTCTTTCATAGTCCGTTATTTAAGCGCTATTTGATGTTTTATTTACGCAAATGTCTGGATTGAATCTGATGAAAAAGTTGAACAAGTTCAACTGCTGATAACTATGCTTACCAGTCGTAAATTAACCTTCAGGCTAAAGCCTGCTCAACAGCAACCCAAAGGCTGCCGAACAGTCACACAGCGGTCTTATGCGAAAATTTGGTTTACGCCCGTTAAAGCAGTTTCCTACGTGGCCTTATTTGAGTTTTTAATCTTACTCAAAAACTCATGACTTATTCCCAGATAGCTAGCGATATGTTTATTGCTCAATTTTGTGCTGATGTTCGGATACGCCTCAATAAAATGGAAGTACCGTTCTTTGGCGGTCAGACAATGATTGCGTATCAACCGTCTTTGCCACGAAACCAGTGCTTTTTGGAATATAATCCGAAACAGCTTCTCCACTACTGGAAGCGAATCATACAACTTGCTTTTGCTTTCCTTGCTAATCAGGAGCACTTTACTATCCTCCAGCGCTTGTATGTATAAATCCGAGGGCGTTTGGTTCATAAAACTATCGATGTCCATCAACCACCAACCTTCAACTGCGAAGTATAAGTTGATCTCATTCCCTTTTTGATCTAAGGTAAATACCCTGAAGCAGCCCTCTAAAACGAAGCCCTCGAACCTACAGGTCTTACCTCCCCTTAATAGAAAAACCTTTTTACTAACTTCTTTAAGCGTAAAACAATCACTGATGGTGTCCAAATCCTTGTTAGAAAGTGGCAGGTAATTGTTTATGTTTTCTCTTAGTAAGTGGTATGGCATTGTCGTCTTCTTTGGCCGTAGGGTGGGTGGTGCCCTCTACCGGAACTTCGGCACCGTCCTCTATGTCACGAGGAAAACCTCCGTTGTTTCACCGAAATGAATGGTCTTGATGCAAATATGCAAGGTTTTTCTGTATAGCATGAGATGTAGATATGTGCTCGTAATTCGTATGGTTACACCTTTTCATACCCATCGAATCAGTTCCCCATCATTATAAAAGCATTTTGCGGGGACGCAGGAGCAAGGAAGGGGTTCAAAAGCAATAACAGTTCACTAACCAGCAATATTCCCTACCTTTCCCGTGCCCATACATACAGAGTACCAAAAAATGTCAGAAACGCCTACCCCACCGGATTGGGAAGACCTCGTAGATAGTATCCGCGACGGAGAAGCCATCCTCGTGTTGGGGCCAGACGCTATTCCCTACTACCGGGGCGCAGAGCAAACGTCCTTCAGTGAGTTGGCGCGGACGCGGGTGCAGGCTGAGGTTGGAGAAGGTATCGGACATTTCTACGAGCGCGATAACCTCTTCCAATTTCGGGACGCTAAGGCCAAACGCCGTGCCCGCAAGTGCATTCGGGAAGTAGCCCGAACCGACGAATGGCAACCTGACGCTGAGCTACTCCGACAGATCGTCGCCATCCCCTTTCCCGTCATCCTTAACCTGAACCCGGACAAAAGAGTGTGGGACGCCTTCGTCACTTACTGGCGCGAGCCGCAATTTGACTACTTCACTACCCACGATAAGCCAGAGCTAAAAGAACTCGCCTACCCCAATGGCAAGGAGCGCCCCCTCCTTTACAACCTTGCCGGTAGCGCACTGGATAAGATGGATTCTACCGTCCTCGATTACCACGACCTTTTCGACCGGCTCAAATACCTGCTTTCTGACACCGGGGTTCCCCGCGAACTGACCGACAAACTCAGGGAAGCAGACCACTTCGTCCTCCTCGGCGTGGAACTGGAACGCTGGTACCTCCAACTCTTCCTGCACTACATCAACCAGCTCGACAGTCCGTTCAATAATTACAACCAGAATTACCCCATCCTTTGCGACCTGAGCGATAACAACCGCCAGTTCATTCTCAAGCAATTCAACATTACCCACCAGTCGCTATCCCGCGAAGATTTCTCCGACATCCACGCCGCTTGCGCGGCGAGCCCCGGCCTGCTGCGCGAGCTAACCGAGCCGGACGCTCCAGCCGCCATCAAGGTTCGTCAGTTGTTGATTGCGGGTGATTTTGAACAGGCTTTCACGGCCCTTAAAGGCGTGCTTCTTTCGAAAGAAACAACGACTACCCTACCGCTTTTGCAGGGGCAGTATCGCGACTATTTAAAAACACAACAAAATGGTACAGCCTCCGCCGAAGATCTCCGGTTGGTGCTGAACCGCATTCGTTACGCCCTCCTATCTCTGGTCACCAAAATCCCCGTTGATGGCTAAGGCAGCTAACCGCAATCGTTACCCCGGTGTCCAGCCCTTCCGGACGGAGCAGCAAGGCATCTTCTTCGGCCGCGAGGAGGATACCCAACGCCTATTCAGTACTGTAAGCGGAGAGCGACTGACCGTGCTCTACGGAAAGTCCGGCTACGGCAAGTCTTCCCTCATTCAGGCTGGCCTTTTACCATGGATGACCGCTGAAAATGATCGGGGTCGCCGCTTGTACCTGCCTTTGGTGATCCATTTCAACGCCTGGCAGGCCGGAGCAGACCTCTTCGACAAGTACCGTTTCCAGCAATCTGCCGCCTTGAAGGCATGGGGCATCGCACCCACCAGCACCAACTTGCCCGCTACCCTACCCAAAACACTCTGGGGCGACTGGAAGCGCCAAAACCTCCCCGACAACGCCCACCTGGTCCTCATCTTCGATCAGTTCGAGGAATTCTTCACCTACCCCACCGATCAACAGGCCGCCTTCAAAGAACAACTTGCGGAACTGCTGTACACAGATTACCCCCGCTACCTTGAAGAGAACGACGACAAGCTGGAGGAAGAGACCCTGAGCTACCTCAGTCGCCGAATCGACGTTCGTGCCCTCTTTTCCATCCGCTCCGACCGGCTCAGCGAGCTCGACCGGTTACAGGACCGCCTCCCCGCCATCCTCCATAAACGCCTCCAACTCGGCCCCCTCTCCCCTACCCAGGCACAGGCAGCCATCGTGCAGCCTGCACTGCTCGGCGCTGTAGCTACCGGAGGCCATGATTTTGCCTCCCCACCCTTCGAGTACCGTCCCGATACCCTGGCTCACCTCCTGAAAACCCTGCAAAACTCCCAGCCCGGAGCCGGTGGTGGCGTAGAAGCCTTCTTGTTACAGGTATTCTGCAACGCCATCGAGGCCCGCGTAATCGCTGGCGAGATCCCGGACCGGGACGGCAACGGCTTACCCGACGTGGAAGTCTCCGACCTGCCTGCGACGAACCAGGTCATGGAAGACTATTATGCCCGCCAAATCGGCGCGGTAGCCCCCGGCCTTCAGCCCGTGGCCCGTCGGATGATTGAAGATAGACTCGTTCAGGTAGCGGAAGACGGAACTGGCCTCCGCATGAGTGTGGATGGGCGAGCACTCCTTCAGGAGTACCGCTTGGAAGGAGTAGATCAGCCCTTTCTCGACAGATTAGTTGAAAGCTACCTCCTCCGTCGGGAGCCGAACAGCACTGGCGGCTTGAGCTATGAGCTGAGCCATGATACGCTATTGGTTCCTGCCCTTGCTTCGCGGAAGGGCCGTGAAGAGAGGCTTGCGGCTGCTTTGTTGGAAGAGCAGAAATTGGCGGCTGAGGCTAAGCTGAAGGAGCAGGAAGCGGTGCTGCTGGCGGAGCAAAAAAAGCGGCGGCGGGAGCGGTTGTTTGGGGGGGTGATGGCGGTTTTGGCAGTTTTGGCTGTGGGGGCTTTTGTATGGGCTTTGGGACAACGGCAGGAGGCTGAAGAAGCGCAGGCGGATGCTCAGCGGAAGACGATTATTGCAGATAGTTTGCGGCTGGTGGCAGAAGACAATATTACCGAGGCGAAACTACAGACGAGTATTGCCGTGGCTGCTAAGGATACGGCTGATCAGCAGCGAGAAATAGCCAATGAGCAAACTCGCCTGGCCACCAGTGCCCGAAACGAAGCAGTGGAGCGCGCCGCCCGCGCCGCCGCCCTGAATGAAGCCCTGGCAGAAGACGATGCCTTCCAGTATTTGCTGGACCGGGGGAATGACTTCTTCGGTGAGGGCGCTTGGCGGGATGCGGTTACTTATTGGGGGGCGGCGCGGTTTTTTGCGGAAGAAGGTAGTTTGGAAGAAGCCCTTGCGGAAAAATATTTAGGAATTGCTAAGGCTACGGCAAAGAAGGATGAGCAAATTCTTAAAGGAGAAATTGAGGAATCGTTAGCTGGTTTTAGGGAGCTTTTAATCAAACAGGATACTTTTTTGCAGTTTACAATGACTGAAATACGGATTGCACAGCTGGAGAGTACTTTGGGGATTTGGGAGCGGGAGGTCGGAAGTCGTGATTTGACGGATATTGATAGTATTTATCTTGGGCCAGTAAGAAATGATTACCCGTTAGGAATTATTAGTATTCCTAAGGCAATAAAAAAATTAGACAACTTAACAAATCTTGTAATTAGTAGTAATTATAATTTATTCGCCTTGCCCTCTTGGGAAGGGCTGGAACAACTGCAAAAACTTGAAATTAATAGCAACGACGTCTTAAGCGACTTACCCACTTGGGAAGGGCTGGAACAACTGCAAAAACTTGAAATTAGCGGCAACAACGTCCTAAGCGCCTTACCCTCCTGGCAAGGGCTGGACCAACTTCAAAAACTTGAAATTAGTGCCAGCCACAACCTGGATACTTTACCCTCCTGGCAAGGGCTGGAAAAGCTACAGCAACTTATACTTCATTACAATAATTCCTTAAGCGACTTACCCACTTGGGAAGGGCTGGAACAACTGCAAAAACTTGAAATCACCAACAATTATAGTTTATACAATTTACCCACCTGGCAAGGCCTGGGCCGACTGCAAAAACTTGTAATTAGCGGCAGACTAGACACCTTACCGGCTTGGCAAGGGCTGGAACAACTACAGACACTTGAAATTAGCAACAATAGTAGTTTATGGGAATTACCCAATTGGCAAGGGCTGAACCAACTTCAAAAACTTGAAATCTGGGGTAATAACGCCTTAAGAGACTTACCCACTTGGCAAGGGCTGGACCAACTTCAAAAACTTGAAATTAGCGGCAACGAAGTCTTAAGCGACGTACCCACCTGGAAAGAAACCATAAACCTCCAAAGGTTAAACATTAATTATAATCGCTCGATTTCATCCTTGTCAACATCACCCTGGTCAGTAAATATTGACACTCTTTTTGTCGAAAGAAATGCTCTATTAGATAGTCTTCCCCCCTCTAATGTGAAGACAAACAAGATAAACGTACTGTTTCTCGTAATGAATGGGGATAAAGACAAGCAAATTACCTTGAACGACTGGCTCGGGTTTGCTGAAATCAAAGAAATATATTTAACTAGCCCAATTTACGCACCTCCCGGACCGTATCTCACCACTTACAACACCTCCCCCAACATCCACACCCTCCCCAAAACCTTCATCAACCTGGCCCCCACCCTGAAAATCCTCGACCTGCGCGGCACCAGCATCCCACCCGAGGAAGTGGCCTACTGGCGGAAGGTGCTGCCGGATACGGATATTCGGTATGAGATGGAGTGAGGATGGGGTGGCTGCAACTTTAGTTCCCCGGCACTTGTGCCGGCCCCATTTATCAACCGGCACAAGTGCCGGGGAACAATACCTGAGATATGCAGAAGGTAAAGCGGCCTCCCAAACTATTCTACTAAAACAACCCACCGAGTAACCCGAAACCTACCGCCACTAAGCCGCAGCAAATAACTCCCCCCAGAAAGCATAGAAGTCTTACACTCAATGGTCTCCCGTCCCTGAGCAGCGAATTCCAGCACTACCCTACCGGTAGTGTCAACCAACTGCAGCTGAACCCGGTCCCGCTGCATTTCGCGCGGCACTTCAATGGTGAGTGCCTTGCCCCGGTTAACCGGATTAGGATACACCTGCACCGGAAGTCTTTCCGGAGAGGCCGTGCTGACCGGCAAGCCGTTATAAGCCCCAATATTAGAAGGTTCCGTAGTAGACACCCACTGCCCAAAGAAATCCCGACCGCCATGATTGCTGTACCCATCGAACGGATGACTGACGGCTGGGTCATAGATCAATTTTCCGGTACCTATCGCCGGACTACCAGCTAAAAGTCGAACGTCCTCCCAGTCCCTTGGTGGGGTCTTTTCATATCGTGGGTCTTCGTGAAAATCTGTAACTCCCTGATAGACTTCCCCATCCGTGTCCCGGTTAGCAATATTGCCGAACCAGATGTTGTGGCTGAAGTCATTTAGTCTGGGGTCATTCTTAATGAACACGTCACTGAATTCATTCGCTACGTAGACGATGTTGTTATAGATCCGGGTGTTTTTCGTTACGGCCTCAATCCATATCCGTGGGGCGATCGTGTCTCGTACGTACACTGAGTTATTGTAGATAAAAACACTGTCGGAGGCTGCGGGCTGGTTTACCGTCCCGGACCAGCCACCGACCCAAAAGATTCTACCCAGTTGCGGGCCCCGCATCCGCCAGCCGTCTCCGACACTTACGTTGTAACGATATCCGACGTTCCTGTTGCCGCCCAGGATTTCCACAAATCCCCCTTCGTTGTCTTCGCTGTAATTGTACTGATACACCACATTGCGGTTGCCAATATCGATGTGCATGCCAAAGGAATCTTTAAAGCCCCGGGCGTGCAGGAATCGATTGTTTTGCACCGTCAGGTTGGTCGTGCGGTATGCCCACAAACCGCTTCCCCTTGCTGCCATACGCGGGTCGAGGTTAGAACCGGTATGATCAGTTATGTTGTCTTCGACGAGGATGTTCCGGCTATGAGCGGCCATGACCATACCAGCTCCGCCCACGTGTTGAAACAGGTTACTCCGCAGGGTAAGCTGGTCGGTGGCACCAATCACCACGGCATGGCGGCCGGTGCGGGTAAAAAAGCAGCCTTCCACGAGCATATCCCGGAAGTGAATGGGATGTTCAGGATTGAATCCGGAGTTTTTCGTTTTGATGGCGTGGGCATTAACCCCCGTTTGATCATCATCGTTTATTTGCTGGGTGGAGTAAATATTCCGAAAGGTCAGGTTGGTGAACCGGTAGTGATCGAAAGTGGTCCCGTCCGTGAAGGTATTGACCAGGTAAAGGCCATACCGGAGTTTCACGGAAGTGCCAGGTTGAGCAGGCCCTCCGTCGTTTTTAATTTCAAACTCAGAGAGGTGGACCTGACCACTGTTTTCGAGGAGGATGGTGGCTAAATGGCCGTCACCATCAATCACCGGCCGCTCCCCTGTCCCATATCTACTGATTACAATCGGAAAGCCCGGATCCCCACTTTCGTTGACGAGTCGAAGTTGACCAACAAAGGTCTCTCCAGCGTGAAAAAGCACGCTGTCACCGGGTTCCATTAACCGGGCGTTCACTTTTCCGATGGTTTGCCAGGCTGATGTGGCGCTCAGGCCGTCATTTCCATCATCCCCCGAGGAGGTGCTGACGTAGAAGGTGGTGGCTGAAAGGGAGCCGGACAAAAAGAACAGGGCCATGAAGACCAGGAGAAGTGATCGGTTAAGTAGTAGAAGACGCATAAATTAATCGTTTGGTCGGGTGAAACGGTTTGGGTGAAGGGTGCTGTAAAGAGAATCCTGCAGGAGACCGAGGAATACGGGGTCCTGGTTGTTCGCGTTCCAAGCCTCCCAGGCTTCTTCCAGGCCTTTCACCTTAGCAGCCTGTTGCTCCACCAGGTTATTTGCTTCCCCAATGTCTTCGCCCAGATCATACAACTGCGGCCCATCCTGAAAACTGATCAATTTATCTGTCCCTCTCCGGATAGCATGTCGCTGTTGATCCACCTTCTTCCAGAAAAGCTGATTGTGTGGCAGACCATCAGCCGCTCCTTTGAGGAATGGCAAAAGGTCAACACCATCTAAGGGGTTCTTTGCCGGGTTACCACCTGCCTGTTGGCCAGCCATGGTACCCAAAATGTCCAACGAGCTAACCATTTCATCGTATCGAAGACCTGCCGGGATTTCCCCTGGCCATTTCATCGCATAAGGAACCCGAATGCCTCCCTCAAAAAGATCGCCTTTCCTGCCACGTAAGGCCCCATTATCCGAACCATTAACGTGTTCCGGCCCACCGTTGTCGGAAAGAAAAACGACCAGGGTGTTTTCTTCCAGATGGAGTGCTTCCAGCTGATCAAGGATGCGCCCTACCCCATCATCGACGGCACTCACCATGGCGGCGTAGGTTCGTCGGCGTTTGTTTTCAATGTGGGGGAATCGATCAAGGTATTTATCGGTGGCTTCCATTGGCGCATGCGGCGCATTATATGCCAGGTAAATAAAGAAGGGGTTGCCCTGGTACTTCTCAATATAATTCACCGCCTCGCGGGAGAGCGCATCGGTGAGGTACTCCGTTTCCTCGATCCGGGTTTCGTTCCGCAATAATTTTGTGCGGTAGGCAGCGTATTGGCTATTTACCTCGTATTCGTCGGCCAGGGTATAGTCCTTAGGAAAATACCGATGCCCGCCGGTAAGGAAACCAAAGAAATCATCGAAGCCCTGTACCAAAGGCCGCTGGCTTTCGTGCGCACCGAGGTGCCACTTGCCCAGAGCTGCTGATTTGTAGCCCACCTTGTGCAGGACCTCAGCAATGGTCTCTTCCGCTACCGGCAATCCCATATCGGGGTCATTGGGGGCAAAGAGTGGATTACGGGAGAAGCCAAAACGATCCTGGTAACGACCGGTGATTAACCCGGCGCGGCTGGGGCCGCATACGGGGTAGCTAACGTAGCCGTTGGTGAAGATCACGCCTGCTGCCGCCAGCCGATCAATGTGAGGCGTGGGGATGTCCTGGCAACCGTTGAAGCCTACATCGCCATATCCCAGGTCATCAACTAATATAAGGACGAGGTTGGGCGGGCGGTCAGTACTGGTCTGCGGGCTTTTGCAGGCGGGGAGGATCAGGACCAGGAATAATAAGAGAAGCGGGAAGCGCATGATCAAAGTTTATGGAAAGGTGGCTGGTTTTTTTGTTTGGCGGGAGGAGGGCAAGAGAAGGAGGCGCGGCCGCAGGATGCAAGGAAAGGTCGGAAGGCAAGGAAGAGACCTTCAGTGTGCCGATACTCACGGGCAAAGCTCCGTTCGTACGGAATAAGTCAGGAAGTTTCTGAAATGAAACATAGTTTTCACTTCACTAGCAGGTTCGTCGGTAGCGCTTGAAGGCGCTCAGCGCCACGCAATTTCCCAAAACCACTTCGTGAAGGGTATGTTCCTGCTTCGATCTTCCATTTTGCACCTGCGACCCCGCCCCCTAATTCTCCTTAGTGTAGCTCTTGGCGCCTGAATACTTTAGTGGTTACTGTCACCCTTCGTCTCTTGCTCCTTAAATCCTTTTTGAACCTATGGCCCCGCCCTAATCAAAACCGGTGGTACAGCTAGTGCTCTGTCAGGTCGATTCCGTCGCATTAAATGCTGGTGGGTATTGCCCTGCTGACAAGGCGCTTTAACCAGAGTTAGCCGTAGCTAAATGAGGATTCAAGCAAACGTCACCAGCGGGCAAAAGGCGCCGCAGGTAGTGTGACAAGGTCGGCCTGACAGAGCACTAGTACAGTGTAACATAAATTCTAAAAAGTTTAACGGGTCCGAATTTCGCGTATCGAATATACAATAGCTACCCTGGGCAAAGTCCGGGGTAACGGACTTTGCATTAACCTAACGACGCAGCGCGTCGTCCTACCTTAACGGCCCTTGAGTTACCTGGGACCGCGTCGTTCCTCCTTGTCCCAGGCAACTCAAGGGCGGTCACTAAGCGACAAGTGAAAAACAGCAAAAATTTATAGCTGTACCACCGGAATATTTAGCAACATACTATTATGCTAAGGTTTTATTCGAGGTCGTGTGGCTGAAAACATATGTATCAATAACCTGGATTTTCCACAAGGTTAGGGTTGTCGGCAATCCGGTTTAAGCCAAGGGCGTAGTAGTAGTTTTTTTCGGGGTGCAGGCGTACCCTGCCCAGGTCACCGTCTGCAATGGCAATAGTGTACATGCCCGTATCGTAGTTGTAGCGATAGTGCGTCCGGTGACGCTGCACGTTGTGCAGTTCTTCAACGGCAGTCCGCCACCTTCTCAAGTCCCAGAATATCTGGGATTCGAAGGCCAACTCGACCCTTCTTTCCTGACGAATACGATCCTCCGTGATTTCGGCGGTGGTAAGTTCCGGCATGCCGGCTCTGTCGCGAATGTCGTTGAAGACCGTTGCCATATCACCGTTGGGGTCGCCCAGATAGAAAGCGGCTTCCACGTAGTTGAGCAGGATCTCTCCGTAGCGCATGATGATGACGTCGGTGCTGGAGGCGGTGCCGTCGGGCGTGGCGGGGTTGATCATTTTACGGGTTAACAGACCAGTTGGGTTACCACCACGGTGCCGTGGATGGCCGGAACCAGGCCAGCCATCGGAGCCCGGAATAATGAATCCGGGTGCAGTGGTTTGGGTAACCATTCCGGTAGCGGGGTCCGTGTAGTCTGTACTACGGTGAGAGTAAAAGGTGCCGCCTTTAAAGGAAGTACCCGGATAGAATACCGAAGCTCGGAAACGAGGGTCACGTTCGCCAAAGAACCGGGCTGGGTCAATGGGGGTTGCGTCGTCATAGAGCGAACGATCTACCTTGCCGGATGCACCATCGGTGAAGTCAAACAACTCCATAGTTTCCAGGTAAACCGGATAGTTGGAGTTCCAGGCAAAGCCAAAGCCTGCGGGTGTTCCGGTTATGTCCCAGCTGTGGTTCTTACCGGCTTCGAGGTCATACTTTTCGGCAAAGATGACTTCCGGGTTGTTTGCTTCATCAAGGAACAGGTTAGTGAAATTCTCCACTGGGTCAGCATTATTTCGATAGAGGGAAAACGGTCCGTTTTGCATGATTTCCATAGAGGCACTTAACGACTGCTGGTAGTAGTTGTTTGCCTCATTGGAAGGGAAGCCAAGGATACCATTGAGTTGTTGTGTCCCGAAATTGGCGACGCTGGCAGCGTAAAGCATGGCCCGGCTTTTCAGCGCCAGGGCCGCCCACCGGGTAACGCGTCCGTCGATATCCGCTTGCCCGGGCAGGACGGCGGCAATGGCATCCATTTCCGAGGCGATGAAATCATACACCTCTTTTTCAGAATTACGGTTAACGAAGAGTTCTTCGTCGCTGGCATCTGCGGGTAAGGCGCTGGTCACGATCGGCACTCCCCCATACCGGATAACCATTTGGAAATATTCCCAGGCGCGGATAAAGCGTGCTTCCCCCACCCTGATGGCAATATAATCCTGGTCCAACCCTGCAGACAACGGTAACCCTTCAATGTAGACGTTGCATTCGCGAATGGTATTGTAGGGCCAATGAGCGATGACTCCGGCACCATTCTCATCAAAATCGGTGTCCATAACCTGGCCAAACGGAGATTGCCAGGGGGCGAAATTTCGTGATTCTCCACCAAAAGCATTGACCAGATTCATTTCGAAGTTCGACTGACCAGTGTTATAATGAAACAATGCCCGTTCGTAGAGGTCTGCCAGAAAAGCATCCGCGAGGCCTTCATCTTCAAAGACGACTGATCCGGAAATGATATCGGTTGGCGTCAACTCAAAAGGATCCTGACACGAGGAAAAGGCCAGGAATACAGCAAGTAGTAAGTAATTGAATGAATTTTTCATAATCAATCTGTATATGATAGTTTACAATGAAGCCCGCAGGCCGAAGGCGATGGTCCTGGTGATTGGGAAGGTTCGGGCGGGGTTACCTGACTGTGCTTCGGGGTCGAAAGCATTCTGGAAGATGCCAAGGTTGTTGGTGGTAAGAATGTTCTCACCTGCAACGTAGACATCCATCGTCCCGATCCCGATTTTAGACAGGATACTGGCGGGCAGTGCGTAAGTCAGGTTAAGATTCTTAAGCCTTAAGTAGTTCACATTCTTTACCCAGAAATCGGAGACACGGTTGTTGTTGGCTCCTGGTGCCTGGGTGATGGCGGGCAGGCTGGCGTTGGGGTTGATGTTGACCCCGGGGTTATTGGGGTCTGGCTGCCAGCGGTTGTCGTAATGGTAAACAAATGGAATGGAGGCGTTGCTGAAGGCGCTGCGTGCATTACCCGAAATGTTGATGCTGAAATTGGACGCGCCCTGCAGCAGGCCACTCAAGCGGAAATTCTTGTACGTTATGCCAAGGTTAAGACCGCCGGCCAGTTCGGGCAAGCCCGTATTGAAGGCGATTTCATCCTGGTCGCGAAAGGTGATCTCACCGTCGCCGTCGAGATCCCGGTAGCGAATGTCTCCCGGGCGCAGGGTAGTGTTAGCGTTACCATCCTGGACAACGCCATAATCGTCGATCTCAGCCTGGCTCATGAAGATACCATCGCTGCGGTAGCCGACGAAACGGTTGACACGCTTGCCATCGAGTTCAAACAGGCGCTTCTGGTCAGGGTCGGTGAAATCTTCCTGGCTTTTGACTTCCAGCCAGGTAGAACGCGCAAGAGATATATTTGGAGAAATGTCAATCTTGAAGGCACCGATTCTTTGCTCATAACTCAGCAATACTTCAAAACCTCTGCTCTCCTGAGAGTTGATGTTGACCACCGGAAGGACGGCACCGAAAGTAGAGGGTACGTCTTCCACGTTGATGTCGATGATGCCTTCCCTCTTACGATTGAACACATCAATTTCCACGCCTAACTTGCCATCAAATAGGGTCGCTTCCAGGCCAATATTGGTCATTGTCAGAATCTCCCAGGTCAGGGCCGGATTGACCAGGCCACGGGTACGAATTCTTGGCTGACCTTCACTTTCGCCAAACAAGTATGGGCTACCCTCCAGATCGTAACCCGTCAGGTAATCATAGCCATTGAGGCCGTTGGCCTGGTCGTCCCCCAACCGGGAGTATGATGCACGTAACTTCAGGAAGTCAACAACCTTTGAACTGTTGAAGAAAGATTCTTCGGAAATAACCCACCCGGCGGATACACTGGGGAAATAGCCCCAACGGGTTTCGGGTGCAAAAAGGACGTTACCGTCAGCGCGCATGGTCGCTTCGAAAAGGTAACGGTCTTTAAATCCGTAGTTGAGGCGGCCAACGACACTTTTACGGCCAATATCGGCTCCGGAATTACCACTGTTCAGTTGCTGATCAGTGGATCCAATGAAGAGCTCAGGAATGGAGCTGGCCAGCAAGTTCAGCCGGGAAGCACTCAGGCTACTGAACTTCCGCGTCTGTTGTTCTGCAATACCGAGCAGCTTTACGCTGTGGTTGCCAACCTTCTTTTGATACTCCAGGGAAACGAGGGGGTATAGTTGGGTCCGGCGAAACTGAGCGTCTGAAATACTGCTTACCGGGCTAAACACGCCTTCCAGCGTGTAATTGTCCGTTTCAGGCAGGTACTGATAAAGTTCGGCCGACTTACGGAAGCTTTTGGTGGCTCGGCTCAGCTGCTCGACGTTGACTTCCGCCCGGAGGGTCAGCCCCTTAATGAAGGGAATCTTATAATTGCCTCCGAGTTTACCACGAAATACATTGTCAACCTGATCCCAGAAGCCGACTTTGCTCCGGTCCGTAAGCAGGACCGGGTTCCGCTGAGAAAAACCTGAGTAGGCGTTTCCGATGGAAGGATCAGGTAAACTAGTTGGTAGTATGGGTTGGGCGGTAGCCAGATCCGTCCAGATGGCACCTAGATTGCTGGTGGACCGATTGGTCGTTTCTTCGCGGTAAGAAAGATCCAGGTTGAAGCTGAGGTTTTGGTTGATCTGCGCATCGATATTAGATCGGGCGTTGATCCGGTTGTAGTCGAAATCCCGGGTCCGGAAGTAACTCTCCTGATCGGTGTATCCGAAAGAAGTGTAATACTTAATGTCGGCCGTGCCACCAGAAACGCTGAGATTGTGCTGTTGCATCGGCGCGTTGTTGTCGATCAGGGCTCCGACCCAGTCTCCGCCCTCGAAACCTGGAGCACCGGTTTCATAATTTTGCTGCAGCTGGTCATCAAAGGTGAAGTCGTAGCCGTTGCCGTCGTTCAGGTCTCCTTCACGGACCAACTGTACATACTGGCCGGCACTGACGTGCTCCTGGAAAGAGACAGCAGACTGCAGGGTGTAACTTCCGTTGTAAGCAATCTTAGGCTTGCCGGTGGTCCCCCGTTTGGTGGTGACCAAAACAACCCCGTTGCCCGCCCGGGCACCGTAAACGGCAGCGGCGGCATCTTTTAGTATGGTGATGGTTTCAATGTCGTTGGGGTCGATGCGGCTGAAGTCCATTTGCACACCATCCACCAGTACCAGAGGAGCCCTGGCGAAGCCACGAATTCGGATCTGGGTATCTTCTCCCCCCGGCAGTCCGGAGTTTTGACGGGTCATTACGCCCGGGACCCGACCGCTAAGCAGGTTAGCAGCATTGGCTACGGGGACCGCCGTTAATTGCTCGCTATTGATCGCCGAAACGGAGCCGGTAAGCGTTGACTTTTTCTCACGGCCATAACCAACAACGACTACCTCATCCAGTGTGGCACCTTCCTGCATCGTGATGTTGATAATACTTCGATTAGCTACTGCTTCGGTAATTGTGGTAAACCCGGTATAACTAATAACGAGGACAGCGTCGCCAGGAACCGTTAGCTGATAGGTGCCATCGAGATCAGTAACCGTTCCACTGGAAGTGTTTTGTTGCACGATGTTCACCCCGATCAGTGGAGTACCATCGGCGTCAACTATGGTGCCCGAAACGCTTTGCTGGGCAACTAAGAGCCCGCAGAAGAGCCACCCGGAGAACATCAGAGCAGCTTTTAATAGTATGTGATTTTTCATATACAAGTGTTCGACTTAAAGTAAAAAGTAAGTGGTGTGTCAGATTAGCCCCGGATAATTCCTCCGGGCATCGTAAAGATGGCCTAACGGGTACCTCAAACGAGGGGGGATAACCGTTCATCCTACGGGTGTTGATCGGGCAAATCTTTGCTCAAGGCTTGTGTTTCCTAGATCTCAGGCAAAGTTCATCTGTACTGTAAGGATGTAGCAGACGAGGTTGTCAGCAATGGTCCTTTATGATCAAAGAACCCATCGCCACTGTCTAGTGAGGCTATCGCTGGAGGAGAGGCCAGGCGATTTAGGGCAGTTAAACTTCAAATTCTTCTCCTCCAACCCAAGCATCCAGGAACCCTGCTTTTATTAACCCTTCATCTGCACCAGCGTCCGCGCCTAAAGCGTCTGGCTTTTCATGACATTTTGACTGTATATACACCACGATAACGAGGGCAAACCGGTCAGATTTATCCGATTAAAGGGGGAAGGGAGGTTCATTTTGGCCGTAACGATTACAGAAATGAGGAATCCTGACTACATTGAGGTAGGAGAGGATTCCACTGCAGAGACCTAAGCGCGTGATTAGTGGTTTGAAAAACTCTGGACGTTGAGCTATGCGGATTACCATCTTATTATCATTTAGTCTGTATGTATTGGTTGGTTCTTTTGGTCATTTATCTGGCCAGGGAAGCATACAGGAATCCTATGCGATCACCTATCTGGATGTAGCAGACGGACTTGCCAGCAATTACGTCTCATCGATCATCAGCGACTACCGGGGAATCAAGTGGCTGGCTACGGAGGGTGGTCTGAATACCTATGACGGGAAGAACTTTAAGACTTACACCCCCCGAACCGTAAATGACGGCTTGCTAAGTGAAAATGTAGAGACGTTGTGCCCTTCCCGTGATGGCCAGTTTTGGTTGGCGACAAAAAACGGAGGAATCTCCAAATATGATCCTAAACTTGACCAGTTCACTAATTATAATGAGGTGCTAGGAGCATTGATGGACGTCAACTTCTGGGCAGTGTCGTTAGCAGAGGATAAGCACGGCCGACTATGGATTGGTACTTCAAGGCATGGCATCATCGTCCTGGACCCCGAAAAAAACGAGGTGGTGATGCGCCGCCACCCGGATACTCACGTGCGGGAAGTGATTTCCGACCGATATGGCAACATTTGGTACGGTGCAGTGGAGGAAGTCTTTTATTATAATGCTGCGGAAGACAACTTT
This sequence comes from Neolewinella persica DSM 23188, assembly GCF_000373105.1. Taxonomy (GTDB): domain Bacteria; phylum Bacteroidota; class Bacteroidia; order Chitinophagales; family Saprospiraceae; genus Neolewinella; species Neolewinella persica. Next base: position 90,132 of record NZ_KB890423.1, on the reverse strand, counting down.
GTAAGTTTCCCTACTTCCCGCCAGATACACAGGCTGGTGGAGGACACGTTGGGTCAGAGAATCTGGTTGGGAACTAATCGCTTACTTGCGAATATTGATCTGACAACACATAAGATGCATGAGTTGGAGCTGATCGAGCAAATTTCACCAGGGTTCAATATTGAGTCCTTAAACGTTGATCATCATGGACGGCTATGGATTGGAACCTGGGGTGGTGGTTTGTTCGTCAGGAAGGTCACTGGTGAGATAGAGGAGATTCCGATCAGCCGAACTTACGAAGGTCCACTGAACACTTCTCTTCGATCAATCATCGATATTCACATTGATAACCAGGACTTGGTTTGGCTTGGTACGGCATATGGTGGGGTGGTGAAGTTGTCGCCCCGTGGTGGCTTTTCTTATTTGGGCAATCAACCTAATCGAAAAACCGGCTTGCTGGATAATAACGTTCGTTGTATTGCAACCGGACAGGACGGCACCATTTGGTTAGGGACTAGAGCTGGTGGCCTGCATGAATGGAAACATGGAAGCCAGCCGGAAGTACGGGAGGATTTTAAAATGAGTAAGATACAAGCTGTCGTAGTCACGGAAGATAACCGACCAATAACTGGTGGGCTAGAGGGTGTCTTCAGCCAGGACGCGAACGGTAAGATCGTCAGGCTGGCGGGAGGAGCCGTGTACATTGCTGTTTTGCACCGAGAAAAGGGAGGTGGTTTGTGGCTGGGTTCCCAAAGGGACGGCGTGGCATATTTGCCAGATGCGCAAAGTCCTCTACCGCCCATCGGGTTCCCGGATTTTAAGGAAAAGATGGCCAGTTTGCGCATTCGTTCTTTTGCAGAGGGCGCGGAAAGCGTCTGGATCGGAAGCTATGCCGGGGTGCATCGTTTTGACCTTGACAGCAGAGAATTGTTCCCTCCGGAGATGAACGGAGGTGATCACCTGGCAAGTCTTATATGCCACGATCTGTTGGTACGGAGTAGAGAGCTCTGGATAGCCACCCCTGCGGGGCTAGAACGGATGAAAATAACTGATGATGGCCATTTAATTGCGGTCAAAACGTTTACTGCGGCGGAAGGCCTGCCGGATGATTTCGTTACGGCGGTCAATATCGATCACAACGGCTTTATCTGGGGAAGTACCTCCCGAGGCCTATTTCGCCTTGATCCGCAAACGGGGTATATCTTATCTTTCGGTGTGTCCGATGGGGTAACCGCAGGGCAGTTTAACATTGATGCAACGGCCATTGACAAAGAGGGGGTTCTGTATTTTGGTGGGACCAATGGCCTGATTTATTTTGACCCTTCCGCCATCAGTACCGACCGTCCGGCCCCGGTTCTGGTACTCACGAGCCTCGATATTGATGGAAAACGGATCAAAGTTGGTGAAGAGATCGCTGGAAAAACACCACTGTCCCGGGTGATCAGTGATATAGAAGAATTAGACCTCTCTTACCAACATTCCAGTTTTTCTCTGGCTTACGCAACCACCGATTACCTGGGGACCGAGACGGTGACCAGTCAGTATCGCCTCCGGGGGTTAAGCGAAGAATGGATTGATGTGCCGGAATTTGGCAGCCTTACGTTTACGGGCCTGCGCTCCGGCACTTATGACCTGGAATTAAGGGGTAGCCGCGACCGTATGAACTGGAGCGACCCCGTGGTCCTGGGTTTACGAATCCCTCCCCCACCCTGGCGGTCAAACTTCGCCTATCTCCTTTATGTCCTGTTGATTGGCCTCATTCTATACTTGGTCCGGCGGAATGAAATGCGCCGGCAGGAACTTACTACCCGCACAGAATTGGCCGAATTAGCAGAGCAGAACGAACGGGAACTGACCGAGGCGAAGCTCAAATTTTTCACTAACATAAGCCACGAATTAAGAACGCCACTGACCCTTATTCTGAGCCCGCTAACCGACCTGTTGGGAGACCGCAGGTTGGTCGCCCATACCCACGACGTCATCACCGGGGTTCACAGAAGTGCTTCCCGCTTACTCAACCTCGTAAATCAGCTGCTTGATTTTCGTAAATCAGAAAGTGGGCAGTTACAGCTCGAGACAGCCCCCGGAGATTTTGAAGCTTTCGCCAGAGAAATATACCGGTCTTTTCAGCCTTTGGCCGACAGCCGGAAGCTGAATTACCACTTCATCAGTAAAGGCACGTTCAACGACTTCTACTACGACCGGGACAAGTTGGAAATCGTGATCTGTAACCTGCTGAGCAATGCCTTCAAATTCTGTAAAAAGGAAGTAGTTTTCACCCTTTCGCCAGACAGAGAAGGATTGTGTTTCTCGGTGGCAGATGATGGTCCGGGAATCCCGAAAGAGGACCGAAAGAAAGTATTTGACCGCTTTGTGCAATTGCATCATGATGATATTGCCCTGCCGATCAGTAGTGGCATCGGTCTGGCTTTCTCAAAACGAATCATTGAGCTGCACCACGGACGAATTAGCCTGGCAGATGGACCGAAAGGTGGGGCTGTTTTCGAAGTGTACTTACCTTCCGGCCGGGCGCATTTTGGTGATGAAGAGGTATTGTCTGATTTCAAGGGGCATGATGATCAACGGCACTACGCCGGAGATATGGCCCCACCTGTGGTAATGGTCGCTGCCGAGCACCAGCCTACCCTCCTATTGGTGGATGACAACACCGAGATCCTGGCCTACTTGAAAGGGCAGCTCAACGGAACGTACCGGGTGATAACAGCCGGAGACGGCGAAGCAGCACTGGCCCTGGCTCGTAAACAAATACCGGATATTGTAGTGAGCGATGTAATGATGCCGAAGATGGATGGCATCGAGTTGTGCAAACACCTGAAAACAACCGTAGCGACTTCTCATATTCCAGTCTTATTACTCACTGCCCGTACCAGTACGGTATTTCAGGTAAGTGGATTAAGCGAAGGGGCTGATGACTACATCACCAAGCCATTCAGCTCGGATGTGTTACGGGCTCGCCTGGGTAGCCTGTTGAATAACCGGGAGAAATTAAGGAAATACTACCGCAATCAGCTTCGTTTCGAACCAGGGGAATTGCCCGTTGAAGCTGATCCTGAAGAGGAATTTTTACGTAAGTTAACTACGCTGATTCTTGAGCGTTTTGATGAAGATAACCTAAGTGGAGACATTTTAGCCAAGGAGCTTTTTATGAGCCGCTCCACTCTTTTTCGAAAAACCAAGTCGCTGACCGGTTTGTCGATCTCGGCCTTTATCCGTGGCGTCCGGTTGCGGCGTGCCGCTGAACGCTTGCTGTCCGAACCCCAAACGCCGATCGGGCAAATTGCCTACGAAGTTGGCTTTAAAGATGCTAAGTACTTCAGGAAAAGTTTTCAGCAAGAGTTTGACGAACTTCCTTCAATTTATCGGTCGACCAGGCAAAATGGGAATGCGTCATCGGGGTAATCCTGCGGATATAAACTTAGGAAAAGTAGGCTTTTTATTGCCTGAGGGTACCAGTTCCGAACACCGCTACACACAGCCAACCGGTCTATGAGCTCGCTGAAGTGGCCGTTCGTGAAGAAGTATGAGTAGGACCCGATTTGTTGCGACAGATCCAATGACCGCAGTGATTGTGCCAACAAATCAAACGAATTGGCCGATATGGGGCAGTCAGATGAACGCTTATGCCCCCTTGGTAATAGCCTTGTAGCGGCATCTTTACCCTACTTCCGTATGGCCTTACCCGGAGTGAGTTATTAGGCTCCACTCAAACTAAGACCTAACTCGTACAACGTCCAATAGAAATGTGCAAACAACTTCTGCCGTTGCTGGCCCTCATATTTATCAGTTTCCAGTTAACTGCCCAAGCTAAACCAAACATCATCTGGCTCATGGCGGAGGACATTAGTACCGACCTCTCTTGCTATGACATGCCCGATGTACGCACCCCAAATTTAGACGCAATGGCGGCAAAGGGTATCCGCTTTGAGAATTGCTTTGTCACCAACCCCATTTGCTCGCCCAGTCGTTCATCGATGATGATTGGGGCTCACCAGGTTAAAACAAATACCCACCAGCACAGAAGTAACCGGGAGGTGCCACTGTCGCTACCCTACCGCCCCTTTACGCAGCTTCTGAGGGAAGCTGGATATACGACCGTGCTGGGCAACCACAGCGTCATGGGAAAAGGAAGAAAAACCGACGTCAATTTCAAACATGAGGATTTAGGCCTTTGGGACGGAAAATCTGCTTTTGGACTCTTCGACAAGTATGACGAGTTCTTGCCGGAGGACGGTCCCTTTTTCGCTCAGATTCAACTTAATGTTACCCACCGCGGTGACTGGTGGGAAAGGATTAGTCAGGAATCTCCTGATCGGCATGACCCCGCCAAAGTAAGTTTGCCAACTTACATGGCCGATGATCCGGTCGTTCGTAAGGATTGGGCGCGCTATCTCGATCAACTTGAATATATGGACCGGGAGGTCGGCATGATCCGCCAGGAGTTGGAAGATAAGGGCCTTGCTGATAACACCATTGTGATTTTTATTGGTGATAACGGTCGTTGTAATATCCGTGGGAAGGGCTACCTGCACGACCCGGGGCTTCGCATTCCGTTAATTATTTACGATCCCAGAGCAAAAGGGGCGGGGCCGCAGGTGCAAAGTAAGGTTATAAGCACCACAGATATTACTGCCACCATCCTTGCCTATGCCGGGGCTGAGCTGCCAGGCTACCTCACGGGTAAACCTATTTTTGACAAGGGCTTCAACCGCAAATACGTGTACGCCGCCCGAGATCTTTGGGACGAAATCATGGAAGACTCCCGTGCCCTAACCTCCGACCGCTGGAAATACATCCGCAACGATAAACCTGAAACACCCTTCGATGCCGGGCAGGCATACCTCGAGTTTTACCGACCAGCGGTGCATCGCATGCGAACCTTGCGGGATGCCGGACAACTCACACCGGAACAAGCCTTTTTTTTCCTGCCCACCAAACCAGGAGAAGAACTTTATGACCTGGAAAACGATCCGGAAGAACTACATAACCTTGTAGGGGAAGACGCCCATAAACGCACCCTACGTCGATTACGCAAACTCACCAAGCGCTACGACCGGAAGATGAAACCTGTCTCTGATGTCTATCGTCCCGTTCACCCGATCTCGGTTGAGATCCTGGACTACATAAAAAAAGAAAAACCTGCGCTTTACAAGCGCATGCTGGCTGGGGAAGAAATCGGCTTTGGGAAGTCCCGAAAGTTGTACCTGGCGCATAAGCAATAACAAAATATCCCAAAAATCATACGGTCACTAAACACATCAGCTTAAAAATGAAGTACACCCATTTCCTCCTTGCTCCTCTATTCCTCCTCCTTTGCACCTGCGGCCCCGCCTCTGAAAGTCAGGGTGTCAAACAGTCAGATGGGCAGGTAGCCACAAAATCAAATAGCCAATCAGACAAGCCCAACGTCATCTTCATTTACCTCGATGACCTCGGCTATGGTGATGTAGGAGCCTATGGTGCCACGGAACTGAAAACACCGAATATTGATGCGCTGGCAACGGGAGGTGTACGATTTACCAACGGTTATGCTTCGTCTGCCACCTGTACGCCAAGCCGTTATGCCCTGCTGACGGGCGTTTATCCCTGGCGGAATCAGCATGCCAAAATTCTTCCGGGGACGGCACCACTGATCATTGACACGAACCAAATAACCGTGCCCAAAATGCTGCAAAGCAAAGGATACCATACCGGCGTGGTCGGGAAGTGGCACCTGGGGCTCGGCACGGGTAACGTAAACTGGAATAAAAAGGTAAGTCCTGGGCCTAATGAGGTAGGGTTTGACTACAGTTACATCATGGCCGCTACCCAGGACCGGGTACCGACGGTTTACCTGGAGAATGGCCTCGTTGAAGGCCTTGAAACAGATGACCCCATTGAAATCGACTACGATAATAACTTCCCCGGGCAGCCAACGGGGAAAGACAACCCTGAACTGCTAACCATGAAATGGCACCATGGCCACAACAGTACCATTGTTAATGGGGTACCACGCATTGGCTTTATGAAAGGAGGAGAAAAGGCAAAGTGGAGTGATGTGGATATGGCTGACCACTTCCTTGACTACGCCCAACGTTACGTAAAAGAACATAAGGACGAACCCTTCTTCCTGTACTACGCCCTGCAGCAACCACACGTTCCCCGGACGCCGCACCCTCGTTTCGTAGGGACCTCCGGACTTGGCCCCCGCGGTGACGTGATTGTTGAAGCTGACTGGTGCATCGGTGAGTTTATGTCTACCCTGCGTGAAGAAGAACTCCTGGAAAACACCCTCATTGTGCTTACGTCTGACAACGGGCCCGTCCTGAACGACGGTTACTACGATGATGCCGTGGAGAAAATTGGTAACCATACGCCTGCCGGCCCTTTACGCGGTGGTAAGTACAGCCTTTTTGAAGCGGGAACCAGGGTGCCCTTCATCACCTATTGGGAAGGTAAGATTGAGCCAAAAGTTTCTGACGCTATGGTGTGCCAGATGGACCTGCTATCCTCCATAGCCGCGTTAGTGCAAACCTCTGCTTCCTCCGTTGATGGACAGGATCTGCTCTCCGCATTTATGGGTACCAGTGATCAGGGACGCGAAGAACTGGTCATTGAGGCTACTTCCCGAACTGCGCTGCGCCAGGGTGACTGGATCATGATTCCCCCCTACCCCGGTGGTCCGATCAGTAAACAGGTGAACATTGAGTTGGGTAACGATAAGGCCTACCAACTGTACAACCTCAAGGATGACCTGGGGCAGCAGACCAATCTGGCCGAGTCTAATCCGGAGAAACTCGCAGCCATGGTGGAGACTTTTGAGGCTATTCGTGGGGTTCAGACTGGTGGAACGGAGGCGCTTAAGTTGGAGTGAGGGCGTTTAGGGCACCGTAAAATTAGTTTCTTCGCCAAAAACGCAGCATTTTTTGCCCTTAGGGCGAGTGGACTATGCCCCGAGATTTCTCGGGGCATAGCCCTTAGGGGTTATACTGTTATGGTGGATCCTTTCAGAGGTCCCCATTACCTTGAGCGCTTTACCCAAAACAATACCCCGCCCCCTCTGATAAATTCTCCGCCGTCGGACTTTCCCACCGTCCAAACAGTAGAGTTCATCAAGTCATTTGCAAAGCTACCGGGCTTTTGCTTACGGTAACGCGTAATTATAAAATTGAGGAATTATTAAATGAGTAAAATGAAATCCAGAGTTCTTATATAGTCTTTCCACCGATAGAAGTCAATCAAGGCGCAAGATTCCCCTCCCACCCCTGATCAAGCTGTTCCAACAATCTCGCAACGAGTTCCCGGTTGGAGGCAGCAATATTGATCTGTTCCTGCGGATCCTGTTGATGATCGTAGACTTCTACGTAGAGCGGAGCGACCTCCGGGTTCCGACGGTCTTTCCAGGCCACCAGCCGGTAACGGTCCGTTCGCATGGAATAGCCCATCAGGTGGTTCTCGAAAAGGTCGCGATCCCACTTGCCTTCCTGTTGCTGGATGATCCGGGCCTCTACTTCCTCGATCAGCGGGCCAAAATAGGTTTCGCGCATACCGGAGGTAAGGGGGTTGGCCGCCCATTCCCGCAAGGCGGGATTCGGGTACTGGCTGAAGGCCGCCGCCTTCCACTGTCGTTGTGGGTCGCTCAGTAGCGGCACGAAGCTTTGACCTTCGAGGTGCGCTGGCTTTTCCAGGCCTGCTAGTTCCACGAGGGTTGGATACATATCCACTAGTTCAACCAGCGCGTCCGAAGACCTCCCCCGGGTCTGTTCCGGCATATCTGGTGTTTGAATGATCATCGGAACCCGGGTTGCTATTTCGTAGTTGGTCGCCTTGCCCCACACCCCCATATCACCAAGGTGCCAGCCATGATCCGTCCACAGAATGATGATGGTGTTTTCCCGCTCACCAGCTTCGTCCAGCGCGGCCATTAACTTACCGATCTGGGCATCCACATAACTGACGCTGGCAAGGTAGGCGTGCTTAAGCGTTCGGGCCAACTCGCCTTCAATTGGGCCTGATTTCGGAATGCCGGCCCGGACCCGAAGTTCAAAGGAGGCATGTAGCCCCATCTCCGCCCCATCCTTCGGAGCTTCAACGTAATCGGCCATCGGGATGGCTTCCCGGTCGTACAAATCCCAGTATTTTTTCGGAGCGACCCAGTCGAGGTGGGGAAGCTTGTACCCCATGCCTAAAAAGAAGGGTTTCTTGCCTTCCCCCGACATCTCCTTGATGGTGGCCATCGCGACCTCGGTGTTGTATCCGTCCGCATACGTAATGTCCGGCACGTCAGCAGACTCATATGCCGGCCCCCGGCCCAAAGCGTAATGCTCCGTGTTCCCGTATTTCTCCCTGATGGTTCTTTGCGCTTCTTTAAAGGTGGCTACGTTTTCGGGCAGTGCGTACCCTCCGGGCAGCTGGGCTCTGGGCGTACTTAGTTTGGCGGGCTCCCGGCTCCAGGATTTCTCCTCGTCCGTAAACTTGCCGTGATAGATTTTGCCACTGTAAGCCGTCTCATAGCCGTTGGCCCGGAAGTGTTGGGGCAGCGTGATGATGTCGGGATTCTCGTCCCGGAAGTAGGTATAATTCTCGATCACCCCGATCGTTTCGGGGCGGGCACCGGTCATCAGGCTGGCCCTGGAGGGACTGCAAATTGCCTGCTGGCAATAGGCACGGTTGAAGCGCAGGCCTCCTGCAGCAAGTGCGTCAATGTTGGGGGTAATCGCAATCGGTGAACCGTAGCAGCCCAGCTCCGGGCGGAGGTCGTCAATGGCGATAAAGAGAACGTTGAGGGGTTTCATTGGCGCTTCCGCCGTTGGTGCCGCACCACCACAGGCCATCAGCGTCAGGAAAAGTAAAGCGTTGAGGAATCTCATATGAAATATGCTTTGCATGATTAGTAAAGATGGTGGGTCTGGGCGGGGCCGCAGGTGCAATGGAAGGTTAACGGCACCGTTCACCACACTTGGTTTCGTCAATCGGGCCGGTATCAAACTCATCACTAACTTCCTCATTAAGGACCCAACGTCCGGTATTATTGGGATCCGATTCGGGAAGCAAACGTTGAGTAGGGCCCTGGTGCTCTTCAACGACAGGGGCCTTCTCACAGCTACTGAAGAGAAGGGCAAACAATAAAAAGAAGGGCATGATTTTCATCTTACGATTTTGAATTTATGCTATGTTTTCTTCCGGTAAGCCCTTACCCAATCGACCTTCATCGTGGCGGGGAAGCCCTCCCGCGTAGCAGCTTCGGGTACCGGGCAGCGGGCAGCGCCACCTGGGCAATCCTTGTAGGTAACGTGGGGATAGCGTAGGCCCAGTGACAAAGTGACGTGCATCGGCAAGTGCCAGTACAAGTTCCCCTTTTCGGCTACCTTGACGTCGTCGATGTACCAGGTAACCTTGTCGGGGGCGATCTCAGCGCCGTAGGTGTGGTAGTCATTACCTGGGTCCCATGGTGCGATGAATTCGTTTTTAGTGAGTTCCGGATAGCCTGTGGGGCGCTTCCATTTGTCCTTGCCGTTTTCCACCACTACGGTATGCAGATTACAATCAATCACTTCTGGACCATGGCGTCCCCGCTCACGTGACCATTCGGCCTGCTGCATTTCCACGACGTCCACCTCGGAATACCGAATATCCCCTTCCTCTTTTCCTCGCATTCCCCAGCCGTCCAGCTCCTGGCCAAGGCTATACGTCCAGAATGCCGGGCTCGCACCGGGGAAGGTTTTTAGACCTTTGATCCGTGCTTCCACGTAGCCGTAGGTGATGGTATCCAGCGAGCGGATGATCCCCGACTTATAGAACATATCGGTGCCGTTACGCTGGTGTTCTTCATATCGTATCCTGATATTTAGCACATTGTCTTCCTGAAAGACATTGTCGGGCTCCCATGACCAGGGGCCCCAGTCGTCGGGGTTATCATTCCATTTTCTCGCGTCGATCTCGCCTTCACCAAACTGATCAGAAAGACTTTCAATGAGCACCCAGGCCCCGGGGTTTTTATTTATAGGTCGTTCTCCGGTAAGAACCTCGAACCGGAAATCATCGGAGGGAGCTGACGTAATTGTCTCCGTATGCGCCGTGCCACCGCTCGTTTTACATCCGGCAAGTGCAAGACAACAACCGAAGATAATCCAAGGAAAATATTTCATACGTTAGAATTCTGCGTGGTTAAGAGGAATATGGGCGCCCAAAATTTCCACCATTAATTTCTTTCTTCCTGAAATAATTTCGATTGGTCCCGGTACTCAATCCTCCGTTCCACATCCATCCGTTCATACTGCCGCTTTAGTAGCCAGCGAGGACGCTCCAGCGTCATCTCCCAATCAAAAAGTACTTTGAAGAGCTCCCGTACCCGCTCGGGCTGGGCCATAGCGAGGTTGTTTTGCTCCCGTTCGTCATCGGGGAGATAATAAAGTTCCGCCGGGCGATCACCGAACCGGATTAACTTCCAGTCTCCGTCGCGGACTACGGCCCGGACGTCGCGTTTCCAGAACAGCCGTTGGTGGGGGCGGCCGTATTGATTTCCCGTCAGATACGGGATCAGGTCTACGCCGTCTGTCGGCGTCACATCAGCCACGTCTCCGCCTCCGGCGGCGAAGAAGGTCGGCAGCAGGTCCATGGTGCTGATGGGATTGTCGTACGTTGTTCCCGCCTTAACCCGGTTCGGCCAGCTCATTAGAAAAGGAACGCGGATACCACCTTCCAGGTACGTTGATTTCACGCCGCTAAGCGGGTAATTGCTGGAGGCATTTGCGTTCGAAGGACCGCCGTTGTCGTTGGTAAATACCACGATGGTGTTTTCCGTCAGCCCCAGTTCCTCCAGTTTGTCCAGCACGGTTCCGCAGGCACGATCCAGGGCAAGGGTCATGGCCGCTACCCTTTGGCGCTTACCTTCCATTTGGGAGAACTTCGCCATATCCTCAGGCAGGGCGTCCATCGGGGTATGCACCGCATTGAAAGCCAGGAAAGCAAAGAAAGGCTCGTCCTTATTCCGTTCCATAAACTGCGCAGTTTCTTCCCCCAGCACATCCGTCAGGTAACCTTCGTGTTCTTTGAAATCACCGAAGTTTCGCTCTAATTTATTCTGGACCTCATTGGGTACTTCTTCGTAGGGGTAATAGTCGCGGGCACCGCCCCGGAAGCCGTAAAACTCATCAAATCCACGCTTTAAGGGATGAAAACGATCCGCCCCACCCTGGTGCCACTTTCCGAAGTAAGCCGTTCGGTAGCCCAGCGACTTCATGTAGTCACCCATGGTTTTTTCTTCCAGCGGCAGCCCCATCTCTATCCCGTCAGCGGCGGAGACTGCACTCATATAACCAGGCACGTTATTCTCCTCGTAGCCGAATCGGTGTTGGTACCTGCCCGTCATAATACCTGCCCGGGAGGGGCCGCAGGTTGGGTGTGATACGTAAGCCTGCAGAAAACGCACCCCGCGTTTGGCGAGTTGATCCAGGTTAGGTGTGATCATCGACTTACTTCCTTGGAATCCAAAATCGGCGTAGCCAGCGTCGTCAGCAAACAGGAATATGATGTTCGGCTGCTTTTCCTGGGCCTGTAAAGAAGACCAGGTAAAGAACAGTACCGATAAGAGTAACAAGTATTTCATATTAAGCTTTGTAGTCATGTTAGATTTTTGAGGGTTAATGGACTCAGTCCCAAAGCACCGGCAGCCAGACGGTCATCTCGCTTTTGCCCCGGTTTGACCAGGCGTAGTAAGGCAGGAAACTGGTGGAGACTGTTTTCCAGGCCGGTTTTCCCGTAGTGTGGTACATCTTGTCGGTCGGGTGTTCACGTAATTTCACAGTACCGCTAATGGTGGTTAAACCACCGAGTAAATCAGGTCGGTGTTCCGGTTTCAGCTTCTGCCCAGCGGGCAGGTAAACGTCAAGGATGCTTGTCTCCGCCGGCAAATCCGGAGACTCCAGGCAGTAAATCATCGGCCCACGTTGGATGGCTACCTGATTCCGGACCTCCTCTATGCGGGGGTGGCCTCCAATCAGCTTTATGTCAAGCGGCATGTCTATAAGTATCACATCTCCAAAATTCCATAGCCTATTCACTATTAAGTAGTTACCAGCTATGGCTTCTTCTTTAACTTCCACCCCGTTCAAGCTAACCTTTGTTCCGGCCGCCCATCCAGGAATCCGGAGCTTGATTTCGAAGGGTGTAGCCTTACAGGTTGTCACCGTAAGTTTTACGCGGCCCTCCCAAGGGTAGGCCGTTTCTTGGTCCAGGGCCAACCGGCTTCCATCGGCCAACTTAGTGTCCAGTTGGTTGCCACCGTAGAGGTTGACGGCTATGCCATTTTCGGTCTGGCTGTAGGCCCATCCGGACACTTTGGCAATGGTCCGCACCAGGTTGGGCGGACAGCAGAAGCACTCCAGGTAAGGCTCCCTTTCGGGTGTTTCTGTCGCGCTTTCGTGGTCGTTGTAGCTGCGGGCGCCATCAACCATGCGCAGCGGATTGGCGTAGAAGTATTCCTTGCCGCTCGCGCTGATTCCGGAGAGGCCACTGTTGTACATCACCAGTTCGATTACATCTGCGTACTTCGCCTCCCCGCGGATGCCCAGCATCCGGTAGCTGAACATGGCATTGCAGAGGTTAGCACAGGTTTCGTTGTAGGCCGTCATGTTGGGCATCATGTAGGCGTCGATGAAGCCTTCTTCGATCTTGTCCCGGTTAGTTGAGGCACCATAGTGTGTTTGTCCCACTGCACCGGTAACGTACATTTTCTTTTCGGTGACGTTGGCCCACAGCCGGTCGAGCGCGTCACCCAATGCCTGCTCGCCCGTTTCGGCGAAGACGTCAGCCGCTCCGGCGTAGTAGTAAAGCGCCAATACTGCATGCCCAACAGCCTCGTCGGCTTCGCGGATTGGCGTACGTTCCTGCACCATGTCGCCGATTGGATATCCCTCGGTGACGGGATGGTGGACCACCTCGAAGGTGCCACGCCGATTGATAAAACGCTCCGCCAGGCGCAGGTACTTTTTGTCGTGGGTACTTCGGTACAACTCCACCAGCCCCATGATCTGCGTCTGGTTAAAACCGAAGCGGCCGAACTGTTTGGTTTCCGGGTGGAAGATGGTGTAGAGCAGATCGGCATGGCGGATCGCAATATCCAGGAAGTTGTTCCGGCCAGTAACCTTGTGGTGTACACATGCGGCGATCAGGAGGTGCCCCGTATTGTACATTTCATGGTACTTTCGGTTTTCGTAGCGGTCTACGTTGGGGCGGAGTTGGATCTGTGTTTGCAGGTAACCGTCTGGTTCCTGAGCCTGGGCGATGATGGCGATGTGTTCGTTTACCTGGTCAATCAGTCGTTCGTCGCCGTTTTGGGCGTAGACGTAGGTCGCAGCTTCGAGCCACTTATAGAAATCACCATCGTGCCAGAACATCCCCTTGTGTTCCCCTACTTTGAGGCCAGCAGCGATCTTGAAGTTGTTAAGGGCGTGGCCAACATCACCACACAGTAATTCGCCCATATAGGGCAGCATGGTTTGCTCGCAGTTCCGGAGTTTTTCTGCCCAGAAGCCTTCTGTCCATCGGCAGTCGCCGAAGGCAATGGGGGCATGCTTCAGAAAGGAGCTGGTCCGGGATTTTTCGGTAGCAAGTGAATTCATTAGAAATTAGTCGTTTAATATTTGGGCTTTGTTCCTTGGCACTTGTGCCGGTTGGGAAGAAGTGCCAAAGAACAAGGCCCGAATTCCAATTTTTTTTTGGCGGGGCCGCAGGTGCAAGGGTTGGTTTTAAAACGGTCCATGCACCTGCGGCCCCGCCATATTCTATGTAGACTCCTCTACCTTTTTTTCCAGTCGAATCAGCAGGGCCTGAATCTCTTCAATGGTCATGTTCTTGGTTTCCACCAGGTAGAACCAGAGAATGATCATACCGATGGTGACCATCGAAGCGTAGAACAAGAAGATGGCTGTGCCACCCATAGTCTCTAGTTGCCAGGGGAAAAACTGCTGCACGAAGTAGCTCGTAATACTCGTGATGAGGGTAAAAAAGGGAATAGCGATGCCCCGGATCGAAATGGGGAAGATCTCCGAAAACAACACCCACATCAGTGGCCCAACCGAGAAGTGGAAGGCCGCGATAAAGCTCAGTATGCCGATCAAAATCAGAATGGCGGGCAATGTCCCCGACTTTTCGAGTAAGATGCTGGAGTTCTCCCGCGCTACTTTTACCCCCAGTAGATCGCTCACCGCGTCCTTGAAGGCTATGTCACTGGTGAATTCCTGGCCTACCAACCCGCGCAGTTTCTCTACGCCGGGGACTTCTGCCATTTCCGTGATGGCCTGATCGGTGATATTGTAGCGCGCACTACTGAAGCCGTAGGCACAAAGGGCCAGGCTGAGCGCAATCCAGAGCAAGCCACCAAGAATTATTGGCCGCCGCCCCAGCCGGTCGACGAGCAGGATGGCCAGTACGGTAAAGAAGATACCCGTCAAACCTACCCAGATGGCCTGCATGAACGCAGCATCGGTGCCGATACCAAGTTGTTCAAAAACGGTCGGTGCGTAAAACAGAATGGCATTGATCCCCGTAGCCTGCTGCACAATGCCCATGGTAACCCCGATGATGAGGATGGTGCGCATCGCCGGACTAAAGATCTCCTTCAACTGTTCCATAGCAGGTTGCTCCGCTCCATCAGAACCAAGGCTGGCTTCCATTTCCCGGACGGCTTCCGGGACATCAGCGGCAGGTAAAAGCTTTGCCAACGTTTGGCTCGCCTCTTCCTTTCTTCCGCGATAAATCAACCAGGCAGGGCTGAGGGGAATTATACTCAGCATGCCCAGCCACAACAGCGCAGGGAGCACTTCGGTGCCGAGCATCCAGCGCCAGGTGTGTACATCGAGACCGATCGCCGACACCCAATCCGCTCCGGAACCAGCCAGGGACTGGATCAGGTAGTTAACGAAGTAGGCGGCAGATAGCCCAACCACGATGTTGATCTGGGTCATGGAAACCAGTTTGCCCCGCATATGCGGAGGCGCGATCTCCCCAATGTACATGGAAGAGACGGAGATCGAACTGAAGGCCAGTCCGCCAATGAAACGGGCCGCTACCAGGGTAACGAACGAAGGTGCCAGCGCGGAACACAGCGCTGAGAAGACGTAAAGGGCTGCGATGATCTGCAGCGTCCGCTTTCG
The DNA here is from genome assembly GCF_000373105.1 of Neolewinella persica DSM 23188. GTDB lineage: Bacteria > Bacteroidota > Bacteroidia > Chitinophagales > Saprospiraceae > Neolewinella > Neolewinella persica. The sequence goes on along the minus strand of NZ_KB890423.1, from coordinate 75,001 downwards.
CCCAAAAGCATTACAGGCATAGCCAGCAAAGGGCAGCGCGACCAAAACGCCTAGTGCGGCAGAACCTACCACGGAACCTTGTTGTAACGCGGTGAGTCCGAACTCTTGGGTGATGTAACCTATCGTCCCCGAAATTACTGCGGCATCAAGGCCGAAGATGAATCCGCCCAGCGCAACGATGGTGGCGTAAAGAAAAGCCTTGCTTTTAGTTCCCTGCATAATCTGCTTTATTTACTTTGCCAGACCATCGGTAGCCAGACCGTCATTTCAGCCTCCCCGCGGTTAGACCAGGCAAAGTAGGGAACCAGCGATGTTTTGCGGCGTTCCCACTCCGGCTTTGTCAATACGTTGTACATTTTGTTCTTTTTGTCCTTACGAAGTAGGAAATCGCCGCTGATTTCGGTGATCCCTCCGAGCATTTCAGGCTTGTATGTTGCCGTTAAACCTGCATCGGCAGGCAGGTAAGCGTCTAGGATACTGGTGCCGGCCGGCAGGTCGGGTGTTTCGAGGCAGTAGACTACTGGGCCGCGTTTAACAGCTACCTGGTTACGGACTTCTTCGATCAGGCTATTGCCTTCTACCAGGTGAATGTCCATCGGTAGGTCGAGGGTGATGACGTCGCCTTTCTTCCAGGTTCGGTTGATGGTGGCGAAGGTTCCGGGCTCGGCTACAATCGCTGCTTTTGTACCGTTAATTTGTACCTGCGCGCCATCGCCCCACTCCGGAATGCGCAGTAGGACATCGAAGGCCTCCGCCTTTGCCTCATCGACGGTAATACTGATGTTACCATCCCAGGGGTAATTCGTTTTCTGCGTCAGTTTCAAACCAGAGCCGTCAGCCAATTTGGTGCTCAGTTCGTTGCCGCCGTATAGGTTGACGGAGACGCCATTGTCGGAAAGGCTGTAGGCCCAGCCAGACACTTTTGCTATTGTTCGCACCAGGTTCGGCGGGCAACAGAAACAATTGATGTAGGGTTCGCGGTCTCGCGATTCCGTGGAGGAGTAATCCCGGTCTGCAGCGTTGCTCATCCGCAGCGGGTTAGCGTAGAAGTAATCCTTCCCCTCGATGCTGATGCCCGAAAGCGCGCTGTTGAACAGCACAAGTTCCATCAGGTCGGCGTGTTTGGCCTCCCCTTTCACGCCCAGCATCCGGTAGCTAAACATGGCGTTGCAGATGTTGGCGCAGGTCTCATTGTATGCCGTAGCGTTGGGCATCATGTAGTCGTTGATAAAGGCTTCATGCACCATGTCGTTTTGAGAAGACACCCCGTGGTGGGTCTGCCCTACCGCACCGGTCACGTACATTTTCTTGTTGGCGACATTGTCCCAAAGACGGTCCAACGCATCGATCAGCGCCTGCTCACCGGTCTCGGCGTAAACGTCGGCTGCACCAGCGTAGAAGTACAGCGCGAGTACGGCGTGGCCAACGGCTTCAGTTTCTTCGCGTAGTGGCGTCCGCTCCTGCACCATGTCACCGATGTGGCCGTAGCGGGTGGTCTTATCGACCTCGACTTTCGATTTCCCCCTGGCGTTGATGAACTGCTCCGCTAATTCTAGGTAGCGCTTATCCCCGGTCTCCCGATACATCTCCACCAGGCCCATGATCTGAGTTTGGTTGAAGCCAAAACGGGACAGCTCTTTAGGCTGTGGGCTGAAGGTTTCGTACAGGTTATCGGCATGTTTTACGGCAATGTCCAGGAAATTGGTCTGGCCAGTAACCCGGTGGTGGATTACGGCGCTGGTAAGCAAGTGGCCGGTATTGTACATCTCGTGGAACTTCCGGTTTTCGTAGCGGCTTACGTTATCTCTGGTGGTAACCTGGGTCTGGAGGTAGCCATCGGCTTGCTGGGACTTACCGATGATGTGGATGTATTCATCGAGTTCGGCAAGGACTTTCTCATCACGGTTGATGGCGTAGATGTACATTGCAGCTTCCATGTATTTATAGAAGTCACCGTCGTGCCAAAACATCCCTTTGTGCTCGCCTTCCTTCAGGCCTGCGGCGATCTTGAAGTTGTTGAGGGCGTGGCCGGTATCGCCGGTAAGTAAAGTGCCCATGTAAGGTACCATCACCTCTTCCGCCACCTTGAATTTATCGGCCCAGAAGCCTTCCGTCCAGCGGCAATCTCCGATCGGGATACTTTTCAGCTTTACGTAGGGGCTGTGGGTATTGCCGACAATCGCCGTCGACAGGTTGGTCGTTTTAGCGGCTGCGTGAATCTCGCTATTGAGGTCTTCAGTTGGCGTTTCTTCTTCGTTGCTGCTAGCTACCGGCTGCTCGCAGGAGAAGCACAGGAAGAACAGCCCGATAACGGGAAAGAAATATTTATGCATGATTGGATTTCTTGATTTTGTGGTAGGTCCGGGACCTTTTCAGATCAGCGAACCTTACTTCCCCATTCCCCAGATAATCGGAACAAACACCGTCATCTCACTGATGCCCCGGTTGTTCCACGCGTAGTACGGCACGAACTGAGTCGGGTAGATGGTGAATTCAGGTTTGGACACCTTGCGGTACATCCCGTCTTTCTTGTCGGTACGTAGGGCGATCTCTGCCTCGATCACCGTTACGCCGCCAAGGAAATCGGGGCGTACCACCGCTTTGAGTTCCTGGTCACCGGGCAGGTAAACATCCAGAATTTTTGTGTCTTCCGGGAGGTCAGGCGATTCGATGGCATACACCAGCGGACCACGCTTAAGGGCTACCTGGTTGCGCACCTCTTCGATGCGGGGGTGGCCTTCCACCATGACCACATCCATGGGTAATTCCAGGGTAACGACGTCGCCCTTCTTCCACTTCCGCTCTACGAAAGCGTAGATGCCAGGGGTGACTTTGGCGTCGGCAGATTTACCGTTTACCATCAGCGTAGCGCCTTCTGCCCAGGCGGGGATGCGAAGCTGCAGGGCGAAAGGCTCCCGCTTGCTTTGCTCTATGGTGATCTTCACCTTCCCGTCCCACGGGTAACCGCTTTCTTGTGTCAACTGGATTTCGGAACCGTCGTTGAGATTGGTCTTAAGTTTGTTGCCTCCATAAAGGTTGACGGCAATACCGTTCTCTGTAAGGCTGTAGGCCCAGCCGGACATTTTGGCCAGGGTACGCACCAGATTTGGCGGGCAGCAGAAACAATCGATATAAGGCTCCCGGCAGGCAGATTCTGTACCGGAGTAATCTCTTGCGTTCTTATTCATTCGCAGCGGGTTGGCGTAGAAGTAATCCTTGCCCTCCAGGCTGATGCCCACCAGGGCGCTGTTATAGAGTACAGTTTCCATCACATCGGCGTACTTGGCCTCTCCCTTAAGTCCCAGCATCCGCCAGTTGAACATGGCGTTGGAGATGTTGGCGCAGGTTTCGTTGTAGGCCGTGGCGTTGGGCATCATGTAATCGTCGATGAAAGCTTCGTGGACCATATCGAAAGGCTTGGTACCGCCACCATGGTGTACCTGCCCCATGGCGCCGGTGAGGTACATTTTGCGGTTGACGGCGCTGTCCCATATCCGTTCGAGGGCGTCCACGATGGCCTGTTCACCGGTTTCGGCGTAGACGTCGGCCGCCCCCGACCAGAGATACATGCCGAGTACGGCGTGGCCTACGGCTTCGGTTTCATCGCGCAAGGGTGTACGGTTCTGGTGCTGATCGCCCTGGAAGAAACTCGGTACGGTGGGGTCGTCCGGCAGGGCAAACTTATTGCCTTTCATGACGGCACCGCGGTTGTCGACGAAGGTTTGCGCCAATTCGAGGTAACGTTTGTCTTCAGTGGTCCGGTACAGCTCCACCAGGCCCATGATCTGGGACGGATTAAAGCCGAACGAGAGCAGGTGATCGGGCGTGGGCTGGAAAGTTTTGTACAGAAAATCGGCGTGCTTTACTGCGATGTCCAGGAAGTTAGTTTTACCCGTCACGCGCTTGTAGATCACGGCGGCGGTGATCAGGTGGCCGCTGTTGTACATCTCGTGGTGGTTGATCTTGGAGTAGCGCTGGGTCCCCTTAATCTGCGTGTGTGTAGAGAGGTAGCCGTCAGGCTCCTGCGCTTTACCGATGATCTCGATGAGGCCATCGAGTTCCTTCAGCAGGCGCTCGTCTTTATTCATGGCGTAGAGGTAGGTGACGGATTCCATCCACTTATAGAAATCGCCGTCGTGCCACCACATGCCCTTGGCCTCGCCTTCCATCATGCCTGCGGCAATCTTGAAGTTGTTAAGGCCGTGGCCGGTGTCGCCCTTCAGCAGGGTGCCCATGTGGGGGATCATCGTGTGTTCGGCGACTTCGAGTTTGTCTGCCCAGAAACCTTCCGTCCACTGGCAATCACCAATGTCGATACTTCGGAAAGTAACGTGGGGGCTTTTGCTGTTATTGACGATGCCGTGGCCTTGTGCTCCGGCAGTTAGGGAGACGAGCAAAAGGCTGGTAAGGATAAGTAGATTTCTCATTTGCAATAATTCGACGCTGATCAATTTGGTAATAGCTGGGATAAGCGAGATTCATTGATCTTGCTCCCGGACACAAATTTATGCCTTCAGATCAAGCAGGAGTAGCAGACGTTTGCCTGGTAGTGACCGTATTTTAACCCTAAATGGGGTTTGTCCCGCTTATTGGCTGCAAAATGATACTGAAACTGATTTATGGTGGAATTGAGGTCTGAAGATTCAGGCGCAGCCGCAGGTGCATGGGAAGTTGGAGGAGCAAGGAGTAAGTGCGCATATCTTCAGCTCGGTGTCTACAAAAAAGCGCATAGCAGATGCTTATCCACTACGCGCCAACCAATTCACTAGTATTTTACAATCAACTATTCATCAGTAGCCAAAATTCTGCTCCAGTCCGGCCTTCTCCACTTCGGCAAAAGGGATGGGGAGGTAGTAGAACGTAGGGTTAAACATTCGGTCTTCGATGAGCAGCGGGCCTAGGCGCGTCAGCGCACCAGATGGGTCCAGTTCTCCGGCGGCATTTCGCTTTTCCCACTGTATTCCCATGATGTCTTCGTTCATCCTGTCGGCCATCATCCAGCGGCGGGTATCGAAGAAGCGGTGCCCTTCCACGAACAATTCCATCTGCCGTTCATACTGTATGTCTTCCAGCAAAGCCTCACCGGAGGTGGTAATTTCCGGCAGGCCGACGCGGCCGGCTACCAGGTTGACATAAGTACGGGCCTCTGGCTCCCGACCGAGGTGATAGAGTGCCTCAGCATAGTTGAGGTAGATCTCCGGCAGGCGCGCCAGCGGATACGGACGGCTGGCCGATTGCTCCTGGTCGATCACGATCGATTCATCGAGGAATTTACGTTGGTTATAGCCCGTAGCGGCGTAATGGTTGGGCCCGGGAGCCTCCCGGCTTTCTGTCCCACCGGGAGACCAATATTCCAGTTCATTCCCTTTAAAGGAAGCTCCCTGGTAGAGGATATTAGCATAAAAACGGAGTTCCCGGTTAGTGTAAAGGTCTGCATCATCATAACCACTGCCCGCTGCATCGATGCGCAGGCCATTGGCCATCTTGAAATCCTGAACGAAGTTGTGCGTAGGATTACTCAGGCCCCACCCGCCGGCACCGACTGGCGACTGCGCCTTATCGGGAAGGGTATTGAAATCGCCGGGCGTGTTAGCGAAGTCAGGGCTGAAAGGCCGGGCGAAAATCAGTTCGCTATTGGGGGTAAGGAACAACTTCTGATAATCATCTGCCGTCGTTACCGGGACCAAACTGTATTCGTTCAGGTCAATTACGGCTTTGGCAGCGTCGGCGGCCTCCTGCCATTTGTTGGATTTATCGTAATCGTACAAGGGGCCGTTCGGTGCCGTGGCGGGGTCATGAAGTTCGCTGGCGGCATAGAGCAACACACGTGATTTCATAGCCAGGCAAGCTCCGCGTGATACTCTCCCGAATTCAACCCCGTTGCGGGGGCCGGCGGGCAATAGCCCAACTGCTTCGTCTAATTCGCGTACGATGAAATCGACGCACTCCTGGTAAGCGGCCCGTGGAATATTGAAATCATCCGTTAATTCGAATGGCGTGTCGAACAATGGTACACCTCCAAAGAGGTTAATCAGCCGGGCATAAGCATTTGCACGCAAGTATTTCATCTCCCCTTTGAGGGTGGCAACGCGTTCGGGGTCGGACTGTGCCACCGGGCTTTGGTCAATCTTGCTAAGGAAGTCGTTGGCCGTACCGATGTAGCGATAGTACTGGCTCCATTTCTGGGTCCAGAATCCCATATTGTTGGGCTGAATCTGGCCACGGGTAATCCGGTAGCCCTGTGGTACGAAATGGAACCAGGTCTCGTCAGAAGCGTTCTCGATGCCGATACGGCGGGTCCACCAGTTGTCTACATTGAGCCCCCAGTTTTCAGTGACGTTGTAGGTGTAATCAACAAGGCTCTGGGTAAGATCGATGTTGGCGTAAATGTCCGCCTCAGAGTAAGTATTGCCCGGACGAGTCTCTAGGATGTCCTTTTCACAGCCGAAAGTGCCGATCAGGACCAGCGCAAGCAGGATGAGTTTTATCTTGAATTGTTGCATGATATTGATAATTGGGTGCTTGTGCGGGAACCAGCCTCTGGCCATTTCCCGCATAAGCGCTTATAATTGAATGGTGGCGCCGAAGGAATAAGACTTGAGGGGAGCATAGAGGCCGTCCGTGAAGTTGTAGTAACGGGACTGCTCAGGGTCTACGTCTTTGATCTTATCAATGGTGATTAGGTTGGTGCCCCGAACGAACACGCGAATGGAAGCAAACGAGATGGTGTTGGTCGGGATGCTGTAGGCCAGTTCAAGTTGCTTGAGGCGGATGAAATCAGCATCACGAATCCAGACGTCACTTAGCTTGGCGTTGTAGGTATCATCGAGGCCGAAGGCGCGTGGGTAGGTCCCATTGGGTGTTTCAGGCGTCCAGCGATCGGCCAGGAAAGCGGGGCGGTTGCCTTCGTTATCGTAGCGCACTTCAATGTCGGCCCCTCCCTGCCCCTGCAGGAGGAAGTTGAGGTCGAGGTTCTTGTAGGAGATTCCTCCGAAGAAGCCATAGGTCAAAGTCGGAGTTGGAGAAGTGTAGCGGCGTACCTGGTCGTTGCCGGTGATTTCGCCATCACCATCGGTGTCAATATAGCGTACATCGCCAGGCAGAGTACCGGGAAGTTTTACCTCGGCAGCGTCTACCTCGGCCTGGGTCCGGAACAGACCGTTGCTGGGGTACAGCACAAAGGAATTGATCGGGAAGCCTTCCCGCTGGCGCCATTCCGGTACATCTGCTGGTTCATCCAGGAAGACGACTTCGTTACTCGTCTTCGTCAGGTTACCGCCGAAGTTGTAGGTAAGCCCTCTGCTGGTACTATTGCGGTAAGCCAGTTCCAGTTCGAAACCACGGCTGTCCACTTCACCCAGGTTCTCCTGGGGAAGCTCCAGGGCCGTAAAGTCCGGAACTGAGGCGTTGCGACGGATCAGGATATCTGTCCGCTTCTGCATGAAGTAATTGGCGTTACCCGTCAACTTATATTCAAACAAGGCGAAGTTTAAGCCGAGGTTCCGGTTGTCGGCCTTTTCCCAAGTGATGTCCGGATTCGGCGTATTCGAGTTGAAGAAAGAGTTGTACTGCGTTGGGTTTTCTCCAAAGATGTAGTAATTCCGGTTGCCGGGGCTACCACCACCATAGAGGTACTGGGTAAGAAACTGGAAACCAGGAATGAGGTCGTTGCCCAATTGCGCCCAGGAGGCACGCAGCTTCAGGTTAGACAGCCAGTCCCCCTTTATGCCACCCATGAAAGCCTCTTCCGAGATGGCCCAGCCGAGAGAAATACCGGGAAAGGTGCCAAAACGGTTGCCCGCAGCAAAGTTGCTGGAGCCGTCGCGTCGTAAGGTAACATCAATCAGGTACCTGCGGTCATAGTTGTATGAAATGGAGCCAAAGTAGTTCAGGCGGGCAGATTCCGTAGAGACACCGGTGCTGCGTTGCCCGTCATCAGAACCCGCGAAAAGCGAAGGCTGTTCAGCAGAAATGAGGTCCCGCTTGTAGGCCTCAAAGGACTCCGAACGATTGGTAATCCGTTCGGTCGCGACAAACCCGCTGATGGTGTTTTTGCCGATCTCCTTTCTGTAGTTCAGCTGTGCGCTGTAGTACTCCTCATTGAACTTGAAGTAGGAATCTTCTACGCTTAGGAAGTTACCTGCATTAAAGTCAAAACCGTTGATGGGATCGTATTCACCAGAGTTCTCATTGAAGTCGTAAACCGTCCAGGTATCGCGGAAAAGTTTAGTATCGTAGGAACGCTGAAGGAAGGTAGCATTGCCCCGGAGGCTAAGCCCTTCGGTAATAAAGCCAAGGTTGATGTCGGCGGTAAAACGAGAACGGAGTTCGGAGTTTCTCCGGTCCTGAAACCCGCTGGCATTGCTGGCCAGCACGGCAGGATTAGTTCCGTTTTCTCCAGCCACACCATACAGGCCGTTGGGGTACTGGCCTACACGGGTAGGCTCGGTTACCTGCAACGCTTTATGAATTATGCCGGACGGGGCTCCCGGTTGGCGGCGCTGGCCCTGAATACCGGACAGATCAACGCCCAAACTAATGTAGTCGTTGATCTTAACATCAATATTGGACCGAAGCTGGTACTGCTTGAATCCAAGTGCGTCGGAACGGAAGAGTCCGTCCTGATCAAAATGGTTACCACTTACGAAGTACTTGACGCCCTCATCTCCACCAGAGACGGAAAGGCTGTTCCGGGTCTCAAAGGAAAGATCCTTCATCGTCAGGTCATACCAGTTGGTATTGGGGTAGTTGATCGGGTCGTTACCGGACCGGTAGTTGGCAATATCCTGTTCGGAGTAGTTCAGCGGATTGCCTTCACGTTCGTTGTAATCGTTCTGGTATTCGGCGAACTGCGATGAGTTCATCATGTCCATCACGCGAGTGAACCCCGAGAAGGTGTTGGTCGTGCTGAAATTTAGCTTGGGTTTACCGGCTTTACCGCGCTTAGTGGTGATCAGAATAACCCCGTTTGCGGCCCGAGCACCGTAAATGGCGGCCGCAGCATCTTTCAGTACGGTAAAGGTTTCAATGTCTCCCGGTGCCAGAAAGGAGAAGCTGTTGGTCGGTACGCCGTCCACTACGATGAGCGGGGAGTTGTTGCCCAAGGTCGCCTGACCACGAATAAGGATGCTGACCGCATCGGCACCGTCATCACCTGGGTAGCCGCCACGGTCATTAATGATCAGACCGGAAACCCGCCCGGCCATACCCTTGGTAATGTTCCCGGTGGAAATAGTCTCAATCTCCTTGGAACTGATCGAACTAACTGAGCCGGTCAGTTCTCCCTTTTTACGGGTGGTGTAGCCAATCACGACCACCTCCTCCAATACTTCACTGTTGGAGGATAATTTCAGGTCAATTACGGAGCGTCCGCCAACGGGTACTTCCTGGGTATCGTACCCTGTATAGGTAAAGATCAATATCGAGTTGTTTTCGGGTACATCAATACTGAAATTGCCATCGAAGTCCGTAACTGTTCCAATCAGGTTCCCCGCTTCGGTGGAGCCCTTAACGATAATATTTACGCCAATCAGCGGACCGTCGTCATCGACAACGGATCCAGTAACCGTAAGCGGTAGCATAGGTGAGCCTGCAACTACTGACGGCAGGTAAAAGAATAAGAATAAAAGAAGGAATGCGACTTGCAGCAGGGGGCGTTTTTTCGTCCTCCGTGCATTGGGTGGAAGCACTGTTTTCCACAGGGGAGTTTGCATGTATTTCATCGACTGGTTGTTAAAAAAGTGAGCGTACAAGAGGGCTTTATACTGGTCCGTTAGAAAATACTTCCGAACCATATGTGGCACTCTGAGCATCAGCTTTTCCGCTGTTGCTGCTTGACTTTACAAAGCAACGAGTCTTTCCTGCTGGTATATAGCCGCATTTTAACCTGAAACCATCGTCCTTTACCCGATTTAGGGGTAGTTGGTCATTAGTAACACATATGGGTATTCAGGCGCGGCTACCGCAATACTAAATGATCTGTTCCCGAATAGCCTGAAAGTGCCTTCCCAGCCCTTCGAAATCCCCTTCTGCGATCAGCCTATTATCTAACAAAGAACTCCCCATCCCTACCCCGGCAACTCCGGCCTCAAAGAAGGAACGGATGTTGGAAAGCGATACCCCGCCGGTGGGCACCAATTTGACCTGCGGCAGCGGCCCACTCAAATCCTTGATGTATTTGACCCCTAACTGGCCTGCCGGAAACACCTTCACGGCTGAAGCCCCCAGGCTCCAGGCTTTATAAATTTCGGTGGGCGTATAAGCGCCAGGAAAAACAGGAACGCCCAGTTTTACACAGGTGGTGATCACCGCTTCGTCAATGATCGGTGTGACAATGAAACTTGAACCAGCTCCCAGGGCTACTTCAAGTTCCGCAAGGTTACACACCGTGCCAGCCCCAACATTGAGGTCGGGAAAGCGATCATGTAATTCAGCAATTATTTCAGCAACATCCGGCGTATTCATCGTGACTTCCAGGGTGCCAAAACCGTTAGATTTTAAGGTTTTGGCGATCCTGACACAGGTAGGAATAGACTGGCCACGTAGAATGGCGACGACGGGAGTAGCATTAAAAATATCCCAAGAGAAAGTGGCGTGGTTCATGGAAGTGTAGGTTTTTTATTACAGGTTAGGTCAGGGGATTTATCAGGGCGCTGTAGGTGGATATTTCAGCTCATGCATCACGCTGCAATATTTCTCGTTGTCCGGCCAATAGGGCTTCACTAATTACCTGATCATCATAGGCTATTAACCGGTTGGCGTTGCCGGTAATTTCCAGGGCGTTCCGGTACAGCCGGAATAATGGCCCAGAACCAGCTAGATAAATCCTCTGAGCATGATCATGGGGCAAATGTGCCAATTCATCTCCAATGAGCAACCCACTCAATAAGTAGAAATTGTCGGTTACATCCGTTTGTCTCAGTACCTGACCTGCCCGAATAGCAAACAGATGTGAGGAGAACCCATTTTTGAAGCCTTGCCGGACACCTTCACGAAAGCTGTCTCCCGTCTGGACATTCCATTCTCCTGGTGCTACGGAGTTGGACAAAATGCTCTTTTTAGAGATGATCTCAAACAGCTCTCCTGTCATAAAACTGGTGAAGTCAGTAAACTGGTCATTCTCGAAAGTGAGGTGTTTACTATGGGTACCTGGTAGAAGCAGGACACCATCTTTGGATCCACTCATGATTTCCAGCAGGCCAAGTGCCTGGGTTTCTTCGCCACGCATCATTCCCGTGGCACTTTTGATCCCTGAAATGAGCCGGACTTGCTGACCAGGCCAGGAAATGAGGTCTTCGAAGATGAAATTGGCTCCTTCGGCTCCGATAGGTAAGTTACCATAAGCCAGGTCCCGCATACCAATATTGGCAGATGCCATTCCACTGATCACGATTGGAGCGCCGTGATGTGCTGAGGGAAGTTTAGCTATTTGAGTACGGAGGTAAGCTACAAAGAAGGAGCATCGGTCGGATTCGCCACTCAGCCTAAACCGTTCGTTGAGCTCACGCACGCCGAGTTCGGTGGTACGTTCGGCGAGGACCGCCAGGCTATCGGTGACAACTAACCGCAGGCGAAAGTTTGTCGTCCCCCAGTCGCAACTTATGAAATGAGTCGGTAGAATCATAAGGTTAAGATATGGCCTGACTGACTCGTTTCCGGATCAGGTAATCATCAAGTGCATATTCGGAGCAATCTACCCCAAAACCGCTGTTCTTGATGCCGCCATGTGGAAGATAGATGTCGTACTTGACGCCATTGATCTGGACTTCCCCAAATTCGAGGCGGGCAGCAAAGTGATCTGCATTGCCCTGGTCATTGGTGAAGACGTAAGAAGCCAGGCCACCATCAGTGTCATTGGCAATCTTGATCGCCTCCTCGCGGGTAAAAAAAGGGAGGATGGTAGCTACCGGTCCGAATATCTCCCGCTGAAGTACCGGGGCGTGGGCATCGTCGAGGCGAAGAATCGTCGGCTCAAAGTAATACCCTGGCCGATCGATTGCCCTGCCTCCAAAAACCAGCTTTGCACCCTGCGCCCGCGCCTCCTGAACAATTTCCGCTATTTTATCCACTGAGCTCTGGTTGGTCAACGGCCCCATATCAGGTTGTTCGCTTTCCCCGAAACCGGTTTTCGTTGCGGCAAACTTTGCTCGAATACCTTCGGTGAAATCATCGATGACCGATTCGTGAACAAGGAAGCGGTTCGGAGCTACGCAAATCTGACCGGAATTGCCCGTTTTCAGCGCTGCACCGAGGTTGATAGCAGCCTCCAGGTCAGCGTCTTCGCAGACGATAAAAGGCGCGTTGCCACCGCACTCCATACTGAAGCGTTTCAGGGAGGTAGCACTACTTTGCTGAATGAGTTTTTGGGCAGTTTCCGTAGAACCAATCATGGTAATAAGCTTCGGAATAGTGCTTTCACATAGCGGGACCCCCACCTCCTTCACGTCTCCGCAAAGGATCGTGATGACGCCGGCAGGAAAGCCGATCTCGTGGCAAAGTTCTCCGATAATGTAAGCTGAGAGTGGTGAAAACTCCGATGGTTTTATTATGATGGAACAGCCCGTAGCTAGCGCCGGTCCGAGCTTAAACCCCAGATTCAACAAGGGGAAGTTATAGGCCAGAAAAGCGACCGTAACCCCAAGCGGTTGATCCACAATTCGGTGACGATGGGTGCCTTCCCGGTCCTTTATCTCAATGTCTCCACGCTTCCGAATTTCGTCGGCGTAGTATTGCAAAGAATTGGTGATGCTGGTGAGGTCCTCGTCGGTACCGGCCCAGACTTTGCCCATCTCATTCGAGATGGCGTGGCGTAAATATTCCCGGCGCTCCAAGATCTTATTTCGGAGCTTGTCCATCCAATCAAGCCGGGCGGTGAGCGGCAAGACGGACCAGGTTTCGAAACCATTTTGGGCAGATTCCAATGCCCGAGCGGTGTCCGCCTTTCCTGCCCAGGCGACGGAAGCGATCACGGTCTCGTCTCCGGGGCAAACCACGTCAAAGGTCTTTCCGCTTGCAGCATCGACCAATTGGCCGTCGAGGTACAGTTTTTTATATCCGAATTGCATAGTAAAGGAATAAAAGAGATAATGGAATAAGGTGGTGGTAAGGGACTAGTGGAATTATGGGTTTATGCGTTCCCTTCCTCCTTTCAACCTTTCTTCCCTTTTTTTGGGCGGGAACGCAGGTGCCATGGAGAGTTATAAGTAGCAAAGCCGTTATACCCCGTTGGAATACCCTAGTACTATGGTGGCAATAATCAGCACCAAAAGCCCACCAAGAAGAATGTTGAATGGCCCACGGGCACCTTCCCATTCTTTATTGAAATAGGCCCATATGTTACTAATGATGAGTGATACACCCAATAGTATTGGCCAGCCGATTACGGGGCCGATATCGCCTAGCAAAGTGGCGCCCTGGCCGTACACACCCAATGCGCCAAACCAGAGCAAACCTGCTACGATTGACCAGCTGTATGCTTTTCTCGAATTGGCCACTGAAAAGGAACTCCAACTCTTGTTCTTAACTAAGAGGAAAATGGCGTAGCCAGCATTCATCACGAAGGCACCAAGTAGTACAACTACCCAAACGGCTAAACTGGTATTTCGGGTAATGACGCCCGATTCAGCAGCAATTTCTCCCACTGGCTGTGCGTACACAAATCCGACGTTCAATAAGGCAGAAAGGACGCCGCTAACAAAAGCGATAATGAGGCCTGCGCGCAGTTTGGAGGCACCACCTTCTACTTCCTGATTTAACAATTTATCTTTTTTAATGCCAGCGTAAGCGGTAATTGCCACTCCGATCAGCATCAGCACTACCCCACCAATCACGTAAGGGAATGCAGGGAGGCTGGTGGCATTTTCTAAGTTGAAGAAAGGAATCAGACTGCCTACAGCGGAGCAGACGCCCATCACGATGCCGTAGGTCAGTGATATGCCGATAAAGGGAATGCTTTTGCCAAACATAATGCCTCCAATTCCCCATAAGAACCCGAACAACATACCCAGCATGATTGCATTGGAAGGTGCCTGGCCGATAATTCCGAAGAGGTCAGGGACTACGATGAATGCCCAGGTAAGCGGAAAAATAACCATGGCCACCGTAGCGTGAACGAGCCACCATGCCTCCCATTTAAGGGGAGCCATATGTTTCATACCCACGCCAAAACTTCCCTGGAAGACACTGGCGATGAGGACTAAAATGAATGGAAACATTAGTCTTGCGTTTAATTTTGGTAAATCATCTAGGTTTCGGGCAATAGCGTTCTGGGCTGTAGCAGGTGCTACCGCCAGGCTGATTCTCACTATTATGTTGTTCTTCAGCCGGTTTTCGTACCGTGAAGCTTCTTGCCACTGTAGAAAGCGAGCGCTCCTTCATCCACCTCAATGCCGAGGCCAGGGGCTGTCGGCACCTCAATATAGCCCTCCTTCATTTCAATGGAAGGGATCGTCAGGCGTTCCCGGATTCCGTTGCTGGTGCGGTCATATTCTATGTAAAAATCAGGGTTGTAGAGGCGGCCGGGGACGGGCTCGAGGTTGGAAATGAAATGCAAAGCAGCGTGAAAAGCGATGCCGGTACCCCAGGTATGCGGTATGATCTCGACGCCGTAAGTACTTGCCAGTGCCGCGATTCGTTTTGCTTCGGTGAGGCCGCCGGCCGAGCAAATGTCTACTTGCAGAATGTCTACACTTTCATTTTTCAACAGTTGATGATGACCATAGCGAAGGTATTCGCACTCACCACCCGAGATGGGGATGGTGGTTTTTCCCCGAAGGGCTTTATAGTGGTGGTAAAACTCCGGCGATACTGGTTCTTCGAACCAGCCAATATCATACTTTTCAATTTTCCTGGCCAGTTCGGTGGCTTCGCGTAGCGAGTAAGCATGATTAGCGTCCACCATTAATTTTATATTATCCCCAATTGCTGCACGGACTGCACGGACGTTGGCAAGGTCCTGCTCAATCGTCAGCCCGACCTTCATCTTGATGGCCTTAAATCCCTGCTTGACATACTCCGTAGCTTCACAGGCGAGTCGGTTCGCTAAACCCTCCCCTTCGGAAAAGTAAAGACCAGTAGCATATGGCAGTACACGTTCTCGATGACGCCCTCCAAGTAACACACTTACCGGCTGGCCTAAGAACTTCCCTTTTATGTCCCACAGTGCCAGGTCAATGGCACTTATGGATGCTACGAGAATACCTCTACGGGCAAAATCGAGTGTCTTGCGGTACAAATCGAACCAAATGCTTTCCTGCTCCAGCGGGTTCTTACCAATCACCATTGGCTTGAGTAGCCTTATTCCGGCTTCCAATACATCGGCTGGGCCATACCCTTCTCCCCATCCGACTATCCCGCAGGTAGTCGTCACCTTAACGACGCAAATTCGTCGTTCAGCGTAAGCCCACTGGGAGAAGAAAAAACTCTCCTCCAGCTTGTCCGACAATAAATATGTTTCTACGCTCGCGATTTTCACTTATTCGACTTTGAAGGTGATCTATGCCTGAACTTAAAGGTTAATACAAGCCCCTAAATTCCAGGTGAAGCAAAGCTAAGCAGGCTAACAGCTAGAAAACAGCCCCGTTTTACCAATGACTGACCACTTTTTAACCTTCCGCTTTTATTTGGAAACCTGTGCAGAGTTAATTGATGTTGAAGCGGGACAAGTTTATAGCTGTTGACGAATTCTGGCCGATGTCATTCGGTAATTCCCTGGGGTAACGTCCTTAATTTTTTTAAACGTTCGGTTAAAATTAGTGAGGGAACGAAACCCGACTTCATAACACACCTCCTTAATGGGGAGCTCTCCGTCAATTAGTAATTGACATGCTTTGTTCACCCTGAATTCATTTAGGAAACCAAAGAATGTTTTGTTTGTCCGCCCTTTGAAAAAGCGGCAAAATGCCGGTGAAGTCATGCACGCCAGATCGGCGATCTCATCCAGGCTTATTTCCCGACTATAGTTGGTAAAAATATAGCTAATCACTTTCTGAAGCCGGTTTTCATTGGATACTTCATTGGGCAAAGTAAAGCCAGGGGTGCTCAGAAAAACATACTCCGTGTCTGCTGCAAGCATTTCCAATACTCTGAGAAACAAGATCAGGCGTTCCGAAGCCTTACTACCGTGTAGCTTAGTCAATAAATGATGGATGGCCGCGCCAGTAGCAGAAGAGTATTGTATTCCCCTGATGGCTTTTGCCAGCATTGACCTGACGGCATTCAGTTCAGGTAACGAAAAAAAATCAATCCCCTTAAGTAGCCGGGAAAACTTAACGACAATGAAATCTGCCCCTCCTGCGGTTTCGGGACCATCTTCTGCATTCCGCCACAGGTGCGGCAACCACTGCCCAACCAACACTAGCTCACCCGCTTGAAAATTGGAGATATGATCCCCAACTATCCGCATCCCACTCCCCTTCAGAAAGTAGATCAGTTCAAACTCTTCATGAAAATGCCAGTTCTCGCCTAAATAAGGCTGATGGATACGTTTGACGTAAACGGAACTTAAGGGATTCTTATCCGTCGGCTTGTAGTGCAGTTTCATAATTCGATCTTTAGCCTCATCTTTTGTAAAGGTATGGCGTAAGTTGTTTTTATTACCTTCAAAACCTACCTAAAACTACCCAACAGTGACCGTATTTTAACCTTAAACGGCAACGCATCTTCTTTTTTGGGTTAATAACCTTATAATCGTCAAAAATTAAGGATGTGGCAACTTAGCGTTCTGTTAGTCGTATTGGTCCTCTTGGTATTGGCGGTTTCCCGCTGGCGATGGCACCCTTTCATTGCCTTATTACTTTCCGCCCTGGCACTAGGGCTTTGCTCAGGTATCGGTGGAAGCGAAACTGTCCGGCTACTGGGAGAAGGTTTTGGCAATACCCTCAAGTGGATCGCAATTGTGGTGATCCTGGGAGCTTTTATTGGCGAGGTATTGCGGGAAACCGGCGGCGCCCTTCGTATCGCAAACGCCGTGGTCAGGTTATTCGGAGAGAAGCGACTTCCCTGGGCAATGGGCTTTACCGGATACCTGGTCTCCATCCCCGTTTTTGTCGATGTTGCTTACATCGTCCTCCAACCAGTAACCGAAGCCATAGCCGCACGAGCAAAAAAGCCGGTCCTGGTCATTGGCCTGGCACTTACGGCGGGGCTCACCGTTTCCCATACGCTACTGCCCCCCACGCCCGGGCCATTAGCGGTTGCCTCCATCCTCGGTGCAGACATTGGCCGCTTGCTCCTAATAAACGCCTTTGTGGGGCTCTTCGCGCTTGCCGGAGGAGTGCTGTGGGCCAGGCATTTCTGCAAAGATCAATGGATAGATTACGATGAAGAACTTGCGAAAAACCTCCACGCAACACCTGCAGCACCAGATGCGGAGACAGCTGCTAACCAGTCTCCTTTGCTGGACCTGTTGCCCATTCTAATTCCCATTCTGCTCATGGGCACTGGCGCGTTTCTGCAATCTGATGAAAACAGTGTTTTTCAGGAGATTGTCGGTTTATTCAGCACGCCAATGGTAGCCGTACTCGTTGGGGCTGGCATTGCCGGGCTACAATACCGCCGCCGGACCACCAAAGGCAACCTCGGTGAACTTGTTGAGCAAGCCATCGTCAAGTCTGCCCTGGTCATAATGATCACAGGAGCAGGCGGAGCTTTCGGCTACCTCATAAAAGAGTCTGGTGTACAAACTGCCTTGACGGATTTCTTCGCAGAACTGCCTTTTCTTGGCTTTTTCTTGCCGTTTCTGCTTGCGGCGGTCCTGACTACAGCTACAGGATCCATCACCGTTTCCCTAATTGGGGCCGCCTCAATGGTTGGCCCGCTGGTGGACGTACTACCCTACTCTCCGGAACTGCTGGCAGCAATTACCGGATGCGGCGCTTTCTGTGTCTTTCACGCCAATTCCAGCTTCTTTTGGTTGCTCAACCGGCTGCATCGCGTGCCTGTGGCGACCTTGTATCGAACTTATACACTTCAATCCTTGGTCATGGGACTAAGCGGCCTGATAGGCGTTGGGTTGCTCTATTTGTTGGGGGTGAACTAGTGGATCGTTTAGTAGTTCAAAGAAGGTAGTCGAGCAATTTTGTACTACTGAACTATCGACTATTGAACTAATATGGGCGAGGCCGCAGGTGCAAAGGGAGAGATTTAGAGAGCAGGCGATCTGCGGTCCTTAAGCCATCCCCTCAATCCGCCGAATCGCCGCAAGCCATGCCTCCGGCATGGAAACCTTCTGCAACGCCTCGAAATCGTACGGTACGATCATCTGTTTAGCAAGTGCCACCATGCGGTTGTGCCGTTCGGAAAAGACGCCGCATTCCATCATGAAACGGTCTTCGAGTATCTGCACGGTACGGATACCGACGTGGACGGTATCCGGATAGGTAACCGGAAAGGTGTACTTACAGTCCTGCCAGGCGAGGATCGGGCCGGCTTCGCCGCCCTTAAAGGATACGTCCATCCCCATCTCCTCGAAGTAGAACAAACGGGCGGTCTCCGTCCATTTCAGGTACACAAGATTATTGACGTGCTGCGCAGCATCCATATCTCCCCAGTGGACGGGAAAGGAGGTGCTTATCTTGAAATCTTCTAGGGTTAGTCTGGCCATGGGCGCAAGGTAGTATTCAGGTGGCAGTATTCAGGTCTCAGGTACAGGGATCAGATTTCAGTGTCCATAAGTTTTACCTGACTGCCTTAATGGTTACTACAATCTCTTTTTCCCTGCTCCTTCCATCCGGTCATTGCACCTGCGGCCGCGCCCAAAGGAGTATTCAGGAAACAGTATTCAGGTTTAAGACAAAGTGTTCAGACCTCAGTGGGCCAAAGCTTCATCTTAATGCCTAAATGTCTCTTAATGGTTACTTACCCCCCCTCCCCTTAGTCCATCTTCTTACTGCCTTAGTGCCTTTGTGGTTACTCCTCGCCTTGCCTATTTACCGCTCACAACCCGCAAGACTACCAGAGAACAAGACAAATTACTATCTTGCCCTCCACCACAAATAACTTACAACATACCTTCATTTGGGTGGTTGTAAATGAAAACCGTCCTGAATGCCCAAATACCAGGTAACCATTGCCGACCGGGAGTACCCGGCCCCCGAAGAAGCCCTGAATGCGCTCGACCTGATCGCTACGGGGGAGGGAACCCATCATCTCCTGCACGACGGTAAGTCATACGTTGTAGAAGTCCTCCGTACCGACGCCGATGCTAAAACCATGTCGCTGCGCGTCAACGGCCGGGAGCACCACCTCCAATTAGCCGATAAAACGGACCAACTGGTAAAAAAACTGGGTTTCTCCGCCGTCAGCGCCATTAAAAGCCTCAACGCGATTGCTCCGATGCCCGGTCTGGTGCTCGACATTATGGTCGCCGTTGGCGATACCGTTACGGATGGTACTCCCCTACTCATCCTGGAAGCAATGAAGATGGAGAACGTCCTGAAATCGGAGGGAGACGGTGTCGTGAAATCCATCTCCGTGAAGAAAGGCGATGCTGTAGAGAAACGGCAGTTATTGATTGAACTGGAGTAATCGTTCCCCGGCACTTGTGCCGGATAGCTCTACTTGCCGGCACAAGTGCCGGGGAACAAAACCAAACCATCATGCAAACCGAATTCCCAAACGTATCTAAAGCCGAATGGCTGGCTAAGGTGGAAAAGGACCTGAAGGGGAAGCCTTTGGAGGGCCTGAACTGGGAGGTGGAAGGAGAAATATATTCGCCGTTCTGGCATCGGGAAGATTTAGCGCATCCGCCGATCGCCATCTCTGAAAAAGGCATACAGTCCGCCAATCATTGGTTGATCGGAGAAAGGATCTACGTTACCGATGTCGGAAAAGGGAATAAGCAAATATTAGAGGCCCTTCTTAACGGTGCCCAGGCGATTAGTATCGTAATGGAAAAGCCACTTGTGGCAACTGATCGAGAACAGCTCTTAAAGGACGTTGAATTGGGCTGGATTTCAGTTTATGAAGAAACTGCGGATGGCATTTCGGGAGAGGGCGTTCGTCACTTTGACGTTAGAAACAAAGAAGAAGAAGCAACATTACGTCAGTTAGCAAAAGCGCTCCACGTCGCCTATCAACAAAATTCAGGGGCTGATTACACGCCGGCTTTCTGGCTAAACAGTTCAGAAGATTTCTTTGTGACCATTGCCCGACTTAGAGCACTTCGTTTGTGTTGGCAGCAAATTCAAGATGCGCTGAAACAAGAAAACACGTGTGAGATTTTTGTACAGGTTAGTCCGGGCCCGGAAGCAAGTGAGCATAACAATAAAATACGGGCAACAACCCAGGCGATGGCTGCAGTCCTTGGCGGGGTGGATGTTCTATTTATTGACCCATCTGATGGCCGTGAAGGCACTGCTTTCTCCAGACGAATTGCGAGAAACGTACAACACTTATTAATTGAAGAGTCCCACCTTGGCAAGGTAACCGACCCCGCCGCCGGCAGCTACTACATCGAAGCCCTGACCGACACCATCGCCAAAAAAATCTGGGAAGAATTCCAGCAAATCAGCAAGCATGGTTAGGCAAATTGATCTGATCCTCTGTACCTCCCTCCGTGCAGCCCTCTGTGAGAAAAACCTGTGAGAAAAAATAGTCGCTAAGCGACCCAAGAAAAATGAAGAAAATCCTTATCGCCAATCGTGGAGAAATTGCCCTCAGAGTCATGCGCACCGCCCGCCGAATGGGCATCAAAACCGTAGCCGTATACTCTGAAGTGGACCGAAACGCACCGCACGTACGTTTCGCGGATGAAGCTGTTTTACTTGGCCCCGCACCGTCTAATCAGTCTTACCTGGTGATGGACAAAGTCATACAGGCCGCTAAAGACACCGGTGCCGATGGCATTCATCCAGGTTATGGCTTCCTGAGTGAAAACGCCACCTTCTCCCAGATGGTAGCCGATGCAGGTATCACCTTCATCGGCCCTCGTCCCCACGCCATTGAGGTAATGGGCAACAAACTGGCAGCCAAAGAAGCCGTAGCTGCCTATGACATCCCAATGGTGCCGGGTATCGAAGAAGCGATCACCGACCTGGAGTTGGCCGCCAGGATTGGCGAAGAAGTAGGCTATCCTATTCTGATTAAAGCCGCCGCAGGCGGTGGCGGCAAAGGTATGCGGGTTGTCGACAACAAAGCCGGTCTTAAGGAAGGCATGGAACGTGCCATCAGTGAAGCGACCTCTGCCTTTGGCGACGGTTCCGTCTTCATCGAAAAATACGTCACCAATCCGCGCCACATCGAGATCCAGGTAATGGCGGACGCTCACGGCAACGTTATCCACCTGTTTGAGCGGGAGTGCAGCGTCCAACGCAGGCACCAGAAAGTAGTAGAGGAAGCTCCGGCCGTTCCACTGAATTTGAACCCTGATCTTCGCGCCCGCATGGGTGAAGCAGCCATAAAATGCGCTAAAGCCTGTGACTACCTCGGCGCAGGTACCGTAGAATTTCTGCTTGACAGTCAGGGTAATTTCTACTTCCTGGAGATGAACACCCGACTACAGGTGGAGCACCCCGTTTCCGAGATCATCTCCGGTGTTGATCTGGTCGAGTTGCAGATCAAGGTGGCCCGTGGGGAAGTGCTCGACATCAAACAAGAAGACCTCAAAATCCAGGGCCACGCCATCGAACTCCGCGTTTACGCAGAAGATCCACTGAACAACTTCCTGCCAAGTATTGGCACCCTGGAGGTGTACGTTAAACCGGAAGGTGAGGGCATTCGTGTCGATGACGGCTTTGAGCAGGGAATGGATGTCCCGATCTACTACGATCCGATGATCGCCAAGTTGATCACTTTTGGCGCTACCCGCGCCGAAGCACTGCAAAAAATGCGGGTGGCCATTGACAATTACCACATCAAAGGCATCGAAACCACTTTATCATTTGGTCGCTTTGTCGTTGACCACGAGGCATTTATAAGTGGCGACTTCGACACGAACTTTGTTAAAGAACATTACTCACCCGAGGCAATTCTTGCTGATCAACACGCTGAAGAAGAGATTGCCGCGCTGGTTGGGGCAAGACTGTTCTCTGAAGCGCAGCAAACCTTGCGGGTTGCCTGTCCTACGGGGCACGCCTGGCAAAATAACCGTCGCTAATGGAACCGATAGATTTTAGTAAGATTCCCTTCCGACGAGTGGTGACCGATAGCGGTAATTCTGGCAGCGAAACGATGACGCCAGAAGGTATTCCCATTAAACCGGTCTACGCTGCCAGCGACATCGAAGGACTTGAGCATCTCGGCTCGGTAGCCGGCCTGCCGCCCTACGTCCGTGGTCCTTACTCCTCCATGTACGCCGTGCGCCCGTGGACGATCCGTCAGTACGCTGGCTTCAGCACTGCTGAGGAAAGCAACGCTTTTTACCGGCGCAACCTGGCGCAGGGACAGAAAGGGCTCTCCGTGGCCTTTGACCTGGCTACCCACCGGGGCTACGATTCTGATCATCCACGAGTAACCGGCGATGTCGGTATGGCTGGGGTCGCGATCGACACGGTGGAGGACATGAAAATGCTTTTTGACCAGATTCCGCTGGATAAAATGTCGGTGTCCATGACTATGAACGGTGCGGTGTTGCCGATCATGGCGTTTTACATTGTAGCTGCCGAGGAACAGGGGGTCTCCCCTGCCCTGCTGTCTGGTACCATCCAGAACGACATCCTGAAGGAATTCATGGTGCGGAATACTTACATCTATCCGCCGGCAGAATCGATGCGGATCGTGGGAGACATTTTCGAATTTACGGCGAAGCACATGCCTAAGTTCAACAGCATCAGCATCAGCGGCTACCACATGCATGAGGCGGGAGCTTCGGCAGACATCGAGCTGGCTTATACGCTGGCCGACGGGTTGGAATACATCCGAACCGGGCTGAAGGCGGGCCTGAAAATTGATGATTTTGCACCACGACTTAGCTTCTTCTGGGGCATTGGGATGAACCACTTTATGGAGATTGCTAAGTTGCGGGCTGGTCGGTTGCTGTGGTCGGAGATCGTCGGTCAATTCAATCCGGAGAACTCAAAATCAATGGCATTGCGGACGCACAGCCAGACCTCTGGATGGAGCCTGACGGCGCAGGACCCTTTTAATAATGTTGCCCGGACAACCATCGAAGCGATGGCTGCGGTCTTTGGCGGCACCCAGAGTTTACACACTAATTCGCTGGATGAAGCCATCGCTTTACCCACCGATTTTTCGGCAAAAATTGCTCGGGACACCCAGAAGTACTTGCAACAGGAAACGGGCATTACCCGGGTGGTTGATCCATGGGGCGGTAGCTATTATGTAGAAAAACTGACCGCACAACTGGCCGAACGGGCCAGAGAATTGATGTCAGAGATCGAAGAACTCGGGGGGATGGCCAAGGCGATTGAGCAGGGCGTCCCCAAGCTGCGCATTGAGGAGGCGGCGGCGCGTAAGCAGGCCCGGATTGACGGCGGAACGGACAAGATAATTGGCGTCAACCTGTTTCCCAACCTTGACGAGGAGGAAGTGATTGACGTACTGGAGGTAGACAATAAGGCCGTTCGTGAAGGACAGGTGACCCGCCTTAAAGAAGTAAAAGCAAACAGGGATTCGGGCGCGGTCGCAGGTGCACTGGAGGCTTTAAAGCAATGTGCGGAAACCGGCAAGGGTAACCTTCTTGGGATGGCCGTTGCCGCAGCAAGAGCCCGGGCAACCCTCGGGGAAATCTCCGACGCTATGGAAGCCAGTTTTGGGCGCTACCGCGCCACTAACCGCATCATCAGCGGAGCCTATGCTAACGAAATGAAACACAACGACGACTTTCAAGCGGCACGGGGCCTCACTAAAGCCTTTGCTGAAGCCTACGGTCGACAGCCCCGCATCCTGGTCGCTAAACTGGGGCAGGATGGCCACGACCGGGGGGCGAAGGTCATCGCCTCGAGCTTTGCCGACATCGGTTTCGACGTCGACGTAGGTCCGCTGTTCCAAACCCCGGAAGAAGCCGCGCGTCACGCCGTTGAAAACGACGTTCACATCCTGGGTATCTCCTCTCTTGCCGCGGGGCACAAGACATTGGTACCACAAACCATCGCTGCCCTGAAAAGCTACGGTGCGGACAACATCCTGGTCGTAACCGGCGGTGTGATCCCCGAACAAGATTACCAATTCCTTTACGATCATGGTGTCGCCGCCATCTTCGGCCCTGGAACGGTCATCGCTAAAGCGGCGTCTACTATTTTAAAAATCATGCTACCTTGATGCGACGTGAAAAATTAATCACAATAAATGCACTGCCCCCCCTGCAACAAGGAGCGTAGCGACTGGCCTTCAACCGGAGCGTAAGCGACCCTGCAACACTTGCAACTATGGACCAAAGCCCAATCGGTTTTCTACTACTGGCCCTTACGGGCCTTGCCACCTACTCCGCCCTCAACCATACCGAGGTCAGGGAGCGGTACTTGTTGTGGACCGACGGCGTACTAATCAGAAAAGAATACGACCGATTGTTTACCTCCGGGTTTCTGCACGGCGACTGGATTCACTTTGCCTTCAATATGATGGCACTGCTGAGCTTTAATCAGGTTCTCGAATTACGGTTCGGCATCTGGTATTTCCTCCTGATCTACTTCATGAGTATGCTGGGGGGAAGTTTGCTGGCTTTATACATCCACCGAAACCACGGGGAGTACCGTGGCCTGGGGGCTTCTGGGGCGGTAAGCGGTGTCATCATGGCTTTCATCGTTCTCTACCCCAACGCAGATCTTAGCTTCCCGTTTATTGATATCGGCATCAAAGCCTGGGTCATCGGCTTTCTCTTCGTCATCATCTCCATCTTTGGGATGAAGTACCAGAAAGACAACATCGGTCACGACGCCCACCTCGGTGGAGGTATCACCGGAGTACTACTTGCACTGGCCCTGGAGCCTTCCCTGGCTATCGAAAACTGGTGGATGGTCCTCCTCATCATGGTCCCTTCGCTGATCTTCTTCTTCATTCTCCTGCGTAACCCCGCCATCATGTACGTTGAGAACTACTGGGGAGAAGAAGCCCACCAGTTAAAGATCTACAAAATGCCCAAAAAGAAACAACCCACCCTCGATGAATTATTGGATAAAATATCCAACCAAGGCATCGATTCCCTCACCTCTAAAGAAAAAAACCTCCTCGAAGACTACCAACGCAACCTGTAACCGATCCCGGAGGGATCAAATCGCTTTAACCCCGGCCGAACGAGTGCGTAAGCACGAGTGAAGTCCGGGGCACCCCCCACGCCGAACGAGTGCGTAAGCACAAGTGAAGTCCGGGGCTCCCCCCACGCCGAACGAGTGCGTAAGCACGAGTGAAGTCCGGGGCACCCCCCACGCCGAACAAGTGCGTAAGCACGAGTGAAGTCCGGGGCACCCCCCACGCCGAACAAGTGCGTAAGCACAAGTGAAGTCCGGGGCTACCCCCATGCCGAACGAGTGCGTAAGCACAAGTGAAGTCCGGGGCTACCCCCACGCCGAACAAGTGCGTAAGCACAAGTGAAGTCCGGGGCTACCCCCACGCCGAACAAGTGCGTAAGCACAAGTGAAGTCCGGGGCTACCCCCACACCGAACAAGTGCGGAGCACAAGTGAAGCTCCGGAATAGCCCCAAACTAAGCCGGGCACGCAGCATAAAGTGAAGTCAACGAGATACAATACGATACATGCCGGCGCAGCCGGCGCACCCCATCAACCATGAAGCCACAAGACATACTCCACCAAAAACTAGCCAAAGCCCACCTCGGCGGAGGCCAATCCCGTATCGAAAAGCAGCATGCCAAGGGCAAGCTAACTGCCAGGGAACGCGTCCATATCTTATTAGACGCCGGAAGCTTTGAAGAAATCGGTGCGCTGGTGACCCACCGCACCACCGATTTCGGGATGCAGGAACAGGTTTTTTACGGAGATGGTGTAATTACCGGCTACGGCACCGTAAACGGAAGACTGGTCTACGTCTATGCCCAGGACTTCACCGTCTTCGGCGGCTCTTTATCAGAAACGCACGCGGAGAAAATCTGTAAGGTGATGGACATGGCCGTAAAAGTCGGTGCTCCCCTACTGGGCCTTAATGACAGTGGTGGTGCACGGATTCAGGAAGGCGTGCGCTCATTGGGTGGCTATGCTGACATCTTTTACCGCAACGTACAGGCCAGCGGGGTTATACCCCAGCTATCGGCCATCATGGGCCCCTGCGCCGGAGGTGCAGTGTACAGCCCGGCGATGACGGATTTCACCATCATGGTGGAGAACACCAGTTACATGTTCGTTACCGGCCCGAACGTGGTAAAGACGGTGACCAACGAAGAGGTCACCAGCGAAGAATTGGGCGGAGCAAGCACGCACTCTACCAAATCAGGTGTGACGCACTTGACGGCAGCCAATGACGTCGACTGCCTGAACAAACTTAAAACCCTGCTCAGCTATCTGCCGCAGAACTGCGAAGAAAAGCCAGTTGCCCTACCCTACGAACTAGGGACTGAAGTACGGGAACAGCTGGAAGGACTCGTCCCGGAA
Source organism: Neolewinella persica DSM 23188 (assembly GCF_000373105.1). Lineage (GTDB taxonomy): Bacteria > Bacteroidota > Bacteroidia > Chitinophagales > Saprospiraceae > Neolewinella > Neolewinella persica. The sequence goes on along the minus strand of NZ_KB890423.1, from coordinate 48,504 downwards.
TCCGCCAACCAACCGTACGATATGCGGACGGTGATCAACGGCATCATTGACGAAGATACCTTCTTCGAAATTCACGAAAATTATGCGGATAACATTGTAGTCGGTTTTGCCCGCCTGGCGGGCCGTAGTATCGGCATCGTAGCCAACCAGCCAATGAGTTTGGCGGGCGTCCTGGACGTAGAATCCAGCAAAAAGGCCGCCCGCTTCACCCGTACCTGCGATTGCTTCAACGTACCACTGCTGGTACTTGTCGACGTTCCTGGCTTCCTGCCCGGTACCGATCAGGAATGGAACGCCATCATCACCAACGGCGCGAAGCTACTTTATGCCCTAAGCGAAGCCACCGTCCCCCGCATCACCGTGATCACCCGTAAAGCCTACGGCGGTGCCTACGACGTGATGAACTCCAAGCACATCGGTGCAGATATGAACTTCGCCTGGCCGACGGCAGAGATTGCCGTTATGGGCGCCAAAGGCGCCAGTGAGATCATCTTCCGCCGGGAGATCATGGCGGCCGATGACCCTACCGCAAAACTCGCCGAGAAGGAGGCTGAATACGCGAAGACTTTCGCGAATCCTTACCGCGCGGCGCAGCGCGGTTTCATCGACGAAGTAATCCTACCGAAGGATACCCGCCGGAAGCTGATCAAGGCTTATGGGATGTTGGAGGATAAGGTGGTGAAGGGGCCGCGGCGGAAGCATGGGAATATTCCGCTGTAGGAGATAGTTGAGTAAATGAATGATGGAATCAGAGAATAGCTGCCGCATGGGGTCGCTCGCTGCGCTCGTGTGCCGCTTTCACTTATTCGCAATCTTACCTGTCAGTAGAAGGACGTAATAATTGGATTCTCATAGGAAAGTTTATGGATTTTAGGGAAGGCTCCTTTCATTAAAAGCCTTATTTGCACCTGCGACCGCGCCTAAAAGCTTTACCAACTTTAGTTATAATGCATAGTGGGACTATTCTCCTGAACTTTGTGGTGAACCCAGCGGAATCCTAACTACTATTTACCAAGATAGAGTGATTTATACCACTAAGCTTCTTCTTTCCAACCTGGATTCTTAGCAACCGGCTTAACGTATAGTAGTATGTAGGGAGATTAGAGTAACAACCTCTGAACGCTTTGAACACTCATCCCTAAATACCCTGATTATGCATAGAAACACCATTATTCGCAACCTGATCATCCTTCTTTTATTCTTTGGATATGGATGTACAACCTATCCAATTCCACCATTAGACTCGGACGAAAACAACGGTGGCAGGCTTGAGCTTACCACCAAAACCGTGGAGCCTAAAAAAGTAAGCGGCGGTAGATTTCCACCAGTACGGATTGATCCGGACATTAAGCTTAATGAGCCTACAACGCCTTACATAGTTCCGAACGGCCCACTAAGAGGAAAAATGGAACCACTGAATACGTCTTCCAAACTTGATAAAATGGGCGACATCAACCAAGCCGTAACTTTTGAGGAGTACGACGAAATTGGCGATTCTCCTCAAACTTCCGGAAGATTTCCTGAGCCCAGCGTAGCTGCTAACGGTAATACCGTGATGATGTCTGGTAACTGGTTCATTTCTCTTTCGCTGGATGGAGGACAAAGCTTTAACAGCGTCAACCCAACCACCATTTTCCCACAGGACTACGGTGGCTTCTGCTGTGACCAGGTGCTTCACTACGTACCGGAATACGACCTGTTTGTATGGCTGCTGCAATACCAAACTAACGGTGCCGGGACCAACGCCATTCGCATTGCCGTTCAAAATACCCAACAAGTACGGTCCAGTAACGGAACTGCCTGGACCTACTGGGATTTCACCAATACGACATTTGCTTCCAGCGGAGCACTTGACTACAACGACATGAGTGTCGGCAACAGCTTTCTGTATTGGACAAGTAGTATTATTGGTGGAGACCGTCATGTTGTTCGCGTACCACTTTCTCAACTGGCAGCTGGATCTACGGTTAACTTTCAGTTTACAGGAACTACCGATGCCTTTTGGTCGCACGTGACCCAAAATAGTAATAACGGCGTCTATTGGGCTGGACACGAAGACAACAGTACCATGAAGGTGTACAGTATGATGGACGGTGATGGATTCTATAGCTGGCGCGACGTAGCCGTTAACTCCTGGCCGAATAACACCATGACCTCCACTACTGCAGATGGTAGCGACTGGCTGGCGGACGGCAGCTGGAAAACCTATGTACGAGCTGCTGCAGTTAGCGGTAATAAACTTTATTTCGCCTGGAACGCGGGCACCAATAGCAATTTCCCAGAACCTCATATTCAGATCGTGGAAATAAACCGCAATAACTTCCGTCTCACCAACCAAATGCAGGTCTGGAATCCTGGTTTTGCATTTGCTTATCCCTATTTTGACATTAATGACAAAGAGGAAATTGGTATGATCACTGCCTTCGGTGGAGGACCTTATAATGCCAGTAGTGGTGTTGGCGTTTGGGGCGATTTTGTCATTTATTATCCCCGGCTGAGTACCCGTAGCACCACTCGATATGGTCATTATCATACCGTGAGAACTACCGGAAGAGATAGACTGGATTGGGCTGCAAGTGGCTATACTTATGGTAGTGGAGGTAGTATTATTCCCTACTACGTTCGCTTCAGGCACTAGTCAAGAAAGATTCAGGCGATAAGAAAAGATCCGCTTGGGTCAAGATGCAGGTCGTAAAATGCTGGCCGAATGTACCATCTACCTTCCCCACCCTCAAACCGACCGATCCCCTTCAAAACCCAACCACACAGGCAGCGGATTTGTTTTTGTCATCAATTTAAGTGCCTTTACCTGTATTTTGGGGTCGACTATACCCAATAACTGAAATTAATGCGCCTTAGCTGCTCCGCCGGATATCTCGGTGGTTTGATACTCTCTTTCCTTCTTTTTTCTACCGTTAACGCTCAAGACACCAGTGCTCCCACCATTCAAATCTGTGGTGGGGACCAGTTCGTTTGCCTGCAGGACTCTACCCTCGACTTGTGCGTAACGGTAGCCATCGACCCCGATTTTGAAGGCATCGTGGACTCCTTGTCCATTACCTGGGGGGATGGCTCGGACCCTCAGTTTTTCTATGACGGCACCGCTTCATTTAACCGTACTCATCGTTATGACTTCAGCGACTTTTACCTCACTTGCCAGTACGAGTTGTCGGGTACGTTTGTTATTCTGACCTCCTACATAGCCGGGGCTGACAATCCTAATCAAAACATTATTCCTTTAACGGTCCGGAATCCGCCGCAAGCCATGTTCGGTAATTTTCCAAGTATCGTCTGTCAGGGAGAAACGGTCGACTTTGGCGCAAGCGCCTGCCCCGCAGAAGCACTGACGCTGGAGTTTGACTTTGGAAATGGTTACTCGGACACCACGACAAATACTTATCCAAATACCGGCGTTTTCCCGGTGACGCTACGCGCCACCAACCCTTGTGGTCAGGACTCCGTCACCGGTTTTGTGACCGTGATCGAGGGACCAAACATCATTGCCTTCCCGGATTCCAATCTGACCGGACCGAATACCATGCCTTACCAGGTTTGCCTGGACAGTGTCTCTCCCATTCGGGTAAACGCTTCCATGTCAACCGGGCTTACGGACTGGAGTTGGACCGTTAGTCCGGATACCGGAGCCGTAGTAGCTGATACCTCTGCCTTGATCACTACCGTGAGTTTTACGGAGGCGGGCTTATACACGGTTTTGTTTACCGGGTTGAATGAAGATTGCGGCGTAGAAGAAGTTACTTCCTTTCAAGTAGAAGTAGTGAATGCGGCAATACTCAGGTTGGCCCCGCAGGAAGATGCTTGTTTATCGTTAAGCTATAGTCCAAGCCCTTTGAATCAAGCGGCCACTTACCTGGTCAACGGAGACACGATTCAACCGGGAGATTTTCCCGTCAACCTTCCCCCCGGAAGCTATCGGGTGGACGCAGAGATCATTGATACCACCGCGCTTTGTGCTACGCCACCGTTAGTGGATTCCTTCAACGTCACGTCCCAGGAAGTTGCCGCTATTGGTATTCCGGACACTACTGTTTGTGATCAAAGCCAGCCGTTTGCCCTGCGGGCCAGCCCCGCCACCGGAGGGATCTGGCGAGTAGATAACCGGGAGTTTGACGGCATTTTTGATCCGGCAGCTTATAGCGAAGGAGACTACGTGGTTAGCTATGGCCGGGACTCTTGCCTGATTAGCGATCAGGTAGTTATTACGGTTGTCGGTGCCAGCGTCACCGTACCTGAAGATCTGGAACTGTGCGATGATGACGCCCCAGTCACCTTTTCGGGCGCTCCCTCAGGTGGTCTCTTCAGCGGAGCAGGCGTCCAGCCTGACGGCTTTTTTGATCCGGGCCTGACTGGGGAGGGAGTCTATCCGCTAACCTATCGCTTTGAAAGTGCTGCACTTCCAGGTTGCAGTAGTCAGGACACCTTTACGGTAACCGTAGCTGAATTAGTCACCAGTTTCGAGGTCTCCGATTGTGATGGCAACGAGCTTTGCTTCACGGCGCCCGTGGGTGTAGCTTACGATTCCTTACGCTGGATCATTGCGGATAGTACGCTTGATGTTACTTCCGGCGATGCTTGTTTCACTTTTCCCGGCCCGGGGGATTACCCCGTCCGCCTGGAAGTACAACGCGGCAATTGTACGGCCTTTGCGCTTCAAAACATCCGCGTTGCACCTGCGCCCGCGCCCTCTTTTGCTTTGGTTTATGATCCGGACCGCTGCTCCGGCCTTGAAGTATCGATCGTAAACAATTCGAATAGCGGGGCAGAGCTAACCTACAACTGGATGCTTAACGGGGAAACTTTCAGCGATTTGCGCCAGCCCCCTTCATTAACGCTGGCCTCGGTTATCCGGGACTCTGTCTTCGAGATCAGCCTGGCGTTGAGCAACGGCTGTGAAACCCGTCAGTTTTTCGAATCTGTCGTCACCCGGCCGCTGCCGCAAAGTCGCTTTTCCACCGATCAGGTGGCCTATTGTTCCGGTGACACAATTCAGCTTTCGAGCAACGTTTTTGGCCGGCCAGACAGCTACCGGTGGGTGGTAGATGGAATGCTGCTAAGTACCGATTCCATCCCACCACTGATCGTACGGGAAACTGGGGGTCTGGACACCGTTGAGGTGTGCCTGCAAATTGCCAGCGTTTGCGGCCGGGACACCTTGTGCCGGGACGTTATCGTCACCCCATCCGATGTTTCTGCCTTCTTTAACGTGAGTGCAACTACTCTTTGTGTTGGCGATACCCTTTTCCTGATGAGCGGTGCTTCTAATGGCGTACCCGTATTGTACGATTTTGGTAATGGACAGGGCAGCAGCCAGCCGAATCCTTATGTTGTCTATGAGTTGCCGGGGACCTACCGGATCAGCCAGCGGGCCTTTGGCTGCGGCGAAGATGAGTTTTTGAATCAGGTAGAGGTACTGGCAGCGCCAAATGCCTCTTTCAGGAATCCCAACTTCGTCTGCCCTAATGAACCCGTTGAATTCATCAACACCAGTGCCAATGGACTGGCCGTCAGTTGGGATTTTGGTGACAGCACTGCACTCAGCGAAGACTTCAGCCCAATACACACTTATACCACACCCGGTAGCTACCGCGTCTGCCTGACGGTGACCAACCCCGATCCTGCCGGGTGTGACCGGCAGGTATGTCAAGTAATGGAAGTATTTCCGACACCGGAGGCCGGCTTTATGGCGAGCGACAGCGTCTGTCAGAACGGGACAGTTTTGTTCTCTTCCACCGCCGCGGGAGGTTTAGCCTGTACGTATGATTTTGGCGACGGTAACTTTGGTGTCAGTTGTACGGCTGAGAATACCTACACGTCGTCGGGAACCTTTCTTGCGACCCAAACCGTGACGGACCTGAACGGCTGCCGGGACAGCAGCTCACAACGTGTCTTCATCCGGCCGGTACCCCAGCCGGACTTCAGTTTTGCCGTCAGAACTGCCTGTGATTCAGACTCCGTACGTTTTACCAATGAAACTACCAGAGCCAACGGGTTTTTCTGGGATTTTGGTGACGGCACGACTTCAACGGCCACCAACCCCATTCATCGCTATCCGGCATCAGGCCCTTATACCGTCACCCTGCGTGCTACCCAGGGAGGTATTTGCTTTGCCGAAAGCTCCCAGGAAATCATTATCCGGGAAGCACCGATTGCCGACTTAGAAGTTGACGTCCAGGACGTCTGCTTTGGCGAATTCGTCAATTTCAGCAGCCTCGCTACGGGTGATGTCGAAGAACATTTCTGGAATTTCGGCGACGGTACAGCCTCCTTTGACCCAAACCCTTCCCATGAGTTTACCTCCCCGGGAACTTACGAAGTGGTCCTCACCGTAGCGGGAGATACGCGCTGTTCGGACAGTACCTCCGTTTTTGTCACCGTTCATCCACCCGTCATTGCTGAGTTTGACCGGCGGGAAGAAGTTATCTGTAATGGCGACAGTAGTGGATTGCTTTCGCTCATTGTTACGTCGGGCACACCACCATATGATTATGATTGGTCACACGGCCGGAACACGCCAATTGTTGACCAGCTTACGGCGGGTACTTACTCGGTAAGCATCACTGATCGGGAAGGCTGCAAATTTCAAACGGAGGCCACCTTTACTGAAACTGCCCCGCTGACGGCAATTCCTTCCGTGACGCGGGTAACGTGCGCGAATGGTGCCGATGGAGCAGTAGCCCTCGATATTGACGGCGGCGTTCGTCCCTACACCGTTTCCTGGACCGGCGGAACCAGCGACCAGAATGCAACTGGCTTATTCGCAGGAGCTTACTTGATAACGGTTACGGATGTAAACGGCTGCAGGTTTGATGTTCCGGTAACGGTGCCAGAAAACCCGCCAATCCTTAGTCAGGATTCTGTGCAGCAAATAAGTTGTTATGGCGCTATGGACGGCGCCATCCGGTTCCGGTCTATTTCGGGCGGTGTCCCTCCCTATCAAATCAATATTGTTGGTACAAATTACCAGGAAAGTGGATTGGGCATATCACGGTTTGACGGCCTTGGACCTGATTTCTACAGTGTGGAGCTCATTGACTCTGCTGGCTGTGTACTGGATTTTGAAAGACAGATCATCGAGCCTGATCCCGTCTCCGTAGATATTCTGGAGGATACGATTTTTCTTGAATTAGGAGAAGAAGTAGCGCTGAATACGATCCTGTTTAATGCCGATGATCCTATTTTTCGCTGGACGCCTTCGGCGGGATTGGATTGTACCGATTGCCAGTCGCCGATTGCCCGACCCTTTTCCAATACAACCTACCTGCTCTCTATGCAGGGTGACCGTGGCTGCCCGGCCAGCGATGAGGTGTACATCAGGGTAAACCTTGGCCGGGAGGTATACATTCCAAACACATTCACCCCGAATGCTGACGGGCGCAATGACATTTTCAGGGTACGTAGCAACTTTGAAAAGAGTATAGAAACAATTGAGTTTTTTGAGGTTAGGGATCGCGGTGGCCAGCTACTCTTCTCCGCCGAAGACTTCCCGCCAAACGACCTCGCCTTTGGTTGGGACGGGCGTTTCAACGGCACCAAGGTTGTCCCTGGCTACTACGTCTACCAGGCCAAAGTCCGCTACGTAGACGGCGAGACAAAAGAGTTGAGTGGAAGTGTCCGGGTTTTCCATTAATCGGAAGTGCTAAAGTTTAGTTAGGCTGCTTACGAGCGAGGCGAGCATCCAAATGCGGTAGTACTATTTGACTATCTGACTACTTAACTAATAAGGCGCGGCCGCAGGTGCCAGGTAAGTTTTTCAACAAGCAAGAAACCAACGTTTATGTTATCCCAAAAACTACTTTTTTGTCTGCTCCTTATTGCAGGTACACTACACGGCCAGGATGGCCTGTTCACAAATTTCGACGAGGCCAGCTTTTACCACAACCCTGCGCTAACGGGTTTCATCCCAGGAGATGCCACCACTCGCTTGCAAGTCAGGGCCAGAGAACAATGGCGCAGCTTTTTGGGTACGGGCGCGTATCGAACGATGACGACTGGCATTGAGCAACGATTTTGTGGTAATGACGACGGTGATTACTTTGCTTTTGGGGCCAACGTGCAGGCGGATTGGCAGGGAGATCCCAGTCTGCGAAGAATCAATCTGTTCGGCAGTTTTGCCTATACCAAAGATTTCTCGTCCCGTTTCCAGACGCGCCTACTCAGCGCAGGTGTGGAGGCTGGTTATTTACAGTTCAACCTGGAGCAGGGCAGCCTTACCTTCGACGATCAGTTTGACGACCCGGGGTTACCGGATGAGGCCCTGGGCTTTCAGAACCTCCTGCTTTTTGATTATGGTGTCGGCATTTTTTTTACCCAGTTCTCGAAGGCGAAGTCGGGCTACGGTTTTAATGCCGGCATTTCAGCCAAGCACCTTGGTCAGCCCGAACTGAGGTTTATTGACAACCCCGCCACTGACAATCAGACGAGCGTCAACCTCCCTACCCGTTGGACAATCCATGCGGGTGGGAACAACCTACCTACACCGGCATTGGGCAATACAACCCTAAGCGTGCTCGGGTTAGTGAGCGTTCAAGGTCCGCACAACCAAATTCTGGGTCGGGTACTGCTCAACCTGGAAAGGACCAAAACCGGAGACGGAAAATACCTTTCGCTTGGGGCAGCCTACCGAATGAATATCGGCGTGAACGGATTAGGGTCTGATGCTTTAATCATTGTCGGACAGTGGAACGGGCCCGGCTACCGGTTTTCTGCTAATTACGACATGAACGTTTCGCGTCTTCGTTCAGCGACGAATAGTGTGGGGGCCATTGAGCTTTCGTTCTTCAACTTCTTTGGTAAGGCGTCTTGTATTCGTTGCCCCAGGTGGTAAAAGGGAGATGGATTGGTCAGTGAGAAAGTCCATCTGCCGGGCTGCGCAAAGTAGAAAGGGGAAAGCAATGAGAGCACCAGTTGGTGTCCTTTTCATAAGCAGCTTACAGAAGCAGTTATGCAAAAGTCTCCCACTTCTCCTGAGGAATACCATATTCCTTTCCGGTGCCCTTTACCTTTCACAAAAAAGCTTTATGTGTTTTGTATCTTCCTGAGGTTATTTAAGTACTGATAGTAGTTCTGTTCCCTGACCTTGGAAGCGACTGCCCCCAATCCTGATCCTTATGCAACAGCGATGGTACCCCACCCTGCTTATCCTACTCCTCCTTTGCACCTGCGTCCGCGCCCAAACCGACGACGGGTTCGACTATTTTCCTCCAATGAGACCTCCCGCTGGCCAACTGGATTTCTTAACTAAGGAGGGAGATCCAAAGTTTCCGAAAGCAAACCTTGTCCAGTTTGCAAAGGAATTCAGCGATAGTGAGCGTTTAACGGAACGAACACCTACGCAACTGCGTATTGGAAACAACCGGCTCTCTTCGGATACCATAATTGTGAAGTTGCATCAGGAAAATGCTTCTGGTTCCGAGTGGCTGACCCTCTTCAATTTTGGGGTCGGTGTTAATGACCCACAAAATGAAATGTGGAAAATGATCGGTACCTACAGTGGCGTCCAGTACAATAATTCGTGTTTTTACCTGAAACTTGGAGGGGAAGAGCTCAGTACTTTACAGGCGACTGCCATCATTGGCACACTGGTAATATCCACGGGCATAGAATTCCCTTTCTCTTTACCTGCCTGGGGTGAATTTCCTGACGCTGCTCAACAGGCAGCATACCTGAATGCGGTAGAGGTGCTGTCAGAACGAGTAGACAAGCTGGTTAGCCACCTTGTCCCCAAAGACCGGATGATTTACGCCACCCATCCTGACCGGCCGCTTACCGCCGCTGAACGGACCTTCGGCCTGGTGCAATTCTGGACGGAAGCTAAATATAATTTCGCCTACTTCGATCAGGTACCGGAGCTCAATTGGGATGCTGCCTTGCAGGAATACTTACCGTTGGTGCAGGCGGCTGAGGATGACGCTTCGTACTATCGGTTACTAGAACAATTTTGTGCACTACTTAAGGATGGGCATACGAATATTTATCCGCCGGCACACGTTGCGCAGCAATTCGACCGGCCGCAATTGAAAATAGAACTCGTTGACGGCGCGCCCGTTGTCGTAAACCGGTCCGAGGGGCTTAGTTACATGATACCGCTGGGTGCCCGAATCACTTCGGTGAATAACCAACCCGTTGCTGCTTACCTGGAAGAGCACATTTACCCCTATATTTCGATCGGCAGTGACCACGTGCGCCAGCGTTGGGGGGCTCATGATGTTCTGAAAGGACCGGCAGGAAGTAACGTCGGCTTTAGCTACCAGAAAGTTGAGGGAATGGGAGGCAGCGCCACCCTACCGCGCAACCGCAACAGTAGCGACATCACCTGGGAGGTGCCTGATCCAGATTGGTTTTTGACAAAATTTGAAATGCTCGAAGGTGACGTGGGGCGTTTGACCCTAAACTCTTTTGGCAACAGCAGGGCGGCGGAAGAATTTTTGGAATACCTTCCTGAAATCCGAAAGTGCAGGAAGTTGATCATCGATCTAAGGGAAAATGGTGGCGGAAATTCAGGCGTCGGATATGACATGCTGAAATACTTTACGGATAAACCACTGCTGACCTCGTCGTGGCAGACCCGCGAACACCGGGCCGCAAACCGGGCCTGGGGTAAATTTGTTGCCAAAGATGATCCCACAACCCTAAGCGAATGGGATCGGAACAACCAGAAGATGTATTTCGGGGAGGTTTGGCACATTGCTCCTGCTGATACTATCCAGCCTGCCGATGATCCGATGCCGGATATGCCCGTCGCAGTTTTAGTGAGCAATTATACTGCCTCCGCTGCTGAAGATTTCCTGGTGGCCGCAGACGTGCTTGAAAATTTCACCTTCATCGGAGAGCCAAGTTTTGGGAGTACCGGACAGCCGCTGATGCTATCGCTACCCGGAGGTGGCTCTGCAAGGATATGCACTAAGCGGGATACCTATCCGGATGGGAAAGTGTTCGTAGGGCCCGGAGTGAGCGTTGACATTCATGTTACCCCATCGATCCGGGACTATCTTGACGGCCGGGATGTTGTGCTAGCGAAAGCATTGGAAGTCTTGAAATAGTTCGCTTGACTGACCCCGGGGCTTACAGCCAAATCCAGTACCAGGGGTCAATTTCTGGAAACCGCACCCAGTGCAGGTAAAAGAAGTTGAGTAAACCCAGTATAGTACAAACAACCATCAGGCCTAAGCCGATCCGGCCGAATTGCCGGGTGGGCGTATCATAAGCCGGATGTTTGTTGCCCTTAGGATCGCGCCGGCTGCCAACTACGTAGTAGAGCAATACGCCAAGGGCAATCAATACACTGGTGAACCAGATGGAGAGTCCGGAAAAGCTTCCAAAAAGTGAAAAGAAGATGATCACCAGTCTATTGCCGGACTTAGGGGTGTAATCCTTCGCTATTTTTTCCCGGGCTGCCTGCCTGATCTTAGCCAGATCGACATCATGACCACGGCTGAGTAGCAGCCTGCGCGCCACCACGACTGCCTCCGGACTCCAGTCCGTTTCTTCCAGCAGCACCTCTTCCAGGTCTTTCTTTGAATAGTCGGCAAAGGGATGTGATTGAAGGTCTTCCTCGCTGAGGGCTTCGTCCGCCGCCTCCTGTAGCATGAAGTTGGCTTTCTCGAACTGATTTGCCGGGATTTCAATCCAGAATTTTGGTTGGAGCGGAGAACCAATAATGGTAGACTCCCGCCACTCTCCCTGATCTTCTGATGCGTGCCGAACAAGAATGTTATTCTCCTTCAACACCTCCAGGACAGAGAGCATGTCCTCTTCCCGGTTAAACCGTTGGTAGACGGCATACTCTCCGGGGAGGGCGTTATCGTCGAGTAGCTGGCTGGAAGAATCAGACATAGTTGCAGTAGTTACAAGGATTACAGGGTTCGTTTAAGCTTTCATTGCCAGAGGTGTAGATATTGCAGGGGATGATAACTCGCGTTCAACTGCAACAGGAGAGAAGTGACCGTGCAACCCTTGAAACCAATTTAGGCAGAAATGGTTGCTTCTACCACTTCTTCTGCGACTTCTTCCTCCGCCTTTCCTTTACGGGGCCAGATGTGGAAACCGCCGTTAAGGTCGCCTTTTATTTCCCAACGACCGTAAATACCGGTTTCGTCAGCACGCCCATCGTAGTGTACTGTGTGCATCTGGTAATACTTGGTCATTTTCACAACGAAAGTCTCTGTATTATACGTCCCGTTCCACGTGAAGCCTCCTACGTCATCGCTTCCTGATCCAGTTACGACACCGTCGCTGAAGTCGAGATAGAAATACATTTCGTGGCGATTACTATCGGGGCCTGACTGGTAGAGGTAAAAACCGTCCCAGATACCGGAGGGGAAGTAGTTGTTGTGTTCGGTCATTATTCAATCCTTCATCTATTTGCTTATCACTTACCGAAGATAGCTGGCACCGTTGATGTCCACAATACCACCCGTGGTAAAGCGAGCTTCGGGGCTGGCGAGGAAAAGAATGGTGCGGGCCACTTCTTCTACCGTCGCTACCCGATTGAGGGGGCTTTGAGCTTTAACGGCATCACCGGCAGCTCCCTGGAGGTGGGGGCGTGCCATGGCCGTTTCTATGAATCCCGGCGCTACGGCGTGGACGGTAATGTTGTCGGGACCGGCAGCCTGAGCGAGAGATTGAGACAATGAATGTAATCCTGCCTTCGCAGCGCCGTAGCCGACCTGGCCAGCTTCGCCACGGAAGGCACCACGGCTACCAACATTAACGATCACCCCCCCACCCTGCTTTCGCATGATCTGAATGGCGGCGAAAGCCGCCGCTGCGGGGCCTACCAGGTTAGTCTGCAAAGTCAACTGGAAAGACTCCAGCCACTGATCAAAAGCCATAGAACCATCAACGGGATGCGGCTGAAAGATGCCGGCGTTGTTGACGAGTATGTCCAGACGACCAAGTTTTACCGCGGCACCTTCCACCAATCGCCTGGCGGCTTTAGGATCCGACAGGTCTGCCTGAAACATGGTGTGTCCCGCCCCCGGCAGCGACGCTAAAACGGCCTTTGCACCTGCGACATCGCTCTTATAATGCACGCAGACCCTGGCACCTGCCTTAGCCATAATCCTGGCCGTTGCGGCACCTACGCCTTTACTACTTCCGGTTACTAATACCGTACGATTTGTGAAATCAGTTGTTACCATAATGCAAATGTAGCCGTCTTATAAATACTTTTTACTGCCCGCAAACGTATTATTCCCGTCTTTGTAACCAACACATCCCATGAAATCAGTTTTTTCCATTCTACTCAGCCTCCTTTGTGGACTTTCCCTGTACGCACAGGCAGGGCCGCTTTCTGCAGATGATCGAGCCAGCCTCACCGCACTTGAAGCCGATCTTTTAAAGCTTTCCTACACCATGCATATTGACAGCAATGAGGAGGCACGCTTCGTTGCTTGCAAATCCTTGATAAAGGAGTTGGTGAATGCGTTAAAGACACCTAACAGTTTCAACTATGATTTTGCGGCCCTGAAAGGTGTAAACGTCGTTACTGCGCCCGATAACAGCTTCCGGTTTTTTACCTGGGAGTTGAACATAGACCGTGACAACTATCGGCATTACGGTGCCATTCAGTACAATTCGGGGGAACTCAAGCTGGCTCCGCTTATTGACAGAGGAGATAAGATCCGGCAGAATCCGGAAGTGGTTATCACCTCCAACGAAAACTGGTTGGGCTACGTTGCCTATAATATCCTGCCTGGAGGGACCTTTGAGGGTAAAAAGTATTACATCCTCTTTGGCTATGATCGCTACGGCACTTTCCGTCGGCAGAAAATACTGGACGTGTTCTATTTTGACGAACAAGGAACCCCATCCTTCGGTCTTCCGGTTTTTGTAACCTACACGCCGGAAGGTCACTTATTAGAAGATCGTACCCGCCTGATCCTGCAATACAGCGCGGAAGCCAGCGTAGCTATGCGGTTTGAGGAGGAAAGCCAGCGCATCATTTATGAGAACCTGATCATCGCTGAAGGGCCCGATAATGAAGGACCGGTAAATATGCCAGACGGTAGCTATCATGCGCTTGAGTTAGGGAAGGACGGTCGCTGGCACGAAGCATCTAAGGTGTTTAGCCATAAATATGAAAAGGCCCCGATACCGGAGCCCAGACAAGTAATCAAAGCGGACATTATTGGCCGGCCTACGGGGGGGTAGTGGGGGCGAATTTTCGGGTTGTCGAAGCATACGCCATCTTAAAAAGTATAAGCCCCGGTTTCCGAAATGGAAACCGGGGCTTATGCTTTATTGTGAGGGCAATTGGGTATGGATAACCGGACAACCCGGACAACTTGAAAACCTGGGCAACTCGAACTATTATTTAGTAGCGCTAGTCACCGGGAAAGCAACGACCAGGTCGTCCCACATCAGTTGTATGGAGTTGCCGTCCAGAGCGAAGTCCATGCGTTCGGCTCTTTGAGCAGCTGGCTTAGACATTCCTTTAATGCGAACAACATCCTCACTTTCTTCGTAATCGTAGGCTCCCCATTGGTCGGCTACTTTGTTGAAGATAACCGTCCATTCTTCCTTGCTGGAGGGAAGGGTAAAGAGAGAGTAGGTGCCGGCAGACAATTTTTTGTTGGCTTCACCCACCATTACGTCTTCACTGAAGGTAATGCGGGTAGCTTCGTTAGCGCCCGTACGCCACACTTTGTTGTAGGGGACGAGATCACCATAAATGGTACGTTCATTTACGGCTGGGCTACCGTAATTGATAACCAGGGGCACGTCGCCAGCTTTCCCAACCAGTTCCTTGCGGGGGCTCTTGATGGTAGCGTCGACAACATTAAGGACATAGCTCTTGGTAGACATATCTACATCTTCTGAAGTATCAGAGACGATGGGGTTAGGGGCGGGGGCATCCACATCGGGCGTATCAGGAGTGGTCGCAGTAGTGCCTTCAGTTTTACAACTGATCATCAGTAGCATCATTACGGCAAAAAGGATCGTGTTTCGTAGCATTTCTTGGTGATTGGTTATTCGTTGAACAACAAAGTTCGTAAAAGGTGGAGTAAGGTCGCAATTTTTCTGTAATGGATGACAATAGAGGTCATTTTTTGGCTTTACTTGCCTACTTACTCGCCGTTTTCCACACACTTTTGGAGGAGGCGGGGACGCAGGTGCAGCAAATAGATTCAGGCAATGCGATCTCCCCAATCTTCGCTATTTCATGGCCTTAAGCCACCAGTTACCCTTACTGGATTAGTTGCTGGCTTATTTATATCTTGAGCACTATGAAAGGATCCCTCTGCCTACTGCTGTGTCTGCTGTTTTTTGCCTGCTCTTCTGGTCCGGACCCTGATCCTGCGGCCGCGCCTGATGTTTCAGAGGAGGTTGCTACTGAAAATCGATGGTCTGCAGAAAAAGCTAATGCCTATGCTGCTGCCCGGCCTCAACCGATTGGCGCCAACTACATTAATCGTGACGCCATTAACCAGCTGGAAATGTGGCAGGCAGAATCATTCAATCCAAACCAGATCGACGAGGAACTTGGCTGGGCCGCCGATATCGGCATGAACTCCATGCGGGTTTACCTCCACAACCTCGTCTGGGAACAGGACAGCACCGGATTCCTTGAGCGAATAGAACGGTATCTGGGAATTGCTGAGAAGCATGGAATATCCACCACTTTTGTATTGTATGACGCCGTTTGGAATCCCGTAGCCGAACTCGGAGATCAGCCTGCTCCCCTACCCCGCGTCCATAACAGCGGGTGGGTGCAAAGCCCCCAAAGTCGTCAGTTGATGAATGGTGACCGGTACTACGACCTCGGAAGAAACTACGTTCAGGGTATTCTGCGCCATTTCAAGAACGACGAACGCATTTACATGTGGGACCTGTATAATGAACCCGACAACGATAATTTTGGGAAGTTCCCAAATGAACCTGAAAACAAGGCTGATTTTGCCTTTGCATTATTGGTGAAGAGCTTCTTATGGGCCAGGGAGGTCAATCCATCCCAGCCACTTACCGCAGGAGTTTGGTGGGGAGACCTTTTTAATATAATTGATGAAGACCTCCCACTTGGTAGATTCAACAAATTCCAATTAGCACATAGTGACCTCATCTCTTATCATAATTATCGGGATGCCAGCCATCACGCCAAAACAATCGGGCGATTACAGAAATATGGTCGGCCATTAGTTTGCACCGAATACATAGCCCGAACCCATGGCTCCACTTTCGAGTCAATTCTTCCCTTAATTTCTGAGCATAAAGTAGGTGCCTACAACTGGGGCCTCGTGTCCGGAAAGTCAAATACCATTTACCCCTGGTCCAGTTGGGATTCCACCTTTACGGCTGAGCCCCACCTTTGGCACCACGATGTTTTCAGGGTGGATGGTACGCCTTACAACATGGAAGAAGTCGCCCTGATTCAAGAAATGGAAGTGGAGAAAAATTAAACTGTGTATATTTGACACATTAGCTACCTTGTCGGACATTCCGCCAACCGCGTTCTGCCGTTGGCGGATTTCTCCAAGCGCTAACGTTCGGGTAAGTAAGCATTTACCCTTGTTAATTATCCACTGACTCCAACATGAAAGCTTCGCTATCCATACGCTTCGTTCTTTTTCTATTTATCCTTCTCTATACGCATCATTCTTACAGCCAGGAAGAAACCTTCACGGTGACTCAGGTTGGAGCCAATAACTTCCTGGACACGCCGTGGGACCTGCACTATGGTCCGGATGACTTTTTATGGGTGACGGAAAGAGAAACCGGCAGGGTTTTCAGAATAAATCCTGACAGTGGTGCAAAGGACGAATTAGTCCGGGTACCTAATGTTTATACAGACTCAAGACAAGACGGCCTGTTGGGTATGGCGCTGCACGAAGACATTTTGGGAGATAGCCCCTACGTTTACCTTTCCTATACCCAGCAGATCGAAGGGGAACGTAAGCAAAAAATCGTACGCTACACTTATTCGATCTCGATGGGAGATGGTGTTTTGACGGAACCGGTAACGCTGATCGAAAATATGCCGGCTAGTAATGATCACAATTCGGGGAGGCTGGTCTTTGGCCCCGACGGAAAGTTGTATTACTCCATTGGAGACCAGGGCGGAAACCAGAATCGTAATTACTGCAATCCTATTTTAGCACAAGTGCTGCCCACCCAAGAGGAGGTAAACCAATCAGATTGGCAGAATTATCCTGGCAAAATTCTCAGGCTCAATACCGATGGCTCGATACCGGATGACAATCCGATATTCAACGGTGTGCAAAGCCATATCTACTCCTACGGACACCGAAATCCGCAGGGGTTGGTTTTCGGTAGCAATGGAATACTTTATTCTGATGAGCACGGACCAAACACTGATGACGAGGTGAACCTGATCAGGGGAGGCAAAAACTATGGCTGGCCCATAGTGGTCGGCTTTCAGGACGACCAGGCCTACGACTATTGCAACTGGTCCACCGCTGCTGATTGTGAGGGAGAAGACTACTCAAATGGCAGCTGTCCCGCAGACGCTACTCTGGTGGAAGAAAGTAGCCTTGTGGACACGAATTACCAGGAGCCGCTATTCTCCATGTTTGCGGTAACGGACGACTATGACTACAACAATCCTGCCTGCCAGAATGCTTACACCTGCCGGCCAAACGTAGCCCCTTCAAGCATTGACATCTATGAAAGCGATGCCATTCCTTCCTGGACCAATTCCTTACTGGTGGTAAGCCTTAAACGAGGTAAGGTCTACCGATTAAAGCTCGATGAGGCGGGATCTGCCATTGTTGGTGATACCACCGAATTGTTCTACACCGGCAACCGCTACCGCGATATTGCCGCCAGTCCTGATGGCAAGACTTTCTATTTGATTACAGATCAGGTTGGCAACATCACGGACCAGTCGGGCTTAAACCTGATTAGTGGTGTCCGTAACCCGGGAACCATCATGAAATTTTCCCTGGCGCCGCCGGTTAGCGTTGCCTCCGAAGCAACTGAAGGTCAACTTGAGGTATGGCCCAATCCTGCTACGACAAACTTGTTCGTCCGGTTACAAGCCAATCAAGGTAGGAATCTGCGGGGGGAATTGATCAATGCAAAAGGGCAGGTTGTTAACCTGCCGGCACGCTTAAACCCAGGTGTAAACGAAGTTCAACTGAGAGGTCTTCCGGCTGGAGCCTACATTTTACGGGTATTTGCTAAAGACAATACCTGGACTAAACGGGTGGTAGTAGTGGATTAGCAATACCACTAGTCCAGCACCTGCAACTTGGCAAACCGCAACATGATCCGCTTTTCCGGCTGCGCCAGATCACTGAAGTGGATTGTGGCAATCCGGTTGCCCGCACCTCCGTCGACTTTAGTTACCCTACCCTCTCCGAACTTCAGGTGCATAACATTTTGTCCTACCTCAATCTCTCCGGGAGCGCTAGGCTTAAAAGTTGATGGGTCTACCTTGGGCTTGGAGAATTTGGCCGTCCCGCGCTGCCGCACGGGCGTTATGCCCGTGACCTTAGCCCGCTGGCGCTCCAGCGGATCATACTCCGAAGCCTCCGAACGCCGGCTGTAGGTAGTACTTTCTACCGACTCTGAGGGAACTTCGGTCAGGAACCGACTAGGTTCATTCATAACCATTTTACCGTAGCGGTAACGGGTGTTGGTGTAGCTCAAGGTGAGGAACTGCTCCGCGCGGGTGATGGCGACGTAGAATAAGCGGCGCTCTTCGTCCATTCCTTCTGCAGAATCCATGCTCATCCAGCTGGGGAAAAGCTTTTCCTCCAGGCCCACGACAAATACTGACTTGAACTCCAGGCCCTTTGCAGCGTGAACACTCATTAGCGTAACTACATCAGTATTGTCCTTTTCTTCGTTGCTGTCGAAGTCCGTCAGTAAGGCGATGTTCTGCAGGTAAGTTGCCAGGGTTTTATCTGGTAGTGTATCCGTATCGATCAAGGTATCCTCCTCCACGAATGACTTGATACCGTCGAGCAAGGCCTGGAAGTTTTCAAGCCTTCCCATTCCCTCAATGGAGGTGTCCTTACGCATGTTGTCCAACAGACCAGACTTACGGGCAATGGTCTCGGCCAATTCGTAAGCATTCGCAGTGTCTGCTTTGGCACTGGCTTTCTGAATAACGTCGATGTAACCATCCGCAGAATGGCGGGTCCGCTTGGGCAGGGCAACGTGCTTCAGGGCTTCAAAGTTAGTGATCCCTTGCTGGGTTGCTAACTTAACAACTTTCTCGATGCTTGTTCCGCCGATTCCCCGTTTAGGGTTATTGATACTGCGGCGGAAGGCTTCCTCATCAGATGGATTTACCACCATCCGCAAGTAGGCAATCAGGTCTTTGACTTCTTTGCGCTGGTAGAAACTTAATCCTCCGTATACCCGGTAAGGCAGGTTAAAACGACGCAAGTATTCTTCGAAGATCCGGGACTGGGCATTGGTTCGGTAAAGAATGGCAATATCCTGATGGCGCAGGTGGTACCTGCTTTTCTGTTCCAGGATGGTATCCGCTACCCGGCGTCCCTCACTGGTGTCGTCCATTTCCCGGAGGATGCGGATTTTTTGCCCTTCCCCTTTATGGCTCCAGATTTTCTTCTGAATCTGCCGTCGGTTGTGGCTAATGACTGCATTAGCGGCCTGCACGATGTGTTCCGTGCTCCGGTAGTTTTGCTCCAGTTTGAAAGTCTCAATGCCGTGATCGGCAAAATCCCGCTCAAAATCCAGGATATTCTGGATGGTCGCCCCACGGAAGGCATAGATCGATTGAGCATCATCCCCTACTACACAAATGTTACGGGGGCTATTGGGGTATTGCACCAGTTTTTTGACGATGGCGTACTGGAGGGTGTTGGTATCCTGGAACTCATCCACCATGACGTACTTGAACTTTCTACGGTATTTTTTGACAACGTCAGGATGGTTCTGAAACAGTTCAAAGAGGCGAAAGAGCAGATCATCAAAGTCCATCGCACCTGCCTTTTTACAGCGGGCTACATAGGTTGCATAAATTTTATGGACCAAGGGCATTTTCGCGGCTTTGTCCTGCGTCAGCAATTCGGCATTCTGCGCATATAGTTTAGGCGTAGTGAGGCTGCTTTTTGCACTGGAAATCCGGTTTTTGATGGCGTTCGCCTGGTAAACCGTTTTGTCCAGGTTCATCTCCCGGATAATCTGGCCAATGAGGCTTTTGGTGTCGTCGCTATCGTAGATGGTGAAGTTTGTCGGATAGCCAATGTGTTTTGCCTCAACCCGCAGGATTCGGGCAAACAGGGAGTGAAAGGTCCCTGCCCAGATGTCTGAGGCTTTGGAGCCAACCACTTTAGCGATCCGCTCTTTCATCTCACGCGCCGACTTATTGGTAAACGTCAGTGCCAGTATTTCCCACGGAGCAGCTCCTTTTTCGATCAGGTGCGCAATGCGGTAAGTCAGCACCCTGGTTTTCCCTGAGCCCGGCCCGGCAATGACGAGTACCGGTCCTTCCCTTTTCTCGGCAGCCTGCCGCTGA
Source organism: Neolewinella persica DSM 23188 (assembly GCF_000373105.1). Lineage (GTDB taxonomy): Bacteria > Bacteroidota > Bacteroidia > Chitinophagales > Saprospiraceae > Neolewinella > Neolewinella persica. Next base: position 28,037 of record NZ_KB890423.1, on the reverse strand, counting down.
ACCGGGTTGAGTTCGTCTAGGTAGTGCGGCGGTTGTTGAGGAGCTACGGAATCGGGCATATGGGCTGTTTCTGGAGGGTAAATATACGAACGGAGGGGAGGGCCGGACAAACGATGACGAAATTTTTTGTGTTTAAATATAGCATACAAACACATTTTTCCACATACTGCTCAATTGATTTCGCCAGACAACTCACTTCCTGATTAGGTTGAGCGCTTGCAGCTCGATCTGAAAGTTGGTAATCGCGACATAGTCGCTCAACCCAACAAGTAAATCAGGGATCATAATTAAGGAGGAAAAGAGCAGGTTGACCCTGCTTTTTCTAATCTTCTTTTGCATCCTGCGTCCTCGCCCTAAAAGTGAATGGGGGAATAAGACAATGGGAGAATTAGGCTACCGCTGGTGCTACTCAATTATTCTCCCATTCCATTATTCACTCATTCACCCATTCACTTCCTGAAAAATTTAATCTACCCATAACAACTTAACCCTAACAACCTAACCAAAATACCGTACCTTTGCGCCCTCTTAGCGCATAGCGCCCCTAAAATAACGAGATGAAGTCTATTCGTAACATTGCGATCATCGCACACGTAGACCACGGTAAAACCACCCTGGTAGACAAAATGCTTCTTGCCGGCCAACTCTTTGGCGACCACGAGAAGCCCGGCGAACTGATCATGGACAGCAACGATCAGGAACGTGAGCGCGGCATCACGATTCTTGCCAAGAACGTGTCCATCAACTACAAAGGCACCAAGATCAACATTATCGACACCCCTGGTCACGCCGATTTCGGTGGCGAAGTGGAGCGTGTCCTTAACATGGCTGACGGTGTATTACTACTCGTAGACGCTTTCGAAGGCCCAATGCCCCAGACTCGTTTCGTAATGGATAAAGCCCTGAAACTAGGGCTGAATCCACTCGTAGTAGTAAATAAGGTCGACAAGCCCAACTGTACGCCCGAAGAGGTGCACGAAATGGTGTTTGACCTGATGTTCAGTCTCGATGCAACGGAAGAACAACTGGACTTCCCGACCATCTACGGCTCAGCCAAGAACGGCTGGATGAGCACCGACTGGCGCAACGAAACTGACTCTATCATTCCATTGCTTGACGCCATCCTGGAGCATGTACCAGAGCACAAAGCGGAGGAAGGAAACACCCAGATGCTGATTACCAGCATTGAATTCAGCAAGTACATTGGTCGTATGGCCATTGGCCGCCTCAACCGTGGTACGCTGAAGCAGAACCAGCAACTCACGCTCATCAATCGTGAAGGTGTTGAAACCCGTGCTAAGGCGCGTAACCTCTACGTATACGAAGGCTTCGGCCGGACGGAAGTAGACGAAGTGCAGACCGGCGACATTTGCGCAGTCTTTGGCGCAGAAGGTTTTGATATCGGTGATACCATCGCCCACATTGAGAACCCTGAGGCCCTGCCTACTATCGCCATCGATGAGCCAACGCTCTCCATGAGCTTTACAATTAACGACTCCCCCTTCTTCGGTAAGGAAGGTAAGTACGTAACGAGCCGCCACATCAAGGATCGTCTGACGGCGGAACTCGAGCGTAACCTTGCCCTTCGTGTAGAAGATACCGAAAGCGCTGATACCTTCCGGGTTTATGGCCGTGGTGTAATGCACCTTTCTGTACTCATCGAAACGATGCGTCGCGAAGGCTACGAGCTGCAGATTGGTCAGCCGCAGGTTATCATTAAGGAAATTGACGGCGTCAAGTCTGAGCCGGTTGAGGAAATGACCATCGACCTTCCCGAAGAAATGTCTGGAACTGCCATTAACATGGTCACCCAGCGTAAAGGCATGATGCTGAGCATGAACCCCAAGGGAGACCGTGTCGTACTCGAATTTGAAATTCCATCACGTGGTATCATAGGTATGCGCTCAAACATGTTGACTGCCACTCAGGGTGAGGCCATCATGACGCACCGGTTCAAAGAATTCCAGGAGCACAAAGGAGACATCCCCGGACGCATGAACGGGTCCTTGATATCAATGGAACTCGGAAAGGCCATTCCTTTCTCTATCAACAACTTACAGGACCGTGGTCGCTTCTTTGTTGATGCTGGCGAAGAGATCTACGAAGGTCAGGTTATCGGTGAGAACAACCGCGCCAACGACCTGGTTATCAACGTGACCAAGACCAAGAAACTCAGTAACATGCGTTCCTCTGGTGCTGATGAAAAGGCCCGTATCATCCCACCCCGGAAGTTTACACTGGAAGAAGCACTGGAGTACATTCAGGGCGACGAGTACGTGGAAGCTACGCCTGAATCTATCCGCTTGCGGAAGATTCTTTTGCGCGAGGCCGAGCGTAAGCGCGGACACAAGATTGAGTTCTAGATCAGAACTGTATTGATAAAAAGCGGCTCGCCCTCCTTATGGAAGGCGAGCCGCTTTTCGTTTATGTCGGCCTTGCTCGGGCGTGTTTTAGGGGCGCGGCCGCAGGTGCCAGGGAAGGGACCAAAGAAACAACAGTGCAACCACAAGATAGCTCTTCGGCCGAGTCAGGCAGTACCTCCTGCCTCGTCCGGAGAGCGAAGGCTTTTACTTGGCCGAGCTTACGATTACTTTGGCGGGAACAGCCTGCCAACGCCCCGTTTCCCTGGCAACCCTTATCTTGCCAAAGATTATGTATTCCGCATTAAGTAAGCTATCCCTTATTCTGATTTTTTTCTGTCCGATTCAACTCTTCGCTCAGGGCGAAGGCTGTTTCGGGGAAACCTTTGTTCAGCTTTGGTCTGATGAATCAGGGCGCGATCTCCGACCAACCTGCGCGTTGGCCTACCCCGGAGCGTCTGGAGATATTCTACTGGGTGGAACCGTAGGTGGAGACATCTTTTTGTCGCGAATAGATAATGAAGGAAAGCCCCGTTGGCAACGGGTGATCGTCACCAGTAGTGAAAGTACTGAGCTTTCAACCCTTAATGAACTGATCGTTGACCGGGCTGGAATGATTGCCGGCGTCGGTGCCACCTTTAACGACAACCTGCAAAAAGCCTACCTGTTCAGGTACGACCCTAACCAGGACGAGCTTATGTATTTCGTACAGCCCAATTACCCTTCCGAGGCCACCGGCCTTAGCGAACTAGTTGGTGGTGAATACCTGATCACCGGCAGCAAGCAGGGCGAAGCCTTTCCGGTCTTTATCTCCGCCATGATGCATCGCATTAATCAAGCCAATGGTCAACCAATCACGGAAGGCCAACGGTACGACTTCCTTGGAGACGAGGCCTTTTTGGACGCCGCCGTTGCCGAAGATGGAAGTATTTACACCGTCGGCAATGTTTCGGCCACCGGCGGAGCCGGTGACATCAGAGCAATGATCAGCCGGTTCTCCCCGGAAGGTGCACCGCTTTGGACGCAAATCGGCCCGGTACCAGGCACCTCCAATGCCCGCCTTTATGCCTTTGACCTTGAAATAGTGGGAGACAAATTATATGTCCTGCATTGGGGAAGTATCGGTGTCGTAACCGGAGGCCTCAATACCTCCATGCTGCTAAGTCGGCTTAATATTTCAGATGGCTCCGTAGACTGGACCCGCCGATACGACATCACTGAATACAACGGTGAGTCTCCCATTGAGTTGGTCGCCCAGGATGGAAGACTTTTCACCTATGGCTTTTCACTTATCGGTAAGCGAGACCCCTGGTTAATGCAGCTTGACCTTGAAGGAGTCGTTAACTGGAGCTACAGCTACCTGCTGGCTGGAAATGCAAACGTCTACCTAAGGGCAAACCAGCAACTACTTGTAGGGAATGAGGGCATTTTTACCCTAGCATCCTTCGACAACCCGGGAGAAAGTGCTCGTACTGGTGCCGTGTTAAGTCTTACCGACGAAGGGCGAAGTAATACAGAATGCCTGGAGTTACGAAGTTTGACGGTAGAAGTTTCCAGTCTTTCAAATGGATGGGGACCCATTTTGCTAGACGTAAACGCCCTGGCCACCAATTGGCTCCCCGAAGCAACTGATCGGGAAGCATCAACATTGGTCATTACCGATGACTGCAACCGGTCCTGTGATCGCTGTGAATCTACCAGTTTCAGCCGAACTGCGGTCTGTCGTGGAGATTCATTGCTGCTTAACGGACGGTTCCTAAGCATTGCAGGTGTTTATACTGATACATTTCCCGGAGTATTGAACGCCTGCGATTCCATCCATTTTACGGAGCTGGCTTTCTCCGATGGCCCTGAGGTAACTTATTCCATACTGGGGCAATGTGGTTTGTCTACGGCAGAAGTACGTTTATCGGTAAGTGGCGGAGAGTTCCCATATTCTTTCACGTGGTCAGATCCCTCGGCTTTAGGCGACACCCCCACCCTGCCCCCGGGCAATTACCGGGTAACGGTAAACGACGCCATTGGGTGCAGGCCCTCAGTCGTAGATATTGTTGTTGACTTAGCCAACCGACAAACCCTTAGTTTTTTGGCTGAAGCACCGGCCTGTACCGGGGATTCCTCTGGTACCATCAGCCTTTCTCCTTCTGGCCGGGGAAGTCTTCGGCTCATACCTGACGGCGCGTTCTTACCCGGCAGGATAGAAGGTCTCCCGCCCGGTAGTTATGGGGTTATCCTGCGCGACAGCACCGGTTGTGAGGCGTTTCGCCAGGTTACAGTACCTGACGCGGTTCCGGCAGAGGTGTCAATCAGTACATCTCCTTACATACGCCTGGGAGAAACAGTAAGCCTTATGGCCACCTCCGTTACTGGAACCAATTTCGTTGATTACCAATGGACAGCTCTGGATTCGATAAGCTGCTCGGATTGTCCAGTAGCCCAGTTTAGGCCAGTGGCAGATGTTGTCCTAACACTTCAGACTACTACTGATCGTGGCTGCGTTGTCACCGACAGTATTCTGCTCAGTGTTCTGGATGGAGCGCCACGGATTTACCTGCCAACCGCTTTTAGCCCAAACGGAGATGGGATCAATGACCGGTGGCTTCCTGGTTTAGGGCCGGAGGTCGAAGCGCTCACCAGTTGTCAGATTTTTAACCGTTGGGGAGGCATGGTCTGGGAATACGCTCCTGGCGAAAATTGGTGGGATGGCGACGAGGAAAGTCCGGGCACTTTTACTTATCAATTGACCGCTCGTTTGATCAATGGAGAAAGTGTTAGGCGTGCGGGGACGATTGTGCTGCTGAAATAACTCCCAAACCCTTGAGAGGGACTTTCTTTTTTTCGCTCCTTCGTCGCAAACAAGAAAGCATCCGTCGGACGGGGCGCACACGCCGTCCGACAAATGCTTTTGGCCTGGCGTAGCCGGACAAAAGTTTGTCTGCCGGCTATTACAAACCAGGCTCTTTGGATTGTCATCAATCTTCAACCTTAGAAGTACACGTAGATCCTAATTTCTGAAAAGACCTGCCAGTATTAAACCGTCCGAATCTCAGCAATCTTAGCCGCCGAGACCCCATCAACAATCGTTCTGTTGATCATCGGATGGTTCTCATCCTGCGGGCCGAAATCGGAGTCAGGGTGGTAAGCGACAACCGTTAATTTCCCCCCGTCCAGCGTTTGAAAACGGTGGGTACCTTCAGGGTGGATGATGAAAATTTTTCCAGGTACCAGATCGTAGACTTTATCGGGAGTCACGCATCGGCCCGCGCCGTCGATGACCATCCCCACGCGCATGGAGGGATGCGTGTGGGCAGTTTGGTCAATGTTCTCGGGGAAGAATAAAGCGTTCAGACAGGGGTCTCCGAGTTTTACGGGTGGGACTAATAAGGAATCCGTACAACCATCGATGTATTTAAGGCGCCCCCAATCCTCGACGGGGCCACCAAGGGAGTTCATGCCGCGGAACCCAACGCGTTCGATTATAATTCCCCGTCCTCCGGCAATGGATACTGCTTCATTAAAACAGAAAAACTGCCGGGCTTTGAGCTGGTATTCGTTGCCGCCACCGGCAACAGCAGCGGGGCCTTCGAATACGTAGCCGTAAAAAGTAGAGCCGGGCGAAGAAAAATCGGAATCTTCGGTCCAGGCGTGAAGGCGGGTTGGGTATTCGTCGTTCGTATAATCGAACAAAAGTCCGTTGGTGAATTCAAATTCTGAGTAAGCGGGTGTCATACGATTCGTTGGTTTTTCAGGTTCTTGTGGAAGGTTTCGATAACTGGTTGATAGTCGGTGCTCATCACGATGCGATAGCGATCGTCTCCCTGGGTAGCACGGTCTAAAATGACGTGCTTCAGGGAAGGCTCCTTGGTTTTTGTGTTCAGGTAATCCTCATCGTCAGTGAAAGCGTGGATGTATTCTTTTGCGACCATCTTATAATCACTAAGCCTTGTACAGGCCCGATTAGGATGATTGGCAATGCTCCACTGCTGGAAACGAGCATCTCGGAAAAAATGATGGGTCCGATCAAATATTTCTTTAACGTCAGGCCGGAATGTAAAAACCGGTAAGCGGAGGGAAACCTGCTGCCATTTAATGGAGTAGTTAAGCCACCAGAAGAGCTCGAATGTGCTGTTGATCGGTTGGGGAGCTGTGCCAACTTGTGGCTGTAGGTAATCGATCAGCCGATCGACCTTTTTAGCCTTGCCGAATTTCTCATAAAGGTGCAGGGGTAAAACGTTTTCCCAGGGCTCTTCGCTCAGGCCATTGACGATCAGCGGAAGCAATTTATCACTGCCGAAAAGCTGATCGCCGTGTTCTCCGGTCACCAATAATTCACGATCTCCAAAGTGTTGGGTAATTGGGGGCAAGCAATGCTGAAAGGGTAACTTATGTAAGATGTACCGACGAAAAAACAAGGGATACTCATTGATCGATATCATGTTGAGTAACGGAACCAGGCGAAAATACTCTTCTTCCGGTAAAGCCTTAATTAAAGCCACGAGCGCTACGGTAGAGTCAATACCTCCTGACCACAGCACCCGGATCGGCCGGTCTTCCGCCCGGGCCCGGGCGACAATTTCTGCTGCCACCAGATCACAAATTGCCGCAAACGAGGTTGCATCGCCCAATACTTCGGGAATAGGATCAAGCACCTCATAGTTAAAGCCCTGATCAAGGGTAGCGGTACGATCAATTATGCCACAATCGAAGAATTTGCAGGCAAGAATATAGCCCTCTGGTAAAGGCTGGCCATTGAGAACACCGGATTTTGCCCGGTGAGAATTAAGGAAAATTACGCTCATCTAAAATATTATTCAAAATTCAGACTACTGAGAAAATCACCAGGAGTAGCCACTGTCGCCAGCCACTCGAGTAGTAAGTTGTTTAGTTGTTTATCGCGGCTGGTAATGGCCCGGAGATCGCTGGAGATGGTTGACCGAAGATGTACCAGGATGGCCTCATCGAATACCCCTTCATTCTGATAAAAATTAACTTGCTGCAGGAGGGAGAAGTATCGGCGAAGTAGGGCTTTAGTCCTTGCTTTTCGGGGCTTAGTTGCAGTGCTGATGTCAAGAAACATCAACAGCTTCGAAGCAAGGTCAGCCCGGCGTTGATCGATCTTTTGCAATAGGTCATACCGGACTTTATTTCGACTCCAAAGATATTGTCTGTAGCGAAAAAAGCCAAAATACAGGCTAACCGCCCAGCCAAGGGCTGCCAGGATGAGGAGGTAAAAATTGGGGTTACTAGTCGTCACGATGGGAAAGACGAAGATTTGGTGAAAGAGTTGCAAGGTAGGGAGGCAGTAACCACTAAGACATTAAGAAAACTAAGGAATTCCGCTAAGGGAGCTATAGGGCAGAAACCATTAAGTTCATTCAGGCATTATGGAGCCGTAGAAAAGATTAAATTTCGGGGTCGGCAAAACGAGTACTGTGGGCATTTTGATGCGGTAGCTACCCCTTCATTCACGAATTCTCTCCTTGACTTTCAGGGCGCGGCCGCAGGTGCAAGGATAAGTTTAAGGGCAGACTTTGCGGCGGATGCACCTTCCCTGGCTTTGGCTAAATCTCATCTTGATTGAATTCTTCTTAGTGTAGCACTCAATGCCTTAGTTTCTTTATAGTTCTTTCCCTTGCTTTCCAAAAATTCCCTTTGCACCCGCGGCCCCGCCAGAAAATAAGAACGTATTACCTTTAAAGCGGATCAACCACACGATTATGCGCTTAATTCCTCTGTTGCTACTCCTTGTTCTTTTTGCCTGTACGCCTGATCAAGCGCCCCCTGCAAGCTGGTCGTATTATGGCGGTGACCCCGGTCTAAGTCATTACAGTGAAGCTACGCAGATTGACACGGCGAACGTAGATCAACTGGTTCCCTTATGGACCTATCACACTGGTGATGCTGATACGGCCAATTTCAGCCAAATTCAGTGCAACCCAATCGTGGTGGACGGCAGTTTATACGGTGTAACGCCACAAATGCGCCTTTTCGCCGCTGAAGCAGCGACTGGGATGGAGAAATGGGTCTTTGACCCTCAGGATGTTGCACTGGATGAGAATGGAAGCAGGTTCAAGCACAATATGATTAATGCTCGTGGTCTGGCGCACTGGAAAGGCGATGGCGGCACCCGGTTATTCTTTACCGCCGGATCGCTAACCTATGCCATCGACGCCGCTGACGGAGCAATTATTACTTCCTTCGGAAACGGAGGCCATATTGATTTACACAAGGGGCTGGGTCGTAATGTGGACGATGATTTCATCGTCTCCACCTCTCCGGGGATTGTTTATCAGGACGTGCTGGTGATGGGTACCCGGGTCAACGAGTCACTACCGGCTGCACCGGGCCACATCCGCGCCTATGACGTTCGTACCGGAGAACAAAAATGGATCTTCCGCACTATCCCGGGGCCTACGGACGAAGGATTTGACACCTGGGACAACAAATCTGCCTGGGAGTACACCGGAGGAGCCAATGCCTGGTCGGGCTTCAGCATGGACAAGGGCCGGGGGCTGATCTTTTGCGGTACCGGTTCAGCGTCCTATGACTTTTACGGTGGCAACCGGCCAGGAGAAAATCTTTACGCCAATTGTGTACTTGCTTTGGATGCGCTTACCGGAGAGCGCCGCTGGCACTACCAGACCGTCCACCATGACCTTTGGGACAAAGACCACCCCACCCCGCCCGTACTGGTCACCGTCAACCACGCTGGCAAAGACATTGCAGCGGTAGCACAGCCTACTAAAAATGGCTACTTATTTGTGTTAGATCGTGAAACCGGAAAACCAGTTTTCCCAGTTACCGAAACGCCCGTTCCGCAAGCTGGTGCCATGCCCGGTGAACAGCTCCACCCTACCCAACCGATTCCGGACAAACCTGCTCCCTTTGCCCGACAAGTTGTTGGGCCGGGCGACATTAACCCCTACCTCAGCGAAGCGGACCGCGAGGTAGTAGCAGAAGTATTTCGTACCCATCGTTATGGCAATCCGTATCTCCCCCCGGGTAAGCAACCCTTCATTTTGCTGCCTGGTTTTGATGGCGGTGCAGAATGGGGAGGACCGGCCTTTGACCCAAAGGAGAACATGCTCTACGTTAACAGCAGCAATATGGCCTGGCTGATTGATATGCGGGAGGTAGAGTGGACGCCCCGGGGAGACGAGAATTGGGCAGCAGCTGGTCAGCGGCTGTACGTGAAGCATTGCCAAACCTGCCACGGAGAGGACCGGATTGGCACGGGCAACAACCCTACGCTTATCAACATTGGCGAACGTTACGAAACCAGCTCCTTCGCCGAATTGATCCGTAGCGGACGACGGATGATGCCAGCTTTTGGCCACTTGAAAGAGGAGGAGGTTGCAGCACTGGCCAGCTTCGTACTGGAACAAGAAACGGAGGGCAAACAGCCGTTTACGCTCAAACCGTTGTCGCCCGGAGAAGACCCGTATTTTATACCCTGGAAGATGAACGGCTATAAGAAATTCCTGGCTCCAGACGGCAAACCAGCCATCTCACCACCCTGGGGAACGCTCACCGCTATTGACCTGAATACAGGGGAGCACCGTTGGCAAATTCCACTCGGGGAATACCCGGATTATAAGGCGAAGGGCCTACCTGCCACCGGTACAGAAAACTACGGCGGCCCCGTGATCACCGCCGGAGGCGTGCTGTTTATTGCCGCCACCTCCGATGGTAAATTCCGGGCCTTTAATAAACGTACCGGGGTCTTGCTTTGGGAAACAGATCTGCCCGCTGCGGGCTTTGCTACGCCTGCCGTTTATGAAATTGACGGAAAACAGTTAGTAGTGATTGCTTGTGGTGGTGGAAAGCTGGGGACCCGGGCTGGGGATAGCTATGTAGCGTTTGGGTTGCCGGAGTAAGATGAATGGCGCGCGGACGCAGGTGCAAAGGGAGGTTTCAGGGTGCTTTTGCCCCCTCTTCAAGGTTGCTCTCTCATGGACGCTCAAAAGTCGCTGCGCGACGCTTCGAGCTCCCTACCTAGCCAACATTCTTCTGAAAAGTAAGCGCATGACTCCCTAACTCCAATGCGCACAAATAGCCCATACCGCTCCTTTTTTTCGCAAAGCAACCTGCATCAACGTTAATGACCGGCAGGTGGTCTACGGCATGAACGCTGAGCTGAATGTCCTCAACGGGTGTCGGTGTATGCCCATGAACAATGATGCGGCCATCCAGCCAATCGTGGTCCATTTTATCTGTCCAATTTCTTGCCCAAAGCAACGAATCCTGGTCTGCCAACGGATCCGATTTGCGGGTGTCGATCCCTGCGTGGACAAAAAGATACCCTTCTGTTTCAAGGTGCAGTGGTAATTCCTTCATCCACGAAAGGTATTTCTCGGGCACTGTGTAGTCCTGGCTGGCAAAGCTGGCGCAGGTTTCCTTTCCACCATGTTGGAGCCACATGCGCCAGTAATCCCGGTTATTTGGCGCTTCAACACACATTTGTTCGTGGTTGCCCCGAAGGCAATGGACCCGACGTCCTTTGGCCTGAAGGGCCTTCACGTAATCGATCACCCCCTTGCTATTTGGTCCCCGGTCGATAAAATCTCCCAATAGAAAGAGTTCATCCCTTTTACTGAAAGCTAATTGACGGAGGAGGGCCTTAAAAGTATCCAGGTGGCCGTGGATGTCTGAAATGGCGAATTGTCTCATCGGTAAAAGGAAGAAAGGTGAAAGGAGTAAAGGAAAATGGGGCATGGAAAGCCAATAAGAGAAACTTTCCAGAAGGGTAACGGTATTTAACAGGTGCAAGGTTGCGCTAAAAATCACTTTGGGCTTGTGAATGTGCGCCAAAGAATTACCTTTGCGACTGTACCGCCCGGATGGCGGAACTGGTAGACGCGCTGGACTTAAAATCCAGTTTCCATTGAGGAAGTACGGGTTCGATTCCCGTTCCGGGTACAAGTACATACTGGACGGCTCTCAACGCATGTTGGGGGCCGTTTTTTTGTTCCCCTACCCCATCATCTCCCGAACGTGAAAAAATACGTTCATTGCCATTACGGCCGCCAGGGCCAAACCCATCAGGCGCATCCAGGTAGCATTGTCCTTGCGAAAGGCCTCGGCGCGGGCCTTTGCTTCGTCGCTGCCGAAGCTGATGATTCCCCGGGCAAAGAGGTACAGATAGAGCCCGATGGCAAAGAGTAGAATTTCGACGATTAGGCCGGCAGTTGAAGATGTCATGGGGCAAAAATACAAGAGTAAATGAAATTGAACCTTACCGCAGTATCTTGTGTCTCTAGCAGTATATTGCCGAGGACTATTGCCCAACCAACCAATACACTACCACCACAACATGACCAAAAAAGAACAAGCCGCCCTCGAACACGAAGATGCGATGCATCTTTCCCTCTCACGCCTGAATCATCGTCTGGATAAAATACGCGAAGGTGGCGGCGCAAAGCGAATTGCCAAACAACACGCGAATGGAAAATTAACGGCACGTGAACGAGTGGCCCAACTTTGCGACGAAAGCACAGATTTCTTAGAATTTGGTGCTTTCGCCGGCTATGAAATGTACGAAGAGTACGGCGGTTGCCCCGCAGGAGGTGTAGTAACCGGCTATGGCCGGGTACATGGCCGCCTTTGCGTTATAGTGGCAAATGATGCCACCGTAAAAGCCGGCGCATGGTTTCCCATTGCCGCTAAGAAAAATCTCCGTGCCCAGGAAATCGCAATGGAAAACCGGGTGCCGATTATTTATCTCGTAGATAGTGCGGGGGTCTTTCTGCCCATGCAGGATGAGATTTTCCCGGATAAAGAACACTTCGGTAGGATCTTCCGGAACAACGCAAAAATGAGTGCCATGGGTGTGCCTCAAATAGCTGCAGTAATGGGCAGCTGTGTGGCTGGGGGGGCTTACCTGCCGATCATGTCGGACGAATCCCTGATCGTGGAAGGCACCGGAAGTATTTTCCTGGCCGGACCTTACCTAGTGCGGGCCGCCATCGGCGAAAAGGTGGACGCTGAAGACCTTGGCGGCGCGGAAATGCACGCTTCGGTCAGCGGCGTCATCGACTACAAATGTAAGGATGATCAGGAGTGCCTCGCTACCATCCGCGACCTTGTTGGCCGGATGCCCCAAACCATACTGACTAATTTCAATCGAATTGAAGCGGTACCACCCAGCGACGACAACAACGCCATTCTGAAAGTCTTGCCCGAAGACCGGGCCAAGCCCTATGAGGGCCGGGAACTAATCGCAGCCTTGGTAGACGGCGGCAAATTCACCGAATTCAAAGAAGAATACGGACAAACCCTGCTTTGCGGTTACGCCCGCATCGATGGCTGGAGCGTTGGCATCGTGGCTAATAACCGACAAGTCGTAAAATCCGGTAAAGGCGAAATGCAGTTTGGCGGTGTTATTTACTCTGACTCGGCGGATAAGGCAGCCCGCTTCATCATGATCTGTAATCAGAAGGGCATACCGTTGGTCTTCCTGCACGATGTCTCCGGCTTCATGGTCGGTAGCCGCTCAGAGCAGGGCGGCATCATCAAAGACGGTGCTAAAATGGTGAATGCTATGAGCAACAGCGTAGTGCCAAAATTCAGCATCGTGGCTGGCAACAGCTACGGAGCGGGCAACTACGCCATGTGCGGCCGTGCCTACGATCCCAGGTTGATGCTTTCGTGGCCAAGTGCCCGACTGGCCGTAATGGGCGGCGCGCAGGCCGCCAAGGTATTACTCCAGATTCAGGTCGGCAGCCGTAAGGCTAAAGGTGAAATTGTAACGGCTACCGAAGAAAAAGAACTCCTCAAAAAAATCACTGACCGGTACGACGCCCAAACCAGTCCCTACTACGCAGCGGCCCGTTTATGGGTAGATGAGATTATCGACCCACGGGCCACCCGGAGCTGGATTTCAGCGGGGGTGGAAGCAGCGCAGTTTGCGCCTACTGAAGAATGGAAGATGGGCGTTTTGCAGACTTAGCGTTAATTTGGGCGAAGGGCGTCCTTAGAATTATTCCTTGAGAATTCCGTCCAAGCTGTTTTCAGTCCAATAACCATTACTAACTAAACCCATGAAAAAGTTCGGAACCTTCGGCGGCGTATTCACCCCTACTCTGCTGACTATCCTGGGCGTAATCATGTACCTGCGCCTGGGTTGGGTGGTCGGTAATGCAGGGCTGCTCGGTGCCTGGTCCATCATCATTCTGGCTTTCGGTATCACATTGACTACGGCACTGTCAATGTCCTCCATTACGACCAACACCCGCATTGGTGCCGGAGGTGCCTACGCCATTATTGCCCGGGCCCTTGGCCTGGAGGTTGGGGGAAGTCTGGGTATACCACGCTACATATCCCAGGGATTGGCCGTTACCATGTACATCTTCGGTTTTCGGGAAGGCTGGCTGTCCATTTTCCCGGAGCATCCCGCTTTTCTTATAGACGTCCTCGTATTCGTGGTGCTCTATGGCATTGCCTGGAAAAGTGCAGAGCTGGCCATCAAGACACAGTACATCATCATGGCGATTATCTGTGCCTCTCTGGCGGTTATCGTAATGGCCGCTTTTAATGGTTCTATGGTTAACGGAACGGCCGATGTTGTACGCTTTGGAAGCTATTCCGGAGTTTCAGCGGAAGGCTCAGAGAAATTCTGGCTGGTGTTCGCCGTATTCTTCCCCGCAGCAACCGGTATTATGGCTGGGGCAAATATGTCTGGAGAACTTAAGAATCCAGGACGGAGCATCCCTAAAGGAACCTTGTGGGCCATCGGCGTCAGTTTTGTCATTTACATGTTGTTGGCTTATTGGATCGCCCGCTCCGCTTCAGAATATGAGCTGGTGTCGAATTACAACATCATGATCGAAAAAGCCTGGTTCCCTCCGCTAATTATTGCAGGCGTGCTGGGTGCTACTTTTTCCTCTGCGCTGGCCTCCATCATTGGTTCCTCCAGGATCCTGTTTGCCATGGGGCAACACCGGGTATTGCCACAGAGCGAATGGCTTGAATTTCAGGACAAGGCCGGCCAACCCCGAAATGCCATGCTCGTAACCGGGGTGCTCATTTTTGCCACCATGCTGCTGCGCGACCTCAATGCTGTCGCCCCGCTGGTGACCATGTTTTTCCTCATCACTTACGCGATGCTCAACATTGTAGTCATCATCGAGCAAAGGTTGGGCCTGGTAAGTTTTCGGCCTACGTTCACCGTCAACCATATCGTGCCATGGGTTGGCCTGATCGGTAGTCTCTTTACCATGTTCATCATCAATCCCATCATCAGTCTGGTGTCCTGGGCGTTGATGTTCTTCGTTTACGGCCTGCTTAGCCGGAGGAAACTGGAGACGCGGTTTGAGGACGTCCGGAGCGGACTGTTCACCTCTTTCGCCGAATGGGCAGCAAAGCATACGGCGGAGAATGTCCACCAGCAAGAACGTACCTGGAAACCGAACCTGATTGTTCCCGTTGGTGATAACGCGGCAGTGCAGGGAAGTTTCTCGATCATCCGTGACCTCGCCTACCCTAAAGGAGCTGCGGTTTTACTAGGTATCGGTGATGGCGAAAAAGGCGACCTGAATATGCGTCTCCACGCAACCTCACGAGCGTTTCAGCAGGTAGACGTGCACTCGTCGGTGGCCATGATGCGGACCAACAGCTTTGCCGAAGGGGTTAACTTCGGTAACCAGGCGTTGACGGCGGCCTTCTTCAGGCCCAACATTGTATTCCTAAACCTGCTGGAAGCCAAGGAGGCGGTAGATGATTTTCCTAAAATTATTGGAGAAGCCCGTCGGCTGGAACTCGGTGTGATCGTTTACGCCCCACACCCGTTGGCCATGCTGGGCCGCCAGCAAACGGTCAATGTATGGTTGCGTGCCCAGGCACCCGACTGGGAGGTGACACCTGAACATCAGAACCAGGACCTGGCCTTATTATTGGCTTACAAATTGAAGCTTAACTGGTCGGCCAAAGTCCGCATCATCACCGTAGTTGATGATTTTGAGGACCAGACTAAGGCAAGAAATTACCTACAGCAAGTAATTGCCCTCGCCAGAATGCCGATTGACGAAACCCGGGTGATCCATGGCAATTTTTTCGAACAGTTGAATCATACTCCGCCGGCAGACCTCAATTTTTTCGGTATTCATCCCGGTAACGACATGAATTATTATCATGAAACCGCAGCAAAGGTGGGCACCACATGCCTGTTCGTCATGGACTCCGGGCATGAGAATATTTTTGCTTGATTGTTCCCCGGCACTTGTGCCGGTTAGTACAAATCCGGCACAAGTGCCGGGGAACAAAAGTTACACTTCCTTAATGATTACGTGCCGGACGCCAGCGTTATGTAAGATTTTTGCGGCGCACACGCAGGATGCAGGGTCCGTTGGTAAAACACCGGTAAGCAGTTCGGCCTCGGTTTCATTCGGGGTAATGAGGTAGAGGCCTTTGTGTATTTCAGGGGGCAAGGTTTGGGCGGGGGCCGGGTTGAGGACACATTTTCCGGGTGCGGCTTTAGTAGCGGCAGCAATGGTGGGAAGCGGCGTTTCCAATTGCATCAGGACCAGGCCTGCTGCGGAGAAATCAATCTCCGCTAAGTCTTCAGGTTCCAGGGCGTTATTGGCTCCCGGGGCAACGACAATGCTGTTCTCGCCCGAGGCATCAACGGTGATCAGTGCCGTCCCGGAGGCAAGGTCCGGATCGGTCCTGACCGAGGTACAATCAATCCCTTCAGCTTTGAAGCCCGCCACGGCCTGCCGGCCAAACAGGTCATCCCCTACCCTGGCGACGAACTTAACACCGCCGCCCAGCCGGGCGGCAGCCACAGCCTGGTTGGCACCTTTGCCTCCGGCAAAGAGGAAGAACTCTCCGCCAACAATCGTCTCACCTGGCTTAGGGAAGCGTTCCGTTTTTACAACCATGTCGGTATTGGAAGACCCGACCACAACTATTGATTTCATTTTGAGAAAGTATCAAATGAGTAAAAAAATCAGCAGTAGTAACGATCTTACATCCTTGCTCTTTCTTAAGCTCTCCTTGCACCTGCGGCCGCGCCATTTGCTCACTACCCTCCCGCAACGATCAGGTAGCACAGCAGCTTCGCGTCCTTAGTCTGCCATCTAACGCAAATTAAGTCATGTCATGTCAATATCAACTTTTGCGCTTCAAAGGAATTCAGAATAATCCGTAGTCTATCTTTACCGAATGAGTTACGACAACGACCTATTCCTCCGCGCAGCGCGCGGCGAAAACACCGAACGACCGCCCGTATGGCTGATGCGCCAGGCCGGACGCATCCTGCCCCAGTACCGGGCTTTACGCGCGCAGCTGAGTGGTTTTAAAGAGTTGGTTTCCACCCCTGACCTTGCCGCTGAAGTCACCATTCAGCCGGTAGATGAACTGGGTGTTGACGCGGCCATCATTTTCAGCGACATACTGGTCATCCCCGAGGCGCTTGGCCTGGATTACACGATGGTGGAAAAAGTTGGCCCCCGTTTTCCCGAGGTCATCAAGTCAATGGCCGACGTTAATAAGCTTCGTCCGGCAGCCGATGCCCCCAGCCACCTCGGCTACGTGTACGATGCGCTCGATGCCACGAAAAAAGCCCTCAACAACCGCGTTCCGCTCATCGGCTTCGCCGGTGCACCGTGGACGATCTTCGCCTACATGGTTGAAGGCGGCGGCAGCAAGACCTTCAGCAAAGCACGTGCAATGCTGTACAAAGACCCTGCCCTAAGTCACGCGCTCCTGGAACGAATCGCACGGGCAACCGCTGCCTATCTGAAGGGGAAAGTTGAACATGGTGCGGACCTTATTCAGTTATTTGACAGCTGGGCTGGCGTGTTGCCTCCAGCTCATTATCAGGAATTTAGCCTTCCTTACTTGAAGCTTATTATTGAGGAGTTAGGTGGGAAGACACCAGTGACCATATTCGCCAAGGATGCCCGACATGCACTGCCGCAGATCGGTCAACTTGCCTGCGACGTTGTCCAGCTGGACTGGATCGCCGACCCGGTAGAAGCAAGAAAGCAGGTACAGGGCAAAGTTTTACAGGGCAACCTGGACCCAGTTCAACTTTACGCCCCCCACAACGAGATCATTTCCGCGACCAACGCTATGATCAAAAACTTCGGCGGTAAGCACATCGTGAACCTTGGCCACGGCGTTTACCCGGATACGCCGCTGGAGGGTGTGCGGGCGTTTGTGGATACGGTTAAGGGGTATCGGTATTAGTCAAGTTGTCGGGTTGTCGGTTGTCGGATTATTCCAGTAGTACGACAACTCGAGAACCGGATAACCCGACAACCGGATAACTTTACTTAAAAAGTTTTGTCACTGTACACCGGAGGATAATCCACCGTGTCGCCCACCGAAATTTCTCCCGAACCTCCTTCCCAGCAGGCATTCATGCCAAACAGCACTTTATTACCTTCTTTGCGATAGGAGGCCAACTCGGCCAGCACCCGCAGGTCCCGTTCTCCGGTATCGGGATCCTGGGTAACCATGATGCAGCGGGCACAGGGCTTAGTGAGGCGAAAATGATTTGCACCGACCGTTATCCAGGCTAATTTGTCTTCAACGTATTCGACAACCGTTTCCAGTACTATGTTGGGCCGGAAACGGCGCACATCAACATCGGTACGAAGCCTGTCTGAAAGATCAACCAGGCTCATGGTTCCGGTAATTAGGTAAGGGTAACCATCAGCAAAAGAGACTTCTTCTCCAGGTTTAGCGTAGCGCGGGTCAACCGGGCGGCGGTTCTCCTCCCCCATGTACACCAGCCGGGCGCCGGGGATACCCAGGCCTGCGGCGATGGCAGGGAGGCGCTCATCTTCGATCAGCGTAGCCGTTAAGGTATCATCCCAAACATTGACTTCAATGCTTTTGTCACCTTCCCTTGCACCTGCGACCGCGCCCAAAACACTACCGTCGGCAATACGTACAAACCTAAGTTCGTCACCATGTACCTCCGCTGCGTATTCGCACATGGCTGGCACTGCCCGACGGGAAATGAATTGGCCGCTTTCCTCCACGAACATCCAACGGCGGTCATCCTGAAAGCCACGGATTTCGGGCATTAGAGACGTCACGGACTGGCCGCCGAGAGACTTGACTGGGTAGCGGTAGAGTTTATGTACATGCATGATAGCGTGATCTTGGTTGTTGAATCAATTAACACGGAAGACGGCGGGAGCATTCATTCTTTCCACCCGTAACAAACCGTCTGCCCGGTTATAAATGAAGGAGCTGATTTTTCCCGGCTCCACCACCTCGGAAATCCTAACAATCGCTACGTCCTGGTAATTGAACCCAGCCAAAGTCGTATCGGCGACCATACGAAGCTCAAGCGGTGGCCTCACACCCGCTACGTCCAATTCATCATACTCAAGATTGAAAAATTCCCGATCCTCAGGCTCCAGAGAGGTAAATGAAAAATCAAACCACAGTTGGCTTTCGCCATTTGTATCTGTTGATAGAGAAAGCCGAAACCGCCGATCAGAGTCCCCCGTTTCCAAAACTGTGAGAATCATATCCTGGCATTGCTGACTACCAATTAAACCTTCGTTCCTAAATACATTGATGCTAATGACTTCAGGATCGTCCTCAAAGCGGAATTGTAAAACCTCACCGTTTTCATAAGGTATTGCGGTAGCAAGCTGCGGCAGGACCGGTAAGAATTCCTCGCAGATCAGGTCGTCACCGGAACAATCCTGTAAACCGAAGCACCAGACGCACAGAAAATTAAAAGAAAGTAGCGCTAGAAGGAATTTCATGTATCAGGGTTCTGTTTTGCTAACGCAAAAGCCAATAAACTCGCTGCCTTTCAACTTCCTTTTCTAAACAACAGCTTCTCTTCTTAGCGCATCCAGCTGCACCTGCGTCCCCAGCAAATCTTCCATCGTTTCACGGCGACGGATGAGGTGGGCCTCTCCGTCGAGGACCAGCACTTCGGCGGGCCGGAAACGGCTGTTGTAGTTACTGGCCATCATGAAACTGTAGGCACCGGCATTAGCCATAGACAGGATATCCCCTTCCCGCACTTCGCTCAGTCTGCGGTTAACACCAAAGGTATCCGTTTCACAGATATAGCCGACAACATTGTAAATTCTCGGCTTACCCTCCGGATTGGAGATATTGGTGATGTGATGGTAAGCATCGTAGAACATCGGGCGGATGAGGTGGTTCAGTCCGCTATCAACCCCCGCGAAGACGGAAGCCGTGGTGGTTTTTACCACGTTGGTCCGTACCAGAAAGAACCCGGCTTCGCTAACGAGAAACTTACCCGGCTCGAACATCAGTTCAAGGTCCCGGCCGTATTCGGCACAGAATTCGTTGAAACGGTCGCCCAGGCGGTCGCCCAGGTCTTCGATATCGGTAGCGATGCCACCATCCTTGTAAGGCACTTTGAAGCCGGAGCCGAAATCAAGGTAGTCAAGATCAGGGAAATCACCCGCAGCATTGAGCAGAATTTCGACTGCCCGCAGGAATACCTCAGCGTCGTAAATGTCAGAACCAGTGTGCATGTGCAGCCCTTCGATCTTCAGTCCCAGCGCAGCAACTACCTTGAGTACGTGGGGTACCTGGTGGATGCTGATTCCAAACTTGGAGTCGATGTGTCCAACACTGATCTTAGAGTTTCCGCCCGCCATGATGTGCGGATTAAGCCGGATACAAACGGGCACTTCGGGGTGCTTTGCACCGAATTGTTCCAGTATCTCTATGTTGTCTATGTTGATTCGTACGCCTTTCTCTACGGCTTCGGTTACTTCCTCAAGGCTCACGCAGTTGGGGGTGTACAGGATGTCGTGGGGATCAAAACCGGCCAGCAGGCCGAGCTCGACTTCCTGAACTGAGACGGTATCGAGTCCGCTGCCAAGCTCACGGAAGATACGCAGTACGTTGACGTTGGTCAGCGCTTTACAAGCGTAGTTGATCCGTAACCGTTTGACTTTTCCGAATGCCTTGGTCATACGAGCATACTGGCGTTTCATCGTCGCAGCATCGTAAACGTAAACAGGCGCGCCGAAGCGTTCGGCGATCTGAAGGGCATCCACGCCACCAATCTGGTAGCGACCTTGGGAAAATTCCATGGTTTTTGTTTATTGGGGTTAAAACTATGCGACCAACTGCTTGACCACAGGACTATCTGACTGTTTGACAAACGGGGCGCGGCCGCAGGTGCAAAGATAAGGCGGTTAAGCGCAGGGTAAGTTGCCCCCTCGCATCTAATTCGTCGGTTAACTACTATCGCTGGGGTTTCGTTTGCCCACCTTATCTTCGCCTTATGAAAGTCCACGTCTATTTCATTGGAAAAACTACCGAACCCTATCTCCGGGAGGGTGAAGCCATCTACGCCAAACGGCTAAAGCACTACCTCCCCATCACTTTTGAGGTCTTGCCCGACATCAAGGGCGCCGGAAAAATGTCTCCCGATAAGCTAAAAGAAAAGGAAGGAGAGCTGGTTCTCTCCCGCCTGAAGAACGACGATGGCCTGATCCTCCTTGATGAAGGTGGCAAACAGCATGGGAGTGTGGATTTCGCTTACTGGCTTGATAAACAGCTGCAAAAGCCTTATCGCCGATTGGTATTTCTTGTGGGTGGTGCCTACGGTTTTCCACCCGCTATCTACGAACGAGCCAACGGGAAGCTTTCGCTCAGCAAAATGACTTTCAGCCACCAGATGATCCGCTTATTTATTTCTGAACAATTGTATCGGGCGATGACCATTCTCCGGGGGGAGAAATATCATAACGAGTAAGTTAAGGCTCTACCTTCCTACCCTATCCCAAACGTATCTTTATGCTTTAGAGCTTTGATTTCAGACACTGACACTATTCAATCTTCCCTAATGAAATTTTTATTTAGTAGCCTGGCGCTGCTGTTTTGTGCATTGCTGTCTGCACAGAACAGTTATCACGTTATTGTTGAAATTAACTCCTCCGAGCAGTGGCTGCGTAGTACCGCGGCACAGGGAGCAGATGACCAAACCCGGTTACTCATTTACCAACATGGCGGTGCAGACATTAATCTAAGCGGGAGTAACATCGGCCGGGTAAGCGCTACTAACGGGGCAGGGCATTACGATCTGAATAAAGTCATCGGGGTAAACGGGGACACCCTTTTCCTGGCTTTTCCCATCACACATGATTATGCTCTGGCGAGTACACAGCTCGTGGTTTATCAGAGCTGGAATGAGGTATCGGTAACGGGAGAACAATTGGTCAGCCAACCCTACGACGGTACTACCGGTGGCGTCATTTTCCTGGCGGCGGAGTCACGAATCAGCCTGGAGAAGAACGCCGTATTACACGCCGAAGGCTCGGGTTTTCGTGGGGCTGCGGGTCGGGAGTCCGACAGTAATTGCAATCGGTTCACTTCGGCAGATGGAGAAGTTTACGACCTGGCGAATTGGCGAGGCTCTCCACGGGGCGAGGGCATTGCCGGCGTACCCGCCGGCCAGGAGGCAGGCCGTGCCTTCGCCGCCAACGGCGGCGGCGGTGGCAACGACCACAATTCCGGAGGTGGAGGTGGAGCCAACTCCGGCCCCGGCGGCAACGGTGCGCGCAACATCGTTATGGGGCTGCTGAATAACGCCTGTCGTGGGAATTTCCCCGGCTGGGGAGGCTCAGGCTTGATTACCAATCACGACATTCTTTATTTCGGGGGAGGTGGTGGCGCCGGACATGCCAACAATACGAACATGGCCTCCGGTGGAAACGGAGGGGGTCTCATCGTGCTGTGGGCCCCAACCATCAATTTCGACGTCAGTAGCCGGCTGGATGTTTCTGGCCTGCCCGGGCAGGACGTCAACGGTGATGGTGGCGGTGGCGGCGGAGCGGCCGGTTCCATCTTATTGATCGCCGATACTCTTCGGGGAAATCCTGCAATCGACCTCTCCGGTGGAAAAGGTGGCGATGTAACCAACGCTCCTGATCGCTGTTTTGGGCCCGGGGGTGGCGGAAGCGGCGGCCGAATGATCTCTGCGGCCAGAGCACGCAGCGCCTTTAGTCCGGTCTCAAATTTTAGCCAGGGTGGACCAGGCTTAAGGCTCGGTTCTAACGAGTGTGGCCCCAACGACGAGCCGGCAGGCGTTGGCAGCGTTGGAAATGAAACCACCATACTTTACCCCGTACCCTTTGGCGGTTTCACGCAATCTGCCGACACACTGTGCGGCGGTGAGCAGCTGTTAATCACTGATGCAAGCCTGGGATCCCGTGCTGTAACCTGGGAGGTTCTTCCCGAGGTTCCCGGAGTAACGGTTCAGCCCGTTGGGCTGAGTCTTCGGATATTTTTTGCTGACTCCGTGCGCGGAACCTTCAGGGCTATTCAAACCTTGCAAACACCACGTGGATTCATCTACCCTGGAGATACCGCTACTTTCACGGTGTTTCCCAACCCTGTAGTCGAAACTACAGACATCATTTTCGATGACGAATTTGTTTCCGTCAACCTTACCGGTGCAAATGGTTTCGACAGTATCCGCTATGATTTTGGTGACGGCACAATCATCGATACTAACGTTGTGGTACTGGATCATACTTACCAGGAAGGTGGGACCTACCTCGTTACAGTTACCCTGCTGAATGCGAATTGTGGCGATCTCGTGGCAGGATTAGCCAGGACGATCCTTCCTGAATTTTCCGTCGCAGAGATCAGCTTGAAAGATGTAGACGGCTGTGCTCCACTTACATTCTCCATTGCCGATATCAGCACCGGGACCTACGATGATCGGAAGTGGAACTTCCCGGGCGGCAGCCCGGAGACATCCCAGGAAGCGAATCCGGAAGTCACTTATACAGAACCAGGCACTTACGAAATCACCCTTACGCTGTTTGGCGCAGTGGGCAATGATACCATTCGCACGATTCCGGTACGTATCTATGCGCAACCGACGGCTGAGTTAACTGCTTCCGTTGATACTTCGGCGGCTACCTTTGTCAACCTCTCCCTCAACGCCACGGAGCATTACTGGAACTTTGGGGATGATAGCCTGAGTATGGAGGCGGAGCCTACTCATACTTATGCCGCGACGGGCTCCTATGAGGTCACTTACGTAGCGATCAACGGGCCGTGTAGGGATACTCTTCTCCAAGATGTAGTCATCGATGTTTTGAGTGAAATCCGGGAACTCGCTGAGCTGGGCGTGAAGTTGTTTCCTAATCCGACTACGGGCGTTTTGCAGGTATCAGGTCCGGCACAAATTATTGGGGCTTATGACTTGCGCGGACGTGTACTGGGCTTGCCGGTTACCGATCAGTCGCTTGACCTTAGTCAGCAGCCGGCGGGGACTTACATCATTCGGGTGTTGGCGGGTGGGCACGTATTTGCAGTTCCAATCATTGTTCAATAAAGAACCTCTGGTTAACAAAGCACAAGATTATTAAGTGTTTGGCTTAGCGATCAGTAGCAATTGGAACGAACTGGCAAAATACGCATAGGCTTGAGGTCCCGCCACAGTTTTAACGTGGAGCGACGCCCGGCCCAACGGAAAATTCCCTGAACCAGACTTCCGCATAGTCACCGTTGGCATATTGCTTCTCCAAATTGCCGTCGTAAGTGTTTCCGCCTGTGCTCCATACCATATTGGTAGACGGGCTACGGCCGTTAGTTTGGTTATAAGCTCCTTGTTTGAAGAACTGAGTTTCGCCGGCATAAGCTTCCGGGCGTTCCGTTCCATCCTGACCGATGGATACGAATTGGGTAATAACTTGCTGGGGCAAATCCGACTTGTTGACGTAATCGGAAGCGGTGAGATCTTTCGTAAACTCCTTCGTCGCGTGGCCATCACTGGTGAAGGTGAGATACATAATGCCTTTGTACACATTAACCTCGTAGCTAAACTCCTCTCCTAATTCGATTCCGTCTTCTGGCTCAGCGGGAAAATCGGTTGAGTCAGCGCCGATCTTCGCCATGTCGTAACCCCATACGGCGGTAGAGAAATCCCACCGTCCGGCGTTGTCATCACCCGCCGTATTGATTTCGTAATTCCAGAAAACAGAGCCTTTAGCGTGACCGGGAAATTTTTTGTAGAATATTTTAAGGGGCTCATTCTCATGGCCGCTATCGCTGTGGATTTGGCCCACAACTACAGAAAAAGATGCCGCTACCCTAGCGTCCCCTGAAGTGGAAACGTGTGTGACCTTAAGCGTTCCGGTAAGTTTTCCTCCGGTTTCGGGTACCCAACGGTTAGCTTTCTTTTGCCCCAGTTCCGTCCGTGTATTGTGCGAATTAGGGGAAGTAACTCCTCCATTTGGTGTTTTGTAGACGACCCAATCGGTGCCGTCGTTTACGTGGTAGAAGTAGTCCTCGTGAGAAAATCCCGCCAAGTCTTTGATCGACTCTCCGTTACCGAGCAGTATTCCCCACTGATCAATCGAAGGCATCAAGTCACTTGGATGAGTGATGGCATTTTCCTTGGTATTCTCCGTTTCGGGGGGAGTGTTGTCCCCACAGCTGATCAATGTTAAGCATAGGACGATCAGTAACATTAAATTAGACGAGGTAGACATTGAAATATATTTAGTAATTATATATCTATAAAGAGCAAAGAAGGTAGGATAGCTGTACCGGCGACGCGCCCGAACACTCTTCTTTAAAGTAAAAGTATTCGGGCGCAGACGCAGGTACAATTATAGGTTTTGCAAGCAGGGCGGGTTGAGACGTCCAGCGATGCAGCGGTGTTAAATGCCTAAAGCCTGACCACCTCCAACCTGGATGGTTTCTGCCGTTAGAAAAGCAGCGTCCTTACTGGCTAGAAAGGAAACTACTCCGGCAACGTCTTCGGGTTGGCCCAGCCTGCCGAGCATGATGTTATTTGCCCAGGAAGCAAAAACCTCGGGCTTCGTAGATTTAATCTGCTTATGGAAGGGAGTATCGATTGTTCCGGGAGACACCGCATTTACCCGAATACCGTATTCTGCCAGGTCCTTGGCCAGTGCCCGCGTAATGGTTTGTACGCCTGCCTTGGATGTGCCGTAGATTCCCGCTCCTGGCCCGCCCGCGTTCCATGCTGCGTTGGAGGTGTAATTGATGATGGTTGCACTCTCTCCTTTCTTTAGAAAAGGAATGGCCGCCCGCGAAGCGAAAAATACTGAGTCCAGATTAAGTGCCATTACGTTACGGTAGAACTCCGTAGTCATTTCCTCAAACCGGGAACGTCCTCCAAGCCCTCCGGCATTGTTGACCAGTACGTCGATCTTACCGTATTTCTCCCCGATACTGGTAATGCTTTTAGTTACTGCGTCCTCTTTCGTTACATCGAATCCGTGGTATTCCGCTTTGATCCCCTCTTCCGTTAGTTCTTTTACGCGGGCAGCGCCGTTTTGGTCGTCAATACCGTTTAATATTACGGTGAACCCGTCCTGGCCTAAGCGTTTTGCTACCGCAAAACCGATACCGCCCGTGGCTCCCGTGATGATGGCAATTTTTCCATTAAGATTACTCATTATGTTTAGTTTTAAATACGCCATCCGTACTTCTTAAAGGTTTAGTGGATGGCTTGTTTGATGAATGATTTATAAGATTGTGATCGACGAATTCGATTTGAATGGCTTAACTTTTGAGATCAACCCCCACACGCTGATGATTGCAATTAAAGCCAGCGCCGCGCCGATAATGATTGCCAGTCGATGTAGTTTATGACGGTGGCCAGGGCAATCAGCTCGATGACCGACAGGTCAGAATTGTTTTCCAAAGATAGACGAAGTAAATTGGTTGACCAAAATTTGGTTAACCAATTTCAACTTTCTATATTTATGGAAGCCGTTATTATACCCTATTCTTCGTCTATCCACTTCCAGGTGATGTCATCCGAGGTCTCATCCCTACGGTTCCAGAAGTCGAAGGAGCGGGTATGCTAATTGCGGCATTTGTTGGTACAACTATGGCGGCGGCTACTTTTCTGTCGCGACGGCTATTCATTCAGCGTAAGGGATGGTCTAAGGCGGATTGGAGAACCCAGCGCAACAACTTCATAATTGCGGGGGTGCTAATCTTCAGCATCAGCGGCGCGATCATGGCCGTGATGAGCGGAAGTTTATACGGTACAGGTAGCGG
Source organism: Neolewinella persica DSM 23188 (assembly GCF_000373105.1). Classification (GTDB taxonomy): domain Bacteria; phylum Bacteroidota; class Bacteroidia; order Chitinophagales; family Saprospiraceae; genus Neolewinella; species Neolewinella persica. The sequence goes on along the minus strand of NZ_KB890423.1, from coordinate 1,665 downwards.
GATATCCCGTGTGGTCGTGATGTGCTTCGTTGTTTTGTTTACCTGAGGTAACATCATCAGAGACGGCGTAAAACAGCGCTGCAAATTGGTCAAATTACCTGGAGTCCATTCTAACAACAGGCTAATACTCTGAAACACTACTTTCCGGTCTTCCTTCATCTGAAGCACTATATTTACCAATCCAATACTCCCCTCCCCCATGCCCCAGCTCACAACCTTCGGAGAAATAATGCTTCGTTTAAGCCCGCCCAACAGAAAACGCTTCAGTCAGGCGACCTCCTTCGATCTGGTTTTTGGTGGTGGAGAAGCTAACGTTGCCGCATCCCTGACAAACTACGGTATCAAAGCGAACTTCGTATCCCGTATTCCGGATAATGATATCGGAGACCGGGCCATGCGCTTTCTACGTACGAAATCCGTTGGGTGCGACCAGGTGGTTCGCGGCGGAGACAGACTGGGGATTTATTTCGTGGAAATGGGTGACATGCAACGCGGACCGAAGGTAGTTTACGACCGTGCTCACTCGAGCATGGCGACCCTGGTACCGGGCAAAATAGACTGGGAAGCGGCTTTCACCGGCTCTGATTGGTTTCACTGGTCGGGCGTAGTGCCCGCGCTGGGGCAAGCGGCCGCAGATGAATGCCTCATCGCCTGCAGAACGGCAGCGAAAATGGGCCTCACCATCAGTACTGACATCAACTATCGCGCCAAGATGTGGAAATATGGTAAGCATCCGCGTGAGATCCTGCCAGCTCTGGTAGAATACAGTGACATCATTTTTGGCAATGGTTTTGACGCCGAATTTTGCTTCGGCCTCCAGCTCGAAAAGCCCGATATTTCAGCAAATATTCGTCCTGATCATGCCGAGTTTATCGCAGCAGGCCGGACCTTCATGAAACGCTTTCCGAAGGCAAAGAAAATCATCGCTACACAGCGACAGTCCCACTCAGCTAGTCACCATAGTTGGTCGGCGCTGCTTTATGATGGCGACCAACTACATACTGCTCCCACCTACGAGCTTACCCACCTGGTCGACCGTGTTGGTGGCGGAGACAGTTTCGTCGGTGGCCTGCTTTATGGCCTGATGACCTGGCCGGAAGACGACGATAAAGCGTTGCACTTTGCGTTAGCAGCTTCCGCACTGAAGCATTCCGTTTTTGGTGACCTTAACCGCATTCGGTTGGAAGAAGTAATGCAGTTGATGGAAGGGGATGGTTCGGGACGGGTTAGCAGGTAGGTTTGAGGCTCCCCACCCTGCTTTTTGTCCTTTCCCCTGCACCGGCGGCCGCGCCCATAAAATACATAAAATATTGTTGTCACGACAAGCATCTCGTACTTCTACGTAAGTACATATTGGGCGCGCACGCTGGTGCAAGGGAAGGTAGTGTACGCTTCCCCTAGGCCGCTACCACTCTAAAGTAGAAATTCTGTTTTGATTTCTCGTGATTTACGGGTGATTTGTATCCAATGCTGCTGTGTGGCCGTACCTGATTGTAAACTACCGACCATTCTTGTATGCGCTCGTTCAGTTCCACTAGAGATTGGAACCAGTTCAGATCAAGGCATTCAACGCGTAAGGTCTTGTTAAGTCGTTCCATTAAACCATTCTGGGAAGGTTTGCCCGGCTGTATGTATTTGAGCTCAATGTCATTGTTCTTTGCCCAG
>NZ_KB890422.1:80205-149278 GCF_000373105.1 Neolewinella persica DSM 23188 | reverse complement strand
GGTTGAAAAAAGTCCCCACCAGTCGCTTATCAATAGCAGCATCCAAATCTACCCTTATCTGACGGGTGTAACGATCTACTTGACGAAGGAGAAATGGACCTGCTTTTCGCTTTATTGGAGTAGTTGCTTTATCTTGCAGTAACTTTAAAAACATAGGCCTTTTGAGTTTTTCTTGAAGTGTGAGAACTCCTCGAAAATACACAAAAGGCCTAATTTTTTGTCATCGCCAAAATTCGGGATGACTCATGTTTCTACAAGCTATCGCCACTAGTGGCAACGAAGCGAATCTAAGTTTTACTTATTCACGATAGCATCCTGGTGGTCGATAGACTCCTGGTGTACCGCCCGCAGGTAAGATTTCATGAATTCCTCACTGAGGCCATGTTGGTTGCCGGCTTTGGCAGCTTCGGCCATGATCTCCTCCCAGCGGTCACTCTGCAGTACTGCAATGTTACGGGCAGCTTTGAACTCACCGATAGAATCGGCCAGCTGCATCCGCTTACCCAGCATACCGATCAGGTCGCTGTCTACTTCGTCGATTTGGCGACGGAGTTCGATGAGGTCGGCCATTTCCACTTCACTGGCGGTAGGCTTACGGAGGCGGAGGTTCTGTAGCATTTCGCCGAAGACCTGTGGGGTGATCTGCTGGGCAGCGTCGGACCAGGCCTCGTCCGGACGAGGATGTACTTCGGTCATCACGCCATCGTAATTCAGGTTAAGCGCTTCCTGAGCTACTTCCTGAAGGGTGTCGCGGCGACCACAGATGTGGCTGTTGTCCACAAACATCTGAAGCTCGGGGAACCTACGCTTCATCTCGATGGCTAATTGCCAGCGTGGAACATTGCGGTACTGGGTTTTTCCGTGGTAACTGAAACCGCGGTGAATGAGACCAATACGGGTAATACCAGCTTTGTAAATACGCTCAACGGCACCGACCCACAGTCCCATATCCGGGTTGATTGGGTTCTTGATCAGGACGGGAACGTCTGCTCCACTCAGGGCATCGGCTACTTCCTGAACGCTGAAGGGGTTGACCGTTGTGCGGGCACCGATCCAAAGCACGTCGATACCAGCCTTGAGGCAGTCGTAAACGTGGGCAGCTTTGGCTACTTCGGTGGTTGTCCGTAGTCCGGTTTCTTCCTTCACGCGCTTGAGCCAGCTCAGGCCTTCGGTACCTACGCCTTCGAAGCTTCCAGGGCGGGTACGAGGCTTCCAGATGCCGGAGCGGAAGAGATCTACCTGGCCGAGTTTAGCGAGGTCTTTAGCGCATTGCATTACCTGGCCTTCGGTTTCTGCACTGCAGGGGCCAGCTATAACCAGGCCACGACCGGGCGTGGGTTGGAGTACTTTATTGATTTTCATTTCCATTGTTGGTAGTTTTTATCCCCCGGATTTCGCTTGATGCTTGGCATCTCGCTGCATCCGGGGTTAAAGTGATTCGATCCCTCCGGGATCTTTAAATTTATAAAGGTCAATCCCTCCGGGATCTTTTTATTTGAGGATTTTTTCGATTTGGTTAGCTCGTTCTATGCGTTCGTAGAAGCCATCGAAATCGCGTTTAATGAGTAGCGTCCGGAATTTTGAGAGCTGTTCGATGTGCTCATCTAGTACATCTAGGACGTGGTCCCGGTTCTGTCGAAATATGGGTACCCACATATCCGGTGAACTCTTTGCCAGTCGGACCGTAGAGCCAAACCCAGAGCTGGCCAGGTCAAAGATGCGTTGTTCGTCTTTTTCCTTTTCCAACACCGTCAGCGCCAGCGCAAAGCTGGCGATATGACTTATGTGAGAGACGTAGGCACAGTGCAGGTCGTGGGCTTTCCGGTCGAGTCGGCTGAGGTTCATCCCCGCGCTTTTAAAAAGACGACGCGCCGTATCGAGCGCATCGGGGGCACTCTGCTCCCCATCGACGATCACGCACATTTTACCAGCGAAAAGCTCGGGCAGTGCGGCTTCCGGTCCGCTGAATTCAGTGCCGGCCATCGGATGGCAGGCGACAAAACGGTTACGGTTAGCATGACCATCTATTTTATTGAGCATAAGCTCTTTAGTAGAGCCGACATCAACAATCGTTTGATAGGTGTTTACCCGATCTAGAATTTCGGGGAGTAGTTTGAGCATGGCGTCCACGGGGGTGGCCAGAACGATGACATCCGCTACGGCGACTCCTTCAGCGAGTGACATTTCCTCGTCGATCAGCCGCCGCCGAATGGCCTTGTGCAGGTTCTCCTGGCTGGCATCTACGCCGATGACCCGCGTAGCAAAGCCGTTCTCCTTGAGCGTAATGCCGAGGGAGCCGCCGATTAAACCTATGCCGATGATGGTAACTGTCAAGAGTGAATGATTGAATAATAGAATGAGGGAATAAGAGAATAAGGGCGCGGACGCAGGTGCAAAGTGAGTTTAAGGGCAACGTTTGTTCCTGGAAAAACGCGCAGCGTTTTCAATAAAGCTCTCCTCTTTGGGAAGGAGGGGTCAATCGTTCCAGGGCATCCATCAGTCGTTCCTCCGTTGAGCAAAGACTGATCCGGACGTAGCGTTCGCCTTCGCTACCGAAGATGCCGCCGGGGGTGAGGAATACGTCCTGGCCGTATAAAGCTGCGTCGCTTACCTCATAGCCGTTTGTACCGGCAGGGCACCTGGCCCAGACGAAAAGACCGACCTGATCCCTGGTGTAGGCACAACCCAGCACATCCATGATTTGGAAGGCAACTTCGCGGCGTTGGCGGTAGACGGCGTTCAGTTCGTCGTACCAATCCTGGCCCAAAGACAAGGCCTTGATCGCTGCTTCCTGCACGGGGCGGAACATGCCGCTGTCCATGTTGCTCTTAAACCGGATAATGCTCCCCAGGTATTCCTTTGCACCCGCGACCGCGCCCACTCGCCAACCTGCCATATTCTGGGCCTTGCTGAGCGAAGACAACTCGATGGCCACCTCCTTAGCCCCCGGCACGGAGAGCAAACTTTTGCGCGAGTCGGTAAGGATAAAAGCGTACGGATTATCGTTGCACAGCAGGATGTTGTTGCGCCGGGCGAAAGCCACCAGGGCTTCGTAAAACCCTTCTGGTGCGGCTGTTCCGGTCGGCATGTGCGGGTAATTCACCCACATTATTTTCACCTTGCTCAGATCTTCATTTTCCAGGGCTTCCAAATTTGGCAGCCACCCGGAAGCGTCATTGAGCTGGTAGCCCCGCACCACCCCACCGGCCAGCTCCGTGGCCGAACGGTACGTTGGATACCCGGGGTTGGGCACCAGCACTTCATCGCCCGGATTCAAAAAGGCCATACTGATGTGCATGATCCCCTCCTTAGAGCCAATCAGCGGCAGGAGCTCGTTTTCTGCGTCGAGTTCCACCCCGAAGTAGCGGTCGTACCACCCGGCGAAAGCCTCGCGCAATGCGGGCATACCGGCGTAGGGCTGGTAGCCATGGGTGTCCTTGCAGGAAGCCGCTTTGTTGAGGGCATCAATGACCGCAGGTGCCGGCGGCAAATCCGGACTTCCGATCCCCAGATTGATGATGTCTTTGCCCGCTGCGCGCAGCGCCGCCAACTCCCGCAATTTCGTGCTGAAGTAGTACTCCTTCACTTCGCCGAGGCGATCAGAGGTAGGTATGATGGGGCGTATTTCGGTGATGGTCATTGTTTAGTATTCAGGTTGCAGGTTGCAGGTTGCAGGTTGCAGGTTTCAGGTTGGAAGTTGCAGGTTCCTAGGGCGAGCTAGAGCGGTCCCAACCTGCAACTTGCAACTTGCAACCTGCAACTTGCAACTTGAAACCTGCAACTTGTCATGGTTTTATTCCTTCATCATACACCCCAAGGATGCGCAATTCACTACAAATTGGCCGGATGGCGTCGAGTGCCTGATCGAGTGGCACGTTACCTTCTAACAGAAAATCGACGTGGAAGCGATACTGCCACGGTCGTCCGACGATGGGCTTACTTTGGATCTTAGTCAGGTTGATCTGGTAGGCCGCCAGTACCATAAGCACTTTATAGAGACTACCGGACTCGTGGTTGGTGGAGAAGCTCAGGCTTACCTTATTCCCGGTGTCTGCCAAATGGTCCCGGCCGCGCTCCAGGACGAGGAAGCGGGTATGGTTGAGTTTATTTGTTTCGATGCCGGGGGCGAGGATTTCCAATCCGTAAAGGTCAGCAGCTGCGCTGCTGGCAATAGCCCCCCGGGTAGCCTCCTGTTTTTCCATCACCTCACGAGCGCTAAGCGCCGTATCCACTGCTTTGATGACGTTGATCTGTGGCCAGGCCTTAAAGAACTCCCGGCACTGCATCAGGGCAACGGGGTGGGAATAGACTTCCCGCAGTTCACTAATCCTGGTTCCTGGCAGGGCCATCAGATTAAGCCGGATACGGAGGTACACCTCAGCGGTAATGCGCAGGTCTGCGACCTGAAGCAGGTCGTAGTTCTCCATCAGGCTACCGGCCAGGGTGTTCTCGATCGCCATCAGGCCAACGTCGCTTTGGCCAGACTCCACCTGCGCTACCACATCGGAGAAGGTGTGCGCGGGAACGGTGACCACCTCCCGGTCCGTGAAGTGCGCCCGGGCAGCCGCCTCATGGAAGGCGCCAGCATAGCCCTGGATGCTTACTTTTAGTTGCTTGATAGCGGTTATTGACTCTGTCATTTTACAAATCTTAAATTGAGTAAGCGTTCTTTTTTGTTTTGGCGGGTCAGTTGAAAAGAACGCCATGTACTAAGCCTTAAAAACGAAAAGTGGCCCCGATTTATCAGGGCCACTTTTCGATTGCTTTTACTACAATAATCTAGCGTCCCTTACCGGTTGGGGTAAAAGTAAAAGCTAAAGTAAAAGTAGAAATTGCGATTAGTCATGGATATACGTTTTGCAAATCAGTTGATTGCAGGGGCAAACCTACGGCGAGGTTTTCGATTAACAAAATGTTGTTCTGGCAAGGGTAGTTTGACGGCTGCTGCGCAGCCTTGGTAGGAAGTAGTGGGTAGTGGGTAGGCTACCGCATGGAAATGCTCGCTTCGCTCGTTCGGTTCGTTCCGCAGATTTTAATCTGCACGAGCGGAGCGAGCTGCCATTTACGCTTCAACTGATTTGGATTATGGAGACAAGGAACATAACTTGTCCAGCACAAACGCGACAACAAGTGAGACTATTCCTATTCGTTTTCCTAAACACCCTGACCTCCTTAGCCATTTGCCAAACACTAAATGGTGTGGTTCTAGACTGCTCCGGTGGCGCGGCTCCGCTGTCTGAGGTGGAAATAATCCCGATCAATCAAAGTGGTAATCAACAGAGAACCAACTCGAACGGGATTTTCAAGATCGACCTACTTAATACTGCTCCGGGTACTCCAATCAAATTGATTGTCAATAAGGAAGGATACGCTCTTCTGGGTGCCAATAGTAGAATATATACTACACCGATGCCAAAGGCAGGGGACATTATTGAAATCCCGTTGGCCTTAAACAGCGCAATTGAAAATCTCAACTCAAAGTACGTAGCAGCGATCAAAAGCAAGTTAAAGGAAGTCACCCAAGAGAGAGATCAGATTATCAAACAAATTACGGAAGACAACTTAACCGAACAGGAACGGTCTAAGTTGGCGCAAATCATTGTCAATCAGGAAGAAAAGATTCAGTTACTGGAAGAGAACCAAACGAACTTGGCTAAACTACTTTCCAGGTCAGACTTAACTAAAGCGAGCGCTTACGCTACCGATGCACTGGAAGAATTTAAGAACAGTGGAGACTTATCAAAAGCACTCGAATTGCTTTCATTGAAGAAGGCGGATGAGTACTGGAAAAACGTAGAGGCTCAAGAAGAGAAATTACGTCTTGCCAAAGAAAAAGGCATTCAGAATTATATGATCACGGCTCGTTTTCAGGTAGCTAGTTTCAACTTTGAAGAGGCGGAACTGGCATATGCTTCAGCAGTTGAGAAAGACGCTTCAAATTATTCCAATTTGATGGAGTTTGCCAATTTCTTATTGGACCAAAATGAGGCTTCTACGGCACTTAAGTTTTTTGATGCAGCCTCCATAGTCGCTGACACTCCTGAAGAAGAAGGTTACGCTGTCCACCAGTGCGGTAAGATTTACACTATACTTAAGCAATGGGAAGAAGCTGAGCTAAAATATATAGCGGGAGCAGAATTAATTAGTTCCAAAGATATTGAAGGAAAAGAAGACTTAAAGAAACTATTAGTCTCTACAATAACCCTGGACAGGGCTTACTCTAAATACTTATCAGGCGCCATAATCGCCTCTTTCACGCTCGTTGAGGATTATGATTTTTTCGCTGAGCCAATTGATTTAAAAGACGATCATCCGCGAGAAGTTCTTCAATATTTAAAGTCCGCATTTCATCTGCTAGAAATGAATAATAAGATTTTCGCTTACGCCAAGGAAATTGTTCCATATGACCAAGACAACTCATTCTCAAACTCCGTAGATTCTGTGGAATTCAACTGTAGAGGTGTTTATGAAAAATATGGCAATTCGGAAGGAATATTAGATTCGATAAGAGATTACTTCCCGAAAAAACTTATCCAAGAGGACTCTATTGAGCTACAATTATTATACAGATCTTATTTAAATGACGAGGGGAGTTTTCAATTATTAGCTGACAACCAGAACAAAGCGAAAAATTCTTTTCTAAAAGCATTACGCATAGACACAGTCCTAGCTAAAACAAACCCACCAAGATTTTTAGCGAATCTTGCACACACATATATGAATTTAGGGCGGGTAGAGTCTGTTTTAGATAATTTCACTAAGTCCAACGAATATTTTGAAGCTAGTCTCGCTATTCTGGTAGAGCTTGAAAATAAATTCAATAAAGTCAACCATGAGGATTATAGCAGAACCTTTTATGAAGCAGGAATAAACATGCGAAATGAAGGTAAACATGAAGAAGCATTGGCTCTTTTTCGACTTTCCGGTGGCCATCATCTCAACGTAGAAAAAGATAATTTTGATACAAGTGTAGACGAGGTGGTTAAATTAATTGTCGCCATGGCTGAATCGTACGTAGTTTTGGAAAATAACGAAGCACTTGGCTATGTATTCCGCGCAGCGATGGAAATACTTTTAAAAAATTTTGAAAAAGAGGTCGAATCTATCAATATATTTCTTCTTCCGCAACTATTTAAATTGGCGGATATTAGCAAAGACGCAATTTACAGACTTCGCAACCAAGAAAACCACGATGCTTTTCTCCCCATAGCGATGACTAATGCATTATTTGTGGTGTTTTTCCACGAATCGATCCCCGGAAGGTACACTGATGCCGAAGCCTCAGAAGCAATAAATACCCTTTGCTTTTCAGCTATCCTCAACGACAACCAGCCAATTATCTCTAAATTTTTAGCCCAGTCGAATGTCTACCTTAAGGACAACCCAGGAAATGCCATTAATGAATGTTTTATTCTCTTGACACAGGACAAGAACAACAAGGCTAGAAAAATATTTGAACGCGTTAAAAACCGTTCAATCAAGGTTGGGGATGAGAAAATATCAGCTAAAGATCTTTTCATGCGGCGCCTCGCTATGCTTATAGAACTCCGTGAAGGAGGCGAAAAATGGCAGGAAGCATTAGGTTGGTAAGTGAGGGGGATATGTAATTGAGCTTCATTGCTCGTTTTTTGCCTCCCTATTCTAACCACCTTCCTATCTCCTCATAGTCTTCCGGAAATATACCCACAGCCGCAAGCTCCGCCAAATCGGCGAGGAATATGTCGCGGAATGTTTTGGACTCGTCTTGGGGATAGGGCTGGTCTTTGAATTCCAGGTAGATGGCTTTAGCTTCTTTCCGGTTGTGATTGAGTAGGTGAGCCAGGGCGAGGTTGGTGTTGATCCAGGTTTGGGTGGGGTCTAGCACTAAAGCTTCTTTTGCGGCGATAAGTGCCTCGGGGTGCTTTTGGGCGAATAGGGTGTACCTGGCTAGTTCTCCTTTTGCTTGAGCGGCGCTAGGAAGGTATTTTTTATCAAATGTTTGTATTTTGTCCCAGCCATTGCTGATTATCCTGCCTGCCTCATAAATTCCTTCGTAATCGTTCCTGTCTATAAGCAAGTTTTTCGTTACCATTAAATTTCCCAATACAAGTCTAGTGCCATCTTTTGATCCTAAAGACTTTTTGTCCTCCTCTTCTAAATAGAGGTTTAAACTTTCATCGTAATACTTCATTGCCTTAAAAAAATAGCCAGTACGTTCACTAATAAGGCCCAATTTGTTTAAAGTGCTTGCTAAGTTAGCTAGGTATCTAATTTGATCGGTCTTTATTAATTCTCGGTACATCTCCATAACTTCAACGTACGCAGATTCTGCCTCTTTCATCCGCTGACTAGATATATATACAAAACCAAGATTATATAATGAACTCGCCAAATTAGGCAAGTACGCCAACCGATTCTGCCATCTTAACTCTCGGAAAATCGCAACAGCCTTTTCGTAGGTAGCCTCCGCTTCATTCATCCGCTGGCTCTCATAATATAAATTCCCAAGATTATATAGGGAATTTCCTAAGTCAGGTAAGTGCGCCAATCGGTTCGTATTAGCCAACTCCTTGAGAATAGTAATCGCTTCGTTATACGAAATTTCTGCCTCTTCTATTCGTTGACTATGCCTATATAAATTACCACAATTAATTAAAGACTTCGCTAAATCAGGAAGGTTATATAGCTGATTTATTTTTACTAACTCTTGGAAAATTGCAACAGCTTCATCATACACAGCTTCCGCCTCCTTACTCCGTTGAGTAGCAAAGTACAAAAGACCAAGGTTATTTAAAGACTTTGCTAAATCGGGTAAATATGGTAATCGGTTTGTTTTTACTAGCTCCCGAAAAATCGCAATAGCCTCATTATGCACAGCTTCCGCCTCCTTCATTCGTTGTCTCTCACTGTAAAAATTGCCAAGATTACTTAAAGAACTCGCTAAATTAGGCAAATAGCCGAATCGATTTGTCTTTACCAACTCTCGGTATAGAACAACAGCTTCACCATACGCAGCTTCCGCTTCCTTCATTCGATGATTTTTTTGGTTTAAAAGACCAAGGTTATTCAACGAAGTTGATAAATCAGGTAAGTATACTATTCGATTTGATTTCACCAACTCACGACGAAAAATAACCGCTTCATCATATGCAGTTTCCGCCTCCTTACTTCGTTGAGTTGCATAGTACAAAAGACCAAGGTTGTTTAAAGAAGCGGATAAATCAGACAAGTACACTTTTCGATTTAATTTAACCAACTCACGGCGTATATCAACCGCTTCATCATATGCAGCTTCCGCCTCATTCATCTGTTGATTTTCAAAATACAAATTACCTAGGTTATTAAAAATATTAGATCGTTCATGAAACGTTGCTGATAATCTTAAAGCATATTTATTCAATGTAATAGCTTTTGTAAAATCGCGCTGTTTTGCTAAGAAGTAAGCAGCCTCAAACCAATTAGGAAAATCGGTACTATCCCGCTCCAACGCAGCTAAATAACTCTTCTTCGCCTCGCCAAAATTCAAATCAGTTTCCAACAACCGCGCCCGAATCATATAATTCTCCACCCCCTGCTCCCGCGCCTGCTTAATCTTTTCCTCCTGCCTAAGCATATTCTCCCAAAACGCATCCGTCTTTTCTGCAGACATAAGCTCTAATGCTGTGTTCACATCCCCCTCCTCCTGAAATTTACGTAAGGCTGCCCGGGCAAATTCGGAGGCAGCCTCAAGGTCAATCTGGGCCAACCGTTTCGCCAGCTCCTCCTTACTGTTACGCAGCTTGGTAATCTCATCGCTCTGTTGGGAAATGGTTGCGGAAAGGTTCCGCCGTTCGTCTTCCGCCAAGGTGGCTTCTGAAAGTCGGGCAATTAGTCTTGAACGTTTGTCCTCCGCCCTTTTCAATTGTTTTTCGATGGCCCCGACGTAGTCCGCTTCAAGGTTACGATAAACCTCTTCTCTTACCGCTGCTATTTTTACCAGTTCGGCGTCATCAGCATTAGGCATATTCACCCGGCACAGCTTTTCATATGGCCCAAGCAGAACATACCCTTCGATCTCCACCATTAATTCGATGAGCTCACCAGCTTTTACTCCGGGAAAGAAAAAGGAAAACTCTCCCTTTGAGTTCGTGATTTTATAGTTGTCTCCACCCGTAAGAGGCGTGAGTTTCACGTCTGGTAGCACCGCCGAGTCATCTGATCGATCAACCACCATCCCCCGCAGTGTCTGTGCTTGCACTTGAGAGAAAAACAAACAAAGTATTAAGCACAGTCGCATAGCATTAAGTTTACTTCTCCATTACCACCTCAACTTCCGAATGACTGTAGGCATCCAACCGCTGCACCTTAAACCCAGTGGCCGTCACTTCGACGGGATACGATTCCCGCTGAAGCTTCAGTGGGATCTCTAGCTGGAATCGTCCGCTGACATCAGCGGTGTCTGACAGTGAATTATACCGAATAATGGCTCCGGCAAGCGGTTTTGATTCCTTATCTCTTACCCTTCCCTCAAGCTTTCCGAGCATCCCGCTAGGCACCAATCTAATTTGCTGTCCGCTAGGCTTCACCAAAACACTGTCCATCGCCAGTTTCCAGGGAGAAGTTTCCGGTTTAAGCAACCGCAGCTGGGTGTGCTTATTCAAAATCGGTGGCGGCATATTTTTAAAGTCTACCACCAGGTTTGAGTTTACGTCCCCGGTACGATATTCGTTACCGGTCCAAAGTTGGATATTATTAACACTGGCTTCATAATCCGGATAAGCAGGGTTCGGCTTATCCGCCTGCAGCGCAAGCGTCATGGTAAAAGGCTCCGTGGCATTACATCCATCATCGGTGCTTATGAGCTGTAATGGCTGGAGGAAAAGGACAAGAATAAAAACAGCAAATCCACCTACCCCTTCCGCACCTTTAATTTTGATAACCTTAATGGCTCCCGAAATCAAATAAGCCACCATTCCAGCGCCCAGCGCAAGAATGGTCATGAATATCCAGTATTGGAAAGAGGTAGGGCAATTAATCAATACAGCTAAAAGGGCAGCAAGAGCAATGAATACCACCCCCACAATACCAGCAACCTGGTTGTTTTTATCTCCTGAATGCGAAGGCCTGGGCCCCAGTACTGGGTCAGGTTTTGGCGGGGTCGGAGGAGTCACCTCAGAGGGGGCTAGCGGCACCACTGGGGGGAGGACAGGAGCCAGTTGAGGCGAGGGCTGCGGAACGATTGGCTTGGGCATATACCCGGGATCCGTTCCATCATCTTTGGTAAGTGATAAAATTGCGGCCCTGATCCTGGCGCGTGCTATGCCTGCTTCAGCATTTGATAATATCCCGCTAATTTCTTGCCCCTTTAGACTGTTCCAGCGCCCGGCAAGTTGTATGGTCTGACTTTGCAATAATCTATCCCCCGAATTATCCCCCCAAATACGTAACCCCTCAATAGCTTCGTCCATACGATCCAGCTCAATAGCTTTTCTAATTTCTTTTGGGGTCATATCCAGGTGGTTTGTTGTGCAACAAATATAGAATTTATTACTCCATAATAAAATGCTTTATTGTTGCTCTTTCTAAGCAGAAAGAAATCGTAGTAAGTTTCAGGCTACCTCCTCAAGCGCAGCGAGCTGACTCTTGCGGCAACCCTATCAATTTATCTTCTATCAAAGCCCAAGGCCGTCTATTAAGAAAACGAGCGGAGCGAGTTTTCGCCTACTTTAGGCCTCCGGCCTATAGCCCCGCAAAATTAGAGAACCCCCCATCCACACGAACCACCGTACCGGTAACAAAGCTTGAAGCATCGGAAGCCAGGAAAAGCAACGCCCCCTGTAGTTCTTCCGGTTCACCAAAGCGGCCCATCGGGGTTTGATCGAGGACCTGTTTGCCACGTGCGGTGGGCGTACCGTCTTCGTTCATGAGCAGGGCGCGGTTTTGGTCGGCGATGAAGAAGCCGGGGGCGATGGCGTTGACGCGTAGTTTGCCGTCGTAACGTTGGGCGAGTTCGGCGCCGAGCCAGCCGGTAAAGTTATCGACGGCGGCCTTGGAGGCGGAGTAGCCCCCTACCCTGGTCAGCGGCCGATCAGCGGCCATGCTGGAGATATTGATGATACTACCACCTTCGGTCATCGCCTGGCCGAAGATAATACTGGGTAAAACGGTGCCCATCAGGTTGAGATCGATGACGGAGCGCCAATCGGCGGCAGAAGTGGCGAAGAGGTCGGCCGCTGGCATTACGGTGGCACCAGCGCGGTTGCCGCCGGCGGCATTGACCAGGATGGTGGGGCGCCCCCAGGTGGATTTCAATTCCGCCAATGCTTCGCGCAGAGAGTCTTCGTCGGTAACGTCACAGGAAAGTGCCAGGGTTGGGTTACCGGAAGCTTTCGTTAGCTCCTTACACGCTGTCTCCAGCTTTGATTTGGTCCGGCTGAGCAGCGCCACCTTCGCGCCTGATTGAGACAAGGCATGGGCCATTGCCATACCCAGGACACCGGCTCCGCCGGTTAATACGGCTACGTGGCCAGTTAGGTTTGCGGTAAGATTGGACATGTTTTCGGGGGTTGGTTTGTGCAAGTTTAGGGCTTTTTGGGTAATACTGGCAATATTGAAACCTTTTCGTGTCATTAAAACACAGTTTAGGCGCAAACTACCTCACTTCCTCTTGGAGGACGAATGAATTATTGGAAGTAGTAGTGTTATAAAATTAGCTGGCAGACAAACTTTTGTCCGGCTTCGCCAGGCCAAAAGGATTTGTCGGACGGCCAAGCCAACCATCCGACGGGTTTTGGAAAACAGGTGTCGTTGTAGACCCTTAATAAAGGGATACGCCTACAGCAACCGATCCCCCACCAATCGCCGTTCCAACTCCTCCCGATTAGGCCGGCTAATGGGTAGTAACTGCGTTCCGATCCGCACCTGATTTCCTACAATCGCATCAACCGCCTTCAGGTTAATAAGGTAAGAGCGGTGAACCTGAAAGAAGTCATCGGCTGGCAGCGCGCTCAAGAGTTCCTTTAGCGGCAACAGCGGCAGATGGCTGCCGTGCACGGTATGGATCCGGCAATAATTCTGCATGCTTTCTGCGTAGAGGATGTCCTTCAGCAGCAGGCGTTCCACACGGCCTTCTTCTCTGATGAAGAGGTCTTCAGGGACAGTATGTTCAGGCGAGGCCGCAGGTGCAGGGAAAGTTAATGGAGCAGGGCTGGCACCCGGCAACAGTTTGTTCCGGGCCTTGAGCACTGCCTTAAGGAACCGGGGAAAAGAGATAGGCTTCAGCAAATAATCAAGTGCGTTCAGTTCAAAGCCTTCCACCGCAAAACCGGGATGCGCCGTAGTAAAGATGACTGCGGGCGGACGCTGCAGGCTTTGAACCAACTCAGTGCCACTCAGGCCGGGCATTTGCACATCAAGCAGCAGCAGGTCAATGTCCTGGGTTTCGATCATAGACAAGGCCTCCATACCATCCCGGGCCTGGCCGGCCTCGGTCAGGAAGTCTACCCGCCCCACGTAGTCACTCAGTCCGGTTCTTGCCAGGGGTTCATCATCGACGATCAGTGTGCGAACGGTGTTTTTCAAGCGAGGGGTATTTCAAGGTTTACGGTAAAGTGCTCCTGCTGCTTAGAAGTCTCCAACTGGTGATTTCCAGGAAAAAGCAACGCTAACCTCCGGCGGATATTGGTTAGCCCAATTCCGCTCGCCATAGGATCGGTTTGTAAAACCTGCTGGCCAATCCGGTTCGTCAGCGTAAACTTCAGTCGTCCGGCATCTGCCTTACAGGTGCCGACTATTCTGCCCCCCTGAGCGGGACCGTATTTAACCGCGTTTTCCAACAGTGGTAACAGCAACATCGGTGGGACTTGCTGTTCCTTCAAACCGGCGGGTGTTTCCAGGGCGAACACAAAGTCTTCTTCCAGGCGCAGCCGGCTAAGGTCAATGAATTGTTGCAGCTGGTCCAGTTCCTCGGCAAGGGGTACCAATGCTTCTTCCGACCGGTACAACTGGTAGCGCAGCAAGTCTGAGAAACCGCTCAATGCTTCCTGCGCCTTATCCGGGCTCCGGGGGATCAACACGTAGATGCTGTTGAGGGCATTAAACAGAAAATGAGGGTTGAGCTGCCCGCGCAGGAAGGCCAGTTCCGTCTGCGTCCGGTCGTGCTCCAGTTCGCGTTCCCGTTTTTCCTGTTCGCGCCGTCGGCCGAATAGATAGATGGCGCCGGTCAGGGCCACGGCCATGGTCATGCCACCCAAGATGGCGCCAGACCAGTAATTCCAGAACCCCTGGACAAAGACTCCAGTGGACTTCTCGCCCAAGACGGCGGCAAAGAAGGCATAAATTTCAAGGCCACTTAAAACCGAACAGACGGTGATCAGCAACATTACGCCAAGGACATACAAGGGCAGGGAGATCAAGCCATTGGTTCTGGGGCGGAGCAGGTAGTAATGATGCAGGTAAGTGGCGGTGGCCTGCCAAAAAGTTAGTATTCCCGAAATGATGAGGTTGGGCCACACTAATGTTTCCGGAGAAAATACCAGGTGCCAAAACATACCGTACAGCAACCAGAATGCCAGGTCTGCCAGCGGTCCGCGACGTAGCACGTAAGGGAAGGATTGCTCCTTAGGAATTATAGTTTGTGATTTGGCCACACCCGAAGGTAAGGAACGAACCAGCCAGACCATGAACCAATTTATCGATTTCATGACTTACTTGACGAATCGGCAAAATTGCTTGATGAACGGTAAAAGTGCCATTCATCAATGAATTCCCGGCACCCGACAAGATGATTTTGACTACGGATGAATTCCCTGCTTCTTGAAAGTAATTCCTTCATCACCGTAAACAACCAAGCCATGCTCTACCTCACTTTGCTCCTTGTACTTATTGCCTGCACCAGCGGCCGCGCCCAGTGCGACCAACAAGCTACCCTCCAGACCGAAGCCCGCAAGGCCTACCTGAATAATGACCTCGATGACTGGGATAAAGTACTCGCCACCGCCCATGCTTTGCCTGACACCCCCGACAACCAGTTATCGACTGCCCGTCTTGCCTTTGGTGCCGCCGGAGCCGCCATGGCCCACCAGAGCGACGAACACCTGACCACCTATCTGGACCTAATGGAAGCCTCCCTGGACGAGTTCTGGAAAACCGACAAAAAACACCCCGCGGCTCATGGTTTATACAGCGCTTACCTGGGCATGCTCATTGCACAATCTCCAATGAAGGGGATGTTGTACGGCAGCAAAGCCAACAAATACGCCGCCAAGGGCGTCAATTTTGGTCCTACCAGCCAGGAAGCCCAATACTGCCTCGGCTCGTACCTTTTCTATACCCCCACCACCTGGGGCGGAGATCCGCAAAAAGCTGTGGAGCACCTCAAAGCTGCTGCAGCCACCGCACCAGCCGATCAGGCCTCCTGCGACTGGTTCCACCTCCAAACCCTTGCCCTTCTGGGCCAGGCCCAGGCCAAAACAGGAGACACCCAGGCTGCCCGGATGACTTACCTGCAAGCACTGAAGCTGGAACCTGAGTTTGCCTACGTTAAAAATGTTTTGCTGCCAGGGTTGGATTAGGCGGGCAGGGTTGAGTGTTTAGGATTCAGGTCACGCACCCCAGTTCAGACCCGGAGGGTCGTCCTGCGTAGTGAGGGGTGAGCGACGATCCGCAGGATTGAGCGGAGCCCCTCGTGTTCGTTGGCTATCCAGGCCGTTTGCCCCGCATCATCCATAAAGTAGTTCGCCCCTATCCGCACCAGACCGCATCCCGCCCCCAAAATCCCACCATCATGTACAAAACACGCTATACCCTACTAACCCTGCTCCTATTCACCCTGATTTGCACCAGCGGCCGTGCTCAAATCACCCTAAATGGTACGGTACAGAGCCAGGTGGATAAGCTGCCTTTACCAGGTGCTTATGTTTACCCGAAAAACGATCTAGGGAAGGTTACAACGACGGATAAAGCGGGGCACTTTGACCTTAAGCTGGAGCAACCAGATACTATATTGGTGAGTTTTCTCGGTTTCCAGGCTTTTAGCCGTTACGTTACCGCATCCGATACGGGTCTGGTATTTAAGCTACTCCCAGCTTCCGCCGCTTCGATGGATGCCGTTACCGTTCGGGCACGGAAAATTCCCAGTGGCGAACTGGCCAGTACGCAAATCAGCCAGCTGGACATTTACCTCAATCCTGCGGCCAACGCCGATCCGCTACTCGCGGTTAATACCCTTCCTGCGGCCACAAATGTAGACGAGACCGCTAACGTTTCTCTGCGCGGCAGCCCGTCGGCGGCCACCGGTGTTTACCTTAACGAAGTACCCATCCGATCGGCCGTCCGCCTCGACCAGAGTAATGGGGTTGGCCAATTTAGTATTTTCGGGCAGATTCCGCTGTCGGCAGTCCGGATTTACGCCAGTTCGCCACCCGTTAATTTTTCTCAGACCAGCGCGGGAGCGGTGGCGCTGTACACCAGCAAAATGCTGCCGACCGAACGTACTTCGGGCTTGTCACTTAACCTGGCAGGCGGCGGACTTTCCCATGCCCGGCCACTGGGTAAAAAAAGTGGCATACGCGCCTTCATCAATTTCTCCAATCTCGATGCTTTTAGACGCCTAAACCGCCAGGGGCTCCCAGAGTTAAAAGCCTCCAGTGGGTTCGATGCAGCGGTACAGCTGGTGCACCAATTCGACGACAACTCTGCCCTCCAATTGTTCTACCTGGGGTTCAATGAGCGCTTCCGATTCGAAACCACGACGCCTTACTACTCGGGCGATTTCGAGCAACATAAACCCCGGCACCTGGCCATCCTGAATTGGCAACTGGACCGGGGAGATTGGTCCTGGACCCTGAACCAGTCGGTTGATTGGGAAAATGCGGAATATAGGTTTGGCAATAGTCTGACGGCTCCACGTCGGCTTACCGGCCACCTGGCGACCCATGGTCAGTACAGTAAGCCGGGGGTGAAGCTGCTGACGGGCGGGACGTGGAACGTGTATGCCGACCGGGTAAAGGGCCAGTTCCCCCTCACCGGTTATGAACTGAGGCCGGAAGACCCATCGGGAAGTTTTACTGAAAACACCGACCATCAACTGGCGGAAGCCTACGCCTACACCCAGCTAAGGCTGGGCGACAAATGGCTGGCGGGATTTGGTCTGAAGCCATTATACCGGCCAATGGCGGGAGAAGTGAAGTACACCGTACAGGCATCCGTGAAATACCGGGCGGGCAATTGGCATCGCTTCAATCTTGGCGGCGGAACGTTCGCTCAATTCCTTGCCCCCGGCCCTGACATCCGCGAATGGCAGTGGCTGGAGCTACAACAGGCAGCGTTGGAGTACACTTACGAACGGCGTTTCTGGCAAGTTGAAGCGGCGGTATTCATCAAGCAGGAAAGCTATGAGCAACTCCCTGACTTAAAGGTTTCGGGGGCTGAAGGTCGGGTGACTTTCGACGATAAAAGTCTGCGGGCCTGGGCGAGTTTGGCTCTCGTAAAAAGCAAGTCGGTAGCAGGTGACATTCCTTCGCGGCGCGATCTACCTTTTTTGGCGCGGGCGCAGGTGCAAAAAGAGTTGGGTGGCAATGTGAACATCGGCATTGCCGCAACCTGGCGCAGGGGGACCTACTTCCTCCCGGTAATTGGCCAAACGCCGCTACCGGGAACCGAAGGCTGGCAAGCTCCCGTTTTCGCCGCACCTTTTGCCGGAGAACGACACCCAAATTACCGACGTATCGATTTGTCTACCTCCAAAATCCTTCCCCTGGGAGAAGGTCAACTCATCCTTTACCTCAGCGTCAACAATTTGCTGGATACAGAGAACATTCGCAACTACACTTACGACGCTACCTATCTGGAGCGGTCGAATGAGGTATTCACCCGGCGGATCGTTTTTGTGGGCGGGGTTTATAATTGGTAGTGGGTAGTGGGTAGTGGGTAGTGGGTAGTGGGTAGTGGGTAGTGGGTAGTGGGTAGTGGGTAGTGGGTAGTAAAGTTTTAAAATAAACACAAATAAACAAATTATTAGTAAATATTTGTAACTACGCGGCGCAACACCTAGATTTAGCCTAACCAAACTACTTACTAAACTATGGTACCTACTAATTTCTGGGTTAACTTCCTGATCGCCCTGGTTCCCCTTGCCGTCGGAGCTGTTTACTACGGTCCGCTCTTCGGCAAATTATGGCAGCGTGAAGCTGGTGTTACCGATGAGCAGATGCAGAACGCCAATATGCTAAAGATTTTTGGCCTGACGTACCTCTACAGCTTCCTATTTGTCACCTTCCTACCGCTCCTGGTTGTACACCAGACCGGTCTTTCCGGCCTTTTTGGTATGCTTCCAGAATGGGCAGAAAGCGGTAGTGCCCTTTGGCAGGACCTCAACCTACTGGACGAAAAATGGGGGATGTACTCTCGCCACCTTCACTTTGGTCATGGTGCTTTGCATGGTGTCCTTGGTGCGCTGTTCATCGTAGCCCCGGTCATCTGCATCAATGGTCTATTTGAGCGTAAAAGCTGGAAATACATGCTTATTCATGTGGGTTACTGGATAATTATCATGGCATTGATGGGCGGGCTGGTGTGTCAATTCCTCAACTGGCCATTACCTTTATAGCATGCAATACCGCTTTGGTGCGTATACCCGTGCACAGCGGATGGCCCTTCTTTTTCTCGTTTTAGTGGCTACCGCCGGCTGTTGGCTGGCGGGCAGGATTTTTTTGCTGGGCGAAGCGACCTTACCGGTCATCAAAGCAGCTGCGATGCTACGTAATGAACGGGCGGCGGAGGACGCGAAAAATTTCCGTCCGCCGCCTGCCTCATTTGCTTTTGATCCCAATACGGTTTCTGCAGCAGAGTTGGTTAGCCTGGGGCTGAGCGAGAAACAGGCGGCGGGTTGGTTGAAATTCCGGGGAAAGCGCAGCAATGCCTTCCGGGCTCCCGAAGACATTGGTAAACTGTACGTGTTGAGCGAAGAGGATAAGACTCGTCTGATCCCTTTGGCCTACGTGCGTGAGCAGACGGGAAGGTCTTCCCGCAGTACTGCGAGACAGGTGCAGGGTTTTGTTTTTGATCCCAACACCGTCGGCGCAGCCGACCTGGAGCGTTTGGGGCTTAGTCCGAAACAAGCCGCCGCATTCGTCAAGTACCGAAGTAGCTCTAAATACGGCCGGGCCTTTCGCAAACCGGAAGATCTGCGTAGGTTGGGAACAATGTCTGACCAGCAAAAGGACCACCTGATAAGATTTGCCGAGATTCCTCCGGAAGAGCCATCGCCAACTACCCCACCCCAGCGTTTCAGCTTTGACCCGAACACCATCTCGGCCGACAGCTTTGCCTTACTGGGCTTTCCAAACTGGCAGGCCAAATCGTTGCTGCGGTACCGGGGGGACCGCCCGGTAACTTTCCGCCGCGCAACCGACCTGCGGAGGGTAAAATCATTGGACTCCGCACTTGTCGAAGCGGTCATTCCGTTGATTGATATTGCTCCTCAACCTTATAATGCACCAGCGGCCGCGCAAAATACTCCTGCCCGCCCAACTACCTATAGCTACCGTCCTAAAACACCACTGCCACCGCCCGGAAGCTTCGACATCAACTCCTCGGACACCTCTGCCTGGCAGGCTCTTCCCGGTATCGGGAGTTACCGAGCCATGCGCATCGTCAGGTACCGGGACGCTCTCGGTGGATTTTACTCCGTCGACCAGGTGGCCACCACCCGGGGGCTGCCCGACAGTACCTTCGCCGCCATCACTGCTTTTCTGAAAAGCAGCCCTGTATACCGACCGATGGCCATCAATAAAGTCAGTTATGAGGTGCTAAAAAAGCACCCTTACATCAACCGAAATCTCGCCAACTCCATCGTCAACAACCGGGACAAGGCCGGTAGATTCAACGGACCTGAAGACCTCAAGCGGCTGCGGCTGATTAAAGCATCGGAATTACCCCGACTTATCCCTTATTTTTCCTTTGAATAATCAGGTTGCCTGCCAACAATAGCTTTTTAACTGGGAGTTCTGCAAATCTGTCCCGGCTCTTGGTTTCCGCGCAAGAACTAACAGCGATCACGCGCGGAAACCAGGAGCAAAGGAGGATCGCGGAGAAGGCAATTCTACCAGACTGATATTGATGAAGTTCTGAATTTCCTAATTGTCCAGAACCTACCCTATCGTCGTGATGTTAGCGTGCAGCAACGATCAACTGCAACAACCTACCTACAAAATTTACTACCCACCATGTCTAACCTGTTCTCCCTAATTGGCAATACTCCTTTGCTTGACCTGTCAGATTTATCCGACAACCCCGCCGTGCAGATTTTCGGCAAACTCGAAGGCCAAAACCCTGGAGGTAGTGTAAAAGACCGGGCAGCCTTAAGCATGATCCTTGGCGCCTGGGAACGCGGCGATCTGGATGGTGGAAAATCCATCGTGGAAGCAACTAGTGGAAATACGGGTATTGCCATGGCCATGATTGCCGCTAAACTTCGGATTCCGATTACCTTGATCATGCCGGAAAACTCCACCCCCGAGCGGGTGGGCACCATGAAGGCCTACGGTGCTAAGGTGATGTTGACCCCATCAGATAAAACCATCGAATACAGCCGGGAACTTGCCCAGGAGATGGAAGACTCGGGAGAAGGCTACATTCAGCTCAACCAGTTTGCCAACCCTGACAATTGGAAGGCGCACTATCGGACGACCGGTCCCGAAATATGGAGGGATACTGATGGGGAGATCACCCATTTTGTTTCCAGTATGGGCACCACCGGAACGATAACCGGAACGGGGCGCTACCTGCGGGAGCAATCAGATACTGTACAGATTATCGGTGTACAACCAACGGACGGCAGCAGTATTCCCGGGATCCGCCGCTGGAGTCCGGAATTTGTGCCCAAGATCTATGACGACAGCGTGGTACACCGTAAAATCGACGTTAGTACGGACGAGGCCGTGGCTACCATGCGGACGCTGGCGCGGGAGGCTGGAGTCTTTGCCGGCATGTCATCTGGCGGGTCTACCGCAGCTGCGCTGCGGCTGGCAGAAGAGATCGATGAGGGACTGATCGTTTGTATTATTTGTGACCGGGGGGATCGGTATTTGTCGAGCGAGCTTTACTAGGAACCAGGCAAATAAAACCTATATTTGTTTAACGGCGCGCAATTATCAACATTTTATCCGACTTTATCGTCCTTCCCCGCTCGCGCAAATTCTTTTCCATAAACTGCCGGCCTTATGTCTGCCGCAAGACTGCCCCTCATCGTTGGTGTGGGGGAAGATGGGTTACTTATTCCCATTCGCCGCGCGCAGCGCGGCCTCAAGTGCAAATGTGTCTGTCCCGCCTGCGGGGCCCGGCTTTCCGCTAAACGGGGAAAGATCAAAGCCCACCACTTTGCCCATTACCGGGTGGAGGAGTGTGCGGGGGCAGTAGAAACAGCCCTGCATCGATTTGCGAAGGCGGTGTTGCATCATCATCCAAAGATCGTTTTGCCTCCGGTATATGCCCGGGGCGTGAAAAGGGCGATTGAGCCCGTTCGTCGGTTCGCCTACCGGCGAACGACGGAAGAGGCTGGGGTTAAGGGTTTTGTAGCCGACGTTGTTTTGTACGGAGCATCGAGATTGATCGTAGAGCTAAAGGTCAGCCATGCCGTTGATCCTTACAAGCAACGGGTATTCATCCGGTCAGGTATTCGCTCAGTGGAGATCGACGTGCTGGCGATTTTCAAAGAATTGGTACAGGAACATCGGGCGGCAGATACGAAGGAGCTGGCTCGCCGGATCATTAACTTTGGAGGTCGGGAGCATGGGCTCGACGTCCACGGCCACTGGTTATTTCATCCGGCCCAACACCAGGCGGAATATCGGCGGCGGCAGGCGGCGGCGTTATTGAAAGTCCGACACTCGGAGTGGAAAGACCGCCATCATTATCGGACAATTGGCTGCCCTTGTCCGGAACGGCAGCGGTTTACCCGCGGCGATAACTGGCAACGAGCTTATGCTAAAACCTACCAGGATTGCGCAGGATGTCCACACTTGGTAGAACTGGTACATGATTTTGCCTGGGTGGGCTATCAATGGGTACCGGTGCGGCTGGCGGGGGTGCGGTGTGGGTTTGCGTCTAGCAATGAACGACTACCTATAAATTAAGTCATTAGGTTCCAGGTTTCTCCTTCAGCATCTATGAAGGCTACGATGCCTTGATTGTAGTTGTAGTAAAACTTGAATAGTGGGAGCCTTCCCAGGTAAATATTCGGATCGCTGGTAATGACGTCTTCGTAGTTTTCTCCATTAAAGGAAATGCTGTCGTAGTTCGTTCTGGGATAAAGTAAGACCGTAGTCATTTCCGAATCTCGCTGTCGGTTCACCTCAAACTCGAACTGGCCATTCCTCATTAAGGGGACATCCTCGATTCTATCTATTTCCAACATGTCCAGGACAATCAGTTCATTTTGGTCTGATAGATTGTAGACACGAGGAGAAAGGGTAACGATAAACCTGTAACCCAACTCATCAATGTCCAGCCTGACTTCCTGACTAAAAACGTCCCGGCAACTCTGTATATGCATACCTGGCAGATTACAGGCATTTAGCCTTTGGCTAGTCCGCAATCGGTAAAAATCTACGTTCGCTTTGACTTTCATAGTTACCGATCTACCCGCCGCATTGCTAAAGGTGTACTGGGTCCCCGCTCTTCCGTAAGGGATGGCCTCATAGGAAGATTCTAGTGGCTCAAAAGCACCGAGATATTCTGCACTACAGGCATCTTCGTCAAGTTCTCCGCATGTGCCGGCTGGCACATCAATATCAAACCCCAAGTCTCTCTCGTCTTCCGGAAGGCAACTCGCAACAGAAAGGGAGAGAAATGTCCAAAGAATTAAAAACATCTTTCTCATAGCAGGTCGTATTTAAGCGAAAGCCCATATTGACGAATCCGATTATCGAATAAAGGAGGCCCCACAAACCTGCGGGAGAGATTGTATCGGCTCCATAGCTGTATACTTACATCTCGGTTTTTTACTGTAAAAATTCTACTTCCAATCCCGTAAGTACAAGCCCAAACAGAGTTACCGTTAATAGGATCGAAGTCTCCAAAACTACCCATACTTTGTAATTCACCAAACTCATAAAATGAGGAAGTGTATTTTCCAGACAAGAGATATTCCTTATCTACCCTGCCAAAAATGAAAACAGGCTTAAACAGTTTGAATTGAGCGCTCAGCCCAATTTCAGCAGTAGACAGGTTAACATCGTATCGCCTTAATAAACTACGTCGATTAAACACCAACTCAGGAGGGGTGTACTGTTCTCTAAAGTAATTTTGGCGGCTGTAGATCAAGATAAGTCCTAAACTCAATCTATTCCATTTGAACTTAGGGTTCATCCCCACTTTTATTCCATCTCCTGGAGCCGTCCGGTGCAATTTGGCCCGGTAGCTGTCTCCCGGGATTTTATGGACAAAATTCCGGTTGTAAGACAATTGAAAGGTTAGGCCGAATTGGCGATCAATTATGGTGTCTGTATGCCCCGTCTGTGCACAAGTAGTACTGGATAAGCTAAAAGCAAACCACAAAAAACATAAAGTTCTAAAGGCCATTCCAGGTAGACTTCAAAAGTTAATAAGATAATGTCTGATAGGTGCTTGAAGCCTATTTTCGCGTCTCAGTTGAGTACTGAGAATTGAGTTTCAATACTTGTCGGTAGCTGTAAATTTACAATGAAAATCCGTGACGAGTTCGCCCTGTTTCAAATCGTGTGCAGAACAATTCTAGTCTCCATTTCAGATCTTCGGGAGTATTCGACGGAGCCGTGCAGGCCGCTCAGGATGCCTTCTCCGGTGGCAACAACTCCGGTATCGGATATAAGGACTCTAAGTGAGCACTCACCGAGTGCCAAATACCCTAACCTTCCAGTTCAACCACAATTTCACTCTACTTTGCAACATGTATGTTGGGGATGGCCCAGGCTCAAATTTCATGCGGGACCGTTATCACGCTACCCTTCTAACTCGACAATGATCTCATTCTTCCGATTCAAAACCTCATAAGGTGGATTATAGCCCAGCAGGTAAAATCGGTTGGTAAAGGCAATTCCTTCAGCAGTCAGGGCTGCTGTCAATTGTGCTTTATACTTTGCGATCTTTTCATCATTCGCCCAACCGCCGAAGGTAATGGCTGCCACCGTTTTTGCCTGGACTTCCCGGAATTCGATCTCAGATCGATCAGGCTTTGGTAAGGTTTCTTTTTTATTTCCTTTGGGTACCATGAACATCATCGTCATGGTATCGTCCAATGACATGGTGACCGGGGAAGTCATGGCAATCTTTTCCTTGCTTTCGTTTCCACCGAAAATATACCCAGCCAAAATGGAGAAGCCCCTCCTTGATGCTTCATCATATTTACCCGTAGATAGCTCGACGGCCGTGAAGAGGCTTGCTTCGTAGCTGCGTATCTCAAAGCTCTCGTATTGCTTTTCGACTACGTAGGGATAGGTTTCAATGTTTCTCTGTCCGTTCATGGCAAATATTTGTACGACGACAAAGGCAATGAAGAGAAGGGCTAATATGATTAATACAATTTTCATTCGTTGGTGTTGGTGGAGGGAATAAATTAAAAACCGAGGGGGGGAGTTTTTGGTTCACCTCCCTGCTTTTGGCGCCTTCCTTCGCACCTATGTCCGTGCAAAAAAACATAAGTCATCCCGACCTCTAGTTGACCACTACTTTCTGATAATACTCCTTCCCGCCTACCGTCCGAAAACGAAGCAACGCCAGTCCTTTTTGCTGAAGGTCAATCGCCATGTTCAGACTTTCCATACGCAGGGATTGGAGCACCCGTCCATTAACGTCGATTACTTCCAATTGGCCGTCGATGAAAGCTGGCGTAAGGTTAAGATTAATCCGGTTGTTCGTTGGGTTAGGATATACAGCAACCCCCGCTTCGCTGGCGCTGCTTACCGCAACCGTGAAGATTGTCGTAGTAGTATTGGTCGCATCATCACTAACATTCTCATCACCAGCAGCCGTTACTCTGGCAACCACATCAGAACCTTCAAAGTCTGTAATACCCGTTGGCGCCTCGAAAGTATAGGCCATCGTTCCACCGGCAGCAATGATTTCCGTGAAGGTCTCCTCCGCTACCAGATTCCCATTTACGAAGAAAGCGACATCGCCGCCGACAACGTCTTCGGATCCCGTATTTTTGAGGTAAAGCACCAGCTGGTCTTCCGTCGGAGCCGTGGGCTCACCGGCCACGAAGATCTGAATCGAGTCGGCCCGTAAATTGATCAGGGAGTTGTAATGCGATTCGCTTTCTTCCACGATGTAAGCAGCGATACGATAAAAAGGCTCGGTATGGCCCATGTCGTTGTAACCGGTATTCAAAAAGTTGGTGTATTCCTCCAGTTCATAGTCCATCGTTATGTCCGTCCCCGCGAAGCGGTCTCCCCCCAAATCGTAAACGAAAGGCTGTACGGCCTGGCCCGGGCACCAGCCAGCCCGGTTAAATTCCCAGGTTCCAGCCTGATCGGTACACTCGTTCTGTAGGCAATCATCCTTCCATAGATTATGAACAGTCGCGAGTTCCCCCTGGAGCATCAGGTTGTGCGTTTGGTTGCTGAACTCTGCTGCGTTATTGGTATTTCCCTGTCCGTGACCGGTCATTGTCAGGCGGAAGCGATTTTCAGTGGTCTGCGAGGCGATGGAACTTGTCAATTCGGGGAGATCATCTTCAATTCCTAAGTCACCGTAAACGTGGTACTGCGTATTCCAAAGCGGCGTTGTCCTTTGGTACTTAGGCCTTGTCCCCCCGACCATTTCCAGGTTGGCATTCAATAACCAACCGGATTGTCCGAATACCTGGATAAAAGACTTAATGGTCACCCTTCCGGAAAGCATGTCTTTGAAATCCGTTACGTCCACAACCCACTCCGGACCACCGCAGGCAATGCGGTAGGGCGTGATGAATCGGGCAATTTCGAATTCCCCATTTTCCGTCACCACACTGACGTTGCCCGTCTGGTCCCAGGGATCACAACCGGTACCGGGACATTCAACCGAGAGATGGAGCAATAATTGACCGTAATCTTCCATATTCACGGGCATATTGACGGTAGAAGTCCGGGTTTGGCCAGCAGCCGCAAAATTGTGCTGTTCTCTGTTTCTGATGCTGACCAACGGGCCGTTGTCACCCTCGGCGGGCCGACGGTAACGGTAACTGGTACCGTTGTTCAAGCTATTCAGGTCGGTGGAGAGCGCCGTCGATGCCGTAAGCAGATTGGTGTTGTTTCCCGTCAGGTCAAGCGGTTGTTCAAAGACGTAATTGACGGATGCTCCTGGCTGAATATTGCCGGTGTAGGTCCCCGTCAAGGTAGGCACACCATTTACTGCCAGGGAAACGGGAACATCAGCGACCACCTCGCTTCCGTAGTTGTTGAGGATAACTTGTGTTTTTACCGGCCGGTTGTAGATACTGATGACATCCGGAGCAGTTACGGCAGACACCCCAACATCAATGGCGGGGATGGAGTACCCATCCGTCCAGGCGTTTTCGGTCAGGTCAATGAAAGTACCGTTACAACTAATACTGCCCAGGTTGGCAGTTGTCAGGCCTGTTCCTTCCTCAAGTGGAGCGTAGAGTACCAGGCCAGTCTCGTTTCCGGTGAATTCAGTCGTCTGGTTATCCGCAATCTCTTCAGCCGTTCGCGCAACGTTCCAAACCCGGACCTCATCCAAGTTCCCATTCCAGGTCCGGCCGGGAAAACTTGGGGATTCTCCAATCGTCAGGTTGGCCTGCCCATTGGATGGTGTACCAGTGTAAGAACGCGTTGCCTGCTGATTCCCATTGATGTAAAGGCGAACAGTGCCATCATCAACAACAGCCGCTACGTGGTACCATTGGTTGGTGTTCATAATGGGGTCCGTACTGGTTTCAAACCAGAAGAAATCCACGGACATGACCAGGTTAAGCACACCGTTCTTGCCGGCACGAAGAGCGTAGCCCAGGTCAGGTCCTTGTTGGTCTTTGTTGACAATGGAGCCTTGCCAAAACTCGCTACGCCACTCAGGGCTGAAAATCCAGGCTTCGATGGTAAAGCCATCGACAATGTTTAGTTCGTTGTCGTGACAGAAGGAGATACTCCCCGAGGTACCGTCAAATTGAACGCCCGTTGTTTGAGCTTGCAGGTTTGACGACAGGCAACAGACTAAAAAGAGAAGCAGCAGTTGTTTCACAATGGCTTTTTTGGGTGCTTGAGGTTGAAGGTTGGTAAGATGCGAGTTAGGCGGGTAACCTGCAAGCTTCAACAAGTCAATTCTATGTGACACGACATTTTTGCGACAATAAGACGTTCTCACAGCAGGAGCGATCATTACCCAAAGTCACTGCTTAGTACACTGTCCACATTTTGAATAGGAAGTGGCGCGGACGCAGGTACAGAACAAGAGAATGAAGGAGCAGGGCTTAACAGCCATCGGCCGAGATATCTGGACAATCGCATAACAGTTGTATTAGAAAAGAGACAAAGCCGGCCTCCTCTGCCTTTACAACCAATTATTGCGCCTGCGGCCGCGCCTCTTCATCAACTATCAAAGAATAGGAATTAGATGAGCCCAGGCCTCCCGTCCCTATCCCCATACGCCACCGAATCCCTGTTTCCGCCGCTGCTCCACCGGAGCAGCCTCTAATCCACGAGCAGTAACCTTCTCTTCACCAGGCAAAGGCTTAATCTTGAAGTGAGCCAAGGCTAAATCCGCCGACCGGAGGGAGCCATTCACCCATGCCTGCATGTCTGAGATGGCCTCGTTACAGAGGTAGATGCCCCTGTCTTTATACGGCTTAGAGAGGTAGTCCCGCGTCTTGCTGTCCTCAGCATTGAGCTTCCACTGGTGGTAGGCGTACTCAAAGTCATCTTTACCGTTCCAGGCACGGTAACTGGTAAGGATAGGCTCGGGCAGATTGGTGGCACCAAACAGTATGGCCAATTGCTTCATCATCTCATCAGCCACCGCCTGGGAGGCGGGGAATATCACCTGGACTTTAGCCTTGGAGAAATGCTTTTGTAAATCAGAGGTAAACATTGGGGTGATGTTCTGCAGCCCTTCCCAAAACTGGCTCTTACTGAAATCTGTG
Organism: Neolewinella persica DSM 23188; assembly: GCF_000373105.1. GTDB lineage: Bacteria > Bacteroidota > Bacteroidia > Chitinophagales > Saprospiraceae > Neolewinella > Neolewinella persica. Next base: position 121,209 of record NZ_KB890422.1, on the reverse strand, counting down.
TATAAGGTTAGCGCAGCGGGGCGGTCGTAATGATCAGGCCTAAGCGTGACGTCGTCCCCCTTGACGTCCAGACTTTCAATTGCGTAGAAAGGGTAAATGGCGTTCAGGGGCAGCGTCGTAAAGTTGCCGCCAAATTGAATTTCCGGGCGGCCCGTCATGCCATTCAGCCACCAGGCTTCTTTAAAGTAGAGGTTGATCTTCATCAGCTCCGCACCTTCTACCTCATTAATGGCCTTCCAAAGTCTCGGTGCCTGCTTATGCCGGTACAGCGCCGGTGATTTATAGAAGATATCCTGGATGCCCTTCACGGCTGTAGCCAGGATGACCTGCTTAGCACATACCGACTTGGTTTTTTTGCTGAAAGGGGTAGCATTGTGACCAAATTCTGCTTCAGCCAGGCGCAGTTCGTAGCCATGTGCGTCTTCGTGCAGACTGTTCAGGTTAGTACTCAGGAAGATTGACACCTGATCTGTGAAGCTTGCAACAATGGCATCAGGCAGTGTGCTGAACCCATCAATAAAAGTATTGTAGACCGGGTTTTTGGGGAAGTCCGCCAACAGCTGGAAGGCCCCGCCGGCATTGGTGAAGGCCTTGAAAGTGTCCGGAAAGCCGGTAGTATCTGCCAGCATACGGATGCATTCCTCCGAGTAGCCCATATCCCGTAATAAGCCCCAGATGTGCCACTTATTGAGGGTCTTTCCCTTCCACTCTACTTCTTCACGAATTGCCGTCCATTCGTCGGCAGTCAACTCCTCCCCCATTTCCCAGTTATTGGCTTTCAGGATGCGGTTGAAGGCATTCGAAATAATTTGGTTAGGGTCCAGGCCTGTTTCTACGTCTTCAATATCGTATAAGGTTCCCCAGATGTCATCATTGCTCGCAGCAGCATCCGCCACTGAGAAGCCATGCCCACGAAAGAAGAAACGGTTGGTATTGACGGGGGCTTCTCCTTCTTTAAGTACCACTTCACTCTTCATGGGGAAGGGGACGATTTGGTCTTCCAGATCCAGTTTACGAATCAGGTTCATCAGCTCTTCCATGCTGTCGTTGAAGCGCATACCTCCCTGCTCCTCCTTGATGGTATTGACGTCTTGCTTTTTCTTACCCTTCACCAGTTTTCCATTGTTGGTGAGCTTGATGATGTCCGAATTTAAACGTCCCCCCGTGCGGTTGAGGCGTTCAAAGATGGCGATCTTCAACTTGGGCTTGTGCTCAAGCAGGCGGTAAGCGGTGTAGAGCCCGGCGATACCGGCGCCGATAATGGCTATGTCGTATTCTGCTTTAGTATGGAGGTCTTTGAAGTGTTGCATTTATGGGTTGAGTTTAAGAGGTTGGAGGTTGGAGGTTACAGGTTGCAGGTTGGAGGTTACAGGTTGCAGGTTGCAGGTTGCAGGTTGCAAGTTGCAGGTTGCAGGTTGGAGGGGATGCAGGGCTACAACAACTGCAACCCCTGCAACGGGAACGAAGTAACCCTGCAACGCTTAAAATTTTGCGGCCGGCGGCCAGTTTTTGTTGGCGGTTTCATCTTCACCGACATATTTGGCTGCTGCCAGCAGATCAGCAGGAATGTCAGTTTTGGGTACGACTATTTCTACCAGGAAATTCCTGATGGGGTTATCTTCAATTTCACAGAGTACGTCGGCTAGTTGAGCTAAGGTTTCCACCCGCCGGCCGATACTCCCGAAAGACTCGCCCAGTTTCACAAAATCCCACTGGTGAAGATCATTATAGCTGTACACCGAGTTGAGAAGATCGTCCTTTTCTGGGTAATCCACTGGTGGATCCCGAAAAGGATTAGGGTTAACCAGGAATTGTTCGATACCGTAGATGGTATTCGACAACACGAAGATCACGTTGTTCTGGCCGTGGAAGTTTTGGTCGGACACTGCCTGGCAGACTTCCTGGAAGGCACCGTCACCAATAACTACGAAGACTCGTTTATCCTCCGCAATACGTTTACATGCCTGGGCAACGCCCGTGGCAGCGCCCACCGGGTAGCCGATGGATAACCAGACGCCGTCCGTTAAGTACCCATTCTGTGCCACGCCCCGTAAGTAAGAGGCTATACTGAGGGTAAAACCTACTCCGGACAGCAGGATATCGTTAGGGTTCCAGTTGTTTTGCAATTGGTGAAAGAAAGTGTCAAAAGTCAGGTCATTCCCCAGGATAGGGGCAGGCAAATCAACTAGCGTCTTGCCGGAAAGTGGTAGCTGTTCCTCTGCCTCAGCCAGTGCCGTTTTTAGTTCCGCAATGAAGTCGGACAACGCCACCATTGGGAAGAACTCGGCACCGACCAGGACGCCGTCGTTGCAGGCAACGATCAGACGTTCGTCCCTGATGTTGGTACTGGCAACATTGGCATCGACCGTCCAGCCACCAATTCCCAGCAGACAGTAATCCTCTACGCCATCCGCTCCCATATTTTTTCCGATCACCCGGCAGCTATCGAACAGCGGATGACGTTCATCGAGGACCGATTTACTGAAGAAGGAGGTGATGAATTTAATTGGCTGATCTCCTTCGGGCACCCGATCGTTAAGTAGTTGAAGGAGTTCTTCAAAGGAACCGGTCAGCTTTTGCTGCCGCAGTTCGATTCCCGCCCAGGTCACTACCCTCGGGAATTTACCAATAACCTGCACGGCCGCAGCTACCGCCTGCTTCACTTCGGAGACCGAAGTGGTGCGGCCGGGGTCCACCTGCAATTGGCCAATGGGAGGGGGACAAGGTGCGCGCCAGACGTCTTCGGCCACCTCCAGGTAAGCGGGTTGGCGGTAAACGATCATGGCGGTAATGGCCTTATCGATCTGGTAAGGCGCGAGGTTGGCATTAGTAATCCGTTCGGCGGCTACGGTCACTTTTTGGAACATGTCCAGGTCTGCCAACTGGTTCCCCGTTGAATGTGAGAACAGTAAGCCTGCGTTTTTCTCAATATTGTTTTCCTTATTGGTTGGCGCGCCGTTGATGACGAGCACCGGCACTTTTTCCACGTACGAACCGGCGGTGGCGTTGAGGATGCTGAAAGACCCAACGCCGTAGGTAACGAAAGCACCTCCGTAGCCGTGGTAGCGGGCGTAGGCATCGGCGGCGTAGCCGGCGTTCATTTCGGTACTGGTGCCCAGCAACTTGATCCTTTGTTGTGGGTCTGCCAGCACCGTATCCAGAAAGGGCGCAGCGTAGTTACCTGCTACCCCAAACAGGTCCTGTACGCCCAATTCGATCAAACGAATTCTGAGGTAATTAGCGACGGTGTTAGCGGCGGGGGCTTTGAGTAGTAGCATTGAAAATTGGATGATTTATCAAATACACATGAGGTGTACAATGTATCGAAATTTTCAATATATCAGGAACAAAGCACCACAAAACGGGGGTAAATACCTATGCGATTGGGTAAAACATGAAGCCTCAATTACGAAATCAGGTAGTTGACGAACGGCTTTGGAACCAGGTTCAGCGCTGCGTTATTTTGGCGGGAACGCGGGTGCAAGGGGGAGGTTTTGAGGAGCAGGTGACTTCACATATCGCTTCACCATTTGAGGTGACTTTATCCCTATTACCGAAGCAATAAATTTTGAATTCCCGATGCAGGCAAATCACGCAATCCGACTACTATTTCCAGTCGTATCAACCTTAAAGGCGCTTGTTACTTCTGACATCTGGCTCCAGCTTGTGAGCAAAAATAGTGCAGGGCTACACTTCAAAAATCACTTTTGTCGAATGCATGACAGGCATGTTGCCCTACTAAATTGACCATGTCCTCTGCGGAAAATTGCAACGTATTTGCCACCTTATTCGTACAAAATGGACAGACATGAGCATCCCCATCAGTATCAATATAAAAGAAGCGATTGCCCGCTCCAAAGCAGCCTACTCTTCTTTGATGGTAGCCCAGGTAATTGACGATGGGGAAGTCAACATATGCTGGGGTAGTATTATATTCTATGTACGTTTTTTCAAGCAAAAGGATTTCCTCCTTCCCTAATTCCACCTCCTTCCCCTTATACCTACCGCTTGCTCTGGGCTCCAGTATCTGGACAAAGGAAACACCTAAGGACTTGGCCAGATTCATATAAGCAGCCAGATTTTCTGCCGTAGTAAAGTCTTTGGTAGCACAAAGAGATAAGGTGGTGACCAGTCCTGCCTGATTGGCATTTATTACCGCTTGAATGGCGCTGTCATAAGCGTTTTCAAAGCCTCTAAATTCGTTATGCTTGTTAGCTTCAAAGTGATCCAGGCTTATCATTACGCCGGTCAGGCCTACCTTCTTCAATCGATGAGCTCGTTCCAGGTTTAATCCAAGTCCGGAAGAAATAATCCAGAAGTCGGTGCCTGATTGGGCTGTTTTTAATACCTCGCAAATATCATTGACTCGAAGCATGGGTTCGCCGCCACTAAACATTATTTGCGAAGTCCCATACTCCTGATATTTAAGGACGATCTGAACGAGGTTGGCCGTACTGAGTTCTTCCTGCTGGTTGAGGTTGTCCCACTCAAAGCAATGCTCACAATTCATTGGGCACTTTTTGGTGATCGCAAACAGCAAGGAGCGTAAGCCAGTAGGTTGCTGCCCTGAAATAAAGCGGCTTACCTCATTACCATGCACCCTAAGCGACGCTTCGGAAGGAAACCCCGCGACTCCTAAGTGCCAAAAATAGCGCTTGCCCACTTTTGCCACTTTAGTGGGCATGGGTTCACCGAAAATCGTTTGAAATTTCCTCATCATCTCCCAAACCATCCGCAAAGCAGCAAGAGGTTTGCCCGTTTTATGGAGGATTATGCCAAAAATTTGGTGAAACACCCGCAGTTTAAGTCTGGTTCTTTCAAACCTATCTCTAACCAGCCTGGAGGGTTGTTGAGAAACAGTTACGCTTTCTTTGATGGCTAATTCCTGTACGCTCATGATCTTTATTTTTACACACAACACCTAAATCGAAGGTATCAATGCGACACGTTTTCTAGTTATTCCACCTCTCCTTCTCTGCCCAACACCTTAAAATAGCCAGCCCTGGAAAACGTTGAAAAGTAAGCGCCATCCTTAAATTTATTTAATTCAGCAATTTTGGGGAATCCCGTAAAATCCCGAATCAATTCATAATAACCACGAGTGTGCAGGAAGGCTGATTGCACCTGGCCAGCGGGAACAGGTGGCACGGCATACCTTAACTCGGTCACCTCCCCTACCTTCTCCTGCGCCATATAGTCTTCATCTGTTTTTTCGAGGGCCGCTTTCCAATCCTGCTGGCCAGTACCGTATGCGCTAAGTGGTTGTAAATGAGCAATGCTTAGATCAGAATTGTCTGTAAAATCCATGGCGATCTGGTCTACCTCCCAAAACATAAAGCCTGTCTCTATTTTGATTTCAATTTCTTCGCCGGGGTATTTTCCCAGGTCAATCGGAACGGCAAAATCCCGGGCAGCCAGTGGCCCGACGGTCATCAAGTAATCTACTAATTCCCATTCCCCATTTCGTTTGGCATAAATTGACAGCGGGAAATTATTGTCCCGTATTGTTTCCAACTGATCCGGGCTGGATATTTTTCCTTGCTTTTTCATAAAGGCGCCAAAATAGCCTCCGTACTTTTTAAAAAACTCGCCAATTACATAATCAAACCAAAGGGTATTCTTTGCCGAAATCAACAATCTCCCAGAAGGTGCATGAGCTGGCTTTTTAAAGGTCAGGACAATCCCGTTTTCAGAAAAATCTTCATCATTAAAAAGATACATCTCGCTATCTGCTTCTACCATTGATGGCAGTAGGTCAGTGCCACTGTAAGATGTAGCTTTAACGGGTTCTTGCAGATTTTCCAGGACCTGTACGTTACCAGTCTTATCCAACAACACTTTTTGTTCTGGCCGGTGATTGACTAAAATAAGCTCAGCCAAGTCTGTATACTGTTTTTCTTTCAGTTCATTGGTAATCCGCAATTGATAAGAACCGTCAACTGGCGCCATAGCGGGCAAAGGCATATAATCATCTCTGACTAAATTGGCTCCAACGGCACCACCAAAAGCTTCTCCCGTAAAAACAAAAGTCTCTCCGCTATTGACATAAACGTACGGACAAGAGCTCATTTGAGATGGAGCACTGGAGTTACTAAAAGCTAATGCAGCAACTGCTATCACCACTGCTCCTGCAACCGCAACCGTACTAAAAACATAAGAAGCTGTGGTAGCGCCATTATCTTTATCAATGATTCTGATTTCTAGAACATCGGTTAAGGGAATATCTGCGTAACCTACTTGCAAAGCTTCAGTTCCCGCTCTCAGGTATACGTGAACTTCATTTAGAATGCTACGTTCGTTCTCCCTAATTCGACTTGTGCGACCTGGTCTATATAATACCGGTTTTTTAATCGGCATCAGATTTCCCGAAACACTTGTTGAATCTACCGTTAATCCGGCAAGCTCATACATTGCATCTCCGTCATGCAGAACGAAATATTGATAGGTGTCTCCAATATTATTAATACTGGTTTCAAAGTCAGAATAGGCTACTTTAGCTTTAAAGTAAGTACAACTGTGTGCTAGGAATAACAGCACGATGGATACAAGGTAAACCCCACTCTTTCTGACGATGGTAGATATCGGTGCGTTCATGATTATATATTTAGTCCAATAATGGTAAACTCTAAAATAAAATCAACAGCACTTTAAATGAATGGTCTCTTTTATTTCACTCCAAAGCAAATGGCTTCTTGGTGATAAAATCAATGATTTCTGTCATGTAATGAGATGACCTTTATCTTTCAATGTCTATACAATTTGGACATAAAAAGTCGCATAAACGCATACGACCAATGCAGCTTTTCTTGCTTTTAGTCCTTTGGTTGCATCCTGCGGCCGCGCCCCTAAAATAAGCGGGCGAGTGGCCAGTCAATATTGACTGGCCAATTGTATAGATTAGCGAACTGACCATAAACGTCTCAAGCTTAGTCGCCCAAAAAAACATCTAATTCTTTAGGCCAAGCGCCACTTGCAGATGTTTTAGCCCTACACTATCCTTTGCCAGTAAACCATTGTTGATAAATCCGAGCATATGGGCGTAGGCTTTAAAGTCTGGGTTATCTTTTTCGTTTAGGAGCGCCACCTCCATCGCCATCTAGCGTCGGAGTGTATGGAGAAAGACACGTTTCATACCATCTATGACAAGTGGCCCGTAGGCAGGTTAGAAAAGCAAACGGTCACCGCTTACACCAAACTCAGGAATAGGCCAATTTCCTCCTTTGTGTTAAAAAAATTCGGGCTAACACGAATATTCTCCGCTTGTAAAGTCACTAAAACGCGCTCATTTTTGAGCTTTTCGTAAAGCCCTTTAGTGGTATCATAGGCCCCTGTATTAAAGTGAACAATGGCTGTTCGCGCTGCTCGTTTATTTGTTGGCGTCACAATTCGGTATCCCTTTTCACGTAGCCCTTCAAGCAGCAAGTCGGTGTTTTCCAGCGCTTTCTCGTAGATGTTTTCAATGCCAATTTCAAGTAGCAATTCTAGTCCGGCAATCCAGGCATTAAAGAGTGCGTAGGCGATGGTACCGGTCTCAAATTTCCTGGCGTCTTTGTGAAGCAAAAGTTCGTCGTACACTTTACTTGCGGCGTACATACCAGGCAGTACCGGATCAATCCTATTCACGACCCTGTTACTCACGTACAGAAAGCCCGTTCCGTGCAGGCCGAGCAGCCATTTGAACCCACAGCCCGACATTACGTCAATCTGGTCTCTTTCGACATCGATGGGAATCATCCCGGCGGCTTGCGCCGCATCCACTACGAACAGTGCTCCTTTTGCGTGGGCTATTTCCCCGATGGCCGCCAGATTTGGTCTGAAACCGCTGTTGAACCTTACCGCAGCGATGGCAACTACCCGTGTATTGTCATCAACAAGTTTTTCGATGGTCGCGGGGTCAATGCTGTTGTCCGCGTTGAGCCTTGCGAACCTGATCTCAATACCTTTTGCTTCGAGTTGTAGCCAGGGAAAAGTGTTGTTCCAGTGCTCGCGTTCGGGGATTACCACATTGTCTCCCTCCTTAAGGTTGAGGCCCTGCGCCACCATCCCCAGGCCAACACCCGTGCTGGTGGTTAAAGCGTATTCTTCCGGGGAACCACCCAACAACTTTGACAGCAATTCACGTACCGTCTCCCGGCGAAATCCTTTTCGACCGATCGGATTTAGCTCTGTGGCTACATGCGCTTGTAATCTGTCGTTCACCAAGGTGTTCAGCGGCGCCTGGGAGGCGCTGTTTAGGTAGATGGCTTGTTTTGTGGCTGGGAACAGGGATCTGATTTTGGGGGTGGTCATATTGGCTGCTTTACGATTAGGGCTTATTGGGTTAAGTTAAAGTATTCACTCCCCCTCCCCCAAAACCCATTCCTTAGCCCCCCACCATTGCCACGCCACCTGACTTAGGTCCACCTCCGGGTCAATCAGCGGCACGCGGGGGCCGCCGTTGAGGCGGGCGGTGAAGCGGGCGCAAACGGCCACGTCCTGGCCGGCGGCAGCCCGTTGGTCGCGGAGCTTATGGGCGTACTGCAAAATCATGTCGGGGTGAGTCGACATTTTACGGTACTGGACGCGGGTCAGGCTATCGATGAGGGTGACGGTTTCCTCCGCGCCGGTGGCGCGGTCCACCAAGCGGTAGTTCCCTGCGCCCTGCTTGCTGCGCAGCATCATCCGCCAGCTGTAGCGGTGGCCTTCTTCGGACCAGGCGACGTCGGACGAAAACAACCAGTGTCGCAACGGAAGGAAGATCATAACGCCACCAACCAGCACTAAGCCGAAAAGGATGGGACGCACATTCGCTGGCTTAAACTGCCAGCCTTGTCCCCGGATAGTTGTCTTTAGCTCGCCATTCGACAGACCGCCACTGACCCGGGCCTGCCATCCATCAAGCCAACCCTGCACCGGCGTACGCGCCCACTTCCTCCCGATCCATTTGACGAATCGCTTCGGCCAATCCGGGGCAAAAAACATACTTGTAAGGACCATAGAGAGGTAGGGAAAAATGCCGATGTTGAAGATCAGGTGGTTGGTGGCATGAAAGCCGATCAACAAGGCCAGGGCCACCCACCGCAACCGTTTATGCAACAGCAAGAACACTGCCGTAAAATCAAGCAGCATGCCTCCCCAAGCCATGATGTAAGCCGTACTTTTTAGCGCCCAGATTGGGCCCAGGATGGGCATTTGCGCCCTTCCCTTCAGCCACATATGCAGGGGCATGGCTTCCATCAGCCAGTCGTGGTTCATCTTGGCAATCCCTCCGAAAAAATACACGATGCCCATCAGTGCGGGGAACAAATACACGCACCAGGCCGGGGCCGTTGGCGACCATTCCGCTGGTTTTCGGCGGACATCCAGCGAGAACTCCCGCCATGCCGGCGTCAGGGCCAGCAACCAAACAAGCCAGGTAAATAAATAAGCGTGGTTCAGGTAATGGGCTTTCTCCAGCAGAAACAGGTAGCTAAAAGCCAGGGCAAACAAGGGGGCGGTGATCCGGAATCGCCAACCCAACGCCACGGCAATCCCCAGCAGGAAGCCGCCAATGAAAAACAGCGAAAAGAAAGGTTCCGGCAGCGGGTGAACCCACTCGAAACCATAAAAACGGAAGGTATAACCGCTGAAATCATCGAGGTACCAATGGAAATAGATGCCGTTGCCCAGAATGTCGCCACCGCCCAGTAACCCCAGCGCAATCCTCAGGAAAACTAGGGTGCCGTTGTCTACGGGGCGGAAAAGGGATTTTAGTTCGTTGGGCATTGGGCTGGTTGAACTATTGGTCTATTGGGGCAAGTTAGTATTTCTGCCGACAAGGTAAGTTTAGGTTGGAATGATTTTTCATGTAGGGCCGGAGGTCCGTCTCTCGTAGCGAGGGGTCAGCGCAGATCCGTAGGAGCAAGCGCAGCCCCTCGTTTTCGTTTAAAACGTTCAGCCCGACAACTGCTCCCCTCGACAATTTGACAACTTGACAACCTGACTACTTACCTTTACGGCATGACCAAGATCACCCTTTCACTTCTCCTTCTGTTTTCCCTCGGCCATTCACTCTCCGCCCAGGAAAGCGTCGACTTTCCTGCCCAGGCCGAATGGCTCGAAAAATGGGAAAACTCCCGGGCATATACCCTCGAAGCATTGGCTATTGTTCCAGACTCCAGTCTGGCTTTTCGTCCAACGGAAGGGCAAATGAGTGTACAGGAGCAAATTCAGCACATCTCCGGAAACATGTTCGGGCTTTCCCGTCGGTTCCTGGATTACGAACCAAGCGACTTCAACGAAAAAGCCCTCAGCGAACTTCTTAAGGCCGAAACCCTTGATCGGGAAGCATTGATTTCCCTGCTCAACTCCGCTTATGACTACGGCGCTGCTGCCGTTAGCAACCTGCCGGCAGAACGTTGGGAAGAGGAAGTCCCCAATTTCTTCGCCGGCCCCAAAAGCCGCCGCGTCATCGTCTATCTCCTGCAGGATCATGCGACGCACCATCGGGCTCAGGTGCTTATTTACCTCAGGTTGCTTGAGCTGGATCCTCCCCGGTACCGGGGTTGGTAAATCAAATTGCAAGTTGCAGTGTTCGCTTGCGCTCACGTTCCTGGTTGCAAGTGTTGCAGAGTTCGTACTTTTGCCGCGCTGCCCCTCCTGCAACCTGTAACTTGCAACCTGTAACCTGCAACCTGCAACCTGCAACTTGCAACCTGAAACTTGTTCCTTGCCCTTCTCCCCCACCCCCATTGCCGACCTGCAACTATTCACCCCCCAAGTCTTTGGCGACGAGCGGGGTTACTTCCTGGAATCATGGAACGAGCAGACCTTCGCGGCAGCCGGCATTGACCGTCCTTTCGTACAAGACAACCAGGCCATGAGCCCCCGCGGAGTACTGCGGGGGATGCACCGCCAAACGGGCGAATACGAACAAGCAAAGCTGGTACGCGTAGTTTCCGGCGAGGTCTTCGATGTAGCGGTTGATTTAAGGCCGGACTCCCCTACCCTACACCAATGGTTTGGCGTGGTGCTAAGCGGTGAAAACCACCGGCAGTTATATGTCCCCCGGGGCTTCGCCCACGGTTATTTGGTAATGTCCGAGACCGCCATTTTTTCTTACAAATGTGACAACTTCTACGCCCCTCAGGCCGAAGCGGGCCTGCGGTACGATGATCCAACCATCGGTATTGAATGGCCAGAACTAGACGTTGAATTCACCGTCGCGGAAAGGGATTTGAATTGGCCGCTGGTTTAAGAAAAGCGGCCCTTTTCTTAGTGTAGATCTTAATGCCTGTCGGTTAGAACTTTAAGCTAACCGACATGCCTAAGTGCCTTAATGGTTCCCCGCATCGCCTGCCACAATGGGTTACCTACTTCTGGTAAACCCGAACGTAATCGATCAGTAAATTAGCCGGAAAGTCCTCTTCCTGGTATTTTTCGGACCTAGCCCCCCGGACGCCACCGACTGAAACGTTGATCACCATATAGAAAGGCCAATCGAATGGCCAGCCTTTTATGCCTTGTCCAGGCAGCGGCTCATAGTTCCAGAAGGGCTTTCCGTCGATGGTAAAAGTCATCAGTTCATCGGTCCACTCCAGGCCGTAAACATGAAACGCTTCCGTGGCCGTTGGAATCAGCGTTGATCCCCCAAGTTGGCCTTTTCCGTTCCAGAAATTAGCTGGCGTCTGAACCGCAGCGCCGATGGCCGTGGGGATTTTGCCGTAGTGTTCTACAATGTCTATCTCACCAGCCAACGGCCATCCAATTTTAGAAACCGTATCTCCGACCATCCAAATAGCGGAACGAAGGCCTTCTCCGGGAGGAAATTTCGCCCGGAACTCAAAGTAACCTTTCTCGAAAGTAGCCTTATGTTTCGTAACCAACCGAGTACTGGAAAAAGGGTACCTCTTATCTTTCTCAGCCTTGGCCGTAATGCGTAGCAGGTCATTCTCCACTCCGACGTTGGCGGAATCAGCTTCAGTGTACATCTGGACTTCTTTAGCCGTCCAGCCATGATTACCCGTCTGGTAACCCCAGCGGCTGGTATCGGGCATCGTGCCCTGGTCAAATTCGTCGTTCCAAACCAGGTTATAACCATCGGGTACGTATGATTCCCCTTCGGGGCTAATCTTTGTAGGTTCAGACATGCTGACCTGAGGGTCATTTTTGCAACTGGTGAAGCCAAAAGCAAAGCAGAGAATAAGTAAGTAGATCGAGGTTTTCATTGGATTCGTGGGATTGCTGCCGCAAAGGTAGCAATGTCGGTGCTTCTAGCGTAGTTTTGTCTTACGACTCTTCTTAATTTCGGCCAAATTCAGCCAACTATCAAAATCCTCCTTATCACTCCCTGGTTCCCCAACCGTGTGCATACACAGGACGGCAACTTTGTGCAGCGGTTTGCGGAACTGTTGTCCACGCAGCATCAGATAACAGTTTTGCACGTGACGCCGGACCCCGAGTTGAAAGGGTGGACAATCGAGCTGGCGTCTCAAAATGAGGCTTTCGGTAAGTTGATAACGGCTTATTATGCGGGCGGCGGCGCGCGGGTGCAACGATTGGTTAACAGGAGCAGGGCCTGGACGGCGGTACGGCAGGCTTACCGGGGGAGGCCTGAACTCATCCATGCCCATGTCCTGATCGACGGAGGCATCGTTGCCATGCGTTTGGCCCGGCAACTCGGGGTCCCCTTCGTCGTCTCCTGCCACTCCAGTCGTTATCTGGAAGGAGAAACCTGGCGGGATCGCCCGCTGGATTACTGGTTGGCCAATAGGGCCGCCCGCAAGGTGTTCGCATTACTCCCCGTTAGCAAGGCGCTGGCCAACGGCCTGCGAAAAACAGGTATGAAAGCCCGGCTGGAAGTCGTCCCTAATCTGGTAGATCGTACACACTTCTCTCCGCCCGACCAACTTCCTGACCAACAAGGCTTCCGACTACTCCACCTGTCCGATTTCAGTTGGCAAAAGCGACTTGATGTGCTGATGGTGGCGTTCGACCTGGCGCGACAAAAAGACAAATCTCTCCGGCTTACTATTGCCGGAAACGGAGACCCGGACCTCGTTAAAGAACTCCTCACCAGACATCCTGAAGCGGCTAAAGCGATTACACTGGAAGGTGAATTAAGCCAATCGGAGGTGGTCAAGCGAATGCGGGAACACGACCTGTTCGTCCTTTCTTCCGAAGTAGAGACGCAGGGCATCGTCCTTACTGAAGCCCTTTGCTGTGGCCTGCCCGTGGTAACGACCGACTGTGGTGGGCCGGCAGACCTTGGCCTAATGCCAGAAGACGGAACCATCGTCCCCGTCAATGACCCCAGAGCACTGGCTACGGCCATTCTGGAATGGGCAAAAGCTGGTGCCTCCAGTTTAACCGCACGGCAGGAACGCCACCAACGCTACGTGGGCAATGACACCCCTCACCAGATTCTACAGCAATTGGAAGATGTATATCGGGAAGCCCTTGCCTCCACAAAAATCAGTCGCTGATGTGTGGAATCTACGGCATCATACAACCCGGCACCAAAGCAGCTGACCTCCGGCCAATGGGTGAAGTGGCTAACCGGGTGCAAGCCCATCGTGGTCCTGACCAAACGGGAATAACGGCAGCTGACGGTTGGCTCCTCGCGCACCGCCGGCTATCCATCTACGACGTAACCGAAAGCGGGCGCCAGCCGCTCGATTATGCAGACCGGCTGACCATTGTCTTCAACGGAGCCATCTACAACTTCCCTGAATTGAGGGAGGAACTTCGGGCAAAAGGCTACGCCTTCCAGTCAAGTACGGACACCGAAGTCATCCTGGCCGCATGGCTGGCCTGGGGACCGGATTGTTTCGTGCGCTTCAATGGCATGTGGGCCCTGGCCATCATTGACCATAAAGAACAACAGCTGATCCTCAGCCGGGACCGCATCGGCATCAAGCCACTTTACATCCATCAGACCCAGGGATTACTGGCCTTCGCCTCAGAACCACGTACCCTTCGTAAAACGGTGGTCGGGGGAACAGCACTTAACCTTGAAGTGGGCAGGGATTTCCTGGTACATGGTTGGCAGGATCACCGACCGGAATCTATTTGGGCGGGAATCAGTCAATTCCCGGCAGGCCACTACGCCGTCTGCCCACTGGGCGCGCCGGATGAGTTGACGTACACTTCCTACTACCACTTACCCACGGCTATCAGGCCCGGACCGATCGCCGCCTTACACGAAGAATTCCAGGCCCTGTTAACGGACGCGGTCAGGCTACGCACCCGGTCTGACGTCGGCTCTGGCCTTACCCTATCGGGCGGAATTGACAGCAGTTCAATTGCTGCGGTGATGGGGCCGGGCCACCGCTCTTATTCGGCCCTGTTCCCCGGTACGCCTTACGATGAATCGCCCTACGTAGCTGCGGTCATTCGCGACACCGGAGGGACGAATCACCCGTTGCTACCCACCTGGGACGATTTTCTCAAGAGTTACGAAGCCTGCGCCCTGGGCCAGGACCAACCTTTGGCTTCCGCAGCAGTCGTCATACATTACCGGCTCATGCAGCTCGTGCAGGCAACGGGAGAAAAGGTAATCCTGAACGGGCAAGGGGCTGACGAGATCGGTGCGGGTTACGATAAATTTTATGGGCCTTATCTCCGGGAGATGCTTCATCAGGGTATGCTGCCAGGTGTTAAGGCGACCTGGCAGGTCGCCAAAAACTACCGCATGGCTCCCGATAAATTGAGCACGAGATTACAACGAAGGTTTGGCAACCTTGCTCCTGAAACGTTCCTGGCACCTGCGTTCGCCGCCAAAGAAACCTTCGTTAGAAACCAGGATAAAGATGTTTTATCCACCTCCATCAACCTACTGACCCAGGTTGGCCTGCCCGTTCTACTACGCCACGAAGACCGCAGTGCAATGGCCTGCGGCATTGAAAGCCGGCCGCCTTTCCTGGACTTCCGGATCGTTGACTTCCTCCTCTCCGCCCCCACCGAATTCAAACTCCGCAACGGCGTGCGAAAAGCCGGCATTCGGGAAAGTCTGCGGGCCTTACTGCCCAAAGAGGTCTATGCCCGAAAGCGGAAACTGGGCTTCGCCACCCCCCAGCAACGCTGGCTTGAGGAGCACTCAGACTTTTTCCTAACGGAGATCAAAACCTACCTCTCCCGCCCCGACGCCCTGCTGAAAGCTGAAACTTATCAGTTTGCCCAACGGGTGCTGGAACGTAAGCAAACCCGGCATTATCCACTGGTTTGGCGGTGGTGGGCCTGGGCGGTTTTTTGCAGGAAATAGTTTCTTTTGCGCCGGGTGTCCAATTAATGCTCCGTTGGGCCTAATTTCACTTCCTGCTAAAGGAGCATCATTCCGTATCGGTTTGAAAATCTTTAGAAATTCTTGGCTATATAACCCTAACAGACTCCGCAGGAGTCAAATTTCATTACCTCCGGATGAGGCGGAACGCCCTAATCCGGGGTTAATGGACGGGGTAGCAATTGGCGGCGCGCAGCGCCGCAACGTTTGTATATTTCCTCATGCCCCGGGTAAAAGCCCGCTTTGCGGTTTTTCACCCGGGGCAAATAAGGTTCGACCACAACGTGGTCACCGTTTTACCGAATATCTCTGAAGCCTTCTACTATTACGATAACTGCCAGGCAGGCCTTTATCCGAAACCCATCAAAAATCAGAATCCCCATGCGTCTTCCCCGACACATTCTTCCTTACGGCCCCGACGCCCTCCTGATCAATTGGGAACAACGGATTGCTCCGGCCATCAGTACCAGCGTCCACGCCTATGCTGCTAAGTTGCTGGAGCACCCGGGAGTCTTAGAATGCATCCCGGCTTACGCCTCTTTGATGGTGCGTTTTTCTATCCCGAAAATTAGCGCCTACCGCCTCCGGGAATTCATCTTTGAACTTCGTCTTTCAGCGCTCGAAATAAAAAAACCGGTTGTCCATGAACTTCCCGTGCTGTATGATGGGCCTGACCTTGACTTTGTTGTGGGAAAACTCCAACTGAGTAAAAAACAGCTAATCAACCTTCATACCAAGACGGACTACCTGGTGTATCAAGTCGGGTTTCAGCCAGGCTTTGCCTTTCTGGGGGACACCGCCGAGGCACTTACGATTAACCGGAAGGAGAGCCCCAGATCAAACGTCCCGGCGGGTTCGGTTGGGTTAGCTGGCCGGCAGACCGGCATTTATCCCGCAGACGGGCCGGGCGGGTGGAATTTGATCGGGCGTTGTCCCTGGTCAGTGGTTCGCCCGGGGGACGATCCGACGAGGCTGCGGGCAGGTGACCGGGTCAAATTCCGATCGGTTTCAGCCGCAGCCTTTCTTAAATTATCTAAATCTCCTGCGCCATGGCCGGAACGTTAACCGTACGATGCCTGAAGCCAGGCGGCGGTGCATTTGTAGTAGACGGCGGCCGGCCGGGCTACCGGGCCCAGGGGATCGCCACCGGTGGGGCCGCCGACTTACGCGCGCAAAGCGCAGCAAACCGACTCCTGGGCCGGCCAGACCAGGCTACCTGCCTCGAACTTACCCTGGTTGGCGGCCATTGGCTGCTAAGCGGGAAAGGGCAATTCGTCCTAACCGGCGCCGACATGAACTGGCGGCTTAATGGCCGCCTATTAGAATCTTATACTGTTCATTACCTCGACGGAGACGGATTACTAACTGGTTCTATGGCTGTCCAGGGACTACGCGGCTACCTGGCTATTCTGGGAACCTGGCCACTCCCGGAAATACTGGGTAGCGCAGAGACCGGCCTCCCGGGAATGTCCCCGGTCACCACGGGGTGGACAACTTCGGTCAATTGGGAAGCAGAGGTTCCCTATCAGTCAGATCTTGAGGTCCATCTGCATTTTCCTTCTGATCTACACCTCCTGTCGGTGTCCCCCGGTCCGGAATGGGTTTGGTTGACGCCGGCTCAGCAGGCTATACTTTTAAAACAGGTATTTCTGGTTAGTCCGGACAGTAATCGCCAGGGCATAAGGCTTACTGGCCAACTCCTTCCTTTTCAGTTACCGTCCCTGATCAGTTCACCCGTCCTTCCCGGCACCGTTCAGCTCACACCGGCTGGCCCGATTTTACTCGGGCCGGAAGCGCAGACCGTCGGTGGATACCCCCGGGTATTGCTGGCCAATGAACCCGCTAACCTGGCCGCAGCTTTCCAGGCAGCCATTGGTGGGGAGGTTCAGTTCATTTTTCAAAAATGAGCCGGTTTGAGCGACTGCGTCGCGAACTGTCCTTAAACAATCGCAAATCCACAGCCTCATTGCTCCTTTTACTTCATATTGCACCTGCGGGCGCGCCATATTAGTGCATAGTTCAGTAGTTCATAGTCTGGCCGCTATGAACTACTGAACTATGAACTACTTACTAACTACAAACCCGGCACGTCCCATTGCCCTACCCTGCCTGTCTGTGACCACAACGAGGTAATATCCGGCGGGTAAATGGCTGACATCCCAACCATTGGCAGCAGAAGCATAATTTGCTTTAGCCAGTTGACGCCCATAAATATCCGTAATGAGAAGAAGGTCCGTAGCCTGGATCCGCTGATCTGGAATTCGTACGTTGATCCGGCCCGTTGAAGGATTGGGGAAGATACCAACGGCTACCTGTTGAGCAAGCTGGTTTCGGGTTCCGGTTGGCAAGCCGTCCTTGTCGATCGTGTGCCGGCTCAGGTTGGTGATGATCGGCTCGTTGAAGTCGAAGTAGATGGCAGCCTCGTTCAAAATCACATCTCCCGGCTGCAAACCGACAGCATGATCTATGCTGAAATTAACTACCCCCTGGCTACCCGCGAGGTTCACGGAACTATCGGGCAGCAGGATATTTTCGAAGACAAAACTTAGTACCCGGTGGGTGTCCAGGCTAACCGTGTAGGGGTGGCTGGCAGCGTCCATTTTGATGGTGGCAAGGTCGAGCGATTCAGGAATGGTGTCCCGAATGATCACGGTGAAGGCCGTATCCGTACCCGTATTCTGGAAGCGGATGGCGTAATCCAGGCGGGTTCCCTCAGGGATAAAGTTTTGAGCCCCATAACCAAGTGGGTAGCCATACTTATCGTTAGGATCGTAAGCTCCACGGTTTTCCCGGCAGACGGTAGAGGTCGTCAGCGGTCCATTCGCAAGGTTGAGAATATTACCAAACCCGGTACTGAAACCATTGCCGCCATTTCCATTACAGCCTTCCAGAACAGCCGTTGGCTCTGGGTTGGCCGGTGCATTAGGCTCCTGATTAGTGATCACGTGGTACGTGCTGCCGTTGGCGGGAAGCATGATGTCCATCACTTCGCCCACCATCAATAGCCCGTTAACCTGTGGTGCTGCGAAGAGCATGATTCCGTCTTCCACGATGACGTAACTGAGCGGGACGGACATTTGCTCGACGCCAATATTGGTGATCCTAAACAATACGCTGTCACCGTTACAGCCAACAGCATCTACGTTCACCAGGGCACCATCCCACAACGGATCAGGGTCACAGGGGGCATCCGGCGTGATGGAAGCTTCCACACAGTGGTTTTGCCCGATCTCCGCATCACAACTTACCCGGAAATGGAAAAAGATGAGGCCTTGTTGGAAGGGAGCAATGTCGCCAACGTTAAACGTGTAGGTCTGGCCATCCTGACTAACCGGAGCTGGCACAGCGGTGACGTCCTCGAAGAAATCATCGAGGGTAACGGTAACCTGACCATTAATGGCCGTAGCGGTTCCACGGTTTTCATACTCCACCCATGCGGTGTTATTGAAACAGCGCCGGAGGAAAGGCATGGCTACCGTTGTCGTTAATTGCGGACACGAAGCGATGGCCGGCATAAAGACGTTCACGCCAGTAACGGGAAGGTTGCCCAGCGTGACCGATGCGGCGGGGTCGCAGGTGCCAAAAGGGCTTCCGGGAGCAAGGGAGGGCACCACGGTATACGATCCTTCCGGAACTTCCAACTGCCAGAAGCCGTTAGCGTCGGTCATCACATAATACATCTCGCCGGTGTCCTCATTAGTAAGCATCAGGACGTAGTTCGGGACGGGGGTATCTTCGGGGTCGAGGTCACAATCCGCCGCCTGGTCTACCCACAGCTGGCCACTGATGGAGCTACAGCCTCTGGGATCATCAAGGACGACTGAACGAACGATGGTGTCGCATTCCGTAGTGATCGTCACCCGGTGCAAGCCGGGATAGAAGGTACAAAGTGTACCGAATGGGTTAGCGTTTGCGATGGAGTCCGTTACCGGGTTAGGGGTTTCCCAAAGTACGTCTACGCCACCGGGGATAGTACCAAAGAACGGACCTTCCCAAATAAGCCGGATACAGTTATGTTCTGCACAGATCGAATCATTAGGAAATACCAACAGAATTGGGTTGATATCCTCCAGTGAACCACCGACCACTTCCGCCTGCCCGGAAAAAGAACAACCGTTTTCACCGAAGGCTTCCAGGTAATAAAAGCCGGGCATAACCGCCCAGAACCCGGGGCCGTCGAATATTTGATTGAGTGGGCCGAACCAACGATAAGTATAACCATCTTGTATGGAATCTATACTAACATAGACGGAATCCATATCACAACCGATTACAAAAGGTTCTTCGATGATGAAGAGACTATCGTTCTGATTGCCATTGGCGACATAGATCTCCGAGCCGAAACAACCGGTAGTCTGATCTGTGACGGTAACCGCATAGGTATTGAAAACCACCAAATCGGTAATGCTGCTGGTGGTTTCACCAGTACTCCACTCGTAGAACAGGTTCACAGGATCGACGTTGGGGACAATGGCCGTCAGCGTAGCGGGATCATCGTCAGTACAAATGGAACCAGTTTGTTCGATGACAACGTTGAGGCCCTGAATTTCTTCAACGTCTATACCTTGTTCCACTGCACAGCCTAGTGAATTGGTAATAAGCACTGCGAAGAAACCTGTTTCGGTGGCCGTGAAAACAACTTGTTCTTCAGCCTCAAGGGTTCGTGATTCAATTTCATTCCCGTTACCGAAGAGGGTTACTTCTACCGGGTAATCCGCAGAAAAGAAATTAACGATGATGTTGGGAATGTCTCCACAAGAAGTCGTTTCATGTTCAAGGTCCAGGCTAATGAAGAGCGAATCACAGTTGGATTCGATCCAACCAGCGTCGATACAGCTAAGCTGGTCACCGCCGTTAACTTGAAAAGGCAGAGTAGTCCAACTATTCTGATCAATGTTGCTGTCTCTGCATTCATCGTCACCGACGAATGGCGTGGTCGCATCCACCTCCTGTCCAATGGGAGAAAATTGCAACATATAAGAACCTTCGAGGAGGTTAGAGAAGAAGAAGAATCCATTCTGGCTGGCTACGGCTACCTGTTCAATATCTCCGGCCTCATTCAATAACAATACCTCAGCGGATACGCCCACTGTTTCGCTGACGTCCTGAATACCGTTTCTGTTAGTATCCAACCAACTCCGTCCCTGCAGGGAGGAACAGAAATTGGCCTCTACAAAAAAATCTTGCTCGGCAATGCAACCATTAACATCGGTAAGAACAACGCGGTAATCCCCCTGGTCGAGGAAGTCACCGTAGATACCCGGTGCGAATAAAGAGTCGAGAACAACCCTGAAGCCAGATGGGACAGTAAATATTTCGATAGACATGGGATAGGTCCCGTTTACCGGTATGAATTCCCAAACATCACCGCTTTCGCAGAAAGTGGGGAGGGCTGGTCCAGCATCCACCCTAAAGCCGAAGCACGGAAATTCCGGGCAGGTAGCGGCGGGCAGGTCACGGGTGATGGAACATTCAGGGACATCGGACAAGCTAAAATTAACCCGGCCACCAAAGTCAGGGCCAAACGGCCCGGCCCGAAATATTTGTCCGGTATTACTCTGTCCGGTCATATTAATCTGTAGTGCCTCCCAGGTTCCATCTTCAGTACTATTGACGGTAAAGCGGAAGAATACGCCCGAACCGTCGAGCGTGCATTCGTTTTCCAGGAACTCGACCTCGATTCCACATGGGTTTAATTCACATTGAGGAGCCTGAGCTTCAAACAAAAAGCTACAGTCGGGCTCGTTGGCATCCGTAAATATGAGCCTTACGTTCGTATTCGCAGGAAAAGGGCCAAACGTAGTGGTCTCATCATAATTTCCCTGAGTCACGAACTGCCCAAACTGATTCGTAGCGACCCATGACTCCAGATTCATGCCGTTTATAATGATGTCCATAAAAAAGACATTCTGGGTAGGATCACATTGAGTAGCGACCACCTGTGCAGTAAGGATACATTCCTCCACTGAGCAATCGGGACCATCGGTTTCAAATAACAGCTGGCAGGCAATATTATCAATGTCCTCAAAGAATATCCTCGCAGTTGTCCCTCCATCAAAGGGGCCAAAGGTGAAAGTAGTTCCGTAAACGCCTTCTCCCAAAATCTGTCCTTGCTCGTCAGTAGCAACCCAGCCGGAATTGTTATTATTATTTAGGTTATCTACAAAAGTCTCCAGGTAGTAAACCTCCTGAATGTCGTCGCAAAAAGTGTTTTCTGAGAAAACTATGATCTCGCAATCAACATTTGGACAATCAGGCGAAACAAGCTGAATGGTATCGTGGCAGCCGGTAGTGGAGGTGTCTGCAAAAAGCAGCAAAATGTCCTGGCCAATAAGGAAAGAACCTGAGGTGAAAATCCCCGGGTAAGTTCCACTTCCGAGGACATTGCCTTCAATGTCAGTTACTTCAAAGCCTCCCGCAGTTCCTGGATTTACCCCCCGAACTTCGAATTCGGCGGTGTACCGCTCAATATCTACAATACAGGAGGTGGAAAGAAGCTCCGCTTCAACGAGGCATTGAGCCGAAAGTGCGAAGGATAGAAATAACAGTAGGTAAAGTAGATAGTGTCGCATGGGAAAGAGATTATTGGGCAAAGCATTCAGCGGAAGACAGACTCTCCCACATTACAATAATCCGGCAACAAACACAAGTAGACAAAGACACTTTTTTAAATTTGTTGAAACTACTTTATACAAAAAATAATAAATATCCTTTTAAAATATAGCATAAAATAGTCGCCCAATAATCAATTTGTTGAAAACACCCGATCAACTTCTGTTGATCGGGTGGGAATTAGACTCAGGTAATTTAGCAGGTCAGGAGGAATGGTTACCTCAATACTGCTATTAAACTCAACACATTGCATCCTGCGGCAGCGCCTCTTTATTAGTCTTGTAGTCTTGTGGTCTTGTAGGCTGCAGCGCTAGGATGCTCGCTACGCTCGTGCGCCTTTGTAGTTCATAGTACCTCTAACTATGGACTACAAACTATTGACTAATTACGAAACCAGTTCGTCCGCGGGCGAGGCCGTTTTCATCCGTTACGACCAGAAGGTAGAATCCTGGTTTAAGGTGGCGGACATCCCAAGTGCCGCCCAATTGGCCATAGGCCGTCGTTGCGAGTTGGCGACCGTAAAGGTCCGTGATCGTCAACAGGTCAGTTAGTTTGATGTCCCGGTTAGGGACGCTGATGTTCAGCAACCCGTTCCCCGGGTTCGGGTACACCCCAAGGCTCACTTCCTGCGCCCGCAAACTCCGCACACCGGTAGGCAGACCCTGCTTCTCGATGCGGTGATGGCTGTTATTCGTGATGATTGGCTCATTGAAGTCGAAGTAGATGGCCGCAGCGTTGAAGATATCATCACCTCGAGATAAATCAGCGGCATGTTCGATGCTGAAACTGATGGCTCCCTGGCTAGCCGCCAGGTTAACATTACTATCGGGCAACATGATGTTGGCGAAGGTAAAGGTGATCACCCGGTGGGTGTCGATATCAATTGTGTACGGGTGGCTGAAGCTACCTCCTTTGAAAGTGGCCAGGTCGAGCGCCATGCTGATCGTATCCTTAACGACAATATTAAAGGCTGTATCCGTACCGGTATTTTGGAAACGGATGGTGTAATCCAAACGGGTACCCAGCGGGATATTGTCTTCAGCACCATGGCCCAGCGGATAGCCCAGCTTGTCGTTAGGGTCATAAGCACCTACGTTTTCGCGACAAACGATCGCCTGGGCCGGCACACCGTTACCCAAAGCAAGCATATTACCTAAACCGGTAGTGAAATTGCCGTCGGCCGGCACTACACAGCCCTCCGCCATGGCCGTTGGCGTACCGGAGGCCGGCGCATTTGGCTCCTGGTTGGTAATCACCTGGTAGGTTTTTCCATCAGCGGGCAGGGCAACCGTGAAGGTTTGTCCGGCATCCAGCGCCTCCACAACAACGGGGACGTTGGACATCATGATTCCGTCTTCCACCACTACGTAGGAGAGGGGGACACTCATTTCGTTTTCACCTACATTACTAATAGTGAAGTTCAGGTTATCCCCGTCACAATCGGGCGAACTTACGTTCACCATCGCGCCGTTCCAGTCATCAGGGCTATTGCACACATCGTCTGGTGTGATGGCTGCTTCAATGCAGTGAATCTGCCCCAACTCTGCCTGACAGCTGACGGTAAAGCTGAACCAGATACGTCCGTCGGCAAAAGGAGGAAGGTCACCAAGATCGAAGACAAAGGTATTTCCATCCTGGCTTGTTGGCGTGATATTGGGTACTGGATCAACGAGGAAATCATCTAATACAACGGTCAACCGGGCATCCTCTGCCGTGGCGGAACCGAGGTTCTCATAAGTAACGTAGGCAGCGCCGGAGAAACAGCGCCGGAGGAACGGCATGGTAATGTCGGTGGTTAGCAATGGGCAATCCGACAGTGCCGGAAGGAAGGCATCGAGTACCGTTGGGCCAGCTGTTGTAACGGTGGCAGTGGCCGGAGGCTCACAAGTTCCAAAGGGCTGGGTCGGCTGTGTGATGGGACGGACGGTATAGGTGCCAACCACCACTTCGGTGCCGTAGCGTCCGTCAGCATCGGTAATATCGTAGTAGAGCGCGCCGGAGTCAACCCCCCTTATTTCTACGACGACGCCTGCGGCGGGTATGTCTCCGGCATCAAAACCACAGTTTGCGTCTGCATCGATGTAAACGGTACCGTTCAGGTCCGCACATTCGGTATTGGCTTCCAGGATAGTACTAAGGGTTAAGGTATCACAGGGGCCAACGATTTGCAATACGTACAGACCGGGATCCTCTACACAGATCCAACCTCCTTGTTGTGAAACGGTGACGCTGCCGTCAGGCGCAGTCCAGATGAAGGTGATGGCCGGACGCAAAACAGTGGGTTCCTGAGAAATAACATACATGCAACGTTCAAACCCACACTCCATAGAATCAAGCATGACGATCTCGTAGCTATCACCTAAGCTTGAAGTCATCACAACAGCTTCTCCGGTGATGGTACAGCTGCCATCGCCGGAACTACCAAAAAGGCTGTAGGTACCTTCTTCCATTGCCTGAATGGCTGGTCCGTACAGGGTGTCGTTACTTGGGGTAATCCAGCGGTATTCATAACGGTCCGTAGAGTCTCCGGTTGAAATTTCGACTGAGCCGCCGTCGCACGGCAGGAAGAAAGGGGAGAACCAATTGATGGTGGAAGAACCGCTACCGCCCAGGGCGGTCCAGGAAACGTTTTCGGTGCAACCGAGGGCATCCGTAACTACCAGCGTGTAAGTGACTCCGGTGACTGGGTTTTGAAGTTCTTCCTCGGTACTCACCAACTCTCCCTCAACAAAATAAGCGTAGGAATAAGGCTGCACACCTCCGAAGACAAGAGGATTGAGGAAGTGCAGCGTATCGTTAGCGCTACAGTTGCCACCGATCTCCTGCAGGCTGAGTCGAATCCTTGAAGAGGTTCCAACATTAATTCCTTGTACACTTACACATCCGTCCGCATCAGTCAGGGTTAGTGAGTAGAAGCCTGCGGTCAGCCCGTCTATGTTCTGGGTTGTTGCGCCATTGCTCCACAGATAGGTAAATGGTGGGGTACCGTTTGGCTCGGCCGTAACGAATCCATCATCAGAACCAAAGCAAATTCTATCTTCAGCAACCAGTACGGCGGAACAGTTACCGCCATTACCGCAATTGGGATCGGTTTCAATAAGGAAAGTTATCTCGGTAACACATTGTCGAGCGTCGGCGACGGTGACACTATAGGTGCCACCACTTAGCCCAACAAAAGTGTAAGATTCCTCTTGAGTGGTTTGTTGAGACACCACATTACCGGTTTCATCCGAAAGGGTTAAAGTGTAGGCACCGGCTCCTCCCACAAGCTGTATAAATGCGTCACTTTGACAAACGGTATCACCGGAAATCTCAACAAAGGCTGCAAAACCGAAGCAAGGATCTGTGCCTACGCAATTTTCCGGCCTATCCACCGTCAGGGTAAACACACAGTTCGGGTTATCAATATCACTGAAGAACAGGGACACCGTTTCATCGAAGAAGGGGCCGGCCTGAATGATTTCATCTGTATTATAGCCACCGGTCAGCTGCAGTTCCTGGACTACCCAGCCGGAATCACCACCGGTACCTTCCACGTCGAAAAGAATGAGGAAACCACCATTCGGGCTACAGACCACTGTGTCGACCTGAACGGATATGCTACACTGTCCGGCCAAGGCACCGGCAATTAAGATTAAGAGAGTAGTAAAATATGTACGCATGGGGGAGATGATTTCAGTTTCAAAGAGCGAATTCCCAACCGGGGGATTCTATAACACTACAATGATCAGGCTAAAGGCCGTTGAAAGCAAGTACAATAACCCTCTGTTGTTGAATGAAAAACAAACAAAGACAAATACATAACACTATTTTAGCTAGCTAAAATAGTACATTACGGCAAAGTTTGTTGAAACCTAATATATTAATCTCGTGTCTCTACTCCAACAAATCATCCACAATTTAAGTGTTGCCGAAGCGAAACGTGCTGAACTGTGGCTGGAAGCCGCATTGCACAACCGCAGAGAGGACGTTCGAATACTCTTCCGGCTTCGTCGCCAATATTTGACCGAAGGTATTGCCACGCCTTCTCCAAGCGACGAATTTGCCATGATTTACCCAGGAGAGCCCGACGAACCAGCCAAATTTCGTCAGTTGGAACATCAGCTGTTAAAACGTCTGGAAGCCTTTCTTGCCTGGGACACGTTTAACCGGGACGAGTTCGGCCCTGATGAGTATTTACTGCGCGCCTACCGCGCGCGCCGTCTCGACGATCACCGCCGGACGCGAATTCGTCGTTACCGCCCTACTCCATTGCTCAGCACAGAGCGCCTCCACCTTGAATACCGGCTGGCGATGGAAAAATATGACCTCGACATTGCGGCTTCCCGTGGTGGGCGGGTCGATTACCTGGCCCCCGAAACCACCCTCGAGCGCTACTTATTAGCCCTGCGTCTACGTCAGGCCTGCCTTACCCTGGCCCATCAGCGGTTACATAAAACGGCCAACAGCTATGAAATCCCCCGCCTGGAACTTCTCCTGCAAGCCGCCAGCCGTGCCCCGTACAATAAGGACCCCTATATCAGTCTGTTTCTTCTGGTTGCCCGGCTACAACTGAATGCAGACATCCCCCCAGACAAGGCCGAATCCTCTTTCACCCAGCTCACCGCTCAACTTAGTGCTATTTCGGAATATCTTTCTCCCGAGGATCAGCGCAATCTAATGCTGTTGGCCATCAACTACGGTGTCCGAAGAGCGAATTCTGGTACCGAATCCTTCATTTCTGCCACTTTTACCCTCTACAAATTAGCGCTTAGCCTTGGCTTCCTTTACGATCGGGGCCGGCTCACCATCTTCACCTTCAACAATATCCTGGCCCTCGCTATACGCTTAAAGCAGGTGGATTACGCCGCTAGTTTTCTCGACGAATACCAGCACCAATTACCCGAAAAGGGCGGCAGCGAAGTATTGGCCCTTGGCCGTGCCCGGCTGGCGCTGGCGACCGGTCAGGACGGCGATGCACTATTCCACCTGCAACAGGCCGACTTCAAGGACTTCATCCACCACTTAACGGCCAGGGTTATGCAGTTGAAAATCTACTTCAGGCAAGACAACTACGGTCTGTTGCAGTCCCACATCAGTAGCACCCGAAAGCTCCTTACCCGCCGCAAACGTATTGGATACCACCTCCAGAATTATCGAAATATCTTTCAGTTCGCCAATGCCATCATCCGCTTGGCTCCTGGAGATAACAAGGCCAAACAGCTCCTAATTAAGCGGATTGAGCAAACTGATCCTTGTACGGAACGTCCCTGGTTATTGGAACAGTTGAAGTAGTGGTTAGTGAGTAGTAGATCGTTAGTAGTGCTACCTGCTGACGGCCCACTACAGGCTAATCCTCCGCCCAAATCCCCGTTTTCAATGTCCAGTCATAACTGGTGTATTCCCGCTTCATTTTCTTATTCTCTTTGCTGAGGACCCCGTATTCCACCAAAAAATCGTCAATTCCGTCACGATCGCGGAAATCGCCACGGAACCAGGAGAAAAGCGGCGAGGTATAAACTACCTTCTTTCCATCTTCCTCTTTAATCTCACTGTGTTTAGCGAGGTATTTACGGACGCGATTATTAATCTGTTCATCAAAAGTAGCTGCTTGGTAAACCTCTACCGGAGGGCAATCGGCCGCGCCGCAGTTCAGGGCAAAGTGCACCCGGGAATCACCCCCCTTTATTTTAAAGGTTCGCTCAAACTTGTTTGGAAAGAACTGCGGGATGAACCCCAGGCCGAAGCGGTTTTCACCACCACGAATAATGCCGTGTTCCATTTCGTTGGGGCTCATCAGTTTACCGGCTACGGTAAAGCTGGGGGTACTGAAGAAAGAACTACTATCGTCAAACAGCTCGGGGTTTCGCGTTAAAAGATACTGCACCATTCCATTATAGGTATTGACCCAGAAGGCCAGTTTCTTATTGCGGGTATCCAGGTTGGCCGCCAATTCCTGCGGTTCCAGGGCCGCCAGTTGGTCAACAAGGGGAGTGGCGTCCTGTCCGTTTTTGATGGTCTCCAGAATCTCCTGACTCAGTTTCAGCGGCGTCGGGCCGATAAAGTCTGCCGGGGGGTAATTCTCTGCTGGTTGGTAGCGGCCACAGGAGGCAAGTACTAGCAACAAGCCAGTAAATAGTAAAATTGGGAAGACGCGCATAATGAATATTTTATTCATCCTAACACCAAAGTCCTAAGTTTTGTGCATATGTAAGCAGTAGACTGTCGGCATAGGGCAAATCCCGTGCCGCTACTGTCCGGAATCACCCTTCCTTTTCTAAGGACTTAACCAGTAGTCTCACGACTTATCAAAAAACAACTTTCTTTGAGGGGCAGCCTACCTTAATGGCTTACCCCGTCGGCATTTTGGTTTAGGTCGGTTTGATGATTACTAGAGATTTTATTAAATGGGGGGACGGGCGCTCGCAGGACCTCATCAATTTCGCCGCCGGCTCAATTGCTGAGGTCCTGCGAGCGTCCAGTTCAGAACATGTCCAATAGTCTGGCCGGTTTGTCAAGACGGTTACCAGACCCGGCTCACTGTCCCGGAACTACCACAGAATGGATACCTTAGCGGTTGAAAGAAAATGACCACAACTACCCTCCTCGGCATCCTTACCCTGGGCATCCTGTTCATAGCGATGCTGATGGCGCTGTTCGCCCTGGTGGTACCTACTCAAAACAGGTTAGCAAACCGATTGATCGCCGCTTACCTGATGATCCTGGCAGTAACCATCAGTGTATTTTTCTACCACCAGCACTATTCACCGCCACTGGTCATTGAAAAGCTGCGCGACGACATCAATTTGTTATCCGCTCCCTTATTCTACCTGTTTGTACGCTCACTATTGTACAGAGACTTCAAGCTGCGGTGGCAACACCTTTGGCACCTCACGCCATTTTTACTGACTACTATCCTGTTCATCCCGCGTTTTTACGGCGTTCCAGAGGTCGTCCGCAAGGAATTCTTTCAAAATTACTTGGCTCATTGGGAAACCTATGCCGCAATGGTCATCGGCCACCTCCAGGCAATTGTTTACCTCGTATTAGTCTTTGTTGAGCTGGCACGGTACCGCAAAATATTGCGAGAAAATTATGCTGACAATGGTTCGGAGACCCACAAATGGCTCTGGCAAATGAATGTTCTGTTGTCGGTCCTGTTCCTTTTCTCTGCTTTTAAAAACGTCTTCAAAAGGTTGGTGGACAGCTACGAGATGATTACGCTGGTACGCATTGGTATGGTGAGTTTATTGCTCGGCTTTTTGTGCTGGCTACTCTTTAAGATCATGCTGCATCCTAATCTGTTTCGTGGCGTGGAATCGCGTTTGGTGCCCATCAGAGCAGGAGGCGCGGTCGCAGGTGCAATGGAAGCTGAAGAGCAAGGAGAAGACGGCCGCATTGGCACCCTGCAGGGCCATATGGAAACCAAGCGCCCCTACCTCAACCCCACCCTTACCGTCAGGGAACTCGCCAACCAGCTGAGTTGGCCCGACAGAGAGCTTTCCTTACTCATCAATCAAGACCTTAACTGCCATTTTTTCGATTTCATCAACGACTATCGAATCAAGGAAGCCAAACGTATGCTCCTGGCCCCGGAAAACCGGAAGATGACCGTACTGGAGATCCTGTACGCTGTAGGCTTTAACTCCAAGTCTTCCTTCAACGTAGCGTTCAAGAACCGGACGGGAAAGACGCCTACTCAGTTTCGGCGCGATTATCAGGCGTCCCGCCCGAAGTGAGCAGGCCGGTAAGCCTTTCCATCAGAGCGAGCCCCCCCTTAACAACTGATAAACAGCCGCTTGTAAAAAGTCGAACGCCTGCTAAAAAACATCGTACCATTTAAATCCGTTCGACTTTGCGCATCAGGTCGCCCTGCACCTGCGGCCGCGCCTTCTTTGCGGTATGAAGTATAAAACACTCCTCTACGCAACCTTAGGTCTTTTACTGTTCCTCTCCGGCCACCTCTCCGGCCAGCATCGTTTAACCGGCATCATCGTCGCTGATGGCACACCATTGCCCTACGCCGAGGTCTTACTACAGGACACGCTCGGCAATTTCATCAAAGGCAATTTCACCACAGAAAGCGGAAGATTTGAATTCTCTGTCCCTGCTGGAAACTACCGGTTAAAAGCAAGTTACCTCGGCTACGCGGCACAGAACATACCCATCTATATCGACTCTGACCAAGACATTGGCGCGCTGGATTTACCAACCTCCCGGGCCAACCTAGAAACCGTCACCGTCTCTGCACAACGACGGTTGATCGAGCAACGTACCGACCGCCTGATTTTCAACGTCGAACAAAGCGTGGCCGCCACCGGCGGCAGTGCGCTCGACGCCCTCCAACTCGCACCCGGCGTACGACTGCAAAACGGCCTGCTGGAGTTGATCGGCCGGGGTACCCCGGCGGTACTACTTAACGGACGTCTGCTACAGCTCTCTGGCGACGAGCTGGCAAATTTCCTGACCGGGCTATCTGCCGATGACATCGCTACCATAGAAATTATCAGCAACCCACCCGCCCGCTATGCTGCCGCTGGCCAGGGAGGCCTGCTCAATATCGTCCTTAAAAAAGGGCGCAGCGACAGTTGGAAAAACAGCACGACCCTGTCCCACACCCAGGCCTATTACGGAAACACCAACCTGAACAACACTTTCTTTTATCGACACGACAAAGTCAGCCTATCGCTGAATGCAAGTGCCCGCAGGGGGTTCCAACAAGATTTTGAGCAAATAACCGCCACCTTCCCCTCTGCAGTCTGGGATACAAAAATGCACCTGAAAAGCCAGCAAGAAAACCAGACGGGCCGCCTTGCCCTTGACTATGAGGTCAATAACCGATTCAGCTTCGGGGGACAATATTTGGGTAATTTCGGCCAGCCCAACTTCATCGGCCCTGCCGTTACAAGCGTCCTGAACCGGGAAGGCGGGACAGACTCCACCTTAGTGAACAATCTGCAAGCTGACCGCTCCGTCATCAGCCATACCGCCAACCTTCATAGTCGGTGGGTCATCGACACTAATGGCCGCAGCGTCTCCTTTGACCTCGACCTCTTTGACTATGACAATGAACTTAAACAAGGAAGTCAGGTAAAAACGTTCCTCGGCGACGGTAGCTTCTCCGGGCTCAACCTGGCACAAATCAATGCTTCCGACCAGCTTATCGACAACCTGAGCGTCAAAGTCGACGTCGCACACCCGATTCCCGGCCTGGACCTGAGTTACGGCCTGTCTGCCACCTGGACCACCACCCTGGGCGACCAGGAAAATTTCGATACCCGCAGTGGTAACCCCGTCTTCGACCCAGTGCTCTCCAACGTATTTAACTACGAAGAGAACGTACAGGCAGCCTACCTGAACGGCAGTGGAAAATGGGGAACGGCCTGGCAATGGCAGCTTGGTCTGCGTGCCGAAAACACCCAAACCGAAAGCTACTCGTTGACCCTGGACCAGCGGACGCCGAACAATTACTTCAAGCTATTCCCGACCCTGTACCTCAGTTTTCAGCCCAACGAAAACCGCAACTACACCTTTAGCTATGGCCGGCGAATCAACCGGCCAGGGTTCAGGAACCTGAATCCATTCCGGGTTTACGTCAACAGCAACAGCTTTTCCGAAGGCAACCCCTTTCTCCAGCCATCCTTTACCGATCTGCTGGATTTCACCCACGCCTGGAAGGGGCTGCGCACCAATGTTTTCTTCAACCGGACCATTGCTGGTCACGGCACCTTGTTCTCCGCAGAGCCGGAAAGCCAGGTGCAGGCCACCATTCGGCGCAATTATTTCCGGGAATACTACTTTGGTATCGGCGAATCTTACACACTGGAAGTTGGTAAATGGACGAGTAGGAATCAGGCTTATCTCTACGCCGGGGTTACGGAGGTTCTGCCGGGATTCGTGGTGGACAATCAAAATGGAGTCCAGTTCAACCTAAGTTCTGATAATACTCTTCAGGTTGGCAAGGGTAAGTTACAGGTGAACGGTTGGTACAATGCCCCACACCGCGCCAACGTTTTCGTTGTCGGTGCCACCTATGGACTGACGGTGGGTTGGCAGCAGCAGATTAGCAAAGCCCTTAACGTATCCTTCCTGGCCAACGATATTTTCGACACCGGGAGCCTGCGGTCCCTGGTCTCTGAGGTCAACGGCGTTCGTACGGCGTACGGACAAAACTATGCCTCCCGCCACGTTCGGTTGACGATCGGATATCGGTTAGGAAATGAAACCGTACAAGTAAAAGAACGCGGATTTGGGAATGATGGCGTTCGGAGAAGAAGCAGGTAGCAGAAGCCTGCTAGAAACGAAACCCGATACTTGCCTGAAACGAACGGCTATAGTCCTTATCGTCCGCATTGTATTCCCGGCCACCAATCTGGTCTTCATTGGCACGCCTCAAATCATTTTCCGGACGCGTCAGGTCGGTAAGGCCATACTGATACCGGCCACCAATGAACAGGCCATTGTTCAGGAACACATTGAGCCCTCCGATCAGACCGAAATCGAAGCGGCGGTACAGCGGGTCATTACTGCTATTGTTGTAGTAGGCGGAAATAACTTCGGGAGGTAACACTGAGGTACTTGGAAGTGGCGTAGAGGAAAGGCTGATGATTCCTGCTCCGGCAGCCTCGTCGCTGAAATACCGGCCATCCACATTCAGAATGATGGGGTTATCCCCACCGCCAAAACGAGTGTTGGTGTAGGTCTTGCCACCAGACACCTCACTATTGACCATAAAGCCCATGCTGGCACCGGCTTCCAATTCAAAAATTCCAATTCTGTAGTAAGCCAATACCGGGATATCAATATAGCTGTTTACCACATCTATCTCTGAATTGAGGGTGCCGAAATTTACCTCCCCTTCGCTATCCTCCGGGCCGGAGTAAAGATAAAAGAAGGAAGGCGTGTTGGTGAAGCGCCGCTCCCCACCCTTCTGGCTGTACATCAGGTCTGCTTTTACGCCAACCAGATCAGTGAACGCAAGGGCAAAAGTGGCCCCAACGTGAAATCCGGTCGTCCGCTTAAACTCTTCGAAAGTGATGGAACCATCGGCACTCATTTCCGGATCACCATCGAAAGAAATAAAGTTAAGGCCGGCACGAAAGCCGCCGCTAAATTCTTGTGCGAACAGTGGGGTGATAAGGGAAACCGAGCACAGGGTTAAAGTCAGTAGAAAAATGCGCATGTTTAAATTTTGGTTCATTGGAATCTGAGTCCCCGGCCTACTCAGCCTGAACTACAGAGCAAAGATGGGGTTTTGTCCGGTAATGGTTGGCGAAAGGTGAAAATCAATGTGTCTTCCCTTGCTCCTTCTGTATTTTATTGCACCTGCGGCCCCGCATTGGTCAAGTTGTCGGGTTGTTAAGTTGTCCGGACACACGACAACTTGACAACTTGACACCTTGCCCCCTTGACAACCCGATAACTTGACAACTTGCCCCCTTGATTAAACCCAAGCGGCCTAAAGGTGTTTAATCGACCAGGGCAAAGGCCCGAAAAACAAAAATTATGAGTCAAACTGCCACCAAGCGCCCCGTACTGCTCTACACCGAGCAGACCCCCAACCCGGAAAGTTTAAAGTTTGTGACCAACCGCATGCTTTACAATGGCACGGCTGAATTTAAAGAAGAAGAATTCGCCCGTGAATGGTCGGAGCTGGCCGCTGCTTTGTACGATTTCCCCTACGTAAAGAAGGTCTACATCGCGAACAACTACGTGACCCTGACCAAAGAGTTCAACTACAGCTGGGAGGACGTCATGCTCAAACTCAAGGAGTACATCAAGGACTACCTGCAGGACGACAAACCGATTATCAAAGAAGGTTTTGCCGAAGAGGTTGCCCGCATTGAGGAAGAACGTGGCGTGAGTTACGAATACGATGAGGACGACGCCGAAGCAGTAAAGCAGATCAAGGAACTGATCGATACTTACGTTAAGCCAGCCGTTGAAATGGACGGTGGCAACATCGAATTTAAAAGCTACCATGAAGGTATCGTGACGGTCATCATGCAGGGCTCCTGCAGTGGTTGCCCCAGCTCAACGGTGACCCTCAAGTCCGGTATCGAATCCATGCTCAAGCGGATGATGCCACAGGTTAAGGAAGTAGTACAGGAAATGGGATAAATTGGTCTATTGGTCTATTGGTCTTTGGGGCGGATACCTTAAAATCCTACCCCCCCGATTGGAATTCCATTCAACGAGCTACAGTCAGGGTTCAGGTTTCTCCTTCCGGCAAAAACAAAAACGGCACGCATATTCATGCGTGCCGTTTTTGTTTTTGAACAGGTCGGTTTGATCATAAATTAGTTGCCGAGTGGAATCCGAACACCGCCGTTGATACCGATGGAGTTCCATTTCGTATCCCCCTCTCCATCTTCGCCATCACCCAGGCTGCTAAGACCGGCCATGTACCGTCCTTCAACGAAAAACTTCTGTCCAAAAGTGAGGCCTGCGGCTCCAGCGAGGTTAAGGTTGGTCCGGTTAAAGCCATCTTCATCATCGAATTCGATGTCTTCCTTGTCCCCATTTGTTTCAACATTACCGCTCATGGCATAGCTGACAACGGGTCCGGCCGCTACGTAAAACCCGACCGATCCGTTGTCTACGATCATGTATTTGGCCAGCACCCCCAGGTCCAGGTAAGCCAGATTGACCTTAGTTTCTATGTTCGTGCCCAAAAAGTCAAAGTCGACTCCATAGCTGCGGCCAACGAAGCTCAATTCGGGGGACAGCATGAATTTTTCTCCGCCGAGTGGCAGGTCGAGGAATAAGCCCAGCATGAGGTTAGCCTGCCGGTCGAAAGAAACGTTAGCACCATCGGTATCAACGGAAATAGTGGTTAAGTTGAGGCCGCCGCGAACGCCAAAGTTCTGGGCGGAGAGGTTGCTGCCACAAAGGGCCACAACAAAAAGAAGAGAAAGAATTGTACGCATGGTTATAGGATTTTAATGAATGTGCGTGGCGAAGATAAGGGCATTCTGAAAATAAAAAACACTCTTTAGCATAGGTTACTGCGGAGGCTTCTAATCCTATGGGAGTATTTAGAAAATCAGGCGCGGCCGCAGGTACAAAGAGCCTTAAAGGAGCAAGCAGGGCAACTTACATTGTTTTTTAGTTAATATTTTCTGCCCCCTTGGGCAATAGAATCAGCCGCCTCTCGTTTTTCGGGCATCTATTCTACCAGTAATAGTTTTTTTTACCATTTGAGTTGTCCTTGCACGGGCGGCTCGGTAAGCTTCTAAGGTCTTTCCTTCCCCACAAATTTTGAACTAAAAACTACTGCCTTCGCTGCTTGCAGCGGATGCAATCTATTTTTTGTCTGAACGAACACCCCAGCATAGTTTAAGGATCAAAACCAACGCCCACCGTGCCTGCACGGTGTGCTCATTTTCATAGCTTTCTAACATAAATGCAACTATGCGCATTATTACTTTCTGTCTAGCAGTGCTTTGCACGGCCCTGCTGACCACCCTTGGCCTTACGGCCCAGGATTTACGGCCCGCTGTACTCATTGAAGAGGCCCGCGCCGAAAAGAGTTTCGAGGAGCGCTTTGCGCTTTTCTCCTTCGCAAAAAGCGCCGCTCCGGTCGCTACCCTGGATAAAGCAGGTGCTCCGTACGACATGCTAGACCTCAATACCCAAGCACTCACCGAGTTACGGGAAGCCGCCCCAGAAAACCTCGAACTGATGCTGCCCGGCAATATCGGTAAGGTTGCGCTGGTTCGCGCTAGCATCTTTTCCGACGACTTCAGGATCACTGAAAGTGGTTCTAAGTATTACAAAAAAGCTGCACTGGGCCTGCATTACCGGGGCATCGTCTCTGATGACCCCAACAGCCTGGTGGCGATTTCTGTCTTTGAGGGAGAAGTCAGCGGCATCATTGCTACCGATGCGGGCAACTTCGTTCTGGGAAAACTAACCAAAGGAGAACAGCACATACTCTACAACGACAAAGACCTCCCCCCACCTGACCTGGGCGAATGTGCCACACCTGACTCTGGCCTACCCTACAGCCCAAAGGAGCTGATTGACGTGGACCCCAGCCAAAAGGATGCCAACAATTGTGTCAACGTATTTATGGAGGCTGATTATTCCATCTTCCAGCAACGAGGCAGCAGCTCCGCCGTTACCAGCTTCATCACCGGTCTATTCAATCAGGTGGCAGTCCTCTACGCCAATGAAAATATCAACCTGGTCATGAGCGAGTTATTTGTCTGGACGACCAACGACCCTTACAACAGTGGTTCCAGCGGTGGCAACCTAAATGCCTTCCTGGCTAACCGTACCAGCTTCAACGGCGACATCGCCCACCTCGTGTCTTTCCAGGCCAGCGGCGGCGTGGCGTATGTGGATGTGCTGTGCTCCAATAACTACGGATATGGTTTTAGCTCAATCGACAACAGTTTCAACAACGTGCCCTCCTACAGTTGGTCCGTCAACGTAATGGCACACGAATTGGGTCATAATTTCGGCTCGCAGCATACCCACGCCTGTGTCTGGAATGGAAATAATACAGCCATCGACGGTTGCTATCCCACTTCCGGTGGCTGTGCCCGGCCAAGCATACCAAGTGGTGGTGGCACCATTATGAGTTACTGCCACCTCACCAGTGCAGGCGTAAACTTCAACCTGGGTTTTGGCTCTCAGCCAGGCAACCTTATGCGTAACCGCGCCTACAACGGCAATTGCCTCAGCTCCTGCTCTGGCGGCGGCGGTGGCGGTGGCGGCGGCGGTGGCGGCGGCGGCAGCTGTACCGACAACGTTACAACGATCACCATCCTTACTGACAATTACCCAAGCGAGACCGCCTGGACGCTTACCAATGCTTCGGGCTCTACCGTTGCCTCCGGAAGCGGTTACACCAGCAGGAACACTACCTACACTGAAGAGGCCTGTTTACCTGACGGTTGTTACACCTTCAGCATCACCGACTCCTACGGAGATGGCATCTGCTGCTCTTACGGCAATGGTGCTTATACCATTAACCTAAATGGTACAGACGTCGCCACCGGCGGCAACTTTGGCAGAAGCACCACCGAAGATTTCTGCGCCCAAACTGGCGGCGGTGGCGGCGGCGGAGATGATGATGGTGGTGGCGACACTACCTGCGACGCCTTGAGCTTTGTCACGAACCCACCAACCACCTACGGCGGAGCTCAGGACCGTGGCACAGTAGCCGTAATGGACGCAAATACGATCATGATCCAGAATAATGCCTGGAAGAGCATCAACCTTAACTACACGGTTACGTCCAATACCATCATTGAATTCGAATTCGGATCTACCATCCAGGGGGAGATTCACGGCATTGGTTTCGATAACAATAACGGCATCAGCTCCAACTTTACTTTCCAGATGTTCGGTACTCAAAACTGGGGCATCGGAGCTTTTAACACCTATTCACAAACGGGCGTTTGGAAGGCTTACACCATTCCTGTAGGCCAATACTATACCGGAAACTTTAACCGACTGTTCTTCACTGCTGACCACGACGGTGGTTCACGCAATGGCAACTCCTTTTTCCGCAATATTCGGATCTACGAAGGCAGCAGTTGCGTAGCCTTGATTCCCGGCGAGGGAGAGCCCATCGTTACTACACCGGAACCTTCGGTAAACAACCAGGATGAAACGTTGCAGGTTTTCCCGAACCCTGCATCCGATCTGCTCAACCTTGACGTAAGTGTAAAGGAAGCGACTACCGCAAGTATCCGTATTGTTGATGTTACCGGCCGTACAGTGCACAAACTGCAACAGCGGCTCACACAAGGTAACCAACAGGTCACCATTCCTATCCTGAATTTACCGGTTGGCACTTACTTACTTCGCCTCGAAGCCTCAAGTGGCTATAGCACAACAACCAAGTTTACTGTTGCCCGGTAGGGTTTTCCTGTAAAACTGGCGGGGAACCGACCTGATGGTCACGTTCCCCGCCAATTTTGCAAAGATTAACTTGTTTTGAACCAATCGGCTTTCGGCCCCGTCGGACTTACCTGGCGGGGCTTTTTTTTAGTACTCAGGTTTCAGTATACAGGGATCAGTTTTCAGGAACCAGTGTTCAGTTTCCAGAATAGATTCCTGTTTGCCATTGAAACTTGAATACTGAAAACTGAGTTCTGAATGCTGAATCCTGAGTACAAAGCCTACCAGCTGAAACCAAAACGAGCTTCCAACTGAACAATGGCACCTGATACGTCCCGATCTGAGATCAGTTCACTATCTACCCCAGTACTGAAACGGTAGCCACCTTCGGCACCAATACGGAACCACTGGAACAAGTTGAGTTCCAGGCCAACCATTGCCTGTCCTACCAGCATGCGGTCCCGGCCTTCGCCGGCTACATCAACTTTACCTGGCCCGAAGATGGTCGTGATACGTGGATGTATGGCGTTATCAGAAAATGGGGCATAAGCCAGAATCAATCCGCTGTGCTTGAAATCGAACTGCGGAGAAGTTGTCACCGGATCATCAACAGTGAAGGACTCACGACCTTTCCATCCGCCGTAACCGATGAAAAATTCTTCACCGAATTCAAGACCACCGAAGCCACCACGGACCAGTGCCCAGTCATCTCCGGTCATGGAGTAATTATAGGTAGGGCCACCCCATGCGCCGGTAAGGTCCAGGTCACCGAGGAGGGTGCGTTCGCGGCCCCGGGAGTTGAGGCCAAGATCAAGTGCTTCGGAAGCATCTTCAGCCTGGTAAGCAAGAACGGGGCCATCGTAATCTACGCTTACGTCTTGTGCCTGCAATGCGGAAAAGGTGAATACACAGAAAAAGAAAAAGAGGAGTCTCATGATATAGTCTTTTGTGAATTAAAATTTGTTGAGTTAGGTATTTGATAAGGCCACAATGGTCTTTTCAAAAGGGTCATTTACCCTAATGGCGTTTGCCGGTAGGTAAAGGTTGCACCTGAAAGTCTTAAAATTTCAGCTCCGGACAATTAAAGGATCGTTAAGGAAGTAGGGGATACCTTCGAAAGGAAAGGGGATAGGGGCCACCTATCAAGCGACTTCTACCAGCATTCCTCGGTCCACAAACAAATCGATCAATCCACTGACATCGTTCGGGTCCAATAAGGCCCTTGATTTGGTGGTCACAATCTTTGGCAGCACCTTGTCCTTCTTTCTGGTGGCCAATACCCGGTAGGGCTCCTCCTTTTCCACAGCGATGTACTCTCCGGAGCCTCCATGCTCCAGTGCTTCAAATAAGTAGCACGGCCAATACTCTTTACCCGACAGCTCGATGGCTCGCCTGAAGACGGGTAAAAAAGTGTCGTAGAAGGGCAACCAACTCTGGTACCGGCTGATGGAAAACAATAGTTCTCCGCTTTTCAATTCTTCGTTCAGGGTTCGTGCGCCCACCAATAAGTGCTCCCCAAGATGATAAGGTTTATGTATGGTATGTTCCTTAAATCCGACGACCAACTCATTCCGGTGCCCGGCTCCGTCGAGGTGTAGCGGGCCGGCGTTGCCGGCCTTAAGTACTAAGTCTTCCTCCTCTCCCTGGTAGGTGAGGAATGTCGCCCGTAAAAACGCTTCGCCCTGTACCAAAAAGGTTTCGGAAAAATTAATCCCGGTAATTGGGTTAGACGCAAAACAGGAACTTTGGGGCTGGTCCGGATATTCCGTCAAGTCTTCAGGCAGGGTGAAGGTGGCGAGGGTTTCCAGTTCCAAGTCTACCAACCGGGGAACGGCTCCGCCCAAAGAGGCTAAAGAAACATGTTGTAGAAAGCGATCCCCGATCCGGTGCGGAGCACCGGTAGCTGCTTCTATCCGATGTCCGTCGGCCATTGCCAAGGTAAGTTGTTCTGCCCCCCGCCGTAAGTCAAGCACCAACCGCTCTCCGCGGGTTCCCCGCGCGTTTACCAGCTTAGTGGGAGATTTGCTCAAAATGTTGGCAATTTCTAGGTTTTCACTACCGAGGCGCACCACCTTCAGGTCATGCTTGGTGCATAGTTTTGATGCTCCGTCAATTAATGCCAGGAAGAACCAGGCTTCAAACCCACTGACCTCCTCAATGGAAGTAGGTAAAATATCTTCGCCTTCTAACTTAAATGGCCGGTTGTTACGTGTATCATACACAAAGAATTTATGAGCCGTACCGACATCATAAAGCACTACACCTGGTACACGAACCGGCTTATGGCTAATGGTATGGATCAATTCTTCACCGGCGGCCGCCAGCCGAAAAGGTGCCCTGGTTTGTAAGTCAAAATAAAAGTCTTTACGGCCGTCGGTTACCCGGACGATTTCCCGGCCGTTTAACTCCAGGTAGGTAGACATATCTACCTCCAGTGGTCGGTTCAGATAACTGATCACTGCGTCGGCAGCGTTCTCTACGGTGTATGTTCGCTGGGCAGATCGGAGCACCTCAAAATGTCGTATCCCCCGAATTTCTCCGCCAAGATGAGCGATGATTTCTTCATCGTTAATCAAGAGTGGTGCACCGGTAAACTCGTTAACGAACGCCCGCTCGGTTCGGCCCCGGCAGACTTCCTGCCACTGGTCCTCCCCACCGAAGCTGATGTGCCCCCGCCCTAAACCAGTAATTCTTTCTCCAAAATACCGTATTGCCTCCAGATTGGTATCGAAAACCATTTTACCTACCTGAATCAACCGGGCTTGCGGGCTGATCAGTACCTCCTGCCCGGCAAATGCCCAGGACTTCCGACTTATTTTGCCCGGCAAAGACACCAGTACATCCCCTTTCAGGAATACCGGCACCATCAGGCGAAAACCTTCCAGATCATACCAGTTGTTTCGTTCATCTTTACGGTACAGACCTTCGGTTAGTGGCTCAAAATAAAAATCGGTCCAATGTTCCTCTTCCGCTACCGGTTGGTTGTCGAGGTCACGTAAATAATTCCCGGTGGCGGTACTGAGCAGAATAAAGTCATGGTTTGGGAAGCGGATCACCTTCTCTACCGGTTCTCCACCAATACTGTAAACTTTCTGGTACTTAGGGAAGCCTTTTGCCTGGTAGGCAAGGAGGTTACCTGAAGCGTCTGCGTTCAGGATGATGTCGTTAATAAGTTGGGGTTCGGTCGTTGTCATTGGAGGGACTAAGATAATTTATTTTTTATGTAGTTGCTCGGTAGTTATGCCAACCCGTACTTCTACGGAAGTACATTTTGCCAGAGCAGGCGATGGAGTAACCAACCCGTACTTCTACGGAAGTAC
>NZ_KB890422.1:0-80140 GCF_000373105.1 Neolewinella persica DSM 23188 | reverse complement strand
GACGGAGTAACCAACCCGTACTTCTACGGAAGTACTTTTTGCCAGAGCAGGCGACGGAGTAACCAACCCGTACTTCTACGGAAGTACTTTTTGCCCTACCTACCTTGCTCAAAAAACTCCCCCAGCACCCGCGTCCCCGCCAAATAATCCCCAATAAAGCAACCAGGAAAATCTCATCATTCCCTACGCCCCAACATTCGTTGCCGTTTTTCCGCCGCCCGAAACGACTTCCGTTGTGCTTTATACGTCCGGGCCATAACGTGAACAAACGTACGTACCGTCTCGTCAAAGGTCGTTGCTTCCACCGCGTGCTCCGCGCCAAAGATCCGCGTCATAAAATCGGAGGTATCCTGTGGCGGTTTCAGGTAAATACCCTTAATGGCAATATCTCCGTCGCGGCGTTTGCCTTCTATGAACGCGCCAAGTTCCTCCAAATCGTAGATTCCAATGGTGGGCTGCCCATCCGTGAGAACAAACAAGGAACTGACGAAATTCATTTCGGGATGATTACGTGATAGTTCCTCCGTGAAGGTCTTCAGCTTTTCATGACTTTTATCAACGCCAGCACTAATATTCGTACCGCCTACCCCGCCGTAAATTACCCGGTGTGTATGCACTTCGGAGATGTTTCGTAATACACGGAACAGCACAGAACGGTTGGTAAATGACTGCCCGTCATTAAACCCAACAACCTCGTAAAAGTCCGAGCCAAAGAAGTGGATAGCATCGTAAGAGCGACGCCCTTCCAACCCCATGACCAGCAAAAAAACAACCTTAAACAGGTCCCGCATCAGTTCATGGGTCATGGAACGGGAATAATCGAGGCAAAAGGTATTGACCTGGGTAATGGGCGCAAAATTCCGCTTGCTCCGCAGGGTCTTCATTACATCTCCCCGCAACCATTTGTCTTGGTCTTGGACCGTCTCCGGATCAAATTCGATACCGTCGTGTCGATGGCGGTAAGGGTCAAATTCGATGGTACTCCCGATGGGTAATGCCGCCTGGAAAGCTTTTCGTACGTAGGCCATATAAGGGCGAACTTCTTCCTCAACCTTTAACATCTCGTCGAGCCAGAGCCCTTTCCTGAACTCGCTTTCTTCCGAGTTCAACAGGCCAAATTCACGCATCCGTTGTGTACGGTATTTCCCCCGGTTGTTCAGGGTGTTCCGGTGTTGTTGCCGGGCCTGGCGCCACCGGCGCGCAACTAGTGGGGAACGAAAGGCCGGTGCTTTCTCTAAAAAACGCTTTAAGCCCGACAAGGAAGGGACTCTCGCCAAGTGGACCAACCATTTTTCGAGTTTTTCCATTTCCTCCTCCTCGAGTTCCAGTCGCTGGTTGGATTGCTTCCAGGCAGCCAGGGTGATTGCCGGAGAAGGGAGATTCCAGGCCGGCAATATTCGTCCGTCTTCAGTGGCCTCCCAGCGAAAAACAGGTGCCGTCAGGTGATTGAGAATGCTGCCCAGGTAGGCTTCCCAACGGTGCAGCACCCTGGATTCATCAGGACGCAACTCCTTACTGGCAGCCATAAACTCCACGTCCTTCAGCTCGTACCAATTGGTTCTGTCCTCCGCTGCCAAAGGATGCCAGGTAAGGGCATAATCAGGCGCGGCCGCAGGTGCAGTGGAGGAAGATGGGAGCAGGCGACGCATAAAAGACAAGCTTCCGGCTAAAGACCGTACCCGGTCGGCCACACTTTTCCCCGTTCCGGGATAATAGATTTCCCGCAGGTAGCTGGGGAGCCGTTGATGCAAGCCTGAACCCGCCGCATCATCAAGCATTTCCTGTACGCCTACCCGAGAAATATCCGCCCGGCAGCATTCGTAGAAATCGGTCTCCGCAGCGGCCGATCTTTCTGACATATTATTGGCCAGGCCTGCCTCCAGCACCATCCGGTGTTGGTGCATGAAGGTCCGGACTTCCGGGTGCGCCTGCGCGAGCAGGCGATCGAACACGCTCTCGTCCCAGTGCTCTCCGTAAGGCCGACGGCAGAGCAGCAACAACAATTCCAGGCATTGTTCTGAAGGTAGCCGGTGGGAGAACGTCAGTGTTCCCGGCAACTGTCGGAAAAGCGGCCGCATTTCTGCGTGATCCCGACGGGCTGCCGCCAATAATGCCGTATAGGACCATATATATTGCCACAGGCCAACGAGTACCGCAGGGAGATCCTCTCCCTTGGCACCGTCAGCCACTCGCTGGAGATAGTTCCCCCATTTAAAGTTTTCCCGATAGCGGGTAAGTACTTCGATCTCCCGGCGCAGTACGTCAATACCAATACGATCGATCTCATCAATTGGCATGATGAACCCATACCATCCTTTACCCGCCTTAGTTTTTAATTTATACCCCGTTTCTCCCCGTTTAAAAGCCGCTTTATGCTCCCGGGCTATTTGTTCCTTCAGGTCATAAGCCATAAGTACAAACCACTGATCAATGTCTGGCATCTCGAGTATTGAGTTGCCACGGACAAGATGCTGTTCCTGGAGATCAGCCCATTTTTGTAGCTGGAGGGTGGTTAGGTTGTGCATTGGGAAAAGGTGTCAGGTTTTTGGTTGAGAAACCTTTATGGTGCCAAGTTACGGAACGCTAGATTAGTGCATGAGAGAATTAGAGAATGGCTACCGCTGTTACCACTCACCGCGCTTCGCTTGTTCGCCAGGGTGAGCAAGTGCAGCGACGCGAACGGTGCGTACGGCAGCCATTCTCCCATTCAACAATTCACCCATTCACTCCCCCACTGCACCTGCGTCCGCGCCTAAAAAAAGCCTGTCTCATACTACAACCCAACGGGTTTCCGTTTCAATTCCGCTTCCCCGCCCTTTCCATATTCAAATACTTGATAAACCCCAACTCATGCAATTGCGGAGCCTGCTTCTCCTGTGCTTATGCACCTCCTTTTTTACCGTTTTGCACGCCGAGACCCGGCACATCCACGTCATTCAGATGCTGGACAACAACAGCCCGACCTACCTGATCCGTGAAGGTGCGCGGAGCATTGACTACGGCGTACAGCGCGAAGTAGACCGGATGCAGAAGGCACTTGGCATCTCTGACGTCCATTACTACCACCTTAGTGGTCAGCACTTTAACAAGGAAGCGCTTGACTTCGTGGTAGATTATCAACTGGCCTACCAGGAACGCGACATTATTATATTCGTCTATACCGGCCACGGGTTCCGAGAATCTGGCAGCGCCACCCAGTTCCCGAAATTCTATTTCAATGGATACGATAGTGCGATGGATGGCGATGAACTTCGAGTCCGCCTACTGGAAAAGAACCCCAGTTTGCTGATCAATCTGGTTATCGCCTGCAATTCCGTTCAGACCGACCGACACCTGGCCCCCGGACAGCCGCAGGACACTGGTCCCACCGGAAGCCGCCTTGCCTCCGTCCCCGCACAAGAACGCCCCTACCATACTTTATTCAGCGACCAGCCGGGCTACACCAAAGTCATTGACCTGGTCAGTTCGGACCGGGAGTACGAGACTTTTCTAAGCAGGGATGGTGGCATCTTTTTCAGCGAGGTCCTCTACGCCCTGCAGGAAGTATTTGCCGATGAACGGCTAACGACCTGGCCCGGCATTTGCAGCTACATCACCGAACAAACGCTGCAACGCACTAATGAGAGAGGGTTGCGCCAAAAGCCCTACTGTGCCTACAATGTTTGGCGCTCCATCGATACGGAAACAATCACCATTACAGCCGTCGATTACCGCTCCGGGCCCATCAACTGCCGGGCAGCAGGGCGGCAACTCCGAAAAGAACAACGCGGGGATCTAAAGGACCTCCGCCGCAGGCACCGACAGGAGATGCACTACGTTCGGGACCGTACAGAACGGAAACTCGCCATCGCCCGCCAACGACAGGAGGTGGGTAAAATGAAGTATGTTCACT
This sequence comes from Neolewinella persica DSM 23188, assembly GCF_000373105.1. Taxonomy (GTDB): domain Bacteria; phylum Bacteroidota; class Bacteroidia; order Chitinophagales; family Saprospiraceae; genus Neolewinella; species Neolewinella persica. Next base: position 76,248 of record NZ_KB890422.1, on the reverse strand, counting down.
TACAGGCTTATCAACGGAAGGTGGAAGCCTGTAAGTAGTCAAATCGTCAGGGAGTCAGCGAGCCAAACAGTCAGACACCCCTACCGCACTAACCGTTTGACTCACTTACTCCGTGACTAGGTGACTCTTTGACTAGGTGCCCGCTTGACCCGTTGACTTTGTGACTCCCAACTACCTCCCGCCCCCGGCCAAATGCCCACCGCTCCCTAAACGAGCTAAACCTTAACCTTTAAAAGCAAGAATTGGTAGTATTTTTGTGGGACTTTAGCGATTACGTGTGGTACTACCTTCTCCCGGTGCTCCACGGTTCATTTAACCGGAAAGGAAATAAGGTTATAAACACCGAACGACCGACTAACAATAGCGGAGGGTTCAATTCGTTTTTTACAACGAAACGAGCCAGTCGATTTTATTCATTACGTAATCCCATGACCGGCCTTTTGCGGGTCGAAAAAAAATTGTTTATGAAGTACACCCGACTCCTTGGTCTTGGGTTCGTGCTTGCCCTGATCAGCGGCAACACCCTCTTTGCACAACAACTATCTCTTTTCACACAGTACCGGGAAAACGCTACGCTGATTAATCCGGCCGCTATGGAGAGTGACTTCCTTACTTCGGAAGGTGACTACAATTTGTCCTTCGGTGCCAACTATCGCCGCCAGTGGGCGGGGCAGGAAAACACCCCGGAGACACAATCTATTCGTTTTTCCTACATCGACAATGATCGCAGTGGCGCCACCTTTACTGCGGGCGGTTACCTGCTGAACGACCAGACCGGCCCAACGGGTTTCACTGGTATTTACGGCAGGGTCGGTACCGTGATCGGTAGCAACCCAGAGTATGCGGGCATCAGCGTAGCCCTTTCAGCTGGCTATGTAGGCTACCGTGTACGAAGTAGCGAGCTCATGGTCCGTGATATCGGAGATCCGATTACGGGTGTAGACCAAAGCCAGAGCCATCCCGACATTGGGCTGGGGATTTATGCCTACAATTATGTTGGTAACGATCACCTGCTCTACGGTGGCGTGTCTATCCCTCAAATGCTTGGCTTTGACCTTACTTTCCAGAATGACAATGGAGATTTCGACATTCAGCGTGTTCGCCACTACTACGGTATGGCCGGCTGGTACTGGTTTACTGGCGATGATAGCTGGCTGGAAGTCAGCAGCTGGGTGAAGTACGTTGAGGGAGCGCCTCTCAATGCTGATGTTACCGTTCGCTACCAGTTGCCAAGTGCGCCATACATGGGCATGGGCCTTAGCTCTGCCGGCAACTTTCACTTTGAAGCGGGGATTAACGTCGGTCAGTCTTATAATGCCGACACAAATTTCCGCATTGGCTATGGTTACGACTATTCCTTCAGCAGCTTCGGCCCCAGCGTTGGTGGCACCCACGAGCTGCAAATTGCCGTAGCGCTGGCGCGCTAATCAGAAGCCAGGAGCTAGCAACTAGTTCCCAGCTCCTAGCCTCCAGAAGCTCCTACATCATTCTCACATCCCACGTTCTATATTTTAAGCTCTTTACCCATGCGGTACTTATACCTTGTCTTAGGCTTACTTTGCGGTGCAACCGCTTTTGCCCAGACGTCCAACTCCACCACCTTTATTTTACCGAATACTGAAGCGGACTCAGGAACAAATATCTGTTTGCCCATTACGGCCATCAACTTTTCTTCGGGAGTTGAATTCAGTTTTGCCATTCAGTGGGAAAAACCGGAAGATGGTGGCGCGCTCACTTTCGACCGGGTAGTGATTCCATCACCGACTAATGTTCCGTTCCTCGGAATGGATGATTTCGATTTCAGTTTTGCGGGCGACGGCCTCATTACCGTAGAATGGGGGAACTACCTCAACGGTCAAAACTGTCGGGATGCTGCGGGAACCGTAACCCTTGATGACGGGGAGGTCCTGTTTGAAATTTGCTTCGATGTTTCCGGACCGGTAGCCTCCAACCACCCAGTAAGCTTTTTTAACAAGCCGAACACAAACCCTCCCGGGCAGCCAAGTAATGCCGTTCCCATTGTTTTCAACAAGCCGCCCCAATGTAATACTGGTAATGACGCCTTTCCCGGCTGGATAGATGGATCGGTCACTATTGGTGTAAAACCACTTATCCTGACCATCCCGGAAGTGTCTGGCAACTTCCAGCCAGGAGACACTTATTGTGTGGACGTAAACGTAGAGTCTGGCTTTGAAGACCTCAAAGGAATGCAGTTCGGTATTCAGTTTGACAGTACGGTGATTCGCGCTACCTCGACCACAATTAACCCGGAATTTGCCAGAATCAGCAACTTCAACTTCAACCTGTTCCGGGGTTCCAGCGTATACGCGGTATGGAATGCCTTTCCAGACATCCCTTACACCATTCCTGATGGAGGAACGCTCTTCACGGTTTGTTTTGAAATCGTTGGAGATTGCAGTGACTTAACGGACATCGTTCCAGGTGACGTTGTTACCAATCCGAATATGCGGTTCCGCCCAGCGGACGTTAACGGTGAAAATGTCACCCTCGCCAGTATTCCTTTCATTGGAGATGGTTTCCGCTTCATCATCGACGATTGTAACCCTACCGGTTTCGACGTAGTGGTCGATTGCCCTGATGTCGCGGTCAACTTCGGCGACACCGAAGTATGTGTCCAATTCAGGGCAGGTACGGACTTCGTCAACATGACGGACATTGATTACCTGATCAATTTTGACCCTTCTGTACTGGAGTTCGTCAACATCGATCAGCGTAATCCGGCTATGTTGATCGATGAAAATACCGATTTTGACTTTTTGCAGGCAGGAAACGGAGTTATTTCTTTTGACTGGGCGGCCAACGGTGCAAGCCGCGTAACACTGGCGGAAGGTGATGTCGTCTTCGCCGCGTGTTTCAACGCCATCGGCTTCGGTGGCACCAGCCCCGTTGTCGTTTCAGACTTCAGGAACCAGATCGAATCTACCGACGGATTCTTCGATGGTCTCAACCCTACCAACTGTGCCATCACCGTTCAGCAACCTGATGGTGTGGCCGTATCCTTCCCGGACGTTGGCTTTAGCAGCACAGAGGATATTTGCTTTGACGTTACGGTAGATGGTTTTACCGCCGTTACAGATTTCTCCATCTATGTTTTCCTGCCGTTGGGTGATTTTGACTTCCGTAGCTTTGTTCCCTCACTCCCCGGAATTGCTGCCACAGAATTGCCCGGTTCTGGCTTGGTCCAGCTCACCTACACCGGAAACGGTGATTCCATTACCATACCAGATGGCGGTTCCATTGGCTCCATGTGCTATCGGGCTACTGACGACGCGACCCCAGGAGACTGTGTCGAACTGGGCGTCGCAGCCTTTATCCCCTCTACGGTAGTTACTACTGGAAGCGGAGGCAACTCCGTCAACGTAGAAGCTCTGAATGGTGAAGCTTGTGTACTGTTCCCCAACGGGTTCGGCCTCATCGTAGGTGACGCTACCGGCTTCGTCAGCGATCAGGTCTGTGTTCCCGTCAGCGTTACCCGTTTCACCGATGTGGTACGGGTGGCCACTTCCTTCAACTTCTCTCCTTCAAGGTTGACCTACAGTTCGATAAATCTGACCGGAAGTAATTGGCCGGGCCTTACCGTCGCTGATTTTGATGACACCAACGCAGGCATCGGACGGATTGACCTCAATTGGTCTTCCGCCAGCCCAGGCGGCACCAATATTGCGGACCAGAACACCGTCCTGGTTTTCGAAATATGTTTCGATACCGGTGTCGAAGACGGTTGCCTGGAGGTGACTCCCACAGACGCCGCAGATCCTGCCACCACCACTGCTACCGGCCCCGGTAGTATTGTATACCGCACTGGCGAGATCTGCCTGGAAGACCGGCTGATCCTGCTCAGTATTTCTTCCGTTCCCGCCAGCTGCGACGATACAGACGACGGCATGATTATCTTCGAAACAGCCCCCCGGGCCGACAACACGGAGACCATTACTATACGGACAGACCAACCCATCCGATTTGGTAATAACGGCTCGGTGGGTGGCCTCTTACCTGGCATGGTCAACTACATCATTTATAACGAGGATGGACTAAGGATCGAAGGAGCCATTGAGGTTGGTGTAGACCCAGCCAACGCTGCCGTTGCCAATGCCGGCGACGACGGTATGCTTTCCTGTGGTGATAACCCTACCGCAGTAATCAGCGGCCGGAACAATACCGGTGAAACCTGGGAACTTTTCATCGTTCTACCGGACGGTGTAAGCACCCGACGGGTAAGCAATGGCGACATCAGCGGAGACGGTAACCTGGTTACCTCCGTTAATGACCCTGGTACTTACATTGCTGAGGTAACCAGTGCTGCTGGTTGTACCGCCAGGGATACGCTCATTATTGAGCCGGGTATGAATCCGATTGCCATGGCAGGAGACGACCTTGGCCTGGACTGTAACGGCACCGGCGCACTTCTTTCAGGCTTAGGCTCCAGCGAAGGCGGCAATGTTGCGTACCAATGGACACGAGTAGCGCTAGACGGTACTCCGCTTGATACCGTAGGTGACACTCGTGACATTACAGTCATGGAGCCAGGACGCTACGTCCTCGAAGTTACCTTCACTACCGTAATGTGTTCACAAGAAGACATGGTGCTCGTCCGGGACGAAAACAACCTCCCCAACAGTGTACTGCCTACTGAAGCCGCCCTGAATTGCGACGGCAGCCCGGTAATGCTAAGCATCGGCCCGGCAGAAGATGACGTGGTCTATACCTGGACAGAATCTGGCGATGCCACCGTACTCAGTGCTGGCCCAACCTACGCTACCGATGTTTTAGGAACCTTCGTGGTAGACATCACCAACAGCGTTACTGGCTGTAGCCGTTCTGACACCGTCATCGTCGTCCCCAGCCGCGGCGTACCTGAGATCTCCTTCCCAACGGAGCTGACGATCAACTGTGAACCTGACACGACCCAGCTGACGATTGCCTACGAGAATGTCGGTCCCGATACCCGTTACTCCTGGAGTTCGGCCGATGGCCGGGTGGTCATCACCGACCTGAGTGTGGCGGAGCCACGCGTTACCCGTCCTGGCACCTATAAGGTGATTGTTTCTAATGGTGTTTGCCGAGACAGTGCGACCGTTGTTGTAGGTGAAGGTCTTCTTCCAACCGTTGAAGCCGGGATGAATACAGTCCTTACTTGTGTGGACGACCTCCGGCTTACCGGCAGTGCAGAAAGTCTCCGGCCAGGAGCGGCACTTTCGCCAAAGTGGGTACTGAACGGTGCTGATGTCCCCATGGGCGCTGCGCTCTCTATCGTAGTGAGCCAACCAGGCACCTACTACCTTGAAGTAACCGACGATGGCACCGGATGTGTAGGCGTAGATTCCATAGTTGTTTCTGCTCCAACTGGCTTCCCGACCTATGAATTAGCCGATACCATACGCGGCCTTGGCTGTGCGCCAACTACGGTTGGCCTTCGAATTACCGGAGATGACGTTAGCACCTACGACGTCCGTTGGCTCAACCCCAGCAACGAAGAAATCGGTACCATGACCAGTGTCCGTACCGGTGTTCCCGGAATGCACATGGTCAGCATTACCAACCCGGCTACAGGTTGTACGGCCGTTGATTCCGTGCTCGTAATTGACGATGCCGCAACGCCACCTTTGGTCACCTTCCGCCAGAATTCGCTTGACATCTCCTGTGAGGGTGGTCCCGCCATCGTTGATGCGGCTGGCTCTTCCCGCGGCAACGAGTTTTCCTACGTCTGGTCGGTAGTTATGGACGGAGAAGAACCAAGCTCGCAAGGCAACGATACTTTGATCGTTCGTACCGCCGGTGTTTACCGACTGACCATTACCAACCAGGCAAATGGTTGTATCAATTCCCGTGACGTGACCGTCACCGATTCCAGAGTATTCCCACGAGTTGAAGCCGTTGAAGGCATGACCCTGGATTGTGAGAACCGCTCCACAGTGATTGGCATAAACATTCTTGACCAGCCCAATGATTATGATATTCAGTGGTCAGGACCGCCTCCTAGCATCCCCGCCCTTCCGATGGATACAAACCGTATTACGGTTACCAAAGGCGGTACTTACAACGCCGTTATCATCAACCCAACGACAAGTTGTGTCGAAACCGTAGTGATTCGCGTGGAAGACCTCATCGACAGCATTGCAACGCTGGCCATCATGACGCCCGACAGCTTCGATTGTAATAACTCAACCATTACCATTGATGCCTCTGACACGGAGCTCAACAATGCTTCGGCAGAAGACATCGTATGGACCAGCTTCGATGGCAATAACATTACCCCACCAACCGGCTCCCTCATCGTTTCTGTTGATGGGCCCGGTGATTACGAGTTGTCCGTTACGGATGCTTCAGGTTGTGTTGTCCGGGATACCGTTACGGTTGAGGCTGCTACAGACACCCCGTTTGCCCAGGCTGGTGACCCCATTGAAATAGAATGTGGAGAGATGCCACAGCTAGATGGAACGAGTAGTACACCTGGTCCTCTGCCTGGAATCCTGTACGACTGGAGTGCGACGGATGGCGGCGAGGTCGTAAGCGGAGAGAACACCCCCCGCCCATTCGTTAGCGGTCCTGGTACATACCAACTGATCGTCACCAACCTTGCTAACGGTTGTTCTGATACTTCCTCCACAACCGTAATGCTGAACGAGCAGGTTTCGGCCATGCTACCGGCCGATTTCACAGCCTGTGGACCTCCCATTCTGGTAGAAGGCAATCTTCCTCCGGGAACCAGTGGCGAATGGACGGCCTTCAACGATGAAGGCTCTGTATGGACCGCTGAAGAAAGCACCGCCACCATTACGGAGATCGGAGATGGCTTGTCTCTTGTCTGGACCCTCTCTTCCGGATTAGGCTGCGAAAATTACAGTGCCGACACCGTCCGCGTCGGACCGGAAGAAACACCGGTTGCCAATGACGACTTGCTGGAAATTGTCGGTAACGACAATATTGGTTCGGTCAACCTGCTGGCCAACGATCAGCGTACTGGTCCGGTAACGGTCAACCTGCTGACGGAACCAGAATTCGGAACGATCATTATTAACCTTAATGGGGATGTCACCTTCGAAGCTGCACTTGGCACGGAGGGCATCACCACCGTTGACTACGAAGTTTGTAGTGTTACTTGTCCTGATCTTTGTAGTCAGGCAACCCTCACTATTCGGGCCGACCCAAGTGGTGTTACCCCCGAAGTCTATAATGCCATCAGCCCGAACGGTGACGGTATGAACGACCGGTTCATCTTCACTTTACTTGAGCTTCGGCCAGACGAGTTCCCCGACAATGAGATCATCATATTCAACCGTTGGGGCGACATCATCTACGAGGCCAAGCCATACAACAATGACTGGGAAGGTGTAAGTAACTCAGGCACGATGGTTCCTGAAGGCACTTATTACTATATCCTGCGCCTAAACGTGGGCGAAGGAGACATCATCCGGGGAGACGTTACCGTTGTACGGTAACCCCTGTATGAAAATAACCTCCAGTTACAGTCCGGCAGCCTTGATAGGTTGCCGGACTTTTTTTGGGCGGGGACGCGGGTGCAAGGGGCGGAATTCCAGGAGCAGTGTTAGGCCCACCCCGTACTTCTACGGAAGTACAATTGCTGGAATGCAACGCATATACTTCTACGCCTCTACATCCACCAGAAGGCCAAAACGTACTTCTACGTATGTACAAGCCCATTTGTTAACGAACTAAACCCTCCCTCCGGGGCGTTTTCACTCTAACTACACAAAAACCTATCAATGAGAATTATACTGATACTCACTTTTTTCTGCCTTACCTCTCCCCTATTGACCGCCCAATTAGTTGGAGATAAAGAGAACGGACTGGCCAGCTACTACAGTAACCAGTACCAGGGCGCAGAGACGGCCTACGGGGTGATCTACGACAAAAATGAACTTGTTGCCGCCCACCGGGTATTCCCGCAAAATAGCGTGGTAAAGGTGGAGAACATGGAAAACGGAAAAACCGTTAACGTTCGCATCATCGACAAAGGTCCCTTCATTCCTGGCCGGCTCATTGAACTTAGCGAACGTGCTGCTGCCAACCTCGGAATGATAGGAAAATCAACCGTTCAGGTCGAACTAACTTTGCTTTCAACGCCGGATCAGCCAGCTCGGGCCGTCACGACCACCAGCACTGCTGAAGAGGAAGCTCGGGAAAAAGCCCTGGAAGTAGCCAATAATCCCATAGTGAACGAACCGGCCCCTACGCCGGCCGAGCGTCAGCCGGTTATTACTGAACCTCGCCCTGCACCTGCGGCCGCGCCTGCTCCTGTTAAGGAAGCTCCTAAGGCTACCTCCCCTCCTGTAGCACAGTCTTCCCCTACGCCGACGGTAACCACCAGCGCTTCTCAAGTAAAGGCTTTACCCGTAAGCAGCGAACAACTCGTTCGGACGGCTACCTTCGCTCCCGGCACCTACAAAATCGCCCTGCTTAAGCCCACTGGTGGTAAATATGGCGTTCAGGTGGGAAGCTTCAAAGACCTGGAAGGCGCAATGGATAAAGTGACCGAGTTACAGAGCAAATGGTTCGACAATATCCTGATTGAACGATTGAGTACCGGCCCAGGCTCCGTCTACAAAGTTATTCTTGGTCCATTCGAGACGGAAAAGAGCGCACAACGGTACTCCTCAGACCTGAAGACGAGGTATAAGATTCCGGGCTTTATGGTAACGATTAAGTAGTGGGTAGTACTACGGACTATTTACTAACAACCTTCCCATTGGCATATACCAGCTGCCTGGGCTTCATATCAAGTCCTACGACCTCAAAGTAAGTTGGCCCGTCGGCAAAACGGACTTCAGCCTCCTTTCCTTTTGGCAGAAGATTCGTGAAGCAAACTTCAAAGAGTTTATGGCCGGCAGGCCTGGTCACTCCTTCCATACCGGCACTCGTATCAGACCAGAGGGTGGAGAGATAGCCCCGATCAGCAAACCGGGTTCCAAAATTAGAGGAACCGTAGCCAGGAAGGGTCATCCCCCGGAAGGATTGGAACTTCAGCGCGGCGCTGTCGTAGCGCATGGTGAACTGGAAGCCGAGGAGGTTGGTCATTCCGGTGGCCTCCACTGGCAGGCAAACAGTACCTCCGGAAGCTACTTTTGCCTCTCCCATCCTGAGTTTAAGCGAGGGAGGAGCTTTTTCTTTTTCACCATCTTCCTGCCGCAATGGAAGTTTATTGTTGATGGAACCTACCACAATACCGTCACTTCCTGTTTTCGACGCAGGTTGATTACAACTCCAAACGACCAGGAGGCAAGCGGCAATAATCATCAATTTGAGCATATTCCGGCAAATATTCAGGTGCAGGTGGGTAGACTTGTTCATGGTACTAACTTTGATCAGGGGACAAACTTCGCTGAATTATCCTACTTTTAGGCGTATTAATCGAAAAAACATAAACAGACAAACCAACCAACCCATGAAACAGCTGATTTTGCCCCTGATGGTAGTGGCTTTTGCCGCCGTCTCGTGCGTGCCGCGCACTCAATACTCCGCGCTCGAAACTGAGCGCAACTACTACCGTAACCAGTCGACACTGGCAGACAGCCTGGCAGACCAACGCGCCATAAGTTCATACGACGAGGTTGACCTCAACGGGAATGAGCTTGTCCAGCGCATCCGCCAGGTGGAATCACTTACGGCGACCAACATGGCCCTGAACCAAAGCTACCAGTCTCTTCAGGAGCGATATGAGGATCTACTGGGACAAAGCCAGGAGATGCTGAGCAACACGGGCAATGAAGTGAGCGGGTTACAACAAAGCCTGGCCGAACGTACCACGTTGGTCTCAGAAAGAGAGGCTGAGCTTCGCCAGCTTGAGATCGACCTGCAGGCCCGGGAGGCGGCCATTGCGCGAATAGAAGGTGACTATGCCCCCGCAGGGGGCGGAGCTCCTCAGTCTTATGGTACAAACCCGGCGGCTCCGGAGGCTTATGGAACCACAGCCATCCGTGGACTATCTGATGCTCAGAATGCCGCGATTCGGGTCAATGAAATACAGAATTCCTTGAGCCAAATACTCGCCGCTTACCCGACAACCTCTTATTCGCTGACCAACGATGCTCCGGATAATCTACGGGTAACCCTGGCCGAATCGATGCTGTCCGCTGATGGATTTACCGTCAGTCCCAATGGCCAAAATCTACTCCGTAGTATTGCTGCCGTTCTTCGCAGCCAATCTTCGGCGGAGGTGCTGGTGATCGGTCATACCGACAGTAGCAACCCAAACGCGCTTCGTGCCTATGAAGACAGCTCGGACAAAGCGATCAACATTGCGCAACAATTGATCAATTTTGGCATGTCTCCCCGCAAGATCACCGTTGGAGGTAAAGGCTTTTACGACCCGGTAACTAACGGCATTACCCAGCGCGACCTTGCTTCTAATCGGCGAACGGAAATTTTGATCTCGGTGGAAGAGTAGGGTCGCTACGCTCCCGTTGCAAAGGTTGCAAAGGTTGCAGGGGTTCCAGTTGTTGCAGCTGTTGCAGGAAGCAACGCTATTTCCTTCGTCACCTACGAAGCCCCCCCTGCAACGTGAGCGAAGCGAACTACTGCAACACGAGCGAAGCGAGTCCGGCACCTCCTTGCAACCTGCAACCTGCAACCTGCAACCTGAGCAAAGCGAACCTGAAACCTGAACCAAGAACCACCAGCAATGAAATCCCCCTACCTCCTTTTACCGCTACTTTTCTTCACCCTATTTTCCATCACCAGTTGTGACCCGAGCGCACTGCTTGGCCCCCAAGCGGGCAATGCGGACAAATACGACCTTCGGGTGAGCTATCACCGGGGAAGCTGTTACGGGCGCTGTGAGGTTTATACGCTGGACCTTTATGACAACGGTCTGCTGTTGTTCCAGGGGGAACGCTTCACGGAACGGCCGGGGACCTGGCAAAAGAACATCGACCGGAGGCGTATCGTAGCCTTACTCGACAGTTTTCAACGGGCCGACTTCCAAAATTACCCCAGAAGTTTCCGGGGAGAGATCCCGGATGCCACTACCGTAAGTTTCACTTATTATGATGCGGAAGGGAATGCTTTTCAGACGTCCTTCAAGGATGTTGCCCCCAAAGAACTGCAGGACCTGGATCAGGCCATGATAAAATTATCACAACTATCAGGCTACCGTCAGGTCTCTGAAACCATTACCGACAAGACTGCGGTGCCGGTGGGTAACCGGGAGCGGGAAGAGATCATCGTTCAACTAAAAGACGGAGTAGTTGCCGAAACCTGGGTCATTGCCTACGGCAAGCAAAACGTAAAAATAAAGAACAGGATATCTCCCAACAGCCCCTACTATGTGGTCACAGCAGACCCTAACATTATGGGCGGCGACGAATTACTGGAATTTCTGCGCAAGGATGAATCGGTAGTTTCGGCGCAACTCAACAAGCAAGTATCACCAAGATAGGCTCGGATTAATTCTGACCAGGTCTCCTCCACCGTTCTTTGCACCTGTCCCGATAGCTATCGGGGCGCCTCATGTTGTGCCATTGATCAGTCTATCGATTGCAGTTGCTCTACCTAGGTAGTGACTTAACAACCCGTTGACATTGAGCTGAACACAAGCCAATTTCAGGTGTAGTACCTTCGCAACTTATTAGAAAAGGAATCCAACATGACGCTGACCACTATTCTGCTCCTGATCACCGCCGCTGCGCTTGTCCTGACCGGCATCACGTACTATGTGCTCAAGCACAAAGACAGTTTACTCCTTAGTTTCCTACAGAACTGGACGGGGGCACTCTTTCTTTTTTCTGGCTACGTGAAAGCAGTTGACCCACTGGGTACAGCTTACAAAATGGAACAGTACTTCGCTGAGTTTGAATCGACCTTTGCAGATACTGCTCTTGGCTTTATGGCACCGGTCTTCCCAATACTTGCCGAATACAGCGTTAGCTTTTCCGTTTTCATGATTGTTCTGGAAATCATCCTTGGCCTTGCGCTCATCATTGGCTTCCGGCCCAAACTGACCTCCTGGCTGTTCTTCCTCCTGGTCGTCTCCTTCACCATTCTGACCGGCTTTACCTTCCTTACGGGGTACGTTCCTTCCGGCGTTAACTTCTTCTCCTTTGGAGACTGGGTTCCGTTTGCGGAATCTAATATGAAGGTGACTGACTGTGGTTGCTTTGGCGACTTCCTGAAACTGGAGCCATTCACCAGCTTCATGAAGGATGTAGCGCTGATGGTTCCAGCCTTTATCTTTCTTTTCTTCACAAAAAACATGCATCAGTTGAGTGCTAAATCCAGCACCATTGCAGCAGGTGTCCTTACCGCGCCCGCAGGTCTGCTGATGGGTTCTTTCATCCCGGTAGCTACCAGTGCAGTCTATGGTCTGGGCTTTCCGAAGCTAAGTAAACTAAAGGAAAAGACCGCCCGCTTGGTGATCATTGGTATTCTGACCGTAGGTACCCTCGTATACTGTATGAGCAATTATGTTTGGAACATACCTGGTCAGGATTTCCGTCCGTTCAAAGTAAATACTGACGTAGCTGCCGTCAAACAGGCTGAATCCGATGCCGCTTCAGCCGTTACCACGCTGGGATACATCCTGACGAATAAGGTGGATGGTACCGTCAAAGAGCTTTCTACGGAAGAATTTCTGAAAGTCTATAAAGACTACCCTGAAACCGATTGGTCGTACGACACCAAAGTATCTGAACCGTCCATTGAGCCAACCAAGATCAGTGATTTTGAGATGTCAGATACAAATGGAGACGACCCGATTCCTGCTTTGCTGGAAGACGATGGCTACACCTTCCTCATCGTTGCCTTCAAACTCAAAGGTGAAAAGGGCAATTGGAAATCCAGTTACCTGAATAACTGGAAAGAAGACATTCAGCCGCTGGCTACCAAAGCCCTTGCAGCGGGCCACAAGGTGGTAGGACTGACGAAATTCAACGACGAAGCTTCCATCGATGATTTCCGGAAAAACATCGGTGCGGACTACCCCTTCTGGCGGGGAGATGACATCATGCTTAAGACCATCATCCGGTCCAATCCAGGTGTGGTATTGATGAAAGATGGCGTGATCCTCGGTAAATGGCACCACAGCCGGTTGCCAGCTTTTGAGGAGATGGAAGAAATACGGTAGTACGTAGTTCAATAGTCGACAGTCCCTCAGACGGTGCTGAATCGAGCAAGTATTCTCAAAAAAATCGCTTCAGCCCGAATCTTTTTCGTTGCTTTGCAGCCGGAGGCAGGCCTTTCTGGCATCTCCCTTGAAAATTCGCCCGTTTATGCTCAGTCGTCGCAACGTTCGCATCAAAATAATGCAGGTCCTCTATGCCGCCCAGCGGCAAGAGTTGGTCAGCGCAAAGGCCTACGATTCTCTGTTGCTGCAATTCGTACGCAATTCCTTTCAGCTTTATCTGCTGAATTTGCTGATCATTCAACGGGTGTGTGAGTACGCTAAGCATGACCTGGCCACGCGCCGGGCGAAGTTGCGGCCTTTGGATGAAGATAAAGTCTTCAAGTCTATCCTGGCCGACAACCTAGCCATCCGCTCGCTTTCCGATAACCTGGAGTTATCTCGTAAATACGATGAGTACGGTATTCGTGGTATGGTCGATGCCGATCAGATTCAATCCCTCTACCGGGAATTTCTGCAAACCGAAGACCACCAGGTCTACCAGGCCGCCGACGATATGGGCAGGGAACCAACCGTTGCCGTATTGCTGAAATTGTATAAGTGGTTGCAGGGGCAGGAGCTGTTCCTCAATATGGTCGAAGATCACTTTCCTTTATGGAAAGGAGACAAAAGCCTGATCGTTGGCGCCATTAAAAAGACGGTGAAGGCGATGCCACTCGAACAGGACTTTTACCTGACCTACGAAGCACACAGCGAAGCCATTGTAGACTTTGGCCGACCGCTTTTGAAGTTCGTCGTTGAAGCCGACGTTCAGTTACTGGATCGTATCAAGACCGTACTTCAAAATTGGGATGCAGAGCGTGTAGCCATTATCGATATGATCCTCATAAAAATGGCGATGGGGGAGTTTCTGCAATTTCCCAAAATTGCTCCAGAAGTAACGATGAACGAATACGTCGATATTTCCAAAGTTTACTCTACCGATAAAAGCCGGGAATTCGTGAATGGCGTGCTTGATAATTTGCGCAAGGCGCTGGAAAAGGAGGGATTGATCTAAGTAATCCTGATGGTAGTCTCCCAACCTTCCAATACTGGTCTGGAATTCAGGCTCCAATTATTCCCATAACTTTCCTTCAGGCGAGCCTCGACATAGCGCAGGCCAGTACCTTTCACAATATTTTCAGCAGTAGGTACCCCTTGCTCATCGACGGCTAGAAAGCGGAACAGCTTTCCAAAATCGGTTGATTCCTGGCGTAGACGAAAGATTACGTTGCTCCCCTCTAGGACCACTCCGGAATGGTGGCTGATGCCATTTTCAATTAGCGTTAATATGATGGCAGGGGGAATGTGGTCTGCCGGATCGCAATTCTCAGTAATCAATTCATACTGTTGGAGTTTACGGAATCCCATCACTTTTAGATGGGCTCGGCAGAGCGCTAACTCCTGCTCCATGGGGATCAGCTGGCGCTCAGACACCTCAAGCAAGAGGTCAAATTCTTCGCTTAGGGACAATAGCAATTCTACACCTTTTGGTGGATGTTCCTCGATCCAGTCGATCGCCGAAGCGATTGAATTCATTAAGAAGTGAGGTTGTATACTTTTTTGAAGCAGCTCTAATCGCAACCTACTCGATAATAGTAAGGCTTCCTCTCGCTCCTGGCGATCATTTCGCTCCTTTATCGCAAGTGACCCCATACTGGTCAGGACCAAATAACTAAAGCCTGCGTAGAGTACCATGTCGTAATTTTTGTAACCGACAATTAGTGCTATGGTTACCGGTAGTACGCCGAAGAAGGCAAGGCGCGCACCTTTTTGCCGGGTAAGAACTGCCCACAAACAGATGCCTGAAGCGAGTACAAAGCCAAGGATCATTCCAAAATTTGTTGTGGGGTCTAATCCGTAAGTATTGAAGGTTAGCAACAGAACAAATAGGCCCAATTGGGCAATGACCACGAGATACAACCACCTAAATCTAAAGCGTATGGAAAAGAAGATCGGCAAGCAGGCACTGATCAAATAGCTTAGGATAAGGATGGTCCACAAGCGGGGAAAGTGCCAGGGGTAGGGATAGAAGTAATAACTCCGAATGTACTCCATAATAAGCAAGGCAAAAAAGGACAGGCAAGTAGCCGCGAATACCAGTAAGGAGAAATCCTTACGGTTGGTGACAAACCTGAATCCAAAGTATAAGCCGATAATCAGGAAACAACCTGCGTAGATGTGCAGATAAGCGGCGGTGATGATGGGCTTAACAATCGGGTCCAAATAACCTGCGACTAAAATACCGTAGAACCTGACTTTCCCGTCGGCGTGAAAATTTGACACCTCCAAATTCAGTAAGTGTTTACCCGGCGCAAGTAATGAATCTGGCAAATAATAAACATAATCAAGCTGGCCCGGAATTTCCGTATCGGCCGATTGCCCTACGCTACCGTTGGCTCCCAGACTGTTTCCGTCCCAGTACGCTTCAGAGCTGGCCAGCATAGATATCAATAGTCCGTAGGGTTTGTAGGCAACCGGCTTGCCATTTACCTCCACTTCGATCCTGAGCTGGAAATGACCGACCGACCGAGGCGGGCCAGTTTCCCAATCTGGCGCTCCCACAAGCTGGTGCTCAAACTTAAGGATATCCACCCTGAAAGTCTCGGGGGGAAGTGCGAAGGAACAACCACACCAAAAAAAAGCGAATAGCATCAGCCAGCAGTGTTTCATATTACGAAGGTAGGCTGCTTACCGGAGCGAAAAATGTCGTTGGCCTCTCCCTGAGTGCAGTTGGCAAGGAATGCCTTGACGAGGAGGTAATTGGACCTCATTTTTGCTTCAAATCAATACAAATGAAAACCATGTTCTTACGCTTACCGCTACTTTGCCTACTAACCCTAACCTGCACCTGCGGCCCCGCCCTGATGAGCCAGCAAGCACCGAAACTTACCCTGGAGCCCTACGAATTCATTACTCAGGACGGACGAAAAACGGAGGCAGAAATGGGCTCCTTTTCCGTACCCGAAAACCGAACTAAAGCCTCCGGGAAAAAGCTCACTCTACGTTTCGTCAGGTTCAAAAGCACCAACCCTAATCCAGGTTCCCCGATTGTTTACCTGGCGGGCGGGCCTGGCGGCTCCGGCATTGGTACGGCCAGAGGCACTCGACATGACCTCTTTCAAGCGTTGCGCGCCGTTGCCGACGTAATTGCCTACGACCAGCGGGGAACCGGCCTCTCCGATGGACCGCCTCGCTACCCTGGTTTTTGGTCCGTTGACCCTGCTAAGGTGATGACCCAAAAGGAAATCCGCCAGATCATACAGAAGGCCACCCGCGAGGCTGCTGATTTTTTCGCCGACAATGATTGTGACCTCAGTGGCTACAACACCAACGAAAGTGCTGATGATCTGAATGATTTACGGTTGGCCCTCGGTGCTGAAAAGATCAGTCTTTGGGGGATTAGTTACGGGTCCCACCTCTCCCTCACGGCCATAAAGCGGCATGAAAAACACCTGGACCGGATAGTGATCGCCGGCATCGAAGGATACGATCATACGGTGAAACTACCCATTCATCAACAGCAATTACTCGAAGACATCGATAGGCGCATCAAGGCCAATCCAGCAACTGCAGCCGTTTATCCTGACTTTCTCGGAGACATTGACCGGCTACTAAAAAAACTCGACAAGGCACCCGCTATGATCCCAGCTAAACATCCGGTTACCGGAGACACGATGCTGGTAGCTATCGGCAAGCATGACATGCAGCAGCTGGTGAGTTGGTCGCTGGCCGGGCCAGAAAATTTTAGTGACCTGCCCTTTATGGTACAATCCATGTTGCGTGGTGATTTTTCTATTGTGACGCCCTATGCATTTTACGTAAAAATGGGTCAATTTAACGGCATGTCAATGGCTATGGACATAGCCTCGGGCATTTCTCCGGCCCGCAGAAAACTCGTTGAAAAGCAGGCCAAAACTACTCTGTTGGGAGCTGCCATCAACTTCCCTTACCTGGATCAGTACGATGAGCTGACCGAACTGGATGCTGGAAAGGCCTTCCGTGCTCCCTACCCCACCAAACTACCTGTGCTCTGCATCAGCGGGACACTGGACGGACGAACGTCAGCAGAGAATGCTGTTGAAACCCTGAAGCACCTCAAAAATGGGCACCATCTGGTCATCGAAGGGGCAGGACACAGTGATCCGCTGTTCTTGTCTTCGCCACGGATTCTGGAAGTAATGCGTGACTTTTTCGAAGGAAAAGACATCAAGGACGAGCGCATCGTTTTGCCTCCGGTTGAATGGGTACTGCCTGAGTAGATGCTGGAAAAGTGGTTCTACTCTACCAAAGCAGGTTCGGGATGGGTTTTATAAAAACCGATCCCGAACCTCCTGGTACCGGGTACGTCCGACCGGAATTTTCCGCCCATCTTTCAGCAACAACGCATATCGCCCACCTCCCTCAATGCGCAATTCCTGGCAGGCGTTGATGTTGGCGATAAATGACTTGTGTACCCGAATAAAATCTGGAGGGAGTAAACGGGACAGGCTTTCCAGTGACTTATCCGACAGTTCCGTTGGATGAATATTTACATTTTTTGGGCGCGGGCGCAGGTGCAGGGTGGTGTAGATATCCGCTCCCTGCACAAAGAGTATGTCGCTGACGTCAATCAAGGTTAGCTTCCCCTGTTTTTTTATGGCGAGCTTGCTCAAAGGCCGGTCGGGATGTCCCTGATGATTCAGGTAACGGTCCACCGCCTGTCCCAGGCGTTGCCCGCTGAAGGGTTTGGCGACAAAATCGAGTACGCCGTAGTCAAATGCTTCCAGCGCCCGATCTCGATAAGCAGAGACGACAATGACGTCAAAAGACCCGGCAAGAAGCGATTGCAGTACGGTAAAACCATCCTTACCGTTTAGGTTGAGATCCAAAAACATCAAGTCAATGGTTTTCTTACTGAGATGGTCTAATGCGGCTGCAACACCAGGTACCCTAACCAAAGAGGTGATTCGGTCCCCTAATATTTCCTCCAACAACCGTTGGAGGCGACGGGCCATACTGGCTTCATCTTCGACAATAAGTAGGTGCAAAATACCGGGGGAATTAATTAGGCTGCAAGGTACGGCAACTTGAAGAGGACTACTCGTACGCTCCCTACCACACCTCCCGACGGGTGAGGGCTATTAAAAAAGACTCCGCGTTTTTCATGAAAGCCACGATAATTACCGGCCTTTACGGTTAGTTACAGTTCAAGCAGGCAAAAATCTGAGATAATTTTTTAAAACTACAAGTGTCGTATTTAAACGAAATGCCTTATCTTTACCGTT
Source organism: Neolewinella persica DSM 23188 (assembly GCF_000373105.1). Taxonomy (GTDB): domain Bacteria; phylum Bacteroidota; class Bacteroidia; order Chitinophagales; family Saprospiraceae; genus Neolewinella; species Neolewinella persica. Next base: position 57,846 of record NZ_KB890422.1, on the reverse strand, counting down.
AAAGATCAACAAAAGGCCGTTCTTGTGCCTTAATCGAAAAATTGTAAGTCATGAAAATTTCTCAACTCCTTGCGTTCGTTATTATTAGCCTGAGTTTCTTTGCTTGCCAGTCAGGTGGTGCACCAACTGAAGGCACCCTCATTCGAGGTGAACTGACCAACGCCGCTAATCTGAAAGTCTATCTTGACCGGGTGTCGGTTAATTCTGCCAATGAAGTCCTGGCCAATGCGCCCATCGACGGTAATGGCAACTTTGCCCTTGGTTTCGTCGATGGCCTGAAGCCCGGCATCTACCAATTACGCGTAGGTGCCCAGAAGGCGATCATTGCCATTGGTGAAGGCGATAACCTGGTGGATATCAAGGGAGATGTCTCCACTTTCGGAGAGTACCAATTCACCGTTACTGGCTCAGATGAGGCACAGGAAATGGTTGGAGCCATGAAAGGGCTCCGTCAAGGCACCGTTTCAGTCGGAGATATCCAGAAGATTGTCGAGGAGGTCAAAAACCCGGAAATAGGGGCCTTCATTGCCTTCAACACTTTGTCCCGTGCCGGCGAGCAGGGTTTACCCGTTCACAAGGCAGCCGTTGCTCGTTTGTCTGACGGTTCAACCATGAAGCCGACCTACTTAGCCTTCGTTCAGGCTATGGAAGGTCAGTTGGCGCAGCAGCGTAGTGCTGAACTGATTCAAGTAGGAATGCCTGCTCCAAACATCTCTCTTCCCAGCCCCAGCGGTAAGCAATACTCCCTCGACGAACTGAAAGGTCAGGTGGTTCTGCTTGATTTCTGGGCCAGCTGGTGTGGTCCTTGCCGACGGGAGAATCCGAACGTAGTTCAGGTGTACAAAAAGTACAAAGATGAAGGCTTTACCATCTTCAGCGTTTCACTTGACGGCCTTGATTCACGGCGTACAGCTAATTTGTCTGCCGAGCAGATTGCCCAGGCCAATGAGGGGCAGAAGCAGCGCTGGACGGATGCAATCGCTAAGGACAACCTCATCTGGCCATACCACGTAAGCGAGCTCAAGAAGTGGGAAAGCCAGGCTGGCCAGCTCTACGGTGTACGCGGGATTCCGAAAACCTTCCTCATTGACCGGGACGGCAAAATCGCTGCCGTCGGCCTCCGTGGTGCAAGCTCAATCGAAGCCGCACTGCAGAAAATAATTTAGACTAAGTCACCGCATTTTAGCTAAAGAGCGCCACGCGAAGCCTATTTGCGTGGCGTTCTTTTTTGGGTATGCTTGTTTTTATGATATCGTTTTAGTTTGTAAGGGATTGCCGGTGTTGTACTTCTACATATTTACGGCAGTTTATACGCACCTTGTATAAAGCCCTTGTCGTACTTCTACATATTTACAACAACCCTTAAAACAAAGCCCCTTCGCCAAACTTGAAGTTATAGAAAGCATCAGCCGGAAAACTCGCCCGCCCGATTAGCCCCGTCCCTAATTTGCTAATTCCATAATTCGCTCATGCATCCCAGAAATCGCTACGCAAAGCCGCACAATTTTCCTGCCCTTACGAAAGTGGTACCCGGTCTTGCGGATTACCTGGTCACAACGCCGGATGGCCGTACCAGCCTCAACTTCGCCGCTCCAATGGCGGTTCGGCTCCTCAACCAGGCTTTGTTACTGCAAGATTATGACCTGAAGTTCTGGGACATCCCCGAGGGCAACCTTTGCCCGGGGGTTCCGGGCCGGTTGGATTACATCCATGCCCTGGCCGAACTATTGGAAGGCGATCAGGCGCGGACGCAGGTGCATGGAAAAGAGACGAAGGAGCAAAGCGGGAAGGGACAAACGAAAATTACCGGTCTTGACATCGGCACCGGTGCCTCGCTCATATACCCCATCCTTGGAATAAAAGAATATGCGTGGAACTTCGTTGCTACCGACGTTTCAACACGATCAATGAAAGTAGCGGGGGCCATTGCGAGGTTCAACCCCGCGCTGGTAAAGAAAGTAGCTTTGCGCCGCCAACCGGATACTGCAAGAATTTTTCACAACGTAATAAGGCAGGGAGAATGGTTTGACTTTACGATGTGCAATCCGCCATTTTTTGAATCTGCTGAAGCCGCCGGGGCGGCCGCCCGGTTGAAGTGGGAGAAGTTGGGTAAAACAACCGGCCCCTCCCCTACCCTTAATTTCGGAGGCCAGTCCAATGAGTTGTGGACAGCCGGCGGGGAACCTGCCTTCCTCCGACAAATGATTCGGGAATCCGTTGATTATGCGAACCAGGTAGGTTGGTTTACCACCCTGGTGTCTAAGAAGGGGTACCTCAGGATTGCGGAGATCGAGTTCGGACGACTGGGGATTACGACCACTAAAACCATCCGCATCGGTCAGGGAGGGAAACTTCGGCGGATACTTTGCTGGCGGAAGTCAGACTGATAATTGCGTTCTGCTCTAACTGGAATGTACTTCCGTAGAAGTACGGGTTACCCCGTTAGGACGTCAAATGCTCAACGTCCTCCCCCTTTGCACCTGCGTCCCCGCCCTAATAAAACAGTCCGGCAATCGCCCCCGTCATCAAACAGGCAATGGTGCCACCCAATAAAGCAATCATGCCCAGGTCCGTCAGGTTCTTGCGCTGCCCCGGCGCGATGGCGCTGATGCCGCCAACCTGAATGCCGATACTCGCGAAGTTAGCAAAGCCACACAGTGCGTAGGCCGCAATGAGCGTTGCTTTGGGGCTCAGTCTGCCACCACTTTCCTGAACAACCCGAAAGGTATCATAGGCCACAAATTCATTGATCACCGTTTTGAGGCCCAGCAATTGCCCTACAACGGTAATGTCCTGGCCGGGCACACCGATGATCCAGGCAACGGGCGCGAAACACAAAGCAAGTAAATAGGTAAAACTAAAGCCTTCGAAACGGCCGCCAGTAGCAGCCGCGATCGTTTGATTCCAGGTATTACCCATAGCCTCGGCACTATCCCATACCTCGCTGTTGGCCCCCATGGCCAACCAGTTGACAATGTCGGTTACCCCCAAAAAGATTTCATTAAGCATGAAGATCAGCGCCGTAAACACGAGCAGCATTGCACCTACGTTGACGGCCAGCTTCAGCCCATCGGTCGTTCCACGGCTAATGGCATCAAGGAGGTTGTTGCTGTCATCAGCTGCCATTTCCAGGCGCTTGTCTTTTTGGGGTGTATGTGCCGTATGCGGATCCTCGGAGTCTGCCCCGGTAACGGCAGCAAGTTCCTCGCTGGTTTCCGGAAGCAGCATTTTAGCACAAACGATGGCTGCAGGAGCCGATATCATACTTGCCGTAAGCAGGTGCTTGGCAAAAAACTGTTGCATTTCAGGATCACTCCCTCCCAGGAAACCGACATAGGCCACAAATACGCTGCCGGCAATGGTGGCCATCCCGCCAACCATCACGCTAAGCAATTCGGAGCGCGTCATTTTTTCGAGGTAAGGCTTCACCACTAGCGGAGCTTCCGTTTGGCCAATGAAGACATTAGCAGCAACCGCTAAACTTTCCGGACCACTGAGCCCCATGGCTTTACTCAGTAACCAAGCAAGTCCGTAGACCACCTTTTGGAGTATGCCGAGATAGTAGAGGACCGCAGTTAAGGCGGAGAAGAAAACGACTGTCGGTAACACCTGGAAGGCAAATATATAGCCGAAACTATCCATATCGTTGACGATGCTGCCGAATAGGAACTCTGAACCCGCGGCAGTAAACTCAAGCGTTTTACGAAAACCGGTAGCGATATAATCGAAAATAATCGAAACGCCTTTCACTTTAAGAATAAGTATGGCTAGAATGAACTGCATCGTCAGGCCAATACCAACCAGGCGCCAATCGATGGCTTTACGGTTACGGCTAAAAGCATAGCATACACCAATCATTACGGCAAGGCCGAGTACACAGCGGAAGAGATCGTAGGCGAAGGTCATGTTGATGTTTGGGTACGGCGCAAGATAGGGTGAAGAGTTCGGGTTTCAGTATTCAGCTTTCAGGATTTAGTGTTCAGGGCTCAGGTTTCAGGTCTCAGGGGACAGCTTGCAGGTTTTAGCAGCTACTCCCCTCGTTTAGGGCGCGTTCTTTATTGTAGCGCACTGAATCCTGATGGCTGAATCCTGAATCCTGTCCGCTGAATCCTGATTACTGAATACTGACCACTGATTACTCTCCGCTGAATACTAATTACTGAACCCTGAAAACTATCTTCGCCCCATGAAACACCCTTTCCTTATCGGCATAACCGGCGGCTCCGGCTCTGGCAAAACCACTTTTATCCGTCAGCTCCGGGAAGGACTCGATGAAAGTCAGGTCAGTTACCTGAGTATGGACGATTATTACGTACCGCGCGAGGACCAGAAAGTCGATAAATTAGGCGTCCATAATTTTGACCGCCCGAAGTCGATTTACCGTGAGGAGTTTGTTCGCGACTTGAAGAAGCTCTATAAGGGCAAAACAGTAAGACGTAAGGAATACGTGTTCAACAATGAATTAGCGGAGCCCAAAATGCTGATCTTTCAGCCCGCGCCAGTCATCATTGTCGAAGGGCTCTTTGTGTTCCACTATAAGGAGTTGAGGCAAATGCTTGATTTACGGATTTTCCTGCACGCCAAGGATAACCTGAAGGTTGTTCGCAGGATAAAGCGTGATCGGGTAGAGCGCAATTACCCCCTGGAAGACGTACTGTACCGCTACGAACACCACGTTTTACCCGCGTATGAGAAGTACGTGGAACCTTATAAGGAGAAGGCCGACATCATCGTCAACAACAATACTGACTTTAGTATGGGGCTGCGGGTGGTGCGGGCCTTTGTTGAGAAGTTACTCCAGAAGTAATGCTGACTTGAACACAGAAAAGTCGAAGCCCTTCTGCGTTACGTAGGCTGCTGGTAATCGCGGTTGTACGTTTTCCAAACCTATTTCTGAACCAGGGTCCCCATTTAGGATAGCTGGGCGGGGCCGCAGGTGCAAGTTTGTTTACGAGAAGCAAAGCTTGTCAAGTACCATGTTTCACAGGCAATGATTTATTGCCTAAATTGCGACCGAAAAGCAGCGAACTGTTGGCAAAAGACGTTTCGTCTATATAACTGGCTATTTGCCTTTTCAGCCTATCTAAACGCCCACCTAAAAATTCTGTCTTCAATTCTCAAGATTATTCCAGCAAGAAATCTACCAGTTTCTTGCTACGCCATCATTCGGCAGTTGGATCAACATTTGTCGTTTGAGGTTTTTTTAATAGATACTCTACAAGTATCTAACGCACACTCATTTTTCTAACCAATATTCACTATAATGAAACAGTTTATTTTTCTATTTCTGCTCGTAGTAGGAGGAGTCGGCACTATGCTGGCTCAACGCTCCATTACGGGTACAATAACGGACGCCAGTGCCGAAGGGTTAATTGGCGCTTCCGTATTTGTAAAGGGTACCACCACGGGTACTGTGACCGATTTTGACGGTAACTTCTCGTTGTCCGTTCCTGCCAATGCTGAAATGCTCGTAGTTAGCTACACCGGATTCGCTACACAAGACGTACCGCTAACCGCAGCTTCTACTTACGCCATCACTCTTTCTGAGGGTGTTCAACTTTCCGATGTTGTTGTTACCGCGCTCGGTATCAGCCGGGAGGAAAAGTCCCTTGGTTACGCTGTAGCCCAGGTAGACGGTTCCGACCTGACCAAGACCGCTGAAAACAGCTTGGTCAGCTCGCTCTCTGGTCGTATCGCTGGTGCGCAGATCAACAACTCTAACTCCGGTTTGGGTGGTTCTGCCAACATCATCCTGCGTGGTGCTACTTCCGTGACTGGTACTAACCAGCCACTTTTTGTTGTTGATGGTATTCCAATCGCCAACAACACCCACAATGGTTCTGGAGCCAGTGTCGCCGCTTCCGGTCGTGACTACGGTACAACTGCACAGGATATTAACCCCGCCGACATCGCTACAGTATCCGTACTGAAAGGTGGTGCTGCTGCCGCACTTTACGGTTCGCGCGCCTCTAACGGTGTTATCCTGATCACCACCAAGTCTGGTTCTAACCGGAAAGGTCTTGGTGTTTCTATCAGTTCCGGCATGACGTTTAACAACGTGGCCGTACTGCCCGACTACCAGAATAAGTATGGTGGTGGCTACAGCCTTGATTTCGCTACTTTCGAATTTGACCCAGCAGTTCACCCTGCAGAATGGTCTTCTTTCGATGGTCAGCAGATGCCCGAGTACTACGCCGACGAAAGTTGGGGACCCGAGCTCCTCGGACAGAATGTTCGTCACTGGGACAGTTGGTTGCCCGGCGAAGAGTTTGGTAACCTCCGCCCCTGGAGCGCTAACCCCGACAACATCAAGGACTTCTACGACACAGGTGTAGCAATTGACAACAACATTGCCATCTCCGGCGGTAACGACGTTTCGTCGTTCCGGATGTCTTATACCAACAGCTCTACCAACGGTGTATTCCCCGAGTCTACGCTGAACCGTAATACCGTAAACATCAATGCCAGCCAGAAACTGGGTGACAAATTCACGGCTACCATTAATGGTAACTACGTGAACACCAAGGGTGATGGCCGCCCCGCCATCGGTTACGGTGGTTTCGGCGATGCCGTAAACGTACAGACCAATTTCAACGAATGGTACCAGCGCCAGTTGGATACTGACCGTCTCCGGAACTACGAAAACCCCGATGGCTCACCCCGTACATGGAACATTCGTGGCCCTGAAGATACCCGCGCACTTTTCTGGGAAAGCCCATTTTGGGTAGTTAACAACGATCGTGGTAACGACAACCGTGACCGTATTTTCGGTAACGTTAGCCTTAAGTATGACATCCTTCCTGGTCTCTCCATCGTTGGTAGTGCCCGTACGGACGTCTATAACTTCCAGGTAAACGACCGCCTGGCCTCCCGCTCTGCGGCGAACATCGCCTACGCTGAACGCCTGACTGTTTCCAACCGTGAGAACAACTTTGAGCTCCTCGCCAACTACAATACTACTCTTGGTAGCGACTTCACCCTCGACGCAACCGTTGGTGGTAACCTCCGCCAGGACGAGTACAGTAGCAGCAACTCCAAGACCAGTGGTGGTCTCAGCGTTCCCGGTTTGTACACGATCGAAGCTTCCGTTGACCGTCCTTCCCGCTCTGACTTCATGAGCGAAAAAGAAGTACAGTCTGTATTTGGCCGCGCAAGCTTCGGCTGGCGCTCCTTGCTCTACGTTGACGTAACCGGTCGTAATGACTGGTCTTCCGCCCTGGAAGAAGGCAACAACAGCTACTTCTACCCTTCCGTATCCACCAGTTTCGTGTTCAGCGAATTGCTTGGTGACGATGGTATTGTCAGCTTTGGTAAGTTACGTGGTGGTTTTGCTACCGTGGGTAATGACCCTGGTGCTTACCAGACGCGTGATGGTTTCGGTGCTACCGATCCTTACGGTTCTAACCCAACCTTCGCCGTGCCTAACACCCAGGCCAACCGTAACCTGGTTGCGGAGTCCATCACTACTTACGAAGTAGGTTTGGACATGCGTTTCCTCAACGACCGCATTGGTTTTGACCTTACTTACTACGACATCGAGTCCAAGGACCTGATCATCAACCTTGGCGTTTCCGGTACAACTGGTTTCTCCAACGTATCTACCAACGCCGGATTGGTCACCAACAAAGGTGTGGAACTGAAGCTTTACGGTACGCCCGTCCAAGGCCAGAACTTCACCTGGAACACCGCAATCAACTTTGCCTCTAACCGCAACGAAGTAGTTGAGTTGGCCGAAGGCCAGGACCTGCTTTCTTTGGGTAGCTACGGCACTCAGTTCGTCGCTCAGGTTGGCCAACCTTACGGTACACTCATCGGCCTCGGTTACGAGCGCACCGATGCTGGCGAAATCCTCATCGACGAAACCGGTTTCCCCGTACTCGCTTCTAACATCAACATGGGCAGCGTATTCCCCGATTTCACAGGTGGTTTCATCAACGACTTCACCTTCAAAGGCTTCCGCCTGGGTTCAGTGATCGATTTCCGTAAAGGAGGTACGCTCTATTCTGTTTCTAACCGTTGGGGCACTTACTCTGGTCAGTTCTCTAACACTGTTGGCCTGAACGCCAATGGAGTAGACATTCGCCAGCCAGTAGCTGACGGAGGTGGTATCATTGTTGAAGGTGTCCGTGCTGACGGAACACAAAACGATACTTACGTTGAAGCTCAGACGCACTTTGGTCGTCTGCGTAACTTCCGTGAAGCCTTCACTTACGACGCCAGCTTCATCAAGCTCCGCGAAGTAAGCCTTGGTTACGATATTCCCGCCAGTGTACTGGGCAATACTTTCATTGGTAGTGCTACCGTTAGTGTATTTGGACGTAACCTTGCTATTCTGAGCAAGAATACGCCGAACATCGATCCCGAAAGCGCTGTATCTAACAGCAACGTTCAAGGTTTCGAAAACGGTCAAAACCCGTCTGTTCGCAGTATCGGTGTTAACGTAAAACTTGGTTTCTAAACAGCAATGCCAACAGTGGTAGTGGAGTACAATTATTGCAGAGGTCTTAATCTTCAGCAATAATTGTACCCTGCCGCTACTATAATAACTACAACTATTCTCTGGCTACGCCAGAACAATTATAAAAATAATAACCATGAATCGCATTCTTTTTGCGTGTATGATCATGCTCGGATTCACCGCTTGTACGGATGATTTCGAAGCCATCAATACCAACCCAAACAGCCCAGTCGCTGTTCCTTCTTCTTACCTGGTAACCCAGGCGCAGCGCGCACTCGTTGACCTCGTCGTCGGTGAAGGCTTTGCGGGTGTAGGCACTTACGGCCAACACTACATCCAGCACCTGTCGCAGACGCAGTACACTGACGTAACCCGCTACGACGATATCCGTACTTCATTCTACGGCTTCTACAACGGCGGCCTAATCGATCTCGAGCGAGTAATCGAATTGAATACTGACGAAGCTACCCGCGACGCCATTTCCGCTTCCGGTCCTAATTCAAGCCAGATTGCTTTGGCTAAGATCCTGCAGAGCTGGGCGTTTATGTCAATGACTGACTTCTGGGGAGACATTCCTTACAGCGAAGCACTCAAAGGAGTAGCCAACCTCAACCCTAAGTATGACGAGCAAGAGCAAGTCTACCGGGGTATCGTTGCTACCCTCGTTGAAGCTGGTGACATGATCACCGCCGGCGCTGCCGGTGTTGAAGGTGACATCATCTTTGGCGGTGACATGCAGCTCGTGCGCAAGTTTGCCAACAGCCTGATTCTACGTGCCGGTATCCGTGTCTCCGACGCAGCGCCAGCCCTCGGCAACGAGTGGGCCAACCTCGGCATTAGCCGTGGGGTATTGGAAAGCAACGATGATAATGTTCAGCTAAGCTACATCGGTGGTGGTGAATTTGCCAACAACACTTTTTACACCGACTTCCTGACGCGTACAGATTATGCCATCAGCGAGCCGCTGGTAGACTTTATGACCGCGCAAGACGATCCTCGTATCCCGGTTTACGCCCAACCCACAGCTACCAGCGTAGCTGGTGGTACAGAAGCATACATCGGTATGGTTTACGGTGTGACTGAAAGTGTAGCAGGTGGTATTCCCGTTGCTGACATCTCTTACCCCGGTACTGCTTTCGTGGGTATCAACTCCCCAGCAGTAATGCTTACTTACAGTGAAGTACTATTCAACCGTGCCGAGGCAACTCAGCGTGGATGGGTCAGCGGTGACGCTGAAGCACTTTATGATGCTGCCATCGCGGCTAGCATGAACCAGCACGGTATAACGGACGCAACGGCTATCGATGCCTTTGTAAACCAGGCAGGTGTTGATTACAACGCTGCCAACTTCGAGCAGCTGATCGGCGAGCAGAAGTGGGTTGCTCTCTTTTTCCAGGGTATGGAAGCATGGTCTGAATGGCGCCGTCTTGGGTTCCCGACTTTGGCTCCCGCTCCAGACGCTATCCAGATCACAACTATTCCTACGCGTCGTGGTTACCCAGACAATGAGTTTAGCCTCAATAACCTAAACTACCTGGACGCTCTCATGCGTCAGTGGAATACGGACGAAGACAAGCTCGACCAGCGCGTTTGGTGGGACGTTGACTAGTAGTCTTTATCAGGTATACCTTCCGTAGGTATTGCTGATACTTACTACTCCAATTTCTTTGGGAGACGAGGCTGTAAGCTTCGTCTCCCATTTTTTTTGATATTTTATCCAGGCATGCATAAACTAATCACTCCTTCCCTCCTTTTCGCCTTCCTATTCCTGCTTGGTTGCCCGGATGACGACCAGATTGTGGTCACCCCAGGTATTATGCCAGAGGACCGTGCTTTTATCTTAAATGAAACGGTTGGAACAACGGATTACGTTATTTTTAGTAATGGCCGAAGAGGTATCCTTACGGCCTTTCAACGGCAGCAGGAAGGAAGCTCCCTGGATTTTACTCCTCTGGACAATGGGCGCACACAGGAAATACTAAGAGACGGTACGGGAACATCATATGACATATTCGGCTACGGGCGTGGCGGGGAGAATGATGGACTCCTACTAAAAGCCATTCCACAAGGAACTGCCTTTTGGCTGGTTTTTGGAGGCCTCTTTCCTGGTGCACCTCTGGACAACGCTCCCATTGTAATACCGGATACCCTGGAACTTCGGTACAATGCCACCTATGACATCCCCATCAATAGCCTGTTTACTGGTGCCGGTTTCGGCATCATTGCAACATTGGACAACCCCGAATTTATGGATTACAACAGGAGAACAGAAGACATTCCTGAAGGCATCGAAGAAGACGATATTATGATCGGGGTCAGCCTGAACGGAGACACCCGGCTTTACCCTGCACCAATTCTTGCAGCACATGAAATTGTTAATGACATCGTTGGTGGTATACCTGTTGCCATTACCTATTCTCCCCTATCGGGATCTGCGCGCGTATGGCGCCGCCCGGAAGCAGCGGGCAATCCTCTGGGGGTTACGGGTATGCTGGCCAACAGTGCGATGCTCATGTTTGACCAAACAGTGGAAGCTAATCGCTACCACCAGATCACCGGTCGCTGTGTTGCTGGGTTCTGTCGGGACCAGTACCTTGAGCCCGTAAATTACGTGGCCACCAGCTGGAGGCACTGGCGAAACCTCATTTCAGAAGTAAAGATCCTTTTACCTTCTCCCAGCATTGACGTAGATCGGGCCCGTAGAATGGATGCGCGGATAAAAACAACAGTACCTCACGGTTTCCCCGTAGACTTCTTCGACACAAGGCTGCCAGAAAAAGTGAGAACCTTCGGCGTGACGGATGGTAGAACCGGAGAAATGTTTACCCTGGAGCAGTTTCAATAGCCTTTGACCTTGCCAGTAATTGGCCCACCTCGTTTTCCAAAGCCTTTCGAGGAAATCAGGTAAGTACGGATAAGCAGTACTCGATCAACAGTCCCTGCACCTGCGATCGCGCCTGCATCAAAAGCAACAAGTTTCTCCTCTCTTCCACTCTTAAAAAGTCAAAGCCTCGTCTCCGGGGTGAGGAAACGAGGCTTCGAAGTAGTTCAGTTTTGGTTAAGGTTAAGCGCGCCAATGGTCCAACAGACCATTAGACCAACTCCTACCCTGCTTCCAGCGCTGCCGCACCAGAAACAATCTCAAGGATTTCTGTGGTAATGGCTTCCTGGCGTGCTTTGTTGTAGCTGATCTTCAGGTCTTTCAACAGTTCAGTAGCATTCTCCGTGGCCTTATCCATCGCCGTCATTCGGGCACCGTGCTCAGAGGCGTTAGTATCCAGCAGGAAGGATTGGAAACGGGTCTTTAGAATGGTTGGCACCAGTTCTTTCAACAGCACCTCCTTGCTTGGCTCGAAGATATAGTCCGCTTTAGTCTTATGCTCGTCTTTCTCTGTCTTATTGTCAACAACGGGCAAAAATTGCTCCGAGATCGCAAACTGCATGGCAGCATTACGAAAACGGGCGTAAGCCACATCTACCCGGTCGTAAGCACCACCGGCAAAGCGATTCATGAGTAACTCAGGAACGACCTTAGTTACCTCGAAAGAAAGGTCTGCCAGCAGTTCCTGGTACTTTGTTTCGATGGTCACGCCAGGTGTAGTTCCGTAATTACGACGGAAGAATTCAGCGCCTTTTTTACCGATACAGATTATATCAAGCTCCTTAAAGCCTTTCAGATCGCTCTCGATAGTTGCAACGGCTGCCTTAATCACATTGGTGTTAAAGGCACCGGCCAGACCACGGCTGGAGGTAATCACCACCATACAGGCTTTGTTTACCGGACGTACCTTATTGAACACCGTGGCAGCATCACCCTCCAGATTGGAGAGGATGTTCGTGAGCATATCGTTCAGTTTCAATGCGTAAGGACGCAATTCCGTGATGCGCTGTGAGGCACGCGACATCTTGGCAGCAGAAACCATCTTCATCGCAGAGGTGATCTGCTTGGTGTTTTGCACCCCTCCGATCCGTTCCCGTACTTCCTTAAGATTAGCCATGATTATTCAAGTTATCTGGTTGTCTAGTTATCTGTTGTCGAGTTATCTGGTTGTCTAGTTATCACGCCTTCAAGTTGTTTGGTCAGTGACTGCAACCTGACAACCTGACAACTCGACTATGCAAACTGTGGTACAAGCTGAGCAGCGACTTCATCGAGCTTAGCAAGGTCAGCCGGATCGTATTTCTTTGCACGGAAGTTCTCCAGTACTTCAGGAAGTTGACGCTCTACTTCGCTGAGGAAGAGGGTTTCGAACTCCTTGATCTTGTTTACGGGAACATCAGCCATACGGTTGTTGGTGCCGAGGTGGATGATGGCGATCTGCTTCTCCACGGCAACGGGGCTGTATTGTGGCTGCTTGAGCATTTCCACGTTACGCTTGCCTTTTTCGAGGATACTCTGGGTAGAAGCATCAAGGTCAGAACCGAATTTGGCGAATGCTTCCAATTCCCGGTAAGAAGCCTGGTCGAGCTTCAGTGTACCAGATACTTTCTTCATCGGCTTGATCTGGGCGTTACCACCTACACGGGAAACGGAGATACCTACGTCGATCGCGGGGCGGATACCGTTGTTGAACAGCTTGGAAGTAAGGAAGATCTGGCCATCGGTGATGGAGATCACGTTAGTTGGGATGTAAGCAGATACGTCACCGGCCTGGGTTTCGATGATCGGCAGGGCCGTCAGGGAACCGCCACCTTTTACGATACCAGCATTTTTAAGGCTCTCGGGAAGGTCGTTCATGCTCTGAGCGATCGCGTCATCATCGATGACTTTGGCGGCGCGCTCCAGCAGACGGCTGTGTAGGTAGAATACGTCACCGGGGTAAGCTTCACGTCCCGGAGGGCGACGAAGCAAGAGGGATACTTCACGATAAGCAACGGCCTGCTTGGAGAGATCATCGTAGATGATCAGTGCAGGACGGCCTGTATCTCGGAAGAATTCGCCAATGGCGGCACCGGCGAAGGGTGCGTAGAACTGCAGTGGAGCGGGGTCCGCAGCAGAAGAGGAGACGATGATGGAGTAAGCCATGGCACCGTTTTCCTCCAGGGTCTTAGCGATCTGGGCTACGGTGGAGGACTTCTGGCCACACGCTACGTAGATACAGTAAACGGGTTCACCGCGATCGTAGAATTCTTTTTGGTTGAGGATCGTATCGATAGCGATGGCAGACTTACCAGTCTGGCGGTCACCAATGATCAATTCCCGCTGGCCACGGCCGATAGGAATCATGGCATCGATGGCCTTGATACCCGTCTGGAGTGGTTCGGTTACCGGCTGGCGGAAGATTACACCGGGGGCTTTGCGCTCCAGGGGCATCTCGTACGTTGTTCCGGTTACCTCGCCTTTACCATCGATAGGCTGACCAAGTGCGTTTACTACACGGCCAACAAGACCTTCACCAACCTCAAGGCTGGCAATACGGCCTGTCCGGGAAACGCGGCTACCCTCCTGAATACCGATAGAGGTACCCATGAGTACAACACCGACGTTGTCTTCTTCGAGGTTAAGTACAATTGCTTCCGTACCGTTATCGAACGTTACGAGTTCACCGGCCTGTGCGTTCTCGAGGCCGTATACACGGGCGATACCGTCACCAACCTGGAGTACAGTACCGTACTCTTCCAGCTCCGTGGCGCTGGTAACGCCAGCTAGCTGCTGCTTGATGATTCCGCTGATTTCGTCGGGCTTGATTCCAGCCATGGTTGCTATACTTTAAAAATGCTTAGTTATAGTTGTTGTTGGGGCGTCCGGTCAGCGGACTAGTGGGCGAGCTCCTTCTTGACTTGGTTAAGTTTGTGCGCAACGCTGGCGTCGTACACTTTACCGTCAAACTCCAGGATAAAACCACCCATGATGGAGGGGTCTACCTTGGTGTGTAGCTCAATGGAAGCCTCAGTCATACCGGCAGCGATAAGCTGTGCTTTGATGGCGTCCAGGCTGGCTGCGTTGAGGGCAGTAGCACTGGTTACCTTCACGGTAGTGATCTTATTGAGGTGTTTGTATTGATCATCGAAAGCCCCCAGGATACCGATCAAATCGGATTCACGGCCTTTGGTAATCAGTACGTTCACGAAGGTTTTAGTCAGCTCTGTGGCGCCTGCTTTATCGAGCAGTTCCTTGAAGATGGCCTTCTTTTTAGTGGCGTTGACCACCGGGCTTTGCAGCACCAGCGCCAGGTCACGGTTGGCCCCCATAGCAATGAGATCGTCGACGTCACCTTTGATGGCGGCGAGCTCGTTGCGTTCCATGGCAAGATCCAACAATGATTTGGCGTAGCGCGTAGCTACTTGTTGATTGGTCATGCGAGGTTTAGTTGAGGTTCTTCACCAGTTCGTTGACGAGTGCCACCTGGTTAACGTCGCTCTTGAGTTCCTTCTGGAGGACTTTCTCGGCGATGTCGATGGCCATGGTGCCAACTTCTTTCTTCAGGTCCGCCATGGCGCTGTCGCGCATGTTGGCGATGTCCCGCTGTGCATTAGCAGATACCTTTTGGGCAGCTTCCTTAGCTTCAGTAACGGCTTCATCGCGGCGCTTCTTTGCGAAGGCTTCGGCTTCGCCGATGATGCGGGTGCTTTCTTCGCGGGCCTCGGCCAGCAATTTAGCGTTGTCGTCTTTCATCTGGGCCATCTGCGCTTGAACACGCTTGGCTTCGTCGATAGACTCCTGGATTTCAGTGTCACGCTTCTTCAGTGCGTTTTGAATGGGCTTGAAGGCGGCACGGCCAACGAAGAAGTAGACAAACGCAAAAACGAGCAGGGTCCAGAACAAGAGTCCCGGATCTGGCATAAGTACGTTGAAGTCGGCAAGAAGCATTGAGTACATAGTTCGTGAATTTTCTGTCGCTTGCTAAAAGCTAAAAATTGGCACCGAAACCGCCGCCAAGCGCGGTTCGGGTTCGGTGCCGTTGTTGGTTGTATTGCGGATCAACATCCACCAACCGTTGTTTAGAGACCGAGGAATCCAACAACGATGGCGAAAAGTGCAGCACCCTCAACGAGGGCGGCAGTAATGATCATGGCGGTCCGGATATCACCGGCGGCTTCTGGTTGACGAGCGATAGCCTCTGTAGACTTAGCACCAATCATACCAACACCAATACCGGCACCGAGTGCCGCAATACCTGCTCCAATAGCTCCCATAATTGAGAAATTTAAGCGATGAAAAAGAATGTGATTCGTAAAGCAGTTACCACATTTGGTAGCTGCAGATTTTTATTTAGTGGGCCGAGGCGTGCTCATCATGGTGATCATGTTCTTCCACCGCAGCACCAATGTAGCTGGCTGCCAGGATGGCGAAGATGAACGCTTGCAGGAAGGCTACCAGCAGTTCGATCAGGTTCATGAATGCGGTGAAGGCAGTGCCTACTACGGCACCGACACCTGCGCCGGCGAGGTTTTGACCGCTTTCGCCAAAGACGAAAATCAGACCAATAAGGCTCAGGATAATGATGTGTCCGGCTGAGATGTTGGCAAACAGACGAATCATCAGGGAGAAGGGCTTAATGATGATGCCCAGTACTTCGACGATGGTCAGAATCGGCTTAACAAAAACCGGCACCCCTGGCATCCACAGGATGTGCATCCAATAGTCTTTATTACCATTAAAGTTGGTCACCAGCATTACCAACAACGCAAGGCCGAGCGTAACGGCGATATTGCCGGTCACGTTAGCACTTCCGGGGAAGAGCGGGATAAGGCCAAAGAGGTTACAGAAGAGAATGAAGAAGAATAAGGACATGATGAAGGGCTGGAAGCGCTCGTAGTGCTTCTCACCGATCATTGGCTTGGTTACTTCATCACGAATAAAAACAAAAACCGGCTCCATCAGGCTCTGTAAACCACTAGGGGCTTTACCGGCACCGTTAATGTATTTCTTCTTGATGATCATTACCCAAACGATCCAAAGCAGCAACGCCGCCAGCATCATAGTGAAGACATTCTTTGTAATACTGAAATCGTAGAAGCTGGTGATGCCACCGCCGGCAAGACCGCCATCAAGCGTAGAAGGCTTATCAAGCTTGTATTCTTCACCGCCGTAGCTAAGCAAACCGAGGTCGCGGGTTTTACCGTCTACTTCGTGCGTTGTCATTTCGATAACATCATGAAGATCATGATCGTTAGCCGCTAACTCAATATGTCCTTCCGGGAAGGCAGGATCCGCAACGCGGTTTACCCGGCCGTGGTTAAGTACGTAACCGTCAACGGCAGTTTTGCCGTGGTGAAACATGTTACTAAGCCCAAACTTGAAGCCGTGCTCAGGTGCATAAAGAATAATCGGGAGGGGAATAGCGTAATGTCCGAAAAGGTGAAACTCGTTCGCATCGGAGATGTGGTTCATGATTTCGGTCACCGGCTCGTATGCCTCATGACTACCTTCCTCACCGTGGCTACCATCAGCTTCAACGCGCTTATCATCATCGTTATGATCCGCCTCCTGGGCGAAGACAAATCCGGTGCTTAAAACAAGCAAAAACAGCAGACGCAAGACCAATTTCATAAGTAGAAATTTTTGGGGCTTCCCCAATTGAGCCGCAAAGGTACACTGTTCCATCTTATTATGGAAGTTAACCTTAGGGTTTTTTACTCTTTTGAGCAGGTCATTTAATGCGCTGGATTCAGCACGCAGGATTTAGGATTCAGTATGTAGTGCTCAGCGGTCAGTGCTCAGCGGTCAGGAATCAAGAATCAGCCATTAGGAAATAGCGGTTCTTTCTTCCTTTGCTCCTTTATCCTTTCGCTTTCACCTGCGGCCGCGCCAAAATATGAAGCAAGTACTAACTACCTTTGCGCCGTTATCCCAAAACCTCCTCATCAAAGTTAATTTTCTATGTCTTCTCCCCTTGACCGCCTCCCCTCCGAAAGCCGCATCTGGATCTACGGCGCTGAGCGCGCGCTGACCGAAAATGAAACCACAACCATTAAGCAACGCCTTCAGGAGTTTGTTGCCGGTTGGGTGAGCCATCGTAAAGAGCTCAGCGCCGCCACCGATATCCTCCATAATCGCTTCCTGGTCATTGGCGTAGATGAGTCACAGGCAGAAGCCAGTGGCTGCTCCATCGACGGCTCCGTCCATTTCCTGCAGGAACTCGGTGCAGAAATGAGTATCGATTTTTTCAACCGGATGCGGTTCAGCTACCGGGATACCCAAAACAACATTCATACGGTCTCCCGCGACGAATTCAAAGTCCTTTATAAGAACGGCACCCTTGAGAACGATACCATCGTCTTCGATCCGCTCGTGAAAGAACTGGGCGAATTGCGCCAGATATTTGAACGGCCGCTGGAGGACAGCTGGCATTCCCGGATGGTATAAAGCCGGAGGCTTTTATAGACGAAAAGTCGCTGCGCTCCCTTTCTTCCTTGGTGGCCTGCGGCAGCCTGTTAATCTATTAATTTGCTAATGCGCATAGCGCTTGTATTGAGCAAGGAGCGAAGCGACCTGGCACCTGATAAGGGCTACGCCCTTATATTAGTGTCATGATGCAATCCCAAGCCCGTCTCGAAGCCATAAGTGACGGTATTTTCGCCTTCGCAGCTACCCTTGTTGTTGTAAGCCTGGACGTTCCGGACAGTTACGCTGAACTCCGCGCCAGTTTTGCGGATGTTGGTAGCTTCGCCGTAAGTTTTATTGCTTTAGTGATGCTGTGGGTCACCCACTACAACTTCTTTCGCCGGACCACCATAATCGACGGTTGGATTATTGCCTACAACTTCGGCATGCTGTTTGTAATGCTCTGTTACATTTTCCCGCTGAAGTTCCTGGCGAAACTGACGTTTGGTGGTGCAACGATCAACAACCACATGGAAATGATGGAACTCTTCCAGTTATATGGCCTGGGGTTCAGCCTCGTTTTCCTTTTCGTTGCCCTACTCTACCGACGCGCTGCTAAAAAAGAACTGGCCAGCGCCGCTTATCTCCACTATTGGAAGCGACATTTTTTAATATTTTTCGGGATCGGCATCTTATCTATTTTGCTGGCAACCTTTAGTATCGGCATGCGGTTCGGCGTTCCGGGCATGATCTACAGCCTCCTGGGACCACTTTGTTACTGGCACGGAAAATCCACCGGGGTGGACCCACCCTCGGTAGAAGCCTGAATTTTTTATTTACCCTGCTGTAATTCAACTACTTCCAGTCAAAAGGCCCAAACAAAAGTTGAAAACAATCTTCTCTGCTATTTAAAATGGTAAATTATAAATTGTAAGTAGTAAATTCGCCCCAATGAATGAGCACCTCGACCCCTCTGCGGAGAACCTTCAACCCGAAGACGGGGCCATGGAGCGGGCCTTACGGCCCGACTCCCTGGATGATTTCAGTGGGCAGCCTAAGATTGTAGAGAACCTGAAGGTCTTCATTCAGGCGGCAGTACAGCGAGGGGACAGTCTTGACCATGTATTACTGCATGGCCCTCCGGGCTTGGGTAAAACAACCCTCAGTCACATTATTGCCAATGAATTAGGTGCAGAACTCAAACTCACCTCCGGTCCAGTATTGGAAAAGGCCGGCGACCTGGCTGGCCTGCTGACTAACCTCAATGAAGGAGACGTCCTCTTCATCGACGAGATCCACCGGCTGAACAACGTTGTGGAGGAATACCTCTACTCCGCCATGGAGGATTACCGCATCGACATCATGATCGACAGCGGGCCCAACGCCCGCTCCGTACAGATCAGCCTGGAACCCTTCACCCTCGTGGGTGCGACCACCCGCATGGGGCTCCTGACCGCGCCGATGCGCGCGCGCTTCGGCATCAACTGTTTGCTGGATTATTACGACACCGCTACCCTGATCAAGATCATCAAGCGCAGCTGCCAGATCATGAACATCCCCGTAACGGAAGACGGGGCCAATGAGATTGCGCGGCGCAGCCGCGGCACCCCCCGGATTGCTAACGCCCTCCTGCGCCGTATCCGGGACTTCGCCCAGATAAAGGGCGACGGCATCATCGATAAAAAGATCGCCGATTACGGGCTTTCTGCCCTCAACGTCGATGAAGGCGGATTGGACGAGATGGACAACAAGATCCTGGACGCCATCATCAACAAATTCAAGGGTGGGCCCGTTGGGCTTACCACCATCGCTACTGCCGTCGGCGAAGACGCCGGCACCGTTGAGGAAGTGCATGAGCCCTTCCTCATCATGGAAGGCTACCTGCAGCGGACGCCGCGTGGCCGGCAGGCCACGGAGAAGGCTTACCACCACATTGGGGCTACGCCGCCAGGGACGGTGGGGACTTTGTTTGAGTTTTAGGGGGGAGGAATTTTATCTTTAAGCTATTCGTTAATAAGACATAGCTATCTAGCAACGATCTCTGCCGTTTCAACAATTGATGGCACCCGCGATCCCGCAAAAAAGCCCCTTCAATAAAGATCAACCACAAAAAAACGCCTCCCACAAAAGCGGAAGGCGTTGAAAATTGATTACAAAGTAATCTAGTGCAAAGTCTTTGGGAGTAGGTCGTTCATTGTCAATAGTTCTTAGTCCATAGCAGGTAGGCTTTACTTCTCACGATGGACTATAGACTCTACCTATTACTAAAGGCTGTAACTAACACCAAGGCTAATATCACGACCACGCGTGTACTGGCTGAAGATGTATTCCTGGCCTTTAAAGTCGGAGAAAGTCTTGAAGTCAGGGTTCAGCAGGTTCCGGGCGCGGAAGCTGAACTTGAAGTTGTTGATGGTCTTGGAAACGGAAATGTCCAGCTGACTGCGGCCCTGCTCGAAGATGTCGGGGGAACCAACGGCACCGATGGACTGCAAACGATCGCTGAAGTAGTTGTAGGCGATGATGGCATCCCAACCGGTTTCCGGGGTGCGGAAAGCCAGGTTAGCATTGGCTACGATGTCAGACTGACCGTTGAAAACACGGTCACCGCTGAATTCAGGATCAACTGCCTGCCCAAGTTCCACCTCACGCGCATCAATTTCCTGGCTGGATTGGATGTACGCCAGGTTGCTGCTAAAGGTGAAGTTCTGCAGCTTCTCGCTTAGGAAACCCAGTGACTTACGGAATTCGAGTTCGATACCATAGAGATCTGCACTCTCAGAGTTCGTCCAGGTAAACTGCTGCTCTCCGGAAAGGCGGAAGGTGGTTACGATTGGGTTGGTAAACTGCTTGTAGAAAGCAGAGAAAGCGATCACTTCACCGGCGTTGGGGAAGATCTCGTAACGCAAGTCGAAGTTATCGATGTTGGTAAGCTCCAGATCCGGGTTACCGAATACGGTCGGCTCACCGAGGAAGCCGAAGCTACCGAAGGGCGCTACTTCACGCATATTCGGGCGGGCAATCGTTTGAGAGAAGCCCAAGCGCAGGTTTGACTTTTCCGTTGCTTTAAAGATCAGGTTCAGCGCAGGCATGAAGTTCGTCTCGTCAATATTCGCGGTGTTATCATCGATTCGGTCCTGGTCCACTTCCCGCATATTCTCGGTAGCCATGGCAATTTCGTTAGGTACCACGGCGCTTTCTACCAGAATAGTCGTCTGCTCCGTACGAAGACCAGCCACCGCTTTCAGGCGAGGGGTTACTTCGTAAGTGAACATGCCGTAGGCAGCCGCTACGTCGAAGGTGCCAGTATAACTGTTGGCCAGGTTGGAGTTGTCAAAGACAAAGACACCGATTTCATTCCGTCCAGACTCTCCTCCAATGATGCCCAGATTGTCAGGGCCAAGCCAGGTACCGAAATCTCCGCCAGCCTGGCTGAAAGAAATTCCGGAACGGTTATCGTAAGCGAAGATATTTTCGTTGAAGTTACGCTCCTTCGTTTGGTACTGACCGCCAATCTTGAAATTATTAGCTCGGCTCTTGGACTGAAGGAAAGGGATCGTAATGTCCAGTTTCCCCTGGTAAGAATCATCGGCCAGTTCCCGGAAGAAACGGCTCGGACGAGAGAACTGGGAAGGGTCAATAATAAAGTTCTCCCCTTGCTGGATGTATTCTGCAAAGCGCAAGTCTGGTTCGTTCTGCTCGCTGTTTACGTAGTTCGCCGTCCAGTCAATTTTCACCCCACCGAGGCCGGTAAGTACGTGCTCACCCTGAGCAACGTAGTTAATGAGTTCACGTTCCAGGAACGTTGAAGCCTGGGAACGGTAAAAGTTATCGGCATCACCACTAGCGCCTTTGTTTTCATTTGAGCCCTGCAGGACACGGCCTTCGGTAAACCCTTGATGACTGTAGAGGCTATAAAGGGTAATTTCGTTGGAAGGGCTGGGCTTAAAGCTTAGGCCAAGCATACCGCCAACTTTACCCGCCTGGGTACTCTTATCATCACGGACATCGTAGATTTCCTGCAGTGGTCCACCGTCGCCGGGGTTAACAAAGTTTCCACGACGACCATTGTTATACTGGCTGAAATCCTGGCTTACGCTTGCGGTTGCAAACACGCCTACTGGCATGGAACCGATCTTAAATTGGTTACCAATATTGGCACTCAGGTTGTAGTCTAGGCCAGAGTTCTTACTGTTGAGGTCAAAACCATTTCCTAATTCGTTAGCGACCTGGTCAACGCCAGCCGCTAAGTCATCGTCCCGGCGGGCCCGACGGCCAGCATTGCTCTCCAATACGCCAAGTTCTCCATCAGCGTACTGGTTCAGGCTGGCCGGACGGTCCAGCGTACCATCGTTATAACCAAGGCCAATGCCGTCACCAGCATCGTAAGTTACGAAGTTGTCCTGCAGGTTAGCCTGACCGTTGTAGCCGCCGGAGGCAGAAATACCCCAGGTAAAACGCTCGGGGAGCGCCTTGATCTTGATGTCCACACTACCACCGGTGAAGTCACCGGGCAAGTCAGGGGTGAAAGTCTTGGAGGCGGAGATGTTGTCGAGGATGCTGGTAGGGATCAGGTCCAGCTGGGCACTGTTCCGGTAAGGATCGATGCTTGGGAGGCGGAGGCCATTGATGGTGGTAGCGGAGTAGCGGTCCCCCAGGCCACGGACGTAGACGTACTTGCCGTCAACAACGGTAGTTCCGGTGACCTTGGTCAATGCTGCTGCGGCAGTTCCTGAACCAAGGCTCTTGATCTCCTGAGAGGAAATCATATCCTTGGCGTTGATGTCGTTTTGGCGGAGTTTCATCACGGCTACTTCGCCGGAGTTAATTGCCTTAGCCGTAACCGTAACGTCAAGCTCCAGCTCCACGCCAGTATCTCCTGAGAAATTGACGTCCAGAATAGTTGTTTCATTTGCTTTCACGACCACGCCCTCAATGAGCTGATCTCCGTAGCCAACGTAAGAAGCCACCAGTATATAGGTCCCGGGGTCTGCTTTGAATTGGTACTTTCCTTCAATAAAGTCCGTTTGCGCACCAATCGTGGTGCCCTGAATGACGACATTGGCGCCGAGCATCGGGAAGCCATCTTCGTCATAAACTGTTCCAGAAATTGCTCCTGTTTGAGCAAATACCGTCGTTGCCAATACCAGCAACGCAGCAAGGATAAAAATGCGATTGAGCATAAATAGGGAATTGAAATTGTTTTTGCACTAGATGCTGCAAAGGTCGGCCCATACAATAAGCAGACTCCACAATATCAGATTACTTTAAGGTTAAGTTTTACGCCACCTCGAAAGGGTATCTACGCAAGGTTTTCCGGGCGCGAACGCCGGTGCAATGAAAAAACAACAAAGCATTGTAAAGCCTATGTTAACATCTAGGGTTAGCAATTGGTGTAAAAGTTACACTAAGCGCAGAAACAATGGCTTTATTATCAACTATCAGCACAAAGCATCCAATAATGCTTGTTGGTGTAATTGTAGTTTGTTGACTTAGTTACTATAAGGTTTAGGCTTGACAGACCACTAGGTTAAAATGTACTAATTAGTGCCACCAAAAATCATCGAGCTGATACTGGTAGGGCGGGGCTTGCCCCGCCCTACCAGTGCTTAGATTGGAGGCCGCGTTCGCTTCGCGAACGCGGAATGACCTGACGTTAACCAAGTAGGGGCAGGGCTTGCCCCCGCCCCTACTTATCCGGAACTTAAAGTACAATGTCCTATTGGGTAAAAGTGCCTTAGTGGTTGTTTAACCACTAAAGAAATTACTTACTAACCACCATTTTCTGTAGGAGGCGACCACCTTCCGCATCAAGAACGATGAAGTAAGTTCCGTTGGGCAGATTAGCTACGCTGACCGTTTCGAACTGCTCACCAGCCGTGTAGTTGCGGGTACGGCGCGCCAGTGGACGACCGAGCATATCGACGATGGTCAGCGTTACTTCCGCCGCACGTGGTAGGGTGAAGGCAACGCGCGTTGACTGGAAGGCAGGGTTTGGAACCGGAGCATCTAAGCGCATACCGTTGCTGACGACTTCACCGACGCCGGTAGTCCCGTTCTGTACAATATCTGTGGTCTCCAGTGCCGACCAGCCCGTGAGCCAGTTCTGTGCACGAGTTCCATTTCCGGGAGCAAAAGCACCATAGTAAACGACAGACTCAAAGCCGTCTACCGCAGCAGGAGCGTCCTGGCCGGCTGGGCCGAACTCATTCGGACGCGGATCGATCTCTCCTCCATCGGTACTCCGATCCATATCGATAAGAGCAGGGTTGATGATTTGGTTATTGGCCATTGTCATGGCCGCAGCGAATGCAGCGGAAGAAGCATCTACTTTCACTTCTCCCTGATCTACTGCCAGGAAAAGATCAGCAGCCTCCGAGCCGGCACCAAAACCGAAGAAGATGTTGTCCTTCATCTCCAGGTCTCCGGCCTCGAAGCGAGCGAAAGCGTCTACCTCAGTATCATCCCGATCTTCGACGGCGATGGCTGCGCCATTGAAGTCTGTAAAAATGGAGTTGCGGTAATAGCCACCAGCATTGTCGCGGAAGAGAATGGATAATGGCAGGGCACGGTTGGCGTCACCACCGGTAGCCGTCTGTCCGTTGCCGATACCTACGTAAGTAGCGTTGTAAATCGTTGGCTGGCTGAAGGGTGCCTGGCCGTCGGGGTTGGCGCCGTCGTGCTCACCGGAACGACCGGTACCCGAGTTAGGGCCCTGGAGGGCGTACCAGAACTGGCCACCGCCGCGCCAGCCGAAGTCGTAGTCGAAACCATCGTCTCCGCAGAAAGAAACTGCTGCATGGTCGACCCGTACGGTACCGCCGAAGAATTCGATGCCGTCATCTTCGTTGGCGAATACTTCGACGTAGTCGATTGTCGTACCAGAGCCTACACCACCGAGCGTAAGGCCGTTGATTTCGTTGTCGGTAGACAGCTGGGCACCGCCATGGCGGATAGATACGTATTTAAGAATACCGGAGTTATCGGTATCGTCGGGGGTCATCCCACCGCCGAAACGGGCACGGGCTTCGTCGGCGTCAATGCCTTCGATACCATCTTCGCCGCCGGGGCGGGCAATGGTCGCATTACCGAGGATGATCAGGCCACCCCATTCACCACGATCCTGGGCGGTGAAGTCGCCTGCATCTTCCAGATCGTCGTCAAAGGCAGTGAAGATGATGGGGGCATTGGCGGTACCAACAGCGTTGATGGTCGCATCGCGGGTGATGATCAGTGCGGAGGTGTTGTCTCCGGAGGTGATGTCAGCAGCTCCGCGGATTACTGTACCTGCCCCAATGTTGAGGGTAGCATCTGCTTCGAGGTACACCAGTCCGTCAAGGACGTAGCAGCCACCGTTCCAGTTGTAGGTTTCACCGCCGATTAAGTCAGCATCGGTGATCGTGGTACAGGTTTCTGTGTCAATTGGAGTAACGAGGTCACCAAGGTAGCCGTACTCGCTCAATGCCGTCCAGCCCTGAAGCCAGTTCTCGCTGTTGCCGAAGGCGCCGCGGTAGGATACACCGTCGAAGTAATCGTCATCAGAAGGCGTAGCACCGGCGAGGATACCGGAAGTAGCGTTGAGGCGTGGGTCCAGCCCACCGTCATCGGTACGGCTGATACCGGCGATACCGGTTGCACCAACTGTATTGTTGGTCGCCATCGCAGCTGCAAAAGTGGAGGAACTTGCGTCAACCTTCACTTCACCCTGGTCAATGGCCAGGAAGAGATCCCCGGCAGTAGTTCCTGCACCAAAGTCTTCGAATACGTTACCGTTGAAGGTCAGGTCGCCTTCGGCAAAACGGGTGTAGGCATCAACTTCTGTATCATCACGGTCTTCGACCGCAATGGCAGAGCCGTTGAAACCGGTAAAGACGGAGTTATTGTAGAAACCACCGGCGTTGTCACGCAGTAGGACAGACAATGGAATAGCACGGTTGGCATCACCACCGGAAGCAGTGGCACCGTTACCAATACCAACGTAAGTAGCATTGTAAATGGTAGGCTGGCTGAAGGGTGCCTGCCCGTCGGGGTTAGCGCCATCGTGCTCACCGGAACGGCCAGTACCGGTGTTCGGTGCCTGAATCGCAAACCAAAATTGGCCATTACCGCGCCAGCCGAAGTCGTAGTCAAAGCCATCGTCTCCGCAGAAGGCAACGGAGGCATGTTTGATGGATACGGTACCACCGAAGAATTCGATGCCATCGTCTTCGTTGGCAAAAACTTCAATGTAGTCCATCTCAGTACCGGAGCCTACACCACCGAGGGTAAGGCCGTTAATTTCGTTGTCGGTAGACAATTGGGCTCCACCGTGGCGAATGGAGACGTAGCGTAGCACACCGGAATTGTCTGTATCATCAGGTGCGTCAGCACCACCAAAGCGGGCACGGGCTTCGTCTGCATCGATGCCTTCGATACCGTCTTCTCCTCCGGGACGTGCAATAGTGGCATTACCGAGAAGGATTAAACCACCCCACTCACCACGATCCTGAGCGGTGAAGTCGCCGTTGTCCGTCAGGTCATCATCTTCTGCGGTAAAAATGATGGGGTTGCCGGAAGTGCCGCGGGCAAATATCTGCGCACCACGGGTAATGATCAGGGCGGAGGTATTGTCACCGGTGGTGATCATAGCGGCACCTTTGATCGCGGTACCTTCCTGGATGTTGAGCACACCGCCAGTTTCGAGGTAAACGAGGCCATCCAGAATGTATACGTTGTCGTTAGTCCAGTTATAAGTCATGTCGCCAACCAGGTCGGCGTCAGTGATCCGAATATCAGCTGCGGTGGCAAAAAAGCCCAAAAAGAGCGCAGCAAAAAGTAGGGTAAATTTAGTTTTCATCTGTTGGAGTTGATTTCTGCCGCAAAGGTCACCCGACACGGTTAACTGCATCCCAGTCTGATGTTAACTTACTGTTACTTGTACACTATCTCACATTAAGCTTTATGGTTTTTGGGCTGTTTGGGCGCTTGGCCAACTGTTTCCATGGCGCGGCCGCTGGTGCAAAAAATGGTTTAAAAGCGCAAAAACAGCTGACGACCGTATAAAATCGGGCCGCTACCCCACCCCTGCTCTTACTCGTTCCGATTCCTGCAACCTGCGACCGCGCCCCTCCTTTTGCTGAATTTAACAGTTTAACAAATAAGAAAACCTGCCAACCAATCGTTATCTTGCCAATCATACCAAAAAGAGCTGAATGGCTAAACGCTACACATTCCTACTTTTCATCGCAGTTTTCACTTTAGGTCTCAGCGCGCAAAGCACTGATGTCCCGACCGGGCGTTGGCAAACTTTAGATGATGAAACTGGCGAGACCAATTCCATTATAGAAATCTATGAGCAGGACGGCAAGTACTTCGGCCGGATCGTTGAAATCCTGACAGATAATAAGAATGCCCTTTGCACTAAGTGCTCTGGCGCAAAGAAGGACCAGCCAATCAAGGGCCTGGTCATCATCGAGAACCTGGAAAAGTCCGGAGATTACTGGAAAGGCGGCACCATTCTAGACCCGAAAAAGGGGGCAGATTACAAGCTCTCCGCCTGGTTTGAGAACAGTGATTCTGAAACACTATTCATTCGTGGTAAGCACTGGACGGGCATCTACCGCACGCAAACCTGGAAGCGAAAAAAATAATTTACCGGCCTTGGTAAGACAACACAACCAAGGCTTGAAGCATCATAAAGACAAACCCAATTTTTTTCATACTTAAATCGAATCATGGATCAAACTTCTACTCAAATTGACATGGTCGCCTATTTGTACGGCGAAAGCACCCCAGCCCAGACGCGGGCGACGGAAGCAGCCCTGGCTGCTGACCCGGTTCTGCGCGGAGAGCTGACGGAGCTCACTCAGGCCCAGGCGTCGGTCCCCAAAGTGCGGTTCAACGCACGGCGGAGACTACTGAATGTAGTTCGTAACTACGCCTTCGGACCAGATTTACAGCTCTCGCTGTAAAATAGACAGCCGCTGCGCGGCTTCGGTAGACGTTCGCTGCGCTCCATCGGTAGATGCGCTTCGCGCTGGCAGGAGATAGGCTACCGCACTGCTTTGCTCACTCCGCTCGTGGGGTACAACCAGCTGATTAACTTTGGCTGGTTGTACCCCACTTTACGTATTGCTCCTTCCTCTACATACCACACCTGTGTGCTGTCCTCTATGACAACCGACTACTGCGTAGCATTTTTTCTTTCCGGCAACAATGCAAGAGATCCCTACCAGTTCATCTCCAGTTACTTGACCACCCAACTATGAAAATCGGCCTCCTCTCCGATACCCACTCTTACCTCGACCCCAAAGTCTTCGATTATTTCAAGGACTGCGATGAGGTCTGGCACGCCGGTGATCTTGGGGACGTCTCCCTACTCGACGAGCTTGAAGCCTTTAAGCCCACCCGGGGCGTTTATGGAAACATCGATGATACTGACGTGCGTCGGCGCTGGCCACTCAATCTGGAATTCACCGTTGAGGGGCTTCACGTATTCATCACCCACATCGGTGGGTACCCAGGCCGATACACATCCCGGGTACGGCAATTACTGGACGATACGAAGCCCGGGCTCTACATCTGTGGCCACAGCCACATCCTTAAAGTAATGATGGATAAAAAACGAGGGATACTTCATATGAACCCTGGTGCCTGCGGGAAGCATGGGTTCCACCAGGTCCGGACCCTTCTTCGGTTCGACATACAGGCCGGGCGGGTAGAAAACCTTGAGGCAATTGAACTCGGAAGCCGCGGATAGCAGACGGAAAATCGCTTTGCTCTTTTCTTCGTAGTCTGGCTTCGCCCTTGGTAGAAGGTAGTAGGTAGGCTACTCACTACCTAATACCAAATGAGCGAAGCGACCATCTATCAAAGCGCGGAGCGCTGTCTATCAATCTATACCCTACTTTTGTCGAAAAGAATACCATGACAGTAGACGATAAGCTAATATCGCGTTTAGCAAAACTCTCCCGCCTTGACCCCAGCCCGGCGCAATCGATAAAACTGCAACAGGATTTAAAAAAAATCCTTGGGATGGTGGAAAAGTTGGATGAGTTGAAGCTGGATGCCGTAGAACCTCTGCGGTACGTTAC
Source organism: Neolewinella persica DSM 23188 (assembly GCF_000373105.1). Taxonomy (GTDB): domain Bacteria; phylum Bacteroidota; class Bacteroidia; order Chitinophagales; family Saprospiraceae; genus Neolewinella; species Neolewinella persica. The sequence goes on along the minus strand of NZ_KB890422.1, from coordinate 29,051 downwards.
CGGCGTGGAAAACGTTTTACGCCCAGATAAGGCAAGCGGTCATATTGACCGGGAGCAAGCGTTAAAAAACGCACCAGACGCGGATGAGGAAGGCGGATTCTTCCGGGTTCCGAGGGTTATTTAGCAGACTACTTCCTGTTATTTGTTCCATCTGTCACACCAACCATCGGGACAAAATCGTCCTCTTAACAAGAACTAACCGATTAAAAAACCAAGTATGCACCCCGTAATCAACATCAAGGACCTTACAAAGACCTACGTAATGGGCCAAACCAAGGTCCACGCCCTTCGCGGTATTGATCTGATCATCAATACCAACGAGTACGTTGCCCTGATGGGGCCCTCTGGTTCCGGCAAATCGACGTTGATGAACCTTTTGGGGTGCCTCGATACGCCAACCGATGGTAATTACGAATTAGACGGCAAAGACGTCAGTAAAATGGATGACACGGAGCTCGCTAAGATCCGTAATGAAAAGATCGGGTTTGTATTTCAGACGTTCAACCTTCTACCCCGCCAATCAACCCTGGAAAACGTCGCTCTACCACTGGTGTATGCCGGAGTGAGCCGCAAGGAAAGGGAAGCTCGGGCCCACGAAGTCCTGGCCTCGGTCGGCCTTGGTGACCGGACGGACCACAAACCGAACGAACTCTCTGGTGGCCAGCGCCAGCGCGTAGCCATCGCCCGGGCACTGGTCAACAATCCTGCCATTATCCTTGCGGATGAACCTACTGGTAACCTGGACACCAAGACGAGTATTGAAATCATGGAAATTTTCGAAAAAATTCAGGCTGCGGGTAATACCGTTATCGTAGTAACCCACGAGCCAGACATTGCCGAGCATGCCCACCGAATCGTTCGTCTGCGGGACGGTGTAGTAGAAGTTGACGAAAGAAATGAGATGATCAGACTCGCCAGTGATCCTGAGCACCGGTATAAGCAGGGGCTTAGCCTTTAAGGCGCTCCGCGCCTTAGGCGTTGTAGCGGTCGCTAGCGCTCCTTGTTGCAGGGTCGCTAGCGCTCTTTGTTGCAGGGTCGCTTCGCTCCCTGTTGCAAGGGTTGCATGTTTACAATCGTTACGACTATCCCTTTTCTGCAACGTGAGCATAGCGAACCTGCAACCCCTGCAACGTGAGCATAGCGAACCCTGCAACACCTGCAACGTGAGCATAGCGAACCTGCAACCCCTGCAACGTGAGCATAGCGAACCCTGCAACCCCTGCAACGTGAGCATAGCGAACCCTCCAACTCCACAGGCGTTACCTCCCCATGAAGATTTATACCAAAACCGGAGACAAAGGCCAAACCGGCCTGTATTCAGGTAAGAGACTCAGTAAAGCCCATCCCCGGGTAGAGGCCTATGGCACCGTTGATGAGCTGAATGCCTGCGTCGGGTTGCTCCGTGACCACGTTACGGACGAAGCGGTACGGGAACAGTTGCTGGCCCAACAACACCACCTCTTTGCGCTGGGAGCCGCCATGGCCGATGACCGCCCTGGCCAGGCATATCAATTGCCGCAAAATGCTGCGACGGACCTGGAGACCGCGATGGACACCATGAACGAGGAGCTACCGAAGATGACGCACTTTATTCTTCCGGGCGGTTCCCTTGCCGTTAGCCATACGCATATTTGCCGGACGGTCTGCCGGCGTGCGGAGCGCCGCACCGTAGAACTGGCTGGTGAAGTGGAGTTGGATGAAAGCATCATCGTTTTCCTCAATCGCCTGAGTGATTATTTCTTTGTTTTGGGGCGTCATTTAGCGCGAATTGAAGGGGTTGAGGAAGTCAAGTGGATCAGCTGATCATTGCTTCTTCGTACTTTCGCGCCAGATTTTCCTAACCGACCAAGCATTTAACCAATGAATATTTCAGTAATCGGCGCCGGCCAAATGGGTGCGGGCATTGCCCAGGTTTTCGCCACCGGAGGCCATCAGGTCAGCCTTGTAGACATAAACCAGACCGCTCTGGACCGGGGCATTGCCACCATTGGCAACAGTCTTGACCGGATCGTTAAGAAAGAACGCATCACGGAAGCAGAAAAAGCAGCCGCGTTAGCAAATATTACCGGCTTTACCGATATGGGGGCGGGGACGCAGGAGGCAGACCTGGTTATAGAAGCAGCGACGGAAAACGTTGACCTGAAGCTTAAGATCTTTGCTCAATTAGCTTCCCTTGCACCTGCGGCCGCGCCTCTTGCTACAAATACGTCAAGCATCAGCATCACCCGCATCGCCGCAGCAACGGATCGCCCGGACAAGGTGATCGGGATGCACTTCATGAATCCAGTTCCGGTAATGAAACTGGTGGAGGTGATTCGTGGCTACGCCACTAGCGACGAAACGACGGAACTGGTGATGAACCTCAGTCGGGAACTAGGCAAAGTGCCCGTAGAAGTGAACGATTACCCAGGCTTTGTGGCCAACCGGATTCTGATGCCGATGATCAACGAGGCCATCACTACCTTATTTGAAGGCGTGGCAGGTGTAGCAGAAATCGATACCGTAATGAAGCTCGGCATGGCCCACCCAATGGGGCCGTTGCAGCTGGCAGATTATATTGGCCTGGACACCTGCCTGGCCATTCTGGAAGTGATGAAAGACGGTTTTGGTCGTGCCCATTTTCAGCCCTGTCCGCTACTTGTTAATATGGTCATGGCCGGCAAACTGGGACGTAAATCGGGCGAAGGCTTTTACGATTACTCAGGAGGAGGCAAAGAATTGGTGGTTAGCGGTTCTTTTGTGTAGTCAAATTTAGCGTAACCAATTATCTTGCAGGTTGCAAGATAACAACCTACTACCCCATGACCTGTCTCAACTGCGCCACCGAATTCGAAGGAAAATTCTGCCCCAACTGTGCCCAGCGGGCGAGTACGCAGCGCTTCACTTTTAAGCACCTCCTGACCCGTGATTTCCTGGCGGATACGTTTAACTTCGACCGGGGCTTCCTGCATACCTGTAAGGCCATGTTCTACCGACCGGGTTACGCCATTGCCGATTACCTGAATGGTCAGCGTAAAGAGTATTTCAACTTTATCGGTTTCCTGTTGATTCTATTGGGGATTGAAGCCATTTTTTGGGAGATGGCCGTAAATTCTCCGGCTGAGTATATGGTAGAGGTTTTGAACGAGCAGCTCGCAAAAAACAATACATTCGGGGCAGTCAACCTTGGCATTGAGGAAGTAGAAACCGTACTGCGCAACCAGAAACTCCTGTTCATCCCGGCTATTCCGTTAGCGGCCATAATTCCCTACTTTGTATTCCGCAGGCTTAAGTTTAATTTCCTGGAGCACTGTATCATCATCAGTTTCCTACTAGCCATGAATACACTGCTGGGGATCGTCACCCTTGGTGTTTTAGGTCTCCTCCCTATTTCCTTTGCTACCTATAAAGCAATTTACCTGCCTTTCTCGTTCGTGGTGCTCTTTTTCGATTTCCTCGTGTTCTGGCAGATTGCCAAAACGGCTAACTACTCAACTGGTGGTCGGCTTTGGCGTACAATCATAGGTGGCTATATGGCCATATTCGTTATTGGGCTCACCCAACAGCTTTCGATGGGTATCCTAACCGGGCGCCGCATGAAGATGGAGGAAGAAAGAATCACTCCAACCGAACTACCCGTCACTCAGCCCGCCGAAGAAACTGCCGCCCCGGGGAATTAATGCAGGCTTAATCTCCCGCCGACTTGATAGTCTACGCCGATGAATTAACTTCGCGCTCCTTCTTCACGTTACGTACGGCGAGGGAATTATTCTCCGCCTCAACCAAACCAACCAAATGCGTCTATTTTCTACCTTATTGGCTTTGTGCCTTACCCTGATGCTTTCTGCACAGGATGTAATTTTGACTGCGATCGTTGACCCGGACAACGGGACACAAACTCCCCGAGTCATCGAATTATATGTTTCGGGAACTGTCGACCTATCAAACTACCGGCTCGAACGTGCGGCCAACAACAACGCCTTCCCAGATGCCTCACTCGCGCTGAGTGGGACGTATACCGATGCTTTTGTGTACGCCATCAACAATGAACCTAGCTTTGTAACTGCCTTTGGGAATACCGGAGATTTTGCCAATGTTGTTGTGGATGCCAACTTCGTAAGCGGAAATGGAGACGACCGTTTCCGATTGGTCAGGATCAGCGATGGCGTGGTAATCGATCAAACAGGCGGAGACGTACGCGCGAGCATCTACCAGGATAGTTATCTCTACCGGGTCGATAATACCGGACCGGACGGTGGCTGGATTGCCACCAACTGGATGAATGTTGGCAACAATAACACGCTCGACGGATTAACCCTTGCCCAGCTCGGCACTACCGTCCCTTTGGGCACCTACATGACCACCCCTCCCGGCCCATCCGTATCGGCTGCCGGCAACGGTGATTTGTCCGAACCTGGCACCAACGGCGGATTTACCATCAGTCTTTCCCAGACAGATGCCAACAACATTACCGTAAACTATACCCTGAGTGGCACCGCCGCAAATGGTTTCGACTACGCTGACGCCAACGGTGGCAGTGTCACCATTACTGCCGGTCAACTTTCTGCGCCTCTTAATCTGACAGTCCTCGATGACGCAGACTCTGAGCCAACGGAATCCATCGAAATAACGCTGACTGGAGTATCCTCCACGACCTTCGCCCTTGGTGGCGGCGCCACCATAAGTCTATTTGACGACGAGCCCGTCGGTACATTCTTTATCCATGCCGTACAGGGCAACGGCGCCACCAGCCCGGTAGTTGGCCAGGACGTAACCATTCAGGGTATCGTTGTTGGTGATTTTCAGGGTGGCACAGGAGTCGGCCTCGGCGGATTCTTCGTACAGGAAGAAGACGCGGATGCAGATGCAGATGCGGCCACTTCCGAAGGCATATGGGTATATGATGATACTGGTGCTACTGATGTTGCCGTAGGCGACCTGGTCACGGTTACTGGTGCCGTGGAAGAAAGCAGCGACCTTACTCAGATCAACGTTACGGGCGGTGGGGCTTCCGTCATGATTGTCAGTAGTGGCAATACCCTGCCTACGGCTGCCAGTCTCGATCTTCCCGTTGCTTCGGAGGCCGTTTACGAGGCATTTGAAGGTATGCTGACCACCCTTATCGACAATGCCGTTATTACCGAGACTTTCGGCGTTGCCCGTTTTGGAGAATTCGTAGTCAGTGAAAGTGAACGACAGATTCAGTTCTCTGAGTGTAATACTCCCGATCCCGGAACCGTCGGAGGCTATAATGATCTTCTTGCCCTCGGTCGTTTGACGGTTGATGACGGGCGTTCAGGAGACAATAACTTCCCGATCGTTCTACCGGATGGCAGCAACCTCACCGCTACGAACTCTCTCCGTTCCGGCACGGTATTTACTGGCCTGACCGGCGTACTTGATGAGCGTTTCACCGGTTACCGGTTGCAGTTTACAGCGTTTACGACTCAGGTAGACAACCCACGCCCAACTACGGCTCCTGCCGTTGGTGGATTCGTTAAAGTAGTTGGGATGAATGTCCTCAATTACTTCACCACATTGGGTAGCCGTGGAGCCAACAATGCGAACGAATTTGATCGCCAGGAGGCAAAAATTGTTGCCGCTATTTGTGAACTTGACGCTGATATTCTGGGCCTGGTAGAGATTGAAAACAACGGCTTCGGTGCAAACAGTGCGCTGCAAACGCTGGTGGATGCCATTCAGGCAGAATGTGGCATTGTTTACGATTTTGTTGTTAACCCCAACAGTGGCTCTGATGGAATTCAAGTTGCCCTAATCTACAAGCCTTCGGTAGTGGAGGAGTCTGGAACGGCCGCCAACCTGACCGTTGCGGCGGGTAATTTTAATAGTAATCGTATCCCGTTGACCCAGACGTTCCGGGTAGTAGAAGCGGGTAATATGAACCTGGGCCAGCAGATCACTGTCTGTGTCAACCACTGGAAGAGTAAAGGCAGCGACTGTGGTGGTGCTCCGGATGACGACACCGGTGGAGCAGGGAATTGTAATGGGACTCGCCTCGCTGCCGCTACAACGATTCTCGACTGGCTGACCAACGATGACCCTACGGGGACCGGCGTGACTGACCAACTCGTTATTGGAGACCTCAACGCCTACAGTGAAGAAAGCCCGATAACGACCTTTACGGATGCAGGTTGGTCCAACACCGTACGCGATAATGCCGGTGCCGGCAGTTTCCCCTGTGGCAGTGTGGCCTCCTACGTATTCCGTGGAGAATGGGGCAGCCTCGACCATGCGTTGGCCTCCCCTACCCTGGCCAGCAAGATTACCGGATCCATTCCCTGGGGCGTCAATGCCGAAGAGCCTACCGCACTTGACTACGATACACAATTCAACGACCCCGCCCTTTACGGAGACGATTTTTACCGATTCAGTGACCATAATCCCGTGGTGATCGGGATGGACCTTGGAATGCCTTTACCGGTAGAACTGGCTGAATTTAGCGGTCGGGCCCAGGGTAAGAACGTACTCCTGGATTGGAGGACCGCCACGGAGGAAGCAACGGACCGCTTTGAAGTTCAGCGCCGGGATTCGCGTGGTAATTTTGCCACCCTTGGCACGGTAGTTTCCGAGGGCAACAGCCTTGTGTCCCGTAGCTATGAATTTACCGACGATGCTCCCCTTGCCGGCATGAATATTTACCGCCTTCGGATCATTGACCTGGATGGCAGTACAGCATTTAGCGATCTGGTTAACATTGAATTTGACGGTGAGCAGGCCATGCAAATGCGTCAGGTTACTGCCCGTCATTTACAACTGACTGGTGCCGAGGAAAAGAGTGATTACCTGTTCTCCAATGCTGCTGGCATGGTCATTCGCCAGGGCGAGATCAATACCGCCGTTTTGGACATAGACGGCACGGAGCTTCCGGCTGGCTTGTACCTGCTCAGCGTTCGAGCACCTGCTGGAGCAATGACTACGTTTAAGGTTATTCTGCCTTAACATCAGTATATTCTAATGAAAGCCTGAACATCGACTTTGGTTGGTGTTCAGGCTTTTTTTGGGCGGGGACGCGGGTGCATAGGTAAGTTTGAGGCAATGCTGAGTGTTCTACGCCTGTTCAAAATCCTTCCCCGTACTTCTACGGAAGTACATCTGGCCTAAGACCACCCCGCAGCAACGGACGCTCAAGGGTCGCTGCACCGGACACTCAAAGGTCGCTGCGCGACGCTTCGAGGTCCGTTTGCTCTTTTTACCCTTCCCTTGCACCTGCGACCGCGCCCAAAATGACACGTCTGCCAAAAATGTGCTGACAGATTGACGGTTCCTCTCAATTGGCACGTCCTTAGCAGTACCCATCACGAGCGAGGTTACTTAAATGTACCTTCGCCCGGCTTTTGTACAGCAGAAGTCGATCAACACGCACCCAAATTAGTAACCAAAACATATTGCACATGAAGCCGATCAACGATCGCGTCGTGGTAAAGCCCGCTCCCGCTGAAGAAAAGACCAGCGGTGGTATCATCATCCCCGACACTGCCAAAGAGAAGCCACAACGCGGTGAAATCATCGCCGTTGGCCCGGGTAAAGACGGAAATTCAATGACCGTAGCAGTAGGAGATGTTGTCCTGTACGGCAAGTACGCCGGCCAGGAAGTAAACCTGGAAGGTCAGGATTACCTGATCATGCGGGAAGACGATATTCTTGTCGTCATCTAACTGAGTTCGTGGGTTGGTGAGTCACTGAGTTGCTACCGCCGTTTCCACTCACTTCGCTACGCTCCTTCGCCTTAGGTGAGCAAGCGTAGCGCCGCGAACGGTACTTGCGGCAGCAACTCATCAACTCAGTGACTCGCTAACTCAGTAATAATCCAATCACTATAAAATATATACAACTATGGCTAAGGAAATTAGCTTTGACAGAATCGCGCGGGAGAAACTCCACGCCGGTGTAGACGCACTCGCCAATGCGGTGAAGGTAACGCTCGGCCCAAAAGGGCGTAACGTCGTTATTCAAAAATCCTTCGGTGCTCCTCAGATCACCAAGGATGGAGTAACCGTTGCTAAAGAAATCGAACTCGAAGATCCGGTTGCCAACATGGGTGCCCAGATGGTAAAAGAGGTGGCATCCAAGACCGCAGATATTGCTGGCGACGGTACTACTACTGCCACGGTACTCGCACAGGCCATGATCAAAGCCGGACTCAAGAACGTTACCGCTGGCGCGAATCCTATGGACCTCAAGCGCGGCATCGATAAAGCCACTAAGGCAGTTATCGAGCACCTTAAAGGTCAGAGCGAAGTAGTTGGAAACGACTTCAGCAAAATCGAGCAGGTTGCTGCCATTTCTGCCAATAACGATAATGAGATTGGTGCCCTGATCGCTGACGCAATGAAGCGGGTTTCCAAAGACGGCGTAATTACCGTTGAAGAAGCCAAAGGCACCGATACCTACGTTGAAGAGGTGATGGGTATGCAGTTTGACCGCGGTTACCTCAGCCCCTACTTCGTTACCGATACCGAGAGTATGGTGACCGAGTATGAGAACCCGTACATCCTGATCCACGACAAGAAAATCAGCAACATGCAGGACATCCTGCCGGTGCTGGAGCAGGTAATTCAGGCTGGTCGTCCCCTACTGATCATTGCCGAAGACATCGAGTCTCAGGCACTCGGCGTATTGGTGGTCAACCGCCTGCGCGCGCAACTGAAAGTTGTTGCCGTAAAGGCTCCAGGTTTCGGCGATCGTCGTAAAGCCATGCTGGAGGACATTGCCATCCTGACCGGAGGTACTGTGATCAGCGAAGAAAAAGGTTACAAGCTGGACCAGACTACCATGGATATGCTCGGCACTGCCGAGAAGATCACTGTAGACAAAGACAATACTACCATCGTGGGTGGTGCAGGTGCTGACGAAACGATCAATGGCCGTATCGGTCAGATCAAGCAGCAGATCGACACCACCACAAGCGACTACGACCGCGAGAAACTGCAGGAACGCCTGGCCAAACTGGCTGGTGGTGTTGCCGTACTCTACGTCGGTGCAGCTACGGAGGTGGAAATGAAGGAAAAGAAGGACCGCGTTGATGACGCTCTCCATGCTACCCGTGCCGCCGTTGAGGAAGGCATCGTGGCCGGAGGTGGCGTAGCGCTGGTGCGCGCTATCGCTGCACTGGAAGGCATGAAGGGTGAAAACGAGGACCAGACCATCGGTATTCAGATCATTCGGAAGGCCCTGGAGTCCCCGCTTCGTACCATTGCAGACAACGCAGGTGTGGAAGGTAGCGTTATCCTGCAAGGTGTAATGACCGGTAAGGGAGATAGCTACGGCTACAACGCACGGACCAATGTGTTCGAGGACCTGAAAAAGGCTGGTGTTATCGATCCAACCAAAGTTACCCGCATTGCGCTGGAGAACGCTGCGTCGATCGCCGGTATGGTCCTGACCACCGAGTGTGTGATCAATGACAAGCCGGAGCCCGCCGGAGACATGGGTGGCCACAGCCATGGCGGCATGGGTGGCGGTATGGGCGGCATGATGTAAATCAGGCAGTTGCTACTAACAAATTCAGGAAACCCCGGTTGGCAAATGCTGACCGGGGTTTTTCGTTATCTGCGAAATTTCCATGACTTATCTAAACCCTTGCCCCGCTTTCAGTATTTACTGAAAGTATGGAACTAGAAGAAGGTAAAGAACGCTTCATTGAAGCCTGGGGAGCACTTGGTAGTAGCTGGGGCGTGACACGAACCATGGCGCAGATTCACGCCCTGTTGTTAGTCTCCAACACTCCCAAGAGTTCTGATGATGTGATGGAAGAACTTCAGATCAGCAGAGGTAATGTAAACACCAATATGAGGATGCTCGTAGACTGGGGATTAGCCTATAAAAAGCTCATTCCCGGAGAACGAAAAGAGTTCTTCATCGGCGAAAAGGATATGTCCAAAGTGATAAAGAGTATCGTCATTGCCCGTAAGAAACGGGAGTTGGAGCCAATGCTTCGCCTTTTAGACGAACTTACCGGGGTAGAAGGAAAGGACGCGGAGGCAGAAGACTTCCGTAACGTAGTTAAAGACCTTAAGCTCTACAGCCATAAGGCAGATTCGGCGTTGGATGCCCTGGTTAAAGTAGATAGCAATTGGTTCTTCTCGACTTTGCTCTCAATGATAAAATAAGCAGTGGGTTCCGGGGCTTATTTCAGCTGCATAAACGCCTTTACGAAAGGGTCCCTTAGCCGGCGGGAAATGGGTATTTTCGTTCCGTCATCCATTATCACCAGGTGATTGGCCACCATTATTTCGCTGATAAACTGCAAATGGATTAAATAAGACTGATGGGAGCGTGCAAAAACAGGAGAATCAATCAGCTTCTCGTAGTAAGCCAGGTTGCGTGACACCATCAGACTCCCTCCGTTTGTCGTATGAAAAGTAGCGTAATTACCGTCTCCAACGATGTACTGAATCTCCTCGTATTTGAGCACGTTGATGCGTTCCTTAGTCCGTAAAAACAGTCGATCTTTCAGGAGGTTGAGCCGGTAGTTTCCAGCTAATCCCCGGGCGACAGCCTGCTGTAGTAATTCCGGATCAACGGGTTTGAGCAAAAAATGAATAGCTTCCGTTTGAAAAGCTCTGACGGCATATTCGTCGAAAGCCGTTACGAAGACAATATTATTGCAGTAGTTACTGATGCCTTTTGCCAGATCAATACCATTCTCGTTTTTCAGCTTGATGTCAATGAACGCCAGGTCATAGGCCGTCCCGGAAGCTAACCGTAAAGCATCCCTGCCATTTGCCGCTTCGTCAATATCGGTGACCTGCGGACAGAACAACTCCAGAATTTTCTTCAGCACGCTCCGTGCGTCCGCCTCATCATCAACTATCAGGGCACTTGGCATAAATCTTTTTTTTCGGTAAAAAAGGTTGGTTTAAAAAGGCTTAGACATTGCTTTCTATCACCGCGTTTTCAAGGTAAATCCACAATTGTACTTTGGTCCCGGATAAAGTCCCGTCTACATTATAAACCGGTTTAACGCTCATACCCGAAACATTTTTGTTGCCGTCTTTCATCATTTCAAGGCGTCGTCGTGTAATGGCCATCCCCATAGACTCCTCTCCGAATTCCAGGTCTGTTTCGATACCAGTTCCGTTGTCTTCGATTTCTACCTTCAGCAGCCGGGTATTACCACTAAACGAAATTTGAATCACCCCTCCCGCATCAATTTCTTTTAGCCCGTGCAAAATAGCATTCTCTACAAAAGGCTGAATTAGCAACGGCGGCAGAATGATTTGTTCCAGGGGTAAATCATCGGCTCCAACAATTTGGTACTCGAACCCTTCCTTAAACCTAAGTTTTTCGAGTACGAGATAGGTCTCCAACATTTCGATTTCCTGCGCCAGTGAATGCTTTCCTTTGACGGAAGAATTCAAGGTCTGCCGGACCACCAGCGCAAAACGTGACAGGTAAATGGCAGCTTGCTTAGCCTCGTTATGTATTACGAAATTCTGTATGGAATTCAAGGCATTGAAGACGAAATGAGGGTTCATTTGGGCGTGCAGTGCCTCGTGCTCTAACCGGGAGATTTGCAATAAAAACTCGTTCTCCCGCTTACGATTTTTTTCCCGCCTCAAAAAGTACCAGGTTATTGCCCCCACGATCAGGAGGATGCCTAGAATGCGGGCCCACCAGGTAGCATACCAGGGAGTTGCAATACTAAATGATATTTCCGTAGGGACACTCCAAACTCCGGCTTCGTTTTGACTGGCAACTGCGAATGCAAACTGTCCGGAGCCGAGACGCGGAAAGGTTACGTTTCTTTCTCTCGTAAATCGCCAGGCATCGTTAGTTCCCAGGCGATACCGATAAAGCACTTTATCCTCTAACCTGTAATTGATGGTACCAAAGTAGATTTCTACATTATGATTGCCCGAGCTAATGCTCACCTCTTTTCGGTTATTTATAGTTGCTGCATCTACCACGAAGCGACTTATGATGGGAGGTGCAGAATAGGCAGCCGGCGGTATTTCCTGAAATTTCTGTATTCCCGAGTTTGTTGCCAGCCAAACCTGTTCTCCGTAAATCGCCACATCGAGCAACTCATTATTGATCAAACCGTCTTCTTCCCGGTAGGTCCGGACCTCCTCCCCATTGTCATTGTAAATGACTTTCGACAACCCCGCCAGGGTTGCTATCCAAACATTACCGTCCTCTGATATTTCAAAATCACGGATCATATCCGAGGCTAACCCGTCTTTCTCTTTAAGAACCGTCTTATTACCGTTCCTTAAAAAAACCATTCCTTCTCCCCGGGTAGCGAAAAGAATCCCGCCTTTATGCTCGACGATTTTTACTACTCTGGTTGAAAGTTCAGTCGCGCCTAAGTCCAACGGAGTTAGCGTTGCATCCGGACGGGAAGGATCATAGACCACAACACCGTTCAGCGTACCAAGCAAATACCGGTTGAGAGAATCGATTAAAAACGTCTCAACACCGTAAAAATAATCCGTCCCTTCGCTTACGAATTCAACCTCCCGGGTGTCCATATCCAGTATACCAAACTGGATGCTGTTCGTACACAACCCCTTACGTGGTCCCAATTTGTTGCAAGTGGTGATGAGGTCTACGGACTGAAGTCTAGGCACTCCTTTAGCTAAGTAGGGAGAGAAGTTTCGGGAGCTTTGGTTATTCGTTATCTCAGGCTCATGCGTTAAAACTGTTTGGGAAGTGAATAAAGTGCTAGATAAAGAATCGAACATTAAGAACTCATGCCTTGCCCCAAAAGGACGATTTGCATCCAGATAAACGTAGCGTTTCTTTTCGCCATCATACTGATACAAAGATCCATCAGCATAGCTCGCATAGAACATGTTATCTCCGGTAGGCGCTACCGCAAGTGGCGAAGTCTTGTTATCAAGAATGTACTTTTGTTGTACCGGAAAAGGGCAATAGTATACCCCTGCATCGGTAGTAGTTACCCACAAGCCCCGATGTGAATCTGGCTGGATAAAAGAAATAGACCTGCCACGCAAAAAAGTATCTACAGCAGCAACTTCATCATCTTCATTGAGGGTAAAGCGTAATAAGCCCAGGCCTTGCTCCATACCTACCCAAAAGGAAGAAGCATCGATTGGTAAAACATGATTAGCCCTTCTCCCAAGTTTGTAAATCATTTTGGCCCCCTGGCCAGCTTTAGTTACATATAATTTACTAGGTGAAAAAAATAATAGCTTTTCCTCACCATCCTCTTCCGTAATCAACGCTAAATTCTTTATTGGCCATATTGTACTTTTAGCAACGGGTAGACTAATTCGGCCAATCTCCCGACTACAATCTTCATTTCCAACATACAGGGTAAATTCCTTGCTGAAATCACTTTGCAGCCCCGTAATATTTGTCGGATAACTTCGCGAAATGGGGGCGACCTTCGAGGCCTCAGGACCAGAACATCCCGGAGTATAAAAGGAGAGGCCGTCTGGCTCACCGATCTCTAAGGACCGGACCTGTCCTTTTTTATTGATCGCGTGGAGTCCACTTTTCTGAAATCGAATGATCACATCACCTGTGTCACGAACGTCCACCAAATGAACAAATTCATTGTAATTCCGGGCTTCCTGTAAGACACTGTTGTAGGCATAGGCATGAAACCGACCTTCCTCAAAATAGTACAAGTCTCCAGAATAAGTACCTGCCCATATTCTCCCAAGATCATCGGAAAGAAGTGTAAAAACGACGACGTCATTCAGCCCGTCATTCGTATCAAAAACTTCAAAATTGTATCCATCAAAGCGGGCAACACCGTTATCGGTGCCAAACCACATGTACCCAATTTCATCTTCTAAAACGGTGTAGGTTTCTGAGCTGGGCAAACCATCATCGTTCGTATAATGCTTAAAATGCAACTGGGTAGACTGAGCACAAAGTACTCCGCCTACCCAGCAGGTGAAAAAACAGGATAGTAACATAACAGCTAAGAACGAAGAAGGCATCGACAATTTCATTGGAGCCAATTTCGCTCAAATTTTAATGAAGAAACAATTTTCCGGGAATCCCGGGTTAATAGAGGCTTAGGTACTTAAGCGAATTCTAAAAATTCAGGTAAACGTGTTATGGGTCAGGTTGAACTAAGGCCAACATTGATTTTGTAACTATCTGGAAGTGAATATCGGTGATAAGGCCCCATACCTACAACCTCCGTTTAATATCCGTACGTGGGCAGTTAATATCCGGTGCCAACACCTCCTGATCGGTCTTCTGGCTTACATAATCAGGAGGGCGACGGTGCGCAGGTGCAAGGAAGAGGTGAAGGGCAATCTCAGCACCCTTTGCTCAAAAAACATCCAATTGCATCCTGCGGCCCCGCCTCACCCCCCCCCCAGATTAAACCACTATTCCTTCCCGATAAAAGCAATAATAGCCACAGAAACACTACTCATTAATTCTTTAGACAAAATCTAAACAGACCATATGATGGATTCCCCGCAAAACCCTTTCGTTTCTCAGCGTTTTAACCATTAAGTTTGCCGCGTTACGTAAAATCTACCGTCTATGAATACTTGGTTTGTCCGTTTTATAACTTCGAGCATTGGTAAGAAGGTGGTGATGGCTCTTACTGGGCTGTTTCTGATCTCCTTTCTAATCATTCACTTGATAGGCAACCTCCAGTTGCTTAGCGGAGCAGGTGGCCAGGCCTTTAATGAGTATGCCTACTTCATGACGCACAACCCCTTGATTAAGGCAACAAGCTATGGGCTGTACGCTTCCATTCTTTTGCACGCTATTCAGGGCATACTTCTCTGGATAAAGAACCGTCAGGCTCGTGGGTCCCAAGGCTATGCCGTAAAGGCTAACCGAACCGCGGGTGCAAGCAAAGCCTCTTACCGCATGGGGGCGATCGGTTCGATCATCCTTATTTTCCTTGTTATTCATTTGATCCAGTTTTGGTACCAGACGCACTGGGGAAGCCAAATAGAGACGGTGGACTACGAAGGTTGGGATCAACCCATCAACGACCTTTACGCACTGGTGGCCTTTACCTACACCAACATCTGGATGGTCGTCTTCTACGTGGTCTGTATGATCTTCGTCGGCCTTCACCTCTGGCACGGCTTTGAGTCTGCTTTTCAGACGCTTGGTCTCAGCCATGAGAAATGGACACCGCTCGTCAAAATTGTTGGCCGGGTGCTCTCCGTTGCCCTCGCCGCAGGTTTTGCCATTATTCCGATCTGGATGTACCTCAATCAGTAAACCAACACTTCAAAAAGCATAATCATGCCCTTAAAATCCAACGTCCCCCCCGGAGAATTAGGCGAAAAGTGGACCAAATACCGGTCTTCGATGCCGCTGGTGGCGCCCAACAATAAGCGCCGTCTTGAAGTGATCGTTGTCGGTACCGGTCTTGCCGGTGGCGCTGCCGCCGCCACCCTCGGCGAACTCGGTTACAAAGTGAAGGTGTTCACCTTCCACGACAGCCCACGCCGTGCACACTCCATCGCAGCTCAAGGCGGTATTAATGCAGCCAAGAACTACCAAAACGACGGTGACTCCGTGTACCGCCTGTTTTATGACACCATCAAAGGCGGTGATTACCGCAGCCGCGAAGCCAACGTACATCGCCTTGCGGAGGTGAGTGTCAACATCATTGATCAGGCCGTAGCCCAGGGTGTTCCATTTGCCCGGGAGTATGGCGGCTTGCTCGCTAACCGTTCCTTCGGTGGCGTGCAGGTAAGCCGAACGTTCTACGCACGAGGTCAAACGGGGCAGCAGCTGCTGCTCGGTGCATACCAAAGCCTCAGCCGCCAGGTAAGCCTCGGCAACGTGACGATGTACAACCGCCACGAAATGGTGGACCTGGTAAAAGTTGACGGTAAGGCCCGTGGCATCATTGCAAGGAACCTCCTTACCGGAGAACTCGAACGCCACGCCGCACACGCGGTGGTGCTGGGTACCGGTGGCTATGGTAACGTATTCTACCTGAGTACCAATGCCATGAACTCCAACGTATCCGCTGCCTGGCGGACGGTAAAAAGGGGTGCCTTTATGGCCAACCCTTGTTTTACCCAAATTCACCCAACCTGTATCCCCGTTTCCGGAGAGTACCAGTCTAAGCTTACCCTCATGTCGGAGTCCCTCCGGAATGACGGCCGGGTTTGGGTACCTAAGAAAAAGGAAGATGCAATCGCTATCCGTGAAGGCAAAAAGAACGGCCGCGACCTCTCCGAAGAAGAACGCGATTACTACCTCGAACGCCGCTATCCAGCTTTTGGCAACCTCGTCCCCAGGGACGTAGCCAGCCGGGCTGCCAAAACAGCCTGCGACGAAGGCCTGGGTGTTAGCCCGACCGGACTAGCTGTTTACCTCGACTTCGCCGACGCCATTATGCGTTACGGTAAGAGCCGGGCCACTACCCTGCACGAACCTGATGCTTCCGATGCCCGTATCAAAGAACTCGGCACCGCCGTCATTGAAGAAAAATACGGTAACCTTTTCGAGATGTACGAAAAGATCACGGGAGAGAATCCTTACGTGATGCCAATGAAGATTTATCCGGCCGTACACTATACTATGGGTGGACTTTGGGTGGATTATAACCTGCAGACCAACATACCCGGACTCTTTGCTACCGGTGAAGCCAACTTCAGCGACCACGGAGCCAACCGCCTTGGTGCCTCAGCACTGATGCAGGGACTGGCCGATGGTTACTTCGTCTTGCCCTACACCATCGGTACCTTCCTTGCTGATGAGATTCGGACACCAATGATCGATCCGGACCAAAAGGAATTCATGGATGCCGAGAAAGCAGTAGCTGACCGGATAAGCCAGGTGCTTGACGTAAAAGGTAATCAATCCGCCGAAAGCTTCCACCGCCGTCTTGGCAAAATCATGTGGGAGTACTGCGGAATGTCCCGTAGCGAAGAAGGACTGGCCAAAGGGAGGGAAGACATTCGCCGTCTCCGCCAGGAATTCTACGAAGATGTTTTTGTACCGGGTACTGCAGACGAATACAATCCTGAGTTGGAAAAAGCACTTAGAGTCGCTGACTTCCTCGAACTCGGAGAACTGATGATGGTCGATGCCAAGGACCGGGACGAAAGCTGTGGTGGTCATTTCCGCGAGGAATTTAAAACCGAAGATGGTGAAGCATTACGTCGGGACGAAGAGTATACCTACGTTTCCGCCTGGGAATGGGATGACCACGACCCGATCTTGCACAAGGAGGACCTCGTCTTCGAAAACGTTGAACTGAAAACCCGTTCTTACAAATAATAGTCGCCGGTTCGGTTCCGGCCAATCCTTCACCAGCACGCACTTTTTTTGGCGCGGCCGCAGGTGCAAGGGAAGGTTGGACAAGAGCCGTGAATCAAAACCATAAATTACCATGGGAGCAGATAACATGAAACTCACCCTAAAAATCTGGCGGCAAAAAGGAAATAAGGCCAAAGGCCAGTTCCAGACTTACCAAGTCGATAATGTATCCACCCACATGTCCTTTTTGGAAATGCTGGATGTGCTGAATGAAAAACTCGTATCCGATAAGCAAGAGCCCGTTGCTTTTGAGCACGATTGCCGTGAAGGTATCTGTGGTACTTGTAGCCTCGTCATCAATGGTTACCCACACGGGCCGATGCAGGGTACCACGACTTGCCAGTTGCACATGCGTCATTTCAACGACGGTGACACCATCACCATCGAGCCATGGCGTTCAGCTGCCTTCCCCGTCGTTAAAGACCTCGTCGTTAACCGCGACGCCTTTGACCGCATTATTCAGTCTGGCGGATTCATCTCCGTAAATACTGGCCAGGCCCAGGATGGCAACGCCATCCCGATCGAGAAGGAAGTGGCCAACGAAGCGATGGACGCTGCCACCTGTATTGGCTGTGGCGCCTGCGTCGCCGCTTGTCCGAATGCCTCCGCTATGCTGTTTACCGCTGCTAAAGTGAGCCACTTGGCCCACATGCCGCAGGGTGAGGTTGAAGCCGCACAGCGTGCGCGGCGCATGGTCGAACAGCACGATGCTGAGGGCTTCGGCCGTTGCTCGAACATTACTGCGTGTGAGGCGGAATGCCCTAAGGAGATTTCGGTTGAGCACATTGCCCGGTTGAACCGGGAATACCTGAGCTCCTCTGTGGGAGGTAAATAGTGGGACTTCGTCCCCTTGATCTTAAGGAGTGAGTCACTCCGCGACCGTCTCTCTGTGTAGGTTAATCCTGGACTGAGGCGTTATTGCTCGTAGTTCAACGCCGGGACTTAGTTGCTTTTCTCGTGGTTTAACCCCGGACTGCGTTCGTCGCTTCACGACTCCCTTCGTCCGGGGTGGCTATTGTGGGACGGCTACGCCGTCGTGCTCCCGTTGTATGTACCGTCATCTGCTATTCCAGGTAGACCTCGTCCCAGGGGATATGATGTTCTCCTAATAACCTTACCAGTTCGTCATGATAGGATTCTTTTTCTAGTTCATTCATTTCACCGTGGTGTGTTTCCTGTTTTTTGACGTAAGCCACCAGATTGTCTCTTGCTTCAGCAGCATACGAACCCAAGAAGTATCCTTTTTGCCATCCCATCCAGTTCTTAAAGAGGCGTTCTTTTCTTATGAATCCAGATGAAGAGCTCTTTATCTCTTTGATTAGAGCTGAGATAGCAACTTTAGGAGGGATACTAAGCACTATATGAATGTGATCCGATACGCCATTAATGCGATAAACGTGGCATTCATAATTTTTACAGATACCGTAAATGAATTTGAACAGCTTTAGTCGGTTTTTACGAGTCATTACTTTCCTCCGATATTTTGTACCAAAGACAATCTGATAAGTAGTGGAATGGTAAGAATTCATTTTCAGTTAGTTGATATGCATAACAGATGACAGCGTAGCTGTCCCACAATAGTTCAGGACGAAGCGAGTTGCAAAGCAACAAGCGTAGTCTTGGGGTACAGCAACAAGCGTAGTCCTGGGGTACAGCAACAAGCGTAGTCCTGGGGTACAGCAACAAGCGTAGGCTTGGGGTACAGCAACAAGCGTAGTCTTGGGGTTCAGCAACAAGCGTAGTCTTGGGGTTCAGCAACAAGCGTAGTCCTGGGGTACAGCAACAAGCGTAGTCCTGGGGTACAGCAACAAGCGTAGTCCTGGGGTACAGCAACAAGCGTAGTCCTGAGGTACAGCAACAAGCGTAGTCCTGAGGTACAGCAACAAGCGTAGTTCCCCCAAAAGTCCTCCTACCCCATCTTATCCCTAAGCCCCAAATCCCCCCCGGCAACCACTTCTCCCCGCCCTAAATAGGTATATCCCCGTACATAGATTACGGGCATGCGCAGCGTGCCACCCTGTCGAGTTCGCCGTTGGCGGTAGCGGAGCTCGCCGTTGATCAGCAAGCGATCTCCAACGTTGAGGTGTTGATGCAGGTCAAGGGCTGCCGGTCCCCAGGCCGTGCAATGATGCGCTTCAATTTGGTTGGGGCCGGAAGTAGAAGCAGTACGTAGTTCAAACCTGGTCAGGTCTTGCCCTTCGCCGGTACAATGATAAGTTGGAGGTAAGGCCAGGCGGCCAATGAGGGTAATCTGATTCATGATGATGAAGATGTTTTTTTAGGCCGTAAATGATTAGCCGAAGAAGTATTAACGGGCCGGCGATGGGTCCGTTCCATGATGTAAAAAGTAGATACGTGGACCTCCGGCCGAAAATGCTGCGCCCCACCTTCGTGAAAACTACGGATATGCAGCCGGCCCTGAACGAAAAGCGTATCTCCCCGCCTGACGCGTTCATGAAAAGACGCCGCCAGTGTGCCCCAGGCATTAAGCATAAAGACGGAAGAGGCCGGTTCTCCGGCACGATTCTCACCATCTTGGTACAAGCGCAGGCGGGACAGCGGAGTGCCGTCAGAAAGAGTATGAAGGTCAACATCGTGACCAGCACGGCCAACCAATTGTATCTGATTCAAGGAAAAGGGCACAGCTAATAAATTTGGTACGGCTCAAAGATGAAAGCACGGTATTACAGTAGTCGTTTTTTATACGAATACTTACGTTTATATGCGTTTATATACGGATAAAACCTACTCCTACCCATCAGAAAAAAGCATAAATTACTGATTATCAACATGTATGGCAGATCTCAGAATTGACACGCTTACTTTTCTCTTAGCTACTTTTCTGTCATTCATTTTGACGGCAGGCAGGGCGTCACAAAACGCTCCATCAAGCAAAAACCTCTGGAGACAAATAGCAAAAAGCAGGCTGACCAGACAATCCGTCAGATCATTTACTTCGAAATAAAAGGAAGGATTGGATTAAAAAATCTAAGATTCGGCAAGAAATACATGGCTAATCCAATTTACCACCCTAATATTGCTGCGTAAATACCCACAATGCTAGTTGCGGGTGACTGGACGTAAACCACCCTTTCTAAAGGAAAGCCAGCCACCCTCATTTAATCTGCTACTCCCATGAGCAAACCACGCGTAATCAAAAACTACGAGAAGTTAGAAGACGAAGTCCTGGAACAGATCAAGCTGTTCTACCCGGAAGGTTTCGCCAAGTCCCTCATTCGTTTTACTGACGTAAACGGCCGGCTTACCAGTGCCCTCCCCTTCGAGACCGAAGAAAAGCACTACCTCATCCGGATGACCAAAACAGAAGCCCTCGAAATCATCGATGACGACGACGATTATGATGATGACGGTATTCTATTGGACGATGTCCGCGACGAGTACGCTGACAAATACGATGACGATGACGACATCGAAGAAGCTGACATTGACCCCGATGAGCTTTCTGACGAGGACCTGATTGATGACGAGGATTAGTGCTGCTTCTCGTTTCCGGGTCTCCCCACCCCGACAGCGCCAACACCCGTTTTCTTACCGCCATCGGCAAGCTGAGTGGCCAGGAGTATGTTACAGCTGACTACCTGGCTGATCTAACGATCTTCCAGCCTGACCGGGACAAAGCCCCCTGGCCAGAGACCGTACTCCGATGGCGGACTGATCTGACCAACGCAAAGGCCGTTGTCATCTGCACCCCAGCTTACCTCCACAACTTACCCGGGGTATTGAAAAATTCACTGGACTGGCTCGCCTCTTCCGGCGAGTTCGATGGCAAACCTACGTTGGTACTCACCTTCACGCCCGGACCGCCGCGCGGTGACCGCGCGCGCCAGTCCCTACTGTGGTCACTCGAAGCTTTGAACGCCCGTGTAGTCGCCGAGAGCGCCTTCTACCAGCAGCAAGTCACCTTCACCGAAGAGGGAGATATTGCCCCAGGCGAAGACCGGGAGGTGTTGCTGGCGGCTGTTGAGTTACTTCAGTAGGCAGGGCACAGGAATCAGGGGTCAGAGCTCAGGGTCAAGGGTACTACACTAAAATAGAATCCTGTATCCTGAACGCTGAATCCTGAATCCTGAATCCTTCGCCCTGAACCAAGTCGCACATTGTACCTTTACCGCCTATCAATCCATTGAGCTATCAAGCTGACTTTCTCGCCCTGGTACCCCGTTGTTTTTTTCTTCGGCCTTCTGTTACTCGGGGGATGGATTCTCGACGACTACGGCATCAGCTGGGACGAGTCCATTCAGCGGCGGCACGGCCGCGTTTCTATTGATTATGCAGCGGAAAAACTGGGGATGACCGACCACGTTGCCCTCGAACCTAAATGGGACCTGGAGGATTATCAGTGGTCCAACTACGGCATGATCTACCAGATCACCGCCTCCGGACTTGAGCTGGCCCTAGGCTATGAAGACGCCCCTTACCAATATTACAAACTTCGCCACTGGATGAATTTCGGACTATTCTGGCTGGCCTGCATCTACTTTTATCGAACCCTTCGGCTAAGGTTTCCCGATCAGGATTGGTATCCGCTGCTCGGCACATTGGCCCTTGTACTTAGCCCCCGCATTTTCGCCAACGGCTTTTACAACCCCAAAGACCACGTCCTGCTGGTCTTCTATCTCATCAGCATTTTCACGCTGCTGCGGTTCCTGAAAAACCGGACCTGGCGTAACCTCCTATTTCATGCCTTTGCCACCGGGCTGGCACTCAATACCCGGTTACCCGCACTGATCGTTCCACTCACTACCGTACTCCTCCTCGGCTGGGAATTCCTGCGCGAACGCAAAGGCAACGGTAAAAATATCGCCTGGATCGCGGCCTACCTCCCACTCTCCATCGCATTTATGGTCCCCTTTTTTCCCTACCTCTGGGAAGATACGTTCAGTCGCCTTATTAGTGCCTTTTCTGAAATGTCTGCCTTTGACTGGGACAGCTACGTATGGCTTTTCGGGGATCGCATCAGCGCACTCGACGTCCCGGCCTACTACATTCCGGCCTGGATCATCATTACCACCCCCATCCTGTACCTGATCTTTATGTTCTCCGGCATCTACGCCACGGGGAAAAATATAATTGGCAGCCTAAAGGAATTCCGCTTCTGGCGCAACGACCAGGAACTGTTGGATTTTGCGCAACTCGGCCTTTCCACCGGCCCCATTTTGGTAGTCATTCTCCTCGGCTCCACGCTCTACAACGGCTGGCGACATCTACATTTTGTTTATCCCGGCTTAATATTTCTGTTGATGGTCGGATTTGAGTGGGCGCAGCAAAAGTGGGCAACCCGAAAACCTGATAATCTGAAAACCCGACTTTGGGCGCGGCCGCAGGTGCCAGGACTGATTTTAGGAGCAGGGCTAACCCTTACTGCGCTAACGATGGTTATTTACCATCCGCATCAGTACGTTTACTTCAACATTGCCATCCAGGGCAAGCCCCTCATGACCCGGTTCGACATGGACTACTGGGGCGTCGGTTTCCGGGAAGCTTTTCTGGAGCTGGCTGATCAAATCCCGGAAGGGGAAGTTCGCTCGATCAAGTGCGAAGTATGGCCCTGCAACGATAATTTCTACGCCCTTCCACCGGAAGCCAAAGCCAAATTACGCCTGGAAGGTGCCTGGCACAAGGCCGATTACCTGGCCACTAATTTCATCTGGGCCAATACCCGCTACATGGTCCGTGACAGAGAAGAGCACTTCGCCCGTCCGGTCGTGGAGATTGCCCCCGGAGGACACCTGACGGTGGGGATTTACCGGCTGCAAGAGTAGTTGTACAGTGCACTACCTAAGTTTTCATATCTCCTTCTGTACGGTCGGGGCTCGCCCCCGTCCGTATTAAATCTCCCGAAACCCTTTAACGCGTTCGCTCAGCGAACGATTCGAGATTCACTCGCCGTAGCGGCAAGGGCAAGCCTCGCCACTAGTCAACCGTCCGACTCTGCACCGGAAAAATAGGCCGTCTTGGATTATTTCAAAAAAATATTCGCCCGACCATGACCAAATCGTAAATCTTCCGTCTCAATTTTTGAGCAGGCATCCTTGCCTGAAAATTTAACCGCTGGCAGTCTTGTCAGTTCAACCCCTCAAAAAACATAATAACATGCTCGACTCAATCATGGACGCCGTTAAAGGCCAGGTCGTTTCCGCCATTGCCGAAAAGACCGGCCTTCCCCTCGGCCAGGCCGAAAAGGCCCTCCCACTTGCTCAGGAATCCGTAACGGAAGGGATTACCGGTGCATTGAGCGGCGGTAACGTCGACGGCCTTCTTGGAATGCTGACCAGCGCAGTAAGCGGCGGTTCTGGTGGTGGCGGATTGCTCGAAAATGTTGTTTACAAAGGAATTGCTGGTAACTTCATCAGCAAGGTAACCTCCAGCCTTGGCCTCAGCGAAGGCGTGGCCAGTACTATCTCCAGCCTGGCACTCCCCATGATCATGAGCAAAATCGGCGGTGCCACCCAGGCAGCCGGTGATACCGACGGCATTGACGCCGGTTCCATGATGAGCGCCCTTGGCCTCGACGCAGGCAGCCTCCTCGGTGGCCTGGCCGGCGGCGGCGAAGCTGGCGACTTGCTTGGCAAAGCTGCCAGTATGCTAGGCGGTGCTAAAGATGCTGGTAGCAGCACTGGTGGCGGACTGCTTGGTAAGCTTGGCGGGATGTTCAAGTAAGGCTTAAACCCTGCTTTCACATAATGAGCGGCAGTCTTCGGAAACGGGGGCTGCCGCTTTTCGTTTGAATCAAATAGTTCTAATGATCCCGAAGGGATCGAATTTTAATTGCCCCGGGTGAGGCGATACCCCGTAACCCGGGGTAAGGAATGGAAGGTAAATATGATGGCGCACAGCGCCGTAGCTATTTTGAGACTACTAAGGCACCCCGGGTAAAAGCCCGCTTCGCGAGCTTTCAACCGGGGCAATTGAAATCTGTCTCCTCCGGAGCCTATTAGTGGGCTGACACCATTCCCCGTAAAGCCTCCCGCACCTCCCAATAATCCAACTCCCCAGCCCGGTCCACCAGCATATAGACCTGCCCCTTCCCCAGCTGGTAATCCGGCGGTGGAACAACTACCCTACCCCGTGTATCTTCGAAGGCCAGGGGGAGTGCCAGCGAATATACCGACCGGCAAAAGGTGAGCCAATCCGTATTCAACTCCATCTCCATCCGGATCAATTCCTGCGGGCCGTAACTGCTGTACAGGCTGTCCAGTATCTCCTCTGCTCCGGTGAGGATGCAACGGGCAAGGATATCGAGGTTCTGGGTTACGGGACGGATTACGTCCGTCGCACCAGCTGCCTCGAAGCGGGTTCGGTTTTCGGTCAGTACGCCTTCCACGATCAGGCGGCCGGTGTAGCCAAGTTCCCTGCGGAGGTAATTGATCGTTACAAACGTCCGGGCATCGGAGTCAGGGGCCCCGGGGTCGTCAGACAATAAGATTACCGCCTCCAGCTCTTTGAGTTCCATGGTGGATAAGCCTTCTTCCTGCCAACAGTCCTCGCAAAGGTGGCTTACCTCCACGGTTCCAAGTTGTCGTTGTAAGGCACGCAGATAAGCAGCGTTTACCCGGTTACGGCCGCCGATGATGCCCAGGCTCTTCGGTTCATCGAAGCTGCGAATGGTCCGGTCTTCCACCAGTGGCTGCAACAGCGCCACCAGCGTTTTTTCAGCCGCCGCTGCGGAGCCGTAAGGGTCTACGTCCACCAGGAAGATGATGACATTGTCTTCCAGCTGGTCTTCGCGGGCAGGATGGACGGCATATTGCCCGTCGTCCTTTCGATATCCCAGCAGGATAGCGTGGCTGTCGGTCAGGCCGAGGATTTGCCCGACGCTGCCCCTGAGAGGCAAATGTATAACCACCATTTCTGCCCCAGCGTGTACAATCAGCTCTTCCACTACTTTTTCGGCACCGATGGCCAAAACTGCCCGGGTGAGCATGTCGGGATAATTGGGGCCAAAAGTCAACACTTCCGTTACGCCCATTTTTTCGGCTACCGGCTCCATCTCCTGCCTTAGGCAGGCCATGATGATCGGCGTATCCGGCGCTTCTTTTCGTAGCCGGTTCACCAGGTCGAGGTTCACGAAATCAGCCTCCGGCTCGTCCGTATCGGGGATGATCACCAGCCGGGCAGCCCGTTGGATGTTCGCCTTGGCCAAAACCGTAGCTTCGTAGAAAGGGCCGCTTACGTGGTGCACGTCGAGATCACGCAACACATCGGGCAACAGCTCAATGTTAGGACTGACAATGACGATGTCCTCATCGTTCAAGGGAGAGATGCTCTCCCGGACTTCCCGGATAGCGCTTACCAAAAAATCCTCCCGCCAACCGAAAATCACGATGTGTCCCCGAGCCCTGATGGCCAACTTACCCTGTTGGCGTTGGGTCACCCGCCACTGCGAAGCTTCAAATATTAAGCCAGCCAATTGAGCGAGCACGAAAATTCCGCCAGCATACATCAGAATAGCCGTCGACCACCGTCCCGCAGTACTCGATGCTGAGATGTCGCCGTACCCGACGGTGGTGGCCGTAGTAATGGTCAACCAGGCAGCGTCTCCCAGGCCTATTCCTTCAAAGATGACCATCGCCAGCATGTGCAGACACATCAGGCTCAACAAGAACAGGGCAAGAAAAAGGATGCGGTATTTCAGGGTACTTCCCAGTGCGCGGCGGGCCTTTTTGGCCCGCTTCTGAATTTGATAGATAACTTGCATGTGGCAAAATACCAACTAATAAAACACACACACCGCTCATTTCCCCAAGAATATTCCGTTTCTTAGAGCCGGCCTGTTGTCAGGCTCTGATTTTGCTTAACCAACCCCCCGATCAATGCAAAAACGTTTCCTCCCCCTGCTCTTCTTGTTCCTTTGCCTGCATCCTGCGCTCCGCGCCCAATTCGTCTATGGTGACGTATTGCCCGATGCGCCCGCACTGTCTGAACGTGGTGAACATGCCGTAGGCGTCCGCAGCCTAACCATCACCAACCCCGACCAGCTCAACATTGCCGCCTTTAAGGAAGGCGAAATCCCTACTTACGACCGACCGCTGAAAATCGAGGTCTGGTACCCCGCAGAGGCCGATGCCGCTGCAACCCTCAGCTACAATGAAACCATGGGGCAATTCCCGGATACCACCCGGCCGCTTATTCCTTTCACCTTCCTCGGCCGCGCGACCCGTGATGCCAAACCAAAGGCAGGTAAGGCCCCCTACCCGCTGGTCGTCGTCTCCCACGGCTACACCGGCTCCCGGTTCCTGATGACCTACCTCACCGAGAACCTGGCCTCCAAAGGTTACGTAGTCGTCTCCATCGCACATACCGAATCGACCTTCGACAATGCGGGGCCGTTTACTTCTACGCTCTACTTCCGCCCGATAGACATTCGTTTCGCTATTGATGAGATGGGGCGCATGAGTAAGTCTGGCTCGGGGTCCTTCCTCTCCGGACTTACCGACGCCAATAATACCGCCATCATCGGCTATTCCATGGGTGGTTACGGTGTCCTCAACGTAGGTGGTGCCGGCTACAGCCCGGGCTTTGGCGGTTTCGTCTCTGGCCGGACCGGCGGCAGTACCGCCATCAACCGCCACCTGATCGGCAACGAAGCTTACCCCGGAGCTGATCCGCGCGTCAAAGCCGTCGTCGCCTTTGCTCCATGGGGCAAAAAAGCCCGCGTGTGGGATGACGAAGGCCTCAAAAACCTATCAGTCCCCACCTTCTTCATTGCCGGTAGCGAAGACGATATTTCCGGATACGAGGACGGTATAAAAGCCATCTTCGATGGCGCAACCAACACGGAGCGCTACCTGCTCACCTACGAAGGGGCACGGCACAACGTAGCTCCGAACCCTCCGCCTCCCGAAGCCCTCGCACCCGGCCTTCACATTGATGAGTACCTCCGGTATGGCGATTCTGTTTGGGATACCCGTCGTATGAATAACATCAACCAGCATTTCATTACCGCCTTCCTCGGCAGCAAGCTAAAAGACCAGGACAATGCGAAGTACCTCGAATTGCCCGAAGACGCCAATACCAATAAGTGGGAAGGCTTCAAGCCCAGAACCGCCGTTGGCCTTACTTTGATGCGGTAAGCCACTTGCATTATATGGCCGCCCAAGAGGAGCAGCGAAGCCAAAATGACAGGACCAGTGGGGCAACCGCAAGGGATCGCCCCTACTAGAATCATTCATTCATCCCGCGTTCGCTTTGCGAACGTGGCCTCCAAACCCGACGCTGGTCGGGCGGGGCTTGTCCCCAACCGACCAGCATGAAATCGAAACCCTCTGGAACCTTCCAGCGAGCCATTCTAAAACAAACGAAGCCCCGGATGAAGACATCCGGGGCTTCGCTGTTTTAGTCCATCCAGGCCGAAGCCCTACGAGCGCAGCAAGCTGCCTCGGACTATTTGACTATTTAACTTTAATAGGTAAACGCGCCATAGTATTCTCCCAACCAACTACCAGTTCGACCATGTCGCCTTTCCCGACGAAGGTCATGGAAAGTGCTTCAAGCGTCGCTGGCGTCTTTTCGGTCTTAGCCGTCATTTTTACTACGACATCCTTCTCATCAAAGTTGGCATTACCCCAGCTCTGTACGGCTTTGTGAATGATGAATTCCCAGCTGCCGTCATTGACCTTAGCGAACAGGCCGTAGCGGCCAGCCTTGACGTCTTTTCCGTTGATGGTAACGTCTTTGAAGAACGTTAACTCGGTAGTTTCGTTGGCACCAACGCGCCACATTTCGCCGTACTTGAGCATTTCGCCAAAGATCTTACGGCCTTTCATTTGCGGACGGCTGTAAACAACACGAACCTGAGGCTCGTTAGCGGCCAGGTCTTTTTCCTCTACGTAGTTCCGTAAGCGACTCATGTCCGGATACTGAATCAGGTCCATCGGGCTGGCATCGTCTCCGGCCAGGCTGGGTGGGTTCAGGTTGATGGGCAGTGCCGCACGGGTTTTGTCCCATTCGAAAATCATGTGCACCATGCCTTCGTCGATCTTCTGGAAACCGATAACGAATGATTCACGAGCTTTGGAAGTCACCATAGTAGGCACTGCGATTGCTACCAGATCTTTAGCAACGTCACGGTTCTCAGAACCGCCGATAAAGCGTTCTTCTGAGATTTTCACGATCCACTGGTCGGCATAAAGCTGCGCGAACATGGTGTAAGTTCCGGCGGGTATTTGAGTTGTTCCGATTTCAACTGCCTGATAAAAGGTAACTTCTGTGGCTTCGTTTGCCCCCATGCGCCAGTCCCGACCGAAGGGCTCCAGCTGACCGAAGATGTTGCGTTCTTTTTTCAGGGGACGGCTGTAGAGCACCTTGATCTTCTGGTTCCGTTCAGGATCATCTGCGGAAAGGTAGTTGGCAAAGGCAGCACTGCGTGGGTAGTGAGCAGCATCCATTGGGCTCTTGTCCAGGTCGCCAAATTTGACTTCCTGCGCCTGAACGAGGGTAAGGCCTCCCATCAGGAAAAGGCAGCAAAGCAGGGTGAATTTGATTCTCATGGTATGGTTTTGGTTATTGAGGTCGCGAAAATACTACATTTGTCGGTTATAAACCGCCTGGTTAGTATTCGGGCGGGGCCGCAGGTGCAGAAAGCGGATAAAAGGAGCAGGGTTTGCCGGCAGGCGACAAACATTAATCCTGGTTCGCTTCGCTCTCGTTGCAGGAGTTCGCTTCGCTCTCGTTGCAGGAGTTCGCTTCGCTCTCGTTGCAGGAGTTCGCTTCGCTCTCGTTGCAGGAGTTGCAGTTGTTGCAGTTGTTGCAGAAACGAGATAGCCCTGCAACCGGAGCAGAGCGACCCTGCAACCCCT
>NZ_KB890421.1 GCF_000373105.1 Neolewinella persica DSM 23188 | reverse complement strand
GCTGGAGATTTTTTCGGTTTACTCACGGTACGAGGATTGTGTTTTTTAAGGATGTGCTGGTGGCGCCACTTACGCCAGGCTCGTAGCAATTTAGGGCTAAGCTGGTATATGTCGATAGCCTGAACGTCGGTCAATAGGTCCTCAGCCAGCTCCCCGAGAATGTGGAGTTTTTCTGGGACGCTGAAGTAGCGATTTGCTGTTGAAAATAATAACTCATTCATAATCAATTATTTACAATGACTATGTGGAGCTATTTTAGGGTATAACCTCGTCGCCCATAATTTATATTATGTTAAGTAGTGGCATTGTTATTCCTCACACCATGAATCTTGGTTAGATTGGCAAGTGTTTATTCGCCACTGCCATATTTTCTCTCCAATGACTGCCTCAATAATGGGCGTAAATTATACTCTGCCGTAGTGTTGCTTGTTACAGGCTTTATCATTGGGTCCACTTGTAGACATACTCCCCTACTCTACCGAACCAGTGACTTCGTTTATTGGATGTGCCGGATAGTGCTGCATAATCTCAATCTCCCAATCGCCCCGTCAACCGCAGTAACTCGATCTCTGCCTGCAATTTGTTCAGGCGCTCCACCGCGACCCGGTTTTTTTGCAGCGTCCAGGGTAAGTTGGGCGGCGCGGAGGGTGGTTCCGTCGGCAATGCCGGTGTTGAATTCGCGTTCGGTCTGGGTAAAATTGAGTGTAAACACGGGGAGTTGAGCCAACTCGAAGGCAAGTTGTTGTTGACTGTTTTCGTAGATGGCGTAGGCGCGTGAAAGTTCGTTTTCCAATTGTTCGAGCAGGCTTTTCCGGCGTTGTTGGGCTTTGTCGGCGCGCAACCGTGCGGTTTGTTTTTCAATTTTGGCGAGACCACCGTCGTATAGAGACCAAGTGAACCGGACGCCCGTCTCGGCACTGATGTTTCGGTTGGAGAAGAGGAAATTAGCGTTATCGGTCTGGTTCAGGTAATTCACATTGGCGTAAAGTTGGGCCGTCGGTTTGTTCCCTACATCTGCAATATCGATGGCCTGCCGGGCTTGTTCCAGGCGGACGGTGGCAAGGGCCAGGTCGGCGTTTGCCTGACTTAGATCAGATAGTAAGCGATCATAATTCAGGGGCGCGGCCGCAGGTGCAATACTGGTTAATTGGGGCAGTGGAAGAGGCGGACGACTGCCATACGATTGGCCTCGCTTTCCGGGATGGCAGCGCGAAACTCGAATACGTCCGTCCGGCTAAGCGTAGCCAGCGGCGCACCGGGCTGGACGTAGGTGCCCGGTTCGACGGAAGCGGAGACGAGCTGGCCGCTGAAGGGCGCGCGGACGGTATAGTCGTCCAGGGTAGTTTCCTGGGCACGGATACGGTAATGGGCGGAGGGAATTCCCCGTCCATAAATAAAGTAACGAACGCGTTCGCTGGTCATGTCGGGGAGATCCGGTAGCAGCTGATCGGGCTGGATATTGTTGGTGAACCGTTTCCATTCCGGGAAGGCCCCGGGAAAGTCCAGTTCAAGCTCGCTCAGTAAGGGTTAGTGACCGGGCTCAGGCTTTTTTCCTGAGCGGATTTGTCAACACCACAGCTTACCAGGAGTAAAGCAATAATGGGGAGGAGTAAATTCGTACGCATGGGTAAGGATAAAGTGAGGGGTGGCTCAAGTGCTGAGCGAAGAAAATAGTTGTAGCGAGGGAGCAAACTATATTGTCGCGGTACGAGACATCTGATGAGAAGGGACACATCGGATGGCTGTACCGCAGCAATTTGGGTTACGCCTTTATGCTGCCTTCCCGGGCCGTATCAACCGGTAAAAAATATAGAAGTGACTGATCACGTTTACAACGCCAATGGTGACGAACGCCCACCACATCGTCCCGAGATCGTAGTTATAGAATTCTATGCCGAATACCTGTGGGAAGGCGACCAATAAATCGGTAAAGCCGAAAATATTGAAGAACCAAGTGAGCGCTAGGGCGTACTTCCATTTGCTCTTCAAAGCTACCGCCGTGATGATGGCGAGAATTGCGGTGCTGTAGTCCCAAATGCCTACTGTGAAAGCCAGGTCATCCGGAAACTCATCGTAAACCTGGGTGTCCACCATAAAGACCATGCCCAAGTAGCGGAGGCCGTGGATCAACACCATCGGGACCAGCGCATCGTAAACGGAAAGTTTAGCCAATCGGGGAAATACGTACCACCTGAAGGCCAGATAGAAGGTTAATAATCCTGCAGTTGCCTGCATGTTTAGAATTATAAAATTATCCATTGTTCGATTTTAAAAAATCCTGGTTAAAATGAGTTCCTTATTTTTAATTATCCAATTTTCCGTACCACTCATTAAATTTTTCACTCATCCTTTTTGGGTGACTTTCGGTTAGGAAATGTTTGCCTTTACCCAAATACACAAATTCAGCGTTTTGGAAATTTTCCATGGCGTACTCCACCGCTTCTTTCCGGTTTACCAATCCTTTTTTGGCGTAGAAATAGAGTATCGGTATCTCCGTGTTTTTCATGCCCGTTGAAATGGTGTCGAGCATACTGGCAAAGTCACTTTCGCCCTTTCCTTTGGTGTAGGAGAGTACCGCCGGGTCTGGCCCGTTGGTGATGGCGTACCTTCTCTCTTCTACCTCCCAGGGTTGGGTGTAATACTGATAGGCTTCTTTCGGTAATTTGCGACCGGTAAAGAAATTCACGGCTAATTTCTTACCCGCAAAATTCTTTTTAACCATCCACCGCTCGTTGCCCTTTTTAGTGCGGGTTAGCTTCATAAAGGCTCTGAAGCTGAAGGGCAGTTGATCATACATATAGTCCGCCGGCATGAAGGGCGCTTCGAATAAGGCGATCGCTTTCACGTTTTGCGGTTCACGGATAGCGTAGAGCATCCCCACCAGCGAGCCAATATCCTGGATGAAAAGAGTAACATTCTTGAGTTGTTTGGCCTCAATAAAGTCAGTGAACATTTTATACTGTACTTCTATGGAGACATTTCTATCCGTGGGGAAGCTGGATTGTCCAAAGCCAAGAAAGTCAAGGGCAATCACCTTTTTGTCGTCGTCTATCTCGGGGATTATATTTCGCCACAAATAGGCATTTGCGGGTAGTCCGTGAAGCAGCAAAACCGGGTCACCTTCACCTGATTCTACATAGTGAACCTTGTTCGAACCTATTTCAAGGAATCGAGACTCAAAGGGAAAACCTGCAGAGATATCATCCTCAACCTTGTTTGCTTTCCCTGGGTATATTTCTTGCGCTTGTCCGTAAACAACTGCCGTGCTTACGATACTTAGAGTGCCTACAAGCAACATTTTTATCATCTTCTTCATGTACCTATCTAATGGTCTGCTCATTAGACAAGAACTTAAGCCGATGTGCAAAGACTTTGACGGAAAATTATTCTAAATTATTCCCGATTCTTCCGTTATATCTGCAACATGCCTCTTCAGCAAAATATATTTTACATTTTTAGCGGAGATGGAAAGACTGTGTAAGAAATAGTTATACTCCACTGGTAGGAATCTTAGTAAAGCACTGCAAACATGGCCGCTTCTATCACGTTATGTGAAAGAACATTCAGCTATTATTACATGCACTATTATCCCCTCAACTTTGGTTCCCGCGACGAATTGGAGTTGGAATTAGAAATGATTGAGGGCCACCTGCCGACCGACCTGGGCGGTTACGTCTTCGTTAATTCTGCGGCGGGTACGGTTAATTATGCGACGCCGCCGCCCGAAGACTGGCCCGATGGCACCCCCTGCCCCGAATACGGGTCGACGGTCCTAAACGGTGACGGACTGTTGTACCGGTTTGATTTTTCCAAGCCTGGTACGGTGAGGCTCAAAAGCAAGCTCCTAAAAACCGCCTGTTACTTTGCTGATGAAGCCACGCGCTACGGCACGGACTACTACGAAAAAGGGCTACATTTTGTCAGCAAGGGGCTGTCACGCACGCACAGGGATCTGGGGACTCGCAACCAGCTTAATACGGCAATCGTCCCTTTTCGCTTTCAGCCGGACGATCCGGCTCATTTAAGCGTTACGTTCGACGCAGGTCGGCCTCACATCATTGATCCGGTAAGTATGGAAATCGTGACCCCCATCGGTAAGCAGCCGGAATGGCTGCAAAATTTCCCCGATGAAATGCAACAGGTCTTCCCCATGATCTACGCTACGGCTCATCCCTGTTTCGACCCTTACACTTTAGACTATTACGCCGTCAATTATCAAAAGAGCCTGTTAAACTTGATGACCAACGTCGAATGGGACCACCGGCTGAGTAAAGCCGCCAATTTCGTCCTGACCGAGCTGGAAAGCTTCGCCGATTGGCTACTCGGACAACAGCTTTCCCCCAGTAGCCTGATGGATGCCGTGCGGCAATTTGTCCCCTTTCTAAACGACAAGCATGGCACCAGTCACAAAAAAGAATTCAGCGATCACTACAAAATTCCCAACACGCCGCCCGTGGTTAGTGAGGTCCGCTTGGTACACTGGAAGGGAGGAAAAATGAATAGCTGGACCGTAGTGAATACTGACGATGGTACCAACATCGCCATTAGCCAGACCATGCACCAAATGGACCTGACGGAAGACTATGTATTACTGAGCGATTCAACCCTGAAATTCGCGATGGACATGTTGATGTCCTTACCCTTCGGCCACAACGACAGACTAAACGGACTGCTGCGCCGCATCACCACTCATACGATTCGGCCCACTACCCCCTGTTACATAATACGCCGGTCTGACTTAACGGAAGATGCCACCGAGGTGCGGGCCGTCCGCTTCGAACTGCCCCATGAAACAATTCATTTTTCGCTGAACTACCGCAACCCCGATGACCGCATTACGCTGTTTGCAAGCCACAACTCGGCCATCTGCGGTGGAGAATGGGTGCGCCCCTTCGATCGTCTTGCCGTTGACCCTCAGCAGCCACCGCCCCCCGGCCATATTGGGACCATGTCTACCGCCGTAATGGATATCAGCCGGGTAGGAAAGCACGTCATCAGTGGGAAGACCGGAGAACTGCTGGAGTCGAAAGTGTTTCACCATAAAGGTTTTACGGACGACCGGGTAGAGGAACTGAGTGGCCCGCATACCTGGGGAGCTGGGCTGGCTACTTTTCGAGCGCAGTACGCGATTGACAAAAAGCCCGACCGGATCCGACACATTTATCAGCAGTTCGAAGGGCTCGACGCCAAAGCCCTCACCCAGTTCATCTACCAACTTTATCAGGGCTACAACGAAAAATACGGACTCATCCCTGCGGAGCAACTGCTGGAATACCATCGTCACGGCATTACCGGCTGCCTGTGCCGGATCAACACCGAAACGATGGAACTGGCTGACCACTACACCGCTCAGCCGCACGAACAACTAAAGAGCTTGCAGTTTATTCCACGCCTCCACAACGCTCCTATGAAAGATGCAGCTATCGACGAGCAAATGGACGGCTACGTCGTCGCCCTCTTTATGGTTGCCGACCCCGACAACCTTAAAAGCGGTTACAGCCGACAACTTTATTTATTTGATGCAGCGGACCTAGCAACGGGCCCCGTCTGCAAACTAAGCCACGATAAACTCGCCTGGAGCCAGACTATTCATAGTCTTTTCTGTGAAGAGATCGCCGCTCCTTCCCTGGATTACCGGGTCGATATTCCGGAGGATTACAACTGGGTCCTCGACCGATTCGTCGATGATCATAAACGGGGAGAAATGCGCGACTTCTTGAAGCGAGAAGTGTATCCACATTATCGGTAAGGGGCATCGCTGTGTTTGACCGACACTGCTCCTCGTACCCATCCATTGCACCGGCGTCCGCGGCTACAACGAATTTGCTAATTGAATCTCCCCTGGTTGGGTGCCTTCACGGTCGACGCGGTCATGGATGAGTCGCTTTACGGAACCTACCCCTTCGTCGCTCCGGGAAGTAAATCCTGAAGTAGACCAAATTCGATTTCTGGTCCGAGACATTGGATGAGCAAGGACAGATCCGATGACCCGCCTTCAGCGATAATTTGGTTTGCGCCGGTATCAAGTTCAATTTATATTCGTTTCAAAAAATAAAATCGCTACTACAAAAGCAATGACCGCGATGGTTATCCCAAACATGAAAATATTATAGGCTATACGGAGGTAGTTGTACTTTTTGGCAAGTACTACACCCAG
The DNA here is from genome assembly GCF_000373105.1 of Neolewinella persica DSM 23188. GTDB lineage: Bacteria > Bacteroidota > Bacteroidia > Chitinophagales > Saprospiraceae > Neolewinella > Neolewinella persica. Next base: position 146,564 of record NZ_KB890421.1, on the reverse strand, counting down.
AAAGAAGATGTCATCAATCAGGCTGGAATACAAAAAGGAAGCGTTTTCCATCAGGCGGTTCATTCCCCAGTGGTAATCCTCTCTTTTCATTTTATGGAAATTGCCAAAAAACAGCAGATTGGTATTTTGGTTCTCGATATCTTCCCGCTTAAATTTTCCGGAGGTAATGTTCGGTCTCAAGGACAGGACTGAGAAGACAATGGAAGACAGGGTAACCATGAGCAGAATGATGGTGGGCGGGATAAGGTGCGGGTTACTGTCCAGTTTTTGCATCAGGGAGCCCAAAAGAACCGATATGATGATGGAGTTTACCGAAATCATTATGTTCGCCTTACTGTCCGCCATTCCACTGATATCGATATGATTTTTAGAGGTTAATCGGAACATGGTTTCTATCCCCTTCTCGGGCTTCCCTTCGGCTTTTTGCAGTTTTTTCTTCAAAGCCTTTAAGTCCTCTGAGGTTATCCCCATCTCATTCAGTAAAACTGAGTCAACTGCTTTTTCCGATTTTTTTATTCTTTTCCTGATTTTTTTCTCAATCTTTTCCTTACCATCGGACAGTAACGCTATTGCACCAGGTGTGTAAAACCTATGGCTGGAGAGAAAGTCAAGGTTAAGTTGATTCCACTCCAGGTCGGAGAAGTTTTTATCGTAAAGTGCGGACCATTCCTTTCTCAGGTTTTCAAGAAGGACTTCGTAGTTGTCTTTAGCCAAGTGGAACATGTCCGCATCACGAATAATCTGATGCAGCTTATTCTTTGGCTGAAAATCTGACTTAGTAGCTAGAATGCAGGCGCCTACCTTATCTATGAACCCGTCCTCATTATGTTCTTTTTTTAAAAAAGCAGTAGCGATGCGGACACTTTCTTCCTCATGTTCTTCCTTAAAATGAACGAATCCTGTATCGTGAAACCAGGCGGCAACGAGCAAGATGGCCATTTCCTGGTCCGTGAGGTTCTCGGATCTTCCGATCTTGATTGCCCCTTCCACTACCCCAGTAGTATGCTCAAGGTTGTGATAAGTAAAAACTTCGGGGAGCTCATTATCCAGGAGATCGGTCACAAATTGCTCAACTCTCGAAACAAGTTTATCCATTATAAGCTAGTTGTTAATAATTGCTGCTCTTTCATTCGTTGGCGATTGAACCAAGCCTCTTGGTTAGACAAACTAACAACGAATAACTAAAGACTTATAAACTATTTTTCAGTTAAGCTCAACACTCATCAAATCCATAGCTTCTTTTTTCCCTTTAAGCGGTATTTTGCCTTTCCGTTCAATAGTCCAGCGTGAAGCATCTGAACCGGCAAGTTCAAATAAAGACTTTGACATTAAAAAAATGGTCTCTAGTTCATTACACATGCCCTGTATTCTCGCAGTGGTATTAAGTACATCTCCAGAGTAAGTAATGTCGCGTTTGATCACCCCTATTTCGCCAACAATCACACTGCCGTAGTGGGCACCGGCCTTGAAATGAGGCTTTACGCCAAATTTTCGCAAGTACTTACTTTCTTCTTTGTCTAGTAGCTGTTGGATAGCAAAGAAACACCGGATACAGTTTGCCGAATTTTCGGGGTGGCCAACTTCCCAGGACAGGACAATCTCATCCCCCACGTACTGGTAGATTTCCCCTCCGGTTTCTAATATCGGTGCCGTTACGTCCGAGAATAGTTCTTTAAGAAAGAGGTGATACGCTACCCCACCCAGCTGCTCGGCAATGGTGGTGGACGATTTCAGGTCAAGAAACATGAAAATGCGCTCTTCTTCGACCGGGGTATTGAATTTTCCTAGAAATATCTTTCCCAGTTTGCCAGGCCCAAACTTGTTGTTCATTTCGAGGAAGAAGTAAGCGAGGATGACGATGATCATCCAGAAGACGATGTTTTTAATGTCCGTAGCATCGAATGAAAAATAGAAAGCACCTTTCTCTTCCATTTGAAATAACCCTTCGATCGTATTTCTGATGGCCCAAACTAATATGAACATAGAGACCAAAATGATCAGACTCTGGTAGTAAGGTTTGGTACGAAACCTATTGTCAATTAAATTAAGCGTGACTCCAGCTACCAGACCACCGCCGAAACCTGATGCAAGATTGAATACTAACTCCGTTTGGAATTGATACAGTGCTGAAGGACCTAAGCTAAAAAGGCTCGTTAATATGGCGTAGTCATATAATGCTTGCAACCCTCCTACGAGGGTCATAGTGAGGGCGATAATGATGATTCTTTGAAGCTTTATTTTTCTCATTTTAACGCATTTTCATACGAGACTACTGATTTTTGGAACCCCGTAATAGCAAACACCCCGGAAGCAATGGCGATTGCTACTCGCACCCAATGCAGAATTACCCAACCCTGTAATTTGCCAGCGGCAGTTGCCGCATCATATTCGAGGGCCATGAATTTCAAATTCATCGGCAAATGATAAACGGACGTTATGAGGATTGTGAGCGATACACCAGCAAAGGCGTACAGCCAGTTTTTCCTGGCTTCAGACTTTTTGGGGGACTTTAAAAATAACCAAAGGCTTCCCAGCCAGGCCGGCAACAAGGTCACTGCGGTTGGGGCTAATAAGAGTGGAAAGTCTATTTTGAAGGTTTCCATAAAATCAATGGGATCCAGCGATTGCCAGTGCACGGCGTAGCTCAATCCGATGTTGATCATATTTCCCGCAAAAGCGCCAATGGCGAGGATCGTGACGTAAGGTAGTATTCTGTTCATCGTATTACTTTTTAGGAACGGGTTCATACTGCTAGACATTTTCAAAACCGGACGCTCACAGGACTCCAAACCTTCCGCTAGCGCTTGGGTTTTGAGACGCTTCGAGGTCCTGATTCCGACTTTATCGGACCTCGTAGCGCCCTCAGCAATGGAGCCGAAGGCGAAATTGATGAGGACCTGCGAGCATCCAACCTGATTTTTTAAAAAAAGTCCAGTAGCTTAGAATGGGTTATTTATTCAGCTGCCTGAAAATGAATTTTGGTGCCAAGCGGCTCATTATTTTTAACCCCCTGGAGAGACCGGGGGTGATCTCTTCTTTGCCTTTAGAGTAGTCTTTCCAAAATAGCTCGGCTAATTTTTCTGAGGGCATGGGTTTGAGGTTGTCGTCTTTCAGATCGGCATCATGCGCTAATTTAGTATCCACCACCGGCGGTAGTAATTCAATTACTTTGATCTTGTGCGGTCTTAATTGAGGACGAATTGACTTTGTCCAAAAATGTACGGCCGCTTTTGTCCCCGAATACACCGGTGCCTGAGCAAAAGGAACGTAAGCCAAACCGGAAGACACATTCACCAGCACCGCATTTTTACTCTTCTTGAGTTGGGGTAAAAAGTGGTGCAGCATCCTGATGGGTGCATGGAAATTGATTTCTATTTCTTCAAATTGCTTCTGTAAATCATTGCCTTCATTACCTGCATCCAGCAACAGCATTATTCCGGCATTGTTAATCAAAACATCTATGCCACCAAATTCATTCTCGGTATCGTTTACCAGCCTTTTTACCTCATCCTCCCGGGTTACGTCGCTTTGAAAAATGTGGATGCTGGGGAGCTCAGCCTTTACACGCTCCAGCTTGGAAAGGTTCCTCCCCGTGATGATTACCGTATTGCCGTGAGCTAAAAACTTACGGGCAAGGGAAAGTCCAATTCCGGAGCCGCCACCGGTGATGAGAACTTTTTGATTTGATTCTTGCATTTTTTGTCTCTTTGCCTCCTTAGACAAGAGACTTGGGGATGTGCAAAGACTTTGCAGCGTTTTTTTTTGATGGGCGCAAACCAGATTGGCACTTTTGGTCCTCCCTTTCGGGGAGTTAGAGGGGATAAAAGCGACAATTTGGTTTGTGCCCAATTACCTGGTTCACACTACCGTACATCTGGTTGTACGGCACCAGATTCTTTGCGCCCTGCGTAGTACTGTAAATAGACGATCATAGGTAGATAGGTAAACACCAGCGATAGTATGGTGGTATTAAAGGGCGGATCGAACGCAGGGATGTCAAACCACTCGCGGAAAGAGACGCTGGCGATAATCAGGAGAAAGCCTACGCCGAACACAAACAATCCCGCGATTTGCAGCCTGTTTTTCGAACTACGGGGCTGGCTACGCTGGGAATCGACCCTAAAGTAATACCCGATGGCTACCGCCGTAAACGCTAATTCTATCAGTATCGCCAAGTACACATTTGTGTTGTACAGCCCTAAGCCTACCTGATGCGTATGCTCACCAAACACGTGATGGGGATAGCCGGATATCAGGTCGAGTAGGAAATGCCCAAATACCAATAAGGCACCGGCGACGGCAATGTCGTTTCGTTTGAATACCAACCGACCCACGATAAAGGTAAGGGCCATCCAAACAAGTTGGGGCAACAGGTCGTGGCTATAGACCATATCCGCGGTTATACTCATAAGGGTGACGTTAAGCAAGTCTACCGGGCCAGTGGTTTCCAACCCCAAATAGTGAAAGCTCAACCAAAGCAGATCTTGCAGTTGTGAGGCGATTAGGAAGAAAAGCAACGCTCCCTTCCCGGGGATTTTTTGGTGGGCAATAAGGGCGGTAACAAAGTGTCCTGCTAGCATAATGGATGGTGGTTACTTCTGAAGCTTGGTGGTTTCAAGCACCCAGGATTGAATTAGAGTGAACCTGAGTTGAGAAGATTATTATGTAGCCAAAACAATACCGCCGTAGGAATCAATTCCAGCAGGATTAAAAAAATCAGAAAGGGCGTTGGGGGGTAGTTAATCAGTGCTACGGCCCTGACTACCCCACCGATGAAAAGGGCAATCATCAGGAACCGGAACAAGGCCACCTCGGAGGGATACCAAGCCACGTAGAAAAACGCGAGGGACGTAGCTGCCCAAATGGCGGCAACGTAGCGATGATTGTTGTCCGTCATAGCGTCCGTTGTGCCGGCATCAAACGGAGCGGTTACTCCCATGAAACCAGTTCCGATAGCGATGACCCCGTAGAGTACCAGGAAAATACGAATGAACAAAAGCATAGTTCTAGTTTTTTGGCGAAGATTTCAAGAAGCAGTAAGCGGCAATAATCATGGGCACGGCAAATGGTGTGTGCATCAGTATGTGTTGAGGGCCGGCGTCTGGCACAAAGCTTGCCCAGGTGATCATATCCACTACGATGACTAACAGCAGCGTAACCACGTGAAATAGCCCGGCCAGGCGGAACTGATAAAAGCCAAGCGCCAGCAGGATAAAGACAGGAGGGAGCACATCCCCGACAGTTTTGAAGATGGCGGTAATCTTTGCGTAGCTGAGCGCCGCTTCCGTGTCCGGAACGATCGAGAAAGATCCCTCGGCGGCAGCCGGATGCACGACCCAAAAGATACCGATGCCGATGAGCATGACCGCCGATACGATGCTCGCCCAAACGCCTATCCTAATGTGTTTAGGTAACGATTTATCAAGTGGGTTTTTGAAATAAGTTGGCTCCATAAATGATGCGCTTGTTTTGCGCAAAATTATGGACTAAGCCATGGGGTACACTTGACAAATGATAAGTTCGAACCTTGCTACCGTGACAACCGGAGCTTTCTCAATCTGCTCAATGTTTCCGGTGTCACCCCCAAGAAAGTAGCGACATCCTTCAACTGGAAACGCTTAAGAATTTCAGGATGCTCTTTTTCTATGTATTCGTAGCGTTGTAATGCATCTAGCTTGAGAAACATCCTGCGCATACTGAACTCTTCGATAAATTCCTCTTCGGCCATTCTTCTTCCAATGCGCTCAATGTAGATGGATTGTTGGTATAAATTATGAAGTTCCTTAATGTCCAGCGCCAGGAACTCACAATCTTCTTCACAGACGATGGAAAGATCACTTGGCCCACCGGTAAGCGCACTGTGTAACACGGTAAAAACTTTTGGTGCAACATAAAAGTGAGTCGTTTTTTCAATACCATTATCCAGCTCAAGCTTTCTTACTGCCCCTTTTGTCATGTGCCAAATCGTTTCACAGGGTTTATGAAAGCCAAGAATTACTTGTCCTTTTTTAAACTTGGTTATTTTTAACTGCTGTTCGTACAGTTGCCAATCTTCATCCGGCAACTTTCCGGTAATTTGTTCAAAATAATTGCGCATTACTATTTCATTATTTTCACGGCGTACCTTAATTCAAGTTAAGCCGTTTCCCCCAGTCGTCCCCTTCCAGTAGTTCTTCGATGAGGGTCTTTTTCTTAAAATGAGTTTTAAAACTGGTGTCCCGATGCAGTTCGGCGTACACCAGTTCTGACTCTTCAACTAGGTAGTTAGCATCAGCTTCCAGGGTGGATTTGAAGGTCGAGTACTCTTTTTTATTGAACAGTAGATTTTTTGCATCCACCATGCCACGTTCCAGGGCAACGGTCACCTTTTTATGGCACCGGCAGGGATTCGATTTGTCCACCAGTCCACACTTATTTTGCATAAAATTGTACAAATCCTTGCGGGCCTTGCTCAGCTTCATACGGTAGTTCGCCGGTGATATTTCCATTATTTCGGAACCCACAATGTGATCAGCCCCGAGTATTTCACCGATGATGTAAATCATCCGCTGTTCCTTGTTCAGGCAGAGGATCATGCCCGAAAGACACTGCAGCCTCACCTCCCGGACCTCATCCGCTTTGACCAGTTGCTCTTCAATCGTTAGATCAATTGACTCAGTAGCATCCAGCATGTTACCTAAGTCCTCAAAATTAGCGGCAAAAATGCTTTTAGCTTTCTTTTTATCGTTTAAGAAGTGATTGCGGACGATGCGATAAGCCCAGGTCCGAAACGAACTCTCTTCCTTGAACGAAGCTAAATTAACGACGATTTTCAATAGTGCTTCCTGGGCCAAATCTTCCGCCCGGATTGGATCACCTACCATTTTCCAGGCAATGTTATAGACAAAAGGCTGATGTCGTTGGATGAGGTTACTTAAAGCGGACTTATTCCCATTCCGGGCCTGTTGGATAAGTTCTTTATCCGATTTGTCTGAATGGTATAGATTGGAGAATAAGCTCATTTTTTGTTCTTTTTGTTAAAAATTGTAGTGAAGTGAAGGTGAGTACTCGGGCCGTTTAAGCATGCTTTTCTCTTACGGTTGAATGCGTTGTGCCGTGGCTCAGGTGGAGTTCGCGGAGGGAAGAGAGGGAAGCTGAAGTCATAAGGAAACAGGATTAAGGGGTAAAGGGATATTGCTTTTCAACCACCATGGCATCCTGCGTTCGCGCCCCTCAGTGTACCCACGAGAAGTTGGGCGGGGCCGCAGGTGCAAAGTGAGGTGCTGAGAAGCAGCGGGGCAAGCCTCAAAAAAAGAACCCTGTCCCAAAACTCCCCCAGGTATTCTCCCCGTCACCAGTGAAGATACTGACGTTGACGGTAAGGAGTTTAAATGGACTGATCCAGACTCCCCCGCCATAACCGTGGTGCCATTCGGTCGAATTCTCACGCTCCACCCAAACGCGGCCGAGGTCAAAACCGGCGAGAATGCCCAGGGAAAATGGCAAGCTTCCCCTTTCGGAATCGAGAAGCCTGAGACGTACGTCATTATTGAGATAGAAGGCAGATCCTCCGGAAAAACGCTCACGGCGGAAACCTCTCATATTGGCATCCGGTCCGAACCCTCCTAAGGTGGCCGCCAGGAAGTAAGGGAAGTCTTTAGTGAATATTTTATGGTAGCCAATCCGCTGGGCAAGTACCAGGGTCCCACGGTTATCAACTTTCTGGATTAACCCCAGATTGACGTTCAAGTAGGGAAAATCAATGTTTTTGTTATCCAAACTAACGATGTATCCGCCTTCAAGATTAAAGGTCATCCCGTTAGTTGGGTGAGCAGCGGAGTTAAGATTATCGTAGCTATAGCCAGCTTTGAGCTTAAGGAATTGTTGCCAGGTAAAAGTCTCCTCCGGAAGAGCGTCTCCAATTCGATCAATAAATCGATCGTTCGACCGCTGGGTTTGAATGCCCAGATATTCCGGGCCGGTATACCACCGGCTGGCACTACTTAATCGCTTACCGATAAGCGGTGAAAAACGAGCATACCGCTGCCTTACCCGATGGAAATCTACCCCGTTTTCTGCTTCCGTATTCACCGTTTCGTTACCGAATCCGTAAAAATTAACGGTGTAGAGGTTATTGCTTATTACCCCATCCAGCATTAGTTCTTTGTTCCCAAAAACATCCGTTAGTTCTCCCGTGTACGCCAACTTACCAGCCTCCGTATCCAGGGCAAACTGGGCCCCAATTGTATGTTTGCCGGCAAAAGGTGCTTTCTTGAAACCATAATGCGTAAAACCAATTGCCGTACTGAGTAGTAAGCCATTGTCCGGATTCACCCCAATACTTGGCAGAATCGACAAATTATTAAAATTCCTGTCCTGTCTGCGGCGGCTGAAAGTATTTAACGTTGGATCGGCAGAACGTCGATCCGCTACGCCCCGCACCCCGTTCCATTTTGTCTTTTCCTCCTCACTTACGAAATCATAGTAGCGTATCCGCTTTAGGCGTTCGGGTGACGTATCGGTCTGGACAATCTCGTCCTTCCCGTCTCCACCAACCAGGCGAATGGTCATTCCAGGTTGGTGAGCACCGCTAAAGACGAAAAAGTCGTCTTCCGCCAGTCCGTATATTATAATCTCCTCCGTTTCCCGCGCCAAAAAGAGTCGTTCGTAAAAGGGACGCTTTGCGTCTCGTCCTCCCCCACCCTTGCTATCGAATCCCCGAACCAGCACGTCCCCACCAGCACGAACCTCCAACTCAAACCGATCCTTCTTATCCGTACCAACAATTTCAACTTCGCGGGCACGAAACACATAAAATTCAGCAATGATCTGTGGTAAATTATCCCGCCGCTTGCGGAGCGTCTTCATCATTTTTTCAGCGTCGAGCGCATAAACTTCTGCCGGCCAACTGGAGCGAAAAGCTGCTTCGATTACTTCATCGGTTAGTTCCGTCTGGATTAGTCGGACTTGTTCTTCCCAAGTGGCACGATCAATACCCGCCAGGAAAGTGGCGTCGAAAAATCGGTTACCGTGGGTGGTCCAATAAATGTTTTTGGGGTCAGGTTTAAATGGCCCGAGGGGGCGAATATCCGGCACCAGTAAACGAGCTACGGCCAGCAGTAAACCGTCATAATTGGAAAAAGCCTGATCCCGGTCCCGGGGAATGGGCCGGTAAGTTGTCCAGCCATCCTCCTCTTCGTATACGCCCCAGCGCCACTGGTCGTCGTGGCGGTCCCAATCCCCAAGGAGAATATCAAAAGCACGGGCGCGGGCCATCGCGGCGTGGTCTAACACATGATTGTGGTGGTCCCGCAATTCATCAAGTACGTCCGGGGTGCTGATGATGTCTTTCGCGTAGCCAAAGGAGGGGGCGTCACTCCATAGATCATCATCCGCCCGTTCTTCTACCAGATAGGTTCCGTCTCCAAAGTCATTATTATAGTACTTGAGACCAGGTTGCATGGGAACAAAGTAAATTTTGGGATTAGCATGACTTACGCCCACCGCCTCCGCTAATCCAACAACGGGCAGCGCGGACAGCGGGTGGGCGGAGGTGAAAGCGTCCGCCAGTATATTGGTGATCACACTTGATTTACTCAGGGTATAGCCCACCGTTGTAGAGGGGTCTTTTTCCAGTGAGCGCATGCTGTACTGACGGCCATCCTCAGCCTCCAATCGTAGAGAATGTGTTTGGTTACCGCCCCCCTGCTTTACGGGGACTACCCCACCCTGGTAGTTAGCTAAATCCAGGACAGGCAGATCCGTACTTAAGGAAAAGGTAGAACGGTAGTGATCTCCTAATATCAGGCGGCCAAGGCCTCCCCTTTCATACGCTTCATCCAGCAACCGCCTCTTTACCGTCAATTCGCCGCTTTCGTAGAGCGGGAATACCCTCGGATACTCTTCTTCGGAATTAAATAAAGGGGCTTTTACCTGATGACGAAACAACAATTCTTGTTTCGTTCCTTCCGGATTGACGCCATAGAAATTCACCCACATCGATCCATTTTCGTAAAGATCCATACGCGCATAACCACGACCACCATGCGCGAACAAACTACCCTCGCCCGTACCGCTGGGGGCCATCTTAGAGGCGGCTCCGCTAACGATAAATTGCTGCCCCTCCCGCTCGATATACTGTAAGTTATGCTCGTGACCAGCGGCAAAAGTCACGTTACCGTTGAGCTTGACAATTTCCATTATTTGTCGACGGAGGTCTTGCATTGCCGGATGAATCAGGTCCTGCTTAGTACCTGCACTAGCTCGAAAGAACGGTACAACGGAACCTAAAAACGGAACGGGAAGAAAATGGTCCCGAGCATTAAAATACCCCCCGTGGCGCCCGTAAGTCTCCAATGGATGGTGCATGAGGACCAGTACATTGCGGTCTTTGTTGCTTTTGATCGCACCTTCGAAGGCCCGCATAAATTCAATCCGGTTCGTTACCTCACAACCTTCGTTAATCCGGGGGTGCTTATTCCAATTCTCTAACCACCACTGACTATCTATGATCACCAAAGCGAGGTTTTCATGCACCTTGAGCACTTCCGGGCCACCACAACCAATATGAGGGTACCAAAGCTTATCAACAGCAAGTTCATCTTCCAGGAAATCCTTTTGGCGGTCAAGGCCATCAAGTCCGTATTTATACCAATCGTGGTTACCAGGTAAAAAAATCGGCTTGCCGGGGTAGTCTTTAAGCGCGTTGGTCTGCATCCGGAGTACGTGCTCGGCTTCGGCTCGCCCTTCGCCTTCTTTTGCGGGCATACCGCCAGGGTAGATATTATCCCCTAGAAAAATGGCACTACTGGCTTTGGGTGCCTGGCTGAGTTCTAATCTCAAGAAGCGAAGAACGGCGGAAGGTCCATCCTCGGGAGAGGCCCCCGCGTCACCGATCAGATAGGTTTGGTAAACGATCTTTCCCCGGCTGGTTTCCACCGCTGTCGACCACTCTTTTGCGTCACCCCGATAACTGGTCTTATAAAAAGCACATCCGGTCAGTAAAAACACCAACGGAAAAATCAGGCAGACATGTTTTATTGACGACATATTAAACTAGTTTACAAAATGAATCATTCTTGGAAGCGGCCGAACAATCAGACAATGTCCATGGCTGAGTTTCTTTCCCTGGCCAGGTTGAGCGCCAAACTAATGCGTTCCCGGTAAAGTGGTCCGTTGAGTTGCTTGTGTTCCTGCGGCGTCATGATTATAGAGTTATACCTTACTATGCCTTCAGGTTTTCATTCTCACATAAAGAGCTTCACCTGATTCATTATTTTGACAAACAAAATAGCTATGTGCAAAGACTTTCGTTGAAAAAATCAGTTAAGGACCAAGGTCCTCCCCCCTTGCACCCGCGACCCCGCCCTAATTTCCTCCACTAATTACTATTTTCACCCCGACTAATCATTAAGACCCATGTTGTACCGTTTATTACTCTTGTTCCTCTGTGTATTCACGCTCCCTTTGGCCGCACAGGAAACCGAAAAAGGCACCGATCCCCTAAGCGCAGTAAAAATGCGCAGTATCGGGCCATTCCGGGGCGGACGAGCCAATACTGCAAGCGGTGTAATCGGTGATCCCATGACTTATTACATGGGCAATACTGGTGGAGGCGTCTGGAAAACGGATGATGCAGGGCAACATTGGAAAAATATCTCCGATGGCTTCTTTGGTAGTAGCTCCATTGGAGCACTTGACGTTGCACCGACCGACCCAAATATTGTCTTTTGTGGCACCGGCGAGCATGCAGTGCGTGGCGTAATGACCTCCTCCGGAGATGGTGTTTATAAATCTACCGACGCCGGTAAGACCTGGAAGAAGATTGGCTTGGAAGGCACCGGACACATCGCCCGAATCATCATCCACCCCCGTGATCCAAACATTGTCTTTGTGGCCGCACAGGGCGCCCTTTACGGAGATACCGAAGAACGCGGTATTTTCAAGAGTATTGATGGTGGTAAAACGTGGAAAAAGGTGCTTTATGTAAATAACAGAACGGGCTGTTCTGAACTGGCTATTAACCAAAGTAACCCGCTGATCATGTACGCGACCATGTGGGAATACGGTCGCCGCCCCTGGAAAGTCATTAGTGGTGGTACCGGCAGTGGTGTTTACAAAAGCGTGGACGGGGGAGAAACCTGGAACACCATTCAGGAAGGACTTCCCAAAGAATTGGGAAAAATGGCCATCTCCGTTGCTCAGAGCAACCCGGATAAGGTTTACGCACTGATCGAAAGCGACTCCGAACAGGAAAAAGGCGGTCTCTTCGTTTCCAACAACGCCGGCAAAAGCTGGAGTCGGGTAAGCGGTGACCACCGGTTGATTCAGCGTGCCTGGTATTATATCGAGGTTTTTGCGGATCCCCAAAACGAGAACATGGTCTACGTCCTCAGCGCTCCGATGCTCCGTTCCATCGATGGTGGTAAGAACTGGGAAGTGATGGGCGGCACTCATGGCGATTACCACGACCTGTGGATCAACCCTGACAACCCAAAGAACATGGTCGTCTCCAACGACGGGGGCGCAGCCATTACGTTCAACCGGGGCGACAGCTGGTCGAGGCAAGACAATATGCCGACCGCACAGTTCTACCGGGTCAACGTCGACAACGCCTTCCCTTACCGGGTCTATGGCGGGCAGCAGGACAATACCTCCGTACGCCTTGCCAGTCGGGAGTTAAACAGCGGCGGTATTGGCTTCAGAAGCTGGGACGCCTCAGCGGGTGGAGAAAGTGCCTTCCTGGCCTTTGACCCCGATGATCCCCGATACGTTTTAGGTGGCAGCTACCTTGGCACCATTGAAGTGTTGGATACAGAAACGAAGACCAGTACCAACGTCATGGCCGCCCCCGTGCAATACCTCGGCCTGGAGGCTCGGAAGATGAAGTACCTGTATAATTGGAATGCTCCGATCATCTGGTCAAAGCACGAGAAAAACACCTACTATCATGCAGCACAGTACCTATTGCGCACCAGGGACCTGGGCGTTACCTGGGAGGAAGTCTCCCCCGACCTTACCCGTAACCAGGACGAGTACCAGGGCAACGGTGGCGGCCCGTACACCAACGAAGCCGTTGGTGCCGAAAACTACGGTACCATCAGTTACGTCATTGAGTCTCCGCATGAGGCGGGAGTAATTTGGACGGCAAGCGACGACGGCCTGGTCCACGTCACCCGTGATGGCACTAAAAGCTGGCAAAACGTCACCCCAAAGGATATGCCGGAATGCCTGGTCAATTCCATTGACGTTTCACCACACGATCCGGCCACGGCCTACATTGCCGCTACCCGTTACAAATTCAACGATCATAAGCCGATGCTGTACGTCACCCGTAACTACGGGAAGACGTGGACCAACATCAGTAAAGGAATTCCCGACGGTGCCTTCACCCGGGTGATTCGGGAAGACGAAAAGAAAAAGGGCTTGCTGTTTGTGGGCACCGAAAGCGGACTTTACGTTTCCTGGGACGATGGCGCTAACTGGTCGTCGCTACAACTGAACCTGCCAGTTACCCCAATTACTGACCTCATAGTTCGACATGACGATCTTGTGATTGCGACCGCTGGCCGGGGCTTCTGGGTGATGGATGACGTTCCGTTGATCCGCCAATTCCAGCCGGACCGTAAGGACCTTCATGCCTATCAGCCAGAAGATGTATTGCGCGTAAACAGTTACAGTCCGCTGGATGGAAACTCCGCTTCTTTCGACGGGATGAATTCCTTCGAAGGCGTAAATCCGGCCGCTGGCGTGGTAGCTTATTATCATATTCCCGAGGAAAAGGACAGCACGGAGTTGGTGCTGGACATCAAGAACAGTACGGGAGAGATTGTCCGAACCTACACTTCCACCAAAGTGGACTTTAAAAAATGGGACGGTGGTCCCTCGGCGGAGTCTGCCCTCCCGGCGAAGCCGGGACTGAACCGGTTCGTCTGGGACCTGCGGCACGAGTCCCTGCGCGGCGTAGAGGGCGTCTACATCGAAGGAAGCTACCGGGGGCATAAAGTGCCGCCGGGGAAATACACCTTACACTTTCGTCGTGGTAACGCTGCTGCGGAAACGGAAGTTAACGTACTCCCCAATCCGGCATTGGATCACTCACCGGAAACTTACGCTGCCTACGATGATTACCTGAAAAAGATGGCCGCCGAACTCAACGCCATGCATGATCTGGTGAACAACATGAACGCTACGGCGGAACAACTGGAGGGGATCCTCAAGGGTATGCCCAAAACGGAGGGTAATGCAGCGCTCCGGGAAGAGGCCACTACTCTACTCCAAAAGCTCAAGGCCTGGGATGCTACCATGGTGCAGCGAAAAGCAAAGGCCTACGATGATGTAGAAAACTACGTCAATGGCTTTACGGCTGACTACATCTTTCTGATGAACCAGAGTGACCACGATCAGCCGGTGATTACCCAACCTTCGCGGGATCGGTTGGAAGAGTTGGATGCACTTTGGGCTAAGCATGAGCAGGCGGCTCGCTTACTGCTGAATGAGGAGGTCGAAAAGCTGAACCAGGCGCTTTGGAAGCTGGGGGTTGGGGCGCTCCGGGTTAAGGTTAAGGGGGGGGCTTAGAGAAAATAACCACTAAGGCAATAAGGGCACTAAGTAGCTACACTAAGATGGCTTTCGTTGGAGTAACCATTAAAGGTCATTAGGCATTACGAATGCTCTGCAGCGGGGCAGGTTAACCCCGCATATTGTGGGGGAAGACCTGGTTGAGGGTGTCCTCATCCGGGAACTTATAAGTCGAACTACTAATTATGGCCGCAGGCTACAACAAATACTTATGTAGATGCCCCTTAAAATAAGCAGCACTCTCCGCAGCACTAACCATAGAATCAACAGCATAATTACCACCCTGCTCCAAATAATAATATTCAAGCCCGGAAGTAGCTGGGTTAGGAAGTAACTTCGTATAATCAATCGAGCCATTCCCCAATTCGGTATAGTCTCGTGAAGTTTTGTGCATATCCTTGATGTGCCACATCACGTACCGTCCGGGCTGCGCGGCAATTAATTCTTTTGGGGTACGATTGGAAGAATGCATCAGCCAGTACATGTCCAGCTGAAGTTTTACCAACCCCGGATCCGTTTCTTTGACGATGATGTCGAAGCCATTCTCGCCGTTATGGTCTTCAAATTCGAAGCCGTGGTTGTGGTAGGCGAACCCAAGGCCTGCGGCGGTTACCTGTTCGCCGATAGCGTTCAGCTTTGGTGCCATCAGCTTAAAGTTCTCGAGGGTTCGCTGCTCCGGCGCGATCCACGGCCAGGTGATGTACTTGCTGTCCAGGGCGTTTGCACACCTGATACATCTGTCTACAAACCACTCTAGCTGGTCGGAGGAACTATCCAGGAAATTGGAGAAGCCGTAGTGCCCGCTGGTAACGGTTAACTCTAAATCATCCAGTACCTGCTTGAACGCTGCGGGTTTGAACCCGTAAATCGACATTTCCGATTCATCGAACCCATAGATTTCGAAATCCTGGTAGCCCATGGTTTTTAAGGCCTTCAGCGTTGCAACGGGATCCTTAGCCATCTCATCACGGATGGAAAAAAGCTGGTAGCCCATTTTGTAGTTGGACTGGTCGGGCGTTGACGTACAGGATAAGGGTAGAATTGCTGCACCTCCGATCATAGCTGCTTGTTGGATGAATGTTCTTCGGTTCATGGGTACGCCTTAGCTTGTTTTTAACAAGTAGATGGATGAAATAGCCGTCCAGCCAAACACCACGCCAAACACCATTCGGTGCGTCATGGGCATGGTCCATAAGCCAGTTACGAAGCCAATGATAGCTAAAACTATTGCAACCGCCGCCACATTAGCCCTGCGCCGTATTGTTTTATCCGTTAGTTGGTTATGGGACATCCTGGCAAGGCCACACAGCCAGCAGCCCAGGGCAAGGCAAACAGCAATAAAGTGAGCCTTTGAAGTAGCTGAATTCGAGTCAACAAAATCAAATGGAATGGCGACAAAAACGAAGCCCGCGCCAAAAAGTGCCAGAAGGCCTCCAGTTAGCCTATCCCTAAGGAAAGCCCCATAGATAATCCCAAAGCCCATTAACAGCACCCCAACCAGTACGAAACCAAGTAGGTTCCACCACAATGCGTTTGGTGCACCGGTGGCGCCAAGCTTACTGACAAAGTCATTAGCAAAGGAAAAATCCTCATTTAGGTTACCAAGAACAACCAATGCCCCTAGAAACAGGAACACACTTGACAATCCAAGCATTCCGCCTGCTCTCCTTATTCGACGATCATTAAACGGCATCCTGATAAATTATTCATGTGCTCGCAGGCACATCCACTTCCCTACTCCAATATCCGGAACGAAGTCCGCCGGTTCCGCTGGTGCTGCTCCTCAGTACAGCGCTCACAAATACATTCCTCGATCAGCTGTTCCTTTCCGTACCCCTTTGCCTCGACGCGTGACTGGTCGATGCCCTGCTGAACGAGGTAATCAACTGCAGCCTGCGCGCGTGCCTGGCTCAACGTTTGGTTGTAGCCTGCCCTACCCTGACAATCGGTATGGGAGCCTAGTTCGATGCGGATATCAGGATTACGCTTGAGCAGCGCCGTCAGGTTGTTAAGAGTTGGCTGAGCATCATCGCGGATGAAGGACTTATCGAAGTCGTAGTAAATGTTCTTAAGTACAACCTCCTGATTGCGGAAAATCTTATCCAGCTCCAGCTCCAGCTCGTAGCGCTGATTGGGGGCATCCGGGTCCTTCGGCAGGTTTAAACTGGAGAACCGGCCTTCAGCGGCGAGATACTCTTCGCGCTCCGCGCGAAACTGGTAGGCCTGGTCGTCGACCAACACCAGGCTGAGCCGGCCTTCCTCGTCGGTATTCACTGTACGGGACTGCTCTCCGACACTGGCAATGATCGTAGCGTTAGGTATGGGCCTGACGCCGAGTACCCGACTGCTGGGATTCGTCGGGTCTTCGTAGATTTTCTCCACAACGGTTACGTCCAGCACGTTCTTATAGACGATTGGCGTAGGATCCACCGGAGGCGGCGGCAACACCCGCCGGGTATAAGTATAGATGTCGTCGCTACCAGCACCACCCGGGCGGGCGCTGCTGAAGTAGCCCGTCATTGTGGCCGACAAACCGGAGCCTTCCCGATTCACCACGGAGAAGCCAAAGTCGTCGGCTCCACTGTTAACGGGGATTTGAAGGTTTTTTGGCACTGCATAGCGGCCATTTTTCAAGGGATGCGTCCGGAAGATGTCGAGTCCGCCCATGCCTTCCAGGCCGTCACTGCTGAAATAGAGCGTGTCGGCGTCGATGCTGGGGAATTGTTCGTTGCCCTGCGTGTTAATGGCACGATTCATCAGGGCGGGGTCACCCCAACTCCCGTCGGCTTTGCGGTCCGTAACGTAAATGTCGTAGCCTCCCCAGCCGTCTTCCAGCAGCGCGCTGAAGAACAATCTTTTACCGTCAGCGGTCAGCGCGGGATGCATGTAGTTAGCTCCGGGCTTAACGAATGGTAGTGGCCGGGCAGATGACCAACCTTCTCCTACCCTTTCCGAAACGTAAAGTCCACAGTAAGCATCCTCCCGCTTTGCGGGAGCAGTACAACGGGTAAAGATCATTTGCTTGCCATCGGGGCTGAAGGTCGGTGTACCTTCATGGTCCACCGTATTGATGAGATCGTCAAAGGCGGTGACGGAGTTGCTACCATCCAGGTCAACAACGAACAAATCGGTGAATCCCCGGCCCGTCCAGTTGAAAGTTTCATCGCCTGCGGCAGCACTACGGTCACTCGTAAAAATGAGTCGTTGCTCAAAGGGAACCGGCGCGTAATCGGCCTGCCGACTGTTAAATTCGGCGGGAGCTACCGTGAAGGCCCTATCCTTACCGGCTTTTTCTGCGTCCAGCCATGTTTGTGCCAATTCCGCACCGCTGATGTCCCGGCGAAACTCGTATTTCGATCCAATTTCAAAACCCAGGTCAGTATATACGTTGATGGCCTCTTCATACCGTTCCAACCGTTTCAGCGCAGCGGCCTTTTCCCGAAGCGCTTCGGGCCCGGCGCTGTTATCGTAGGCCAATTGAAACCAATCAAGCGCTTTTTCATCCTGCCCCGTTTCTCGCAAAGCAGCTCCCAGGTTCATGGCAACCTCACCTTTCTCCTTTCTGGATTTAGCCTTTTTATATTCCCGTTGCAGCATCGGCACCGCTACGTCGTATTGTTTACGGTCTACGGCCGTAGCACCATCAGTAATCTTGGCAGTGTAAGTACAGGCGGTCATAAAAGCTAACAGCAGCAGAATACAGGCTTGGCGCATAGGTCTTGGCTTTGTTGAAAAACGGGTGGCGGGGGCGTTTGTTGCAGATTGATGTCTGGAGGATGCAATATGCATAATTGACGACGAAAATAAGGGAAGGAGAGAATAAGGGAATGGGAGAATAATTGAATGGCTACCGCTGCCTCCACTCACTGCGCTGCGCTTAATCGCCATGGTGAGCCAGCGCAGCGTGGCGAACGGTAACGGCGGCAGCTATTCTCCCATTCTCTTATTCATTATTCTCCCATCCACTAAAGCCAACGCTTTCCCCGACTCGCCTTGATCTCCCCCCTCCGTTTTTTCCGATCCAGTCGTTTACGTTTATTGGCGACAAAGGGCTTTCCTTTATGGGCCTTAGGAATAGGGCGACGTCCGCGTTCCAGCATTTCTTTGAGCCGGGCGAGTGCACGCTTCCGATTGGTATGCTGACTGCGGCCTGATTGATCGACCACGGAGACCCGGCCGTTAGCATCCATTTTACGGCCAAGGTGGTGTTTTAGGTTGCGTTTTTCGCGGTCGGTAAACGCCTCGCTGCTCAGCAAATCAAAGACCAACTCTACCCTACTTTCCGTTTTGTTTACGTGCTGACCACCCGCGCCGCTGCTGCGGGAGGTTCTTAGTTCCAATTCTTCGCGGACTTTGGGCCAGTTCATGGTCGGGTTATCGGTTGTCGAGTTGTCTAAACACAGCCAGGGATACAGATAGTTCTCTTGTTGTCTGAATTTCTTCCGGGCGGGGCCGCAGGTGCAATATTGGTTTCCGACCTTCAGGCCGTGAAAGTTATAAGCCTTTAGGCTGCTTCCGGCCCTTTAACTTCCCTTGCACCTGCGGCCCCGCCCAAAAAACTAATACTTAACAAGGAATCCCCAATTTACCCCTCGAAAAAATATTCGCTTTCCACCAACGCTTTTCACTGCGCGTCCGTCTCAACAAGTAACAACGGGATCCCAAGCCCGATAAAAAAAACTAAAATGAAAAGAATTCTTAGCCTGGCCATACTGGCCGCCCTTACTTTCTCCCTGTCGAGCTGCCTGGAAGAACGCTGCGAAGAAGAACGCACGGTCATCGGCTTTGACCCCATTACAGTTTCTGCCGCAGAGTGGAGAAACAGCAACTTCTTTTGCGGAACGGCCCTACCCGTTTGTACCACCAGCAGCTTCTACGTTTACGACAACTACCTCTTTATGGTAGAAGAAAACGAGGGGCTGCACATTTATGACAACACGGACTCCAATAACCCCGTGCCCATCACTTTCATGGAGGCTCCCGGTGGACAGGGCATCGCCGTGCGCAACGGTATCCTTTACATGAACCAATACACCGACCTGGTCGCCTTTAGCCTCGCCAACCCCGAGCAACCAGAGATGGTGGGCCGTACTGAGGACGTCTTCGAACCCTACAGTATTTTTGCGCAGGTTCTCGAAAACGATGTATTCGTAACCGGTTTTAACGAAACCAGCGAACGTCGTACCATCGATTGTCAATCCCCGAATTTCAATAACCAGGTATTCTGGGAAGGTGATATTTTCTTTGCAGAAAACAGTTCTGTTCTAAGAGCATCTTCTAACTTCGACGCTGCGCTCTCCTCTCCCAACGCCAACGCCGGGGGGGCTGGTCCCGACAACATCGGCCAGGGCGGTTCCCTCGCCCGCTTCACCATCAGCAGCAGTACGCTTTACGCCGTGGACGATAACTCCCTCCGCGTATTTGATCTGGCAGATGCCGAAAACCCAGTCTTCTCCAACAACATCGATCTCGGCTGGGGCATCGAAACCATCTTCCCCTACGAAGACAAACTCTTTATCGGTGCCAATAACGGCATGCACATCTACAGCGTAGCCATGCCAACTGCTCCGGAGAAGCTGTCTACTTTCGAGCACGTCCTCAGCTGTGACCCCGTTGTCGTAGCCAATGACCTGGCCTACGTCACGCTCTGGGGCGGCCGCGACTGCGGCAGCGTCGGCGATCAACTCGAAGTCATCGACGTCAGTGATGCCCGTAACCCGGTCTCCCTCCAGATTACCCCAATGACCAACAGCCATGGCCTTGGCGTTGCCGAGGGCAAACTGTTCCTATGTGCCCAGTGGGAAGGACTTAAGGTGTTTGACCTGACCGATGATGGCTTACTGGGAGAGCAACTCTCCAGCCTGAATAATATCAACGCACGCGACGTCATCGTACTTCCGGGAAACAATAACCTGATCGTACTCGGATACGGCGAGGACGGTGTCCAGCAGTTCGATTATACCGACGAAGGACAGCTAACTGCCACCAGCAGAATCGATTTATGTGATTAAGGTACCGCGTGGTCGGTAAAGGCCGTTTCTCCCGCTAAGCACTACCTGAAGCCCTGGCAGAACGGTCCGTTATTCGCTCTAGTTTTCTGCCGGCCACGCGGCTTTTTCCTACCTTGCTGATACAATAATTCCCCATGCGACTTACGCTACTGATACTCTTCGCCGTTTCAGGCTTACTCTTTGGCCAGGCACCCGCCAATCATTATATCGACGTAGTCCACCTGCACGGAAAAGACGCCGTTTCTGGTACTGTAATAACTTACAATTACGGCAGTCGCGTAATATTGGTGCAGGATAATGGTACGATCCTTGATTTTGAATGGGATGAGGTTAAACGCGTCAATTTCCGGCTCGACAAAGATCGGGAAGAAGAGATAGCAGCAACGCAATCAACCTCCATGAAGCCTGACGTATTGCCCGAAGAAGAAGCGCCTCGCAGGCAGCTGAAGCGGAAGTTCATGCATCAATTCAGCACAAGTATGTCATTTGGAGCAACACAGATAGACAACGGAAATTTTGGCTTCCGCTTTCGTCGGATCACCATTGGTGGTGGCGCAGCTTACCACTTCCTACGCAGCTTCAATAAAGTTAACGTTGGCCTGGGAGTTGATCTCAGCCTGATGAACCATCAGCTACAAGAAAAGGTACTTTCTGCCACTGGACAGGTCGAATACCTTTTCGGAAATGGAAAAAGAAGGCCCTTTGTCCGGTTGGAGGCGGGAATGACCTACCCCTTCGGGGCCGGAAGCCGGGACGGAGAGGTCACCGAACGCGCGATTGCTCCATTAGTCCACCCTTCGGTCGGCCTTGAATTCGGAGGAGAAAACGGCCCACTGCAACGACTTTTCATTGACCTCGGCTACCGGTTCCTGACCAACACATTCACCATCACAGACGCCAATCTCGATGTGATCCAACGCAAGGTTAATTACCAGCGCCTCGTACTTCGGGCTGGCGTAAGATTTTAATCCTTCTAAAATTACAGACCCAACGTCCATTGTCCAATTATCCTGACGATAAAGCATTGGTTTCCGCCTGTCTGGCCGGAGATCGCAGAGCACAGGAGGTGTTCTATCGGCGCTTTGCGCCGGCGGCCCTCCGTGTCTGCCGTCGGTACGCCCCCGGAAAGGAGGAAGCCATGTCTCTGCTAAATGGTGGCATGATGAAGGTTTTTCAAAAGCTCGATAAATTTCGTTGGGAGGGAAGCCTTGAAGGTTGGGTGAAACGGCTGGTATTTAACAGTGCCATTGATCAGTTCCGAAGCCAAAAACAACGACCGACTTTGGAAATTGCCGATTGGGACCGCCCAGCTGAGGCTACCGCAACGCAATCACTCTACGCGGATGACCTGTGCCGGATCATTGATCTGCTTCCCGAAACGAGTAAGGAAGTCTTCTGGCTTTTTGCCGTCGAGGGGTACAACCACGCCGAGATCGCCACTCAACTCAACTTCAGTGAAGGCAACAGCCGCTGGCACCTGAACAAAGCAAGACAAATTTTACGCGAAAAACTGAAATCCCACCCCTATAAATCGAACCGTTATGCAGGCTAACAACGACCCGAAATGGACCGACGATGCCGCCTTCTGGAACGAAGCGTGGGCAGACATGAACAAGCGTCTTGATGATAAGCAACCACCTAACCGGAAAGCTGCCGTCGTCTGGTGGCGCAATTACGGCTGGCTGGCTGCCCTTCTCCTTCTAGTGGTGGCCGTCGCTACGCCGTCTGCTATGGCCTACTTGTCTCAGGACGAAGCGACGGAGCAGGAGCTAAATACGCCGATGGTGCCTTTGACCCCGACTAGTAAACTGCCGGTGGTGATCGCTGATAACGACCACAAATCAGCTAACCGGGAAAACCAAGCCCAGGAAGAGGGGGCAATTGAGCATGCTGCTCGGTTTCCAGAGACGCTTGCAGCGTCTTCAGAAATTAAGACATTACAGGCTAATACCTCAAACGCCACTTCAAAGCAAGCCCCACTCACGGTAATACCAGTTGAAAAAGGAGATCCCGGGATGGAAGGGACGCTTACCGTTTCTCCCTTAGACGCCACTGCCCTGGTTGACCAAGCCGGGACGACCATCCTGAATACGCCGACAACGGAATCCAACATAAAGGAGGTCCCTGCTCCGCTTACTTCATTAATTCCTCAACCCATTGGAGCAATTGAATTTGCTCAGCGCCAAAGAACCGATCAATTAGCCATCGTGGTTAAAAAGCCCAAACTGGCCTCACGCCTATACCTAGACGCTGGAATAAGCGAAGGTCTGCGTGGTAACAATACCGGTTTTTACGCCGGACTCGGGTACAACGTGCCCATCAGTAAACGTTTTTCTATTCCAGTCAGCTTTCATTTCCGGAAAGACTTCCACAATTTCAAGGAGTTAGCGGAATCCGGCACCCCGGCTCGTTTTTTAGAAAACTCCGATATTACTACCGGGTCTTCTGTCCCGGATACCATCCTCATTACATTTTCGGAAGACAATATTGACGCAATTGTCAGTACTTCCTTCGAAGGTCGCATTGGGTTTACTTATTCACCTGCTCCCCGTTGGCAAATCGGTACTTCCGCTTCCCTGAATTACCTGCTAACCGCAAATGCCCTAACATCATCTCAGTACCGGGCAGCATTCGCCAGTCCTCAGGGTAACAACACTGCTTTGGATACGAATATCGAGTTAGTGAATGGATTAAGCTCCTCGCGGGTGGATGCTTCCTTAGCTTCGCCAGGTTCTCTCACGGGAGAGGCGGTTGGATCCCTTTCTGGTTTTCCTAAATTCGACCATTGGGTTTTCCACGCAGGACTCAATGTTTCATATGACCTCACCCGGAAGCTTACCCTTACAATGGCCGGACGTCGGTTAATCTCGCAGCCCGACCAGGTAAAAGTGGTTGGTTTACAGCGCGGCCAGTTAGAGATCGGGGCACGTTGGCGGTTAAAATAAGGGTCGAACGTCAGTTTCCCCTCAAGCCCTTGGATGGATCTTTAAGAATTGAGTGACCTGCATGGTCCTTCGTTGAACTTGTCGAATTATTCCAATAAACTAGTTTACAGACATTAAACGGCCTAAGTTTCCGTAAGTCAAATGGCTTTATTCCTGCCATTCTCGTTATTTAGGCGGGGACGCAGGTGCAAGGAATGGCTAAAAGCAAGGGAATAAGACATCTAAAGCCCCCAAAAGTCTGAATCGACGGTCTACTACAGGCAAACCATTTACTGGTTTTTCGATACTTTGCAAACAAAGTAAACGATTATGCAACAGCTGTTCCTTGCGGATTTTAGCCTTTTTGTAGGACGATTCCATCCTCTGCTCGTTCATTTGCCGATAGGCTTTTTGTTACTGGCGGCACTATTGGAATGGTGGCCGGGAGACAAGGCACGCCCGGCAATAAGGATCAGTTGGTTCGTCGGTGCAGTTGCTGCCGTGGCGGCAGCTGGTTGCGGCTGGTTATTAGCTGGTGAAAGTGGAGGTGGAGACACCCTGTTTTGGCATAAATGGTTGGGCATAAGTGTCGCAGCCTTAGCCGTAGCAGGGGTATTCGTCACACGAAACGGAGGTAAAGCAGCCAAGGGGTTCGGCATCCTCGTAGCGGCCTTACTCGGCCTGGCCGGACACCAGGGTGGCAACCTCACGCACGGTGAAAGCTACCTTTTTGAACACGCCCCTCCCCTCGTGCAGAAAATGGCCGGGCACGCCCCTGACAGTAGTGGTATCCACGACTGGAGTCGAGTCAATACGGACAGCATCAACCTTTACGCCAGTTTCCTACGCCCTGCCATCAACGCTTCCTGCGCACGGTGCCACAATGCAGACAAACAGAACGGAGGCTTGCGGATGGACGAAGCCCACTTCCTGTTCGCCGGCGGAGACGGAGGTGCCATCATCAGCCCCGGAGCCCCGCTCGAAAGTTCATGGGTAAGGCGAGTCACGCTCCCCCGGAGCAACACCAAAGCAATGCCCCCACAGGGAACTCCGTGGGATTTTGCACAAGTCCGTTTACTCGAGTACTGGATTACTAATGGCGCCGATACCACCTCGCTGCTGGACCCTCAAAACATACCAGAGGACATCAAAAAGCTCCTGGAACAGAATTATGGCCTGGACCTCAGCCCAAAGCTATTCGTAGAAAAAATCACTGCACCCGCGATCCCCGCCGCCCAACTTGATGAATTACGCAAACTGAACTGGGCCGTGACGGAGCTTGTGCCTGGCGGTCCGGCACTAGAGGCAAAACCCGAGCCTGGACGTACAGTAGACGCCGCCGCTTTGGCCAAATTATCGGAGCTTGCCTCGAAGCAGGTTAGTTACCTGAGCCTGGACCGAATGCCCCTCAACGATGATGACCTTGCCCCTTTGGCCAAATTCTCCAACCTGAATCGCTTACGCCTCAACGGGACCAAGCTCACCTCGGCTACCATAGAAAAGTTAAGTAAACTCAGGCACCTCGAAAGCCTAAACCTGTACGATACTGAGGTTGACGACGCTGTTTTTGCCCATCTTCAGCGCTTTCCTGCCCTGAAACGGTTATATTTATGGCAAACAAAAGTCACCTCCGAAGCTGCCACAGCATACGCCGAGGCACACCCATTGATCGATGTTAATACTGGTTTCAAATTCACTCCCGTTACTGAAAACACGAGCAAATAAATGCGTTCTTCCCGTCGTCAATTCCTCCGGCAGGCCGGCCTGATCGGGGCAGCCTCAGCTACTTTTCCGCTTATCGGCAGGGCTAACCACCCCTTCAACGAAAAACTGATTGTCGGGCAAGGTGATTTTCAATATAAAGTCGACAAATCATGGGGGAATCTCAACCCCACTGATCAACCCATCCAGCATTGCCATGAGATGGTCCTCGACACGCGTAAGCGGTTAGTCTGCAGCACTGTAGCCAAAGACTTTAATGTCCTTGCCTACAATAAAGACGGAAAGCTATTAGACAGCTGGCAGCTTAACCTGACCGAGCCACATGGCCTTAGTAAGGCCGGAGAAGGAAGTGCCCAGACTTTTTGGATAACCGACAGTGCTGACGGAAGGGTCCTCAATCTCGACTTAAATGGCCGCATCATCAGGGAGCTTTACTTGCCGGAAGATCAGCTTCCTGCCGGCAAAACATTCAAACCCACGGAAACTGCCATCGCAGCAAATGGTGACATCTACGTTGCTGACGGCTATGGCTCCAACCTCATTTTTCACTTCAACCCGAAGGGGCAATTGAAAAACGTTTTTGGCGGACCGCAGCACTTCAATTGTTGCCATGGAATAGTCGTCGATGCACGCTCGGGTAAAGAAGAGTTGCTGATCACCAGCCGCGGCAACAAAGAATTCCAACGGTGGAGCATGAGCGGAAAGCACCTAAGTACACGAAAGCTTCCCGGCCTGGAGATCTGTCGCCCCGTCATTGCTGGCGACTTCACCATGTTCGCCGTCATTGTGACCAAAAGCTGGTGGCATTACGACGGCATGGTTGCCGTCCTTGATCGCAATTTTGACGTTGTCTCCCTTCCGGGAGGCTCCGGCCCGACAAACCAGCAAGACTTCACCGAAATCGTTCATGACAATCAGACGTTCATGAATCCGCATGATGTCTGCCCGGACGAGGATGGGAATCTTTTCATCCCTCAATGGTACAGTGGTAAGACTTATCCTATTCGGTTGAAGCGGGTGTAGGGGCGCTGCGCTCCCGTTGCAAGAGTTGCGGGGGTTGTAGTTGTTACGGCCCCGGAACAAAAGGAAGCCCCCCTGCAACCTGAGCGAAGCGATTGAACCCAGCATCAATTTGTATGTTTGCGAAAGAGAAAGCCAAGCAGGCACTCTAATTCACTAAAAAAACCACCCAAATGAAGTTTTTCATTGATACTGCTAACCTGAACGATATTGCGGAAGCCGAATCCCTCGGTATTCTGGATGGTGTAACTACTAACCCTAGCCTGATGGCGAAGGAGAAAATTAGCGGTACCGAAGCAGTAATGGCCCACTATAAGAAGATCTGTGACATCACCGATGGAGATGTAAGCGCTGAGGTCATCAGTACAGATTTCGAGGGCATGAAGGCAGAAGCCACCGAATTGGTGAAAATTGCCGATAACATCGTCGTAAAGATTCCGATGATCCGTGACGGTGTAAAAACTCTAGCCTGGTGTGCTTCTCAGGGTATCCGGACCAACTGCACGCTGGTGTTCAGTGCTGGCCAGGCAATCCTGGCGGCAAAAGCCGGAGCTACTTACGTGAGTCCCTTTATTGGCCGCATCGACGACATCGGTTGGGATGGCATGCAGTTGATCGCCGACATTGCAGAGATCTATGCCATTCAGGGTTTTGAAACCGAGATCCTTGCTGCGTCTATTCGTAACGGTAAGCACATCATCGATGCTGCCAAAGCCGGTGCCGACGTAGTTACCTGTGGCCTCAGCGCTTTCGAAAGCCTGTTCAATCACCCATTGACGGATATTGGGCTTGAAAAGTTTTTGGCGGATCACGCCAAAGCAGCTGGTCATTAGGAACCAGCCTTCAGCACTCAATAGCTAAGTAAAAAAACAGCCTCGTTCCACCTCGGAACGGGGCTGTTTTATGGCAGAGGAGATTGAAAAGCTTGTGTTTTTCCAAAAAACCAGCATTTTCACCTACCGTTTATACACAAACCAGTGCCTTTAGCCGTTCCTACCCGCATGAACAGACTACTCTTTTTTGCTTTCCTGATCTTTCCTGTTTTTCTTTCAGCACAATCTTACGACGCCGCACTTGGACTCAGGCTCGGTACGGACTGGGGAGCTACCGTCCAGCTACGGGTGCCGCAGGTACAAAAAAATTTTGTGGTGGAAGCGATCTTGCAGTCCAGCCTTCAGCGCGATGAGGGCAGCTTCACGCTACTGGGTAAGCAGCACCGGCCATTACTCAGCCGGAGGATCAATCTTTTCTACGGTGCCGGCGTACACGCTGGCTGGAACAATGAAATTGAAAAAGAGACCGGCGAGGCGATTGGCGGCCCCATCGGCATCGATGGTGTTATCGGCCTGGAAGCTACCTTCGCTAAGATCAACCTGGCGTATGACTTTAAGCCGGCCATCAACGTAAGCGGAGGTAATCAATTACTGTATACCCAAACGGCCATAAGCGTACGGTACGTCATTTCCGGCCGCAACGATATTTGGGATAAAAAGAAAGAAATAGCCAACCGCAAGGACAAAAAGAAAAAGCAGCGGGAACGCCGTCGGGAGCAAAAGCGAAAAGACCGGATCAAAGCGGGAAAAGATCCTAATGGATGGAAATTCTGGAAGAAGGACTAGTGCATCAAGATCAAAGTTCGGCACAGTTGTAACTTGCCATCACGGCACTGTACTTCCCAGCTAAAAACCTCACGTAGCTATGGCTGTGATCGGCTTTCAGCTGGTCGTCCAGCACCGCGCTGCCGGCGTTCTAACTAGCACCAACCTCAATCTTGACGCACTGGTGGTTCTGTTAGGACAATTATGGCATACTATCTGCTGCGTCTTTTTCCGGGAAACCGATACGAGTTTTAATCCTTTCCCCCTTCCTCCACTAATTTGTGCGTGATGGTATCCGTCGGGCAAATACTTTCACAAAGCAAGCAGGCAATATCACAGGCCCGGTCAACTGCAATGGTGTCGAAAGGACTGATGAACCCTGCTTCCTGCGGGCAAATAGCCACGCAGGCGCCGCAGTTGATGCAGGCATTCCAACCAATATCGAAAATGACGGGTTGCAGTTTACTCATATCTTTTTGTATTCGGAGTTAGGGTCGAAGTAATCCGACATAGTTTGGTACAGGTAGGCGTCGCGGGTAGGGATGTCCTCCTGATGAAAGACCTTGGTTTTGGTGTGGTAGAGTTTCCACATTTTGTCTCCTAGCGCCTGCAACCAATCATCCTGATACCCCTTCAGTTCTGCCGCAGCGCAGGATACGCCCGGTGTGCTCAAGTGCCTGATTAAGAATTCTGCCGCAAGTTTACCGCCGCTGAGGGCTGTATGTATTCCGCCACCGGTGATGGGATTCACGTGCCTTGCGGCGTCACCGACCAGGATCAGGTTGTCCGCATATTGCGTTCTGAGCGGAGCGGCAAGCGGTACACCGCCACCCTGTACTTCAAGGATCCTGCTATCCTTAAAACGTTCTTTGAAAAAAGACTGTTTGATGAATTTATCTAGATGCCATTGCGCACTGTGCGTTGTCATTGTAGGGATAACGCCCAGGCCGATTTCCGCATAGCCATGCCCTTTGGGAAACACCCAGGCATAACCGCCCGGGGCCCATTCGTGTCCCGTGATGATTTCTAGCAATCCTTCCGTTTCGACATTGTCAACGATGAACTGCAGGCAACCCGCGAGTTCCGTAATTTTGATGTGCGTTTGTAGTCCGGCCCATTTGCCTACCTGTGACATCAGGCCATCGGCACCGACAAGAACTCGGGTACTGACGGTTATTTTCTCGTTATATCGGCGCAGAAAAACATCACAGCGGCCATCCTCGGTAGGCTGGTAACCGAGACCTTCGGTTTTCAACCAGGTTTCTACGCCGGCGCGTTCGGCCTGGGTCATCAGGAAACGGTCAAAGCGACGGCGATCGACGACGTAGCCGAGTGGTTTACGCCCCGGCCCCGATCCATATTCGTCCTCCTTAAGTTTCCGATAATCAATTTTGGTGGCGGCCCCCGCCTGGTCGTAGATGGCAAAGCCGTAGATCGGCTCCAGGATAAATTCATCGTCGAGCGGAACACCCACCTCTTCCAGCGCATGGCGGCTTACAGCTCCTGAGCACTGGATTGGCGCGCCGAGTTCCTGTTTTTTATCCACCAAGAGAACCGAAAGGCCACCTGCTGCCGCGAATCTGCCTACGGTGGCTCCGGCAGGTCCCGAGCCAATGATTACTAAATCGTATTGTTGGTTCATGTGATGGAGATAACGGAGACGAAGGAAAGAGTGTTCAGAAAATCAGGATACGATTTGCCCCTTCACGTGTAGGCTGACAAATACGGAGTAATGGGGGCCCTTGGATCGGCCGCATAACTTCCAGCGTCTATTGGGCGCGAACGCAGGAGCAGAAAATGGTTTTAGCAGCAAGTTACCCAATGCAGGACCCTGCTCTTTAATCTCTCACTTTGCATCCTGCGGCCCCGCCCAAATTAACTTAGAACAATTCATGTGGTAAAGGCCTTTCCTAAGAAAATCTATCTGCCATGTCGCATTTTGCTGAAGTCGTTACCGACATTAAGAATACCGCTACCCACGAAACCATCATCTTAGGCGGCGGCTGCTTTTGGTGCACCGAAGCTGTTTTCGTAGAGCTGAAGGGTGTAAAGCGCGTAGTCAGCGGTTACTCCGGCGGGCCAGCGGAAACCGCTAATTACGACGCCGTATGCGCCAAGACCAGCGGTCACGTTGAAGTGATTTTGGTAGACTTCGACCCAACCATCATCACCACACGGCAGATACTCGAAGTCTTCTTCGCCACCCACGACCCCACCACACTCAACCGCCAGGGGAATGATAAAGGACCGCAATACGCAAGTGCCGTATTCTACACGACAGAGGAACAAAAAGCCATTACCGAAGACCTTACGGCCAACATCGTACCCGAACTATACGGTGCTCCCGCAGTAACACATCTTTACCCGCACGAGGTCTTCTATGCCGCGGAGGATTACCACCAGGACTACTACAATAAGGTAGGTAGCCGAAACAGCTATTGTTCCTTCGTCATCTCGCCGAAGGTGGGTAAATTCCGGAAGCAGTTTTCGCACCTGCGGAAGTAGTTGCTGCGCTCCGGTTGCAAGGGTTGCAGGGTCGCTACGCTCCGGTTGCAGGTGTTGCAGGAGTGCAGCCTCGTGCGGTAGCTGCAACGCGCCGCAGGCGCTCTGCAACAAGGAGCGAAGCGACTGGCCTGTAACCGGAGCGTAGCGACCCCTGCAACATGAGCGAAGCGAATCTTGTAACTTGCAACTTCTATGACCGTAAACCTAACCTCCGACACCGCCACCCAGCCCACACCGGCCATGTTGAAAGCCATGTTCTCCGCTGAAGTAGGGGACGATGTTTTCCGCCAGGACCCCACCGTCAATCAGCTGGAAGCCACCGCCGCCGAACTGTTTGGCATGGAAGCTGCCCTGTACTGCCCTTCCGGCACCATGACCAACCAACTGGCGATCAAGTGCCATACCCAGGCCCTGGATGAAGTACTCTGCGAGGAGAAGAGCCACGTTTATCAATATGAAGGCGGAGTATACGCCATGCTCTCCAGCGTTAGTATGAACCTGATCAGGGGAGAGCGCGGTAAATTACTCCCGGGGCAGGTGAAGGCGGCGGTAAAGCCCAGGTATGACTGGCTGCCAATCAGCCGTCTGCTCGTCATCGAGAACACCTGCAATAAAGGTGGCGGTTCTATTTACAACATTGACGAAGCAACGGTCCTTGTAGCGGAAGCGCGTTCAGAAGGCCTGGCTTGTCATCTCGACGGAGCCAGGCTATTCAATGCGCTGGTAGAAACGGGAGAATCGCCCAAAATATGGGGAGAACTGTTTGATACGGTGAGCATCTGCCTGAGTAAGGGGCTCGGTGCGCCCGTGGGAAGTTTGCTCCTCGGGCCAAAGGAACTGATTGACCGGGCCAGAAGATTCCGAAAAGTGATTGGGGGTGGCATGCGGCAGGCCGGGTACCTCGCAGCTGCCGGCCTTTATGCCCTGGAGCATCACGTAGACCGACTGGCCGAAGACAACGCACGCGCCCGGCGCTTCGCTGCAGCCCTCGCTCCCCTACCCTTCGTTGCATCGGTGGAAGAAACTCAAACCAATATTTGTATCTTCCATCTGGCCGGTGACCTGATGGCCACCGACTTCCTGGAAACGTTGGCGGGACAAGGCATTCAAGCCGTTCCATTTGGCCCGCAGATGGTACGCTTCACGACCCACCTTGGAGTGACGGATAAAATGGTGGATTACGTAATTGAACGGTTGCAGCTTATGAGCAACGGTTTTTCTGCTTAACGCAGGATCACTCCGCGTTCGTGTTGCGAACGCGGCCAACAAAATTGACGCTTGTAAGGGCGGGGCTTACCTCCGCCCTACCAGTATGAATACCAGCAAAATTCACCCCAGCCCAATCAACATGCAATCATAAACTTTCAGAGGCTTCCACTAACTTACCTAAGATAACTGAACAATAGGTTCAATTTGCTTTCATGTCGGCCAAAATCAAAGGCTGTTGTAGGTAACGCACTGTCGACAACTACATGAACCCAGGTACGGCCGTTACGCTCAGGCTTCAACCATACTTCAACGACCTCGCCAAATTTATTGGAAGAGGTTCCAGGCATACTCGCGGACAACCGACCACCAGCACGGTCCGCCTTTTCCATCGTCATCCCTGCTTTTTTAATCCCCTGAAGCACTTGGTGGTAGGCGGCTCCGTAACCCTTGACCAGCTCAATACTTCGTTCCTTTTTACTTGGAGAGCCTTTGTACTGAATGTCTCCATCAAAGCCAAGAATCACCTTCGGAGCTGAAGACGGGTCTTCCTCGGTAGTCGTAAGATTGAGCTTAAAAACAGGCTTGTCATCATCCGTGGATTTCTCGTGCTTAGCCATAGGCTTTAGCTCCTGAATGACATCTTTCAGTCCGCCGGCAATCCGGCTACGTACCCGGCCAATGTCTTCGTTGGAAAGTGTCCCCATATCAATCCGTTCTTCCATCTCCCGTAACCGGATGGCCAACTGGTTAATTCTTTTCAGGTCGGGATGTTGCTCAGGTACTGCGGCTATCAATTGAGTGATCGTCTCGTTCAATTGATCTTCCGCAATGAGGTTCAACAGTACTCGTTTTTCTGGCTTAGTCATGGTCTAATTTAAGGCTTAAGACGGAGGCAGCCCTAATTCATTGGCCAATGCTTTTGCTTCCTGTAGTTTGATGAAATCAGCATCTGCATTCGCCCAGGTTTTCAGGGGGCCTGCTATTGACTTTTTGGCTGCTTCAGTATCGCCCATCGCATGTTGGCTCAGTGCCAGCTCAAGCAACAAAACCGGGTCATTAACACGAGCAACGAGGGCTTTTTTCAGCACTTTCAGCGCTTTTTCATTATCTCCCGCGAACTGTCGTAAACGAGCTTCTGCACTTGGCGTCAGCATCTCTTTTCCTGCCGCTTGCCGTTCGTCAAGCAAAGCAACTGCCGCACCATAATCTCCGGTGAGGATAATTTCCGCAAGATCGATCAGGTCTTCAGCCGATGGACCATAGCCCAGTAAAGTTTCTCTGCAGCCTTCGAGGGAGGCTGCACCACCAGGCTGGTGTATTCCATAAATAGCTGCCTGAACTGGAATATAGCAGCCATATAACTCCGCCCTGCTGGCATCGAAGGCTGCTACTTCCGCAAGTAAGGTATCAATTAATCCGAAACGTCCGCGTTTGATGGCATAGTCGGATTTAGTCGCAAAATTATTGTTGATTATTACATTCCGCGGGCTAGTCCTGGAGATTAGATCTTCGAAGGCCAGCAGTTCCTTCATGGCCCGGTCAAATTGACCTCTTCCGGAATAGGACTGGATAAGGTAATTCCAAGCTGTTGTACTGTCCGCAATGTTAGTGGCCTGTGCCATTGCCTTACGCGTCAGCTTTTCAACTTCGTCGTAGTTACCTGCCCGGAGCTCGGCAAAAATAATGTGATTAGTGACATCAAAATTCAATGGGTCAAGCGCTTGCATTTCCCGCAGAATTTCCCGTGCCTTATCCATCTGACCAGTAGTTTGGTATAGACTGGCGTACATACGCCGGGTTTTATCGCTGTCGGGAAACTCTTGCTCAAGATCCTTGATGATGGCCTCTACTTTTTCATAATCTTCGGCACTAACATACAGTTGATAAAGTTTTCCCAGAGCTCTCTCCCGATCAGACAATTCCGCCGCCTGCTGCATTAATACAATGGCAGAATCAAGGCCGTAATTACGGGCATAATAGCTTTCCAACATCTCGTAGGGGCTGAACTCATAGGGGTAAAGACTCCGATAAGATTCCATCAGCCGGTAGTATTGGTCATATGAGCCGTTGACGGCCATCAGCGTCGATTTGTACCCGAACTGCTCCCGTTCAGGCAGAACTTCCGCCAGACGGGTAGCTTTGGATATCAGTAACTTTGCACTATCTAACTTGCCTGAGCCATAAAGTTTATCTCCGGCACCATATGCGCAAGGAGCACAATTCGGGTCCAGTTCCAGGGCTTTTAAAAAATAGTCGAGGCTAACCCGAAGATTTCCAGGATCAAGGCTGAAGGCAACAACACCCGCTACATAAGCTTGTAAAGCCTCTTCCCGATCCGTGATCATGGCCGAAGCTGGTAGTTCAGTAGTCATTTGATCCACTACTACCGGTGGGGGAAGGAAATCATTAATCTGATCCCGTAGCCGATCGACCACCGTAAATATGTCCGGCCCAACCGCCTGTAAAGTTTGAACCAACTTACCATCCCGGGTGCGGTATAGCCCACCATTAACTTCGTGGCTGTCTTCTCCGGCAGCGTACTTTCCACTCACGAAATAGTCCGTCCGGGCGCGCTGGGCAATTTTTCGCTGTAGACCAACATTGATGTCGGTGAATTGCTCCACGTTAAAATGCGAGTAATAGCGGTTGAGGGATCGAACGCCCAGCGTCAACAGTTCCGGTCGCTGTCGCAGGTCATCATTCAGCAATAGGGAGTAGGCAGTTCCCCACCAGTTCTTGGTTTCATCTTCCGATTCATTGCTTAATTCAAATACGGCAATGCGTTGAACTGAAGAAGCAGAAGGAATTACCCGGCTCACTTTTTTGCCATCTGTGTCAGTGGTGACTACAGTCTCGGTAGCAGCGGGGGCGACACTTCCAGGAAGCACAAAAACCAGTAATAATGCCAGGCCAAGGTTGCCAAATATGGCCCACTTCTTCCAGTTGAACCCTTTTCCCACCTTTGCCGGCAGGCCCTTGTAATAAAGAAGCAGGGCAACGGCTGGGAGCAGTAATAACCACAGCAGTAAGTAGCTGTCTACCCAAAAGCTGCTCATCGAAAACCTTCGGGAAATAAATTCAACAAATTGTAACACACCAAAACCTACTGCCAGGTAGGTACCAAGTAGTTGAGGAACTTTACGTTCCCATAATTTTTCAATAAAGGTTGGTGAAGTCATGTAGGGGTATTTCAGGCAAATGGTTGATATGGTAACTAAAGACTGGCGAGAGGGTTTAGGAGTAGCCCACTTTTTGGGCGGGGTCGCAGGTGCGATGCTTCCCATCCTCGGCTACCGCCTCGGGCCCGGGGGGCAAAGAATTGAGGAGCAAAGAAACATCGTCCTCATCAGTAGCCTAAATTTATGGCCAAAATACAAAGGTTTGTACAGTATAGCCCACACATCAGTATAGCGGGGTCTTAAGGTTAGCTCCAGATGCAACAACGGCCCGCTCACCAGAAGGTAGCGGACCGTTGCCAAAAAGAGGAATGACTTTGTTCAGGGATAATTCTTAGTTGAGACGACTAGTCGCGGCGGGAACTGCTCTTCTTCGAACGCTTAGCACGTGGTTCGGACTTGGCGCCGTAGACTTCATCGTAAGAACCATTTGCACTGGTAACCTTTCCGCGGCTACGGCTGCGGACACCATTATCAGCCTTTACTACCGTAGTACTACGGCGTGAGCTGGAAGCGTTGGTTCCGGTATTCCGACTGGGGCGGCCGGTAGTTCCGACGTTGGAACGACGGCTGGTGGTCGTAGTGGTGCGCTGACGGGTACTAGACGAGTTGCCGTTGTTCCGGGCGTTGCCACCAGGAGGGCAGTAATTGGGATTGTTGTTTGTGTTGGTCCGACGTGTATTTGTCGGAGTGGAAGTTCTGATCCTGGGGGCGGTAGAGCCCCGGTTAGTGGAAGTGCGGCGCGAATTGGTCGTCGCAGGAGTGCTAGTCCGGCGAGTTGCCGTTGTACGGTTAGGGACTGTCGCTGTGGTTGTTGTAGTCCGGCGGGTAGCCGTTGTGCGGGTGGCGGTGCCACGGGTAGTAGTGGCGCGGGTCGGCGTTGTCGTTGACGTTGTTTCCGTTCCGCGTGGATTGTTAGGCCGTTGTGCCTGTGCTGGCATTACTACGAGGGCAAGAACAAAGGCTAACAGGGTAGAAAGTAAAATTGACTTTTTCATTGCGGATGCTTTGATTATGACTGCAAGTACGTACCACAAGTACCCTATCTCCAACTTCCTGAAGCTGTTTAACGAGGGTTTGACTATTTCGGAGGGAAGTGTTAAGAAGCGTTGCAGGGTTCCATTACGGGGGTTGCAGGGTCGCTTCGCTCCTGTTGCAGGGCGCCTACGGCGCGTTGCAACTCCGCACCAGGCAACTCGCCATACTCGTAGAGCTTGTTCCCTCCCGAGAATACCTACATTGTGGGCTTCTAAGTACCCCAATTTTACTTATGCAGGCCACCACAAAAACACTAAACTTCCTCATTGTCATCAGTGCGATAATCGCAATAGTACTGGACGTGACGGGGAATGTCACCCTTTATCGTTCTTTGAAGCCACTGACAACAGTCCTTATTATTTTGCTGCCAATGATCTTTGGCAGAATGGCACCAAAGGCATACTGGCTACTTACCGTTTCGGGACTACTGCTTTGCCTCATCGGAGATATTTTCCTGTTGGATAGCGAAAACTTCGTTTTTGGCCTCGCCGCTTTTTTGGTCGCTCACGTTCTCTTCACGATCAGCTTTGTAACATTAGATAAGTTTAAGCTTTACCTGACCCCGCTGCTGCTATTGCTTGCCTTTGGCCTGAGTTACTATTACTTCCTATATCCTGAACTGGAATCCCTTGCCCTTCCGGTATTTCTCTACTTCTTGTTCATTTTCGTGATGTGCTGGCAAGGAGTTTGCCTCTACCTCTGGAAAAAAACAAGTGCCCACCGAATGATTGCGGTGGGCGTTGTGCTCTTTTTACTCTCCGATTCTATCCTTGCCCTGAACAAGTTCATTGCTCCCTTCGACTGGTCGGGCGTACTGGTGCTCTCCACCTATTGGGCAGCAGTAGCCCTGATAGCGAATGCCGTTGTTGTGATCAGCAACGGTGCCCGGGAGTAATTGTCGGCCCCTACCCTGCTCCTTTTATCCTTTCCCTGCACCTGCGCGCCGTCGCCCAAAAGAAAGCAGCCCTCCCGACGCGTGGCCAGAAGGGCTGCTAAGCAATTCTAAGTCTTAGTCGCAGCTAAATCGCTGTAACTTGACTTAAATATGCACCAATTTCAAGGTCTTCAGAATGCTGCCACGTGGCGTAGCGATCCTGACGAAGTAGGTGCCGGACGGCAACTTGCTAAGGTCGATCGTATGGCGATAAACCGAGGCCGGAAGTTGCTGGCGTTGCGAGCTGATTAAGCGACCGGAAATATCCACGAGCTCGAAGCGTAAATCGAGGTTACTTTCGGTCTCGATCTGTAAGGTAGCAAAGTCACTGGCCGGATTCGGGAATAACTCCACGCCAACACCGGCACCAAGGTCAATGACGGCAGAGATGACGTCCATAGATTGTTGAAAGCCCTGGGTTAGCTGATTATTTTCAGCGGAGAAAGTCAGTGTGGCCACTTCACCGACGGTGGAGGAGGCGGTCAAGCTGTCTGAAGCAAACACCTGACCAATGGAACCGATCACCTGCCGTTCAATCTGCAGCTGGCCGAAGAGGCCACCCACACAGAACAGACAGGCTGCGGTGGTGATGATTAATTTATGCATGGTCATGGGGTTTATTTCTTGGAGGTTTGGATCTGGGTAGTATTGGGAGATGACTTCCCTTCCAAAGCATCCAAACGTGCCAGCACACTTGCCCGCAGCTGATTAGTTTCCGTTTGCATCGCTTCGATGATGGCCTGTTGCTCCTTAATGGCTTCGAGCAGGATAGGCGTCAGTTTGCCGTAGTCGACGGACTTATAGCCATCATCTCCCGTCAGCACAATCTCCGGGAAAAATGTTTCCACCTCCTGGGCAATTACCCCGATCTGGCGTTCATTCGTGAATTCCCGCTCGGGGAATTGCTCCTGCTTCCAGTTGTAGTACAGACCATTTAGCTGCATCACTTTGTCCAGGGTGTTCTCCAGGGAGGCGAAGTCCTTTTTGTAGCGCTCGTCGGAACAGGCACCGATGGTTCCTGTATAGCAGATGTTGCCGACTACTTCGAGTTTTTCGCGTGGTGCGTTGGTGCCAATACCTACACGTCCATATCCTACGGCAAGTGTCGTGTTGTCCATTACCTCAGCTACCATTTTCACTTGGATGGTTAAATCTGCTCCAACATTTGATGCGCCACCTGCATATTCCGCTTGTGCCTGCACCCAGTTCAACCCGGGAAAGAAAAGCGTGTACTTACTTCCAGCTTCAACTAAAAGAGGAGTGTTTAGCGGGAATTCGACTAATTGAAGCTGTCCTCCGGGATCGAATGCCGCGTATTTTTGTTGGTGAAGCGTGGCTCCCCCTCTGCCTTCACCTTCATAAATTCTGAAGAAGCTGGGCCCCGTAACGCCAGCCGGGCCATTTACTACACTTACTGAACTAATGTATCCCGATTGCGTCGCGGTAAAGGATTGCCAAACGTTAGGCGCCCAAAACGTTAACGTTGTAGAAATTTGTTCAACATCTGTTACAATATCTCCCTGACGACTTTCGGTGGTTATTTCCAGCGTTGTTTCAGGAGAATTCGTCTTAATACCAACATTCCCATTATTTGTGGAATGAATGTTTTCACCAGACAAGGTCCAATACGTGGGCGTCACTGGCAAATCAACCGTCCCGCCATCAGCAGACAGGCTCAACTGATTTCCGGATACAGAAAGCGTCTGAATCTCATTATCAGGGCTGCGATCATTATCATCATTTGCGGTGCCCGCAGCTGTAGCGAAGTCGGCGGTTCCTGCAGTAGCAGCAGTTGTGGCTGAAGTAGCGGTTCCAGCAGCGGTCGCAAAATCAGCCATGGTGGCATTAGTAGCATTTTCTGCTGTTGCAGCGAAGACAGCTTCATCAGCAGTAGCGGCGCTCAAAGCTCGCTTTGCGTAAAGACTGAAGGGAACGCTGGAGAACTCCTGCGTACCTGCACTAACATCGTTAAGCAGTACTTCTAGGAAGTAGGGGCCGGCGCTCCAGTCGATGGCGGCGAAACTGCCGGTAGCGGCGGTGCCTTCACCGACTTTTACGTTAACGAGGCCAAATTCATTGGTCGTGGGGTCGTGCATTTCGCTGTAAACGATCGTTCCGTCGGCAGCCCCCTGGCGGATATTGAAATCAACGGAGGTAACCTGGTTGGCGCGGATGGCACCGTCGGCATCACGAACGACAGCCTGGTAATTGAGGGACTCGGGAGATTGGGCCATCAGTGCTGCCGAGCAGCAAAGACAACAGAGAAGGGTAAAAAAAATGAATTTCATAGTTGAATTGTATGGGTGAAAAGATGCGCAGCTACCAGCAGGTGCTGTAGATGGTGTTGTATGGGTGTAAAAATTAATGCTGATTAGCAGAGTCGTCCAAAAGAAGAATACCTCCTATATCTAAAGTCAGGTAGAAATGCCTAAAAGAATACGTAGAACTACTCATGGAAAACACCTGACAGGGTATCAAAATGGCTAGATGAAAAAATAGCTTATGCCCGCTACGTATCTTCACCAACTGAAATCCATCAGATGTCTGAGACCATTACTACACCTGCACCATTCGGAGACAACCTATTCCGTTTTGCCAAAACACTGCTGGGTACCATCGTCTGGACGAGCGCGCTGATCTTCGGTTTGTACATTTTGGTTTTCTACGCCTTCGCCTATGTTTCGGGAGATACGGCACAATGGAATAAGGTCTTACCTGGCTTGTATGACGCGGAAAATGGTGGCTCTACAGCTGGTATTGCGGTCCACTTCCTTGCCGGGGGGATCATCCTGGTGCTGGGGTGTTTACAGCTGTTACCATCCGTTCGCGAGCGGTACCCCATGGTTCATCGCTGGTCGGGAAGGGTCTACGTCGTTGCGTGTTTGCTGGCCGCCGTTGGCGGCCTGGTCTTCATCGCCCTCAAGGGCACTATTGGTGGCCTGGTGATGGACATCGGCTTTATCGGGTATGGCCTGCTCATGTTCCTGGCGGCCATCCAGACGGCGCGGTATGCGCGGCGGAAAGAGTTTAAGCGACACCGGGCCTGGGCGCTTCGGCTCTTCGCGCTCGCCATTGGCTCGTGGCTATACCGTATGGACTACGGCTTCTATATCGGCTTTGGCGGCCGGTCGGGCCACACAGAAAATTTCACCGGTTGGTTCGATTATTTTATGGACTTTTGGTTTTACCTCCCCAATCTGGTTGTAGTGGAAATCATCCTGGCGGAGTATCCTTTCTTCCAGCGGCCATGGGTGAAGATAGCAGGAGCTACCACCCTGTTGCTGGCAAGTCTTTTCCTGCTGTTTGCCAGCTACTTCTTCATCAAAGATTATTGGGGGCCGGGGATATTGGGAGGTTTATGATCAGGCGCGGACGCAGGTGCAGGGGGAAGTTTAAGAAGCAGGCAGATTGGCCCGTTAGGTCCCCAGAGTATCCGCTAAAGACTGAACCGGCTCTGCTTTCGGTACCAGCAACGGACTCACCGAATCGGTACGCATACTATCGGGTATTACTTCCGCTGCGGGTTTTCCGGGGACAAGAAGCTTTGCCTCCTCCGGTGGGAGTTCACTGCTGGCTACGCAGTCAAATTCCGGAATGGTATAGGTAAAGTTCGAGATTATCGGCGTCCGCCAAAGGCTGAGATCGGCAAAAACGCGGCCAACCATCGGCAAAGCGGTATTACTCCCCGAGCCAAGCCGCGTTGAATTAAAATGGATTCTTTTATCCATGGTGCCTACCCAGGCCCCTACCGTTACTTCCGGAGAGCTGGCAATGAACCAGCCGTCCGTATTATTCTGGGTCGTACCGGTTTTTCCAATGATGTTGTAGGGAATATTGTAAGCACTGATCCTGGAGCCCGTTCCTTCGGTAAGTACGGATTGCATCATTTTTCTCACTTGCTGGAAGGACTCCGCCGGCTCTCTGCGGGTAACGTCGCTAAACGGCCTGGCATAAATTTCTTTTCCGTCTTCACCCTCGATCCGGACAATGGAATAAGGCTCCACACTGCCTCCGCCATTAGCAATATAGGCGTAGGTCCCGACCATCTCCTCCAGGGTAAGCTCAGCCGTCCCTAACACTATGGAAGGTACCTTAGGGATCTCAGTCGCCACCCCGGCCCGCTGGGCCAGTTTGATGACGGCCTCCGGTCCGGTAGCCAGCATAACTTCGGCAGAAACTGTATTGATTGAATTGGTTAAAGCTCCCCACATGGAATAGCTGCCACCGTATTTCCCATCAGCGTTTCGTGGGCTCCAGTCTTCGTAACGACTATAAGTACGGCGCTGGTTCGAATAGAAATCACACGGCGATAAGCCCCTTTGTAGTCCGGCAAGGTATACCAGCGGCTTAAAGACAGAACCAACCTGGCGCGGAAGTTTAATCTGGTCATACTGACTGTAATCATAGTCGTTACCACCAACGTACGCCAGGATGCGCCCAGACCGGTTGTCAAGTGCTAAAATACCGGCATGCAAACGAGTAAGCTCCTGGATAATGTAATTCCGAAAGGTCATATTCACGTCCTGGAAACCATCCCAGGTCCATATTTGCTTTTCACTTGCGGTGGCAAATTTCTCTTCAATCTCTTTTCGCGACAGACCTTGCGAACTGAGATCCCGGGCATACTGGTCCTGCCACATCAACTTGCGCAGGAAACTATCCCGTGAGATACCTTCGATGGAAACCTCCCAGTTTTCAGCGAATACTTTTTGCAACCTTCGCATGTGCCCTTCCTGTGCCTTTTCGGCAGAGAGCTGAATGGCCGGGTGAAGAGAGGTGTAAATCTTTAATCCATCACTGTCCAGGTCATAAACGGAGCCATCCGGTTTAGGAGACTCTTCGGCCCAGGCTTCAAATTCTTTCCTCAGGAAAGCCTTATAATATGCCGCATTCGTAGTGGAAATCCTGGCTGGTTGGTAATTAAGTTTCAGCGGACTATTCTTTGCGGCTTCGTAAGCCACCTCGTCAATCTTTCCGTATCGGTACATTTGGTACAAAACGAGGTTACGTCGTTTCAGGGCCCGCTCCGGGTTCTTGCGTGGATTATAAGCATTTGGCGCCTGTAACAGCCCTACCAGCAGGGCTGATTCGGGTAGATCTAACTTCGCCGGCACTTTATTCAGGAAGCGATGTGCCGCTTTTTCGATTCCAAAAAGATTCTCGCCGTACATCACCGTGTTCA
Organism: Neolewinella persica DSM 23188; assembly: GCF_000373105.1. GTDB lineage: Bacteria > Bacteroidota > Bacteroidia > Chitinophagales > Saprospiraceae > Neolewinella > Neolewinella persica. Next base: position 104,686 of record NZ_KB890421.1, on the reverse strand, counting down.
GGTACAGTAGTAATATTTCATCTTTATTGTATACTTCTTCCATTCGCCGCGCGATGAACATCTCCCGGATCTTGTTGATGGGCGTAGAGAAAAAGAATCGTTTTTTTCGGCCAAATACGTTTTTCGCGATCTGCTGCGTAATGGTACTCCCTCCCCCACTACTGGCATCCGCCATCAGAATTGATTTAACCAAAACGCGACCCAGGCTACGGTAATCGATGCCATTATGCTCATAAAAGCGGACATCTTCTACCGAGACGAGTGCCTCCCTCAGTATTTGATTTACTTCTGAGGAATCTACATTAGACCGATTCTGTAGGTAAAAACTGCCCAGCACTTCTTTGTTGGCGCCGTAGATGGTAGTTGCAACCGGGTTGCGTAAATGCCGGAGCGAATCGGTGGAAGGCAACTTCCCAAACAGCCCCAGCCAAATGGATACGATCAAAAGCAGGAGGCTGGTTAGTCCAAAAGCCGTCACGTAGGTGATCGTCTTCAGCTTGTTACTTAGCATCCAGCGCAGGGCCTGCCCGGTTTGGGCCCGGACTACCTGCCAGGAAGGTAAACTCAGATTATTGAATATTTTCATTTACAGCTTATTTGCCCAATTTTTAGCGCCAGCATCTTACCGATATCCTTCACTACCGGAAGGGCGGCCCGGTTACCCAACCAACAATAGACTGTCGCGTTCCCCTGGTGATCTGGGTAACCCGGTGAATGATGAAGGAAGGGAAGATAATGATGGTTCCCTTTTTCCGCGGGGCGGTAACGATGTTCTGATTGATCATGAATTGCAGGTCACCGCCTTCGTACTCGTCGGGATCCGATAGCTGAATGGTCATGCTGAGTTTACGAGCGGAAATTCCGCCTTTCCCGAAATCCAGGTGCCAATCAAAGAAGTCGCCTTCTGAATATCGGGCTAACTGAAGTTCTTCATGGAATCCCAGTAAATCAAACCAGTATCTCTCGTTATTACAGGCTACTGCCAAGCTAGCCAGTTTTTGGTAAAGCCACCTATTTTCCGGAGCGTCGTCAATCCACATGACAGAACTTTTTCGCAGTTCATCTACATGTACCTTATCGCCGGTAAGCTCCGCTTTAATGGTTTTGTCGTCATCCCAAAAGTTTAAAATCCGGTCGATCTCATGGGGCAGGAACAGGCCGTCGTAATAAACGTATTCCGCGAAATTGTTTTTCAAGGGGAGACCGAAAGAATAATTAATCGCCAAGGCTTTATGGGTTTGATCGGTCCGTAAGGTAATCAATTGTTCAAGACCAAATAAGTCGTAAATCCTATTGCTGCTAATAGTGCCAGCGGCCCGGTAAGTAAGACCAGCCATCCCATAACCATCATACCGTTCAATACCCTGCCGAAATTGAATCCGAAGCGAATACATGGATCCGTTCCTCCTTCGTTGATGTTGCATCCCAGCCACTTACCGGTAACCTCAGCGATCCCGACCAGAAAAACAGGAAAGAGGGCAAAGAGTAAAATCAAGAGATAGGTGAAGGTGATGTGGATCGTCGTCATGGGGTGAAGATGGCAAAGAAACCTGAAAACAGCCGTTGGAATGCGTGCTCTTTTACCTTCCCCTGCACCTGCGAAAGCGCCCTGAAAGTAACATCATGAATCTGTCCTGCAGTCGGCACCGCGAATAGTCGGTATCCTAAAAAATGCCCAATCAGCTTACAGGCTCCATTTGTTCCCCACCTCCTCCAGCGGCAAACAACCAATATAGTCCCCGGGAATCGGATCATAATTAAGCACTTCCGTCCCTACCTTTTCAGAAGTGGAATAGGCCCATATGGCCATCGACTTCAGGGATCGATAAAAGCCTACGGGTTCCTGCTTTCCGACGGCTGTCCCCCACACTCCTCCGTTGAAGGTTGGGGAGGTGGACTCCGCAGCCGTTAGTACCTTCATACGGTCACCTTCACTTAGCTCGGCAAAGGGTTTACCGTGTTGCTCCTTGCAGTCCGTATTGAATTTCGCAATGTCTGCCCGAACGGCTGCCTGCCCGGCCTCATCGGCTGTATGGGCCCATATCTTGTCCATGAACATATCCGCCTTCACGTCCAATGCACCGGGCGTATCCGTGCGCGGTAATAGCGTATCAACGAAAGAGGACACGAAAACAGCTTCATCTTCCGTCAGGAATTCGGGTTGCCAATCGACACGGGGTTCAGCCTGGCAAGACTGGAGTAAAGCCAGCAAGGAAGGGGCTGCCATGGTGGCCCCCGCCAGTAATCCGGTTTTCCGTAGTGCATCTCTTCTATTCATGGCTTAAAGATTTCTTTTGTTGAGTTCAGTAACGGCGTGATCGGCTGCCCGGGCAGTAATCGCCATATATGTCAGCGAGGGGTTTACGCAGGAAGAAGACGTCATACAGGCCCCGTCCGTCACAAAAACGTTCTTCGCTGCATGTACCTGATTAAATCCGTTCAGAACGGAAGTTTTCGGATCCCGGCCCATACGTGCGGTCCCCATTTCGTGGATACCGAAGCCTGGGTAGTGCTCATTGTCAAAACCAACAACGTCTTTAACGCCGGATTTTTCGAGCATCTCCACTGCATCGATCTGAATTTGCTTATTCAATGCCAGCTCATTCTCCTTAAACTCCGCGTCAATGGATAAAGTGGGTTGGCCCCATTTGTCGAGCACATCTCGGTTAAGACTGATCTTGTTTTCGTGATATGGTAAGCATTCGGCGAAGCCGGTGATGAAGAATTCCCACGGGCCTGGTTTCACCAGTTGATTTTTGAGGTCAGCACCAACTGCTGGTAAATTGGCGGCATGGCCACCACGACCGCCGCCGCCCTGAAAGCCGAAGCCCCGGACAAATTTGTCGGATTGTGGTCCGCCATCAAGGTTAACGTACCGGGGGATGTAGATGCCGTTCGGCCGTCGTCCCTTATAGTACTTGTCTTCGAAGCCTTCCACTTTGCCCATGGCACCAATCCGGTAGGTGTGGTCCATCAGGTTATGGCCCAATTCGCCACTATCATTACCCAAGCCGTTTTCGAAACGGCTGGAAGTAGAATTCAGCAGAATCTGCGTAGAGCTCAGGGCGGAGGCATTACAGAAGATGATCTTCGCATTGTAGACGATGGCTTCATTCGTTTCTGCATCGATGATGCGGACGCCCGTGGCTTTGCCAAGCTTATCGTCGTAGACAATCGACTGAACGATGGAATAGGGTCGTATGGTCAGGTTACCCGTAGCGTTTGCGGCCGGTAAGGTAACGGCGTTGCTGCTGAAGTAGGCCCCATAAGGACAGCCCCGGCTACAGCGATTCCGGTTCTGGCATTTCCCCCGGCCATTCAATGGTACGGTCAGGTGCGCCGCCCGGCCAATGATCAGGTTCCGGCCGGGGAAGTTCTTCTCCAGCCGTTGCTTCACGCTTTTCTCGACACAATTCAACTCCATAGGTGGTAGAAAGTGGCTGTCAGGAAGCTGTGGCAGGCCAATTGCTTCTCCGCTAATGCCAGCAAATTTTTCCACGTAGGTATACCACGGTTCAATGTCTTTGTAGCGGATGGGCCAGTCGACACCATGGCCATCCTTTGCATTGGCCGCAAAATCCAGATCACTCCATCGGTAGGTTTGCTTTCCCCACAGCAGGGAACGCCCCCCCATTTGATGGCCACGAACCCAAAGGAAGGGTTTGACTTCGGTGTACGGGTTCTCTTCGTCGTTGGCCCAGAAATGCTCCGTATCCTTACCCACGAAGCCGGTACGCATCGTCTTGTAGTGCTTGGCTTGCTCTTCGGGAGTAAGCCCTCCCCGGAGCTCCATGTCCCAGGGATCCAGGTTCATAGTAGGATAATCTATGACGTGCTCTACGATGGGTCCGCGTTCCAGGACCAATGTTTTTAGTCCTTTTTCGCAAAGTTCTTTCGCCGCCCAACCGCCACTGATTCCTGATCCGATAACGATCGCATCATAGGTGACGTCCTTTTGGGCGTCGATGTTAAAATTGGCCATATACTTGAGTTAATGGCCCTAATGTAGGGTTTTATGCTTAATCTGACTTCCCTTGCACCTGCGGCCGCGGCCCAAAAGTCTCTGGCTTGAAGTTCGACTTAGCTAGTTTAGGCTTTTGGGGCGCGGCCGCAGGTGCAAAATCGATTAGAGGCAAGGAACGGGCACTTGTGGAGATAAAGCCAGGAGGTGAAGCAAACTCCATAAATGAGTGACCTCACTTATCCGTTACCTTCGCAATTTTCTCCATCATCGTCACAGCATTTTCATTTTCCGGATTCAGCACTAAGGACTGCTGGTAATTTTTTAGGGAAAGCTCGTACTGCTCATTCATAAAAAAACCTTCGCCCAGGCTGTCATAGGCATTGGCTAACTCAGGAAATTCGTCCACCAGCAATTTAAAAACGCTGATCGCCGATGAAACCCTGTCTATCTGCAATAGGTCATAACCGATTCTATTTAATAGGTAAGGATCATCAAAAATGTAGTTATCGGGTTCGTCGGTCTTTAGCTTATGGTAATAAGTGATGCCGGCATCCGTATTTTCAAGCATTGCCTTTCGAAGTTCGAAATAGGGATTTTTCTTCGGAAAAAACTCCATGTCATCATACAGGTAGTTCGCCGCTCTGTTGACTAGCTGGTCCGATGTATCACCATTGGAATTGAAAACAATGGTATATCCTGCGTTATACTCCGGTAAAATGATTAGCCAAAGTGTAGTTCCCTTCGCTCCACCCCGATGCATAATTTCTGTTCCATTGACTAGCCAGAAGAAGCCATATTCATCATCGTCTTCGTCCGCAAACAATGGTGTTCTCATTAGGTCTATGGCTGGATCACCTGATTCAAGCACATATTTGACAAGTTTCAAGAGGTCCGACACGGTAGTTTTCAGGCCGTATCCGGCCCCCGTCAGCGGAACAGGCGAAGGGAAGGTTAACTGACCATCATCGGTATAGCCCGTCATTAAGTCATTTTTCCGGTTTTCAGGAATTTGGATGAAAGTATTGGTCATACCTGCCTTGTCAAAAAATGAATGTTTGAAGCAATTCATTGTAGGTTTTGCCGTATACTTTTTCCAGCGCCATTGCAACCATCTCCGGTCCCACAATCGGAGAGTAATCGTAGGCAAGGCCAGGAGAAGTGGTTAGTTGGAATGCCTGAAGGTCTGCAATAAGGTCCTCTTTCTTATAGTTTTGAATGGCCAACCTATCTGCTTCCGTAGCATCATCCGCGAACATCTTATTGAACACCGGGGAAGCCGATCTGGGAACCCCGCTGGAATGGGTCAGCAGGTCACGAATTTTGACGGGCCGTCCTTCAAATTCCAGTCCTTTGTATTCTCCCTCCAGGTAATCTCTCACATCATCCTCAATGTTTAGTTTCCCATCCAACACCGCCTGCGCCACCAGCATGCCGGTAAACGCCTTGGTAACTGAGGCGGTTTCAAACAGTGATGCATCCGTAGGGGCATTTCCTTTTCCAGGATCAATTTCCCCGAAATAACCTTTTCTGACTTTTTCATCCTGGTAAATACCAATGGAGACGGCGTTCAGCTCCTCATTCTCCAGGAGGAATCCTGCCAGGTGCTCCATGGAATATTCCAGGGGGTCGGGAGGAGCTGTTGTAGTAGAAGTCTCTTCTGATCTCGTGCAACCGATCAGGAGTGAAAGCAGAAAGAATAGAGTGAAGTTTTTCATTGGGTGAATGGTTGGTTATAAAGTTGTTCAGAGATTTTCTAAAATTTACCCCAACGACTTCCCAGTTAGCAAAAGGGTTGCATTATACTGAAAGTAAGAATTGACACATCCATGTCCCATTACATTCCCAGATAAAACTCACTACTTTTTAAACAATTGGATTCCTTATTAACACTGTGGTGTAGGCCTAATTTTCTAGACCTTGGTTTCAACAGCCCAAATCTCTAAGATTTCTCTAAGGTGTAACTGAAACGGTTCAAAAGCAGGATTCAAAGACTTCAGCCATAGTTTACTCCCTTCTTTCTTGATATTTTTCAAGAAAATGCTGTTGTCTTTACAAACAACAATAACGGCTTGTCTTTCAGTTATCTCCTCAATCACTGCCTTTTTACACATGATGACATCACCATCCTCATAAATAGGATTCATACTATCACCATCAACTCTGATTCCAACTTTTTTGTTTGAATTTCTTTTTGGAAGATGACGCCAATCCTCTATGTCATGATACTCGACTGTATAGTGCGGACCAGATTCCAACCCAGCGACTGCTTTTATAGGAAGAATGGGGAGGTAATTCTCATTTATCTTCTTTAGTATCTCCTTGCCTGAATTTGATATTTCAGATAATCGCTGAATATAATCTCCACTATCGATTACTCCTTCCTTTCTCAGTTCCGCAAGCTGTGTAAATCGATGAAGTTGCATTACGGCATCACTAGTGATCTCATCCTCATCAAAAGAATTGATTACCTCTTTCAAAAACTTGCTAAGAGGACTCTCTGCAAACAAGGTTTGCCAATATGGGATTAGACCTTTAATCATTTGTATAAGCTCACCATAGCATAGGTGACTGATACAAATTTAGGCTAAATTATTATAGGAGTCAAGAAAATAGGTTGTTTTTAAAACATTTTGTTTTGCTAAGTCACATCTTCTTCTCTCTTTGAACTAAAAGCTTAGCATATTCATTCGAGATGTATCCAATTAAAGATGAAGTTATCTGATTCACTTCAATACTGTAACTGTTCAAGTCTATGAGTCCATCACTATTTAATTTACTAACTCTTTTATATCGGCTTGAGAGGTGAACAATGCTTCTCCAAAGTTCGTCTTCGCCAATTTCTTTCAAATTCTCATTGAGCTTAGCTATGGCTTTCTCCACCTGACCGCTAGAAATCAATTCCAATAATTCGTTGACTGTTAAAGACAAAGAGTTGCTAGTGGCAATATGACTTAGAGAAAGGCTCGTTTCTTCGTAATTGTTAATCTCAGTCGGTTCATGTAGAACGCCACTGTCGAAGAAGCATATCTTCAAGTCTGCCAACTCCCATATATTCAACTCTCTCAAAGAGTTCCTCCTTTCATCGGCAGTAATCATGCGAATTGCGTGTTTCCTATCAGTAATCTTATAATCCCTCTTCCTTCCCCCTTCATCAATTATTTGCCAATAGACTAAGTCTCCCAATTCAATAACTATATAGTCCTCTTTATTCATTGTGCTGTAAAACCAACTATAAAATGAAACCTCTTGAATCTTGTTTAAGTGCCTATTCCTGATTTTCATATGTTACCTTTATACCAATTGAACTAAAATCCCTTCAACAAATTCTGCGACCATGAGCCTAATGATGCGAACAGTTAAACCGTCACAACTTAGCCCTTCCGATCCTTGAGTTTGTTGAAGGGATAAAAGAAAGTATCAAGTGATCAACATCACTATTTTCGCGCGTCCTTATCTCCTTCCGGCGCCTTAATCACCTGAACCCCCTGTTCAAGGATCATCTTATTGTAGGCCGGAACTTTATCAGAGATGACCTCCCGGTATTTCGCCAGCTCGCCATCAATAGCGTCGGAGAGCTCCTTTTTAACCGCATAGGCCGCTGCGGTAGGTTTATGCGTACCGATGCCGGTCAGGCTATTCAGGTGGGAGAGTTTGTTCGTCAGGCGGATCGGGTAATTGAGGGGGTCTTGCCGACTGCGGTTCTTCGTCTGGTACAGCGCCTCTTCTACTTCGGTAAGCGACTTTATGATCTCCTTACCGTAGTCCTTCAGTTCCTGAGAAGCGTCTTTGGGTAGCCGCTCCTGGAAGGCTTTGATCTGATCACGAACGCTGCGAAGATCAATGATGGCCTGGTGTGCTTCGGAAGTCTTATCCTGCACTTCTTTCATGAATTGGTACTGTGCCTCCCGATCTCCATCAGTAGCTTTCACCCGGGGGTCAGCCTTAACGACGAAGTCCCGGAACTGCACGTCATCCCCGTGCTTCAGGGTTACCCGATACTCTCCGGGGAGGGCCATTGGCCCGCCGCTACCGGCCCACCACATTATCATGCCCGGCACCTTGACGCCGTCGGGCAGAGAAAGGTCCCAGTTGATGACCTGGCCACCTGCTTCCAGTTCCAGCTTATTGTCCTTGTCGTCAGTAGACCAGCTGCGAATCTCGTCGCCACCTTCGCCATACTCTGCAATACTCAGGGTGAAAGGAATGGTATCCTTAGCGGCTTCTTCTGATAACCAAACGTGGAAATTAACGCCACCGGGGTGGTTCTTACCGGATGTCCGGCTTTCACGGCTGCTGCCGCCCATCCGCCACGCGTCAACGGGGTCATACAGGTGAAAATCGCTATTGGCAGTAACCTCTCCCAACTGCTTGAGGACGGTCAGGTCGTCCAGAATCCAGAAGCTGCGTCCCTGAGTAGCCAGGATAAGGTTATCGTCCTTGATGGTAATATCTGTGATGGGGACCATCGGTACGTTGAGTTGGAATTCACGCCAGTTTTTGCCGGTGTCAAAACTGACGTAGAGGCCGGACTCCGTACCGGCAAACAGGATGTTTGGCTGTCCGGGGTACTGCCGTACCACCCGGGTGAAGTGATCACGGGGAATACCGTTGTCAATCCGTGTCCAGGTTTTTCCGTAATCGCCGGTGTGGTAGAGGTAGGGGGTGTAATCGCCGGTTTTATAAGCAGTGCCAGCGATGAAAAGACCGCCGTTGCGGCTGTTGTCAACTTCCACCGAGTTCCACATCACGTACTTCGGCGCCCCTTTTGGCGTCACGTTGTCCCAGTTACCACCGTTGTCTTTCGAGACGTGTACCAGGCCGTCATCGCTGGCCGCCCAGATCAGGCCCTTTTCTTTATGGCTTTCGCAGGCGGCAAAGATGGTCGCGTAGTATTCCACGCCGGTATTGTCCTTGGTAATTGGACCACCGGAGGAAACGAGTTTGTCCGCCTCACTACGGGTAAGGTCCGGGCTGATGATCTCCCAGGTTTCTCCTTCGTCAGTGCTCCGGTGTACGTGCTGACTGGTAGTGTAGAGTACCTCCTCATCGTTGGGACTAAAGAAGATCGGGAAGTTCCACTGGAAGCGGTACTTCATACCTTCTGCGCCGTAGCCCATCGGGTTGTCGGGCCATACGTTGATGGCGCGTGCCTGATTTGTTTCGTGATCATAGCGGGTCAGGTAGCCGCCATAGCTGCCACCGTATACAATGTCCGGGTTCTTGGGATCCGGTGCAATGTGGGCAGACTCCCCTCCTGCCGTAGATTCCCAGTCGGATTCACCAATGGTGCCGCCGTCGGTCCGGTGATAGATGCGCACGGTGGAGTTGTCCTGCTGCGCACCGTAGATGCGGTAGGGGAAGGAATTGTCCGTCACCACCCGGTAAAACTGACTGGTGGGTTGGTTGTAGTAAGTAGACCAGTTTTCTCCCCGATCAAAGCTCACCTGGGCACCGCCATCGTCGGCGATGATCATTCGTTCGGGGTCCTCCGGGGCAATCCACAGATCGTGGTGATCGCCATGCGGGGCATTGTTCGACTCAAAGGTCCGGCCACCGTCGGTACTGTGGTGGTAGCTTACGTTGACGACGTAGACACCGTCGATGTCCTGCGGATCGGCGTAGATACGGGTGTAGTACCAGGCACGCTGGCGCAGGGCACGGCTATCGGAACGAGCGCTCCAGGTATCGCCGCCGTCGTTAGAGACGTAAATACCACCTTTATCGTTTTCGATCAGGGCGTATACACGGTTGCCATCTACCGGACTGACGGCTACTGCGTTGATGCCCCACAGGCCTTTCGGTAAGCCTTTGTTGCCGCTGATGTCCGTCCAGGTGTCTCCACCATCGGTGGAACGCCAGAGGCCGGAGCCTTCTCCCCCGCTCTCTAAACTGTAGGGGGTTCTACGGATTTTCCAGGTGGAGGCAAATAGCACGCGTGCATTCGATGGATCGACGGAGAGGTCCACTGCACCTGCGCCAGCGCCCGCAAAAAGCACCTGCTTCCAATTCTTGCCACCATCGGTAGACTTATAGATGCCGCGTTCCTGCGAATCTTTGAACAGGTCGCCCATCACCGCTGCATACACAAGGTTCGGGTCGTTTTTATCGATACGGATCCGGGAAATGTGCCGGCTGTCTTTCAGGCCCATTTGCTCCCAGGTCTTGCCCCCGTCGATGGTCTTCCAGACGCCGTAGCCGTAGCTGACGTTACCGCGCACCGTTTTCTCGCCACCGCCGACGTAAATGATGTTCGGGTTGCTTTCGTGTACCGCAACGGCACCGATGGAACCTCCGAAATAGCCATCGGAGATGTTGGTCCAGGTCTGGCCACCATCTTTCGTTTTCCAGACGCCGCCGCCGGAGCTGCCAAAAAAGTAGAGGTTGGGCTTTCCGGGTACGCCGGTTACCGCGCTGCTTCGGCCACCGCGGAAGGGGCCGATGTTGCGGAATTCGAGGGAGGAATATAGGCCTTCGTCTTGTGCCTGGAGGTCAAAAGACAGGCAACATAGTGCCAGGAATATCAGGGTAAGTAGTCTCATGGTATGTGGTTTGGGGTGGCAATATAAAAAATTAACTTCTTTGCTTATTATGGGGGTGGGCGGGGACGCGGGTGCAGAAGATGGTTAAGGGCAGGGTAAAAAGCGTTGGCACGGCTGCTCCAGGTCAGGTTTTTGACAAACGGTCACGAACAATATACTCATCACGAAGTGGTACGGGAAGCCCCGTGGCGCTGAGCGCCTGCAAACGCTGCTGCTCTCAAGTCTACGGTTTCCCAAACCTTTACGGTTTGGATATATAGCCACAGAATGATTGAAACAACTGTACCAGCTGCTTGAACCAGCGTCAATCTATTCCTGTTAGGCGCTCAAATCAATTGCTACGTGACGCAACCTAAAACCCTTCGCCTGATCCTGGGCGACCAACTCAACGAAAACCACAGCTGGTTCAATAAAGTCGACAGCTCCGTCACCTACTGTCTTTTTGAGACCTGGTCGGAGTCCAATTATACCAAACACCACGTCCAGAAAGTAGTCGCCTTTTTCCTGGCGATGCGGCATTTTGCCGACCGGTTACGTACGCTGGGGCATACCGTCGTATACCGAACCCTCGAAGAGACCCGGGAATTACAACTGGAAACCATTACTGATAACCTGGCTCATTTGGCAAACGTCCTGGAAGTTGACGAAGTAGGATACCAACTACCTGATGAATGGCGGTTAGACCAAGAGTTAATTTCATTTTCAGAAAACTTCGGAGGAGTAACTCAGTCTTACAAAAGCGAGCATTTTCTCAGTAGCCGTAATGACCTCGAAGAACTGTTTAAGGGCAAGAAGACCTATCTGATGGAGACTTTTTACCGGATGATGCGTAAGCGCCACCTGGTGATGATGGAGCCGAACGGGGAGGAACCTGAAACCGGGCAGTGGAACTATGACCACGATAACCGGGGCAGTCTGCCCAAAGACATTGAATTCCCCGAAGCCGTTAGCTTTCCGCGAGACGTGACGGAACTGGTAGAAATGCTGAACCGAAACGGCGTGGAGACAATGGGCAGAATAAAGGACAACACACTCTCCTACCCCATTACCCGGGTAGACTGTCTCAAAGCCCTCGAAGATTTCGTCATCAACCGATTACCGCTGTTCGGCACCTACCAGGATGCCATGACGGTAAAGCATCCACTGCTGTACCACGCGAACCTAAGCTTCGCCATGAATACTAAGCTGATCTCCCCAAAGGAAGTTATCGATGCGGCGGTGCAGGCTTACCGTGACCGGCCGGAGGAGATCACCATTAACCAGGTGGAAGGCTTTGTCCGTCAGATCCTTGGTTGGCGGGAGTACATGCGCGGCGTCTACTGGGCAAAAATGCCGCAGTTCTCCGCAACGAATGATCTGGACCATCAACGAAAGCTTCCGGGCTGGTTCTGGACAGGAGACACCAAGATGAACTGCCTGAGCCACAGCATCAACCAGAGCCTGGACTTGGCCTACGCACACCACATCCAGCGCTTGATGGTGACGGGGAATTTTGCTTTGATCTTGGGCGTCCACCCGGATGAAGTAGATCATTGGTATCTAGGCGTTTACATTGACGCAATTGAATGGGTAGAGATCACCAATACCCGGGGTATGAGCCAACGGGCTGATGGCGGGCTGGTGGCAACTAAACCTTACTGCAGCAGCGCCAACTACATCAACAAAATGAGTGATTACTGCAAAGGATGTCACTACAACCATAAGCTAAAAACGGGAGAAAAGGCCTGCCCCTTCAACGCTCTTTACTGGGACTTCCTCGATCGGCATCGGGAGAAATTCGGCAATAACTTCAGGATGGCGTTTATGTACAAGACCTGGGACCGGTACTCAGGAGAGGACAAGGCGGCGATTTTGGAGCGGGCGGCCTGGGTTAAGGAGCATCAGGAGAAGCTTTAAGGGACCAGGGATCAGTTTTCAGGATTTAGTACGTAGTAATCAGCACTCAGAATTTTGCCATTGGCACCTACTTTAATCTGACTTCAACCGGGGAAATAAATCCTTCACTTTGCTTCGGTAAGTTTTGCCGATGGGCAACTCCTGCTCTCCCTGCTGATACTTCATGAATAAGCGGCCGCCTTGATAGGAAGCCAAGTGTTGGATATTTATGATGTAGGAGCGATGAATCCGAACCATGAAGTCTTTTGGAACCTGTTGGGAGAAACTGGTAAGATTGGCGGTCAGAACGTAGGTATCTTTTTCAGTAATTATTTTAACGTTTGCTCCCAGCGCCATCACCCAAATAATACTAGCGATCTTGACCCTCAGGTGTTTGTACCCATCTTTGAGGAAAACATAATCCGTCACTGAAAACATTTGCTCTGCTGGAGATTGCTGCTTGCGCAGCGAATGAGAAGGGTCGGCAAGGGTTGAGGAACTAAAGTTAGCTATTGCAAAATCCAGGGCTACTTTTAGTTGGGGGGCATTACAAGGCTTAACGAGATAGTAGGCCGGACGGGCTAATTTGGCTCTTTCCACCGTTGCGGTATCACCGGATGCGGTCAGAAACACAATTGGCACTCTGGCAATTTCATTCATTTCTTTAACCAGCTCGATTCCATCAAGGGCGGATCCTTTCAGCCGGATGTCACACAGAACGAGATCGGGACGCCGGCGGCGAAAAGAAAGTAGTGCTGTGTCGCTTCGAGAGACGGTGTCGGTAATGGCGTAACCAAATTCCAGGAGCTGCTCCCCCAATTCGGTAGCCAACAGGAGGTCGTCTTCTACGATAAGAATTCTGAGGACTTCCATATCAGGCTACGATTCTGTCTTCGATGAAATCAAAATAAAAACGAGCGGTCGGTTCTCGCTCCAGGGTAAGTGTTCCGTCTAGCTGCCGGGTTAAGATATTAATGAGTTTCATGCCCAATGAATCTATCTTGTTGATATTCAAGCTAAGCGGAATGCCAATTCCGTTATCCGCATAGGTTAATCGATAACCGTTCGCTCCTTTCCGTTCCATCCTGATATTGATGATCGGATCTTTCTGTTTATCAAAGGCGTGCTTGAATGAATTGGTGACCAATTCGTTCACAATGAGACCGATGCAGGAGGCTGCTTCGTCGTTTGTTGTCAATGGTATGATGTCTAGTTGTATGTCAGGAATGTTCTCCAGCAAAGGATAGGTGCTTAAGAGGTAGCCACATAATTCGTCGAGATAATCATGCAACTCGGTAGCATTATCCCTTCCTTCCATATAAAATTTCCGGTGCAACAATGACATTGCCTCGATCCTAGACTCCCCCTCACGTACGGCTTGACGTGCCTCCGCGCCACTGAGGTGCCGGCGTTGCATTCTCATTAACCCAGCAATGAAGGCCAAGTTGTTTTTGACCCGGTGATTAAGCTCCTGATGCAATAAAACGATTCTTTCATTCTGCGCTCGTAATTGATCGTTAAGCAGCTTTCGTTCCCTGCTTCGCCGATAGGTGATAAAGGCAATAATCCCTAGTGCTGCCGCCGCCAGGGCAAACAACCATAGTCTACTCCGCTGCCGACGTATGGTCAATGCCTGTGCTTCTTTTTCAACGACCAATAAGCGGTTTAGCGTCGCGGCCTTTTCGGTTTGGTACTTTGCCTCCAACTCATTGATTGCAAGTATTTTCTGTTCGGAGAAAAAAGAATCTCTTACAATCCTGATGCGTTGATGTAACGAGGTCGCTTCTTCGTATTTTCCCAGCGCTGCAAAATTATCAAATAAAGATTCCAAGCTGCCCAATTCCATCTTGCTATTATTGATGGAGCAAGCGTAAGTCACTGCGTTTCGCAAATAGGGTTCTGCTGCAGCGTATTTCTTTTGCCGGAATAGAATTCGGCCAACGCTGCGGTACCCATGGACAATCTGAAAACTATCCTGGAGTTGCTGGGCCAGGTCGAGCCCCTTCCGATTCTCTGACAGTGCTAGTGCTTGCTTATTGAGTTTACTCAATTGTTCTGCCTTAGTATAGTGTAGAAAAGGCATGACATGGTTCACCTTAGCCAGCCGCGCATAATGAAAAGCTGAGTCGATTAAGGATAGTGACTTGGTGTATTCCTTATTACTAGCGTAAGCAATCGAAAGGTTCTGATAACTGGTGGGAAGTATTCCATAGCTGCCAATTTCCTTCTTCAGGGCGATGGCCTTTTCAGCGTATTCAATCGATTTTTCTATCTGCCCAAGCGAGTTAAAAACACCAATAAGATTGGAATACGCTTGCGAAAGTCCTCGCTTATTCCCTTGCTTTTCGAAATATTCGGCTGCACTAAAGTAGTATTTAAAAGCCTTTTCATCGTCCCCCTGTAATTCATAATTAATGCCAATATTTAAGTAGTTATTAGCTACCATGGCGGAGTCTGCATTACTTATCGCCAGTTGCATACTTTTTTGATAAGCAGAATCGGCCGCCTCATACTGGTGAAGGTTCTGCAGAATATTTCCTTTTAAGAAATTATTCACGGTAAGGCCTTTCAACGAACCTAATTTTGTGCAAACCTCCAGACTCTGTTGCATCATGTCCAAAGCTTTTTTGTATTCTCCTCTTAAATTGTAAATATCGGCGAGGCTGTTACAAGCTTTTGCGATGGGCAGCAAATCTCCATCAGACTGGCACTCATAGAGCAGTCTCTTGCCGTAAACTTCCGCACTATCCAGGTTTGTGTATAGGTACTCAACGGCAATTGCCTTTAAAAGTACTTGACGATCAGTTGTACTGTCAATACTTGTTTCAGAAAGCACAATTTTTAAGCTATCAATCCCCCTCGCACCATGCATTGAGGCACTATGAGAACACAATAGGAATAGTAATAATACCTTTAAATGGCTCGACATAGAGTTAAAATGATCTGAATTAGTTGAGTAAAGCCCCTACTCTGTCAATTTTACAAAAGTGGTGTTCAAAGCTGTTGTTCATAGTTAAAAAAACAGAGAGGGGTCTAACTCTACTAATCGATGGGGGCGTTTGCACTGATAATGCCCATCATTTTATGAGAAACCCAATGTCTGAATCTTTCAGCTAAAATGAAGTCACAATAACACCAAAGGCCACATTTACCTTACGAAGGGACGTATTATTATGACATCTTGTGTTCTAATTGCCCTCTCTCCCCTTCCGACAAACGTCTCAAACAAGCAATGCACCGATCGAGCAAGTCAATCGGTGCATTTACGTTAGGAAGTTAAAGGATAAGACTACTGCCCTCCTCCCCCCACCAGGAGAATCTTTGCCTGGTATCCCAGGCTGCCTTTGTGCCCGAGCCGGATCATATAAGATCCGGCAGGCAGGCGCCGTTCCAGGTCAAAACGAAAAGCCTGCCCCGGAAGGTGGAGGTAAGATTCGGTAAACAGGGCCTTGCCCATAAGGTCAAAAACTTCCAGCGTCATAGTCTCCCCTGCTTCCATTCCTTCCGTGCGCACGCTGAAATGTTTACCCGTATTTGGGTTGGGGAAGAGGTTAAATGACCAGTCAGCAGCGTCGGAATATTGTACCTCTATCAGGTGTGAGAGGCTCACTACACCGTCAAAATCCGTAGTTTTCAGCCGGTAGAAGGAGGATCCCTGGTAAGGTTCATCGTCCCGCATTTCGTAGTGGAGTTGTTCTCCTGGCTCGGAGAAGCCGGCAGCGTCCGTATCGCCAACAAAAGCGAAGGAGGAGCCATCTACAGTTTTCTCGATCGTGAAGAAATCTGTCGCCTCCTCATTCTCGGTCACCCACTTGAGCAAGACGTAGTCTTGCTCCGGGAAGGCGTCGAAACTGATGAGCGTGAGCGGTAAGGGGATACTGCCTACGTACAGAGAGACATCGAAACCGTCCCCATCTCCGCCGCCGAATAAGGCGGCCAGGTCCTGGCCGCTGATGGTGGTAGAAAACTGCAGCACGTCGAAGCCATCGCCGGAGCCTCCACCGAACAGGCCGGCAAGATCGGTGCCGTTGAGGGCAAGAGAAATGGATAGGTTATCGAATCCGTCGCCAACACCGCCGCCGAATAGCCCAGTCAGCGATTCACCACTGATGGTGGCATTGATGGTTTTTCCGTCGAAACCGTCACCGTCGCCACCGCCGAATAGTCCGGTCAGCGTGTTGCCGGAGAGCGTCAGGGAAATAACTTCCCCGTCAAATCCGTCGCCATCGCCACCACCAAAGAGCGAAGCTAAGTTTTCGCCACTGATGGTTAGGCTGACGGTATGCTGATCGAAGCCGTCGCCATCGCCACCACTGAACAGGGAAGAAAGATCGATTCCGGACAAGGTGAGGCTTTCGGTAACATGATCGAAGCCATCTCCATCTCCACCGAGAAATAGTGCAGTAATCCCGGCGGGGACCCCGTCAAAGGTTACTTGTACGATCGCGTTGTTGGTGAATCCGTCACCATTCCCACCAGCATACTGAGCAAAAAGTGGAACGGTTACCAAAACTCCTCCAAGAAGAACAAGGCATCTCCACATGATAATTTTATAGTTCATGGCATAATTAATTGAGACGTTAGAAAATTACGTCCCCGATTAATCAGCCGAGCGTACGCCACGAAAGCCGAGACGGTTGTTTGCTCCCACCAGCACTGTAGCAGCGTCGTAACGATCTGAAAGGCGGATGAAGTCAGAACCATTAAAGAAAGACCCTCCCCGGTAACCGAAACCGGTGTTATTATCCGCTGGCCAGGTGGCTACATTATGGGTGCCGCTACTCAGTAGTTGGCCGTCTCCGTGGGCAGCCGTAAAGGCCCGCCCTTCGGGGTTGCCAACCGTTATGCAACGTTCATAAAGGTTGCCCGTAAGCTCCATAACGCCGTAGTAACCGGCACCGGTATCCTCCCGGGTAGGGTTCACCGCACTCGCCGCAAGAATACCACAACGTTTCGGGCCTGTGGGTGTGCCGTTCGTTGCGTTGTAGAGGGCATTCCCAACGCCTTCTCCCGGATTAGATATACGCTCATTAGTGCCGTTCAGGTTCTGGTAATCGTAGTCAGTGGCGTGGATGTTGGCGGTTCCCCAGGCGAATTCATTATTAACCGGGTTGGCGGTACCCCGGCCAGCCTTTTCATACTCCATTTCGGTGATGGGGCGGAGCGCCGCCCAGTCCAGGTACGCAAGTAAGATGTTGTTGTTGACGTAGTTGAGCGGCACGTCGGGCAACGTTGTGGTAGCATTTCCGGCATCCTCCCAGCTTACGCCATTACGGTTGAGTTCCGTATCCTGGCCCTTTCCATTCGGTCCGGTGACATCCAGATTTACCCGTTGGGTTTGGGTCAGCGTATTAAAGAAGGCCACGTACTGCGACTGCGACATTTCATACTTCATACAGTAAAATGCAGAGAATCCTTTGGGGAAAGCTGCGGGAATCGGGCCCATAAGATCGCCGGGGCGGCTACCTCCGGTAGCTGTACTGTAGTCCAATTGTCCTGTCCCGCCACCAACGGTAATCGCCGCTTCTGAGGTTACCCGGTAGGCGCTGTAAAAGGTTGGGAATACCGCGCCCCTGGTCCTGAATTCTCCCACTTCGTTTTCCGCTCCGATACCGCCAAAGCCGGTACCTAAGCGATATTCTCCTTCGGGGATATAGACCATTTCCAGGGCGAAGACCTGGACGTCGACTACGGCATTTTCGTCAACGTTGCTGGCATCGTAGTCCCATTCGAGTTGTATGTCCTGGACGAAGATGTCGCCGTTTCCGTCAGCATTACGGTATACGAAGGCACCGACGTTGTCGGTAACATCAACCGTTGCGCCCGCTGGGGAGACGCCAGAACCACTTATGACGGTATGACGCCATGGGCCACCGTTGACCCGGAATTTTGCAAAGACCCAGGCGGCATCGTAATTCGCCGGGCCAACGCTGATGCGCCAGGAGTTTTCCCAGCTAAGGTCGAACTGAATCACCGTTGTGCCCGAAACCACGTCTTGGTCGACCAGCGTGATGTTGGTTACTTCAATATTGTTGGCGTGCAGAGCAAAGCCACTAAGTAGCAGCAGAAAGGAGTAAAGAATTCGTAACATAGGTTGTTGATTATGGTGCGGCCACTTTTTGGCGCGGACGCTGGTGCAATGGGATGGTTTTTCAAAAAGGCAGGGGCCAACAAGGGCCTCCCTGATGCTTTATGCCATACAATCAATGGTTGTTACAGCGGAGTGCAAAAAACATCCGGGTGGTACAAGAGAATTTAGAGAATAGCGCCGCTCTTGCTTGCTTATCAGGCCTGACTTTGCACCTGCGTCCGCGCCAAATGAGTGAACAATCAGATGGTTAATAGTCAGATGGTCAGACAGTCCCCCCTCGCAAATCACTGCTTTACTTTCTGACTGCTTTACTTTTTGACTCTCCGACTACCTGACTTTTCCTATCTTCGCCCAAAATCTAAAGAGCCCCCAATATGAACCTCCACGAATATCAAGGCAAAAGCATCCTCGTTAAGTATGGCGTGCCGATTCAGAACGGCTATGCAGCCGATACCGTTGAAGAAGCCATGACCAAATATGATCAGCTTGCGACCGAGACCGGCAGCGGCTTTGCCGTGATCAAAGCACAGATCCACGCAGGTGGCCGTGGTAAAGGTGGCGGGGTAAAGCTGGCTAAAAACCGCAACGAAGCGCAGGAGCACATCTCCAATATCCTCGGTATGCAGCTGAAGACGCCGCAAACACCCGGCGGAATGGAAGGCCCCGGCAAGCAGGTTAATAAGATTCTGGTAGCTGAAGACGCTTACGCGCCTGATTTCGCTGCCTGCAAAGAGTACTACATCTCTATTCTGATGGACCGTGCCCGCAAGCAGAATGTCATCATCCACTCTACGCAGGGTGGCATGGATATCGAGGCCGTTGCTGAAGAAACACCTCACCTCGTACACAAGACCTACATTGACCCGGAGCTGGGTATGCAGGGCTTCAACGCCCGTGAGGTAGCCTTCAACCTGGGCCTCTCTGGCCTGGCGTTCAAGAACATGACCAAGTTCATCTACAAGCTGTACGCTGCTTACCTGGGTGCCGATGCAGCCCTGATCGAGATCAACCCTACCCTGCACAAGCCAGACGACAGCATCATCGCGGTCGACTGTAAATTCAGCGTAGACGATAACGCGCTGTACCGCCACAAGGACATCGCGGAAATGCGTGACACGACGGAGGAAGACCCTACCGAAGTGGAAGCAGCGAGCTACGGCCTCAACTTCGTCAACCTGGACGGTAACGTGGGATGTATGGTAAACGGCGCTGGTCTGGCCATGGCCACGATGGACATCATCAAGCTCTCCGGTGGTGAGCCGGCTAACTTCCTTGACGTAGGAGGTACCGCCGACGCAGAACGGGTAGAGAAAGCTTTCCGCATGATCTTGCGCGACGAAAAAGTCGAAGCAATTCTCATCAACATCTTTGGCGGTATCGTCCGTTGCGACCGCGTTGCCCAAGGTGTAATCGATGCTTACAAGAACATCGGTGACATTAAGGTCCCAATCATTGTTCGCCTCCAGGGCACGAACGCAATTGTTGCCAAGGAAATGATCGACAACTCCGGTTTGAACGTTCGTTCCGCCATCACGTTGCAAGACGCAGCTGATGTGGTTACCTCGGTACTGAAATAAGTCAGACCGTCGACAATTGAAACGGGCCGTCGGGATTTATTCCGACGGCCCGTTTTTATGCAGCGTACCGTTGCTAAGCTTCCTTCAATTAACGCTGATTTACCGCCAGTACCAACACCGACGTCCCGGAAACAGGGGCTGTTTTGCAGTAGGTAATTTGCCCCTTGCCGTTACGCCAGCACTGCATCCAACAGAACTAATCCACACTAAGGTTAATCAGTTTCAGTCCACGCTGTTCTTTTAAAGAAATCGCTTTGGCGTCGATCTCACCGATCGGCACTGCCGTGACGAATTCGCTGTCGTATTCACCATCCTGAAAGATGGCAACATACTGCGTGGTATTTCCTTCACGAAACCGATCAAAATCAATCAGCTGAACCTTACTCTTCTTACGTTCCGTTGCTTCCTTCCTGATTTCTTCCAGCGTATCTGCAAAGAAGAGGAAGTTGAACCGGTCTACCGGAGAGAAGTGATAAAGGACGACGAAGGAAGGTTCCCCGTTCGGCACGTCCAACACGTGAACACGCTTGATCTTAAAGCGATCTTTCGCCATATCCTGGGTTTTCTTAATGATGGTTTCCCGGCTGTCCAGCAACCATACTTTATGGATGGAGGGTTGGGCTTCTTTGACCCATACGCCGTAGAAGTTCGCATCAGACTCATTAAGCGTCACTGCGGCCACATCAACCATGGTGTAACCGGACTTAACCATTTTGCGCTTCAGTTTAATGAACCGGGCCCAGCTATCGGCCATGCCTACGGAGTCACGCAGTGGGCTCTCCGTATAGATCCCGACATAGCTTCGCTCATCGCCTCCTTCTTTATAGGTCTCGATGTCCGTCAGGCGAAAGCCAGCAGCTTGTTGGCTGGCGTGGTCTGCCAGGAAAGCGTCCCATCCCAGTGTGGTCACCACGCGGACTTCCGCATCGGAGGGCTGGTAGATGGCTGAGAATTGTTGTTGGGCGGTCAGTGCAAGACCAGCGAAGCCAGCTATTGCCAGCAGTAGAATTCTGTTCATTAGGTAGTTTGATATACGTAGGGTAAATGTAAGCCATCCCTTGAATATTGTGTCGACCAGCGGAATAGCTGCTTTTCGTAACAAGCTTTAAGAGGAATTGCGGGATAAGTATTGTCCTTTTTTTTGAAGGGGTATTGCGGTAACCGAATTTGCTCCCATCAAACTCACTCTGTACCTGCGCCCGCGCCCAAAAATAAATCTCCTGAACCAGCGCCTGACAAAGGCCCAAAAGCCTGTTTCCCTCCTGAATCGGTGGAATCAGGAGGGAAATTTCCCCGCCCAGGGGATTTAGCTATCATTAACTATCTTCGCCGCAACGATAAACTATCCCGACCAGCTTCAGCACATGTCCAAACAAATTAAGCACGTAGCCATTGCCGGCAATATTGGCGCCGGAAAAACCACCCTCTGCACCAAGTTGGGCCAGCATTTTGGCTGGGATGTTCACTACGAGAGTACCGACGACAACCCCTATCTGAGCGACTTCTACAACGATATGGAGCGCTGGAGTTTCAACCTTCAGGTCTACTTCCTTCACAACCGATACGGTCAGATATTGGGGATTCAGGAAGGTGACCGGACGGTTATCCAAGACAGAACGATCTACGAGGATGCCCATATTTTTGCGCCTAACCTGCACGATATGGGCTTGATGACCCAGCGGGATTTTGATAACTACACCAAGTTATTCGAAACAATGACCAAGCGTATTTCCCCGCCCGATCTATTGATCTACCTCCGGGCTGGAATTGGTACGCTGGTGGCCCACATCGAAAGTCGGGGAAGGGATTATGAAGGGAGTATGAGCCTTGACTATCTGAAGAAACTAAACCGCCGCTATGAAGATTGGATTGCTACCTACAACGACGGTAATATCCTGATCATTGATATCGATACCATCGATTTTGCCAATAAGCCGGAAGACCTGGGGAAAGTGGTGGAGGATGTACAGGCGAAATTACATGGCTTGTTTGAATAGGCACCACTACCCTACTTGAATATGAATCTCAACGCCGATCTCGGAGAATCCTGGTACCAGCAGACCGTAGGTAATGATGCGGAATTAATGCCCCTGCTGGACAGTTGTAATATTGCCTGTGGTTTCCATGGTGGTGACGCCTACACTATGCTAAAAACCATTGAGTTAGCCCAGGAAAACGGGGTGCTCATTGGTGCACACCCTGGGTTTGCCGACCGGAAAAATTTTGGCAGAAAAAGGCTGGAATTGGAAGATGAGGTGCTGTACGCCCAGCTGATCTATCAGGTAAGCGCGCTTAAGGGGATGGTGGAAAGCTACGGGGAGACCCTGCATCACCTAAAACCCCACGGCGCATTATACCATTACGCCAATGAGTACCCTGCGGCGGCACAATCGGTGGCCATCGTCGCGGCTCAATTAGATATTCCCATCATTTACGGTCCGCCCAATGGGTATTTGCGGACATTTGCGGAGGAAGAAGGGCTGGAGTTCTGGGCCGAAGGTTTTGCTGACCGTGCTTATGAAGCCAATTTGAGTTTACGGTCCCGCACGCTGGCAGGCGCTGTGCTAGATGATCCGGATCAGGCGCGGACGCAGGTGCTGAGAATGTTGGAGCGCCGGGAGGTCGTTGCTACCGACGGCAATGCTTACCCGCTTGAAGTTCAGACTATCTGTATCCATGGGGACCATGAAGGGGCCGTAGCACGGGCTCAGGCAGTGCGTAAGGTGCTGGACCGGCCTCGGAAGTTGCAGTAAAACTAGTGCTGTGTCAGCTCGACCTTGTCACAGTTGGCACCTTATCTCTACCGACTGAACCCCCGTCAAAACTGCCTGCCTTCCGGCAGGCCAGTAAAACGTGCTACCTTCTTCTGAATTAATGCGTCAAAATCGACCTGACAGAATACTAGCGAATATTCGTATTCAACAGCGTCAACAAACGCTCCTTACTTTGCTGTTCAATACCGGCTAAATCGATGTTCTTTGTAGAACCACCGTACATATTCAGGGTGTAGCTGTCTTCCGAAAAGACCACGTTCTTCACGTCAGAGAATGAAAGATTTAATCCCCAGAAGCTGTTGACACGGAGGGTCATCCCACGCTTATTCCACTCTACATAATGCCGGTGAAAGAACCGCCGCAGACCTACTTGATAAGCTATGATGATATAGCAGGCGGCTGTGATCAATTTGACGTTGTATGCACCCAAAAATTGAAAAATGTCAAACAGACTAAGCACCGGAAAGAGGCTAGCACAGGCAAATAGTATAGCTGCAACGGGACGATGTGTAAACGACAGCTGATAGAATTTTATCTTTTGCATGGTGTTTTTACTTCTTATTAATGGGCAATGCTATTATTACTCTTCATCAACGATTTCCGCGTCGTCAATCAGGCTGTCACCGTCACCATCAGAATCAAGGAACCCTGAGATGAGGCCTCCTTCTTTTTTGGCCTTGGCGTCTGGGTTTTTCTTTATCTGCATATCCTTTCCACCTTCGTTGGCGTAATCACCATCAGCAAAGCGAGCGGCGCGATCAAAGAAAGAGTCGGTGCCAGACAGAGTGGATTCTCCTGTGTCCCGGGCGGACTCTTTACCATCGAAAGCTCGTGCCCGTGCCTCCGCAACTTCGGCGGCATGCTTAGCCTTTTCGATGGTTTCTTCCATTTTCATTTTTTCGGCCTCTACGTTGGCGTGATCGATGAAATCACTGGCCTTACCCTTTAAGTCCGCACCAATTTCAGCAGCACGGTCAAGAATTTCGTCGCCTTTCTCGAGTACTTTTGCCCCCACGACTTCACTGACATCACCAACTTTTCCGGCAAGAACCTCCGCCTGGTCCTTCAAGCCGGCTCCGGCTTTAGCCGCAGCATTGAGGCCACTGTCAGCAGCACCTGCAGCTGCCCCACGAATACCGGCAGTGGCATCTGCAGCTTTTTTAAACGCGCCGGAGGCAGCGTCCTTTAAGCCACTTGCAGCCTTAGCGACTTTTCCGCTGACATCATCAACCAAGCCTTCCTCAAAGTCAATGGTCCCGGCCTTCGGTGATTCAGTCTCAGAAACTTCCTGCATCCCAAGGTCATCGAGGT
The DNA here is from genome assembly GCF_000373105.1 of Neolewinella persica DSM 23188. Classification (GTDB taxonomy): domain Bacteria; phylum Bacteroidota; class Bacteroidia; order Chitinophagales; family Saprospiraceae; genus Neolewinella; species Neolewinella persica. The sequence continues at coordinate 80,555 of NZ_KB890421.1, read as the reverse complement.
CAAGACCAAAATCAGCATCTAAGTCGATTTCTTCGGTTTTAGGGTTAAGGTCTTCCAGTTTGCTATTGATCGCATCGCTGGCCTTGTCTTTCAACTCTTTGCCCTTATCGACGGCAGCATCGGCATCTCGCCATATTTTGTCCGAAAGGTCTTCCAGCGCATCTTTTCCTTTTTCGAAGTACTCCGGAGCCTTGTCCATTAGTTCTCCCGCAGCCTCTTTAGTATGCTGGATGAGGTCGTCACTCTGTGACTTCAGATCATCTCCTATTTCACGGGCAGCATCACCTGCCTTGCCAGCCTGATGCTTAGCTACCGATTTGGCACCGAAGAAAATTCGCTTAAGATCATTGAAAATAGCCATGGATAAAATTGTTCTATTGAGTTCCCAATGTAGGGATTTAGGGCGAAACTATCACAGATTTTCGACTAACGCACTCATATCCAGGAGTTCCGAAGGCCTTGCCCTTCCACCTAGAAGGCCGTTTCAATACGGCGGAGAAATGTTTGTGCTGTCCCCGGACTAACGGGCAAAATCTCGTACGTAGCACCATCGTCCATTTTCATGATCAGGTCTTTGGCTTTCATGGTCTCCAATTCGTTCATGAAAGATGTATTGTTGGACACCACGTTCATGATTCCGTCCTTAAATCCAAAGAAGTAATAAAGCTCACTTGGTGATTTGAGGTAAATGTAAAGCCGGTCATCACCACCAGTTGTCATTTTTACTTCTACATGTACCTCCAGCATTTTAGCAATAGGGTTGCCTTTGATGCTCGCCAGCCCACTTAGTTTGTCGGTGGTTACGAATGACTGATAATCACTTGACCACTTCATATTCAATTGGGTAAATAAGAAAGTATGATCATTGATCTTTTCGGGGACCCGGAAAACTGCGGCGTCGAGAGAAGCCCTTGCTTCCACTTTCTCTTTAGACTCTGGAAACAGCGTTTCAAGGCCTGCCATATAGAATTCTTTATCGGTAACGACATTCAGTCCGGGGGCGGCGTAGCCGCCAGAGATGATGTCCGTAGCCATCATATTAACCAACTTATTAGGCAGAATGAGGTCGATAGCAGCCATGGCCTTCACCTTCACATCAGGGTATTTTTCGGCTACCTCTCCCTCAATAGTTATCCCCGTTTTTCCCTCACCTGCGACGGCAGTTGAATCCACTGGCTTTGGTTCAGTTTCTTCCTCAAGAAGGAACATACTTGGGGTCTCCTTTTTCTCTTCTTTTTTCTCTTCCACAACTGGTACAGGTTCAGGAGCTTGCCTGCGGCTGGTCACCGGCAAGTCCATAGCAACACTACCGTACGACTTCATTTTAATGTACTTAAGCCTACCACCAAGCCCTAATTGACCATCTCCGGATACTTTACCATTAGCGTGATCAAAAAGCATAAGATTACCCCCGATTTTCTCAGGAGAGTAGACCCTTGAGCTGTCCCCAAAAAGGAAAATATCTTTTTCTTCGTTGTAAAGCATTACTTCGTTACAATCGAGGATCGGGTGATCTTTTCTGAAGTCAAGTGTTTGAACGAAGCTAGGATAGATCTGCCGGTTAGGCTTACTCAAATATATACCCGTAAAGAGGGGAAGTCCTTCCCGATCTTTGGGCGTTTCAACCTTAAGCATTAAGTTTTTCTTATCTCCCTCCGAACGTATCGTAAACCATTGAGCTCCCGGAAGCTTCTCTGCTTCGATTTTAGCGTATCCGTCAAACAAAAGCGTTTTGCTACTGGCGTCAAGGTTAATCGTTCCGTAAAACTTAGTCTTGTGGTCGATAAAAAAGTCTGCGCCTTCCTCGACCTCACCTTTAGCTCTGGTAGCCGTCGCCTTTTCACTTGCCTTCCCTTTACCTATCCGGGTACCTACAATATCCTGGAATTCGACTTCCTGCGTGTGCGGACCTACGTTGTACTCATAAAACCCTGAAGCACGATACTCTTTACGTCCAAGGATACTTACCGTAGCCCGGTTCATAACGTGGTATTCATTGATTGTATCCGCTACGATTCGTGCACCTGTGATTTCCGTGATCTTCGCTCCTGGCTCTACCTGAATCTTTCCATCACCCGGGTAGATCCTGGCGTCTGCACTAGTAACGAAGGGGACCCCTTCAACATTCAGCATACTGGTGTTGATATCGTAGGTTGCATCATCTCCGGTAAAGGTCAGTTCATCCTGATCTGGGTGGGTACTCGTGAAACGATCCTTTCCAGGCTTGGCCTGGAAGGTGACACTTCCTCCAGCCATGTTCCAATCAAAACGATCAATACTTGTTTTGAACTGGTTGTAGGGTAACGAAGTAGCCAGATCATTAGTGTTGTTTTCGAAAGAGGCAATCTGTGTTTCGAAATCAACATCCGCATTTACGTTGGTCGTTTGTAAGGCTAGTCGGTCATCACCAGACAACGACTTGATGGCAACATTGGCGGTATCGGCTTTGGCACCGAAGATGCCAAAATCAAGATCACTGCTGGTGAGGCTTGCCGCGCTCCATTCAAGTGTACCGTTTGCCTTGAGTGCTTCTGGCGTAAGGACCAGGCCACCATCAAAACGGTGCGCTCCGGCCTTGAACATTTCAAACGGAACATCTGCAGCGGAGTTTACCAACAGAGAGTCTGCGTAGGGTTTAAACTCGATGTTCACTTCTTTGCCACTAACCTGGGGGATTTCTCTTCCGGCAGTATTCGTCTCCGCCAACTCAAATGACTTGGCACTAGCGGTTGTCCGATTAAGCTGGAAGCTCAGGTCTTCGCTGTCGATATTGGCTTCCAGATAGGTGAATTTACCTTTTCCTTCAAGACCCCGGTTACTAAGTATCACCTCTCCTTCATATTTACCCCGGTCTCCGTAGGCACCCTGACCACCTGCTTCAGTTTGGGTGATAAAGCCAAGGCTTCCGTCCTCCTGAATCGCAAGTGTTTCCTCCATATCGGGAAAAATCCCACCGCTATACAGCTTGCCATCAAAAGCAACTTCACCTGAAATCAGGCTGTCCATCCCGTTCAGACTGAAAGGGTCCAATTTAAAGAAAAAGCTATCGCGGGAATAATTGGCCGAAGAATCAGCCCCATCATAAAATATATAACTAGGCCCTTTGCTCTGCAACGAAGGGAAGTAAGCAATGTCTTCAGTACCACTTTTATTTTTGGGTGCATCGATGAGCAGATATCCGCTGAGGTGCTCAATACGGCTCCCGGTACTTTCGCGTTTCATTCCTTCTCCAAACTTGTCCTCTACGGGCAGGAACAAGTCGAAGTAACGAACAGAGTCCAGTTTAATCCGGTAAGGGTCGTACTCAAAATGAAAATTCTTTCCGGTCAGGACCATTCCTCCTGCGTAAATGTCTCCTGAAAAATCAAAATTACGATCTCCTTTGACCGTCACCTGATTACCCAGGGGTTTAACCGCAATTTGCTTTTCATGGTTAAATTCAATGGGCTGTACATTATCAATTCTGATTTCACCGGTCTTCAGGTCAAAGAAGGCATTGATGTCTTTTGTTCGACTGATAAGACGCAGGCGATCAAAGTCAATTTCTTCCCGGCTGGCCTGCACATAATGGGCAACTTTAGGTAATAAGGTCACCAGTTTGGTTTCCGGATCGTAGAACAAGTAGCCCTTGGTTTGCAGATCAAAGAGAAGTGGCTGGATATCTGCCGCACCCATTTTAGCGTTGAACCTGGTCGCCAGTACCTCAGCATCGATGATGTCATTTCCGCCTTCCGGGCCCATCCGATAGCCATAAATAATGTTGAGCGGATTCGAACGCGCAATGTCCTGAATCCTGATATAGTCCGTTTCATTGAAAAACTCCCTGCTCTCAAATACGACGTCGGGCTTTTCCTCAAAAGAGACGGATCTCCTGCCTACCACAGCACTGTCTCTGCTTAAGTAAACGTCCATCTGGTCGGCATAGATGTTCATATTATTGAGGCTATGGTAAAATGGGCTCTGGTCAGCACTAGAGCCTGACCGACTCAGTTTTGCCACCTGCTCCTGAACATCAATTCGAAGGGTGACACTGGGGTGGTAAAGGCTGTCTTTTCCAAAGTATATGGTGGTTTGAACCCCCTGGCCAGCAACTGTTTCTCTGGGTTTTACGGTGAAACGGTTAGCTTTAGCGCGGACCTTTCTGGTGCCTTCACTATTTGAAACCCCCAGGGTTACCTCGGCCTTACGACCGGCCATACCAATGGCGTAAACGGTACTTCCTCTCATTTCAAAATTCCCTTTCAGGTTAATCCCTTCCCCGATATTTTTGATTTCTACGAACCCGTCATCAGAAACAAATTGAGGATACTGCCCACCTGATTTTGCCCCACCGGCCTCCACCTTATCCGTAAAACGGCCGATCAAAATTTCATCATCGAAGTAATCGGGAAATTGCAACTGGGCGGAATCCGCCGTGTAAATTGTTCTGCCAATATCGAGTTGGTACTTAACCAACACCGCAAAAACATCTTCCGGAAGGCCAATTCGCTGCCAGTCTGTCCGGCCGCCACTTCCTTCCGCAGTACTTTCTGCCAGGTTCACCAGTAGTTGCGTCTCAGCAATTCTGAGTGTATCCTTGAGGCCCAATGCTACCAACTCCTGAATGGAGTCAATTCGCATCATGATTGTTTCATCGTATAAGAAATGTGGCTTACCTCCTCTTACAAACCAGCCGGTCGGCTCCTCTTTTGGTGTAAGCTTTTTGTTAACCTGAAAAGCCCAGGTATTATGCAGCGATTCCGTAATGGCGGCAGCCCGTGAAGACGGATTTGCCAGCATTTGGTCAAAGGCATCATGGAACTCGGCAAATACCGGATTCTCAGCATCTGCCGTTCCGGTCAGGGTAGCTAATAGGTCAAGATAATAAGCGAAACCGGTACTCCGACTAATGCGCTTTTTCCCCATTGCCCTCGAGGTTGCAATGATTCTACGTTGTTGTGCTTCGGTAAAACCACCGCCGAAATATATGCCGACAAAATTAGCATAAGCGTCTTTAGCCTTACGGTTATCATTGAAATTCATGAAGTCTTCCAATGCTTCGGAAAAAGCAGCTGGATCGGTGTCCGGCGGTATCTCTTCTATGCCTTGTGCAAAAGACAAATGGGTAAACAAGAGGATCGTCGTAATAAATAAGGGTAAACGCATGTAATCACTTAGTTGCGGGTAAAAACAAAGGCGCGCCAATCTTCCCTTTTGCGGGTTTCCTGGTGCTGCAAACCTAAGCTGGTAAGGCGGGAAACAAGTAAATCTTCATCGGTGACCAAAATCCCACTGAAGAGCGCAGTTCCGCCTGGAGCCAAGCGCTGATACAACGCTTCGGCAGTTGTTAATATTACATTTCTGTTAATGTTTGCCAGGATGAGGTCATAGGGTGCTCCTTCGGGTACATCCTTCAGTTCCCCATGAATAACTTCATCCAGAATCACACCGTTTCGGGCCGCATTCTCCAGGGTATTCTCTGCCGACCACGATTCAATGTCTACGGCGTCTGCCTGGGCCGCCCCGAGCCGCTTGGCAAGGATCGCCAGCACACCAGTTCCGGAACCATAGTCGAATACCCGCTTCCCTACCGGGTTTTGGTCAAAGATCAGCTCACACATCATGTAAGTAGTCGCATGGTGTCCCGTTCCGAAAGCCATTTTGGGCGTAATGATCAACTCTTGTTCCACCTCAGGATTTGGAGCATGGAAATCAGCTCGGATGTAAAGCCTGTCACCAATTTGGATCGGATTAAACTGACGTTCCCACTCTTCATTCCAGTTTTTATCTTCCAACGGTGCCCAGGTGTAGGTGAACTCGAATCGTTGCTTCAACGCTTCCAGCTCTTCCAGCCAGCGGTCGTGCGCTTCGGCACTGGCGAAAGCCAGTACCCCCTCTTCCGTTTCCTGGAAACTGTCAAAACCTGCCTCTCCTAAAAAGGCAATCAGAATTTGGGTCAGGTCAGCGTTGTTGACCAGGGTATATTGATGGAACATCATGGCAAATGAGTTGAATTTTGGCGAAGGTAATGGCTTGGCTTTAGATTTGAACGAGAAGCTATTTTTGAGGCAGTACGCTTCTGCTTTTTTTGGGCGCAACCGCAGGTGCAGACAAAAGGATAGAGAAGCAAGGTTGTGTAATCGGGTTGAGCGCCCGTGGCGCAATCTTGAAACTGAAAATCGAGCCACGGGCCCTCAACTCAATTCAACTATACACTGATGTAGCAGACAACTCCTGGTCTATCCTGCCAACCCCACCTATATTTACCACCAAAACCATCACCAATGAAAATTACCGGCCCTTTTTCCGTCACCATGAAACCACTTGACACCTATGCTTCGCCTTCAGACGGCGCAAGCCTCGGCAGGATGTCAATCGACAAGGAATTCAGCGGTCCGCTGGAAGGCACCAGCCAGGGAGAGATGCTCACCGGAATGTCTCTGGTAAAAGGTTCTGCAGGCTACGTTGCCATCGAAAAAGTGAAGGGGAGCCTGGCTGGAAAAACCGGCACTTTCGTCCTGCAGCACTTCGGGATCATGTCCGGGACAGAAAGCCGGTTGATTCTGGAGGTCATCCCTGATTCCGGTACCGAGGAATTGACCGGACTAACCGGAAAAATGGAGATCAATAATGAAAATGGTCAGCATTCCTACGTCTTTGATTATGAGATTGGTTGAGTTTACAAGGGTTAGACAGAAAAATGTCACAGGTAATTCAGTCAATTACTTTTGGCTTTCACATTAATACAAGCGAGTCTTTTGGGGCGCAAACCAAATATGAGTCATCCCGGGCACGAAGTACATTACAGCTAATTTTACCCCTTCCCCGATTACTTCTGCAACTAAAATGAAGTGTTCATCCCTCGATAATTGCAAATCTGGTATTCGTTGACCGTTTAACCTCCCTGCCGGGAGACTACTTTTCATGGGAAAAAGTAGCAAAACCCTTTGGCTGTGTCCCCGGCTGATCACAAATACTGCAACGTGCCGCGGGCGGGCTCAAGGTATAGTTCCAAACGAGCTGTTAATAATGTACCCACACCGAACTATATTTCCTGGCTTCAGTTGAACCAGTAAATACAATATTTACCTGCCAAAAATTACCATGCTCTTCAAAGACCTTTTACTGCACCCGCGTCCGCGCCTGATTCTCTCCTTTTTTATTCTTCTTTTTCTATCAAGTAGCATTTTCGCTCAAAAAGGACCAACACCAGGCAAAGTTGCAGGAACGCTGATCGATGCAGAAACAGAGGAGCCCATTGGCTTTGCGAATGTTGTCGTCTATACCATCACCGATAGCCTTGTAACGGGTACTACTACCGATATTGACGGATCTTTTAGTTTTGATAACCTCCCCTTGGGAGACTATCGCCTTGAAATGAGCTTTCTTGGTTACGGCACCGAAAACCGGGGAGTGGAGCTTAATGAAATGGAACGATTTTTCAGCCTTGGAGACGTATTTCTTGGCTCTGGCGGACAAGAACTAGAGGAGGTTGTTGTCACAGCAGAAAGAGCCGTGATGGAGCTTGGGCTTGATAGAAAAGTATTTAACGTCGAAAAAAGTGTAGCCGCTGCCGGCGGCTCCGCCGAGGACCTGCTCCGGCAACTGCCCAGCATCAGTGTCGACCTGGAAGGCAACATTTCCCTTCGGGGAAGTGGGAATGTCCGCTTCCTTATCAACGGACGGCCAAGCGGCCTGGTAGGTTCTGACCCGGCCACCTACCTGAAATCCCTATCCGCCAGCAACATCGAACGTATTGAGGTCATCACCAACCCCGGAGCAGCCTACGACCCGGAAGGTACCGCTGGCCTGATCAACATCGTGCTGAAAAATAAGCGGGAAGATGGTTTCAATGCCTCCATCAACCTTAATGCCGGTACCAACAACAAATTCGATGGGAGCCTTGACCTTAACTGGCGCAAGGGCAAATTCAATAGTTTTGCCGGGATAAGCGGCCGCCATGACGAACGCTTCTTCGTAGGCTTTCGCGATCAGTCGGGTATCATCAGCGACAGTTCTTTTACCCGCCGTTTCAACTTTGATGGAGATCGTATCCGCAAATCAACCACCTACAAACTCGGTACGGAGTATTCTCTAAGTAAAAGAGGGGTGTTGGGTATCCAGGGCAACTACCAATCAGAGGCTGGGCGTAGTGGTAATGACCGGATTACCAACTTTTTCAACAGCGCTGGTGAGCTCGAACGGGTAAGTACCCGCCTGGAGACTGAGCCATCGGATGAGTCCAACTACGAAGTACAGGCAAACTATACAACCACCTTCAAAAAAGAAGGCAGAAAGCTCTCCGCACAAGTTCAGTTTAGCGAAAACGACGAATTTGAGCAGGAGAACTACGACGAGACAATTACTGACGGTAACAGTGTCTTGCTGGAAAATCTATTACAGCAGAGTCCAAGTATTGAGAACCGGAATCAGTGGATTGGCCAGCTCGATTACGAGCAGAATTTCGGTGAATTCAAATTTGAAACCGGGTGGCGCTCTACTCTCCAGGAACTAACGACGGACTCGGAATTTGCGACCTTTGACGGCAACACATTTGTCCGCAACGACCAACAAAGTAACATCTTCCGTTACCAGGAGGACGTGCATGCAGTTTATGGCACCATTGGTGGAAAAGTAAAGGACTTCACCTTCAGTGCCGGTCTTCGTGTCGAGCAGGCCTATACCACCAGCCAGTTGATTGAACCCGATCCGGAGACTTTTGAGAACGACTACTTTAAGGTCTACCCCAGTGTGTTCCTTGGCTATGCCCTAAACGAAAATTCAACACTACAGTTGAGTTACAGCCGGCGGATTAACCGCCCACGTGCCGGAGCCCTCAATCCTTTTGTTGACCGTGGCGACCCCTTCAATCTGCGGAGCGGAAATCCCTTCCTGCTCCCCGAACTGATCAACAGTTTCGAGTTCAACCTTCAGCAACGACATGGGTTGGGTACGCTTACTGCCGGTCTGTACTTCCGCCAGCTGAACGACATCATTAGCCGGATCAGTGAAACGCAGCAAGGGGGAGTAACCCTCAGCACACGCGGCAACCTGGATCGTGGCCGTAACTACGGTATCGAGCTCATCAACACCCTACGGTTTGGCAAAAAATTCGAGCTGACGGCCAGTGCCAACGGTTACCGCAGTGAGATCATCGGCCGTGCCGACGACCAGAGCGTTGACGCTAACGGCTACCTCTTTAGTGGAAACATTCAGGGTGGTTATAAGCTTCCTGCTGATATCCAGGCACAGTTCACTTACTTCTACCGTAGCCCCGGTGTACGCCCACAGGGACGTATCGGTACCATTCAGAGTTTCGACATCGGGTTCCGGAAGGAGATACTTGATAAAAAAGCGGCCATTACCCTTCGGGTGACCGATATTTTCAACACGCGTAAATACCGATTCGATACCGAACTAAGCAATCTTACAACTATAAGCCAGTTTCAACGGGAAAGCCGAATCGCCTATATTGGTTTCCAGTACAGTTTGCAGCAATTGAAGCCGCAGCGTGACCGTGGCGGTCGCGGCGACGGTGGAGGTGGTGACGGAGGTGACTTTTAAGCCACCTGCAGCAGTTACCTTTGTGGCTCATTAGATGTCCTTAACAGTATTGTCAGCCTCTATCATCACCGATACCGACACCGCAGCCCAGGCCCTCCGGGCGGGCCAACTGGTGGCGATACCCACCGAAACCGTTTACGGTCTAGGTGCTAATGCCCTTGATGAATCTGCCGTTTTGAAGATCTTCACCGCCAAGAACCGGCCAAGTTTCGATCCGCTGATCATTCACCAAAGTACGCCGGAGCGGATTCTTGCCTACGCCAGTGAAATCTCTGAAGAAGCGTTCAAGCTGGCCGAGGCCTTCTGGCCCGGACCACTGACCATGGTATTGCCTAAGCATAGATCCGTTCCTGACATGGTCGTTTCCGGCTTACCGGCAGTGGCCTTGAGGGTGCCAGACCACCCTGTCGCCCTGGAACTGCTGTCGAAAGTAGATTTTCCAGTAGCAGCTCCTAGTGCCAATCCATTTGGTTTTGTCAGCCCAACTACCGCTCAACACGTAAAGGATCAACTGGGCGAGAGAGTTGATTACATTCTTGATGGAGGGCCCTGCAGGGTCGGCCTGGAGAGTACCATCGTAGCCTTCCCCAATGGTGAAGCCACGATCCTGAGAAAAGGGGGATTACCCATTGAGCAGATCGAAGAGATTTTAGGACACCGCCTCGCCGTCAAAACACACAGCAGCAGCCAACCAGAAGCGCCAGGGATGCTTAGTAAGCACTATTCTCCGGGCAATCATCTGGAAATTTTTGAGCGTCTGGAAGAAGATCAGCCCATACCCGCAGGCTCGGCCAGAATAGTTTTTGGCCGTGGGGGTAAGGCAATCTCGTACGACGACAAACGTTTGATTACCACTTATGATCTAAGTCCAAATGGAGAATTAGCTCAGGCTGCCCAACAATTATTCACCTTTTTACGTCTTATGGCAACGCACAACTATCCTTTCGTTGCCGCCGAACTACTACCAGAAACCGGTCTTGGAAGGGCCATCAATGATCGCCTTCGGCGAGCTGCAGCTACGGAATAATCCATTAATCCAGTTGTAAGTCATTACCTTTCTACCCGGATCAAACTCCCCAAGCCCAAACCTAGTACATGAGACTATTCGTTGCCCTCACATTTACAACCATTTTTCTTACCTCCTGCTTTGATGACCAGGGCCAGCATGCTGCAACAGTAGAAGGCCACTGGGAACTCGTCCAGGCGCTTAGAAATAACACCGAGACCGAGATGCTGGACGGCCTGCATTTCGACTTCATGGTCGACGGCAAGCTTAAAACAAACCTCCTTGGTAATGAAACCGAGGGAACCTACGTCTGGGCCGATCAAGAGATTGTAACCGAAGGGGTAAAATTACCCCTGACTTATAACATCCAGGAACTAACCGATACTACCATGCACTTACGTAGCAGGTACCAGGGGTTCCAGTTCGATTTTAAAATGAAAAAGGCGGAGTAGAATTCAGTATTTAGATTTCAGTGCTGGACCCTCCGTACTGAAATCTAAATACTGAATTCTGAGTACTGAACCCTGAATTCTGCGACCTAGCGCAGGAAAAAGGTCTGAAGATCACCGACCGTCTCAATCTGAGCGGCTTCTTCTTCTGTGAGGTAGTATTCCAGCTTAGTTTCCAGACTGGCGACCAACAGGTCGATATCCATTGGGTCAAGGAAAAAATCATCCTTGAGTCGCATAAAAGAATGCAACCTGTGACCTGGCACTTTTAATTCAGTGCTGAGGTTATGCATCAGGTTAGCAGAACGGGTAACGGGAACTTGAATTGCAGTCATTTTGGTTTTTTGTTGTGGGCTCGGTTTGACGAGGGCTGAGGGGGTAAGTCACTAAAAAAAGACGCCAGCTAAAATTACCAGCGAATATTCGCTCGAAAGAACGATGTAAAGACACTAACCGTTGCCTGGCATTCGTCTTTTTGTCCGATTTCTTCAATTATCTTTGTCGCCCCCTTAAAAAATAACCCCTTGTATGAGTAAATCCTCAAAGTTCTCTTCCGCCTCTCCACGCAGTTGGCATGGCAATGTCCGAGGTGAAGACAGCTGGACCATGTTTAAAGTCATCAGCGAATTCGTGGAAGGCTACGAAGTAATGAATCGGGTAGGCCCCTGTGTCTCGATCTTCGGATCTGCCAGGACCAAGCCAGACCACAAGTATTATAAGCTGGCTACGGAGATTGGTCAACGGCTTGTGGAAGAAGGCTACGGTGTCATCACGGGCGGTGGCCCCGGCATTATGGAGGCTGGCAACCGCGGCGCCCACCTGTCTAAAGGGGCCAGCATTGGCCTCAACATCGACCTTCCGTTTGAGACCAGCAGCAATCCTTACGTAGATGCAGACAAAGACATTGACTTCCGCTACTTTTTCGTCCGGAAGGTAATGTTCGTCAAATACGCCCAGGCCTTCATCTGCTGTCCTGGCGGATTTGGAACTATGGACGAATTATTCGAAGTACTCACCCTTATCCAAACCCGAAAGATCACCAAGGTACCCGTCGTCCTGATCGGTAAAGAATACTGGGCTGGAATGATCGACTGGATTCGCGAAACGATGGCCGAAAAAGAAAAAACCATCGCCATGGACGATATGGACCTTATCCCGGTCGTTGATTCTGCAGACGAAGTCCTCCAGATCATCCGGGAATTCTATGATGTGCAGGGGCATACCCTGGAGCCGAATTATAAGCTGTAGAAAAGATGAAACGGTTACTTACAATCAAGGCATGGAAATTAATTGTCACTGTGGTTGTGATACCGTTCTTCTTATTGATCATCATCGAAGTTGCGCGTGATTTCTATCACAACTTACGAACAGGAGAAGGCCCTCCTATCGAAGGACTTAATTGGCATTTGGTTTTTACAGCCTCGGGCACGAGCTGCCTGGAAAGGCTTGCAAACACGTGCCATGGAGGATCATTTCATTGAATAATGAGTACCTGGAAGCGTCGGTTAAGGGATTATGTAAGGGGTAACCCTAAGCGTTCCCTGGTGCTGACTCTGAGTCTACTTGCATTTACCTGGTGGCTTTTCTGCCTGCCCCGCCCACTGTTCAACGATCCGCTGGCCACGGAGCTACTTAGTGCTGAGGGTGAATTGCTAAGTGCGCGTATTGCGGCAGACGGGCAGTGGCGCATGCAGGCCGCAGACAGTATTTCTGCTAAGTTGAAACTTGCCGTAGTCAACTACGAGGACCGGACCTTCCGGCAGCACTGGGGCATCAGTATAAAAGGTGTCACCAGAGCGATTCGGGATAATTGGCAGGCGGGAGAGATCGTTTCCGGAGGTTCTACGATCACGATGCAGGTGGCGCGTATGGCCCGGGGCAATAAGGCGCGAACGCTGGTGCAAAAAATGTTGGAAGCAGCCTGGGCCACCAGGCTCGAATTAAGGTATTCAAAGGAGGAAATCCTCCGTTTCTGGCTGGCCAACGCACCGTTTGGTGGCAATGTAGTTGGCGTGGAAGCCGCTGCCCGGCGCTACTACGCTCGTTCTCCCGCCGAGCTGTCCTGGGCAGAAGCAGCAACGCTGGCCGTATTGCCCAATAGCCCGGCCCTGATCCACCCAGGGCGCGCGCGCAGCGCGCTGCGCACCAAACGGGATGCGCTGTTGGACGATCTAGTTAAAGCAGGTCACCTCTCCCACGAAGAAGCGATGCTCTCCAAGTTGGAGCCGCTTCCCGATGCTCCTCACCCCCTTCCAAGGCGGGGAGATCACCTCCTGGAGAGATTGCGCAAGGGCGCGCCTTCAGGACGCTTCCGTAGCAGCCTCGAAGCGGGATTGCAAATGGAAGTTACCGAATTGGTCCGTCGGCACCAAGGCCTGCTTTCCGGTAATCAGATACACAATGTGGCCGCCATGGTGACGGAGGTCGCCTCTGGTAAAGTGGTCGCCTACGTTGGTAATGCACCTGACCTTGCACCTGCGTTCGCGCCTGATGTTGACCTGATTACTGCTGCGAGAAGCCCCGGCAGCTTATTGAAGCCCATGCTGTTTGCGCTGGCACTGGAAAATGGAACCCTTGCTCCCCGACAATTGCTGGCAGACATCCCCACAAACTTCAACAGTTTTCAACCCGCTAACTTTTATCGTGACCATGACGGAGCCGTGCCCGCTAAAGAAGCTCTGGCCCGTTCTTTGAACATCCCTTTCGTCTATTTACTGCGGGATTATGGTGTGCCGCCATTTCATGCTGCTTTGAAAAACTATGGCTTTCGGCAGCTGACCAACTCTCCTAACCATTATGGCCTGTCCCTCATCCTCGGCGGAGGGGAAATTACCATGGAGGAAATCAACGGTTGGTTTCTTGGCATGGCCCGTCAACAGCGGTATTTTTATGAACGGCAGGGGCAGTATTCGGCAGCAGACTTCGATGCGCCTTTACTCCTGGCCGACACCCCAGACCGACCGCCGCTGATGAATATTCAACGGGCTTCCGGCCCCATCGGTGCCGGCGCCGGGTACCTGACCCTGAACGCACTTACTGCCCTTTCCAGGCCAGACGAAACCGGCGTCGCTCACCGGTTCAGCTCACACCGGCGTATTGCCTGGAAGACCGGAACCAGCTTTGGGTTCAGAGACGCCTGGGCGGTGGGCTGTACGCCGGCTTACGTAGTTAGCGTATGGACCGGAAACGCAGACGGGGAGGGTCGGGCCGGGCTCGTCGGCGTACGAGCAGCAGCTCCGCTGCTGTTTCGGATTTTCCGGACCTTAGAAGGCCGGGCGCCGGAGGCGCCGCTATGGTTTGAGCAGCCATTTGACGACATGATAGAAACCAGTACCTGTGATATCAGCGGGATGCTCGCCGGGCCGGAATGCCCTGAAAGCAGGGAATGGCTGCCGGCTAAAGCGGAGCGTGGAAGGCAATGTCCCTTCCATCGGCGGATATTCACCACCGCCGATCAAAAATGGCAGATCAGGCAAAACTGTACCGATGAACAGCCCATCGTCAACGGATGGTTCGAGCTACCCGCCAGGCAAGCCTACTATTACGGTCGACGACATCCGGAGTACGTAAGTCCCCCACCCTTCCATCCAGACTGTTTAGAAGCAGCTGGCATTGCAGCTGATCAGCCAATGCAATTGATCTATCCGTATAGAAAAGGTGTGCTCAGTGCCTCGAAGAATTGGGAAGGAAAAACAGAGCCCTTCTTTTTCGAACTGGCGCATCGGAACACTTCTTCAAGGGTTTTTTGGCACCTTAATGATGAGTTCATTGGCCAGACACAAGAATTTCACACCATCTCAATTGAGGTTCCGGTAGGAAAACACTTGCTCACTGTGGTTGACGACAGTGGAAACCGGCTCGAACGGCGATTTGAAGTAAAGTAAACGTTAAATATCCGGACGCAGCTATTAAATTAAGCTTCGAAACAGCGTTGGGCATAACAAATACCAACACTTACACGAGTTCATCATACCAAATAAAATTTCTATTAGCCCTATCTTATAAGATTTATAGAAACATAGTAATATTTTTGTTTGCTTTTGTACTGAATTAGTCGTGCAAAATATTTCATGCGCATCTGCTTAAAGCTTACAAAGATGCTTGAATGTAGCATTTGCCAGGCGAATTTTCGCTCCCTATATTTGTATTATCAATCGGGTAAGAGACTACCTGAGTAATTGAAAAGTCAGACCAAGTCGGCTTTTAAGCATTGCTCAAATCTTCCCGGTTCTTCCCATCGGCATGATCGACTTTAAGTTTTTTTTCAGCGGCTCCTTCTTAGGAGCCGCTGTTTTTTTTGCCCCAGGTCAGGTTCAATCGAAGCTATCCCGGGACAGGTTACTTCTATCTAAAGTGCGATCGGGACGACTCCTTTCGGTTAGTTGGCCTGTCGCTATACAGGCTCGAATAAACCAGAAGGGACTTTTAAAGGGCTTCAATAGAGGAACCCTAAAATGCAAAAGCCCAGCCATAAATGGCCGGGCTTTCCCAAATTAATGGTTTGGCGGAGGAAGAGGGATTCGAACCCCCGGTACCTTTCAGTACGTCGGTTTTCAAGACCGGTGCATTAAACCGCTCTGCCATTCCTCCGTTAGCGGCCGCAAAGATATGCAGCAAGAACATTAAGAACAAGCATTTTGCCGGAAAGAGTTGCAGAAATTTGCAGAAATGATTTTGACGGTATCCGACTTGAACACGAATCGTTTCAAACATATTCATCACTCCTTCGCGTTATATAACTGAATCTCCCAAACCAAGACACATGACTAAGATGCTGACTTACACCCTAAATGCCTTACTATTAGCCACCCTGCTCTTCTCCTGTGGAGGCCCGACGGCAGACACGGTTACTTCTGCCTCCGAAAGTCCGGAGGCCGTCAGTTCAGAACCGGCGCTCGATATTCTTGAAGAACACGAGATGGAAAAGGATGTAATAAAAGCAACTGCCGAGGCCTCTCCTGAACATATACAGGACAAGAAACTGCCTGAGCCCGAGGTATTGGACCCGACGCCTACCTCAAAACCTAAAGTTTCACCTGCCCCGCCAAGTAAACCAGCGTCCGATGCTACCCGAACGGAAGCCCCGGTAGTTAATCCGAAAACTCCAGCCTCCAGTGAACCAGTTGTACAAACGGCATCTGCGCCAATACCCGATAAACCTGAAGTCCCCACACATGACGTCTGGAATACTCTATTGCAGCAACACGTAAACAAAGCGGGAAACGTCAATTATGCTGCATTTAAAAAGGACGAAAGCAGACTCGATGCTTACCTCGCCGAATTGGCAGAAAATGCTCCGACAACAGACTGGACCCGCCGGGAAGGAATGGCCTACTGGATCAATGCCTACAATGCTGCGACCATTAAAATGATCTTGAAAAACTGGCCCGTCAAAAGCATTATGGACCTGCACGGCGGCAAGCCCTGGGACGTGAAATGGATTAAGCTGGGTGAAAAGACCTACAGTCTTAACAACATCGAACACGACATTCTACGGCCCCGATACAAGGACCCAAACATCCACTTTGCCGTCAATTGTGCGGCAGCCTCCTGCCCGCCGATCCCAAACATGGCTTTTACGCCAAGTAACCTGACTGGCTTGATGGAGTCACGCGCCCGCAACTTTATCCGAAATCCCGCCTATAACACCATCGGTGAAACAGTCGCCGTATCCAAAATTTTCGACTGGTATGCAGAAGATTTCGGCGATTTACGGGATTACCTTAATAAGTATGCTGCTACCCAGATTCCTGAAGGAACAACAATTGGATTTCGGGAGTATGATTGGGGGTTGAATAAGCAGTAGGGGCGCTTTGCTCAGGTTGCAGGGTCGCTTCGCGCCTTGTTGCAGGGGTTGCAGGGTCACTTCGCTCCGGTTGCAAAGGGTTGCAAGAGGCCTTTGCCTCATATTTCATATCAGACAAGCGTAGCTAGCTGCCAGGTACGGTAGCTGCAACGCGCCGAAGGCGCACTGCAACGGGAGCGAAGCGACCCCTGCAACAAGTCGCGAAGCGACTGCCCTGCAACGCAAATAAAATCAGCTTAAAAAGCAAAAGCTGACAAAAAAGGCAGCAAGAAATAGCAAACCAGGCTGATCAGCATAATTGAGATGAGGTTCATACGAAAACCTGCCCTGGCCATATCGGGGATGGTGAGGTAGCCAGAGCCGAATACAACGGCATTAGGTGGCGTGGCTACTGGCAGCATAAAAGCACATGTGGCCGCCAGCGTGGCCGGCACCATCAGGGAAGAGGCGCTAACGCCTAGTGGGCCGGCAGCTACTGCTAATACGGGCAAGAGCATTGATGTGGTCGCTACATTACTGGTGATTTCGGTCAGGAAATTGACGGCAGCTACTACCATGAGCGTAATTACCAGCAAGCCGATGGTTCCCGGCACACTGAGGTTCTCGGCAATATACTCCTTCAGTCCACTGGCATCGAACCCCTCCGCAAGAGCAAAACCTCCCCCTAACAGCAAAACTACTCCCCAGGGCAACTTCACGGCCTGCTTCCAGGTCAGTAATTGGGTCCCCTTTTCCCTGCCGGGTACAAGGAACAACGCTGTGGCACCTGCCATAGCGATGACGGTATCGTTTATGCCGGGAAGTATTGGGGAGAGTACTGACTGGCGGAATATCCAGGCTAATGCAGTAAGAGTAAAAATGACCAAAACCTTAATTTCTTCGCGGGTAATTTTTCCTTGCTCTTTCTGAAGACGACGTACCTCCGCACGTCCACCGGAGAAGGCCTCTGCCGAGAATTTGAAGGCTACGCGAGTCAGGTACCACCAGCAGATCACTAACAAAGCCATGGAGATCGGAAAGCCGATTTTGAACCAGTCCATGAACCCGATTTCGATGCCAAAGACCGTTTCTACCTGCCCCAACAATACGCCATTGACCGGTGTGCCGATCAAAGTAGCCATACCGCCGATGGAAGCGGAATAGGCGATGGCCAGCATGAGGGCTTTGCCGAAAATGGCGTTTTCATCCTTGGTCGTAGTTGGATCATCCGCTAATTGTTTCGCTATAGCCATAGCGATGGGCAGCATCATGACGGAAGTAGCGGTATTCGATATCCACATCGACAGGAAGGCGGTAGCGACCATCGCACCCAGAATGATCATCCGAAGGTTGGAGCCGATCAGGTTAATGGTGGCCAGGGCGATGCGTCGGTGCAGGTTCCAGCGCTCTACGGCCATTGCGATCATGAAGCCTCCCAAAAAAAGGAAGACAATATAATGGCCGTAGGGAGCGGTAGCTTCGGGTGCTGCCAGTACGCCGGTCAGGGGGAAAAGGACGACAGGCAGCAAGGAAGTCACGGCAATGGGAATTGCCTCGGTGGTCCACCATACCGCCATCCAAAGGGTGGTGGCCAGAACGGCTACCGCAGTGAATTCCATGCCGGCAGGCCGGAAGAAGAGCAGCAGCAAGGTAAAAAGTAGGGGACCTAGGATTAGTCCGATGCGTTGAGTGGTCATTCAGGTTGCAGGTTTCAGGTTGCAGGTTGCAGGTTGCAGGTTGCAGGTTGCAAACTACAAATAAATCGGATCTGGACCTCCGGCTCCTTCACAAGTATTTAGGTAGCGACACTTCAACTAACTCACCCTCTGCAACTCGTCTGGGCTTCCTTGATCTCCCAGCGCATTTCCTGGGCGCGGCCGCAGGTGCAAAGGAGGGCAAATAGCAGCAGGGTTAGTAGGATCGGTTTCATCAGGGGAAGATATGGACAACAATACGTTTAATGACAAATGAAGCTGGGTGGAAGCTTTCGGTCTAATAGCCAAGGGAAACCTATCTGTGTTCGCCATACTCCAAATTAAGGAGCGCTGTTTCTTCGTCAATTCAATTCTAAAGAATTACCCGCGATAATTTTTTACCTTGAATTCAGCTTTTCTTCTCACGCTCACCTATCCTTCCATGCAAACAAGGTTCATCCTACTAATCCTTATTTCAACCATCTGCTCAGCACTAAAGGCACAATCAACCCACGAACTTTGGTTCGACGAACCGGCTACAGCTTTCGAGGAGACCCTGGTATTGGGTAATGGCCGAGTCGGTGCATCCGTCTTCGGCGGAATGGAGAACGACAGCATTTTCCTCAACGACGCCACCTTATGGTCCGGCGAGCCGGTTGACCCCAACATGAACCCCGGCGCGCGCACTGCCCTCCCCGCCATCAGGGCCGCATTGAAGGCGGAGAACTATCGTTTAGCAGATTCCCTGCAGCGGGGCCTGCAAGGCAGCTTTTCCCAAAGCTATGCACCTTTGGGGACTTTACACCTTGCCTTTCAACACCCCCTGCACCCGCGGCCGCGCCAAAAAAAGGCCGTCAGTAACTACCGGCGTTCCCTGGACATAGACCGGGCCATCGTCACGCAAACCTATTCCCTTGCCGGTGTTGATTTTAGCCGGGAATATTTCGTTTCGCATCCCGACAAAGTAATGGTCATTCGCTTGAAAGCCAGTCAAACAGGCGCGCTCAGCTTTGATCTCGGCTTCACCAGCCAGCTCCCTCATACATTTGATCCGCTGAGTACCGACCTGGCCGTGAATGGCTACGCCCCCTACCACGCCGAGCCAAGTTACCGGGGAGATATTCCAAACGCCGTCCGTTTCGATCCCGCTCGCGGCACCCGTTTCACCAGCCGGTTCCGCATCAAAAGCTTCGATGGCCGCGTCTCCGTGGAAGAAGAAAAAATGCGGTTCATTGGCGGTACCGAAGCCATCATTCTGGTGTCCATCAGCACCAGCTTCAATGGTTTTGATAAAGATCCTGCCCGCGAAGGTCTGGACCATAAGCGCATCGCCGAAACACAGCTCCAACAAGCAGCCCAAAAGACAGTACACGAACTACGGACAAACCACCTGCGTGATCATCAGTCCTTCTTTCGCCGCCTTTCGCTAGATCTCGGGCCCACCAACGCCCCTGACCTTCCCACTGACGAACGCCTGAAACGCTACGGTACGGGTGTGGAGGACAAGAATCTCGAAATTCTCTATCTGCAATACGGGCGCTACCTGCTCATTTCGAGCTCCCGTACTCCCGAAGTCCCCGCCAACCTGCAAGGCATCTGGAATCCCTACCTGCGACCACCCTGGAGCGCAAACTACACCATCAACATCAACGCGGAAGAAAACTATTGGCCAGCTGAAGTCGCCAATCTGTCAGAAATGCACCAACCCATGCTCGGCTTTATCGAAAACGTGGCCAGGACCGGAGCGATAACTGCCCGTACTTTTTATGGCACCGACGGCTGGGTAGCCTGCCACAACTCAGATATCTGGGCAATGAGCAACCCCGTTGGCGATTTCGGCCAGGGAGATCCCAATTGGGCTAACTGGAACATGGGAGGTGTTTGGCTCAGTACCCACCTCTGGGAGCACTACCTCTTCACCCGCGATGAAGCATTCCTGCGAACCAAGGCCTACCCTATCCTGAAAGGCGCTACCCGCTTTTGCCTGGATTGGCTGACGGAAGGGCCACAGGGAGAATTGCTCACGTCTCCATCCACCTCCCCCGAAGCGAGATTCATCACTTCCGACGGTTACGCCGGTTCAACGCTGTACGGAGGGTCCGCCGACATGGCTTTCATTAGGGAGAATTTTGCCCAGACCCTGGCCGCCGGTGAAATTCTAGGCATGGATCCGGGGCTGCAAAGCCAGATCAAAGCCGCGCAGGAACGCCTCTTGCCCTACAAAATCAGCAAAAACGGCCACCTGCAGGAATGGTACCACGACTGGGAGGACCAGGATCCCAGGCATCGCCACCAAACGCATCTTTTCGGGCTCCACCCCGGGCATCATTTAAGTCCGGAGAAGACGCCGGAGCTAGCCGCTGCCAGCCGTAAGACTCTCGAGATAAAGGGAGACGAGACGACCGGATGGTCCAAGGGGTGGCGAATCAACCTGTGGGCCAGATTGTGGGACGGCAACCGTGCCTACAAGATGCTGCGGGAATTACTTCGCTACGTGGAACCTACCGGCAAAACCGGCGGACAAGGTGGCGGCACCTACCCCAACCTTTTTGATGCGCACCCACCCTTCCAGATCGATGGCAATTTTGGCGGTGCAGCGGCAATTCTGGAGATGATCGTACAGTCTGGCCCCAACGAGATCCGGCTGCTGCCGGCGCTGCCGGATGCGTGGCCGGAAGGAACACTCCGGGGGGTACGGACGCGCACGGGGCATGAAGTTGATATTTCCTGGAAAGACAATAAAATAACGGCTGTTACCCTTCACGCTTTTGGTCCGGGAAGCATTCAACTGATCACGGGAGCGTCCAAGCAAGAAGTGTTCCTTACTACGGGGTCTAATGAGGTTGAATTCTGAGGATATTACCCCTGCAACTCCTGAAATCTGCAATCGTACAACTTGTTTACCAAACCGCCCGTAAATACCGATAAGTAGCCACTGCCTTAGCCCGGGACAGCCGTAACTTAGCCACGTCCATCCGGGCCTTCAACAGTGCTTGTTCCCGTTGGTTAAGAACAAATTGGGTGCTTTCCCCCAGGTCATACAGTTCCCGTTCTGCTGCCAAAAGTTGTGCGGCCTGATTTGCCAAAATCTCTCCGGAATTAAGTTGCTGCAGGTATTGCCGGGAAGCCCCGTAATAGGCCCCGGCTTTTGTAAATAATGCCTGGGTTTTGGCGCCGAGTTTTGCTTCGGATTCCAGGACCTTCAATTCTCCGAGTTGCGCACCGGCACGGGCTTTACGGTTGAGTATGGGGTAGCTCGCCGTCAGGCCGAACTTATAGGCTTCGGCGAAGGGACTAGCATCCATTTCCGGCAGGGCGAAGCCATCGCCGAGCAGGTAATAACTTAGGTTCAGCTCCGGTTTCAGTTGTTCTCTCTTCAGGTCACGGGACAATGAAGCATCGGCCAGACTTAGCGCTAATTGCCGGATTTCCGGATGACTTTCTACCGTGCCTGGCGCGGGTAAGTTCACCAGAAATTCGGCGGGTAAAGTAACCGGCACTTCACCTTCGGTCATCGGCCAATACATTTCAGCCACTGCTTGCTGGGCCAACACCAGGTCGATTTCTGCCTGCCGCACCATCTGTTGTTGTGTCCCGAGATAAACTGAAGCTTCGAGGGTGTCTACCTCCGCCTTGTCTCCCTGTTGCAGCAAAACGCGGTAATTAGCCAGGCGTTCAGCGATGGTCGTTTCCATTTCCCGATTCAGGTCAAGCACCTCGACGGCGAAAGTCCACTGCAGGTATCGAACTGCCAGGTCGTAACGTAGTTCGTTTCGTATAACGTCTGCCAGCGCTCTTTGCCGGTCAACCGCCAACTCTCCGCGTTTCAGGCCGATGCGGGTGGCGTCGGTCATCAGGCCGCGAAGCAGGGGCAGCTTCAGGGCAAGATAGCCCTGCCCGGCAGACGGGATGGTTCGCTCAGCATTCAGGTAAGTTCCTTCTGCACGCTGGTAGCCACCGGCCACTTTAACGGCGAATGGGCTTTGCCACTCCACGGCTGCTTCGCCGTAGTCGAAGTACTCTGTCCCCTTAAAGTCCTTGCGATCGTAATTCACACTAAGTTTAGGGTCCAGGGCACCACGGAATTTCATCAGCTCCGCTGCACCTCTTTGCTCTACGGCGTCAGCAGCAGCAGCAAGCGGGTGATTGTTCAGTACCCAATCAATCGTCTGATCGTAAGGTAGATTTTGCGCGGCCGCAGGTGCAAGGAGAAGGCCAAAGAAAGCAAGGAAAAAGATTGGTTTCATTGATTAGTGTTCAGTATTCGGGAAGGAGTCTTATGGTTCCAGTTCTCAGGTTTCAGGATTCAGCGTTATGAGATTCAGAGACTTGAACACTGATAACTATACCTGGACCCTGAGGCCTGAATCCTGATTACTTAATTACCGTTTTAGCTGGTGCTTTAAACTTAACCCCTTCCTTAGACTCTTTCACGTAGCGATCATTTTGATAATAGTCTGGCGGGAAGGCGTTAAGTTGACGCCAAACCTCGTACCAAACGGAGACTTCGCCCAGTAGCGCGACGCCCTCTGCACCGGAACCCGGACGCAGTGCCTCGGGCCAGGGGCGACCATCTTTGGATGGACGAACAAGGACGCGGTAGCGGCCTTTGCTGTCGATAATGTTGTCAATGGCGACTACATCCCCACTAAAAGTGCCATAGGAAAGCCCTGGCCAACCGCTGAAAAAAACTGCTGGCCAGCCATCGAATAAGAACCTGATCTCCTGCCCTTGCTGCACCAGTGGCAGGTTGAACGGATCAACGAATAACTCGACGGCGGCCCGGAATCCCTTAGGCAGGATGGTTACGATGGCCTCTCCCTCCTTTACCGTTTCCCCGATACCCGGAGTTAGTATTTTACCGATGATACCGTCTTGTGGAGCGATGATGTGCGCGAAATCTCTACGAATCCGATAGTTAGTCTCCTCGCTGGCGAGCTTCGTTGCGTCCCCCACGCTACCGTAGTAGGAAGTAAGCGCACTTTGACGATCGCTCTCCGCTTTGGCAATCTTTCCCCGGTAAGTAGGTCCCACAGACTCAAGGGCAATTCGGGTTTGCTGTATCTCCGTTTTCGCCTGTTCCAGCTTGTTATCAATGGCTATTTTCTTAGCGAGAGCTTCCTGAGTTTTCAATCGTTTAGTTTCCAGGTCTGACAGTGATTTGAGGCCCCGGGCATTCAGCGTATCCGTCCGGCGCTCCTGATAGGCAGCAATATCGACTTGCACGATTTGCTGCACAAGGTCCGCTTCCAGTGTGGTTACGTATAGCAGGCTTTGCTCATATTTATTCTGGTACTCCCTAAGTTTCAGTTCCCGTTCCTGTTCCAACGATACTATCTGCCGGCTCAATGCTGCGGCCTTCGCCCGGTAGCCTTCGGCACTACTTGTTTTAGCATCGCGGATAGCCCCGGTACGTTCCACCAAGTCAGGGTCAAAGTAATCAGATTTGATCTCGCTGACCCGTGCAATAGTGTCTCCACGTCTTACGGTATCACCTTCAAAAACGTACCAGGCCTCTACCCGGCCAGGCAGCGTAGCGTGGATACTTTGAGGTCGGTCGGCCGCATCAAGTGCCGTCACCGTTCCTTTTGCCCGGAAGTTCTGCCGCCAGGGCATGAATATTATGATCAGAGACATGACAATGAAGACCAACATCCAGCGACGGTACATTCGCTGGCCATTAGGCAGGTCTACCTGTTCGAGGGCGGAAAGGCCCATCCCTTGTACATCGGACAGAACAGATTGAGGAGATAAATTCAGCATTGAAACAGTTATTTCGGGGAACGGGATTGAAAATTTACCGTAAAAGTCATTTGACAGGTTGGAGGGAGAGCCGACTATATATCAGGGCGGGATGCGACCCAGATGTCATTTGTAGCAGGATCGTTCAGAACAACGGAGGGCTTGTCGTCAAGCAAAATCTCTCCCTTCCTGAGCAACAGCACCCGGTCACATGCGTTTGCGACAAATGGATCGTTGCTGAGGATGGCTAGCGTCCACGGCTGTCGCCGGTCCGTAAGTTCCTGCATGATTCTTTTTCTGATGATTGGCTCCAGCTGATCCAGCAGGTTTCCAAGAACCAGCAAACGAGGCTTGCGTACAATAGCCCGGGCAAGCAGTAACCTTACCCGTACTGAGCGAGGCACGTTTAACCCTTCAGCGACTAATTCAAAATCGTATCCCTTGTCTTGTTCAGACACCCAGCCAGCAAGCTGCGCCACTCCTAAGGCCCACTGTATCCGGGCAAAATCTACATCAGGATGGCCCAGACAGATGTTGTCAATCAGGTTACCAGGAATAATACTTTCCTCCGGACTGTAATCCCCAATCACTCTGCGCAGCTCACTAAGTTTAAGATTACCCATTGGGGTTTCATTAAATGTCAGCAGCCCTTCATAGTCCGTATGCATGCCCGCCAAACACTGCACCAGCGTTGAGCGCCCAGATCTGTTGTACCCAGCAATACAGATTCGTTCGTTGGCCTCAAACCGGAAGTTCACGCCTCGAAGGGCTTTCATTCCTGTTTCAGGATAGGTGAATTGCAGGTCAGTGGCAGTAACCGTCATTCCTTTACCAGTATCGACGGCATCGAAAGAAAGGTCTCCACCCTCCTCCAACCTGAGATCGGTCACGTTACTGATTTTTTCCACCCCGGTAAGGGTGTCGTACACTACATCAAGAGAGAAAATGAGTTTTTCCGCGGAACTGAGGATGAGAAGAATAACGATTTCCGCAGCCACAAACTGACCGATGTTGATTTGATTGTCGATCACCAATTTACCGCCAAGCAAAAGGAAAAAGGCCGTAACCAGGGCCTGAAAAATAATCAACCCACCGTAGTGAAACAGCAAAATTCGAAAATGCGCTTTCCGTGCACCCAGATAGCCGGTTAGCAGGTCGTTCGTACGCCGCATGGTGAGTCGCTCACCGCCAGCGAGTTTAAAGGTGTTACTTGCCCGGCCAATATCTTCCAACCAACCAGCTACACGGTATTTGTACTTACTCTCTTTCAGGCTGGTATCCAGTCCAGCAGGAGCAATCAGATACATGATCAAAAAAAGCAAAATAGCTAACACTGCACCAAAAATGGCGAAAAAAGGATGATATAGGGAAACCAGCACCAGGCCAAAAATGATCTGCATAACTGCTCCGCTGAAATCCAATAAAATTTTTGGCAACCCCTTCTGGACCGTCACTATATCAAAGAACCTGTTCACCAATTCCGGGGGATAGTGCGCCTGAAATGCGGAGAGCTTTATTCTTGGCAGGCGATAAGCAAACTCAAAAGCAGTCCGGGTAAACAATCGCCGCTGTAGAGTTTCCGCGATCACGTATTGCATCACCTTTAGCGCACCGACCAAAACGGAGGCACCGGTGACTATTGCCACGAGGACCACCAAAGAAGCGTTAAACGTCCCTCCTGCAATCAAATTGATGATGGCCTGTACACCAAGCGGGCCAACCAAGGCAAGAACACCAATCAGTACGGCATACAAATACACATAGCCGATGTCTTTTCGATCCGGTTTCAGGAGAGCGAAAAACTTTCGTAGTGGTGGGGTATTAAAATTACTCATACATTTGAGAGATAAAGGTACTATTCTTGATAGTAATACTTTTAAACAAAAATAGTTTTACTTTCGTTCATACTTTATGGCCATTCAAGTCAGAATTCTTCCCGCACCACAATTATCCCTCAGAGATCCTCAGGATACTGAGTTGGGTCGCCGCATCCTCCAAACGTCCATCAAGCTACTTGATCAGTTGGGTCTGGAGGCATTCACCTTTAAAAAGCTCGCGGCCGAGTTAGGTTCAGCAGAAGCAAGCATTTATCGTTATTTCAGTAATAAGCACCAGCTATTACTGTATTTGGTAAGCTGGTACTGGGACTGGGTACATCACCTGGTCAATCGTGCAGTTGCTGGCAAGTCTACCGCAGCTGAGCGATTACGTGCCGCCATCAAGTCTTTGACCAAGCCTTTTGTAGCCAATCCTGAAGTCCCCTACATCGATGAACGGTTACTACATCAGGTCGTGATCAACGAAGGCTCAAAGGCCTATCACACGAAAGCCGTTGATCAGGAAAACAATAAGGGGCTTTTTCTTGGCTATAAGAGCCTGAGTAGCGAAATAAGTGTGCTCATCTTAGAAATCAAACCGGACTTCCCCTATCCACATGCTTTAGCGACTAATCTTTTCGAGATGGCGCACAACCACCCCTACTTTGCTGAGCACTTACCAAAATTAACGGATATCCACCACGGTGAAGACATCAGCAACAGCCTGGAGGAGATGTTATGGTTTTGGGTCGACAACCTGCTCCAGGCGAAATAACCATTCAGGATTTAAAAGATTTTTGAACCGAATGCCGAACAATCGGCCATGGTTGTTGTCTATTAAACTGATAGTTTTACTATCATTATGGCAAGTATAACGCCGCCAACAACTTGAAAAACATGTCAAAAAAATCTGATTCTCCATCATTGCTCGGCAATTGGAAGAATGACTTACCCGCTAGTATTGTAGTTTTCTTCGTCGCACTGCCTTTATGTCTTGGCATTGCCTTGGCAAGTGGGGCTCCTCTTTTTTCCGGCCTCATCGCTGGAATCATCGGCGGCATCTTAGTCGGTGCCCTAAGTGGATCCCATATTGGGGTTAGCGGCCCTGCTGCTGGTTTGGCAGCAATCGTTCTAACTGCCATTGGAAGCCTGGGGGGGTACGAAAACTTTCTGTTAGCCGTAGTTCTCGGGGGGGTCATCCAAATAGTTTTTGGTGTCCTCAAGGCTGGTGTCATTGGTTATTACTTCCCTTCATCAGTGATCAAAGGGATGCTTACAGGTATTGGCATTATCATCATCCTGAAGCAAATTCCCCATTTCTTTGGCTGGGATAAAGATCCCGAAGGTGACCTTGCCTTCTTTCAGTTTGACGGTGAGAACACCTTTTCTGAGATCATGAATGTCTTTGGAAACGTCAGCCCTGGTGCCACCATAATTGCTTTTCTGAGCCTGGGTATTCTGATTCTTTGGAGTGAGGTCCTGAGTAAAAAAGGAAAAATATTCACCCTTATTCAGGGTCCACTCGTTGCGGTTGCTCTGGGTATACTCTTCTACGTAACAACAAAAGGCCACGAAACGCTGGCCATCTCTAGCGAACATTTGGTACAGGTGCCTGTGCCAACAGATTTCTCCTCCTTTCTCGGCCAGTTTAGTCTACCCAATTTTGGTGCCATTACCAATCCAGCCATCTGGGTAACTGCCTTCACCATTGCTCTGGTTGCGAGCCTCGAAACCTTGCTTTGTGTTGAAGCCACAGACAAACTTGATCCGGATAAGAGAGTGACCCCAACTAACCGGGAGCTTCTCGCTCAGGGAGCGGGCAACGTGCTTTCCGGCATGATCGGTGGCTTACCAATTACCCAGGTAATCGTCCGCAGTTCTGCGAACATTCAGTCGGGCGGAAAAACCAAGGTCTCCGCTATTTTCCATGGTTTCCTGCTGTTGATTTCAGTTGTCCTCATTCCTGGGCTGCTGAACATGATCCCACTTTCTGTACTGGCTGCAGTACTCCTCATCGTAGGGTTCAAACTGGCAAAACCAAGCACTTTCAAAGCCATCTACCAAACAGGACCAAAGCAATTTATTCCCTTCATTGTCACCGTAGTTGGCATCATCTTCACGGATTTGCTCGTTGGCATCAGTCTTGGCATGATGGTAGGCATTGTGATTATCTTATACAAAAGCTACCAAAACTCCCACTTCCTGCACATGGAAGACAAGAGTAATGGTCGGCATCAGATCAAAATGACCCTGGCGGAAGAAGTAACCTTCTTCAATAAGGGGGCAATCCTCAAGCAGCTTGATAACCTGCCAGAAGACAGTATGCTCGAGCTGGATATTTCCAAAACCAGGTATCTGGATTACGACGTGATTGAAATTCTTGAAGATTTCGTTCAAAAGGCGCGGGACCGAAACATCGACATCAAATTGATTTCTGAAAAAGAGACAGTGATGAATCCTGACAGTTATCTCAGGTTCTTCAACTTACGTCCGGCAGTGCCAGCGCATTAGTAAACTATCAAGTATTAAGTAGGTGGCCCCGGAGTTCTTTTGAGCTTTTAGGGGCCGCTTCTTTTTTTAGCCATTTGGCGCGATCGCAGGATGCTGAGAAGGGTTTGGGGAGCCAAGCAGAGGGTGAAGGGTTTCTCCTCACAGGCAGGCCTTGCGGTAACCCCTACTCACTGTGTTGCCGTCCCTTTGGGCCACCGTATACACACATTTTTAAAATGTGGACCTTCGCCCCGCACTTTTACACATCCGGGAGCACGAAGTCCTGCGAAGCAAGTCTTTACCTTTTTATAACTTTCCCTCTTCCCGTCAGGATATTCCCATCGAAAAGTCGAATCAGGTAGCTACCGCGAGCGACATCGTGCATACTGATCTTACCGGAGCGGTCAAGCCGTCCCTTACGAATTAGTTTACCGGAAATATTCATTAGTTCGTAGGCATTGGCTGTTTCCATTACCTCACCCGTCAGGAAAATATAATCTTCGCCTACAGGATTGGGAAATACCAGGACTTCCTGCAAAACAGGGCCTACAGAAATGACGGAAGTAACCTGCTCGATCTGATTTTCCAAGACGTAAACATCGCCGTTGCTGGTAACTAAATCCAGGTCATTGTCTCTATTCATATCGGCGGCAAACAGGGTAAATACGGGGCGTATTGAACCCACTTCAGTAGCCTGAAAAGAGGGCGAAACCATGGCATCATTCAGGTATAAATTGATGCCAATGGAAGCGTTTCCCCCAATCACAAAATCATCGCTGCCGTCACGGTTGAAGTCGCCGACAACCACGCTACGAAGCAGATCAGTAGCAGCCAGCTGTTCCGTTCGGGTGAAGGTTAGGTTGTCCCCCTGCAGGTATGAGAAGCAACTGTTGGAAGCCACGATGACGAAGTCCTTTTTGCCGTCGCCGTTCAGGTCGCCGGAGGAGATGGCATTCACCAGACGGACGGTGCTGGAAGCGTCTTCAATAATCTGCGAGGTGAAGCTGCCGGTACCGTCATTAATTAGTAGCACAAGAGATTCTTCCGTATCGTCCTCCGTGCCGAACAGGACGTCGTTGTCGCCGTCGCCGTCAATGTCTACTACGTCGAAGCCTCTTGGCTCCACCCCTGAATTATAGAGCGTATCCCGGATGAATCCGGTGCCGGTATTGAAGTAAGCAACAAACAGGTCTTCGGAAGCACTGATGCCAACTATATCGGGAAACTCATCTCCGTTTAAATCGGCGGTGGCCATCCTGCTGGGCATAAGCAGGGTGCTTGCCGTTTCGGTAAGTTCTCCGTTCGCTGATCCTTGAAACAACAGTAAAGTTTGAGCACCTCCAGCGAAGATGATGTCTACGAATCCATCCTGATTAAAGTCAGCAACGACGGGTTTCCCCCTGAGTTCGTTAGAGGCAATGATGACACTTTCCGTAAATCCTGGTGTTTCCTCTCCGTTGTTGATTAGCCTGACGAGCTGGTCGGTTATCAGAGTGGGGCTCCTTCTCAGGAAAACGACGTCGGGAAAGCTATCTCCGTTAAGATCGGCCGTTGTTATCAGGTTATCCGCCACTGAGAGCGGGCCAACGGTGGTAAAATCCTGGCCATGAGCAACGAAGCTTATCCATAAGCAGAGTTGAAGAAGAACGATGAATCTCATGGGCAGTGGATTTATGTTTAAACGGTATTGTCTAACCCTGCTGAATCAATGAACGGAGGTTCGGGGTGAAGTCCTCCATCTCGATGATTTCGTTATTATAAACGGTAAATCAACTATTTTTTTCGCCACAGAAAAGCCGGTCCCTTTAACGGATCAAACTAAACTGCCCTTCCTGTTCCACCTCGGAACCGTTGATTCGGAACTTGGCGATGTAGAGGTAAGTATCGGTGTTTTGGGCCGTACCATTTTTCATCCCATCCCATCCTTCGTCAACGTCTGTGGAAGTAAATATCTTCTGCCCCCAACGGTTGAAAACCGTCATGGTAAAATCGGTGATCTGACCACCGTAGAAGACCCGGAAGATATCATTGGTTCCATCTCCATTCGGAGTGATCAATTCCGGAATACGGAACGTAGACTCTTCGATGGCAATTCGGATTTCGTCCGTAAAGACACAACTTCCATTCTCAGTAGTCACCGATAAAGTATAACGAAGCTCACTTGGCGCACTTTGCCCCGGAGGCGGAACGCTCACAACAATGCTTTCTCCTGTAGCTGTAGCAGGACTCAGGTTGCCCGACCAGGAATAAGAGATATTCAACCCAGCAGGAATATTTGTTGCCGTAAGGGTAACGTTATTGCCGCTGAAAACAGCACCGGTGATGGGGGTGCCGTCAATCGTGGCTACAATGACCGGATCCAGGTCTGCCTCAATGACCCGAACGGTTACCGCTGCCATCGCGGAACCACAACCGAAGTCATCAGTAAACGTAACCACATAAGTTGTCATATCTTCCGTAGGGTTCTGAGTGATCTGAACACCCTGGCCTACTTCTTCACCATCTACCGTCCAGACGAATCTACCTGAGCGGTCATTACTAAGTTGAGCAGTAAGCAGGGCCTCCTCGCCAGAACAAACGAACTCCGGTCCGGTCGCGGTCAGGGTGTAGTCGTCGGCAAATCGGAAGGTAATCTGGTCAGTAAGTTCGCCACACTCTCCAGTAGTTACTACTGTGTAGGTCGTGTTATTAGCCATTGGAGTTACTTCCACCTGGGGGTCCGCAGAGTCTATGCCACCACCGGTAATTCGGTAGGAGTAATCCGAACGAATACCTCCGGTGATCACCCGGGCGGCGTCACCCGAGCAGATCAGCGTTTCTGGATTGAGTTCGGGGCGTTGGTCCTCAATGATACCAATGGTATACTCACTGGGTTCCGTACAATTGGAGCCTTCCGCCGTAACGGTAATCATATAAGTAGTAGGCTCGGTAACGGTAGCGATGGGATCGAGACAATCCGTACAGCTAAGCGTACTGTTCGGGTCTTCCCATTCAAGTTCACCGCGCGGTCCACCGTCTCCGAAAGTAACGTTGATTTGTAATTCTTCGCCCGGGCAGACCATGGCCGGATCAGGGTCAAAAATGAGAATTGGTGGCTTTATCACGTTGATTTGTACCGTATCGGTCTGAGAACAACCACCGTTTTCCGTTACCCGGGTGACCAAAGCTGAATCGCTGGCAAAAAACACCGCATTGTACAATTCATTTGGGCTTGCGATACCCGGAGCCACGGTCCAGTCGTGGGTAATCAGTTGATAATCTCCAGCGTCATAAGTGGGGGATCTGATAAAAAAGGTATCTCCCTGGCAGTAAGGATCCTTCATTGGGTCCACGGTAAGCGTCATGTCGGGAAGAGAATCGATACGCACGTATACGGAGTCGATCTGGTAGCATCCGTTCAGGACATCTTCAACGTAGTAAGTGGTGTTTTCCATTGGATTGACCCGAAAGGTGAACCCGTCTGAATTCCCTACAGCGCCCGTAGTAGGGAACCAGGTTGGGCTGGCCCCCGCAGAGGGATCAGCCGAGACTTCAAGAACCTGTACTTCATCACCGAGACATCGGAAAATGGAGTCTTCGCCAAAGATGCTCAAATCGCTCCGGATAATCTCTACCCGGACCATTTGGGTATCTGCACAAGCACCGTTCGCCGCAGTGGAGACAAGCGTAAAAACGGTATCAATAGCTGATTGTGAAATGTAGACGGCGTTAACGTCCGTGGAATCATCGAGGAAACGGCCGGGGCTCCAGTCATAAAGGGTATTCCCCCTGTTATTTACAGAGTCGGTAATCAACAATAATGGATAGCCCTGGCAGACCAGGGTATCGTTAATCAGCTGAGGAACAACAAATACATCAACGTCGACATAGATAGAATCCAGGGTATTTCCGGCAGCTACGACGTAGTAGCGGGAGAAATCAGGGATTGCGCGAGGGTTAGGTGTTGTTGCCGCGTCCAAAAATCCATTGGTGGTCTGCCAGGTGATAACAGCACCGCTTCCATTATCCGTGGTAAGCAATTGCAGGGTATCTCCACGGCAAATGTTAACGGTATCAGGGTTCAGGATAGCAACGTCTGGGACTTGTGCAAACAAGGCAGAAGCACAACAGAAAAGGGAGGTAAGTAGTACGAATAAACGGTTCTTCATAGGTAAGCCGCCGCTGGTTTAGGTTACGGCGTAGGAAAGCTGCGCCGTTTGGTCCCGCCAAAGTACGAATTTTACCAACTCCCAAGGCTGCCTATCGGTACAGATTAACACCCAGTCGGGAAGCCGCTAAATAGAAAGAACCATTTTGATGTACCTACGTTAATTTATCATCGCCCTGCTTTCCGTTGAGGACAAGGGAATTATGCAATTCAAAGTACTCCGATTATGTCTGATCCTATCCTGGCTATTTCTCCCTTAGGCCCTACCTGGCAAACCCTCGATCCCTTTTTATTTAGTGTACACCACCACGATCTTTATCCGGAGGGCAATGAACAGCTCGGACCGTTGCCGGGAACAGCGGGTCGCCGCATGGGTCAGGATTTTGGAGGTAAGGATGGTTGGAGTATGTATCATGGGCAAACCGTCCCGGGATTTCCTCACCACCCGCATCGGGGTTTCGAAACCATCACCGTGGTGGAGCAAGGTTATGCAGACCATACGGATTCCCTCGGCGCTACCGGAAGATTTGGCAAAGGAGACGTTCAGTGGATGACCGCCGGAAAAGGCGTACTACACGCAGAAATGTTCCCGCTTATCAATGAGAAGGAGGGCAATACCCTGGAACTGTTCCAGATATGGCTCAACCTCCCACGGAAGAACAAAATGGTTTCTCCCAACTACAAGATGCTCTGGTCAGAAGACATTCCAGTCGTTAAGCTTCCGGATGCTGCGGGAAAAGTAACGACCGTAAAAATTATTGCCGGAGACTTAGGTGATACTCCTTCACTTGCCCCACCTCCGCACTCCTGGGCTGCTGATGCCAATAATCATCTTGCGGTATGGATCATCAACATGGAGCCAGGAGGGTCGTGGACCTTACCAGCAACCGCTGCGGGCATCAACCGTGCCCTCTACATGTATAACGGAGATCGATTGCAGGCCGCCGATCAATCAGTGGCTAATTACCACGCTATTCAGGTCGACAGCGGCGCTGAAATCCCGCTGGTCGCCGGAAAAGAGCCAGTGTCCATGCTATTATTACAGGCCCGGCCAATTAACGAGCCAGTTGTTCAGCATGGTCCATTTGTAATGAACACCCAAGAAGAAATTGCCCTGGCTTTTGCGGAATACCGGAAAACACAATTTGGTGGCTGGCCGTGGCCATCAGAAGAGCATGTCCACGATCGCGATCGTGGGCGGTTTGCTCGCTACCCTGATGGTACCACCGAAGAACGAAGTTGATCTTCAATGGGAGCCATCTGATTTATTCTGCTAACCATCGACGGGTGTCCTCTACCGATATTCTGCCGTAATCATTCCCCCAGGCCTGGTTGATATAATTTACAATATTTACGATCTGGAACTCTGAAAGTTCCTTGTTACCTGGCATAACCTCGTTATAAGTAATGCCGTTAACCTGGATGGGCCCAGCCAGGCCGTAACGAATTGATCGCACCACTTCTTTTTGTTGGTCGCGCAGGTAATCGGAGCCTGCGAGTGGCGGCATCAGCTGGCGTAAACCAGTTCCTTCTTCGAAATGACAGCTGGCGCAATGCTGGTCATACAAGCTGTGGCCCTGAACGTTTTCAGTTTTCCCGCAGGCAATTGCGAGCAATAAAATGGCCGCACAAATCAGGAAACCGAAAAATGAACGCATAGTGGAAAAGATTTTCAATGAAACTTATGGGTTCATAACGGTTGGGACGAAAGAGGGTTTAGGAATTTTGGCCGCGGCCGCAGGTGCAAGGCATATTGTTGAAAGCAAACGAAGTAAAAACCATCCCCCCGATTAAAGATCAAACCAAGAGCCCCTCCGTCACGTTACAGCACCGTACTTTTGCGGCCCATCCCGGTTGAGCCTCCTTAACATTTGTCTGCCGGGCAAAATCAAGTCGCTACCTCATTTACCATACAGCCCCTTTATGCGTTACGAAGTTAAAATCGGAATCCTCGCCATTGTGGCCATTGCCCTTGCGTTCTGGGGTTATAAGTTCATTCAGGGCAGCAATCTTTTGTCTAGTTCAACTTACTACTACTCTATTTATGACAGCGTTGATGGGCTAACGGTGGGCACGCCAGTGACCATTAGTGGAGTTTCCGTCGGCTCCGTCAATGGCATAGAGTTGAACCAACAGGATAGTAAAGCCAAGGTCACATTCGACATTAAGAAAGGTATCAACATTCCAAAAAACACCAAAGCCCTGATTGCCACTGTTAGTGTGATGGGGCAGAAAGCGGTAATTCTTTCTTATGACCAACCTTGTTTCGGTGATGGCGACTGCGCAGAAGAAGGAACTGAATTGGAGGGACGGGTGCTAAGCCTCTTAGCCTCCTTTACTGGTGGTACTGGCGACAATGATGAGGTCAGCCCCGTTGACGCCGCAAAAGAAACACTCAAGAGTACCATGGATAGCCTTATGCATGAACTCTTCAGTCCCGAAAGCGACAATCCCATTGCACGGTCTACTAACGACCTGGCAATAACAATGGAAAATCTGAAGGCCAGTACCGCACGCCTCCAGCGTATTCTTGATGCTAATGCCGGAGAGATCAATACCACCATGGAAAACCTCGCTGCATTGACCAATACTCTGGCCGCTAAGCAGGAATCTATTGCCGGGATGATCGACAATGCAGAAGGATTCTCCGAGGGCCTGAGTAAAATTGATCTGGAGGAGACCATGACTGAAGTTAATACTACCATTAAAAGCCTTCAGGGAACCTTAAGTCGGGCCGATAAAGCTGTAGGTGGGGTGAATACCCTTATGCAGGACGTTAACTCCGGAAAGGGCACATTGGGCAAGCTGCTTAGTGACGATAAAATGTACATCCAACTCAACGAAGCCACTCGCTCGATTGATTCCCTTGCCACCGACTTCCAGGACAAGCCTTACCGCTACGTCCCCTTCAAAAGCCGTAAGCGAGTACTTAAGCACGATAAACGTGACGCCAAACTGGAAGCCGATGCCGCTGCTGCCGGGATGACAGTGGAAGAATACCTCCTTAAAAAGGGTTAATGGCGTTAAAAAAAACCTTAGACTAAAAACATGCAGCAAATCGAAGTTATTGAACAACAACCCGCTGAACAGAGCGCTCACCGTTAGTAACTGACTCCAGCAGGTATACGCCTGCAGTAAGGCGAGGCAACAGCAGTTCAGTTGTTGGTCCATCCATTGTCGTATTGATAATTACGCGACCCGTTAAAGATAAAAGTCGCAGCTGCGAGTTTTGTGAACCTAGAGGTAAACGAACCGAAAGGTTATCGCCAACCACTGGATTAGGAAATACAGTAAGTTGAGTAATTTCCTGGCGGAACGACGGTAGAACGCGGCCTAAGCCAGGGCGTGTTCGGATTTGCTCATCCCGCTCAGCTACATCCGGTTCATAAATGCTTTCCAGTCCGGCACCCGTAAATCCATTGGGATTTAATTCTCCACTACAACCACAATCAAAGGTGATTACGTCACCTTCCGTTTCCGGGATACCGTCATCACAGGGAGCTCCTACCTGTTCAGTAGCGAATCCGCTGGAGCAAAAGGTCGCAAAATCACCGGACCAGGACAGCGATGAATTTCCACCAAAACGCATTCTGGCGTTACCGCAGAGGTTCTCCAGGTCTTGAGGGAAACAACCGGACAGGTTGTTTTGGCTTACGTCCAGGTTAAAGAGAAAGGCAAGGTCACCTAAGCCTGCAGGCACCGACCCCGTGAAGCCATTGTTATTCAGCGTCAGGATTTTCATCTGGGAGAAGGTAGAAAGTGCTTCCGGCAATGTTCCCGCCAGCTGGTTATTATTCAGGCGGAGGTTCTCCAGGAGTGGCTGCTCGCCAATGGTAGCAGGCAGGGTTCCGGAAAACCGGTTGCCACTAAAATTGATGTCACGGAGGGACGCAATAGTAAACAAGGAGGCTGGCAATTCACCGGCCACTTCGTTATAAGCCAGGTTGATTACACGTAGTTGATCGAAATCACCAATATCGACAGGTAGCGCCCCCGTCAGGCCATTGCCACGAAGTATGATACTGGTGACACGGTTATTTTCGTCACAGCCGATACCAGCCCAGGTACATGGCTCGCAGCTGGTGAGCCAACCATTATTGTTGGCCCAATCGTCTCCTCCGGTAGCGTTGTAAAGCTCTTCCAGGGAGGAGTAATCCGGATGAGCACAATTTTGAGCAAATAGGCTTGCGGTAGAAAACAGGGTGAAAAACAGGGCCACAAAAATGGCCCGAGTAGGGTTAATGGTGTACATGATGTTGGGTATTTATAGGTATAAGAATTCGCTTTCAAACAAGTGACACCTAAAAGCACCCAAAACCGCAGGGGATACCCCTCTTTTAACAAAACAATTTGAATAAAGCCTGCTGGCTTACATTTTCCTTAATACTACCGGGTCAACACAATCCTTTGCGCACCTAGTTTGTCGCCGTCCTCGTACCGCAACAAATAAGTTCCGCTGGCCAGCCCTCCGAGATCAATGGTCTGCTTACGCGCGTTGATCGGAATTCTCCGGAGCAACTTCCCCAGCATATCCAATACAAATACCTCTCCACTGCTCTCGGGAAGTTTGACCGTGACCGGTCCACTGGTGGGGTTTGGATAGGCACGAAATTTGATTTCCACTTTAGTCTGGTCGGCCTTTACCAAGCTATTTTCGTTTATCTCAGCTCCACATTCCTGCGTCTCACTAAACTGGCGGATCACCCGCACCATCAGATCGTTCAACTTCTCCACGTCGTAGCTGTCGGTAGTGGGTTTGAGGTGGGTGCCGCCAATTCCGCTATCGTCAGTGAGGAAAACATAGGTTCCGTTTGTTCCCAGGGCAATAGAGCGAAGCAAGTACTCTCCATCTTTGGTCATCCCTGAACACACGATCGGTATAATCCGAACACCCTGTTTCGCGGCCAGCGCCGTCATTTCCTGCAGTCGATTGACATTATCGGCGTCTTGGTGGGGCGGCGCATCAAGCACCAAAAACAACAACCTGGAGGCAGCGGTCTCCCGCCATTCCAATTGAATAAGGGCGGTTTCAAGAGCTGCGTCAACTGCTTCGGGATGATCGCCGCCACCGCCATGGGTTTGTTTATTGACGTAAGCTACTGTCTCCGCATAATCACTGGCAAACTGCTGGTGCTGGGTCACATAGGCATCTGTACTGTCCCGATAAAAAACAGCTGCCGTTCGGAGGTCAGCATCTTTTAAGTTGGCTTGCGTCCTCAATATCACATCGGAGAGCTCACTACTCAGGTAGCTGATCTCATCTCCCATGCTTCCCGTTGCGTCTACGACGAAGGCAATATCAACTTCCGTGCGCCGCTCACAAGGAACTGGCAGCTCGAGCGTATTTAGTCCCATTTTAAAGTGATGGCTAGTGGGCAATGCGTATTCCTTTCCAAAAACAGAGGCCACCAATTGCAGTTGTGCCTGCTCGTTCGCTTTGGGGTTCATCATGCCCCGCCAGAGCTCTGACCGCCCCTGATTATCTGTTCTGGCTGCCCAGACGATTCCCCCTTGCCCATCTCGCAATTCTACCTCAACATCAACAGCAGGGCTGCCACCAGGATAGGTTAATTGAACGGCGTACCGATTGTCGGGGTACAGCTGCCAGATGTCCCGAAACTCGGCCAGGTCTTCTTTACTGATGTCTTCCCAAAGGTCCCATTTTCCGAAATCGTTAGATTCGCCGGCGGTGAGTTGGCCAGCTGCTTGGGCGGCTGAGGCACCAGGAGCTTCATCAGCAAAAGCTGATTCACTTCTGCCAGGAGAGGCACTTGCATGTTCTCTTTTTCTGCTTGTGCTGTATGCCGGCAATGGCCCGGGTACTTCATCTGTAACCGTATAACCAGTGGTCGTACGGTCCATTTCAACAAGTGGAACACGATACTCGGTCACCACCACTTCCTCCAGAAGTTCAGTCTTATTCACCATCTGGATAGTCAGCGATTTACCTGCATAAACCATCACCTTTTGCTCGACGTATCCCGTGTAGGACAACTTTAGCAATACCGAGTCACCGCTTGCTTCCAGGGAAAAACAGCCATCAACATCCGTAACCGTTCCTGCGGCACCATGACTAATGGCAGCACCGATCAACGGCTCATCCAACTCGTCGGTGACACAGCCACTAAAGGTAGATTGGGCGAAAAGAGATAGACTTAGGGCGGTATAAAACAGGATCAACAGAGGGCGCATAACTTCTTTTGGAAGGTTGATGCACTAAAGGGAAGGAATACATAAAGTAGAAGGGAATCAGCCCTTAGCTGACCTTGCTCCTTAAACCTTCTCATTGCACCTGCGGCCGCGCCCTTATTTCGTAACCAGAAGCTAGAGAACTGGTAACTACTTCCCTGGTTTCTGGATTTTAGCTGCTTATACCTTGATAAATATCTTCCGCTTCCAAAGGAAGAGCCCAAGCAATACATAAAACCCGGCAACGGATAAGCCGTAGAGCAAGCTACTCAGCTTCGCCGGTATAAAATCGTGGACATATAGGTGCTCGTATAACCATTCATGGAGGCCCGTCATGCCAAATATCTTAGCGATGAAGCTGGACAGGAAATACAGGATAAGTGCATTGGCGCCCACCCGCTTGAAAATGTCTCCAAACCTGGCATTACGAAAGTCCTTGAAGTAACTGATTACCCACAGCGAAATGCAGGCCCATCCGGCGGTCACCAATACAAAGCTACTGGTCCAAAGGGCTTTATTGATGGGAAAAGTTAACCCCCAAAGGTGACCTGCAATAAGGAGGACGATTCCTCCAATACCCAATATTATCAATTTGTCGGCGCGGCTGGAGATAAGCAACCTTCCGGCCAATACCCCCAATAATGCCGTGGCAATACTTGGCAGGGTACTTAGCAAACCTTCAGGATCGTAGTCTGGTTTCCAGGTATGGCTGCCGAGGATGGCTTTATCGAAATACATTGCCCAGTTGTTCGCAGCCCGCTCGTAAGTCGGAGCACTACCATCAGGGAGCGGTAGAAAGCCCATAATGCCCCAATAGCCTAGTAATAAAGCTGCCGTGACCCCGATGATGACTTTCCAATTAGCGTTCAACGCAATGATGGCAGCAAAGAAAAACGCCAGGCCGATCCGTTGCAACACGCCGGGTAACCGAATGCTTTCCCATTCCTTAAAAAAGGGAAAAGTTAGGGTAAATGCGCCCAAAAAGATACCCAGGCCAATCAGTTTCAGTGCCCTGATGCTGATCTTTTGATAGGTCTTTCCCGTAGCTTTTTTACCACGGTAAGCAAAGGCAATCGAACAGCCCACAATAAAGAGAAAGAAAGGGAACACCAGGTCCGTTGGTGTATAACCATGCCAATCTGCATGTAATAAGGGGTCATAGACACTACCCCAGCTACCTGGGTTATTGACCAACATCATGGCGGCAATCGTAATGCCCCGCAAGATGTCAACGGATTCTATTCGTTGATTCAGCATAACAATGGGTTGTTTCTCTGGCTGAATGTAGTCAATGTTTGATTGGGAAAAGGGCTAAGTGAGCCACCGCATTTGTCGTAGTGAAGCTGCGCTTGCCCATCTTGAAAAAAACAGAGGAAGAAATCAGCCAAAGTGGCTATTCCTCAAATTCACTTCCAGTCACCAATAAAATCAAGAACCATATCTGTGTATTCCTGCCTGCGCCAAATGATGTTGTGTGCATGCCACGCCCCCCAATCCAGTTTACGGGCGGTAAGAATTGCCGGATTGAACGCTGCTACAAGTTGATCGAATTGTACGGGGTAAGTGAGGGTGTCTGCGGCAGAGTGAAGGAGCAATACGGGAACTTTAATTTTTGGTGCCGCGAGTAAAGGACTAACTTGATCAAAAACTACTCCGGCCCGGAATTCAGCCCACGTAAAGGCACCGGGCGTGAGCGCATTAAGCCCATTTCCGTAGTCTTTTATGCCACGTTCCATTATTGCGCTTTCCCAATTAGCAAAGGAGCTCTCAGAAATAACCCAGGCTGGTTGCGCGGCACCTTCCCGGCCGGCGGCCAGCAGGACGGTGGCTCCTCCCCAGCTCTCCCCAAGCCAGCCGATCTGGTCTTGTGAAAGACCCGATTGTTCCAGTAGAAAATCGTTAGCGGCCAGAAAGTCACTAGCTTCATGAAATCCTCCGGTGCCAAAAGATTCCGGGCTGGAAGTGCCGTGCCCCCGATGATCGTACAGCAGCAGCGCACAGCGGCAGCTATCGAAGATGGGCGCATACTTTAGCATATTGGCGCGGTTAACACTGTATCCGTGGGCCATAACCACACCACACTGAGCACTGTCTGGTCGGTACAACCAACCATTTAGCGTGATTCCATCAACGGGGCTTTCGAAGCTTATCTCCTCTTTGGAAGGTAAGGTTGCCTGTAAGCTATCCAGGTCCAGCCCCCATCGGTCCTTATTCATTTGTAAGACGGTGGCGTAGTCACGGTCAGGCGTATGAAGAATTAACCCACTAAAAAACCAGGTTACGCCAAGGTAAATAATGATGAGTATGGCCAGGGTCCAAAGCAATTTTCGCATAGCAGAGTTTGAACCCGAAAGGTAAGACGACTACCTGATAAACCGGCCGGTATAATGTTTACCGGGTACTGAAAAATGAAACATGTAATGACCGGCGGGTAGCTTTGCTACGGGCATTTGCAACGTCCCTCCCGGAGAAAGCCGGTAAGGCTGTCGGCCAAACTCTCTTCCGTCAGAGCCGACGATCCTTACCTCGTAAGTGCCCGTGGTGATATCTGACGGTAGTTGAACCGAAACTTCCGTAGTGACTGGGTTAGGGCTAACTTTTAATCGTTCTACGGCAAGATCAGTTACTGATACCGGCGGATTGATGTATTCAGAAACCGGACGACTAAGACGCAGGGCACTAGGGGAACTTACGTCGGAGTGATAAAGTACGACACGATCGATTGCATGATGTTTGGAACGACCGGCGATTTGCACACGATAATCTCCCACTGTATCGTACCGGACATAGATAAGGTAGGGATCGTTGTCATTTGTCTTGGCGTCCCAGGTCCAGTCGTTCCGTACATTTTGATAAACTTTAAACCAGCCATCGCGGCCAGCGCCCTCGGGGTAGTCTTTGACGGTAGATTTCAGGCACTCCTACTTGAGATATAGCCATCACGAAGTAGTTCGGGAAATTACGTGGCGCTAAGTGCCGGCAAACGCTGTTGAACTCAGGTCAACTGTACCCCAAAACATCACGGTTTGGGGATCTTATACCATCCATTATTTCGAAGACTGCCCCCAACTTCACCACATTACTTACCTTGCCGCCAATACCGAACTACTCTACCCTATGCGCATCACCATCTTCTCCAGAGGGCCCTTCCTCTACAGCACACAACGACTCGTTGCAGCTGGCAAGGAACGCGGACATTTTATCGAAGTCACGGACCATGGCCTGTGCAGCCCCTCACTGCATGGTAGTAAGACAGCCCTTCTTCTAAATGGGCAGCCTTGGGAGCCACCACGGGTGGCCATTCCACGGATTGGCGCGAATATTACCAGTCGGGGAGTAGCTATCATCCGACAACTGGACGTACTGGGCGTACCTCACACCATGAATGCGGAGGGCTTAATGCTGGCGCGGGATAAGATGTCCTCGTTACAGGTATTGGCTAGTCACGGCGTTGCCGTGCCCCGAACTGTCCTTTGTTTCACCCTGGGGGAGGTACGTATGGCCGGCCGGGCCATGGCCAACTACCCTATCGTCGTGAAACTGCTGGAAAGCACCCATGGCGTTGGGGTTGCGCTCGCTA
The DNA here is from genome assembly GCF_000373105.1 of Neolewinella persica DSM 23188. Classification (GTDB taxonomy): domain Bacteria; phylum Bacteroidota; class Bacteroidia; order Chitinophagales; family Saprospiraceae; genus Neolewinella; species Neolewinella persica. The sequence continues at coordinate 38,113 of NZ_KB890421.1, read as the reverse complement.
ATACCCCCTACCAGCTTGAACGGATTGCGGAGGGCTTCCTTCGGATTCAGGATCGGGTCATCTTACAAGAATTTGTGGAGGAGAGCGACGGACGTGATGTCCGTGCGCTGGTAGTAGGAGGAAAAGTAGTGGCGGCTATGGAGCGTAAAGCAGGGGAAGGCGAGTTTCGGGCCAACATGCACCGGGGCGCAACGGCTCGTGCGGTCACCCTTAGCCCCGAAGACGAAGCACTTGCGCTTCGTGCTGCCGCCATTGTCGGTGTAGAAGTGGCCGGGGTTGATCTGCTGCCTAGTGACCGCGGGCCATTGCTAATGGAGGTTAACGCCAGCCCCGGGCTGGAAGGTATTGAAAAGGCGACCAGAGTAGACATTGCCGGTGCCATTATTGATTATGCCGTAGCTAAAGCACACAAGAAAAAACAGCTGATTTCATGAACGATATCCAACCAATGACCATTGCCAATGGCGAGTTTTATCCCGGCCAAAGTGGTTCTGTTGAAGTAGTCGCTGGCCAACTACCCAGTGGCAACCAGGTCTCCATAAGTGCCAGGGTTTTCCGTGCTTATCAGCCAGGGCCGGTTGTATTGTTCCTTGCCGGAGTGCATGGCGATGAAATAAACGGGGTGGAGATTGTCCGGAGATGCATTGAGCAAAAGATCTTCGAAAAAATAGAAACGGGTACGGTTATTGCCATTCCGTTGCTGAATGTGTACGGATTCAACAACTTCAGTCGGGACGTTCCCGACGGTAAGGACGTCAACCGCAGTTTTCCGGGCACCAGCACGGGTTCACTGGCCAGCCGGATCGCCAATGGTTTAAGCCGGAACATTCTGCCACACGTTGACCTTGCGGTAGATTTCCACACCGGTGGCCGGGGCACCTATAATTTCCCACAAATACGTTACAATACGGAGGATGAAAAAGCAGCCATTGCCGCAAAGGCCTTTGCTCCCCCTCTAATATTTGCCAACCGGGCACCAGCTAAATCGCTGCGCAGAACAACTTACAAAAATCACCAATTACCGGTACTCACCTTCGAAGGCGGTGAAAATCTACGGTATGATGCCCACAGTATCGACGTCGGCGTCGCCGGAATTAAACGCTTACTTTTTGATCAGAAAATGCTGACCCAAAGACCGGAAGAAAATAATAAGCCGGCCATAATTGTGAATCACAGCGCATGGATTCGGGCCGGCAGGGCCGGCCTCTTTCAGTGGACCAAAAAATCCGGATTCTTCGTAAGAAAAGGAGAGCCCATCGGTTTCATTGCCGACCCAAAGTCTCGCAAAGCAAACAAGCGACTACTTTCTCCCCGGGACGGCTTCATCATCGGGCACACCAATAGTGCGGTGGTCAGCCAGGGGGATGCTTTGTTTCATATCGGATGGTAGACTGCGCTTTATTAGTCAGTTGCGGATTAGTTGACAGGCCAGCTTGGAGCTCACGATCATCGTTCATCAACTCCTGCACAGTCGACCATTAATGGTTGACAAAAACCGCCGCTTCCTTACTACACCACCACGTTTCCAGGTGTCTCCTCCCTCACTGCTCCCTGGTCCAGATTTCCTGCACCTGCGGTCCCGCCCTGCTGCTTATAAAACCCGTAGTATTTCTCCTTATCGAGCGTAAGTCCGGGACCGTGAAACAGAATCCGCCACCAGGCCTTTGGGTGGCGATATTTCAGCATATCCCGCACCAGGTCGATGTGTTCATGAAAGACAAGGTAGACCGGATTATAGCTGTTTACCGGCTTCAGAATACCGTAGTGCGGGCGTTCCTCCTCGGCGCAAAAGGTTCCGAACATTCGGTCCCAGATAACGAGCGAAGAACCATAGTTTTTGTCCAGGTACTTCTCTTCAGAACCGTGATGGACGCGATGGTGGCTTGGCGTGATAAAGAAGTACTCGATCGGCGCCCATAACTTGCCGATCAGCTCAGTGTGTACCCAGTATTGGTACAAAACACCAATCTGCATGCAAATAAAAAACACGAAGGGATCGAAGCCAAGCAGCGCTGCAGGAATAAAGAAAATGACCTTGATGTGTTGCGTCCACGAGAGGCGAAAAGTGACGGTCAGGTTGTATTGCTCTGAGCTGTGATGCGTTACGTGGGTAGCCCACCAAAAACGCTGCTCATGCGCAATCCGGTGGGCCCAATAGCGGCAAAAGTCGACGACGATATAGCAGGCTATAAAGCTCCACCAGGCCGTCGGGACGTATAATGGCGTCAGGTTATAGAAGTACAGGATGACGCCGAAAGTGAGGGCTTTAACCATGGCCGTACTAATCAGGTACCCTAAGCCAACACCGGCCCCCGCCAGACCATCTTTCACGTCGTACTTATACTTTTCGGCCAGCGCTGAAGACACACCGCCCCGAGCCTCTTCCAGATGGTGGTGGTATTCCCTCCGCCGCAAATACCACTCCAGTACGGCAAAAAATATCAACAACGGCGCAGCATAGACGATAACCGGAGGAAAATCAAGTGCAAGAATGTCTTCGTAGGAATAATTGGGTTTCATGGGGATGATGGCGACTTTTAAACGCTGAACTATCGGCTAGCTGAGTGTCTGACTCATTGACTAATCAGGCGGGGTCGCAGATGCAAAGTAAAGGTTTAAAGCACAAAGGGAAAAGAACGGAATAATTGGCTTGCTTTTGGCAATTTTCACTTTGCACCTGCGACCCCGCACGAAAAAGTATTCCCCATAAATAAAACGGGCCGGTAATCGAACCATAAAGCTCAATTACCGGCCCGGCAAAGCGTACTTAGCATGGGTTATTTTTCACCCGCGCCTTTAGCCTCTGTCTCATCCTCCATTGCCATCGGCTTCCGTGGCAGCATCTCATCCCGCATGGCGGTATGGAATACGAAAGAAGCAATAACGGTTGCCGCCTGGGCAAGGTCTGCTTCCACCAGGTGGTCCAGGTTATCCATATTGGAATGGTGGGTCCGGGCGAAATAGGCCATCGGCTCCTGAATGAACTGGAAACCGGGAATATTAACGGCGTCGAAAGTAAGGTGGTCAGTACCTCCGGTATTTGCCAGGCTGACGGTGCTCGCATCCAGGTCTTTGAACGGTTGCAACCAGGCGCGGAAAATCGGCGCTACGGCATTATTACCCTGCAAATAAATTCCGCGGACTTTACCCGTGCCATTGTCCAGGTTATAGTATGCGGAAATCTTCTCCTGCTCCGGCTTAAAGCTCTGTGGTGTATAGCTGTCGGGTGGAAAAACGGCGAAGTGTTCCTTTGCGTAGCCACGTGAGCCGAGGAGACCTTGCTCTTCGCCGGTCCAAAGGGCCAGGCGCAGGGTACGGCGAGGCTTAACGCCGCTTTCTTTGATCGTTTCCAAAAGGATCCGGGCTGCTTCCATCATTACGGTGGAACCTGCGCCGTTGTCCGTTGCGCCGGTGGCGGTATGCCAGGAATCAAAGTGGGCACCGAACATAACGACTTCGTCCTTCAGGTCAGTTCCCGGAATCTCGGCAATGATGTTGTGCTCCATACCGTCCGGATTAGAGTAGCTAGCCGCCAGGTCAACACTCAGCTGCATCTTGAGGCCGCGCTGCAGGTTACGGAGGATGCGGTTGTAATGTTCTACAGATACAGTGAACTGGGGTACGACGTTCTGGTCTTTGTCGCGCGCACTTCCATCGGAAGTCCGGGCACCCGAAACGAATACGGTACCCAGGTCACCCTTATAGCTGCGGTCCAGAATGGCTAATGGCTTTTCATTTTCCATCAGTTCCCACAGGGCGGTGCGGAAACCTCTGGCCCCCAGGTTATAATTACGGCGTGGGCGTGGGGTTGGCTCCGGTGCATTAGCCAGATTCAACAGGCTTTCGGCATCGTGACGTTTCGCGTCAGGCTCCCAAAGTTCGTTTACTTCCCGGATGGTATCCAGCAGGATGAATTTTCCCTTAAGCTTACCTCGGTAAGCCTCCAGGTCTTCCATTGTTTCCGCAGCAAGGTAGACAACATCGCCCGTACCTTTTACTGACGGTGACCAAGCCTTGGGATAAGCAATAATTGGCCAGTAACTAGGACTTGTGGCGTGCATCTCGAAGTGGCTCATCTCCCAACCCCGGCCAAATGGGCCCCAGCTTTCGAGGTGAACGTTCTTCATACCCCATTCTTTCAGGGTACTCTGGGCCCAGTCAGTGGCTTTGTCGAGCATCGGTGATCCCGTCAGACGCGGGCCGTAGACGTCGGTCATCCAACCAGCCACATCTATGGCTTGGCTTTTATCCAGACCATGCTTGCGGATAATGGTGTTGATGTCCTCGTTGACTTGCTCCTGAGCGGAGGCGACCGACAAGGTGCCGACCATCAGAAAAAGAAGGAGGAATAAATGGTTTCTCATTATTTGGTTTTTTGGTTTTGATCGAATGGGTTAGTACGGGCAACTTGGTAATGACGGAATAAATCTTCCTTTGCCTATCACAATATAGCAAATTTCACCGGAGGGTTGAGCGTCTGTGACGCGATCGTGTATATAACGAGATACACTAGCTGATGGTGGTTGCGTTCGGACGCCCTCCTGCAACCAACCCTTCCGCTTCGCTTCGGAGTTTAGCCGACGCTAAGGAGACCTTAGCGAGTCGCGCGCGCCAATAACACCTCGTTCCCTGAAGGTGCCCCGTGGGAGTTCGGGCCGAAATGCTTCAATTTGTGTAAAAATACGACGTTAACGGCGCGACTTTTACTCCCCCGGATCGCGCCAAAGGCGCTCAATTCAATCAGTCGGTTAGTCAAACAGTTACTACCTTCCCCCCTCAACGAAATATCCATAAATGCGTCTCCTTCTACTCTGCCTCACGGCCAGCCTTTTTCTGACTGGTTGTCGCCAGGAAATAAAAATTGATTACGTAGCCGAAAAGACCGGATCGTTTTCGAAGGCGGCTATCTCGGGGCCTCACCCGAAAGCGACGGAAGTTGGACTAGAGGTACTCAAAAACGGTGGAAATGCCATAGATGCAGCGGTAGCCATGCAGTTCGCCATGGCAGTCGTTTACCCCCGCGCGGGTAACATCGGTGGCGGCGGCTTTCTGGTATATCGCGATAAAGACGGCAATACCGACGCGCTCGACTACCGTGAGCGGGCACCGGCGGCCGCTAGCCGAGACATGTATCTTGATGAAGAAGGCGATGTAATTCCCGGCCTAAGCACCCGTGGCCACCTTGCCGTTGGCGTACCCGGAACAGTGGCTGGTATTGAAGCGATGCACAAAAAGTATGGTAGCAAACCTTGGGCAGAACTGGTTGCTCCGGCCATTAAGCTTGCTCAAACCGGATACCGGATCAGCCAGGCCGAGGTCAACCGCCTTAAGCGATACCACACTGATTTCAAAGCGTTTAATACTACTACTCCGTTTTCTGACTCAACGATGGTGGAAGGCCAGTTGCTAAAGCAACTTAACCTGGCGGGAACATTAACCCGTATCAAGGAAAAGGGCAAAGCCGGGTTTTACCAGGGAAAGACTGCCGAACTATTCGTGGAAGAAATGAAATCTGGTGGCGGGTTGATCACTAAAAAAGACCTGGCCGATTATGAGGTTTCCTGGCGCACGCCCATTCGAAAAGAATATAAAGAATATTCCATCCTCTCGATGCCGCCCAGCAGCAGTGGTGGCGTGGCGCTGGCGCAGATGGTGGAGATGCTGGAACCTTTCCCACTTTCGGATCTCGGTTTTCAGTCCACTGCAAGCGCCCAACTGACCGTGGAAGTGATGCGCCGGGCCTACGCCGATCGGGCGGAATACCTGGGCGACAGCGATTACTACCACGTACCCATCGACTCCCTGCTCAATGACGACTACCTCGCTGGGCGGATGGCAGACTACCGCCCCGACTCTGCCGGTTCCTCTGACTTTATCGGGGCCGGACTGGCCACCATCCGCGAAAGCTATGAAACAACCCATATCAGCATCATCGACGCTGAAGGCAACGCCGTATCCATTACCACCACCCTGAACGGTAATTTTGGCAGCAAAGTCATGGTTGACGGTGCAGGTTTCTTCCTGAACAACGAAATGGATGACTTCAGTGCGAAGCCTGGCGTACCGAATATGTTCGGCCTGGTGGGCAAAGAAGCCAACGCTATTCATCCAGGTAAACGAATGTTATCGAGTATGACGCCCACGATCGTGGAGAAAGATGGAGAAATATTCATGGTTTTGGGTGCCCCCGGTGGCTCCACCATTATCACGGCCGTCCTGCAAACCTTCCTGAACGTGGTAGAATACGGAATGCCCCTGGCCGATGCCGTCAATGCACCCCGCTTTCATCACCAATGGCTACCAGACGTGATCGTTCACGAAAAAGCTGCGCTGGGTAACGGTGTAAAGGAAGAGCTGATCGAGATGGGCTATACCTTACGGGAAGTAAATTCTATGGCCGTAATAAAAGCGCTCCAGCGCTTACCAGACGGCACTTTAGTGGCCGCAGCAGATGAGCGCAATGCGGATGACGACGTGGCGGGGTATTAGGGGGCAGGTTTCAGGTTTCAGGTTCCAGGACTCAGGGGTCAGGTTTCAGGTTCCAGGGGTCAGGGGTCAGGTTCCAGGTTTCAGGGGTCAGGTTCCAGGTTTCAGGACTCAGGTTTCAGGGAGCATTCCTCAGAGTTCAGCGATCAGGAAGCGGGCTACAAAACCCTTGTCATGAGTTAATTCAGACCGGTTCAACCGTAAGGGCGAAGCGAACATCCTTCTTGCGGTAGCCGAATCAAATATCAAGTATCGCCAATCACACATCACATATCTCACCCGCCAAACCCGCAAATAAATTCATCCTACCGGCAATGAAATTTCTCCCCTTACTTGCTGGCCTGTGGCTGGCCCTTGCGTCTGGCTGCGGTAACCCCGGCCAACTAACCGTCACCGCCAGCCCTACCGGCCAACTTCAACCCTGGGAGGAAGACCCTAATTACTGGACCTGGGATGGTAAAACCCCGGAATTATTGCTCGGCGGCAGCAGCAGTGAAGCGCTGTTCTTAGAAGACAATTTCAGGGGAGAAATTGCCGTATTACAAAAAACCGGGGGGAACTACCTCCGCTGCACCCTTCGTACGCTGGACGATGGGGAAATGACGCCTTTTGTCTGGACCGACAGTACCGCATTTTTCAACTTACTTGAATACAGGGAAGAATACTGGGACCAACTGTCGGATATGATCAGTTATGCGGAAAACCTCGGCGTGGCGGTTGAGATCGTCGTCTGGGACTTTCCTAACGCCACTAAAGCTAATTGGAACATGAATGCCTGGACCCGTCCTGGTTCAGAAATCAACTATGACGGAAACCCTTTAAGTAAGGACTTTCTCCCTGGAGAAAATCCTTTCTTCCAAACAGTTCCCGGAGCGATGCTTTACCTAAACGATTATCGTTTTATTCGTCCATTTCAGGAAGCCTTTGTTGACCAATTGCTGGCCAGGACTGCTCATTTCAACAACGTTATTTACAACTATGTCGTCCCTTCTAACCTCCACATCCCCTGGATGGTCTACTGGGGAAAATATACTGAAGCTAAGGCCGAAGAAATGGGCAAGCGGGTTAACATCAACGTCGGTATTGCCGAGCCACAACGAATGGACATTGCCACCTTCAACCAAACAGTCCTGAGCGGCCAGCCGGTTGTGGCCCACCCCGCTCCACCGAATGGTAATGGGATTAACGGTCTTGCCCTGGCGAGTATCCGGGGAATCAGGGTAGTGGAGCGATTCTTTACTTTCAAGGACCTTAGTCCTGCCCCCGATCTATTCGGTGGTGTCGAAACCCAGGCCTCCGGCGCTACCGACGGTGAAGGAAACTACCTGATCTACATGCCGAGGGCTGGCTCCGTCGAAATTTACCCGGATGTGGAGCAGCACGCATCCGTCCGGGTTACGGTAGTCGGGTATTTGGGTACCCAACGTTCTGAAGTATTGGAGCGACCCTATGGGGATAGTTTTCGCTTGTTTACTGAGGAGGAAAGAGGGGGATGGATGATTTTGAAGGGGGCGGAGTGATTTGCACCTAGTGAGCGGCTAAATAAACCTTGGCGATCTCCTCAATTATTTCTTCGGGCGAAGCGCCCGAAAGATTGGTCAGCAAAACAATCGCCAGTTTATCCTCTGGATAAATAATGAATGCGGCCCGCCCGCCGCCAATGGGGGCTACCCCGGGATGCTCCTCCCGCCTGATGACCGGCCAGCCTAGAGCGTAAGCATTCAGTAGGCCGCCAAACCCATCGTAAGTACCGTTATTCAACGGTACCGGTTCCCACAGTTGAGCAATACTCTCTTTGCTTTTCAGGAGCTTACCTGTTTGCAACGCGATGATCCATTTGGCGAGGTCTTCGGCGGTGCTGAATGCACCTGCGTCGGCACGAAGGCTGGTCGGAAATTTTTCGCTTACTTCCAGTAGCTGTTTGCCTTCTACGTAGTTGCCTACCGCCGCATCAAAGTAATAGTAACAATAGGTTGGGCTTTTGTTAGCAGCTACTTCGAAAGAGTTTCCGAAGGAGGTATATGCCATGCCCGCCACCTTGAATTGGTGCTCCCGGACGAACGCCTCAAAGGATACTTCACCGTACCGCTCAATTATCTTTTGCAGCAAACCATAATTGGTAGCGTTGTAGCTAAAACTTTCACCCGCCTGAAACTGCAGGGGCATTTGTCGTACCAGTATCCAGGCAGAATCCTGCCCCTGGCCACCGACGAGCTCGTCTCGTTCCGGGTCTTCGACGTCAGGCAGGCCGGAGGTGTGACTGAGTAGTTGGATCAGAGTCACGCTTTGCCAGTTAAGGGGCAGATCATCCAGATAATTCCTGATCGGCTTATCAAGATCAAGATCACCTCGTTCAACCAACTGCAGAATGGCTACCGAGGCGAATACCTTAGCAATGGAGTTGATAGAAAAGATGTTGTTATTGTCTGCTTTTACAGCGAAGGGGACATTGGCCTTGCCTAATGCTTTAGACAAAATTTGCTTGTTCTCTTTAATGACAGTTAGTTGAAGGCCAGGGATTTTATGTTCCCGCATTTCGCTTTTCAGGTGATCTAGAACAATCCTATTCCTAGACTGGGCCTGGAAAAGCAGCGGAAACATCAGGAGGGGAAATAAAATAAACGGACACGTGTGTTTCATCTTGAATTGGTCGTTGGAGTGATTTCTAAAGGATACTCAAATAAGCCACGCGTACACTGCTTAAAAAGTTACATTTACGTTGATAAAGTGCAACGGAATGAATTCAAACCAAGTCTCTACTGGCGTTGCCTATCCATCCTTTGATGCTGGCTGGTAATAAGTATCTATTTTGCATTATGATCACCCAAAGTTCATCTGTATGAAGCGCTATGCTTTTCCGCTCTTCCTTCTTTCAGTCCTCTTTACTGCTTGCAATTCAAATGAAAACAAGAATGAAATCACTGTTGTAGCTTCTGATGTCCAAAACTTCTGGAAAGCCTACGACCTGGTAACGTCAACTCCCGATAGTGCTTCACAAGCCGAAATACTTGAAAGGGAGTTCTTCGCGCCTGGCACTCCTGGCCTGGCCGCCATTATGGGTGCCCGCCGTTACACGAAAGAGGAGTACCGACAGAGCATCAACGCCTATCCGAAATTCTGGCGCTCGATGCGGGAGAATATGTTGAAAGCCCCTGATCTGGCAGGTCAGATAAAGGAGGGGGGCGAAAAATTCTTCTCCATATACCCGCAGCAACTACCCGCAGAAGTCTACTTTACCGTAGGTTGTTTTCGGACTAATGGGACCATTGTCGACAGCCTACTACTTATAGGCACTGAACTGGCACTCGCCGGGCCAGGAGTTGACCTGAGTGAGTGGCCTGAACGTATGGATGGCCTCCGACCTTACATGGAAAGTAGCCCGATGGAGAACCTGGTATTCCTCAACACCCATGAATTTGTGCATACTCAACAACCTAGTCGCCAGGGCTACAACCTACTTGGCCAATCCATTTTTGAAGGTGTCCCGGAGTTCATGGCTACGCTGGCGTTGGAACAGGCATCCACCACCCCTGCCATCGCATATGGAAAAGCAAACGAGGCTAAAGTCAAAGCAGCCTTTGCCAGGGATATGGGCGCCGAATACTTCGACAAATGGACCTGGGATGCAGATAACCAATTCGGCATCCGTGATCTTGTGTATTATATCGGTTTCGATATGGTGGAGCAGTACTATAAGGCAGCCCAGGACAAACAGGCGGCGATCAAAAATCTGGTCGAAATGGATTACAACAACCCAGCCACCGTCAATCAATTCGTAGACCAGCTTGGATACTTTGACCGACCAGTAAACGAGTACCTAACTCAATACGAAGCAAGGCGGCCAAGCGTGACGCACCTATCCCAATTTGAGAACAACGCAACAAACGTTGACCCCAACCTGAAGGAGATCACGTTCCATTTTTCAAAACCCCTCAACACCTACTTCAAAAACACTGATTTTGGACCGTTGGGAGAAGACTACGTGCCCAAAATAGAGGGAGCGACCACCGCAGAAGATGGCCTGTCGATAACCTATCAGGTTAATCTGGACCCCGGAAAGAAATACCAGTTCACGCTTGGAAGCGGTTACCGGATGGAGAATGGAATCAGATTGGTTCCTTACACCCTGACTTTTGTGACGCACTAAAGGATAAGCCCTACCTTTCCCGAATGTCCATTAAAAAAGCTGCACCATCGATTTTCGGTCTACTGGCCCTTTACCTCATTCTGGCCCCCTCTCCAATTGATCCAGTGGCGTTAAATTTCCCGAAGCTGGAACTGGCGGATAATGAAAAACTGGGAAAAATAGAAGTGCTCTTCCCCGTGGTTTGCCAGGGTTGCGAAGACATCTCCTTTGACGGTCTGGGGCACCTTTATGCCGGTCACCGGGATGGCACGTTGAAGAAATTCCCGCTTAATGGCGGATCTCGATTGACGGAAGTGCTAAAGTTCAAAGGCAGGCCGCTCGGCCTGGAAGTCATGGGAGATAGTATGGCCTGGGTAGCCGTAGAGCATGAAGGACTTGCGAAAGTAGATTTACGCCAAGGAACCTACGAAATAGTCGTTAACTCCTTCAACGACACCACCTTTATGCTGATTGATTATCTCGATGTGGCGGGTAGTGGAAATGTGTACTTCACCGATGCTTCTGATGCCTATGGGGATGATGATTTGCAGTACGATATCCTGCAAGGGAGGCCCAATGGCGCACTGTACCGTTACCTGCCAGCGACCGGAGAAACAGAACGGCTGGTGGACCATTTACACTTCGCCAACGGTGTCGTCGTCGATGCCAACGAAGCTTACGTACTTGTAGCTGAAACTGGTGCTTTTCGTATTAAGAAACACTGGATGGCCGGGCCGAAGGCCGGAAGTACGGAAATATTCATTGAAGGTCTTCCCGGCTGGCCCGACGGCATCAGCCGGGGAAGTGACGGGCTGGTTTACGTCACGCTCATCAGCCCACGGACTTCCATGCACGACTTCATCCTGCCCCGGCCCTGGACCCGAAGACTGGTCACTAAACTACCCAAGTCTTTCCTGCCGAAACCGGTAAAGGAGAATCGAATTTTGGCGCTGGACGAAACCGGCACAATTGTCCATGACTGGATGAATAAAACGCCGGATTTCTCTAGCATCAGTTCGATTGAACGGGTTGGAGATTACCTCTATTTTGGCACTTTGGACGAGGCGGGTATTGGTCGTATTCAAGTACCGGAATAGGGGGCGCGGACGCAGGTGCAAAACGGGTTGAGGGCTTGTAGCCCGATCCATTCAAGGGAGCGCAGCGATTTTGGATGGTACCACGGTGCCAACCCTACGGAGTTACCTGCTCCAAGAGCCTGCGGCCCAGTTCGCGTTCGGGGTGCAAGGTAGGGGCGGCATTTGTGATCAGCCGGGGACACAGCCTAAGGGTTTTGCTACTTTTCCCATGAAAAGTAGGCCGCCGGCAGGCAGGTATGACGGGATGCCACGTAGACGGAGTATTCTCATCGTTTAGAAGCATTGCGAGACTAAAAAACGTAGGGGAGGATTGCTATCAGACTGGACACCCTGGGGTGCAAGCCCTCAACCATCCCCTGCACCTGCGCCCCCGCCCCCAAAAACTTAATGCCTGAATAACCTTAATGGCTACTGGAATTCCAGTCAATCATCGCGTAAATGCAAACACTAATCGAAGAAAAGAAACAAGTTGCTTGATTAACCATTATATTGGCAACACAAAACATTACAACTCCATGGAATTACCAATTCTGGGCATAGTAGCCTTATTTTTCTTTCTTGTCTTTAACGGTGCCTTCTACACCGTCAAGCAGCAGTCGATGGCCGTACTCGAACGGCTTGGAAGATTCACCAGTATAAAAGGGCCGGGCCTACACTTCAAAGTCCCCTTTATTGATAAGGTGGCGGGTAAAATGAGCCTGAAGGTTCGCCAGCTCGACGTAAATGTTGAAACCAAAACCAAAGACAATGTATTCGTTAAACTTAAAGTTGGCGTACAGTACGTTGTCGATGAAGAAAGCGTTTATGATGCTTTCTACAAACTCGCAAACGCAGACGAGCAGATCAACTCCTACATCTTTGACGTCGTCCGGGCCGAAGTGCCTAAGATGAAGCTGGATGATGTTTTCGAACGCAAAGACGACATCGCCAACGCCATCAAATCCGAATTGCAGGAAGCCATGGATAACTATGGCTACAGAATTGTCCGTGCCCTGGTAACTGACATCGACCCCGATGCAACGGTAAAATCGGCCATGAACCGGATCAACGCCGCCGAACGGGAGAAGCTAGCCGCCGAATACGAAGGCGAAGCCGACCGCATCCGCATCGTAGCCAAGGCCAAGGCCGAAGCTGAATCTAAGCGCCTTCAGGGCCAGGGTATTGCCGATCAGCGTCGTGAGATCGCTAAGGGTCTGGAAGAGTCTGTAGACATCCTCAACTCTGTAGGTATCAACAGCCAGGAAGCTTCCGCGCTGATCGTTGTTACGCAGCACTACGACACACTGCAGAGCATGGGCGAAAACGTCAACTCTAACCTGATCATGCTACCGAACGCACCAACAGCGGGCTCCGACATGCTATCTCAGATGACGGCCAGCTTCATCGCCAGCCAGCAAATGGGAGAAGAGATGAAGGCTTCTACCGATGCCCTCAAGGCAAAGAAGGCCAAAGAGAAAATTGCCTTAAAGCGGTAAGGTCTCTTCAACCTGAATGCGAAAAGCCCGTCGGATGTATTTCCGACGGGCTTTTCTGTTTTTCAATACAGTGTACTTTTGCGCAATGCTTTCTCCTTTCACTATCCTTGTAACCGGCCCCGAATCAAGTGGTAAAACCACCCTGGCCCGTCAATTAGCCTGGACATTGGACGGATGGTTCGTTGCCGAAGCGGCCAGAGACTACCTGGAACAACTTGACGGAGAATACGCTGAAGCGGACCTGCCACTTATCTGGCAACAACAGGCAAAAGCCGAAGACACCGCCCGGGCCTCTTCGGCTTCTTTCGTAGTTTGTGATACCGGTCCCGAAGTTATCCGGATATGGGCGGAGGTAAAGTACGGCCAGTGCCCACCGGAGGTATTACACGCCTGTACAGAACGAGCGTACGACCTCATCCTCCTCTGTACCCCCGACCTTCCCTGGACCCCCGATCCGCTTCGGGAAGCCCCCGACCGCAAACGTCGTGAAGCGCTCTTTACACGATACCAGGAGTTGTTACCCGATGCAGTAGTGATCAGCGGAGCAGGCAGGGTCCAGAAAGCGATCAGGGCTTTATCCTCAATGGATCTCATTAAGCTTTAATCTCACTTAGGAAAAAACTTCGTCTTTACATTGAAGCCATTCGCAAACTATACACGACCTGAAAGATTTGGGATACAACTGACTTGAAATCGCCAGCGCCTGCAGGTGCTCAGCGCCGCGTAGTTTTTCAAACCATTTCGTGGTGGATATATAAACTGAACCGGGAGACGAATACTGTTATTCGTCTCCCGGCAGGATGGGTTCCACTGAAAGAGGACTCCCTCCTTTCAATCCGTCATATCATCTTCTGGCAGCCTAATCGATCCGAATCATTGTGCCCCGGTAAAGGCCGGATGTAGTAGTTCCGGCATTGGTTTCCGCAGAAAAGGCAACGACGATTTCTCCGTCTTCGTCTTTGATCGTCAGCTGACCTTTGGGCACCGGAACGTCCTCATCTGCCGTGTTCCTGGTAAAATCCATGTTCTTACAGTAGTAGCCGGTATCTACCTGCTTGCGGAATTTGCTTAAATAATCGTATTCACTCGTCGCCAGGGTAAACTGCCCGCCTTCGCTGATTGCTCCCTCACTCACGTAGAAGAAAATAAGGTCGCTACGACCGGTGAGCGTGGCCGCATCAGGAGCAATTTCGTTCTCCGAGAGGTACAGCCGATATTGACGTGGGCCAGAAGAAATGTTAGTACGCTGGACCAGGTAAGCATGGTTCAGTTCCACTTCACTTTCACCATATTTCAGGTTATTGGGTCCTTGCAAAAGCGTTTCATCGACTGGCTCAGATTCGGTCAGGTCAATTTCTGGCAGTATACCCTGGAAGGTACCCTTCAACTCTGTACCACCAAATGAAGTGGATAGGAATAAGGAAATAATATACTCTTCTCCCTGGCGACTGATCAATACGGAGCCCTCATTAAAGTACCCCTGCTCATAATTTGTCGTCTGGTTAAAGCGAAGACGCTGATAATAACGGCCTGCCGAAGCGACGCTTTCATCATCAGCAGACCCTTCCAAGACGTACTCGCCGCTGAGATCTCCAGTATCCTCCGTCGCAATCGTGATCGTGATAGCTTCACTTGATCCGGAAAAGGCACCGTCCTCCCGGACGTCACGGTTAGCCAGGACAAGATGATGCTGTCTACGCCCCACTACATCTTCGGATAACGTAAACAGGTAGCCATGGTCGATTTGTAACGAATTTCCATTTACCTGAAAGTTGGTCTCAACGGTGGGAGTTTCGACGATTTCGGGTATTTCGGGGGCGAGCGTAAGCGATGCCTCTGGAAGGCAGGACGAAAGCCCGACAAAAAGAGCTAGTAGGGTTAATAAGGAAAAGGTTTTCACAAAAACTGGGTTTAAAAGGTCAGGAAAACTCCACCTGCTAAATCAAGGCGGATTGTCAGGTAAATTAAGGGTTGAGGATGAAACCTCCAAAAAACTGCAGAACCCAGATGCCTGGCAATGCTTAGAGCGTGTCCAATTTCAGGCTTGAACAAGCCAAAGTTTCCTGATAAGTGTACCCTATCTATGCACCTGCGGCCCCGCCAAAAAAGGTTACGATTTGCGCCTTAGCACCATAACCCATGCGAGCAACAGTATCCAGACCACCACGGCTGCCACCGGTATCACATAGGGCAGAGACCGCAAGGCCCAGTGTCCTACAGACAACATACCTCCCAGGAAGCTGATCAACAAGAAAGGACCAAAATTCGAGAATTTGGAGTCGTCCTTAGCTCTTGAGAAAGGATGGCCTTTGTCCACCAGATTGTACAGAAAAGAAAATAGCAATGTGCCTCCACTCGCCAACGCAATATCTGGCAAAAAGTCAAGACCTTGAAGAGCAAAAACAGAGGTGTACACCAGCACTGCCATTGGAAGGTAGAACATACCGATGACCGCGAGTACCTGACCGTATACGATTCGGAAAGGGTACGCATTTGGTGTCGCATCGAATATCCAGGCAGCCCGATAGTTTTCGCTTATTTTCGTTTGTCCAAGCGGGATAATTACGATCCACATCAGGAAGTATAAGATCATCAGCATAGTACCGGACCCAACGGAAAAGTCTTCTTCCCCCGTAATAACATCCCGGAAAACGGTAATGGCCAGAATAACCGGCAGGTAAACCAGCGTTGGGTACGTCCGCTGTTTAAAGCTCATGTCGCGCATCATCACATTCCAGTGAAAGTTGAAGGAAACGCGTTCCTGATTGGGCCGGGTAAACCATCTTGCCAGACGGTCCCGAACCGGCGATCTGCCCCCAGGTTTACGGGTTGCGGTTATCTCTTCATGAGCATCAACGGAACCTGCATGCTTAAGTGATAGCAGGCGCTCGGAATAGCCAGCACTTTGCTTTAGGTAAAACCAGCTACCGAAGCCTGCCGCCAACAAGGCCAGCGCGGCCTGAGCGTAGGCCATCCAACCTAACGAAGTGGTCGTTACCGCCTTAAAAAGTCCTCCCAGCCACAGACCGGGAAATGAAAAGCCTACGGCGGTATCCACTAAGATAAAGCCTTCAATTGCGTCAAGGTCTCCCAGTAAGCTTGGTAGTTGATAGGCTGTAAAAAAGACAAAAGCAGCAATAATCTGAAAATAACCGACGATTTTCTTTAGCCGGTTGGCCGGTACTTTCCGCAGTAGGACAAGGTAGAAAACCAAGGTGCCAGTCATAATTATTACGATCGCCACCACACTGACCAGAAAATAAGCAATGGCCGACCATGGCCCTTCCGTAACCCCCAGATAAACGAAAGATGGCAAGCCCAGACAAAGACCAAACTTGCTGGCAAAAACGGTGATGTGGAGAATGCGGGAAATACTCAGGGTATAATCGTTGATCGGCCGACTCAACAATACGTAGAGATCCCGCTGATCGAAAAGGTTTTCGCTCATTTCAGTGATCAGCATCAGTCCGATGTAGCACACCCAAATGCAGAAACCAAGTCCTACAGCGCTCGCGGTATCCTCAACTACGCTGAACAGGAATACAAGAAACAAGCCAAAGAGCCCCACGAAGAAATAGGTGAGGTACTCCATCCCTTTCTTTTTCTGCTGTCGTTGGCCACCCATAGCTAAGCCGGAACGGTCGTCCATTTTAAGCTTGGCCGCAAGGATTAGCTTGATGGCTTTAGGGTCGGCACCAAACTTGCGCCAGAATGGGTTAAGGAGGCCCACCAGCCAAAGGAAGAGCTTATTCATCGGCGGTGAAGTCAAAGTCCAAGGCAGCAGTACCACCACCGGTCAGTTCAGAGAATAAGTTTTCGAGGCTACCGCTGTGGGCCTGGGCGTTGATCTCCGCAAAAGTACCGTTTGCGGCAATAGTGCCGTTGTTTAGCAAAATGATCCGATCGCTGATTTTCTCCACAACTTCCATGATGTGGGAGCTGTAGAAAATGGTCTTCCCGCGTTCGGTCAGCTGTTGAAGTAATTCCTTCACCCGGATAACGGAGTTGGCGTCCAGGCCGGCCAGTGGTTCGTCCAAAAAGATCAACTCCGGGTCATGCAACAAGCCGGAGATCAGTAAAACCTTTTGCTTCATACCTTTACTAAAAGTATCGATGCGCTGATCATCGGTATATTTGAGTTGGAGGTAATCTTCCAGGCGGCGGGCCCGCTTTAAGGTTATTTCCCACGGCAAATCCTGCAAGCCACCGACCAACTCGTAAAACTCCGTAGGGGTAAGGACCTCATAGATTTCAGCCGCCTCCGGTATGTAGCCAATACGGCGTTTCACCTCCAGCGGATTGTCTTTTACGTTGTAGCCCAAAACTTCTACGTCTCCTTCAAATTGGCTGTCCAGCCCCGCCAAAATTCTTATGGTGGTGGATTTCCCCGCTCCATTAGGACCGATGTATCCGATGATCTGGCCGGCGGCAACTTCCAAATCGATTCCCTTCAATACGGCGTTATTTCCGTAGGATTTTCTCAGGTTCTTAATGCGTATTATCGACATAGGGTGTAGGGTGATTTATGGCTGCTAATCTAGGAATTCAGATTAACATTTCGGGCTCTGGCAGACGAACAAGGACAAAATCTCGACGAGCAGGCACTCTGCCTACCTGCCAACCATCAGGCTCACCACGTTTCCTCCGAAACCAGTCGCGTTTATCAGGATACGTTCGATGGTCCGGGTAGGAAAGCAATCAGAAGCATAAGGGATAGGAGGACAAGCACGATGCTCAAGAATACCAAGAGCAGCGCTGATCGCCAGTGGCCCACTTGCGCCAAACGTATGTCCCGTTGCCCATTTGAAGGAAGTAATAAACGGCGTTTTTCCAGCATCCGAGCAGAGAGCTTGAATCGCTGTTAATTCGGCCGCATCCCCCCTTTTAGTACCGGGGGCGTGGGCGATGATCAGGTCTGGCCAACAGGCTTGAGCAATGGCGGCGCGCATGGTCTTCTGTAGCCCTTCTCCGGTTGGGCTGATGCCCGTTGGAGAAGTGTGCTTTTCGCGGGCGTGTGCCAGAGCGGTGAGGTGAGGCTTACCGGCGTCCCTTGCCGGATCAGCCAGAGAAAGGGCCAGAAAGGCTGCTCCTTCGCCTATGACCATACCGCTTGCGGGTTGGTCCATTGGCCGGCAGGCGTGTGCGGACACTTCGGGTACCGGCGCGACGATCCTGAGAGCCTCTAATTGCCGGAGGGTAAAGGTCGTCAGTGGCGCTTCTGCCCCACCCACCAGCACGCGTTCGGCCATCCCGGACTGCAGCAAGGCGATGCCGTGGAGGATGGCGTGCATCCCCGAGCTACAGGTTACACTCAGGCTGGAAGCCAGTGCTTCGGTGCTGAAATAGTCGGCAAGGGCAAAGCCGATACTGCCCAACGTAGTTTTTGGGGAGGTACGCACTTCGGAAGCCCCCGTCTCGGAAAAGTGGCTAAAGCCTTCCTCCCAGCTTTGCGTTGGTCCACGGGAACACCCCACCAGAATGGCGAAGTCTTTCCCTTCCCAACCGGCTTGTTTTACGGCCTCATCCGCGGCGTACAAAGCCAGAAGTGCTGAACGATCTGGTTGATTCTTTGCGCTAAAAGCGTTCACTTGCGGGTTCACGGGGAGCGCATCTATGCGGTAAACGGGGTGTCCGGTTTCAGTATTTTGCTCCCAACATGGTTCACCCAAAACGTAGCGCTGCCAGGCTGCGGCAGCTGTGCTGCCAGCGGCGGAAATAGCGCCCTGTCCTTGGATGGTTATGTTCATGGGGGCGCAAAGGTAGGATTCTTACAGATATAGGTTCCTGACCTCCATATCCATTTATCACGATCCAGAACAGTAGGCCCATAACCTAATCCTGTCTTTGCAGCAGCACTTGTTTCAACGTTGTCACCAACCGCTCTACCTCCACCTCCGTATTAAACGCATGCAAGCAAATCCGTAACCGCTCGCTGCCAGCAGCAACGGTAGGGGAACGAATGCCCTTTACCAGTAAGCCTGCCTCCCGGCAGGCCGTCTCCGCAGCCATAACGGCCTGGTTTCCGGGGACGCTGATGACCTGAATCGGTCCTTCAACGCCGGTGAGCAGGCCGCTTAATCCGGCGGCCTCCATTTCAGAATTGAATTGTTGGATACGCTTACCAAGCAAGGCTGACAGGGCTTCATGGTCTGCCTGTAGCCTGGCGTAAGCCCCTGAAATCGCCAGCCATTGCGCCGGGGCCGGGCCAGTCGTATAAATGAAAGGACGACAGGTATTGGCCAGGTATTCCTTCAGAGCTTTATCACCCAACACCGCAGCGCCATGTGCGCCAAAAGCTTTGCCGTAGGTGATTATTGAGGCAAATACACGATCCTGCAAACCAAATCGAGCGACCAATCCTGCACCATACGGACCATCAACTCCTCCGGAGTGAGCTTCGTCGACGATCAGGTGAGCACCATGTATTTCGCAAAGGCCCGCTATCTCAATTAATGGCGCCAGGTCACCGTCCATGCTGAACCTGCCTTCGGTAAGCACAAATAGTTGGCCTTCACCCGAAACTTTGCCCAGATTACTTAATAAACTATTTTCCAGATTGTTATGCGAAAAACGAAAAGCTTTAGCTAAACCTAAGCGAATACCATCCCGACAGCTGGCGTGAATCAATTCGTCATACAATATGACGTCGTTGCGCTTCAACAAGGAAGAAAGCAGGCCGAGGTTGGCGGTGTAGCCGGAGTTGAAGACCAGGGCTGAACTAAAACCGTGGTAATCGGCGATCTTCTGCTCAATCGCATGGTAGTCATCCGCATCACCAGAAATAGACCGCGAACCGGTGGGTCCCGGGCTGGCCATTTCTCCTTGCCCCTTGACCACCTTACTTTGTACCTGCGGCCGCGCCAAGCCTAAATAATCATTTGACCAAAAATCTATCCCTTCCACCGTGCCAGCAAGTTTACGGTAGTTCCCGGTTTCCCGGATTTTGTCTAGTCGATTATTTATAAAATCAGCCATTTTGGATCACTTCGTTCCTATTGCTGGTGGTTGCAACTTGCAACTTGCAACCTGCAACCTGCAACCTGTCTACCTGCAACCTGTCTACCAATCCGTCATCTCAGCAAACAGTTGCCAGAGCTGGTCGATTTCGGGAATTGGTGCTTCGATCTTTACGGGTTCCTTTTTTACGGGGTGCAGGAACTCAAGGGTCCGGCTGTGCAAATTGATGTTTCCGTCCTCGTTACGCAGGCGGGAGCCGTATTTGAGATCGCCTCGAATTGGCGTTTTCAGCTGGTCTGCCAGTTGGACCCGAATTTGGTGCGGACGGCCAGTTTCCGGTTTCACCTCGAGCAAAACGTTGGTCCCTACCCTACCCAACAGGCGGTAATCGAGCTTTGCCAACTTAGCGCCCTGGTATCGGTTTGAGTCAGCCTTAGGTAAGACTTTACTACGGTTTTTGTCCTTATCCTTATAGATGAAACCTTTCAAGGATCCTTCAATCGGGTCGGGCTGATCCGTAACGATGGCCCAATAAGTCTTGCTAACTTTTCGGTCCCGAAAAAGGTCATTCATCCTAGTGAGTGCCTTACTGGTCCGGGCAAAAAGGATGACACCAGACACCGGACGATCGAGGCGATGGATGGCACCGAGATACACATCACCGGGTTTATTATAACGTAGTTTGATGTAGTTTTTCGTCCAATCCATCACCGTAGTATCACCGGTGCTGTCTCCCTGACTAAGGAGGCCAGCTGGCTTGTTGACGGCGATGAGGTGGTTGTCTTCGAAAAGGACCTGTAGGTGCATGGCTTAGTTATTTGGTCTGTTGGCCTTTGGACTATTGGTCCGTTTATCCAACCCGTATTTTACCGCAAAGGTCGGTTATTTTCCGGTAGCTTAAACCAGAAACATGCTGGCATAGTTTTACACTAAACGGGCTCAGGCCCTCCTCAGCTATGCGTCTTACCCTTGGTTACTCCCCCTGCCCCAACGACACCTTTATTTTCGACGCCATGGTCCATGGCCGGATCGATACGGAAGGACTTGAATTTAACGTCCGCTTAGGGGACGTGGAGGAACTCAACCGACTGGCCTTTGCCGGCGAATTGGATGCGACTAAGCTGAGCTACCATGCTTTCGGTCATCTGACCGGGACCTACGCCTTGCTGAATGCCGGCAGCGCGCTGGGGCGCGGTGTGGGGCCTTTGCTGGTGACGGCTGACCGGGCGTTGGCGGAAGGTTATCTGGCGGGGACGCAGGTGCAAGGGGAGGCGGTGAAGGAGCAAGGGGCGGTGGACGCTCAAAGGTCCCTGCGGGACGCTTCGAGGTCCGGGTCGGGGATTAATTCAGTTGCCATTCCAGGAAAGTTCACCACGGCCAATTACCTGCTGGGGCTTGCCTTTCCGGAACTGGCTAATAAGCAGGAAGTACTTTTCTCCGACATCGAAGCCCGGGTGCTTTCTGGCGAGTTCACGGCCGGGCTGCTGATTCATGAAAATCGGTTCACCTACCACGAGCGCGGGCTGCATAAGCTCATGGATCTCGGAGAATTCTGGGAGGGCAACACCGGATTCGCCATCCCCCTTGGTGGCATCGTCATCAAACGATCACTTCCGCCGGAGGTGCAACGAACCTTTGACCGTGTCCTGGCCCGATCAGTGCAGTACGCCTTCGATAACCCCGAAGCTTCGGCCGACTACGTGGCCACGCACGCCCAGGAGATGGACCCGGAAGTACGCCGCAAACACATCGACCTTTACGTCAACGACTACTCACTGGACCTCGGCCCGGAGGGCCGCGCGGCGGTCAACGGTTTTCTGGCCCAGGGGCGGGAGCGGGGGGTGATTCCTGCAGGGATGGAGGATATTTTTGTAGCGTAAGTACATCTTTTCTCTTGCAAATAAGCATCCTACTTCCATGCGCTTATTCTCATTCACCGTTCTGGTTATCACTTTAGTCGGCTGTGAATCCAAGAACAGCTTGACGGGGCACTGGCACTATCACCCTGTGGACAAAGGCCATTCATACGTACAGAACGTAGATTTCATATCGGATACAACATTCACCTACAATGATCAAAGCCCAAGATGGGAAGGACACTTAGGTTCTCTCGACCAAAAGGGCCAGACGATGTATTGGGGCGGAGAGTGTATAATGGGAGACTGGATGTACCGGATCATCTCCAGAAACAAGATTGAAGTTTTTGATCGCCGAGAGAAGGTGCTACTGGGCGTACTTACAAGAAAGCCTTCTTGCTCCCCACCCGATGACCTTTTCCTGGAATCCAGGTTTGCCATAGAATTACCTGTGTTTAAGGATGGGCTTCCCGACATCGGCCCTTTGGCCTTAGTACACGATATAACAGTTGGCCCGCTCAAAGAAGAGTTCTCATCAGTTTACCCTGGTGGCATCCAGGTCGCCTTGGGAGACATCATCGTCAATCCAGAAAACACCTCCCGGTTTTTTCTTTTTGATCTCCAACGTGAAGTCAAAGTCCGTGAAGCTGATCGGCCTAAACTTAGGGTACTTGTTTACCTTGACCAGAACACCCCGCTGGAAGTGCTTGAACCCGTGCTCAAACATTATGCAGGAAGAAAAGAACACCTCTATTTTGCGGGGATAACAAGTAGCGCGACCGGTGCTCAAATGTCATACCGGAAAGAAAATGTTTGTGAGTTGCTTGAGAAATTAATCGGAGATAAACGGTAAGAATTCTCTCGTCTCACCAATATGGAACTAAACAGTAAGCGGCTGGCTGTAAATTTGCCAAAGACCTTGCCACAAGACACCCCCATGAAAATCCGTTCCCAGTCCGACGTAGAAGCCCTGAACCTAAAGATAAAAACCGAGCTAGGCGTAGACATTGGTAAATACCGCAATGAAGAAGTCGTAGAGCAGATCTCGAGCCTGCTAGTCTTTCCAATTTACGTAATTTCCTGGACCGTCCGACCAGTCCTCCTTGCCTTTGTGCTATACATCGCCGGCTATTTCATCATAGACTTAGTGCACGTGCAATACCTGCTTTACGCAGTTTTAGGCTTAGTTTTTTTCCTGATCACTGGTCTTTTTGCGGGGCTCTTCTACCTGACCGTTCGCTTCAGAAATGACATCAGGTCCATCATGACCTATTCGATGGACATCCTTAAGGGGATCGTCCAAGACGTAGATGCACTAAACACTACCACCGACGCGGCGAACCGCAAGGAAGTACTTCAATTGCTGTTCCTGGGCACCATGCACATCATTACCATACCGGTTACCGGAGACGTGATCGGTAACAGAGTGCCTTTCATCGGCGGACTGGTATCGCGTTTGGTGCAACGTGTATTACGGACGCTCACCAACTTATTCAGGTTCGACCAAACCAACCTTGCAAACGCCGCCACAGATGCCGGAGGCGAAGGTAAGATCCTACCCATGTATCTGGCCGGCGTCACTGGCTTTCAAGGCATCGTTGACAAAATACTGGGAATAGCCATCCGGGTAGTTCAGCTCCCCATCGGATTACTATTTGCTTTCTTTGCGTGCCTGACATTATTCTTCGTTTGGTTGATCAATTGAGAACAATTAGATAACCCGACAACCTGAAAACGCGATGATCACCACTCCCCGCCTCCTCCTGCGCCCCTGGCGCAAAACCGACCTGGCTGCCATGGCCGCCGTGAGCGGTGACGAACGCGTCATGCAGTACTTTCCAGGAACGCAAGATGAAGCACACGTCGAGGCCTTTATTGGTCGCCAGCAGTTGCAGCAGCAGGAACGTGGGTATTGTTTCTTTGCCGCAGAGCTTAGGGCTACGGGCGAAGTTATTGGCTTTATCGGTCTGTCTTACCTCGACAAAGACGTAAACTTTGCTCCGTGTGTAGAGATCGGTTGGCGGTTGCATCCTGACACCTGGGGAAAAGGGCTTGCGCCGGAAGGTGCCAAGGCTTGCCTTGAATTCGGATTCAAGAAGCTTGGCCTCACTGAAATCTATGCTGAAACACCGCTGGTCAATCTTGCGTCCCAACGCGTCATGGAGAAGATCGGTATGGAACGGTTCTGCACCTTTATGCATCCTGAGTTGGGGGAGTATCCGGAGATTGAGGCTTGTGTTGTTTATCGGGTTGAGCGGGGGTAGGTTGGTTGGGGAAGTGTGTACAGTAAATTCAGTTGATCGACGAAGGAGGCATTGACGTCCTAGGTATTGTTGTACGCTTTTGGATTATTTATGTATAAATGCTCACGCCTACAAAATCCAATTTGAAAATTAACAATCTACTTCACAAAATTTCCCAACTCTATTAGTTTTTTATAATTGGATAGTCGGTTTTCTACTATTTGATCGAACTGTAATTACCATGAAAAACAGTAAAAACCCTATAGACAGGTAAACAAAACTATCTTGTATAATGGAGTAAAGTGTAGTAACACCTTTAGCAGACATTTGTGCATACATGATTTTGTCATTTTCATCAAAACTGCTCATTTGTGAAACCATTTCACCGTATGGTGTGATTGCTGCGGAAAGCCCGAAACGCGTTGAACGCAGTACAGAGTGACCCTGCTCAACTGCTCTAAACGCAGCCATTTCCGTATGCAGAGGGTCAATGCCTCTCCAATCACTTGAGGGAACTATAACCATATCTGCTCCTAATTTTCCATACCCTTTTGCCAGATATGGAAAATCATAATCATAACAAATTGCAGCCCCTATACTTGTTCCTGCTATATCCACCACTTTTAAAGGCAATTTTCCCTGTACGGCCGGTTCGCCTGGTACGGGTTGATGCTTGAGGTATGAATGCGTAATGTTTCCTGACGAATCGACAAATTGGTACTTGTTCTCATACCTAAAGGGAGTTTGGGAAAACGGTGTCACATAAGCTGCCACCAAAGTGATATTAAGTTCAATGGCTAGTTCCTTGATGGAGTTAATCCATTCATTCTCATCTTCAGGCATTATGAATATGGCAGCTTCGTTCCATGCTATAATTTTAGCACCACCGTCTGCTGCAGTTCTTGTTCGATTAAATAATGCTGTTTTAGTCTGTTC
Source organism: Neolewinella persica DSM 23188 (assembly GCF_000373105.1). Taxonomy (GTDB): domain Bacteria; phylum Bacteroidota; class Bacteroidia; order Chitinophagales; family Saprospiraceae; genus Neolewinella; species Neolewinella persica. The sequence goes on along the minus strand of NZ_KB890421.1, from coordinate 12,937 downwards.
ATTACTTTCCTTGGATGGCAATGGTAAACCACTTACCTCTGAGTCTGTTCCAACAGCAGCAACAGTTACCGTTTCGATTCCGGTAGCTTTGCTCATGTCATAACGGATGGAGCCAAAAACAATTAAAAGGAACAACAAAATTAACGGGAAATGAAATGTTGAAATGGAGATTTTTCTTTTGATTATGATATTTGCAATTGAGACATTAACCCAATAAATCAGAAAGCTTAGTCCAGCCATTCCAAATAAGGATACTGTTTGAATTAGTGATACATTATCATGCATGGTATATGCAGCTACTCCCCAACTGGCCAGAGGTGTAAAGGTGTATTGAATCCACTCCATAATGATCATGATAACAGGAAACAGAAATAGTGCGTATTTTTGATTCTTAAATTTACTCCAGAACAAGTAAGCAGGTAAGTGAAATAAACTAATTGGAATCGAGTAAAGGAAGACCAGCATTAGTGGAATTGGATCGCTAATTATCTTTGCTACCACCAAAGTCCAAGCCAAAACCAAAGCAAGAAAAAAGGTTAATCTTGACTTCCAGCCTTGTGTGAGACTTAGGTATATTAAAAATGGAACGCTTGAAACCCAAGCCATGACTTCAATACTAAAGGTCATGTGAGTTAGAGTCATGGTAATTACTCCAATTGCGAGATACCATAGTGGACTAATTTTATTTACACTAAATCCTTGTGTGAGGGTGCTTGACAAATTTTTCATCTCTCTTTGTTTTTAATTTCACTACAAAGATTGATGATACTGATTCCAAATCCATTAACATTTGTTAAAGGATCGCATTTATTCCATGAGTCCTTTACGAAGTCTGCTTAGGGTAACATTTGTAATTCCCAGATACGAGGCAATGTCAACATGTGAGATTATATTTTCCAAAAAGTGGTATTTTTCTCTAAAAAGAATGAGCCTTTCTTTAGCATTCAAGGAAGCAAGGCCTATCTCTTTTTCAACTTTTGCAAGGAGCTCATTTTGTAAAACCATGTTCCCAAACTCGCGTATATCAATGTGATTTATCATTAATTGCTCAAACTTGTCAGCGTTCAAACTGGCAACTGTTAGCTTTGTAAGCGCTTGAAAGTTGAGATGAGATATTTGATTAGCCGTTCTTGTTTTATTCGGAGAGAGAACACTGCCTTCAAGAAAATAAGATATGGTTATTTCTTCACCTTCCGGGCTTAGCAAAAAGCTTCGGCAAATACCTTCGTAAACGAAGTATTCCTTGTTATTTCTTTTTCCTCTATCGATAAAAACATCTCCTTTTTCATAAACTTCGATTACAATCAAGTCATTCACCAGATCTAACGACCCCTCAGAGACAGGTGATACCTTGTTAATTATGAGCCTTAAGGTTTCTTTAATCTGTTCGAAATTCATGATTATCCTTTATTGCGTGCAACTTCGTTGGAGTGGAAGTCGGAGCGCAGCAAAGACTTTCACTCCAACACAGTCAAAACCGCATTGCGTAATTACCACTTACCTACGCACCAAATCTACGCAAAAGACAATAAAACCGAGCCGTTGGATAGAGAAAGACTTGCGTAATTGTAAATATCACTAAGGTACAATCCTAAAGAAGTTGCGTGATATTGAAAATATTGGGCAATCACGCAACTCATTCCAGGTAATCAAGTGGCAAATCATCGGCTGTCTCTCAGCTTCCGTAGAAGTACAGGTTGCTATAAAATTCAAAGTATTTCACCTCCCCTACTCCACCTGCAACACCCCCCGCATAGACATATAATGCCCCGGCACCGTACATACGAACTCGTACAATCCAGGCTTAGACGGCGTCGTAAAATAGATCACATCAGATTCCTCCGGTTCAATGAGGCCGGTGTGAACCAAAACTTCGTCGATCTCCGGAATATATCCCGATGCCAGCCCCTTCAGGCCGAGCCCATCGGCAGCTTTTCCGACGACGTCGCCTTTTTTGCCGGAAGTCAAAACGAAATTGTGCTGCATATCATCCGGATTACGGAAGGTAAGCCGGACGTTCTGCCCGGCCTTTACTGTAATAAAGGTTTGCTTAAACTTCATCCCGTGTTCGGTCTCCAGCAGGAGCTCCTCGTCGACCTTTCCGTTCCAGGAAGGAGGCATGGTCGTTGGCCGCTTTGCGGCCGTTTTTTCGGCGGCGACTGCACCTCCGGCTTCCACTGCACCTGCGGCCGCGCCCCCCGGAATCGCATTCAGGGTGTAGTAGCCAAAATCGTGCAGTAAGTTCGTTCCATCAGCTGCACGGGGTCCCTTCAACTTCACCTCATAGATGTATCCCGGACGCAACTTATCCAGTACCAACCGTACCGTCTTACCGTCGGGCAATACCGTGGCGGAGGTGATCTTATTGTCTTCGATGTCCACCACCGGACTCCCGTAGTTGTGGTGATAGATATAAGTGAAGTTTTGAATCGTAAAAGCAGAAGCCTTTACCGACACCGGATTGACCGGCAGGGTGAATTCCACGTCGAACCCTTCCTCAGTTGCTTTAATCCGGTTCATCTCAAACGGTACGTCACCCGTCCATTCCAACCCTTCCAGCGCAAACTGTTCACCACCGGTTGCAGACCAGCCCCGGGCAGTTTGCCCGGCATACATTACGTTGTTCTTGTCGAAATTCAGCCGCAGAAGTCCAGAGGAGAAACCTTCGCGAAAAGGAAAGACCGCGCCCTGGTACTCGCCATCTACCTTCTCCATCGCTACGCGCATAATCTTGCTTTGCCCCTGATCGGAGACGAACAACTGTCCGGCAAACGGACCGAAACCTCCCTCTGTACGATCAGCGATAATCGCCGCCGTAGAGATCCCCAGAATACCGTGCGGGAACCAAACGGCCGGTAATTTAACTCCAGGTACTTTGGCCCTGGCAGCGTACATGGTTTTGTAATCATCGTTGATGTCATCAGGCCGTACCGTCACTTTGGAGCCCGGTTGATCGGCCCAGTTCAGGCTGGCTTTGTGCCCGGCGAAGTCTCCTTCCTCCAGGTGAGTGATTCGCCCCGAACCGATCCAGTCCCCCTGGTTTTCGGCGACGAAAACGTCTCCTTCGATGTTCGTACCGAAACCTGCCGGGGAACGAAGGCCAGCGGCATAAGGCACCAACTTATTTTCTTCATTATCGTACCGCATCATCCAACCGCGCCAGGGCACCCGGCTGACGCCACCACCTTCCCAACCTACGTTAAGGGTAGAAAGCATGGAACCATCGGGGCGAAAAAGTGGACCGTAGTGGTATTCGTGGTAATTGCCGGTAAGGGGAAGCTCATACACGGTTACGAAGACATCTGCCCGGTCATCATTATTCGTGTCTTCAAGTTTGGTAACCTCTCCACGCTGGGAAACGTAGATCGCACCGTCCTTTACCGCTAAGCCAAGCGGCTCATGAAGTCCCCGGGCAAAGAGTTGGTAGGTTGGCTCATTCTCCGCCATATCACCGATCAGCCAGACTTCCCCCCGGCGGGTACAAACGGCCAGTCGACCGTCGGGCATAAAGTCCATCCCGCCAACTTCTAGCTTTATCGCCTCGGGGATGTTGACTTTCGTAAGGACATAGTAATCGGATTCCTGCTGAGCAAAGAGGCTGCAACAGACACAAAAGAAGACGAATAAGGGCAAAAATCTCATGATTCTATTTTTTTGTGGGCCGCCATGAAGACAACCTGATAACTCAATAACCTGGTAACTCGACAACCTGACAACTTGATAACCTGACACCTCGACTACCACTCCATCAGATAAGTAAGGTGCCCTTTGGCCGGCAGCTCGGCCAGAAGGCGGTCATTGCCGTTAGCGTGCTGCAGCACCAGCCGATTCCCATCGTAGCTCTGGATGGTAAGTTTCAGGCCAGGGCCACGAAGTTGATACTCCCCTGGGGCCGTCTCTTCGATCTGGCGCGCTGAGGCGACCTTAGTAAAAATAGTCCCGTTACCGCCAACATTATGGGTCAATTCACGAATCAGCCCCGTTTCAGTAGGTGTGAGTTTATCCCCTAACGAATGCTGCCCCATCGTATAGATGAAAGTCGGTCGTCCGGCTTCGTCCAGGCTATGCTGAGAATGACTAAAATCATCCGACGCTGCCAATTCCATTGGCCATGGGTCGTCGTCTCCCTTAATATCTGCCCATTGCGGCGTTCCGTCGAATGGGATGATCGGGCCCAGCGGGCGCATCACCTGCGGCTCCCCGCGGCCAACCCACATCTCGTAGGTATCGGCAAAGCCACCGCGCCAGGCCTGGAGCAGGGCACCGTTTTGCAAGTCAAGTGAATAATGAGGCCCATCTGCTTCTCCAACGCTGATCACGTGAGTACGTTTGGTGGCGATGTCGTAAACTTTGGGCGAAGGAAAGTAAAGGAAACTGCGAAGCAGGTAGGGATAATCGTCGGTCTCCAATACCTGAGGATTAGTAGCGCCGGCGGTGGCGATGGTTTTTTTCTCTTCCATGGTGTTCAGAAATCCAGAGTTGCCGTCAGGTGTTTTATAGGCCAAATCGAATTTATGCCAGCCACCGTTTTGGAAATAATCAACGCGAACCTCGTGCGGACCTTTGCTTAATTCGATGAATCCTTCCGTATGAATAAATGGATGTCTGCCTGATTGATCGATGATCTTTTGTCCGTCGACATACACCTGGGTAGAAGCCGGGCTGGAAGAAGTAAAACTGTATTCTCCGGCTTGAGGAATATCCAATGTGCCGAAAAAGCGAATGGCATACATGGAGCCGGTCTCCCGAATGGCATGTAGATCAAAACGATTAATATAGCCTGTTTTCTTGGGTGTCAGCTGGCCCCAGTTGGTCACCTCGACGGTGCCTGTGGGTAATTCGTATAACTCATATTCCATCAGTGGCATATTGAGTTCGACCTTTCCATCAGCATTTATTACTGACCCTTTTCCGCCCTGATCGGACTGCCGCAGGTCGGTCAACTCTACATTACCACTTTTGACGTTCAGGGTAAGAGGACCAGTGGAAGCTCCTGCTACGGCCTCCAACGGCGTTTGATAATAGACGAGGGTGCCGTTGAGGTAAACTGCCGGAAAAATGGCTGGCTTATCGTCTTTAGCGCTGATGAAGACAATCTCCAGATCCTGCCAGACGCCGGGGCTGGTGGCCGGGGCAATTCTGGGTTCTGCGCCGGCAACGGCCAGGGAGGGTAATTCTATGGTGTACTTACCCTGCACCATCAGGTCTGCTTTTGCACCTGCGTCCGCGCGAAAAGAAAGCTTCAAATTGAGGTCTTCATGAGCGGGGAGAAGCTCTTTGACGCCCTTAATTGGTCCGTCATTTTCGAAAATGACCTCCGATAATCCATCGGACACCACCGCCTGAGAAACAGTAACCTCGTGCAAGGCAAGCGGGTCCGAAGAACAGGCGACAAATAGAAGTAGGAGTGGTAGGTAGCGATGCATGAAATATGGGTCTAATGGTCTGCTAAGTGGCGCGCAAGATAGTTCCCACCGGGATTGCAGCTCGAATTAGGGGTAAACTGGTTCTACCACCAGTGTTTTAATGTGTGCCATAAAGTCTTTTTAGCTTCGCTGCTTCCTTCGGAGGTGGCGGGGCCGCAGGTGCAGAATAAGTTAGCTATTCCGCCTGGTGGGTTGATTCAAAAGTTTCGTAAATAAAGGTAAACCTGCGGGGCGGGGCTTGCCCCCGCCCCTGTGGAAAAGTGCCATTCTCTTCGTTCGCTAAGCGAACCAATAAAGCGTTTTCAGGATGCCGGTGCGGACGGGGGCAAGCCATGTCCGTACGGAATAAATCGCAAAATTTCTTAATCAACCTACTAGTGGAAGGATTCGAGGCAATCTCAAAACTCTTTATCCCCAAATTCGCTCTTTGGCACCTTCACGTCCTTCTTCAACTTCGTAAATTGGTAACCTACGCCAAGGCGAAGAATGTCCGTTTCATAAATGTAATTAGTGGTCGTATAGAAGTCCCTCTTCGAGGTCGTAATTCTCTGCTGGTTATTGTCCCATATTCCAAGGCTTATGTTTTGCCACTGAAAAGTGATGGTCAGTCGTTGCTGCGGAAACTCCCGGCGCAAACTCAAATAAGGGTTAAAAAAACGCCCGTCGCTGCCCTGCACCGTAACGCGCTCGGAGAGGTAGTTGACGCCTATCTGCAGGTCCGCAAAACTAAAAAGGTTAAGGTCCGTAGCCGTGTTGATACTGTACACCCAATTACTTGTGGTGACTTCGTCACCAAATAAACTTCCGTTAAGCTGGTAGTTGAAAATGTTACCGCCCAGATAGATCCGCCAATCGTCAACGGGAAAAACCGTCAGCCCCAGCTCTAATCCCAGCGCATTTGCGTTGCCCACGTTAGTATAGATCCGGTTAAGGATGGTATCGTTGTAGATAGTATTAACGCGGTTAATTACGTCCCGGGTATGGCGGTAGTAAGCGGTTGCGAAGGCGGAATTATCGCCAAAGTTGGAGACAAGGCCAACTTCAAACAGGTCCGTTAGTTCCGGAAGCAATTCGGCATCACCCTGCTCCAGGGTTTCATTGTGCTCCCGCTCGGGGAAAGGAGTCATCTTGAAGGTCGTCGTCCGGTCAATCCGGCGGCTGTAGCCAGCTTTGGCGCTCAGGCCTTCACTTAGTTGGTACTTCAGGTTGGCCGAAGGGTACAGCCCCAGGCGGTCGAGCCGGTAAGTGGTGTCGGGTTGATTCAGCCGGACGGTACGGTCAAAATATTCCAGCCGCAGGCCGGCGGAATACTGCAATTTCTTCGAAGCCCCGCTCACTTGGCTGTAGACTGCGTGTACATCCCGTCGCAGGAGTATGCCGTTGGTAAATTCCGGATTGGTAACGAACCTGTTGTTGGCAAAATCACGGTCGAGGTAAAGAAATTCTCCAGGGTGCTTCAGGTAGCGGAACTGATAGCCATTCTCCCAGGTCGCTTCGCCGATTTTGGCCGAGTAGTCCGCATTGAAACGGTAACCGTCCAGGGGATTGTCATTCGTGTTGAACTGGTACTGTAGCGTGTCTGCCAGCGACGGAAAATCAAGTACCGTATTGTCCGTTGGACCGCCAAGGACGGTGCGCTCGTAGAGTCCGGAGACGGATATTTTCCGGTCTCTGCTTAGCTTTCTTTCGTAATCCAGCGTTGCGATGAAGAAGTCCCCCCGGCGTACGCGGAGGTTTTCGTTGAAAAAGGTGCGTTGGTTCTCAATTACGCCTTCATTGGGTTCGTTGCCGCGCTCCTGATAAGCCATGAAGTAGCTTTCGGGAATAGGTTCGCCACCACCGACGACGCCCCCAAAAGGCAAAAAGGAGCGCGTTTGGTCGCGGTACAGAATGTCCGCCGTCCGGTGCACTGTTCGTTTCCCGGCAAACAAGCCGGCGCGCAGGGCAGTATTGCTACTTGGTGCGTAGTTAACCGACAGGCGGCCGGAGTAGTTCTCCCGGTCGTGGCTACGCTCGCCAAAGCTGGGAAATTCGGTAAGTGTTGCACCTTCCAATCTTAAGTCAGTAATGGTGTTGACGTAGCCGTCCCGTTGGCCGCCGGTATCATCACTGCGATAATCGGCCCCCAGGCCGATGTCTAATTTTCCGGTACGGTAATTTGCACTAAAATCGGCGGCGTAGCGGCGTTGGGGTTCAGCAGCGTCGAAATCACGAATGGCAGGCAAGCCAAGATTTAAATTGGCGGCAGCACTCCAACCTTGCAGACTACCGCTTTTGGTGGTAATGTTGAGGATACCAGCCTTGCCGTCTGGGTCATATTTCGCTCCGGGAGTCGTGATGATCTCCACCTTTTCAATGGCGTTGGCGGGTAATTGGGCGAGCATGGCAGCTGGATCGGTTTGTACCGGCCGACCGTCGATCAGGAGCAGAAAACCTGTGGCTCCCCGCACCGTTATTTCCCCTTGCCCATTAACGCTGACGGCGGGCAGGTTCCCGATGAGTTGGACAGCGGAAGCACCAGCGGCGTTAGTGAACTGGTCTGCGTCGAACTCCTGGCGATCCAGTCTATGGATGTCAGTAAGCTTCTTACCCGTCACTTCGATTTCCCGCAGGATTTGGGCGCCGGAGCGCAGGTGCAAAGTAAGGTTGGAGGCATTGCGGTCCACCAGTATGGCATCGGAATACACCGACTCGTAGCCAATAAAACTGGCCTGCAGCAATACCAACTTCCCCTTAGAAATTTTGCTGATTTCAAAAGCACCGTTTGTACCTGCAACCGTGCCCGTAATTAAATTTGAATCGATTGCATTTAACAAACTCACCGTGGCAAATTCGACCCCAACTCCAGAATCGTGATCGATGACCGTCCCGCTAATGTTAAAGGTAGCCTGGCAGAAACAACTGAACGAAAGAAGCTGCAACAATAGCGCAAAGAGTAAGTGCTCATGATTCATGGGAGAAATTCTGTTGGCGAATGTAGGGCTAAACCTTTCGTGAAATCTAACCGATTATTCACAGGCCATTATTTCCAAAGAGTTCCTCTTAATGCGATACAACCGTCTGGCAGGCAAGGACAAAGTAATCGTCGTAAGTTCAGCCTTGCCCCTACCTCTTCAATCAACCAAATGGACTTGCCAAAGAGCAGCGACCAAGCACATTGATAGTAGTTTTGAGGCCTGATAGAGGCCGTCAAACGATTTCCTTACGCCAAAGAGCCATGTTTTATATGCGCCTTGTCCCCCTCAAAACCTGAAGCGTCAAGCGCGATCATCAGGTAACTATTGCGCATAGCTAATTGAAGCCTGAAATTTCAAGTCCCCCAAATAACGGAGGTAATCACCCAAAGAATCAACCATGCCTCAGCGGGGGCCTAATTAGCCGTTGGTCTATAGCTAACATCAACCCCGGCATGAAACCCTGAACCGATAAGCCTGGCGTCTGAATCCCCTCTCAACTAACTGAAGGTCAGACAAGGTTTTCTCTTCTAAAATTTGTTGCATTAACAAGTTCCGCCGTATCTTGTGGGTGAATTAACGAGACTTTTTTATTACTAACACTATTGAATCAGACGGACATTATAATCTCCACCTATTGTTTTTATTGAATACCGTCGTTCCAAATTAACAACACGAATTCCTACTTCACATAGTTTTGGTAGCATTAATCCTGCTACAAAGACGATTGCCCACTAAGCCTGGCGGTCGCAAACATTTCAACGTAAACCGTTGAGGTAAAGCCTCAATGTCCATTGCGTTCATGTTTGCTCCGTGAGCTTTACAAGGTGGTCCCTTATCACCCCCTTTATGGGAAGTGATATGGCCCCTGAATACCTGCCCTTTACCGGGCAGTTAGGGCATGTTTGATATTCGTGCGAACACACAATACAGAGGCAACAAATCAAATAGTTTAATATACTAATTAATCGAATACAACTTCGGTTAAGGGTACACACTATTGAAAAAAACTCAATTTATTTCCTACTCCTGTCCTGTAGGCAGGCAAGTACACCTAGTCCTTTTTTGCATTTCACACTATATACACATGAACAACAACAACAACAACATCTCTCATTCACGGGTATCCGCTCGACAAACTGCAAGACAGTTCATCACACTGATTTGCTTTTTATTAATTGCTTCTTCGCCTTTAGCGGCTCAGCTTGCATGCCCCAATGACGTGGGCAGCAGTTGCAACAATTGCCCTAATTACAGCACCTCAAGCAACCCCGATCTGATAGCAAACTGTCAGACATCTCTTACTATTGCGATCGTTATCGATGAGTCTAATTCCATTGAAGGATTCGAGGCGGAAGTAAAAGCAGGCGTATTGGCCTTCTTGAATGAGTTAACTTGTACAAATGCGCAGGCAGCCGTTATAGAATTCGGTTCCATTTCAAGGTACGTAGTCGACAGCTATACCCCAGTTAGCGACCTGGTTGGTGGCATGCAAAATTACTTCGACGGTACTGGGACAAATGCAGGACCTTTTAACAACCAAATCTACACTATCCCACCTGATGGAAATAGTAATCGCGGAGGAACAAACTGGCAAGCAGCATTGACAAATGTTGACAACTTACCCGCACCAGACTTGGTTCTTTTCTTCACCGATGGCAATCCAACAACCTATCTTGAAGACCCTGCCGATGGTCCTTCTGACCCAGGCAACTACGATTTTTGCGGATTTGGGGGTTCAACCCAGGAAGCAGAGATCTATAATGCGGTTCAACTCGCAAATAAGATCAAAGGGGAAGGTTCTCACATGTTTATCCTCGGAGTAGGCAATGTTGCGGCTTCTAACATTCATGATATATCTGAGACCCTCGGTAATGGAGGAGCCGCCTACGATCCTAACGGGACTGGCGATGAAACACAAATAGCAACGGCAGATTTTGCTCTTGAGCCTGATTTCGACGCATTACAGGAATGTTTGGCAAACTTCGCGAATAACCTTTGTCCATTGATTGTTGAATGTGCCTCCACCAACCCTTGTCTAGGGGAAAGTGAGGGAACTCTCACTATCGGCATTGCCAGCGATGCCAATGCTCCTTATACGATTGTGATAAATAACGGTACGCCCATTATAACAAACGATAATCCTTACATAGTAACTGGATTACCTGATGGGACATATACTATCAATGTAGAGTCCGTAAGCCCTTGCTTCCGTGATGGTGAGTGTACAGTAACCATCGAAGGAAGCAGTCCGGTTTGTCAAATTGAAAACGTTAATGACGAAGCATGTGACGTACTGGGCAATATGACCTTTTCGATCAATGACGGAAATCCGGATTATAGTTACGAGATCAAAAATGATGGAGACAATTCCACTTTAGCTTCCGGCAATTATTCTGCTGGAGCACCCAATCCATTCATCAATAATATACCCGCTGGCAGTTATACGATAACGGTAACGGATGACAAGGACTGCACCAGCACTTGTGACTTCACAGTGGATCCGCCTACAGGTTGTTGTGAGGTATCGATTTCCTGTCCGATCGATCCGATTAACTACAGTTGTATCAACGAAATTCCTGCTGCGGCCACTACCATTGCAGAATTCGAGGCACTAGGCGGCTTGGTAAATGATGATGGTTGTGGCACTGCAGTGTTGTTGTCAGCCACCCCTGCCGTCGACTATTGCCAAACTGGCACCGCTACCCGTCAATATACCGTATTCATCGACGAAAACTCCAATGGCACCTTTGATACTGGTGAGGATTCGGAGACTTGTACACAAACCTTGAACATCGTCTATACACCGATTACCGTTACCAGTCCTGATCCGGTGTCTTTGGGGTCATGCCTCGTTCAAGCAGACATTAATGACGCTTTTCAGGACTTCCTGGATGAATTCTCCGTCACCGGCGGTTGTAACACCATGGATGCGTTCGTGGCTGCTTATACCGCCCCGGACAGATGTGGTGGCACCACTACCGTACAGTACACCTATTCTGACGACTGTACTACCCCCGTCACTACTGCGGTTGAGTTTAGCGTTGCTGTTGATGCCGAATTACCCATTATTAGCACTACGGACATAGGCGGCGATCTGGGATGTAACCCGACAACGATTCCCACCCCCACCTTTACGGCCAGCGATAACTGCCTGGCCGTGGATGTAGCGGTACAGCCAATGACCACAGGCCCATCTGGCCTACCCTGCGCCCGCACCCAAACCTGGACGGCCAACTACACCGACGCGTGTCTTAATGATGCTCAGCCGGTAAGTATAACCTACACCTGGACGGAGGAGACGGGATCACTCGATGTAACCTGCCCACCTGATGATAATAGTCTGGCCTGTGGGGAAAACCCTCCGGCGCCATATACTACGGCTGCAGCCTTTCAGGCCGCCGGTGGTAGTGTTATGGGAAATTGCAACCCCAATGCAGCAGTTACGATAAGTAGCATGGACGAATTAAACGGTAACCTTTGCGATGGTTACACGATTACGCGAACCTATAGTGTTGAGGGAGACTGCATGTTAGAAGGCAGCTGTGAGCAAGTCTTTACGACCGCTCCGGCAGCTCCCCCTGTATTTACGGAAAATCCTGGCGATGAAACACTGGCCTGCAACGACGACGCTCCCTTACCAACCCCCTGCTACTTCACGAATGGTGGCTTTAATATGGGAACTGTAGCGTACCGGGTAAATGCGGGTGGCTCGGGCGTTGCTGGCTGGGACAACGACACTAATGGATCGCCTTCTCCTTACCGAACTTCGGGTAGCCAATACGGTGTTGCTGGAGGCACTTACAGTACCGGTCATCCTTCTTTACCTCCTGGAACTCCGGTAGATATATTCAAGACCGAGCGCTACGGTGACATGTCTTGGGACTTCCCCGTTACTGCGGGCAATAAGTACGAAGTACGCCTCTACTTTGCGGAAATCTTCAACGGAGCAGCCGCAAATGGTAGCCGCCTACTTGAAGTTGCCATCGAAGGCGCTGTTCCCGCCAGCTATGCGGATGTTGATCAATTTGCAATTGTTGGTTTTAAAACGGGCCTGATGTTGGCTTACACCTATGATGCTGGTGATGCCAATCTGGATATTGATTTCCAAACAATTATTGAGAACCCAGCCATTAAGGCCATTGAAATCCTGGATATAACTGATCAGCAGGAATGTGCGATCGCTGGATTTGTTAACTCGACGGTCACTTTCGACCCCAACGCTGGTTGTTTAGGTAGCTACATCGAGAATTGGACCTACACGGGACCCTGTGGAAGAAAGATTATGAAATCGCGGGACTTTGAGGTTACCCCCCCGGCGCTGACGGTCAGCTGTCCGGATGATGTAAACATAGCCGCGTGCATGACCCAAGGCGTAGTTAATACGGCCTTTACCGATTTCCTGAATGGCTTTAGCACTTCAGATGGTTGTACCGGATCTGGTGCTTTCGCTGCCAGTTATACCGCACCAGATGTATGTGTAGGAGGCACGGTAACGGTCGTCTACAATGCGACCGATGCTTGTAACCAGTCCGCTACTTGTACGAAAACCTTTAC
>NZ_KB890420.1:124020-154445 GCF_000373105.1 Neolewinella persica DSM 23188 | reverse complement strand
GGGTTTGGAATCGCCAAGGCTATGGTTTTGGGACAACCGCATGAAGCTGATGAGTATCGTCACCTTGGTCTATGACTTCATGCTCCAGATATTGCGCAACTGGAAAGGCTGGGTTCCTCTTTTTTTAAGAAATTACTGTCATAGAACTGGAAAGCGGTACCGAGATGTCTCGATACCGCTCTACAGACTTAGAATGGCCATCTCGATTTGCCTCACTTTAATGTGGGCTCAAAATTCGGGATGACTCATGTTTGTTCCGCGGCACTTGTGCGGGTACCTTTCTTAATCAACCGGCACAAGTGCCGGGGAACAAAGTTCGCGGTGCAATTTGATATACGCACTAGCCAGTCGCCGATAAACGATATCTCAATAATAATCAAGATATTTGCCCCTCCTTACCCCGCCCCCAAAATGCTATTCTCCTACGCCGAAAAAAATACACCTTTCGTTCTCAGTCCAGAGAGCCTGGATTGGTACCTTGGCAAAGGCTGGTATCGGATGGGGGCTAATGTTTTCACTACTCATTTTCTGTTCTTCCAAAAGCAGGCTTTTTCGGCGATTTGGATCCGGATTGACTTAAAAGATTTCAAGTTTTCCAAGCGTCAGCGCAAATTGATGCGCAGGAACGCTAAGCTCTTCGACCTGGCCTCCGGCCCACGGGTTATTGACCGGGAACGCAATGAACTCTATCGCCGCTATGCTGCCGATTTTGACGGTCGGCTCTCCCCCACTATCTCTGATAGCCTGGAGGATTATGAAGGTGCTCAGTCGGTGTTCAATACCTGGGAAACCACCGTTCGGGAAAAAGTGAGTGGTCAATTGGTTGGCGTCAGTTATTTTGACCTCGGAGATGAGGCCGCCGCGAGTATTCTTGGAGTGTACGATCCCAAACTAAAATCATTCAGTCTGGGGTATTACACCATGCTCCTGGAAATAGCCTTCTGCCTGGAGCGCGGTATGCGTTTCTATTACCCCGGATACGTTGTTCCCGGCTATCAACGATTCGACTATAAGCTACGTCTTGGCGCCAGTGAATATTATGACGTGCGTACGAGTAGCTGGCTTCCCTACGACCAGGAGGACATTGAAAAAAACGGCCCGACTGAAATCCAGCGAACAATGTTGGCCAAGCTCGCCAATGGCGTGCTGCAACAATCAGGGAAAACAAACCCGGTCCTGACCTATCCCCTTTTTGAGGCCGGGCTTTATGACATTTGGAGTGAAGACTATATACCCTATCCGTACTTCTACCCGTTAGGCGCTGATTCCGCAGGCAACATGCTGATCGTTTGCTTCGACCCCAAAGACCGCGAGTTCCTGGTTTTGGAATGCCTGCATATGGTTGAAGCTCAGCTAATGTTCAATACTTCCTACCTCAGTAATTTTGATCAGGGAAATTTCTTTTCTGAACTACTGGCCATTCGAAATATACTTTTCCGGTCCTCGTCACTGGAGGTCATCATCAACACTTGTATATCTTCAACTAACGAATAATTACCTTGCTTATGCGTACGATCTTATTCCTTTCCATACTTACTGCTTTCGTCTTTACCAGTTGCGGTGGGAACGATCAGGGTGCCACTGAAGAAGTGGAAACATCGACAACTCCAAGTGTTTACGCCGCTGCAGCTACTGCGCTTGAAGCTGGAGAAAGCCCCGCGGCAGTTAGTAAGTTGCTTATGGATAACTTCCAGGCCGTCAGTGATCCAAATACGGGAGCACTGAACGTACAGGCGAGTCAGGACTTTGTCACGATAGCCACTCAGCTGGCCGACAAGTTCCCCAGCGACACACTTGCCGCCATGCCTTTATACCGTGCGGCAGAAGTGGTGCGGGCAATGAATGATCCTAAGCTGACCGCGAGTATTTATCAAAAGGTCTACAATAATTACCCCTCCTTCAGCAAAGCACCCGAGGCGTTGTTCATGCTAGGCTTTACCTACGATGAGGATCTTGGCGATTTAGAAAAAGCGAAGGCTACTTACACCGATTTTTTACAAAAGTATCCCACGCACTCTTTTGCTGATGACACCCAGATGTTGATGGAAAATCTTGGGAAGAGTGATGAAGAGATCCTGATGGAGTTGGAGAAGAAGGCTGGTCAGTAGTCGCTCCGCTCCGGTTGCAGGATCGCTCTGCGACGGTTGCAGGGGTTGCAGAGCTGCCGGTTCTTCCGCAAGATTTTTTGGCTTTTTCTAAATACTTTTTTTCGAGCTCTTGTCCACACCTTCGTACGGAGCTGCATCATACGGTAGCTGGAACCTGCAACGCGCCGAAGGCACTCTGCAACAAGGAGCGAAGCGACCTACTTGACCTCTGGCATGTCGGGCATTTTGCAGTCTTCGTCCGGGTTTTTACCGCAGACTTCACAGTTGCCAATTTTGTTGGTCAGCATTGGGTTATTGCTGGCACAAGTGCCACGAAACTCGTTGCCCGTTACCAGATGCCGAATATTGATCAGCAAAAAGGCTGCGCCAAATACGGCGAAGATGACGGCAAAAAGGGTAAGGAAACTGTACATGATGGTTTACTTTGGTGGGGCAAAGATAACACCGTTGGACGTTGGATGGTTGTTTTCACCCCCTACCCGTACGTATAACAGCCTGCTCAATTATCCTTTCTTTGCACCTGCGGCCGCGCCCCTAATTAGTGTTCAGGAATCAGGATCCAGGATTCAGAAAGCAGGGTTCAGGGTTCAGGAGCCATTGAATACTCGAACCTTAGTACTGAATACTGGACACTTTTGCCTGGCCCCTGAGTATTGAATCCTGATTGCTGAATCCTAACCACTCATTCCTGACAACTGAACACTACCTTTGGCTCCTTCTCAAAAAAAGCCTTCTATGGATCCAAAACTTACCGCCTTCCAACGCCTGCTCACCATTATGGACGAGTTGCGCGAACAATGCCCCTGGGACCGAAAGCAGACGTTACTTAGCCTAAGGAAACTGACCATTGAGGAAACGTATGAATTAGCAGATGAGCTGCTCAAAGAGGATTTGCCCGGCATCAAAGAGGAGGTTGGCGATCTCCTACTGCACATGGTTTTTTATGCTAAAATTGCCAGCGAAAAGGGTGCCTGGGATATTGCTGACGCCCTCAACTCAGTTTGCGACAAACTAGTAGAGCGCCATCCACACATTTACGGAGATGTAGTCGCCAACGACGCTGAAGCAGTAAAGGCAAACTGGGAGCGGATTAAACTGGCCAGCGGAAAAGGCAAAAAAACGGTACTCTCTGGTGTTCCTACCGCCCTACCAGCGATGGTTAAGGCAATGCGCATGCAGGAGAAAACGGCACAATTCGGCTTTGACTGGGATAATAAAGAGCAGGTTTGGGACAAAGTGAATGAGGAAATACAGGAGTTTCGCGAGGCCACCAATGAGCGCCACCAGGAAGAAGAATTCGGCGACCTGTTGTTCAGCCTTATCAACTATGCCCGCTGGCAGGGCATTGACCCCGAGGCTGCGCTGGAGCGTACGAATATCAAATTCCGCCAACGCTTCGAAGAGGTAGAAAAAGCAGCTGGTCCCGCCGGACTCTCTGACATGCCGCTGGAAGAAATGGAAGCACTGTGGCAAGCGGCCAAGCGGTAGCGTCGGGTTGTCGAGTTGTCGGTTGTCGGGTTTTCCGTAAAACTACGGGTACTTCGTTGCCATGATGACTGGAGAAACCAGACAACAGGACACTCCGACGGCTGAAGAACCCGACAACTTTCGTATCTTCGCCGGCCGTTTAAGGTGGAGGAATTCAACCTGTCTTTGCCCGAAACCGTTATAGCACATAATAAAATACGTATGAATAAGATTGAGCTAAGGGTAATGGCCATTAATCGCAGTGTGACACAGACTGCCAATTACGCCCTTGTGCTGGGAGAAGTCAACGGACCAAGACGTTTGCCGGTAATTATTGGCAGTTCCGAAGCTCAGGCCATTGCCATTGCCATTGAAGGAATGGTAGGTCCACGGCCGATGACCCACGATCTGTTCAAAAATACGCTGGAGACCCTAAGAACGCACCTGCGGGAGATCATCATTACCGACCTGCGGGAAGGCATTTTCTTTGCCCGGCTGGTGCTCGACCGTGACGGTGAGATCATCGAAGTTGACAGTCGAACCAGCGATGCGCTGGCGTTGGCCACTCGTTTCGAATGTCCCATTTATACTTACAATGACATCCTGGAATCTGCGGGAATTGTCCTTGAGGGTGAAGACGAGGATTACGACACCCCCGGCACCGAATTAGAAACCGTAGGCGACGACGTAAAGGGCGTAGAGAACCTCTCCCGCATGAACGTTAAAGACCTCAACGGCTACCTGGAGCAAATGCTGCAAGAAGAGAACTATGAAGAAGCCGCCCGTATTCGGGATGAGTTGCAACGTCGTGGTGGAAGCTAACCAGTTATAAGTAGCATTAGGTACTCAGGTAAGATTTTATCTGGCAGCTAAAAAGGCTCTACTACAGAGTAGCCGCGAAGTGGATTCAAAAAGAATGACCGCAACCTGCTTAAAGCAAGCTGCGGTCATTTTTTATGGCGAACTCTCGAAGCAGAAGTTTGGAATGACTAAGGCTTTGTTGAGGCCAGCGGAATCACTTGGGCGTACTACCCGAGTTGATCCACGTTCAAACTCCGGTCGACCTTACGAATCAGTCCGGCCAGGATTTTCCCTTTACCGCCCACTTCGATGAAGTCCGTCAGGCCTGCGGCCTGCATATTCTGGATGGTCTGTGTCCACCGAACGGGGCTGGTGAGCTGAGCGATAAGTTTAGCTTTGATCACCTCGGGATCGGTACTGGGCTGTGCATCGGTATTCTGGTAGATTTCACAAGCCGGCGGGCGGAAGTATGCCTCTTCGATGGCTGCCCGCAGGCGATCCTGGGCGGGCTGCATCAGTGGGCTATGGAAAGCGCCGCCTACCGGTAGCAGAACGACCCGTCGTGCACCAAGGTCCGTCAGGATTTTACTGGCCTTCTCAACACCTTCGACGCTCCCGGAAATAACCAATTGTCCGTTGGTATTATAGTTTGCCGGCACTACGATTTCTTCAATAGCGGCACAAGCGTTTTCGATAATATCGTCATCCAGACCAAGAACTGCTGCCATAGTGCCGGGGACGGCCTCGGTGGCAGCTTGCATGGCTAGCGCTCTTTCGGCCACCAGGCGAAGTGCTGCGGCAAAATCGAGGGCTCCGGCAGCAACTAAGGCAGAGAACTCCCCGAGGCTATGCCCCGCTACGGCGGTTGGTTGTTCAATGTCTTCAGCAGACAGGTAAGTGATGGCGGAATGCGCAAAAATCGCAGGCTGGGTAATCTTTGTCTCACGCAACTCTTCTTCTGTGCCTTCGAACATTACTTTGGAAAGGGAATAGCCGAGCACATCATCAGCCTGCTGAAACAAAGCCTTAGCTTCGGCGCTAAGGTCAAAAAGGTCTTTGCCCATGCCGCTGAATTGGGCTCCCTGGCCGGGAAATACGTATGCTTTCATGTTTATCGGGTTGTCTGGTTCTCCAGGTATCTGGTTGTCGGGTTATCAATGGCGTTTATTGATAACCCGACAACCAGACGACTTGATTTTATCCGCAAGGTTAGGGATTTTGTCTGACTTATGACTGGTTCTTAGCGCAAAGACACTTTCATTCCCTTACCATCAACGACCAGGAGATAGATCCCGGCAGGAAGATCAGCGGAAAACTGAAGCTGGTTCCCGGAAACAGTCAGGGGAAGTCCCCGGCCATCGATTGAGTAGAACGAGGCCGTAACATCGCTCATTTCCTTACCATCGGGCAACTGTAATTCGGCAGTGCGAAGATCAAGCCAGCGAAGATCAAGCCCATCAGCAGACAGGGTAATCTCCCGGATAGGGGAATAGCTGTAACTACCGTCCAAATCAACCATACGAAGACGATAGTACAGGGTACCTATGGGTGCCTCCTGGTCGGTAAAACTGTAATCAAGCGATGCGCGTGAGAACCCGGCAGCAGAAACGGAGCCAACCTCCGCCCAGAAACGGTGATCAGACTTACGTTCGACGTAGAAGCGGTCCGTAGCGGTTTCACTGATCGTATTCCAGTTTAATTCGACGGAGGTTTTTGTCAATGCCTGGGCGGTAAACTCCGTTAGTTCGGATGGTACGATTAAGCCGGACTCCAGCGGGCCGATATCCGGGGCTGCTCCCTGGTTACGATCAGCCAGGACAAAGTCCTTATCATAGCCGAGATCCAAGCCTGCGTCTACGGCACCGCCAAACATTTCCGGGGTGTAGTTACCTGCAGCCAGGTCGATAAAGTCCGGGTCCTCCTTAAGGTTGTTGGTGATGACGTCACCATCCGTACCATTCAGTGCATTGAAGGCAGTCACTGTCAATGACTCTCCGGTAGCGGGTAAGAAAACCTGAGCGGGACTGCCGGCCTCATCAAACAAGATATTATTTTGGTAAGTATTCGGCCCTAAATCATCTTTATCGATCAGTAAAGCCTGGCCAGCAGGATAAAAGCCTCCAAAAGGCTGGAGGGCATTATTGAAGAAGATATTGTTCCGTATCCGGTTATCCATAGCCTGGTCAGCAGCCCCTATACCGAGGATATAGAAGGCAGCTTCGTCAGTATTCAATACAAGGTTGTGATCAAAGTCATTATCGTGGCTGACAAATCCATTACCCAGAACAGCTACGATAATTCCGTAGGCGGAAGGGCCATCTATAGCCGTTGATTGGCGAACTGTCCGGATGATATTATGTTCGAAAACGTTGTTGTTCCCGTTTACGAAACTTGCCGCCCGGGTACTATCTATTGTATTTCGGTAAAATCGGTTGAGCGCGCTTCTATCCTCTGCACCATTAATACTGATTCCTCTGGAAAAAGAAATATTGGGTGCGGAGATATAATTATCTTCAACGAGGTTGTTATTGGCTCCACCTACATTAGTGAAATTACCCAACATCTCAATCCCATTATTGGCCCAATTCCGGAAAGTGTTACCTGATACTGTGCAGTTCTCGCCGGAGGAAAGGATAATCAACCCGTTACTACATCCCCGTGTACTTCCCAGTCCGTGGAATATCTCAAACCCCGAGTCGAAGGTATTGTCTAATACTTCAATGTAAGAAGAAGTAAAGTACCCCTGGGCCGTATTGATTCCAGTGATTCCCATTCCGGTACTGGCATAACGGCCGATCTTACAGTTCTTGATTACCAGGCTGTCACTTGCTAAAATTGCGGCGGAATAAACTGATCCTCCTTCAAATTCCAGTCCATCAAACACCATGTTTACCGCGCCAATGGCCAGCATTGAAGTGGAGCTGATGTTTCCGGTAATTCCATCACGGTACCTGAAAGCAGGATTTGCTGATTCATGGAGAAACAAGGTACTGTCGGACCTCCAGAACCATTTGCTGAAGACTCCCTGGCCATCGGTGGTACCTAAATCAACAAGCTCGTTTGCCCGAAGGACCTCGGCACCGTCCAACAGGACCCGATTAGGGTTAAGGTTAAGGTCCAGTGACCAGACGTTGGTACTTATCTCGGTCCAGTTTGCGGCAACATCACTTCCGGGGAGAACGTCAACAGAGGTGATCAGAGGAACAGAATCAGTAGCCACACCGTAGTTGGAAACGACCAGTGGTGCTTCGGCCGTACTTACGAAGAAGACTTCCAGTGGATCGCCACGCCAAGCCTCTCCGCGCTTAAGCAAGATGCTATCTCCAGGGGCGGGATTAAAGGTAACTGCCTGTATACTTAGAAGGGTTTGCCAAGCGGTTGCCGGGGTGAGTCCGTCGTTGCTATCGTCGCCACTAGTCGCATCAATGTAGTAATTCGTAGCAGCAAGGGGAGATAAGGCCAATGACAGGAGACAAAGGAGTAAAATATTCTTCATATGGGTATTCGTTTTAAATGGTTATCAAAAAATTAGCGATAAACCTGGTGGTCCGTCAAGTTTGATTTTTAGCATAAACTGCTCGTAGATTTTTTCGGTTGGCAAGGCGCTTGAACCGAAACTTAGCCGCAGCTAAGTAAGGATTCAAGTAACGCAGCCATGTGGGAAAGATCCCACAGATTATGCCAACTTCAAGCTTGACGGACCACCAGTATGCCCTAAGTTAAGACAACTTGCTAAAACACAAAGCGCTCTGTTGGGGAATCCCAACAGAGCGCTTTATAAACGGGCAAGCGTAGATTAGTCTACGAGCATGCTGTCGAGCACCTTAGCCAGGTCCCGGCAGATTTGCTCACCTTTGGGATCATCGACCAGGGCGGTGATGATATAATTTCGGTCCGGACCCTGCACCAAAGCCACGTCGGCATGGAAGGTAGACCAGGATCCTGATTTCCGGTACACCTTAGCATTTGGTGCGACCTGATCAAGAACGTTTACAAATTTGTGGTGAAGCTGTGGGTCTACGAGATAGCTACGCATCTTTGCACTACTCTTCTCGCTGATCAACTCATTATTGGCGAGGAGGTAGAAGTAGCGGCAGATTTGCTCCGTCGTTGCTGCGTGACTGATTCCTTTCATGGGATCTGGGTGACGTCTTCCACCGGCAGCATAACGCTTACCTACCCAAAGGCCACCGCCGTAAGCGGGGTCATACAGCTTCAGGTCGGGATCCGTCATGGTGCGTTCAATCTTCTCGAAACCGATACGATCGATCATACGGGTAGTAGCGGCATTGTTCGACTTGGCGATCATCAATCGCATATCGGCTTTAACCGCAGCTGATTCTTTTAATTCGCCCCGCTCGATGGCGTCATGGGCAGCGGCGAGAACGGCAATTTTGGGCAGACTGGCGGCATACATCATGTGTTGGCCGTTGACGGTAGCGAATTTCACAGCGTCTCCATCAGACATATCGACGACGCCAACAGACATCCGTTTGTTACGGATAAGGCTACGCCAAAGCGGATTAGTATTCAACCTACGTTTGAGCTGATCCTCAAAAGAGAGGTTCTTCAGACTGCGAAGGGAAGGAACGGAGGCTTCTATTTCCATTCGCATCTCTTCGCGGGTGGAGTTAAAGGCCTTGGTGATCGGGGCAGCAGGCTCAGCCAATAGGAAAGAGGGCAAGCCAAAAACACTGCTTGCGCTCAACTGTTGGTTGAAGGACTGTTGGGAACCATAGTTAACGGTACTCATAAATAGAACCGCGAACATGGACAATATGAAAAAAGAAAAACGCTTATACATTAAGTGCCATTGATTCCAGCTGATAAAAATTGTGCAACTATAAAAAGTGCTGGAATGGTGATTAAAAGACGGTCAGGTCTATTGAGAAAAAAGCTAAATGGCTAAAAGTGTGTTGTAGGTGTATTTTGTTACAGGTTGCTGTAACAGTTTTATGTTACAATATGTTGGGTAAAAGTAGGTCTTTTGATGATGAATAGCTAGCTTTAACGTTGTTTTAACTAAAACTATTCTTTACGCTTATCCACTGGTTTCCTTAGACTTACGCCTTATCCTCCGTTCAAATAATTAAATAATGGATGTGTTCATCGCTGGTAGCTGTCCTTTCATTGCACCTGCGGCCGCGCCCGGGAGTAAATTGAAGAATTCGAGAACAAAAAATCGCGGTCACAAGTACCGTTCACTTCACCTGGTTTCCTCACCATAGTAAGGCAAGCCAGCAAACAAAGGGGTGATATTTCCTCCATTTCTCACTCCCCTACTCTCTTCCGATCAGCAAACAAGCCCAAGAGCCCAAGGGCCGGGCCGATGGCAAGAAGCGGCATCCGTGCTGCTGGCTCAAGCCACTCTCCTGCAGCGACCAATAGCTGAATGCTTACAATGGTGAGCGCAAATCCCAGGCAGTTCACGATGGTAAGCGCCGTCCCCTTGCGTTCGGGCGCAGCGCTTCCGGCCACCAGCGTAGAAAACAAGGGGGAATCAGCCACCACCAACACTCCCCAGACCAACAAGAAGCTTAAAAACAGTGCAGGAGAAAAATGGAAGGCCACCGGTGCGAGCAAACAGCAGACCCCGGAAAGGAAAAGTGCCGTAGTTGCTACCTTCCTGGCTCCGTAACGTAGAGAAAGCAAACCACTAACGACACATCCTACTCCTCCGGCGCCAATGATCAGAAAAGCCATCACTGGCAGCGAATAACTGGCCTCCGGCCGGGTCTGCAAATAACTCCCCAACAACAGGGGAACAAAGGCCCAGAAGGCGTACAGCTCCCACATGTGCCCAAAATAGCCAAAGGCCGCCGCCCGAAAGGGGCGGTTTCGAAACACCGTAAAAAAAGCCGTAAAATCTGGCCGGCTCCCCTTGCTACGATGAGGACCGTCTGGCACAAAGGCAAGGATCAGCCCTCCTCCCAACACCGCAAGCCCCGAAGTTATAAATAGTACTGACTTCCAGGGAAGCTCCTCTCCAAAGCCCCGCAACAGATGCGGGAAGGCCGTTCCTAAAACCAGGGCCCCGACCAAAAAACCGAGCGATTTGCCCAAGTCTTTCTGGTAATAATCGGCCGCAATTTTCATCCCCACCGGATAGATACCCGCCAGGAAAAAACCGGTCATGAATCGACCAGAAAGCAACGTAAGCAGCGTATTTTCTGGCCAGGTCCCTGCCAGATTAAAGGTTGCTCCGGCGATCGCTGAAGCAAAGAATACCCAGGACGGGGAAAAGCGATCCGCTATAGCCAATATGGCAAATACCAAGGTGCCGCAGATAAAACCGAACTGGATGGCGGAGGTTAAACTCCCCAAAGCAGTGTCTGGCAAACCGAAGGTCTCCACCAGCTCCACCAGTACCGCATTGCCCGCAAACCACAGTGAAGTGCAGCAAAATTGAGCCAAAACGATGAGCGGAAGTATTCGGCGGGGAATCATGAAAAAAGGGGAAAAGTAAAAAAGGAAAGGAAGAAAGGGGAAGGTACGGCCTCTCTTTCTTCCCTTCCTCCTTTACTTTACCTGGCGATTGTCGCATTCAGATATTTCCTCCCCAGATAAAAGGACAGTAAGTTTGCCCGGTCCCGGCCCGTAGGGTGGCTTTCTGAGCCTGAAGCCAGAGTTCCTTCTACATCGCGGTAGAGGATGTGCCAGGAGGCACGACTGATTTGTTGCGGCGAGTAACCAGCGCGGGTCATAATATCAGCGGCACGTTGATCAGCCGCAATTTCGACTAATTGCCGATTGCTCAGGGAATTCATCAACTGACGTTCAGCGCTGATCATATCATCCTTTTTCAAGTCGTGTAACGGCCGGTGGTCACTGTGCGCCAGTTCGTGGGCCAGTAGCAGGGCCAGGGCGGGTTCGTAAGTCGCCAGTTGTTCCCAAGCCGTTACGCTGATCCAAATCAGGTGACTATCGGAGCAGGTCATGGCATTAATGGCCCGGACGCCACGGCGGTCCCGCATCATCTCGATGCTGAATTTTTCGGAGTTGGTACCAGCAGCTGGTGCTAGTTTGTCCAATAAAAATTCGAGGTGACGACTAGCGGTATGATGGACGGGAACAAAATTGGGATCGATTGCGCAGGAGGTACTCCCGGCTTTTGCCACCGTACCGTAACCGGAGAGCGCAGCAGCAGCAGGGGGAGGATGCTGGGAAGGCAGCGTAATCCAACAACAAATCATCACCGCAATGGCGCAAACAAACGATAAAGGTTTCATGGCTTCGGTTTTTGGTAGGGGTAAATAGCTACGGGGTCAAATCCCCGCTCAAAACTCACTTACTAAACCCTGGAAGTCATGTTAAAAATTGCGACATATGTGTTAAGCAGGTGGTAAAAGTGACCTGGTGTTATTGAGTATATCGGCACAGAGACGCTATAAAAAAATGACAATCAGGGTACTTTAATCCAACTCCCTACCCTGATGGGCGTTTTACAGGTCTGAGGGGTCAGGGCGAAAGGTTCTGGGTTAGGGGTTGAAGTAATGTCTTGCTGGCTGATTAGTGTTTACTTCTCCGTATCATTTTTTGTAGCGTAGTGGCCTACGTTTACACAAGTTCCCGGCAATTGAACAGAGGAAAAATTTAAAACGAAAACAACCGTGAAATTAATCCAACTCTTATCCGCCTTACTTTTAATTGGGTGCCTGATTGGTTGCAACAATAACATTATAAAAGTTCCGGAATCGCCCTACCCTATTAGTAACGGTTCCTTTTCTTTAGATACAATTGCTCGAGGCTTCACCATTCCGTACGGGATAGCCATAGTTGAAGAAAATGAATACTTTATCACTGATAGAGTTGGGAAAATGTTTCATTTTATAGGTGGTCATCTAACCGAGATTGCAGGAATGCCAGAGGTGGTTACTTTTGGCACTCCGGGGTTGGCCGCGATTATGCATGGTGGACTGATGGACATCAGTATTCATCCCAACTATTCAACAAACGCCTGGATCTACCTCTCCTATTTAGGTACTGATGGCTTAGCAAAGGTTACTCGTTTTAAAATCCAGAACAATGCCGCCACTCAGTTTGAGACTATTTTTACCACGCGAAACCAAAGTTATACCGGAAACGGGATGAGGATAGTATGGGAAGATGACACACACTTTTTCCTGGGCGTTGGAAATTCTAATTGGTCTTCAAGTACAAATCCGGTGTTAAATGCACAAGACTTCGACGACGACGCAGGGAAAATTCACCGATTAATGGAGGACGGGAGCGTCCCCAGTGACAATCCGGTTTTTGAAAATCGTAACTCCCCTACGACCATATGGAGTTATGGGCATAGGGATGTGCAAGGTTTATACTATGAAGATTCCACCGCTACACTTTTTGGAATTGAACATGGACCTAAAGGTGGAGATGAATTCAATATCATAGAAAAAGGAAAAAATTATGGTTGGCCTATGTTCAGTTATGGTATCAATTATGATGGCGCGCAAGCTTCCACTATTTCAGAAGATTCTGCCGCTCTATTTACGGTGCTCCCTGAATATTACTGGACAGTTCCCACACCCGATGGCGGTCAGGCCGTTGCACCTGCATGCTTGTTGAAAGTTACTGATAGTAATATTTCAGACTGGAATGATCACTTCATTTTCGGTTCATTAGCCTTTAGAAGGCTGATGAAATACAATCGTGAAACGGATGAGACTGTTGGACTGAACATCGAGGGAAGAGTACGAACAATTAAGCAATTACCGAGTGGAGATATACTTGCACTCATTGAACGAAACGACCTTACTAAATCAAATGGAATGATTGTAAGAATCAGTAAATAGTAAGGGAAGAGGCCCTAGATGCATTTCTACATAATCTCCGGGAGCCTAAGTGAAAAACACGTGTACGAATAAGGTATACTTCAGAAATCACCCTGCCTATTTATTTGAGAAAAAGATAAAAGCGAGCAACATTATTTATCCAGACGAAACCCACATAGTCCCCAACATAACCTCACCAATTCGACTTCAGGAATATGGTGTAGGCATCTTCATGGCAGCTTTGACAAAATCAGCACTAAAAAAAGCGCTAAAGAAAAGGCTCATTACCGTTAATGGTATTATTGCTACTACGGCAACTTTCATAAATGGAGGTGAGTCCATTACATTATCTATTCCCGAAGAAGTGCCTTCGAAGGAGAAACTTGTCTTTCCTCTTAAAGTTATCTTTGAAGATGAGCACTTAGCAGTGATTCATAAGCCTGGCGGCATTCTGGTTAGCGGCAACAGTTTTAAAACTATTGCCAATGCCTTACCTCAAAACATTAAGCGAAGTAATCTCTCTGATGCAACCAAACCTCAGCCCGTTCATCGATTAGATTACCCGACCACCGGGATTCTTTTGGTTGGTAAGACGAGCAGTAGTATTCGAGCTTTAAACCGGCTGTTTGAAGACAAAGAGATAAAGAAAACTTACTATGCCGCTACGATTGGGGAGATGAACGATCAAGGGGAAATCATTTCAGCAATTGACGGCAAGAAATCACAGTCGAAGTATAAACTATGCGCGTCTGTTCCCTCGAACAGATTTGACCGACTAAACCTGGTGGAGTTGAAACCTCAAACAGGCAGAAGGCATCAATTGCGCAAACACCTGTCCAGTATCGGCCACCCGATACTGGGAGATAAAGAATATGGAATTGAAAATTTAATTTTGAACGGTAAAGGCCTGTATTTACATGCCTATTCTTTGCGTTTCATTCATCCTTTTACAAATAAAGAAGTCTTTTTTAAGGATGAGCTCCCTCAAAGGTTTAAGAAGATATTTCATTCTTGATAGCGTAGTATAAAGAGCAAGCTAATCTCGCCTTAATTATTTCTATGCTATTAGCTAATTCGTCATTGCCGTCAGACAAACTTTCAGCCGGCTACACCAGGCCAAAAGAATTTGTCGGACGGCCGAACCGCCCGTCTGACGGGTAACTCAAGAAAAAGCACTACCGAATCACCACCCGCCGGACCGCCACCTCTTCAGCAACCTTCACCGAAACCACATAAGCCCCTGGCGAAAGGGTGGATAAATCGAGTATCCCGGTAAGTCGTTGCCGCAATACAACGCGGCCCAACGGATCCAGGACCAGTACCCTACCCCGTGGCACTTCCGTAGTACCGAAGTTGAGGCGTAAGTGTCCGTTGGAAGGATTTGGAGTGATGGTTACCCTCGATAGTCCGTCGTTTTTCAGGGTAGCAACAACCGTTTGCGAGTATTTCGTCGCCCCATTAAGGTCTACAAACCGCAGTCGGTAATAGTAGGTATTCCCTGCCGTCACATCCTCATCTGCGAAAAGGTAGCTGCTGGTTATGGCTGTATTTCCACTAGCGGGCAGGTGGCCTGTTTCCGTAAAGTCAGTGGTCAGTTCCTTGCGTTCGATCACGGTGTAACCGTGCCCGGCATCCTCCCGGACTTCCCACCGAAGGGCCACCGTTTTAGCTTCAGCCGTAGCGGTGAAAGCCATTAAATCCACCGGCAGCGAGGTATTTTCGGCGACAAAGAAGTTCCCACTGCCGCAAGCAGGCGTGCCTCCTGCGGTAACCACTGTAACCTGGTGGCCGAGATCATTATACCCCGTAGCGGGTTCCCAACCGTCGGCGCCTCCCGGCAGCAAACTGCCCAGGCGGATGCTAAAATCCGGGTTATCGTGCAGCGACGG
Source organism: Neolewinella persica DSM 23188 (assembly GCF_000373105.1). Classification (GTDB taxonomy): domain Bacteria; phylum Bacteroidota; class Bacteroidia; order Chitinophagales; family Saprospiraceae; genus Neolewinella; species Neolewinella persica. Next base: position 139,409 of record NZ_KB890420.1, on the reverse strand, counting down.
CATGGGGTCGGGCAGGTTGAGGAGCAAGTCGTAGGTCCCCGTTGCCATAAAGGCCGGCACGCAAATACCGGGCGTGAGGGAAATCGTTCCCGCTTCCCGAGGCCACAGCCTGGGGTCATCATCTAAAGTTCCGACCCAGACCGAACCGGTAGCCGTATTTCGCAAGATCAACTCCACGTTCCGCGCGTTATAGGGCGCGGCGTAGCCACTGTTCTCCAATTGCAGATCCAGGGCCAATTCCCCACCCTGCTCAACGTTGTTTCCGTAAGTCCCGGAAACCAACTCAAACCGATAGCCGAGTGATCGCTTGATGGCCTCCATGCAGCCACCGGTTCCCCAGTCGTTGTTTACCTCATTATTATAATCGGAATTGAGGTAGGAATAGTGCAGCCTGCGCATTTCCTCGTCACCGAAAGCAGCTGGGTCCGTGCCCGCACAATTATTCTGGGGGTTGTAACCGTCAGAACAGGTTTCTCCGCCCACCACCACATAGCGGCTGTCCCGGGCAAAATACGGTTTGAGGTTAGTGGTGTCTCCGCCTGCGCCAGGATTGGGGTTGCCGGGGGTGCCATTACCATAATCCACATAGGTGCCAAAGTCAGCGGCACTTGCCAGGAAGCAGTCGTTGTGAAAACCCAGGCGGGCTTTATCGGTGCCCGAGAAAGCCTCGGCGCTCGTCAGCGGAGCAGCAGTAGTTGGCGCCTGAAGGCCATAGATATATCGTTGTTTTGCCTGGGGGTAGCGCACCTGCACCATGCGCTCCTCCGGAACGGCTGACAGCAGGGCCGAGAGTACTTCGTTGCGGTTTTGCCAGTCGGCATCAAACAACTGCCCGTTGCCCTCCGGGGACGCATCGCCAAAGAAATCGGTGTAATAATTTTCGCCCCAGGTGCCGATGAAGCCCATTTGCACGGCGGCGATGACGTCCCTGTTGGCTTCGAGAATGGGGGCCAATTGGTCAATGTGGTCCAGGACAATGTTCTTGGGCGCATCCCCGTAGGGCGGGCAGATGAAGGAGGGGCATCCATTACCATTTACCTCGTCGGTATAGGCAAAGCGGGGGATAATTTTTACGCCGGCGGCCCGGGCGGCGGCAAAATCGGCGGTAACGCCATTCAGGTAGGCGGCACTGATGGGGCCGGCCTTGAAATCTTCCAAAAAGAAGTAACGGAAAGCCAGGGTGCTGACGATGGAATATTGAGCACCGTTGGGGGTGTAAGGGTTACGGAAGTCGGCCAGTTCGCTTTCCGTCAGCTGGTCATAGTTTCCGGAGCGGGTCTCGGTATAGCGGTAGAAACCGCGCTCGGGATTGGGAAAATCGACCGTCGAGACGGGGTAGGTTACGGTAGTTGTTTGGGCCTGAACGGTGCCAGTGCACACCATCAATAGAAGGAGCACTCGGAAAGGAAGGTACATGAGGTCGGAATTAAGGCGGAGTCGTTCAGTTCGGGGCTTAAGGTAAGGCATATGGGCTATTTGGGCGGGGCCGCAGGTGCAAAAAGAAGGTACTTAGAAGCAAGGCGTCGAGTACTTTGCCATTATACTGCTGACAGCCGCTTGAGGTGATTTTGTGTTCGACCTGCGTACACGACCTTTTTCAGGAAAGATAACCGCCCGTTGGTTTGGTCAGAACCAGTACCCAACCAATACGCCCGCTCTATTGAAGCCGATCCTGCCATTTCCTTTAAGGCGTGCGACCCTTGAAAACCTCGCGCCCAACTGAAAAGGACCACGCCTTAGGCCGATGCCGGCCAACCAACCAATACCGTTTCTCATGTTTGACTCCAGGTTCAGGTCCTGGTCAATTGAAACCTGAGCCCCATCTGGCAACGTGATGGTTTGCATTTGCGATTGGTCCGAATCCAGTAAGTAGCTAGAAGCTAAACCTCCCTCTGCGTAAATGGACGTTTTACTGGTCAATAAAGACAACTCCGCAAGCAAATTGAATTGAACGACACTAGCAGAAAAATCTCGTCGAATTACAACGACGTTACCCCCATCCTGGCGCGTCTGTAAGCGAGCGACCTTATCGAAAGACTGGTATAGCGCTTCGGCTTTAAGGCTGTACTTTTTTCTTGCTCCGGGAAAAATATACCGAAGCCCCACGCCCGGCACCAGTCCGAGATTTGCTTCATTGGTGATGGTTCCACGTTCAAAATTCAGCGCAATTGCAGTGGTTTGGACATAAGTGACCAGACCTCCGATTTGAACAGTCCCCTTGTCAACTGTGGCGATGTACTCCGGCTTAATTTCCTGACATTGGTACCAGGCTTCCATCATCCTGGAAAGCCCCTTTAATTTGTAGGCAGTGTCCGAAATCTGGTTCGAAAGTGACGGACAACCGTCAAGCACCTGCACGAGCTGATACTTGTAGTTGTTGAGGTACTGTACCACCTTTTTTTCACTGTTTCGCCGGAGCCGGAGCTCATATTCCAAATACTCCAACGGTTGGTTATCCCGCTGAAGGTAGAAGTGACGTTTACCCCGCTTACCTACAAACTGATAGAGGCTTAATTCGCCCGCATAGTACTGACGTAGAAACCCCCAGGAGGTTTCCCACTGAAGAACGGTGTCTCGTGAGAGATTCTTCAGCTTACGGGAGTTTGTAATATAGTTTATTTCCTTTCCAACAAACCGACGCTCTCCCACCCCAAAAGCTACTTTGTCTGAGGGCCGATAAACAGTCACCTCTCCAGAAGAGGAAGGACGAAACCGAAAACTTTCAATGACGTAAGACCAGTCCCGGTCATCAATCTCTCCGGTAATTTTCACGCCGTCTTTGACAACGAATCCTGGTCGCCAGTTGGACTGAGCGTCCAATGTAAAACTGAACAGGGCAAGAAAAATTAAACTGAGGCGCATAGTTGGAGAGAGGTAGGTGAATCAACAACGACCGGCAACATAACAATTCGGCAATTCAATAATTGCTGCTTCAGCTGATTAACACAAGTAGCCCAAAGATAATTCAAAATCAGCAGCCCAGGCCAAACCCAACCTTAAAACCCTCCCCTGCACCTGCGTTCCCGCCTACAGCTCTTCCACCAGTTTACAATCCACTTTTCTTGTTGCAATAACGGATTGAACAACCTCCAGACTCTCCGGCAACTCGCCGTTGTGTGCCATGGTTTCATTCGGCACGGTAGCCGGGTCAGGCCCCTCCCCATTAATCAGCTCATACGCTTTGGTCAGGGCCTTGATGGTGCTTCCTTCGTTAAAGTATAAACGGTCTTCGGTAATGTTATCAATCGTGCCCGGACTGTCGGTACCGTCATCCATGGTTACCATCGGGCCACCGAACCGCCATACACCAGACTCCCGAAAAAGGAAGATTGGTTTTCCACCCTGGAAATAATAATGCTCGGTGGTGCCGCTGTGGTCACCCATTGAGAATCCGTGTACTGCCAGCACAACACCGCCATCGTCCTCGTACAGATCGATTTGGCCTTCAACCATCGCATCTTCACAACGGTACAGGATACTGTCCTTGTGTAAGGCTCCCGCCTTCAGCGCCGCTTCAATTCGGGCATACCCCTTACGAATGGCTTCCATTGGCCCCGTTTCTCCGGGCGCTTCGGTGGTGGAGGTTTCCATCCCGCGGGAAGTCATGGGCGCCTCCGTTTCCTGCCCTGCCATTTCTTCTGTTTCAGGATTACCCGTTGCAGGAGTAGCCGTTTCGGGAGCATCAGGAGAAGTTGCTGGCCCGCAGGCGAGCATCAGGAAGCTCAACAGGAAAATTGTTAGAAAACGCATGGCGAAGTTGGTTTGATTCGTAGGGTAAAGTTAAGCGAAGCTGGTGTGTGTAGTACAAATTTCACAAGCTGGTAAAAGGAGCAGGGGCCAGATCGCCTGGCCGGGGGCGGAGGCATTGCCTCTTAAAAAACTGATCTTTGCATTCCCGCGTCCGCGCCCACAAACCACCTTCCTCCCATGACCTGTCTTTTTTGCAGACCTACCCCGAAATCAAACGGAACGTGAAGAATTACCACATCGCTTCCTACCAGGGAATAACGACGGAATCCCTGAGTCGGGTCAGAAAAGGATTGGCAAAAATGTAAGCAGCTTCCGACGGTTGTTATCATAGATCAATTTTCCCCCGCACCTCTATCACTAGTTTTGTGTTTGTAGTTAGAACAGGGAGCAACCCTAGTAAACAAATACAAAATATTAATAATGAATAATTTTCAATTCAGGAACCCAACCAACATAATCTTTGGTAAGGGGCAGATCAGTAAAATTGCCGATGAGATCCCTAAAGATGCCAAAGTGCTAATGCTCTACGGCGGCGGCAGTATCAAGAAAAACGGAATCTACGAGCAGGTGACTGCCGCACTGAAAGGCATAAGTTTCGAAGAGTTTGGCGGCATCCCCGCCAACCCGGAATACGAAGTCTTACTCGAAGCCCTGGCCGTAATCAAAGAGAAGAATATAGACTTCCTTTTGGCCGTTGGCGGCGGGTCAGTTATCGATGGCGTTAAATTTCTTTCCTCCGCAGCCCTCTATGAAGGCGATGAGCCCTGGGACATTCTCAGTAAAGGCATTCGTACGGAGAAAGGGATGCCCTTCGGCACCGTCCTCACCTTACCCGCTACGGGGTCGGAGATGAACTCGGGCGCCGTCGTTACCCGGGCCGAAACCAAGGAGAAATTGGTCATGGGCGGCCCCGGGCTCTTCCCCGTTTTCTCCATTCTCGACCCATCGGTGGTCGCCTCCGTTCCGCAGCGACAAATTGCCAACGGACTGGCAGATTCCTTTACCCACGTGCTGGAGCAATACATGACCTACCCGGCCGGCGGTCTGCTGCAGGACCGTTTCTCCGAAGGTATCCTCCAAACCCTTATCGAAGTGGCTCCTGCCGTCATGAAGGACCCCGCCGATTACGAAGCCGCCGCCAGCTTCATGTGGAGTTGTACGCTTGCGCTCAACGGTCTGATCCAGAAAGGGGTGCCTACCGACTGGGCCATCCACATGATGGGCCACGAACTTACAGCCCTCTACGGTATCGACCACGCGCGAACGCTCGCCATCCTCACGGACTCGCACTACACCTATAACCTGGAGACCAAGAAAGAAAAACTTGCCCAGTACGCTGAACGCGTTTGGGGAGTTACCGAGGGAACCACGGAAGAAAAAGCCAAAGCAGGCATCCAAAAAACCAAAGAATTCTTTGAGTCTTTGGGCATCAAAACCAACCTCTCCGACTATACGGACGAGAGCGAAGGAACGGCGCAGAAAGTCGCTAACCGCCTGAAGGAAAGAGGAATGACCAAACTTGGCGAACACGGTACGATCACGCCCACCGACGTGGAGAAGATCGTAGCCATGGCCTACTAGAATTCCAAATTTCACATTATTCTGCAGTGTCTGAAAATAGTACCCTGACCGAGAAATAATCATTCGTAGTCGGGGGACTTTTTTCCGACACCGCCTAAATACTACTACCATGAAAAAGATATTATTTGTACTGACCAGCCACGATGAGCTGGGCGATACCGGCAAAAAAACCGGCTTCTGGGTTGAGGAATTTGCCGCACCCTACTATTTCCTGACGGACAAAGGTGTGGAGGTTACCCTCGCCTCGCCGAAAGGTGGTCAGCCCCCCATCGACCCTAGTAGCGAAGGCCCCGATTCCCAGACCCCGGCCACCATTCGGTTCGATAAGGACAAGGCCACCCAGAAGGTCCTGGCCAACACCCACAAACTGTCCTCCGTAGACCCGGCGGACTTCGACGCCGTTTTCTACCCCGGCGGCCACGGCCCGCTATGGGACCTCGCGGAAGATCAGGACTCGGTGGCCCTCATCGAGACGTTCTTTAATAGTGGCAAGCCGGTAAGTGCCGTATGCCACGCGCCGGCCATCTTCCGGCACACCAAGGGGCAGGACGGTCAGGCACTGGTGAAGGGCAAAAAGGTTACCGGCTTCAGCAACAGCGAAGAGGAGGCCGTTCAACTGACCGATGTCGTCCCCTTCCTGGTGGAGGATATGCTCAAAGAAAACGGCGGTATTTACAGCCGGGGTGACGACTGGGCCACCTACGCCGTCGAGGATGGCTTGCTGATTACCGGGCAGAACCCGGCCTCTTCTGAGAAGGTTGCTGAGTTGCTGTTGGAGCAGCTTGGTTAGACATTCTTGCTTCTGCTTAAGGACTTATTGGCATTGAGCCCATCGTGGAGATTTCTGCGGTGGGCTATTGTTTTGGGGAGAGCGGAGGATAGGTGGCATGGATAGCCTGATGAATCCTTTCAGAAGTTTCGTAATTCCAGAGGATTGCCAGTCGGTAGGGCAAGCCCCGTCCATCCGGAATACGGCTGGTTATTCTGTTAACCCGACGGCCTACCGCGTAGCGGCTCCAGGCACCCTAATCACCTGCTGATTCTTAAATAACCCATGAAGTATATCTCCATCACAGGCCTCCAGCAACAATGCCTTAAGCGCCCCAAGCTTCTCCGGGTACCGCTCCGCCAAATCCTCCTCCTCCCGAAAGTCATCGGGCAAGTAATACAATTCGTAGGCATCCTCCTTGAGAAAAGTCCTGATTTTCCAGCCTTCGGAAGTAACTAAGGTGGGGCCGGTGTAGGAGGAATAGACCACAAAGTCATCTCCCCTACCCTTGCTTTTTGCTGACAATACATCGAGGAAGGAGTACCCGTCCGTTTTGAAGGTTTCCGAATAACCAGCCAGTTCAGCCACCGTCGGCAGCAGGTCGTAGTTTGCCGTGAGGCGATCCGTGGTATCGCCCGCTGCTACGTGACCGGGCCAGCGGACGATGAGCGGGACGTTGATGCCTCCCTCCAGGTTGCTCCGCTTCATCCCCGCACGGCCACCGTTGCCGTTGAACACGTCACCGGCCAGGTTGCTGTAGTATTTACGTTGGTAATTGTCGAAGACTTCGCCGGTTTTCATGTTGGTATAGGGCTTGCGGATGTGTCCCTCCAGGCCGTAATAAATTTCGTGGCCATTGTCGGCGGTAAATATAACGATGGTGTTCTCTGCCTGTCCCGTTTGCTCCAGCTTCTCCAGGATCTGACCTACGTTATCGTCGAGTAGTTTGACCATCGAAGCATACTCTTTCTCGATTTGGGTCAGGCGCTCGTCGTTCACAAAGTCCGGATGAACCTTGGGTATGGAGACCGGACCGTGGGGCAATTGAGTCGGAAAAAAGAGGAAATAGGGCTGATCGCGGGGTGTTTCCATGAAGTCCAGCACTGCGTCCATAAAAATGTCCTGGGAGTAAACGGCCTTGCCCGTCCTATCCCATCGCTCCCGGTAGTGTTCCTCCGTTTCGGGTTCGCCGGACTTGCCGCAATTTACCAGGGTGTTACCGGGATAACGGACCATTTCACCGTCCTGGAAGAGGAAAGGCGGGTAAAACCCGTGGGCGCGAACGTGGTCGAGATACCCAAGGTAATGGTTCCAACCGTGCCGACGCATTTGCGCGTCGGTAGCCGAGAAGCCCCACTCCAGCTTGCCAAACTGGGCGGTAGCGTAACCGGCATCCGCCGCCACCTGCCCTAAGAAAACCTGCTCGGAAGGGACTGGGGAAAGTACACCGTTGATCCTTGTCTCCGTCGCCGCCAGCGTTGAATCGTTCACCGGCTTATAAACTCCCCCGGCCGTGATCTCAAAGCCGCCGGCGTGGCAATCATGCAGCCCCGTGATCAAAGACGCCCGCGCCGGAGCGCAGAGCATGTTTGAGTAAGCGTTGGTGAACCGCATCCCCTCCCCCGCCAGACGGTCGATGTTCGGCGTCCGGATGATCTGCTGCCCCTCATGACCGAGCATCCCGATCCCCAGATCGTCGGCATAGATCAGGATGATGTTGGGTTTGGCATCCGGCGCTTCCGAAGCATGCGGCGTACCGCAGGCAAAGTTTACGATCACTAAGCTGCCCAACAGCGAGGAAAGAAGGAGATGGAAATAATTGTGCATGGTTAGAAATGGATATTAGTGAATAAGTTAAACCAATGGCTTATACAAACTGCCAAATTCACCATTTATCAGGATTCCCAAGGCGATAAAAGTCCCAAATGACAAGCACTTTTGTTGCACTTGGACCAAATCGGTCGATTGAGCCACAGAAATCACTTTTGCAACTGCTACCTTTTGACCAAGGTACCTTTCGCCCCGTCCTACCTAGTGGGCTGATTCAGAAGTTTCGTAATTTGCTCTGTACGGACGGGGCTTGCCCCAGTCCGTATCGACACCCTGAAAACGCTTTATTCGTTCGCTGAGCGAACGGCGAATCACATCTACCAGCAGGGGGCGGGGGCAAGCCCCGCTCCTACAGGCTATCCTGCATTAACGAAACTTCTGAAATGGTCTTCATCCTAACTAATAAAATAAACATGAATTACATTAAGATCAACCGGTCAATAACCGTTAGCCTTACGGCATTCCTCCTGATCATCATGACCAGTTGCCAGCCAAAGGAGAAACATCTTTTCGTCCTTTCCGGCCAGTCGAATATGTCACGCCTCAACGTTGAAGATACCTTCCTGCCAGCCGTAGTGGAGGCTTTTGGTGAAGACAACGTGATCGTGGTAAAGAATGATAAAGGCGGCGAATCCATACGGCGCTGGTACAGGGACTGGCAGGCACCCGCCGGTAGTGATGTCGTCGCCGAACCTTACCTCTACGATAGCCTGATGAATGTGCTCACCCCCGCCATCACCAACCAGGAAATAGCGACGGTAACCTTCATCTGGATGCAGGGAGAACGGGACGCCCGCCAGAAGTATGGAGCGAATTACGCCCAGAACCTGCAGGGGTTGTATGATCAACTCAGCGACGACCTGGGTCGTAATGACATGAACTTCGTCGTCGGTCGCCTGAGCGACTTCGATCTTGAAAACAAAAAGTACCCCCACTGGACGATGGTCCGCGAAGCACAGATGGCCGTTGGCGCCTCCAACCCGCGCTTTACCTGGATAGACACCGATGACTGCAACGACGGCATCAATAATAAGGGCAAGCAAATCAAAAACGACTTGCACATGTCTGAGGAGGGGTATAGCAAAATGGGGAAGCGCTTCGCGGAAGCGGCCATCCGATTAATAAAAGAAAACTAAGAGCTTATTTGGGAATTCAGTTTTGACCTATGCGTAGCGACCCGGTAATTCTGCTTACGGCAACGTACTTTAGCCTGTACTCAAGGTGCTTCGCTCTGGCGGTCCGTACCCAGCCGACAAGTTCATACCCGACCATTTATTCAAAGAAAAAACAGCATGACGTTTTACCATAAGGCCCTGATAACTGGAGTCGCTTCGTTCCTACTGCTCCTCTCAAATTGCTCTGAAGCAACCGGGCGGGTCGCAGACGATGCCGGGGCAGCCCCCCTTCCCGGCCCAAACATCATCTACATCCTGGCGGACGACCTTGGGTACGGAGACCTCAGCTGTTACGGACAGCAGAAGTTCGACACCCCCAACATCGATCGCCTGGCCGCCGAAGGCATGTTGTTTACCCAACACTATTCCGGAGCAACGGTGTGCGCCCCGTCGCGTTCCGCGCTAATGACCGGCCAGCACACCGGGCACACCTTCATCCGGGGCAACTATGAAATAAGGCCTGAGGGCCAATATCCGTTGCCAGACGAGACGATAACCCTGGCCGAAACCCTTAAAAGCGCTGGCTACGTCACCGGTGCTTTTGGCAAATGGGGACTGGGGTTCCCGGGCTCAGAAGGCGACCCCACCAAACAGGGCTTCGATACTTTCTTCGGGTACAACTGTCAGCGATTGGGGCACCATTATTATCCCTACCACCTGTGGTCTAACCAGGACTCCATCGCACTGGAGGAAAATGCCGGACAGCTGAAAGGCACCTATGCACCCGACCTGATCCATGAACGCACTATGGCCTTTCTGGAAGAACATAAAGACACTTCCTTTTTCCTCTACGTTCCTTCCATTATTCCACATGCCGAGTTAGTTGCTCCAGATTCCATCCTGGCCAATTACCGGGGTAATTTCCCGCCCGAAAAGCCCCACGAAGGACTAGATGGTGGCCCTGGTTACCGGGACGGTCGCTATGGGTCTCAAGCTACCCCCCACGCAGCCTTCGTAGCCATGATCCAAATCCTTGATCGCCAGGTCGGAGAAATCGTTCGCCGCGTGGAAGAGCTGGGCATTGCCGATAATACGCTGATCATCTTCACTTCAGACAACGGGCCCCACCAGGAAGGAGGCGCTGACCCGGACTATTTCGATAGCAACGGCCCTTACCGGGGCACGAAACGAGACCTCTATGAAGGGGGCATCCATGTGCCAATGATCGTCAGTTGGCCAGGTAAAATCAAAGCGGGAACGCGTTCAGAGCATGTGTCCGCTTTCTGGGATATCTTCCCAACCTTCGCCAGCCTGGCAGGTGCCGAAGTACCGGCTCAAACTGACGGCATTTCTATGGTCCCTACTTTGCTAGGACAGGGAGAACAACCTGAGCACGAGTACCTCTACTGGGAATTCCACGAAAGGGGCGGCCGGCAGGCCGTCCGGCAGGGCAACTGGAAAGCCGTGCGCTACAACGTTAATAAGGACCCCAAGTCCATCGTCCAGCTCTTCAACCTTACCGAAGATCCCGGCGAGGAGCACGACGTTGCTGCCGATCATCCTGACAAGGAGCAGGAACTCCGCCTGATCATGGATGGGGCCCGTACGCCTTCTGAAGTCTTTTCCTTTGGGCAGGAGGCGTTCAAAGGAGAGTAATTTTAGTCAGGAAGTCAGGAAGTCAGGGAGTCAAATAGTGTGGCCGTACTCCCTGACTCTCTGACTACTTGACTAATAAGGCGCGGCCGCAGGTGCGGGGGAAGTTGAAAGGCAAAGGCTCCCCTCCTCCGAGGTTGAGGGCCAATGATTTTACACATTGGATGTAGGTGGGGGGCTAGAATTTCTGAATACCCGGGAAGAACGCTCGTACCTGCGTATATTCGAGACGTCGCATCCAAATTAAAAAATATCATTGACCTTCCAATGGATAAAGAAAATACCCCTTCAAAAGGGCAACCCAACAACCCGCTGCACGGGGTGAAACTGGTAACCATACTAGAGCGAATAGTGGAACAGTACGGCTGGAAAAGGTTAGCCGAAGAGATCAACATCAATTGCTTCAAGAATGACCCTTCTATCAAGTCTAGCCTCAAGTTCTTAAGAAAAACGCCATGGGCCAGAGACAAGGTGGAACAGCTTTATCTTTATTTAGAAAGCAAGAACTAATATCCGCTACCTTTGTATTCTCTATTCAAGACCTCATCGACCGTATGATTGACCTCCCCGTCGCCCCATCGAAAAGTGAACGTAAACGCAAACCTGACTGGCTTCGCGTAAAACTTCCCATTGGACCTGAATACAAGAAGGTCCGCAGACTTGTAGATGAATACAAGCTCAACACCATCTGCCAAAGCGGCAACTGCCCGAATATGGGCGAATGTTGGGGAGCAGGTACGGCAACCTTCATGATCCTTGGCAACGTTTGTACACGTTCCTGCAGCTTCTGTGCAGTTAAGACCGGTCGGCCAACGGAATACGACACCGACGAACCCCGTCGCGTTGCCGAAGCCATCGATCTGATGCAGGTCAAGCACGCCGTGCTTACCAGTGTTAACCGGGACGAACTGAAAGACCGTGGTGCGGAGATCTGGTACCAGACCGTCCATCAGATCAAGCAACGGACTCCGCAGGTCACCATCGAAACCCTTATCCCCGACGTACGCGGAAACTGGGACGCCCTGAATCGGATGATTGAAGGTGGCCAGGAAGTCGTCAGCCATAATATGGAAACCGTTCGGGAGCTCTACCGGAAGGTACGCCCACAGGGAAAGTACGATCGTAGCCTGGAAGAGCTTCGCCGGATAAAGGAAGCCGGAAACCGGACCAAAACCGGCTTTATGGTTGGACTCGGAGAAACCGAAGCACAGGTAGAACGAATCCTTGATGATTTGATGGAAGTCGGTGTTGATGTCGTCACCATCGGACAGTACCTACAGCCAACTGCCATGCACCTGGCTGTCGACTCCTTCGTTACCCCAGATACCTTTGCTCACTACAAAGCCATGGGCCTGGAGAAAGGGTTTGACTATGTGGAGAGCGGGCCGTTGGTGCGGAGTTCTTACCACGCTGAGAAGCATATTTAGACAGCTTGCGACCTTCTGAACGCAGTTTCTTCGAAGATCGCCTCAAACAGCCGTTCGTGCCCAGCCGAGAAGTCAATCTTTCGACGCTCCATCATTCTTTTAGCTGCAGCCATGGCTTTATCTAGTCGGTAGGTCTCATAGCCTGAAGCACCTCCCCACTGAAAGCTGGGTATGAACGTTCGTGGAAATCCTTCCCCGTAAACATTTGCTGAAAAACCTACAACTGTTCCAGTATTGAACATGGTGTTGATCCCTACCTTACAATGGTCTCCCATGACCAGGCCATGAAACATCAGGCCGGTTTTCACAAAGTGTTCCTCCGGGTATGACCAGACTTTTACCTCACCATAATCGTTCCGGAGGTTGGAGGCGTTAGTATCCGCTCCGATATTACACCATTCACCGATGACCGCGTTTCCCAGGAATCCGTCGTGGCTCTTATTACTATTGGCCTGAAAGACGACATTATTAATTTCTCCACCGACCTTACATCCTGGGCCAAAGGTAGTAGCCCCGTAAATTTTAGCCCCCATTTTCAGCACACACTCTTCTCCGATGGCCAAAGGCCCTCTCAGCATACAGCCTTCGAGGATGACGGCATTTTTAGCGATGTAAATCGGTCCATTCTCAACATTGAGCATACAAGCCTCCATCCGTACGCCGGGTTCCAGGAAGAGGTGTTCACGGGGTCCGATGAGGGTATTGGTAGTTGAGATGTCTGCAGAGGTTCTCCCTGCAGTTAGGAGGGTGAAATCTTCGCGTAACGCAACGTCATTCAGGGTAAACATATCTGCTGGCCGACCGATGCGGAGCAGCGGCTGCTCCCCAAGTTCATAGGCTTCGACATTACCAAAGTCTTTATCTTCCGCCAGTGCTTTAATTGCTGAACGATCAAGACATGCGGCAATGAGTTCACCGTCCTTGAGGTAGGCTTCTCCTGGGGCAAGGTCAAGGACCAGTGCCACGACTTCCGGCGTGGGAAGTACGCAACCGTTGATCAATAGATTATGATCGCCATACTTCAGTGGGAAGAGATTCTCCAGGTAGTCCTGCGTCAAAAAAGATGATGGCATCCGAAGATGCTCTTCCCATTTTTCCCGAATGGTCAGGATACCAATGCGCAGATCTGCTACCGGACGGCTGTAAGTCAGGGGAAGCAGGTGGTTACGGACGTCGGAGTCGAAGAGGATGATGTTAGCCATAGGGAGGTGCAAGTTGCAGATTGCAGGTTCCAATCGTTGCGGGATGCTTATTTCGAAGGCAAAGTTACAATTGAATAAAGAAAAAAGCTGACGATCTCCGCCGGAAGAAAAAGTGGTTGTCGAGATTATTCACCCCTACTCGTTTGGCCCAGGTAGCGGCCTGCACCTTGAAGCCAACAAGCAAAGCCCGAAGCAAACAATCGTTCGCTTCGGGCTTTTTTGCCGAAAAAATAGAAGGAGGGAGATTAAGCCTCTGCCTTCGTAGCTTCTTCGGTAGTCTCTTCAGCGGGAGTGTCTTCACCAAGGGTCTTGGCAAAACGGCTCTTACCGAATTTCTTGTTAAACTTGTCGATACGACCAGCAGTATCTACGAACTGCATCTTACCAGTAAAGAACGGGTGAGAAGCATTGGAGATTTCCAGCTTAATCAGTGGGTACTCAGCGCCGTCTTCGAAAGTGTCAGTGTCACGCGTCTTAGCACAACTCTTGCCCAACCAGGACACATTAGCGTTGATGTCGCGGAAGATTACGGTGCGGTAAGTATCGGGATGAATATCCTTTTTCATTGCCTTTATATTTTCGGAGCGCAAAGGTAGAGATTCGCTTTGTGTTTACCAAACATTTACTTGGCAAAGATAGAATATTATGAAAGACTTTGGTCCAATCGAGAGCCCCTTTCCTCCGCCCGGGTAGTTAAACTGCTTACCACCTACAGTCCTAGGTTGTTGAATCGAGGGCATCTCCGCCGTACAAATCCAGGTCAACGTCCTTTAGGGCCTTAGTCCAGAAGATGATTTGCCCCGTATGGTAACTAAGGTGCTCCACCACGTGTATCAGGATAAAAAGACCATCATGTTGATAGGCCTGAACGGGCCGTATCCGAGTAATATCTTCTTCCTTTAGGCCTGTTATCACAGTAATACTCTCCGCAATCGCTCCAGTTAGCCGCGCTGAAAGCTGCTCCTTACTGAAGCCGCCAGCGGCGGCAAATTCCATGTCTCTCTCCCGGTGATCCGGAGCATCACCCAGGCCAGTGAGCATCCACTGACTGATGTTACCACAAAGGTGTAGAACCTGGTTGCCAACGCTGTTGCTACTACCGTTGGGGCGCAGCCAGACTTGCTCCTCGGTCAGTTCGTCAAGGCAACGCCCGATCCGTTCAAGGTTCCAGTTTAGAAAATGGATAGAGGTTGATTTTAGGAGAGGGAGCATTTAGGGATCAGGATTCGGGGACCAGTCATCAGGATTCAGGTTACAGGTTACAGGTTACAGGTTACAGGAGGTAGGTTTCAGTACACAGGGTTCAGTGTTCAAAAAACATGAGGGCTAACCCTTAAGGATGTTATTCTGACGGCTGAATCCTGATAGCTAAAACTGAATTCTGAAAACTGATCCCTGAAAACTTACTGAACGCCGTCAGTCTTACACCGCGCAAGCCGTTCGTTGGCTACTGCAAGATCAACTTTCAGCTGAGTGATTTCCTCGCGCAGGGCCTGGACGTTTTGGAAGGTCGCAGGCTCGTTAGAGGAAGAGGTACCCGTTGGTGCCGGAGCGGTATTGTTAGTGGAAGGGCTGTAATTAGTAGTTTCCATTCCGACCAAATTCTTGAAGTTGGCAATCGGGTCTTCGCCTTTGGCATAGCTGATACCGACGAAAGCCAATGGAAGGAAGAGAAGCAGGAAGAGAAGCAAGCGGCTGAAGCCGGTCATACGTGTTTTGGCCATGGTAAGGATATTTTGAATAATACAAATATCGGTTGGGGGAGGTTCGCAACCTTTAACCTTCTACGAACCGGGATAAGGTTTCGACGTATGGCAGTCGCTTCGCTTCGGTTGCAGGGTCGCTGTGCTCCGGTTGCAGGGGTTGCAGGGTCGCTTCGCTCCGGTTGCAGGGGTTGCAGGGTCGCTGCGCTCCGGTTGCAGGAGTTGCAGGGTCGCTGCGCTTCGGTTGCAGGGTTCGCTGCGCTTCGGTTGCAGGGGTTGCAGGCAGGCTGCTTCAACTCTATCTAACCCCTGCAACTTTTGTAACGTGAGCGAAGCGAACTCCTGCAACGTGAGCAAAG
>NZ_KB890420.1:60913-123728 GCF_000373105.1 Neolewinella persica DSM 23188 | reverse complement strand
CCTGCAACGTGAGCGAAGCGAACTCCTGCAACGTGAGCGAAGCGAGCTCCTGCAACGTGAGCGAAGCGAACTCCTGCAACCTGAGCAAAGCGAACCCTACTCCCCTTGCACCTGCGGCCCCGCCAAAAAACCTGACGCTTATTCAACATGTCATCGGCTTCCCTACCCTATCTTCGCGCTCCTAAACCGAAAACTAATGGCTACCCCCACTGCTAAAGATGGTCGCGCTCAATTACCGCCCATCACAAACATTCAAATGGTCGACCTAAAGGCCCAGTATACCGCCATGCAAGAGGAGGTAGACCAGGCGGTGCTGGACGTCATAAGGAGTTGTGCCTTCATCAACGGCCCGGCGGTTAAGCAATTTCAAGCTGGTTTGGAAGATTACCTTGACGCGAAGCACGTAATCCCTTGCGCCAACGGAACCGACGCGCTGCAAATCGCGCTTATGGCCCTCGGTCTGGAACCCGGCGACGAGGTTATCGTACCCGCATTCACCTATGTTGCCTCCGCCGAGGTAATTGCCCTGCTGCGCCTTAGTCCGGTGATGGTTGACGTTGACCCGCGCACCTTCAACGTTCGCGCTGAAGACATTGCCGCCGCCATCACGCCTAAGACCAAAGCCATCATCCCCGTACACCTTTTCGGGCAGAGTTGTGACATGGAGCCCATCATTGCCCTGGCCAACGAGCACAGCCTCCACATTGTGGAGGACAACGCGCAGGCCATTGGTGCAAAGTACACCTTCTCCGATGGCCGCGTTGCCGCCACAGGAACCATTGGTGATATCGGGACCACCAGCTTCTACCCCAGCAAAAACCTGGGTGCCTACGGTGACGGCGGTGCCATCAACACAGATTCTGCAGCACTTGCCGAAGAAATCCGTAAGGTGGCCAACCACGGCCAGTCGCGTCGTTACTACCACGACGTAGTGGGCTGTAACAGTCGCCTGGACTCAATCCAGGCAGCAGTGCTTAACTGTAAACTCTCTCGCCTCGATGGGTATTCCAACCGCCGCAGGGAAGCCGCAGATTACTACGATGCAAACCTGCAAGGCCTCGATGGCCTGCTGACGCCCGCCCGCCAGCACAACAGCACCCACGTCTTCCATCAGTACACCCTGCGAATTGACGGAGGACGACGTGAAGCCCTGCAAGCTCACCTTCAGGAAGCCGGTATCCCTTCCATGATCTATTACCCCGTCGCCCTCTACGACCAGGAAGCCTTCAGCGGTTCTGCCGCCAACGACATCTCCTTCCTGCCCGTTACCGATATGCTCTGCAAAGAAGTCATTTCCCTCCCGATGCACAGTGAGTTTGAAGAAGGCACCCTCGCTTATATTGTTGAGCAGGTACGGTCGTTCTTTGGAGCCTAACCACTAAGGCATTAAGGCCACTAAGAAGCTACACTAAGCAAACTACTACGTAGCAAAGGTCCCGCCCGTCTGACGGGTGAGGACCTCATTAACCGTCAGACAAACTTTTGCCCGGCTTCGCCAGGCCAAAAGAATTTGTCGGACGGTAGGACCTAAAACTTCCGGTAAGGCGCATCCAGTAAAGCGTTCGCTTCCGCTTCGGCAAACTGTGCCTTTTCGCTGTCCCAGTGCAATTTCTTACCCGGGAAGCGGCCAGCGATAACACCTAACAGAATAGTCTCCGTTAAACGGCTCGCGTAGGAAAAAGGCGCGGAAGCTTCATCCGTTCCCAGGCAGGCATCGACAAACTGGTGGTAATGCTTGGGGCTTTCAGCGGCGTAGTCACGAACGGGCTCGCCCATTTCTACGGCTCCGGGCACACTCGCCAAATCGAGCGCTACGTATTCTCCGTTGACTATATGCCGGGGTAATTGCTGGAAGTGCGGTAGTAATAAGCGTCCTTTTTCACCTACGAACATGGCGCCCTGGTCGGGCAGGGCATCGCCATTTGGCAGCTTCAGATCTTCGTGCATCACGGGAGCACCTTCGCCGTCGGACCATATCCACTGGAAATTTTCCGTGGTGTACGCCGTCCCCGGGAATTCGTAGGTAACCACATTTTTCTCGGGGAAGCCAAAACCATTTGGTGGACGGCATTCGGTAGTGATTGTTTTCGGCACGTCCAGCTCCAGGGCATTATAAGGCGTGTCAAAAATATGGACGCCCATGTCACCCAGCGTGCCACAACCATAATCGACCAGCTTTCGCCAGTTTCCGGGGTGATAGATCCCTTCCTTATAGGGCCGTTCGGCGGAAGTGCCGAGCCAAAGGTTCCAGTCGAGGTAATCGGGCACAGGGTCTTCGCCTTGCGGTACGGGACCATCGTACCCCCAGTTCTTGGGAGACCAGGCGCTTACGCTGCTGACCTTGCCGATAATGCCGGAACGGATCAACATTGTCGCCAGCTTATAGTCGTAAAATGAATGCACCTGAATGCCCATTTGGGTAACCAGGTCTTTGTCTTCCGCTATTTCGCGCATTGCCCGTGCTTCAGTAACGTGGTGGGTCAGTGGCTTCTGACAGTAGACGTTCTTACCCATTTCCATGGCCATCATAGATGCCGGAGCGTGGGCATGATCCGGAGTAGCAACGACTACGGCGTCAACCCCTTCTCCGATCTCCTTCAGCATCACCCGATAGTCTTTATAGACCTTTGCATCGGGGAAAAGCTTATGTGCTCTTTCGAGGTTATTGGCATCAACGTCGCACAGGGCAATCACGTCAACCTTGTCGTGGGAAGCGACAGCCTTAAGGTCTTCAAGCCCCTGAACACCGACACCAATATGCGCCGTACGTAAGCGGGTCAGTGGAGGGGTGACGGCAGCAGTTCCGGCAGCCTCGCTGGCGGTTTCGCCACCACATCCTGGCAAAAGCACGAGGGATGACAAGGCGGCGGAGGTCTTAATGAATGTTCTTCTTTTCATAGTCGGATGGTCGGTTAACGGGCTGAATATAGGGAGATATTCGGTTTATGGTTTATTGCCGAACCACTCTCCGCCATAAAACCGTACCCGACCGGGTAACGATGCGCAGGTGCAATAGTCCCTTAGGGAAGCCTTCAAGATTGATGTCAACCAGGGAACCACTCAAACGAAAACGATCAAGGCTTTTTCCCGATCCATCATAAATAGTAACCCAACTGAGGCCGGTAGTTGCAGACAAGCGGACGTCGGTAGTGGCAGGGTTGGGAAAAACCTTCACCTCATTATTCAAATCTACTCCGGCAACACTGGTAGCGCAGTCCAGGTCATTAATCCTCACCCAAATGGAATCGTTATAATTAGAGGAAACCAGGCTTCCGTCGCCCGGCGTATCTCCCATCCGAACCACCACCAAACCCTGGCTGGGCACAACATTGATTATTTGACCATTCTTCCCGATGGCTGCATAGGTTTCCGCCGGCGCATCAGGCATGATCGGCCCGGGAAAACTAAATTGCAGTCCAGGCAGCTGGTAAGAAGCCTTCCCATTTAGCCACCAGAGGTAGCCATAGGACTTATTTAAGTCCTGGGAAGAATTGGTCATAGCATTAACATAGTTTGCATCGCGCAATACCGGTGTTCCATCCCAGGTCCCGCCGTTGAGCATAAGAAGGCCAAACCGGGCCATGGACCGCGCATTGCTAATGAATATCCGATTATCTCCGAAGTAGCGGTACTGGCCGGTCATTCCCGTTGGCCGTTTTATCCGTTCGGTAACAAAGTCGTTCAGGTCCTGTCCCACTGCAGCTTCAATCACCTCACCAAGCAAGGTGTAGGGGCCATTATGGTAGTCCCAGCGGGTTGCCGGGTCGGCAAGGCATCCAAGGCATTCCGGAGCGGTACAGAAAGGATCCCCGGTTGCATCAGAAAGGCCGGATGTCATCGTTAATTGGTGGATAATCCGGATGCTGTCCTCTGTTTCGGGGCAGTCAGTCCAGTCGGCCCCAAGGTAATCAGTGGTTCGGTCATTGATGTTTAGGGAATCTAGGTCCGCTGCCACACCGACAGCAAAAGCCATCAGAGATTTTCCGGCAGAATTCCAGACGTGAGGAGATATGGCCGTAAAATCACCGAAGTATTTTTCGATGACAATTTTACCGTCTTTGAGTAAGAGAAAGGCGTCGGTATTGGTTTCAGCAAGGTAATCGTACAACGCCTGCTCGTTAGCTGAGCAAAAGCCAGCTTCTTGCAGGCTCATCGTCTCCCAATTGCTGTTGGTTACGGGAGGGAAATAAATGTTCTGAGAAAAAAGTTGGTACCCGGCCAGTAGTAAAAAACTAAAAAAGAGCGATTTCATGGGTTTTCCTTTTTAGACGCCCGACGTGACCGGGAGTTTAATCAGGCGCGGACGCAGGTACAAAAAACCGGTAATTAAGCAAGGTAAGCCTACCCTTTAGCTTTAGCAACAGTTGCTTTTTCGGGTCGAAATCCTACCAACAAATTCAACCAGAAAGCCCGTGCAAAACGGAACCACCAAACGAAAAAAGTAGCTACAAAAAGTAAGAGCCATATGAAGGAAGTCATAAGACTTAGATCGAATACCCAGTGTAGCAGCATCACGAAACCTAGGAAAAAGAAGGCCGTAAAAATATAGGAGATAAACATCGCCCCATAGTAAAATCCGGGTTCCGGATAATAATTGGCATCGCATTTAGGGCAACGTTCGTGCATCTCAAACGGCTCCTTAAAACTGAATGACCCAGTCGGAAACATATCTCCCTCATGACACTCCGCACATTTATGGTTAAACATTGCCTTCGCATCTTTTTGCCACTGCATGAATATAGAATTTAAAGTTCTTCTGAAGCTGCAAAGGTCATTTCCTCAGGGCTTAATTCATGTGACCCACATCACACTTCCACGTTATTTTGCTGCTGTTTTGCTGGGGACTGACGAAGTCGGCGCCAGTCCTGTTTTTAGCTTGTGTGAGGCAGATCACAGAATAGCGTCGCCCGCTCCTTTACATTTGATCAGAAACAAAAAACAGATCATGCCCACTCATCATCAGGTGCTTATCATTGGCGGCGGTACCGCCGGTATTATGGTAGCAAGCCAACTTATCAAGCAGAAAAAGCGAACCAGTGTCGCCATCATCGAGCCCGCCGACACCCACTACTACCAAGCCGCCTGGACGCTGGTCGGTGCAGGAACCTATGACTACAAAGACACGGCCCGTCCCATGGCCTCCGTCATCCCCAAAGAAGCCACCTGGATCAAAGACAAAGCCACTGGCTTCGACCCCGAAAACAATACGGTCCGGACTGCCTCCAGCGGAGACATCACCTACGATTATCTGGTGGTTGCCCCAGGCCTCGTTTATGATATGAGCCTGGTACCCGGACTCGGCGAAGCCTTAGACAAAGGCGTGGTTTGCAGCAACTATACCGATCCCGACCATACCTGGAAAGTCATTCAGGAATTTAAGGGAGGTACCGCACTGTTCACCCAACCTACTACCCCGATCAAGTGCGGCGGTGCACCACAGAAGATTATGTACCTCGCCGAAGACCACTGGGCGAAGAACAAGGCCGTTCGCGATAAGACCGAGGTTGTTTTTGCAACTGCGGGCACCATCATTTTCGGTGTACCGCAAATAGCTAAAACCTTAATGGAAGTCGTTGATCGCAAAGACATCAATCTTCGGTTTGGTTACCAGCTTAAGAAAGTGGACGGGCCAAACCGTATCGCCTGGTACGCTTTCGCCGACCATATGAAAGAGCACAACCATAAGGGTGTCAAAACAGAAACCGACGGTGACCTTACGGGCATTCACTTCGATATGCTGCATACTGCACCGCCTTCAACGGCCCCCAAATTCATTCAGGACTCCTCCTTAGTTAACGGAACCGGTTGGTTGGACGTGGACCAATACACCATGCAGCATAAGAAGTACGATAACATCTTCGGCCTTGGCGACGTAGCCGGACTGCCCACCGCTAAAACGGGCGCCGCTATTCGTAAGCAGGTCCCCATTGTAGTCGATAATATAGACCTGCTGATTGGAAGCGATAAGATGGGCAAAATGGCCTACAACGGTTATTCCTCCTGCCCGCTGGTAACCGGCTACGGAAAAATGGTATTGGCCGAGTTTGACTACGACAATAAATTTACGCCGGATCCAAAGCTAAAGCAGATGCTCATCAGCGACAGCTCTAAAGAGCACTGGCGGTTATGGATGCTGAAGAAGTATATCCTCCCCTACCTGTACTGGAATAAGATGATGCGGGGAAAGGACGTGTAACCCACGCCTTCAAGACAGAGGAACCATTTCGCTGCATCGTTATTACTCCGAAGCGGTGGATCGTCAAGTCATCTCAAAACAAGTCTGGAAATAAACAAGGTCACCATTTAAGTCTGCTTAGACCCGAATGGTGATCTTGTTCCGTTCCAGCCTGATATTTCCCTCCTGTTCCAATTCTTTCAAAATCCGTGAAACACTCACTCGGCTCGCACCCATGTCGGTTGCTAATTCAATATGCGTAATGCTCAGGTTATTCTGACCACGCAGCTGCGCCGAATCCTCCAGATAACGCATGATGCGGGTCTTCAGCGGCTCAAAGGCCAGCCAATCTAAAGCGTCCATAATGTCATCGAATTTCTCCCTGAAACTCTTCAGGATAAACTCGTTCCAACCCGAAAAATGCTTGGTGTAATAGTAAACCCGCTCCACCGGAAGCAGAATGATTTCCGTGGGAGCAACTGTGTAGGCATGTACCCGACTGGTCTGCCGCTTGAGGCAAGATGATAGCGTGATCGCACAGGTTTCCCCCGGACGTATGAAATAAAGGAAGATATTTTGGTGATTTTCCGTATGCCGAATCACCTTGACGCCCCCTTTACTCATCAGGGGAATATGGTCCAGATATTGCCCTACTTTCAGTATTACTAAACCTTCATCAAACTGGTGCAGCGTACCGTGCATCACAATATCTTCTCTTAACCGGTCGTCGCTCAACCCCGGGAAATTTGCCTTTAAGTAAGCGGTCGTAAGTTCAATCATACTTCAATGTAACATTTGCTACAAACACAAGCCGTTTTACCTCAGATCTTTGTAGTAATCTAAACGGTTTCAAATGGCTTTCATCAAATCACTCCCGCTGTGGCAAAAGCTGATCATTGCTTGTCTCGGCTGTCTTTCAATCGCCGGAGTGATTGCCATCATTATCGAATATTTCACAACTTAAACTACCTAATTATGACCATCAATATGGGATCTGCGGATCGCTTCATCCGCCCAATTATCGCCATCGTATTCATCGCGCTATACTTCACCGGTACCGTCACCGGTACGCTTGGCATCATTCTTCTAGTCCTGGCTGGTATTTTTCTACTCACCAGCGTCGTGGGAATGTGCCCGCTTTATAGTTTGTTGGGCATCAATACCTGCAAGGTAAAGTCTTAGGGCGCGGCCGCAGGATGCAGTCAAAGTCTTCAAGAGCAGTATCGGGGTGAAACTCCGGTACTGCTCTTCTATTCTAGGCCTTATGCGATGAACTGGTTGAGGTTTCCAATTAGTTATCTTCTTCAAACTACTCCAAAAAAAAGTGCGCCACTTCGGAAATTACCTAAGTGACGCACAAACAGTATTGAGGGAGAATTTAGTCTATAATTCGGTCGTCTGTTCTACGTAGTCGGTGACCTTCATTGACGTTTCCTTCAGGGCATCAAAGCCTCCCTGGATGTCCACCAGATGCTGAAAGCCCCTGGCACGAAGAATTGATGCAGTGATCATCGAGCGGTAACCGCTCGCGCAATGCAGGAAGTATTGCTCGGCGGGGTTCAGCTCAGACATCGTTTTATTGATGGTATCCAGAGGGAAATTTCTGGCACCAATAACGTGCTCGGAACTGTATTCGCTGCTCTTGCGGACGTCGAGTAAACTGGTACTTTCCGTTACTCGTTCGGCAAACTGCTCTGCTGATACTTGTTGAATTATATCGATGTCCTCCCCGGCCTCTTTCCAGGCGTCAAAACCACCCTGTAGGTAGCCGATGGCATTGTCGTAGCCCACGCGCGCCAGCCGGGTAACCACTTCTTCCTCGTCACCCTCATCGGCAAGGAATAGAATAGGCTGTTGCAAGTCCGGCACCAGTAGCCCTACCCACGGAGCAAAGGTTCCGTCCAATCCAATGAAGATAGAGCCGGGGAGAAAGCCTTTCGCAAAATCTTCTTTACTCCTGGCGTCAATCACGAGTGCTTCTTCTTCAGCCCACGCAGCCTTAAAAGCTCGAACGGTAAGTGCCTGAGTACCCTGGATACGGACTTTGTCAAAGCTTTCGTAGCCCATCTTATTCATCATCGCATTCTTAGGGAAGTATTGCGGCGGAGCAACGAGCCCGGTGAGTACTTCTTTGACGAATTCTTCTCGGGTCATGTCTGCCCGCAGCGCGTAATTGGATTGCTTCTGCTCCCCCAACGTGCCCTCAGTATCATTACTCATTTTCTTACCGCAGGCAGAACCTGCACCATGGCCAGGATAAACGATTACGTCATCAGCCAACGGCATAATCTTATTCCGCAAGCTGTCAAACAAAAATCCGGCCAGGTCTTCTTCCGTGATCTCGCCTTGCTTTATGGCAAGGTCTGGCCGACCTACATCCCCGAGGAAAAGTGTATCACCAGTAAAAAGAGCATAGTCCTTACCCTGCTCGTCTCGCAAAAGGTAGGTGGAGCTTTCCATGGTATGGCCTGGCGTATGCAATACCTGAATGGTGACGTCTCCCACCTGGAGAATCTCCATATCTTTAGCAATGTATGCCTCGAAATTCGGGTTAGCCGTGGGGCCATAAACGATTTGAGCACCAGTCTTACGCGCCAGGTCGAGATGGCCAGAAACGAAGTCGGCATGAAAGTGAGTTTCCAGTACGTATTTGATCTTTGCACCGTCTTGCTCTACCATCTCAAGGTAGGGAGCGGTTTCCCGCAGCGGATCGATAATAACGGCTTCTCCTTTGCTTTCAATGTAATAAGCGGCTTCAGCGAGGCAACCGGTATAAATTTGTTGGACTTTCATAGTTAAATGGTTTTGATTCTTAATATTGTCATCACTCTGATGACTGATTATAAAAACAAAATTATCGACTTTAGCCTCTGTTTACTGTGTCCTTGATCACAGAAAAAACTGATAAAAATCATCCCGATCCGGGGCTCAAGCAACGACTCAGACGTAAACCCGTCTGGAGTTGTCCTTATTCGCGTGCCATGGTCACCACCCAGATTCCCCGGAGTTGATTCGCGGCGTAGCCGACGGCGTGGTCATCGGGGTAAAGAGCTTCCAGCGCAGAAATTGTAGCAGAATTGATATCGGTTCCCTTTTTACCATGACACTGCAAGCAAAAAGCATTCGTTGTGATCGGGTAGTAACCAGTAACTACGTCCTCGCCCTCTACCATGCGGTAAACATCCGTTTCACCCTGATCCAAATCATTACGAATTTCTGCTATCTGAACCAGCTGCAGACTGTCGGCGGCATTGTCCGGATTACGGGGACGATCACTTACCCGTTGTACCCTAAGAACATTCGAGGAGCTATCCGTAAGCGGTATCGCCCTGACGTTGCAAAACGCTACCGCGTTTTCCGGCCCGCCGGCATTTACGGCAGCCATAAGGTTTTTGCCAAGGACCGCCTTCGTTTCCATTGCTTGCTTTTTTCCCCTTTCCACATAAACCTCTTGGTTGGCAAGCGCCCCATGCTTCCCTCCCTGGTGTGCTTCCAGCCAAGCTGGAGCCTCCAGGTCCTTGTAGTAAATAAATGCAGCGATGGCCCTTAGCTCTTCTTCAGGGAGAGGCAAGGCGGGCATCAACCCGAAACGCTTTCGGGCGCCGGGCATTTTAGAATAAGCTTCAGACGGTTTTTGAACAAAACGAATCAGCTGGCTCGTAAACTCGTCGAGGGTACTCTCGTCGTTCAGGTAATGGCTTTTCACTGCCTCCATTGGCGGGGCAAGCCTGCCTCCTTCAAGGGGGGCGGTAGCGCTATGACAGGAATAACAGTTGGTACTAATCAACCCTTCTCCTTTATCTATCAGGGCCAAAGTGGCTTGATCGACAGGAAGTTCGGGAGACGAGCTATCGGATTTTCCACAGGATATAAAAACTGCTACGATAAATCCCAGTCCGGTGATCAGGGGATAAATTTTATTAATGGTCATGGTTGTTTGCTTAATGTTGACAAAGGCTATCGTTGATCGTACTACGAACTTAGGGGCAGTAATCAGACGATATCGTGATGTTTGTCACAAAGCGAAAGAATTCTTCTCATTCGGCTAAGGGCAGGCAATAGTTGTGTCTCTGTATTATCTGCTTACGCAACTTTGACGCCATAACATCTGATGTAGGATGATGCCAGATGGCTTATTCATCTCCCAAGCATGCATTTTTTTTGCTATTGTGACGAGCATCACACCTTACCACTTTTGAATGCACCTAGCTTTGCATTCAGTTACTCCTCCCAATATTCTAGCTGAGATGGATGAAAGCTTTGCCCATACAGCGTACGAATAGACAGCTGTTTAATTAGCTAAAAGAAAACAGGAGCCAACGATTTTAAAAACCTTCTAAAATATATAAATCATGTTCCAACAATTGATCCAAAGCATCTTTAGCTCGACAGGAAACAACCTTTCTAAAGAAGACCTGCTCAAGGGCACCGTTATTGATGTACGGAGCCCTGCTGAGTTCCAGCAAGGTCACGCAAAAGGCAGCATCAATATCCCATTACAACAGATTGATCGTTCACTGTTGAAAATTCGCCAGATGAACCAGCCCATCATCACGTGTTGCAGATCTGGAAACCGCAGTGGGATGGCTACACGGCAACTTAATAGCAACGGGATAGAGTCCATTAACGGAGGCACCTGGCAAAATGTGCAAGAGCAGATGGCACAGTAAGCCTGCTTTATAGTTTGGCGCTAAAGCTCCAAAATACAGGTGCAAATATATTTGGGCCCTGACAATTAGTTTTGTCAGGGCCTAAATAATACTTATCACGAAGTAGCTTGGGAAATCCGGTGGCGCTGAGCGCCAGCAAACGCTGCTGCTCTTAAGTCAACTGTATGCCAAACTTTCACGGTTTGGGTAAATACCACAGCCTTGTCCCTGGTTCTTAACGCCCACCAATTCTAATAACCGTAGAGAAAGCGTGTTTGCCCCAACAACCGGCCGCCACTACTCAGGCTTAGGACGTATGTACCTGCTACCAGGTCCTTAGCTGCATTCCAAACATACCGTTGCGGACCCGTTGGCAGGTCCGTCAGGCGAGTGGCAAATACCTGACGACCAGCTACGTCCGTAACCTCAAGCTCTATTGCCGCGAAGGGCCGGGGCAGCTCGAATTCCAGTGTAAGGGTGTTCTTCACCGGGTTGGGGAACAAGCGCATAGAGAGGTTCCCTCCGGCCGGATCTTCCATTACTGGATTAGTTGATTCCCCGCGTAAATAGACAGCAAATACGCCCGAAGTCGCCAAGCTCTGGGTACCATCATTTACGAAAAATATGTTCGCCGCTTCGCTCTGAATCCCTCCGTAGATATAGCCAATAAGCAAGCTGTCGGCCACAGGTAATTCGTCCAGGCGTATCACGCCATTACCGTAGGTCGGCAAACCCGGTGCAAGAATAAACTCGGCACCCGCACCGAGATAGGCTGGTAGCTCCTGGGGAAGCACATACTCTTCCATTTCTCCGCTGGACGTCCTGCTCACCCGGGCGATGGTCTTTACGAAAGGAACCTCATCGTCCTGGACACGCACTCCATTCTCCCGAAAAAACTGAGCAATACCCCCGAAAAAAATGGTGTGCATTTCGTTCGTTTCCTCGCTGTACAAAGGAATACCCGCGCAGTGGTAGTGATTGTAGTATTGAAGGAAATCATAGTTGACCGTGTAGCCATCCGCGTCGATGTCCACCGAATTCAGGAAGGGCAAGTCAGCGTCGTAGCGAAAAACGCCAGAAAAGGCGGTGTAACCTTCTCTCCCGTCTGGAAAGACCTGAGGGAAAAGATTATAGTCGCGCCGATGTAACTGCTCCGTGTCGGTCCAGCTCTCCAATAGCTGAACCGTAAGTTGGCCGTCCACCTCAGTTAGGGTAAAGCGACGGACCTGGTTTGTGTATTCCTGAATAAATCCCGGCCCATGACCAGGCCCCATGGGGTTATAGCGACCAAGGAACTTCTGTCCTCCAACTAAATAGTAGACGTCCCCCAATTTCCCCATCCGTCCTCCGGTAACCCGGAAGCTTTCATCGGCTATTTGTTGAAAAAAAGAAGTGATGGCCACCTCGTTCTTAATGGCCATGATCAGGCCCGGCAAGTCAATGGTGGTTAAAAAGGGGTAGGTCGTATGGTCTCCTTCCGTGGGACTATAGCCATACCCTCCGATGACGTAGAGCAACTCCCCATCCTGATAAAAAAGTGAATTGCTCGCGCTGAGGTGCTCACGCAAGTTGACCGGCAAGCTACTCAGCGGGGCTGACCAGCTTTGCTGGTCAAGGGGATCTACGACCAGTAGACTCGTATTGTTTCCGGCTTGGTCGAAAGCCGCGAAGGGCTGCCGCCGGTGTAGACCGTCAAGCCGCCCGCCGGCTACCAGCCACTCCCCTTCGTGGACGCCGTAGACGTAGGATTGCAGGCCGCCCAGACCAGCAATTGGCGTGCTTGTCAGCACCATTCGGTCCGGATGGTAAGATTGAGCGGAAAGGGAAGCCAGTCCAACTACCAGAAGGAAGCAGGAAAATAAAAGGTAATGGCGCATCGGGGATTATTTACGGAAACGATAGGGCTTGCCCTACCCCTTGGAGACAGATGGAATCGCCGTTCGCTTAGCGAACGAATAAAACGTTTTCAGGATGCCGATACGGACGGGGCTCAAGCCCCGTCCGTACGGCATAGGTCAGATTATTTATAAACCAGAGCCCAGGTAAAACGGTAGAAATACCTTAGCGGGAGCCTCCGGAACAGCAGGATTTACCTTTTGCTTTTCCTTTCTCACCGCAACTTGCTTTTTCCGATGCCGCACCGGTTTTGCCAGCGCAGCAGGACTTGCCAGTAGTCTCTTCTGTAGCACTGGTGGATGCGCAACATTGTTTTTTACCTGCAGGCATGGTTTCCCTCATCCTGTCCATCTTCCTGACCGGAAGCCCGGCGGCTTCCCAGGCGATAATGCCTCCCGTAAGGTTGAATAACTGGGTGAAATTATTTTCGCTGAGCAAGGCGGCGGCTTTAAGGCTACGCGTTCCCGACCGGCCCGCGACAACGATGGGACGGTTATGGGGTAGTTCGGCTAAGCGATCAGGAAGCTCGCTCAGTGGCACGCTAATTAAATCCGGTAAATCGTAAGCAAGTACCTCCACCTCATTAGTTTCGCGCACGTCCACAAAGAGGGCGCCTTCCGCTAACATAGTAGCGACTGCTTTTGGAGCGACTTCTTGTACGGCATTGTATTGGGCGAAGGCCTGACCCGGAAGCAGCAGGACACCGAGTAATAGAGCTAGAAAGTTGATCGTCTTCATACCTGTAATTTTTTTACAAATTTAGGGGCCGGGTTGTCACAGCAACGTGATCTTGATCACACTACTAACCGAATCGTCCTCCGCTTCCACCCTGCTTCTCAATCCCTTGCTCAGCACCAGCGGCCGCGCCCTGATAAGCCCTTAATGCGGCAACCGTGACCTCAGGATGCCGTACACATAAGTGCCGAACACCGAAGCGAGAATAACCAGCCCAATGGCCCAGATCCCCTGACCAAGCAGGGTAAACATTGGTCCGGGACAAGCACCCGTCATTGCCCATCCGAGGCCAAAAATGGTACCCCCGAAAATGTAGCGTGGAACGGTGAAATCTTTTGGGTTAAGCTGCCAGGCTCCGCCGTCAATAGTTTTCCAACCCAGCTTTTTGGACAGGAAAACGCCGATGGCTCCGGTGACGACCGCTGTACCGATAATACCGTACATATGGAAGCTTTCAAAGCGAAACATCTCCTGGATACGGAACCAGGATACTGCTTCGGATTTAGTCATGACGATGCCAAACGCAACGCCAAGTAGTAGATAAAATGCAGTGCGCATAATTTGCTTTTTAGGGGGGTTATACGTAGGTAGTGAGCAGGTGAGGCATGATGAACCAGGTCATTATCAGGCCGCCAATGAAGAAGCCGATAACGGCGATCAGACTGGGGACCTGAAGGTTGGACAGCCCGCTAATGGCATGTCCACTCGTGCAACCACCCGCCCAACGGGTACCAAACCCAACCAGGAAACCACCAAAAAGGAGGAAGAACAGGCTGGCCCAGGACCATTCAGCAAGGCTGAACAATTCGTGGGGAACGAATCCCCCACCCTGCTTGCCGGAAGAAGGTGCGTCGATACTCAGCGAAGCCAGGTAAGCTTCAGTAGCGGAGGAAATGGCAACGGGATCAGGATTAGCCAGGAAAGTGGTGGCAATAAAACCGCCAATGACTGCACCGCCAATGAAGAGGAGGTTCCAACGCTGGGCTTTCCAGTCGAATTTGAAAAAGTCAACGTTCTTACCGGCTCCTGCGATGCTACACATCGTACGCAGGTTGGAAGAGACGCCAAACTGCTTGCCTGCGTAAAGCAGGGCGAACATAACGCCGGAAATGAGCAGTCCGCTCACCGACCAGTGCCAGGGGCCTTGGATGATATCTATCATAAGTATTTTATTAAAGGGAGCTAAGGGGCTCAAATAATGAGCTATTGACGGGTCTGTATTGACAGACTACTGGCTAAAAAATCGCTCGCCGACCCAATCTGCACCTACATTGTGCCTTGGCCGACGAGCGATTTTGTGAAAATAATTTATGCTTAAAGAACAGCCTCCACCGCCGCATCGACGGTTTGCTGACTCATTTTGGTTGGACACACGTAAGCAGATTTCTCCAGCCCCGTTTCCTTTATCGTGTCCCAGCCACCAAGAACATTCACGAGATTTTGAAAGCCCCTGGCCCGAAGGATGGAAGCAGCAATCAGCGAGCGGTAGCCGCTACCACAGTGAAGATGGTAGGTAGCATCGCGGTCCAGTTCATTGATGTGGCTGCCGTTGATGTAGTCGAGCGGGTAATTCTTCGCAACAAGCAAGTGTTCGGCAAGAAATTCGGTCGGCTTACGGGTATCCAGAAGGTGGATAGCGTTGTCGGCCTTAACGCGGCGTTCGAGTTCTTCGGCAGTAATGTTATCAATGCTGTCCGTATCACGACCGCTCGCCGTCCAGGCAGCAATTCCGCCCTCGAGGTAACCCAATACGTTGTCGTAGCCAACACGGGATAGCCGGGTAACTACTTCTTCGGACCGGCCCTCAGGGACGATTAACAGAATGGGTTGCTTAATGTCGATGATCAGGGCGCCGACCCATGGGGCGAATTGCCCGTCGATACCGATGTAAATGCTGTTCGGTACGTGGGCAGTGGAGAACTCCTTCCGGTCACGAACGTCCAGGACCAGTGCGTCTTCGGCATTGGCAAGGATTTCGAATGCTTCGGGGGAAAGCGGAAGATTTCCCTTGGCAAGAACGTCAGCAAAACTGTCGTAGCCCGCCTTATTCATCATCGCGTTCTTGGCAAAATACTGTGGTGCAGGCGTCAGGCCAGCCGTTACCTCCCGAACAAATTCTTCACGGGTCATGTCGGCACGCAGAGCATAGTTGGACTGTTTCTGCTCACCGAGCAAGCCAAAAGTATCCTTACTGAGGTTCTTTCCGCAGGCGGAACCGGCACCGTGAGCGGGGTATACGATCACCTCGTCGGCCAGTGGCATGATTTTTTCGCGGAGGCTGTCAAAAAGATAGCCAGCGAGGTCTTCCTTTGTCACCGTTCCCTGCTTAATGGCCAGGTCTGGCCGGCCGACGTCACCCAAAAAGAGGGTATCACCGGTGAAGATGGCGTAATCTTTGCCTGCTTCGTCGCGGAGTAGAAAAGTACTGCTTTCCATCGTATGACCGGGTGTGTGCAACACTTTGATGGTCACCTTTCCGAGTTGAAGCTCCTCGCCGTCTTTAGCGGAATAAACATCGTACTCGGGTTGTGCCATTGGTCCATATACAATGGTGGCACCGGTGGCTTTAGCCAGATCGAGGTGACCAGAGACAAAGTCAGCATGGAAATGAGTCTCGATGATGTACTTAAGCTTCGCTCCGGTTTGTTCCAGCTTTTCGAGATATGGCTTGGTTTCCCTAAGCGGGTCAATGATGACTGCCTCTCCGGCGCTTTCAATATAGTAGGCTCCCTGCGCGAGACAACCGGTATAAATTTGTTCGACTTTCATAATTTGTTTTTTCAGTGTGCAAAGTTAAGATCTAGGTAATCAGGCCTTCGTGATGCACATCACACGCCACTATTTTTTTATTGGTTGCACTGTGTCGCATGTTCAGGGCGCGGCCGCAGGTGCAGTGGCTGGTTGATTAGAGCAACGGCGTCGGCCACGTCAAAAGCGAAGAATTCGGCCCCCATTTTCTCCGTAATACCCGAATGAAAGAGGGTATCCCGGACGGGGCCAATAACGCCTGCCATGATCAACTTGGTGTCTTTGTTACTTAACTCCTCTAACAAATCCCGGAGGGAATCGGTTGCCGTGCTGTCCATAGAACTGATGCCTTCTGCGTTCAGTATGATGGTGCTAACGGGTTTCTCCCGCTGGCGGAGCGCGGTGGCTAACTGCTCGCGAAAATAACCGACGTTGGCAAAGAACAGGGGGCCGTCAAAGCGGAGGATCAGCACACCTGGAATAGTTTCTAATTCCGTGAACCGGTTCACATTCCGGTACACCCCGGTACCGGGTAGCCGGCCAAGTATGGCAAGGTGCGGGCGCATCCCCCGGTAGATGTGTACGGCCAGAGAAAGCGCCACCCCGATGCCAATACCAAGTTGAATACCAAGAAAAAGTGTTGCCATAAAAGTGGCGGCCAACATCCAGAAGTCGTTGCGATCCAATGACCAAAGGCGACGCGCTTCCTTTACGTCCACCAGCCCGAAGACGGCTACCATGATGATGGAGGCCAGCACGGCCTGTGGCAGGAAGTAGAATAGGGGCGTAAGGAAAAGGAGCGTAAGGACGATGAGCCCGGCACTGATCAAAGCCGCCAATTGCGTGTTGGCTCCGGCCTGATCGTTGACGGCCGTCCGGGAAAACCCTCCGGCCCCGGGGTAGCCGCCCACGAGTGCATTGCCGATGTTAGACGCACCTACAGCAATGAGCTCCTGGTTGGGAATTACCTTGTAATTGCCATGACGACGCTGCACGGCCATGCCTACGCCAATGGTCTCCATAAAGCTGACCAGCGCAATGGCCAGGGCGGTGGGAAATAACAACCCGATTTGCGCCATGGTGGGGAGCTGAAACTGAAGGGCAGGAAGTCCGGCAGGTATATCTCCGACAATCTTAACACCAAGCGCATTCAGGCCGAATCCCCAGGCAAGGAGTACAGCACCACCCACTACAAAGAGTGGTGCGGGAATTTTACGGTTAATCTTACGAAGACCAAGGATCAACAGCATACCACCAATACCAAGAGCAAGGGTGTAACCATTTGCTTTCCCCACATTACCAATGGCTGCCGTCATCGTTTCCAGAAAGGAGGTAGTTTTGCCAAGATCGACGCCCAATAGGTGCCGGAGCTGGCTGCTGGCAATGATGAGCGCTGCGGCGGAGGTAAATCCACTGATGACCGGACGGGAGAGGAGATCGACTAAAAAGCCAAGTCTAAACAGACCAGCCGAAAGTTGGATAACCCCAACCAACAGCGCGAGGATGGCCGCGAGCATGAGGTAGTTGCTTGTGCCAACCACGGCAATCGCACCTACGCCCAGAGCGGTAAGCATGGAGTCCATCGCCACCGGCCCAACGGCCAACTGGCGGCTGGTGCCAAGCATCGCGTAAAGAATCAATGGCAGTGTGGCGGCATATAAACCGTGAATGGGTGGCAGACCAGCCAATAAAGCATACGCCATCCCCTGAGGAATAAGCATAATACCGACGGTAAGACCAGCCGTAAGATCACCAGGCAACCAGTTTTTACGATAATTGGGAAGCCAGTCGGTAATCGGAAGCCAACGGAGTGAGGACATAGAGGACACAGGTAAAAGTTCTCCGCAAAGGTGATGACATACCTGACCACTAATCGGTGATGTACATCACACGGCTATCATCAGCCCATTAGAACCTCCTTGTCTATCGGAACGTTACTCCCCCAAACTGCATCGCGTGAAGAGTAAACTTTCGACGGAAGAAATAAAACAGTATTTCCCCGCTTTCATAGAACCAGGCTTACAACAGGTCCTCGCTAATGAGGGCCGATTGCTCCATTTTAAGGAAGGCGACGTCATCATGGACTACGGCGGCTACATACGAATGCTTCCACTGGTGCTTAATGGCACCATCAAGATCAGCCGCTTATCCGACGACGGATCAGAGCTTTTCCTGTATTATCTGAGCCGGGGAGAAAGTTGCACCATGACTTTTTCGTGTTGCATGCACGACAAACAAAGCGAGATTCGTGCCGTTGCCGAGGAAGACACCACCATCTTAGCTCTCCCACACCAAAGGCTGGACCAATGGATGATGAACTACAAAAGCTGGAAAAACTTTGTGATGACCGCCTATGATGACCGCATGAACGAGTTGATCAAAACCATTGATCAGATTACCTTTCACCAACTTGACAAACGGTTATTGGACTACGTTAACAAACGAGCGGCCATTCACCAGGACCAAAGTATCCTCACCACCCACCAAGAGATAGCAGATGACCTCAACGTTAGCCGGGAAGCGATCTCCCGCCTGCTAAAGGGCCTGGAACGACAAGGGAAACTTCGGTTGGGGCGCAACCAGATCACCCTCGTACAAAGCTGATCTGCGGGGTTGTCATTTGACGAACTACAAATGGGCAGGTGCAAGACCTTACTTTCGTACCCACCGCCACAAAACCAACGGTACCAGCACATGGGGTAATCTGATGATTACTTCAGGCAGCCACTGGGTCAGTAAAGTATTCCATTCAACGATGCCCTGATAACTCCACCAACGGGCCAGCGTGGTAAGTATGGCCCACGGAATGATCCAGCACAAAGCAATAAGCATTGCCTTGTTCCGGGGGATCAGCAGCAAAGCCGCGGCCATAAAGTCCAGCAGACCTGCACTAAACAGTAAATTACGAGCCACCCCCTCCCCTACGCCCAGGCTAGCTTGAGTCATCATCACAAAACTGGCCGGAACCGGGTGAACGCCGGCAGCGTAAAAGCCATGCCCAATAAAAGTCAAAGCTACTAAACACGTAGTGACCCTTACCGCTTCGACACTACCAAAAGAGTCAATCGTACTGTGACCTATGCCAATCTCAGGGCCTGAGTGCTGCGGCGGCATCGGTGAAAAACGCGCAGCGTTTTCACTCGTCCTCCCCCCTTGAACTTCTGCAGGCCGTCGCAACCGGCTTAGCCAACTCCTAAGGGTACCGTACGGTAGGTAAGAATCTTCCTTCGTTTGCTCAAAGCGGGTAAGCCCCCTCCCGCCACCATACTTCATGTAGAGCAGAGGAGTCGCCGTTAATAAGCTCAGCTCAAGCAATTGTCCTATTTGCCAAAAGTGTTCTTTCCAATTAAGAAAATTCTGGATGAGTAAAATAACAAAGGCGATCCATAAAGCTGTTTTGATGACTTTGGTATCCCGTTCTACCGTTATCACCAACCCGGCGATTACGATCATCACAATCCCGATAATGAGCTTTACTGTTTCAATCCCAGCATCGACGGATGCGCTGGTCACCCACTCCTTCCAGGACATTCCAACGAGACTTGCGCACCAGCCCCACCACTGTTCATCCCACACAAGCGCGCGGATCGGCAAATCGCTGAACAGGGCTCTTAAGCCTAAGCCCAGGCAGGCCGTTACGGTGGCAAAACGGAGGATGTATTTGACTTTGGGCATTCTTTACTCGTTACTGGGTTCAGGTTGCAGGATGTAACGTAACTCAAACACACTCAAGATCGCTCGCGGACATTTCCCTTTACTCACTGATCTTTAAAACCCTGGATATTGAGTATTGAGCCCTGAAAGCTGAGAACGGCCACTAATAATGCCCGCTGGACAGCATCACCAGGGTACACCCTACCTCCGTCTCAATACCTGCTTTTCTGGCAAGCATAGCGAGTTCGGGGTTTTCAGTTCCCGGGTTAAAGATGATTCTTCGCGGATGGAGGCCGATGAGCCAATCGTAATAAGGCGGCTGATGCCTCGAACCAAGATACAAAGTAACGGTATCAACGTCTTTTACAGTTGGTAAACCACCCAGAATTTCCACGCCTGCGACTTCCCCTTTCTTGATGCCAACGTTAATGATCTCATGCCCGTATTTCGTCAGCTTATTAGCCGCAAGAAAGGCGTAACGAGAAGGATTGGGCGTTGCGCCCAGAATCAGGGTTGCTGACATATAAGTAGTTATTACTGATCGAGAGTACGTTTTATCCTGGATGATTGTTTTAGCCGGGGAGATTAGTACAATGAACTTACCAAAAAGCCTCCAAGTCCCATCAGACTCTTTTGAAGGAGACCTCTTCCATCACCCAAAAGATGCCCTCCCACCATTTGGCATCCTGCAGTGGGTATTACCAAACATTCACTAAGTAACCTACGCAAAAACTAGCCGCTGGAAGTAAAAATTAACAAATGACAACTTTAATATTGTAAATCTTGTCTAGATTTGTATGAAAAGAGGAATTAGCGTTCGATCGTTAATTACAATAATCAAGAATTTGTGTTGTTCATAGTGTTTCTCATGAAAGGTCATCTTGACAACGGGTGACCTTTCCTTTTTCACCAGTTTCCTTCATCAATTTCCCTTTTGGCATGGAGAGAAGGATTTTCCAGTTACAGTAAGTTTTTGTCTTTTTTGTTGAAGTCTGCACAAACTACTTTTTCTAGCCTTGCTTAAAATTTTAGGCCATTTGAGTGCCCTCAAAGCAAATGTTAGTTCTACATTAACTGCGAATTCGATTTGACGCCTCCCATTTCAGCTAATTAGCATCTCTCAAAATGATTACACCCCTAACAGACTTCATCAAGAAGTACATTCATTTAACGGACCAAGACATCAGCGAAATTGAAGCCCGCGCAGTTTACAAATCTTTTAGTAAGGGAGATTTCATGCTGAAGGTCGACGAAGTAGCTAAAGAACTGTGCTTCATTTTCTCTGGTGTGCTCAGAGTTTACTACGTCGACAAAAGTGGAAATGAAGTTACCTACATGTTTATTAAGGAGGGTGACCTGTTTACTGAAACAACCAGTTTTTACAATGAATCTCCTTCAATATGCAGCATAAAAGCTGAAACCGATACGGAAGTTGTAATCTTTCCTAAGCCGGCCTGGCGGGAACTGAGAACATTAGTCAAAGATTGGGATTTTGCCATGAAACGTCTTTCTCAAGACCAGTTAATGCGTAAACTGAGATTTCAACGGCTAATGATCGATCAGGACGCAACAACAGCATATAAGGTCTTACTGGACAAAGAACCGACTATTGCACTTCGGGTTCCAGCCCATCATCTGGCATCTTATATGGGCATTACCCGGCACTCACTTAGCCGAATACGCAAAAAGATTGCCTCCGAAAATAAAAGTTAACATTTGGCAATTTGCGTGTAAGCCACACACACTAACTTTGCACACCTTTTAGGGGAGCTTTACTATACTTTTTTGTCAATTGCTCCCCAATATTAAGAATTTGTGTTGTTCAAAATGTTTCTCTCGAAAGATCTGCCTTTTTTAAGGCTGATCTTTCATTTCTACAGATACATTTGGAAATATTCCACACGGACAACGAGGTAAATTACTTCGACAGGCTTAATTGACCACAGCTAAGGAATAGATCTTTTACCTCAGATCTTCAAAAAGCATCTACGACCTTTCGGTCATTGCCAAGACGGGGAACTTTGTTTTGTCCACCAAGTTTCCCCTGGCTTTTCATGTACTCCCGGAAAGCACCGGGTTTAGTAGCTCTGACCACCAAAGGTCGCAGCACTTTCCCGGAGATCAGGTCCTGGTAATAAATATTTTGTCCCACCATAGCGGCATCGAGGTCAGTAGCAAACGCCTTCAGGTCGGCTGGCGGGCTGGCAAACTCGACGAACCACTCGTGGTAAGGCAGCCCTCCCTCTGGCGGGCTTACCTGTGGTGCAACGGTAAATTCGGTGACGCTCACATCATGCTTGGCAGTTGCTTCGTTCATGGCAGCTTCCACTTCCTTCCCGATCACGTGCTCCCCAAAGGCTGAAATAAAGTGCTTAATACGTCCAGTAACCTTAAGGCGGAAAGGGCGCAGGCTGACAAACTCCACCGTATCACCAATATTGTAGCCCCAGAGGCCGGCATTGGTGTTAAGAATTATGGCGTAGTTAACGCCGGTTTCAACCTGTCCCAGGCTAAGCCTGGTCGGGTTGTCATCAAAGATCTCTCCTGCTGGGACGAATTCGAAAAAGATTCCGGAATCGGCGTTGAGCAACAATCCGGGCTCGGTCTGGCTGTCCTGAAAAGCAATAAAGCCTTCGCTGGCCGGGTAGGTTTCTACACTTGGTATGCGCGCACCCACGAGCCGTTCTAGGCTTTGCCGGTAGGGTTCAAAGTTAACGCCACCATAGACGAACATCTCCAGATTAGGGAAAATCTCCAGGATAGTAGATTTACCGCTGCGGGCCAACAACCGTTCGTAGTACATCTGTACCCAGGGAGGAATACCGGAAATAAGGCGCATGTCGGCATGTATCGTCTCATCAACGATGCGCTCCAGCTTCGTTTCCCAGTCTTCAATGCAGTTGGTCTCGTAACTCGGTAATTGGTTGGTCCGAAGCCAGGCCGGGACCTGATGATTGACGATGCCACTTAGTCGGCCCGTTTTAATGCCGTTTGTATCCGACATTTCGGGGCTGCCGCTGAGAAAGATCATTTTTCCGTCCAGCCAACGGCTTTTACCCGTCTCTGCGATGTAATTGAACAGGGCGTTACGAGCCGAGCCAAAATGATTGGGAATGCTTTGGCGCGTCAGTGGAATGTATTTAGCCCCACTGGTTGTCCCACTGGTTTTAGCGAAATACTTGGGCTTACCAATCCAGCTTACGTTGCTCTCTCCAGCCCTGATTCGGTCAGCGTAAGGCTTAAAGGCCTCGTAATCACCGATGGGCACCCGGGCCTTAAAGTCTTCATAGGTTTTAATTCCGGCGAAATCGTGGTCTTTGCCGAAGGCCGTATCTCTGGCGGTACGCACCAGGTCAGCCCGGATTTCCTGCTGTGCCAAAACTGCCCGTGCGGCGGAGGAATTAACCTGGCGGCGGACAAAATAAGCGTAAGGTTTGAGTATCCTTGATTTCATGTGAAGGTTGAGTTTTCCCCCTTCCAGTTACGTGGAAACCATTACCAGAAGGTGATTTTCGACGGCAAAGATACGAGCAAGGCCTTTTGAATAAGGATATTTTCACCAGGATCAGGGCGTGGGCGCAGGTGCAGTGGAATGGATTAATGGAGCAAAGAAAAAGGGAAGCATTGGATTACGGCTCATTCAAGACGCCACCTACCCGCCTTGCCTTCAACCAGTCTTTGTACCTGCGGCCCCGCCAAAATCGAATGGCATCAAGCGCCACTTATACCAACCAGGTTCCGGACCTGGAGGTCAGGAACCTACTACGAGTAGTTCGCCCAAGGCTAAAAAGGTGCGGGAATACCTACTGCGGTATTTTCACCTCATAGCTATTGCCCGTACTCACCGTAAGCGAGCCACTGATCAGCCAGGGATTGTACAACTTCAGCATGCGGTAACTGGTGCCATTCTCCTGCGCAAAATCGCCAAGATTGGAGATGCTCTTGTCCACCGTAATGGTCTTGTATTGGTCGAGTGCCGGATAATGATCCACCTCATCGATTTCATAGCCGAAGTTAGTGGGCGTTTTTAAAATAGTCTTCAGAGCCACGATGCGAAAGAGGTAAGCCATCGTTTCATTATTGATGTCAAGATCGAAGACGGAAGAGGCCCGCTGGCGTTCCTTCCATTTGCGGGCGTTCGGCCCGCCCATGTTATAGGCCGCTGCGACCCACCGCCAGTCGCCAAATTCCTTGTGGTAATCTTTCAGGTACTTACAGGCCGCGCGGGTGGCCTTTTCCAGATGATACCGTTCGTCAACCTCGCTGTTGATTTCCAGGCCGTAGCCTTTTCCGGTCGGCGACATAAACTGCCAGACCCCTTTTGCCCCCGCTACACTAGTGGCATTGCTCAGGCCGCTTTCCGCAACCGCCAGGTATTTGAGGTCGTCGGGCACTCCTTCCTCGGCCAGAATTCTTTCGATGGTTGGAAAATACCGGGTCTGCAGTTTCAACAGCAGGATTGTATTCCGATGAAAATAGGCGTTGCGCAACAACTCCTGGTCGAGTCGCTCTTTAACATCGAAATTATCAGCTACAGGAATTTCTTCCCCGGCAAAGGTAAAAGGACCACTCAGGTCAACGGGCCTTACGCGTTGCGGCAATTGTAATCCGTTATTAAGGTCAGCGTCCTGATGCACGGTTTGATCTGTCGGATTAGGATTGACCTTTTCCGCACCAGCCAACAATAACCATCCGGTCAAAAAAACTAACCCGATGCCGATACCGGTAAATAGATGTCTCATATTATGTTTTTTAACAACTCAGCTATAAAAGGCTAGCTGTCGCCTTTCGTGCGCTTCTAAATCAGCTTCAGCCACCAAAAAACAGCACTTAAGCCCCGTTTAATATTTAGACCTAAAAATGAAGGTGCCTTTTTCAACCAGTCAGGAGCTTATTGGAAACGCAAAATACCAATGACTTATTCCCGTTTACCCTTTCCTCTCGTATTTTTTTTTATGTTTGTTGTCGCTGGAGAATCCATCTGGATTTTTCCATAACCTACTTTCACTGATCATTCATGTCAGCCACTAATCAGCTTAACGAACGACAAGACATTGTCCTTCGCCTCATCCGGGCTCAGGATGAGGAGGGGATGCGTCAGTTATTCAACCATTATGGTGGTGCGCTGATGACCATACTTCAGCCGATTCTGCCGCAAAAAGAGGTAGCAGAAGAGGTGTTGCATGATGTATTGATGAAAGTCTGGAACAACATTGAAAGTTACGACGCTTCCAAAAGCAGGTTCTTTACCTGGATGGCCCGAATTGCAAGAAATGCGGCCATCGATAAGACGCGATCAAAAAATTACCGAAAGAATCGTAAAACCGATGAGATCGATGATTCCGTAAGTAGACGCAGAGAGCTTAGTCAGACGCCCTCAATTGATCATATCGGAATCACGGCTATTCTTGATAAACTCGATGCTAGTCATCGGGCCATCATCGAATTGCTTTACCTTCAGGATTACACTCAATCAGAGGCCGCCAAAAAACTTGAACTTCCATTAGGAACGGTCAAAACCAGGTCGCGTCGTGCGATCATGCAACTCCGTGAGTTGTTGAAGCACGAAATGGGCTGGCTCCTCATTATTTCATTACTCTACAATCTATTTCATACTTAACGAATTTTGGATATTAAGCAGTACATAACCTCCGGCATACTGGAACTTTACGTTCTGGAACGCTTAGAACCCGCAGAAATGCGGGAGGTGGAGGCTAATGCCCTACAGCATCCTGAAATCCGCTCCGAAATAGATCAGATCGAACAAGTACTGGAAGCTTTCGCCATCGCCGCAGCGCCGGAGGTTAGCCCCGAAATACTGGATCGCCTGTTGAAAGAAGCCAAAGGAAAAAAGGCACCAGCCTCCACCCCGGAAAGAACAGCGGATGTACCTACTCCAGCCACCAGTTCTTCTTTTGCCTGGATTCCCTGGCTACTTGCAATTGCCGCCCTCGCCGCTCTTCTCTACGCTTATACCCAACTGGGCAATCGGACGGAAGAACTTCAGGATGTGCAAGGTCGGTTAGAAATCCTGCAGAAAGACTGCGACGAAAACCAGGAGGTGATCCGTGCCGCCCAACAACGCCTCAACGAAGTAACCAATCCTGCCACTCAAGGTATTATCCTGGCTGGAACCGACAATGCACCCGACAAACAGGCCATTGTCTTCTACAACCAGGCAACCAACAAAACCCTGTTCAAGGCCGTCAACCTACCGCCACCACCTGCTGGTAAGCAATACCAACTGTGGGCCATCGATGCCGACGGGCCAAAAGACCTCGGCGTTCTGGCGCTCGATCTGGAAGGAAATGTTGTCCTGGAAGTAAATTACCTTCCTGCAGTAGCGGCATTTGCCATTACGCTGGAGGACGAAGGCGGAAAACCTGCACCGGACCTTTCTACGCTGCAGGTTTATGGTGATGTTGCAGGTTAAGGCTTAGTCATCAGTTATCAGGACTCAGGCTATAGGATGCAGTGTTCAGGCATCGGGATCAGTTATCAGGACTCAGGCTTAAGTGTGCAGTGTTCCAGCTTCTCATCAGATCAAAATCATCAATGGACGGGCTGAAACAAGTGACACACAGCACACAAAAGGCACAAAAACACTCTCCACCTTTTTGTGCCTTGTGTGTTTTCTGTGAATTATGTGCTTAATTGAAACAGTCGGGAGTCAAACAGCTACGAAGGCATTTCTGAATAGATATCTAAAACCATCTTTATCCTTCCACGAGCGCAAGCGAGCACCCCCGTGCGGCAGAGCTCCGTGACTCCTTGACTCTCTGACTAAATCTCTTCCCGCCGTTCCAAAATATCCCAGGTATGGTCGCCCAGTAATCTGATGGTAGCGATGTAGTTGTAAGGAAGTCGGGGGCCCCACTCTACCGGACTAATCATACTGAGCAGATTTTGCCCGTTCTCCCGGCAGTAGAGGTAATACGTTCGTCCGATGATGGGATCGATGCCCATTTCTGCTTCATAGATGCGTTCACTGATCGTCATCCGATTTTGGATCTCATTGGCCTGACGCGCCAACAATTCGATCTGTGCTTTGATTTGGTCGAGCTGCATATCCGTCTGCTCGTACATCGCCGACATGGCCAATCCCTTAACCTTTCCGGCATCCATCGGTTTGATCGTCGCTCCGCCACGCTCATGCGCGTAGGGCAAAAGCCCGGGGTTCTCGGCGATCTTCTCCGGATCAATCGGGTTAATAAAGCTTTCCATCGGGGTGTTGTCTTTATCCTTTTTGGCCATATCTGGTAGTAACGGGCTGGAAGGAGAATGGTTTTTTCTTTAGCCCGTAAATCAAACGCTATTCTCTCCTGGCAAGGTCCCTAAAGATAGATTTTCGGGGAGCATATTGCCTGATCAACTGATTGCGGGCATGATGGGGAAAGGCAGTAACGGCGTTGCTCAGCAACTCGTGTAACGACGGCGGGTATTGGTAGCCCCCCTGAGTAGGGCAAGCCGGCAAAGCCCTGGCGTCGCCATCCGAAAAACGGTAAGTATTGGACCAGGTCTTCCAGGAAGACAAAGTGCTGATCCATTCCGGCTGCTCGCTTCCCGGCAGATAGGTACGCACCTCTCCGAAAGCACATGCGCCAGCTTCCTGTTGGCATTCCGTCACCGAAGCATAGACCGTTTTGTAGTG
This sequence comes from Neolewinella persica DSM 23188, assembly GCF_000373105.1. Classification (GTDB taxonomy): domain Bacteria; phylum Bacteroidota; class Bacteroidia; order Chitinophagales; family Saprospiraceae; genus Neolewinella; species Neolewinella persica. The sequence goes on along the minus strand of NZ_KB890420.1, from coordinate 96,220 downwards.
TTCAATAACAACGATCTTCTCGACGACGGTTGAATCGTTGATCCGTTCTTTTACCTTTTTTCTCTCGACCCAATCCAGCACTTCTTTTTCGTACTGGATGGTGTTACACGTCTCGGTGGGTAAGTTCTCAGAATAGTGGGTAAAACTCACTTCGGCTTCCAGGTCAATCCGTTCACCCGCCGCCTGGGTCAGGATGGTGGTCCAGCCACGGTCAAAACGTTTGAAGCGGCGGAGGCCTTGCGTCAGCTCATAATCGAATTCTCCTGACCCGGCGTAAAGCAGGACACGCAGGGTGCCGATATCCTGTAACTCCGTTCTGAGGCGCTTAAATTCGGAATTGCGTTCAGGCAAGAAATAGGCAACTTTCTGGTGCAAAGACCAGGCTTCACGAGCGGCGGGTTTCTCGCCCGCCAGCGCCGGCTGGAGAAGTGGCCGGACCAACGCCAGGTAATGGTCGCCCGCCTTTTTGCGGGCGTCTTCCCGTTGTGCTTCCAGGGTTGCGGGCAGCAGTTCGGGGTGACGTTCCAATTCTCTGGCCCGTGGTGCGATTGTCACCAGGTCCAGGCTGCGCTTGTGCAGGTCGGAATAAAGTTCGTACAGGGGTGCCCATTTATCACTACCCGATCTTCGTAATATTTCCGTAGTGTGGGCATAATCCCGGGCCTGAACCGCTGCGTAAGCATCCAGAAACTGTTCCAGGTGTTTGATTTTGGGGGCGCGGTCGCGGGTGCAATGTTTGCGTGCTTTCGCGTAAGCTTTTTCAAATTCACCATTCTCCAAAAGTTTGGGAACGGATGTACAGCCGGCAAAAAGAAAGCAAAGAAGTATGGGAAGCAGGTATAAATTCTTCATGTTAAGGGTTTGACATGAAGGTAAATGATGGCCCACCGCAAAGGTGTTAGGGTTGATTTAAAGGTGAGTTGTGAAGGTGTTAAGGTATCGACTATATTGAGAGCTAGTATTCAATAAACGAAAATCCATGATAACCTCCGAGGCCCTTCTTATCAATGAAAAAACCGATACCGTCGCTTACCTCAACACATTAGAAAAAGAAGTTGCTGCTGGTCACTTAACTCTCCTTCCGGCTGATTCAATGCACAAAGAATCTGACAATTCATGGGTATCTCGTCGTTACCTTGACCATCAATCGGGAGATATTTTTCGTCTAAAGGGACCTATGGGCGGTCTTGCTGATCAATATTTCTTAAGGCGGGAGATAGTCCGTACAAAAACTGCCTTAGCCAATGGAACCATTCTTGTGGAATCAGATTACAACTTTCGATTTCTCAAACCTCCGCTGTTCGGCGGTGCCTCTCTTCGTATGGAATTGACCCCTCCCTTTCCGGATAAAAACGCTACTAGTCTGACTATCGATCTCTCCACTTGCCAGTACCGAGTCAGCAATGAGATCAATAGACAATTAGTAGACGCCGTGACCATCAATTCAATCACTCGCAGTTTCACTTTCAGGCGCTCCTTATTTTCAACAGTTACCGTACGTGTCACTAGTCTAATCATTCATAGTATTGACACCGGTTTCGACACAGTGGACTATACCATCAGGCGCTGTCTCGATCAGGCTTTCGATGATGGCCAAGACGAACCGACTGTTACACTAGATAATGGACTAACCATTAAAAAACCTAGCCTGAGAAATAGCGGAAGCCTTTCCGTGAACATCATCCCCAGAACGGACTAGTTGGATAACCCACCTAGGGAATGCTCATTGCTCCTTTCCCTTATCCCTTGCACCTGCGGCCCCGCCCTGAATAAAACATAGCGAATTTTCGCTATAAACCCCTTGTCCACCCCACCCCATTACTTTACCTTTGGCCACATGGTACAGTCGATCATTTTTATTCTGGTAGCCGCTGCGGCACTGGGCTACGCTTTCGTCGGTTTTCGTAAGGTTTACCAAAACATTCATCTGGGTAAAAAGGAAACCGTCTCGGGACCAACGGGCGAACGTTGGAAAAATATGGCCCTGGTGGCCATGGGGCAGAAAAAGATGTTTAAGCGCTTGATTCCTGCGGTGCTCCATTTTATGCTTTACGTCGCCTTTGTTTTTACGCAAATCGAATTGATCGAGATATTCATCGACGGCGTTTTTGGTGTCCATCGCTTTTTTGCGGTGCCGTTGGGTGGTTTTTATAACTTCATCATCAGCACCATCGAGGTATTGTCCGTACTAGCCTTTATTGCTACGGTCATCTTCCTGATTCGGCGCAACATCTTGTTTATTCCCCGCTTTAATAAGCCCGAAATGTCGGGTTGGCCCAAACTCGACGCCAACCTGATCCTCATTTTCGAACTCATGCTATTGGCCTTTATTTTCACCATGAACGGTACCGACGAAGTCCTGCAAAGCATGGACCCGGCCCACTACCCAGATACCAACCTGGCCATTACCGGCTGGCTGGGCCCCGCTATTTTTGGCGGCCTTGGCCAGGGGACACTCAGTATCCTCGAGCGCGTCGGCTGGTGGGGACATATTTTAATGGTCTTTGTTTTTCTGGGTTACCTACCTGCTTCCAAGCACCTGCACATTCTTTTGGCCTTCCCCAACACCTGGTTTGCGCGCCTGAAGCCAGCGGGTGAGATGGAAAATATGCCCGCCATTATGGAGGAGGTAAAATCCATGATGGGTCTCGGTGATCCCAATGCTCCGGAGCCCGACATGAATGCAGAACTGCCAGAATTCGGGGCCAACGACATCTTTGAGATGAGCCAAATCGACCTGCTCGGTGCCTACACCTGTACTGAATGCGGCCGCTGCACGTCGGTTTGCCCTGCCAACATCACCGGTAAAAAGCTCAGTCCGCGGAAGATCGTTATGGACCTCCGTGACCGCTCAGAGGAAGTTGGCGAAAAGATCCGTTCCGGAAATGCCGAATACGCCAAAGACGACACCCTACCCGTTTCAGCAGATAACTTCGACGACGGCAAGACCCTCTGGGATTTTATTTCCCGCGAAGAGGTTCATGCCTGTACCACCTGTAATGCCTGCGTGGAAGCCTGCCCCGTCCTGATCAATCCGCTGGAGATGATCACGAAGCTGCGCCGCCACGAAATCCTTACCGAAGCCGCCGGACCTCAGGACTGGCTGCCGCTGTTCAACTCGATTGAGAACCAGCAGCGGGCCTGGAGTGTGGGGACTTCACGAACTGCCTGGACTGAGGAGTAAAAAAATGAGAGATTGAGAGAATAATAGAATGGGAGAATACCCCGTCATCATATTTTTCATTAACAAGTAAAATCAGGTCTGGAATGTCAACTAGGTTTACCGATATACTGAATCAAGGGATTGATAATATTTTGCCTGACCCTACTTTCTCAGTTGCTGATGTTCTTAATAGTGAAGGAATCGATGGAAATTCCATGTTGGTGGCAGACCCTGCTTCTGATTACGGCCAACCTAAGCGAAAATCGAAGGAAGAGTTCGTTATCTGGCTAAAAACACGAACTAAACGAGCTGCCATTGACATCGTGAACTTACTGGAGAAAACAGGAACCTCCCCTGGTGTGAATGTAGTAAGGTACCAGCTGATAAAATCAGCGACTTCGGCTGCAGCCAACTATCGTGCCGCATGCCGAGCCAGATCAGGCAGAGGGTTCTACGCTAAAATGTGTATGTCGTTGAAGAGACGGACGAGACCATGTTTTGGCTTGAAGTCTTGGATGAATCTGAGATTATAGTCGATAAGGACAAAGTCCGAATTTTCCAAAAGGAATGGCTTCAAATTCTTAAAATAATGGCGAAGGCTAAGGAAAATGCATCTCGTTCAGTAAATAAAGGGTAATTCCCTCATTCTCTTATTCTTCCATTCCTTCATTCTCTTATTCTCACATTCCTTTATTCTCTAACTCACCCAATCACTACTATGACTGTAAAAACAATGGCCGAATTCGCCGCCGAAGACAAAACTCCCGAGATCCTTTTCTGGGTAGGCTGTGCCGGTTCCTTCGACGATCGGGCCCAGAAAGTAACCCGTGCATTTGCTGAGATCCTAACTTCGGCTGGCATTGATTTCGCCGTCCTGGGCGACGAAGAGGCCTGCACCGGAGACCCCGCCCGGCGCGCTGGCAATGAGTTCCTCTTTCAGATGACCGCCCTGCAGAACATCGAAGTGCTGAACATGTACAAGGTTAAAAAGATGGTGACGGCCTGTCCGCATTGTTTTAACACCATCAAGAATGAATACCCCGTACTTGGAGGGAATTACGACATTGTACACCACACCCAGTTACTGCAGGAACTGATCGATAGTGGGCGGATAAAGATGACGGAGGGTGGAACCTTTAAGGGCAAGCGCATTACGTACCATGACAGCTGTTATCTGGGCCGCGCCAACGGCATTTATGAAGCCCCCCGGGCGGTCCTCGAATCCATCGACGGGCAGTTGGTGGAGATGAAGCGAAGCAAGACCAACGGACTTTGTTGTGGCGCCGGTGGCGCCCAGATGTGGAAAGAGGACGAATCCGGAGAAAAGCGCATTAACGTAGAACGAGTTGAGGAAGCTCTGGGTACTGGAGCGGAGGTAATCGCCGTAAACTGTCCTTTTTGTCTAACGATGATGAAGGACGGCGTTACCGGAAAGGAGAAGCAGGATTCAGTGATGGTGTATGACCTGAGTGAGTTGATTGTTAGTCAGATGGCTAAGTGATGAGGCCCTACAGAATATTGAGCAGGTAAACCGTCAGGAAACTAAGCACCGCCAGCGCCAGCCCGCCAACAAAGGTGTTATAGCTGATGGTAAGCAGGAGGTATTTTTTGTGCATCACCTGCCCCAGGTCATAGAGATCCTTGGCCAGGTCATCATACAGCGCATTCTGGTCGAGTTTCATGGTGGCCATGTACTCAATAAATTCCTTCTTTTCGAGTTTGAGAAAGTTACCAAAATACAGGAGACTTGCTTCTTTACTCTTGATGAGTTTATCCTTCTTGATCCGATATTCGGTTACACTTGGCCGTGCGGAAAACACCGCAAAGATGACGGCAATCAGAGAGCTGAGCAGTAAGCTGATGATGGGTACTAGGAATTCCGGATTCTCAAAGAATACATCCTCGAAAAAGCTGAGACTGGCACCTGATACCGTAATGACGATCGACAAAATGATCGTGTTGATCGAGATCATCATGTTCGCCTTACCGTCGGCAATCCTGCTAAGGTTAATGTGGTTCCGAAATGCCGTACGATACATCGTGTCAATGCCGCGTCCAAAGTTTTTACCGGTCCGGGCCTTAACCTCCTTTTGTTCAATCTTGTAGTTATCGCTTTGTTGGCTACTGACATTCTTGCGCCGGCGTTTGTCATATTTCCTTTTACCAACGGAGGTGAGGTAATTGAAATTGAGCAGTAAATTCTGCATTTCTTCCCCAAATTTTATGGGATCTCCCTCTTTACTGGCGATCGCGTCTCGTTCCAGTTGTAAGAGGTTACTGCGGCGATCAAATCGCTTACGCCCTAACCAACTCCAGCAGGCATCGTGCAATATGCGAACCGGTAGCAGGCTGTCCTGGTCGGCGTTCTTTACCGCTTTCAGCCAATCCGCAGCAGTTCCGTCAGGAGAAGAAAGGTCCAGGCCTTCAGCTCCGGCCCAGGCCTTCAGCTCTTCGACGGAGGTATCCTGAAATTTTTTGTGCCCATTAATGTAACCGAGCGGATAAAAAAGGGCGACGATCCTTAGAAGAAACTGGGTGTTTTCATCCAGTTCAGTTTTTTCCATCAGGTCGTCCAATGCTCCTTCGATCTCAGACGAATAGGCAAAGTTGTGAAACAGATATTTGGGGGCCAGGCGGGCATCAAACCGTTCGTGGACGTGAGCTCTTGCTCTTTTCAGCAGCTCATCTTTGTCCCCCTTTTTCTTATCCTGGCTCATTATTTATTCCCTTTTACCTGCGTTACGTTACGCTTAAAGGTAGCGACAATTCCATTTTTCCCTCTGCCCTCACTACTGATGAACAGATCTCCTGCTTCATTGAAAGTGATTCCTTCCGGTTGGCTGAAAATTTTCTCCTTAAGTAACTCAATGTGTTTTATTTCACTTTCGCGCCCAATGACAATCAATATTTTCCCTACGGAGGCCAATACGTAAATGTCTTTAGTGACCGGATCTACTGCGATACCACTTGGTTTAAAGCTATATCGGGCAATTTTTCCATAAATTATTTCTCCAACCTCCAGTTCATCAATGTAAAAAAGTGGCTGGAAGGCCAGTACTGAATCTGCCAGGTTGAAACCATAGATTCCGTGTCGGTATTTGTCCTCATCTGATGGGTTAAGCTCCTGCTCTTTAGGTACAATTAACAAATGACCGGTAGCGGGATCCAGACAAATTCCTTCCGTATCATTTCTATAGCTGAAGGATGTTTCCAGTTTATCAGCTTCGAAGATTTCCTTCCCTTCCGCATAAACCAGGTGGTGAATATCTCCGTCTCGTTCCAGTACATAAATATTGTCTCCCTTTCTTGCGACCCCTTCGTAGTCGCGGTCCTTACCAAAGGAAAGCTCATGCTTCACTTTTCCCGTATTGGTATTAAGAACAAATAATTTGCCGTCCTCATCCTGAACGGCCAGCACCTCATCGTCAGCCCGCCATGGGGCCAGACCACTGATTTCCTTAAGGTCCTTAGGCACATCTACCACAATATTAGGTTGGTCGAAGTTGAAGGCAAAGCCGTAATCCGGGTCTACCGGAAAGTGCTCTAAATCAGGACTTTGAGTATAGGTTACTACCCCGTACCCACCAGCAAGAAGCACCACTCCCCCCAGGATGAGTAACGACAGCAGATTCGGTTTATCAAGTAAGCTCATTGTATCCAAGTTTAAAATGGGAAGCCAGCAGCAAAAGCAAAACGCTTCTGTTCACTATCCTGAAAATAGGTAAGGCTGAGAATAGTTGCCCCCAATGGAGCTGCCCACAAGCCACCTCCATAGCCAACGTGCCAAACATCGCTGTCTTCCCCATCGAGCCATACCCGGCCGTAGTCCATACCCAGGATGAACCCTGCCACCGTAGGTGCTTCTTTTTTGCCCAGGGCAAAGCCCAGGAAACGAAGGTCGATATTGTGTACAAACATCGTGTTCCCACGGTACCGATCAGCTCGTGCAGACCGGTAATTGGTTCGCCCACCCATCGTAGCCAGTTGGTAGTACTCCGGGGAACCGTCGTTGTGTTCAATACTGATGCGTGTGGCAAAATTGATCGCCTTGGTAATCATGCGGTAAAAGCTGAACTGTCCACCCACTTTCAGGGTCGATAACCCGTCATCCTTCAGGTTCCACGACTGACTGGCGTAAAGGTCATATTTGATGCCGTTGTCGGCCATCAACGGGATGGCAAGGTTGTCTGCACTTAACCGTGCTTTGATACCACCAAACGGTTGATCGTTAAAAATACGATCAGGAATACCTTCGGTATTTCGAATCAGGGCAAAGTCAGGCGTATCGTCATCCAATTCGTAGGCGTGGTAGAAAGGTCCGATACCGAATTCCAGCCGATTGCGTTTACCCCGGAACCGGAACATAGGATTCACCATGATTTCGCGTCGACGGGCGCGGTTATATTCGAGGATCAAATCATCATCCAGGCCTTCAATTTCTCCTTCCTCTGGTTGCCCCGGGCCTTCGTTGCCCAAGCCGAAAAAGTTAGCTACGTAGCCATCACTGTAAAAATGAGTTTTTAGCAAAAAGTCTTTCTTTCTACCAAAGAAGTCGTTAAATATCCCGTCATATGACAGCTTTAAAAATTCGTTGGTACTGTAAGTAGCCAGGGCGGTGTGGCGTGTTTTGAAGGGGTCCGGACGGAAGCCATGGTTGGTTCTGGAAAAGCCCAGGCCAATCAACAAACCGTCGTCCACGTTGAACCCAAAAGCAGGGACTGGTGTGGTGTAGTCGGGATAGTATTCTTCAAAATTGTACTGATTAAGTTCCGGGTGTTGGTCATTTCGTAAGTCCTTAACGTGCGAGGTTTCCCCAGAGAACTTCATCCCTTTTTTTTCGTCGTAGGCCTTTGCCCTAAGGCTGCCGGAGGCCACTACTTCATCGCCGTCAGTACCCCCTATCAACCGAAGCCGGACGTCACTTTTGCTTCCGGAAAGTTCAAAACGATCATCACCATCGAGACCATAGATCACAACTTCCTTTGTTTCGTCCTTGTGAAAAACACGATCAAAATATTTCTCATCAGCTTCCCCTTCCTTACTCGCATCAAAAAGCTGCACATGAAGATCACCGTTTTCCAACCCCATGGCCTGGATTACGTCATCCTTTTCCGTCCCCAAAACATTCACCTTCTCCGCAAGGTCAGCATAATAATCTGCGGCTGCTTCCTCCAGGTGGGTCATCCTTTCTTTCAGCTTCTCCCCAATTTTTTCTTGTTCCAGGCTAAAAGCTTTGACTTCTTTCGGGAAAAACTCCATTGCCTCATCAATCACTTCGGGCGTGATGGTTTCAACAATGGTCCTGGCCTCCGCCAGCATTTCCTCTCGTGTCAGTTGGTTCAGGAATAAGCGGTCATTCCACTTACCGTTCATGGCCCGCCATTTTATTTTATTCAGCTCTCCGGTAAAGGGACGGAACTTACGGGCTTCCCCAACGAAAATCCGGGCTGCGCCCAGTAACCCTCCGTCGTAGTTTGAGTAAACCTGATCTCGGTCACGGGCCACGGGAACGTAGCGTGTACGGCCGTCATCTTCCTTAAAAGATGCCCAACGCCATTGGTCCCGGTGTCGGTCCCAATCACCGATCCATATATCAAAGAGCCGGGCACGGGCGTAATTATTATCGTCAGCGTATGACTTCCAGTTCTTCGTCAGTGCCTCGCGCATATCAGAATTACTGATGATTTTTTTACTTCCGCCGAAGTAAGGAGTGTCACTCCAATCCTCATCCGGCCGTTGTTCCAGCCAGTACATTTCTCCTCCAAAATTGGTATTGTACGCCCCGAGTCCCGATTGTTTCGGGACATAGAACAAATAAGGATCAGCCCCAAACAATCCCAGTTTTCGCTGCATTATCGGCAGCGTAAGTGGCGCATAAGGATGAACACTCGTAAAAACATCGGCTGTAAGATCAGCCGCAAAGGACTTTTCCAGCATACTGGGCAACAGCTGCGCCGGATTTTTCCGAACGGAGCGCATTTGGTAAAGATGACCGTCTCCTCCTTTGGTATGCAAACTCATGGTGGCCATACCGCCACCACGCCGGTAGGGTTCCAGGCCGCCAAAGATGGTATCGACGTTCAGTACCGGCACTTCAATTGGCACATAGTAAAGTGAGCGATAATGTCGGCCAAGAATACCTTTCGCCAACATATTTTTCTCGTCTTCTTCTTTGCCGTAAACCGAGGACTTAACAACCGTTTCCGTAACGGGCTCAATCTTCACTGCCTCAATCCCTTCGTCCTGTTGCTTAAAACGGTCTTCAATTACCCGCCGGTAGAACATCCGGTCTTCCTGCCCATCCTCGTTAACCGTATAAAACCCAAGGTACACCTCACCCGAATCGTAAAAATCAATCCGGCTGTAACCGACCTGCCCATAAACGAAATTGGCGTCATTCCCACCACGGGCAGGACCGCGAACACTCCCCGAACCAGCAACCACCTGGAGGTATTCCTTTTCGTGCACCAGCATCATATTCTGCTCATGAGCGCTAACGAAGATGACGTTGATCTCGTCATCGATACCAGCCTTCACCTTATTGACAAATTGCTGATAAAGTAGGCTGTTCACGTCTTGAGGGCCTCCGCCTACACTCTGAATTCCCCGCAGCACTGACCCAATAACTGGCAGGGGCAAATAAGCTCCGGGAATAACGTCAGTAAGCGGAAACAGGTGCTGTTTGATACTGTACTGTCCTCCCCGGTTTCCATTGCCCTGTAATGGGTGGTGCATCATAACGATTTTCACCTGATCCCGGTAGCCTTTGATTTCATCCGTCAGCGCAAAAAGCATCGCGTCCCGATTACGGTAATCACACCCCTCGCTAACCTCCTCATCCCGCGTCCAATCCGCCATGAACCAAGCGGTATTTATGCCGATCAGCCCAACTCGATCGTATAATTGTTCATCGTCAGGACCAGAACAGGTCCTATTGGGCATGAAGCGAACTTTCTTCTTGATGTTCTCTTCGAAGTAATCTTCCAGGCGGTCCAGCCGGCCAAATTTACTGGCTCGGCCAAGCTCATTTTCACCGGGCGTATAGAAAACTTTCCCTGGTACTTTCAACAGGCGCTGGCCGATAGCGTCAAGGTGGTCACGTTCGGCGCCCCCTTCCTTTTTAAGCCCTTCTTCACCAGTAATGTCCCCCAGCAAAAGCAGAGAACTTTTCTTTTTCCCTTCTGGCATTGCACGAATCATGGCATCGAGCGTGGTAAGCCCCCGATCGTAGTCGTACCCAAGATCTCCAACCAGGAAGGTGGAATATTCAAGCGCACCGGAAGGGGCAGCTTCGCTGGTCAGCCCTTCCAGGTCCATCTCATGGACTTTATAATCAGCACAGGAAACAAGAAGTGCCATCAGACAAAAAATGCCCGGTAGATAATGTGATCTTTTCAAAGCGAGTGGTTAGTCAATTAGTAGGTCTATAACCACATGGCTCTCGGAGAGGTTCGCTTAAAGTGTTACTCCTGACAACATCAGGGGAAAAGATTTAGAAAAATCCACTTAAGGCCCTGGTTTCTAGTGGTCAGTTAATAACCCGGCGCGGACGCAGGTGCATAAAAAGCAGTTTAAAAGGCAGACAAAAACCTTTTTAACCTATTCTGGTAGAGAAAACTGGAGGCGACTTTCTTTTATGTTTATACTTGACGCACAAAAAGGATCGGTTATGACATTACGCTACTTTTTCTCATTGGCTATATTTGGCCTACTGTCTTTCGGCCTTTGCGCCCAGGCGACTGCTTCTGCCACAGCCCCCTCTGGTGGTGCTTATTCAGTTTTTACGACAGCTGGCTTTGCCATCGAGGGTCCAGACAATAGCTCCTCCGCCTGCCAGGGGGGCGGTACTGGGAATCACCAGGCATTTGGAGAACATATTACCCAGACTGCCGACGCGGATCTTGAGTAAAATGTCTTTGAGTTCCACAGTCACATCGACGACGATAGTGACCGGTGTGTCACTTTTGATCGCGTTCGGATCGAAATCAAAGGTGGCCCCTCCGGGCAAACCGATCCCGAATTAGAGCACGACTTCGGCAACACCAGTTACTACCTTTTGTAGTTCCGTTTACCTTCAGATTTTGTGGGTGCCAGTAGTTTCTCCCACCTTTTCCAATTAAAGGCTCTGGGCGGAACCGATAGTGACTTCCCAATACTTACGCTGACCGCAAGGACCGACAGGGTGGAACTGAAGCACGACGCCGGAGACGATAACCCCGGTGGAGACCAGGGCTCCGTTGCTACCGCTCCGCTGAGTGACTTTCAGGGTAAATGGGTGGAAGTGACAATGGAAATCTTTCATGAAAACTCGGGTAGTATTTCCATGACCGTCAACGACGTAGCTACCGGCACTTTATTGATGAGTTATGCCAACGCAGACATTGACCTTTTCAGAGGCAACAGTGGAGGAGGGATCATCAACCGTCCCAAATGGGGCATTTACCGTTCGCTTAATGCCTCTGCCAGCCCGCCGTTGAAAGACGAGATCGTCCGCTTCGCTAATTTCTGCTCGTCGGAAACCAGCGCCAACCTGTGTCCATCTCTTCTCCCAATGACCGGCGTGCCTGATGCCGTCACCGACGCCCTGCCGGTAGACGGAGCCAACTTCGTACCATCGTAAAGCAATAGACTTAGCCACCTAAAAAAATGGTAAACATGAGTCATCCCGGCACCTGCGGCCGCGCCAGGAAGTGAGTGAAAGTATTGGTTAATCACTGATTTACTGCCGCTATTTACGCTCACTTCGCTAGGCCCAGGTGGGAGCAAGCGTAGCGAAGTGATTGGGCCTTGCGGCGGCCCTTAGCTACGCTGCTGCGAACGGCAACCAGTCAATCACTTAGTAGTCTCCCGGTCATCGAATCACCACCCGGTCAGCAAATATTTCACCATCCCCAACGAAGCGTACGAAATACACCCCGGCAGCAAGGTGCCCCGGCAGCCCGACGTTGATGATCGATGCGTGGCCTGAAGCCAGTTGAACAGCCTTAACCTGCCGGCCGGCGGCATCGATTAACTCAACCGACTGAACATCTTCACGTACGCTCAGGGAAAGTACGCCCGCCCGGACAGGGGAAACCAAGACCCGGCCCAGACCACCAAATGGTGTGACAACATTGATCACTTCGCTGAAGGAATAAGTTTCCGTAACATCTACTTGCCGGAGACGGTAGTAGTTATCTCCACTGAAAGGTTGTTCGTGGACAAAAGTGTAGGCCTGGCTCGTGCTGGCAGCAACCGTACCCACGTATTGGAAATCCCGACCATTAGGAGATACCTCCAACTCGAAGCGATCATTATCAACTTCTTCGGAAGTCGCCCAGTTCAGTTCATTTGCTTTTTCCGATAGGTTGCGGCCAGTAAAGGACAACCAGGTTACCGGAAGGCTACTGTTTTCCGGATCACGTCCGATGGCGAACCCACCAAAACCGCCGTTAATCTCAGTCTCGAGGTATTGATTCGTTCCTAGAAAGCCCTCCGTAATGGGGTACCAGCTGCTCGTTTGAGCGGCAAAATTTCCTGGGTTGACGTCTAATACGGATACGCCGGCCAGTTGAATGATGCCAGCATCACCCAACCCAGCGCCCGTTGCTGCGGTCCAACCGCTCAGGTCATTCTCTCCCAGGAAATAACGCAGCCTGAAGCTGCCATTTTCGGAGCTGTTGGCGGGTTCAATCCGTACGGCACGCGCCATAACTGCGTTGGAAGGAAAATTCGAGAACAGCGGATAAGTGTCCGCACCGTCACTGATCACGCGATCCAGAAATACGTTAGTACAGCCATGATCGGTACTCGTGAGGTTCTCTATTTCGAGTAGCAGTTCCCCGTTCTCCGGGTTAATGATCCCAACGGTAGTAAAGGCATCCAGGTAGATTTCGAGGGGGGCTTCCGTGACATTTTCCAGCACCGTTGTTGATTCTTCCGACACCAGTTCTATGTTATCGAGCGCCCACCACCAATCATAAGCACCGGTATAGCGGAAGCGCACCTGGAAGGCGTCGTTCGCAAAGGCGGAAAGATCGAGGTTTTGCTGATCAGGGTTAGCCCAACTACCTACGTTGCCGCTATCCTGGTCGAGGTTATAGACGTCAATCCAGGAGGTTCCGTCAAAAACGGAAACGGTGGCCGTTTCAAATCCCCCCTGGTTGTATGCCCGGAAGTATTGATCGAACGACAAGACGATGTTCGTGGAAGCGGACAAGTCCTTAACCGGCGTGGTAATGGTCTCGTTGGTAGTCGTACCCTGGCCCGGTGCGTCACTGTCTACAATGATAAAGCTGGTGCCGTTCATGTTGTTGCCTCCGTCGTAGTTCGGCACATTCATCCAGGTCATAGTAGTACTACCGTTGTTTACCACTGGCCAGTCTGCTGGGATTCCTGCGTTAAAATCGGTCGCCGCAGCGGGAGCCAGGCGGGTAGCTGCAATGGGTTGGTCGTTATCTTCCAGACCGAAGCTTAGTTGGTTGTTTGAACCGATAGATGCATTGGCACCGGTTCCGGTAACCACCAGATCAATTTGCTCCGTATCCTCAATACCAAAATCATCGAAGATGCGCAGGGTAATCGTTTCTGAAGAATTGTTTGGCGTCAGGGTTACGGTGGAGGGAAAGATAGTGTAGTCGTTTTCATTTAACGCACTTCCCGAAGCACCAACGACTGCCGTGAAGGGATCCGACAGGGTGTAAGAAGCCGTAATGGTAACCGGGTAGTCAGTGTATGGGCGACAATCGCCGGGTAAAGCGTCCAAGGCATTACTGCCCTCCTGGAAGGAAGTATTGTTGATCAGTAGAGCATTAGCAAAACCAACGGTAGGCGGTGGTTGAACGATGTAGGCACCGTCCAAGACATCCACCCCAGTATTGGCCGGATCCAGCCAATCGCGTAAGCGCCGTCCGGGGTTAGTGGCCCCATCGGCATCCCAGCTGTAGGCAATTTTACCGTACAGGCCCTGGTCGTTGGCCGGGTCATCACAGTTAAGAAAAGAGCCTCCAAAAAGCTGACCGATGATCCGGCTTTCGGAGTTAAACAGCGCAGAACCGCTGGAACCGCCTTCAGTGACGGAGTGGCCGTTGGGGGTAGCATCCCAAAGTATCCGCCAGAAATTGCCAACCACAGAGGATACCGAAGAGTTTGTCGGCACCATACTGTGCGTAGCGATTTTTTTGGCATCAAGGGCCGGATGGTGGATGCCTACCCCACCCCGAATGGGGGTCTGTTCGGCAGACCAGCCGTTGAAGTAAGGCATAAAGTCGATGTTTGGCGACTCCGTCAACCGGAATAAAGCGAAGTCACTATCTACGTTGTTTGCCACCAGTGTTGCACCGGCCGTAGTATTGGTGGGTACGGGCCCCGTGTTGGTACAACCAGCACGTTCGTAGTCCCAATAAAAGACGTAGCCACTGGCATCCATATTACCGAGGGCATCCAGGTTACCGATACAGTGATCGGCCGTCAGGAAATAGGGCGTCGCGTCCTGTGCCGTATTATTGATCAGCGATCCGCTACACGTGGCTGTTCCGTTGACGGTGTAGTGGGCTACACCACGCTTTTCGTCTTGCCAATCGGCGCCTTCTTCACAATTGACGTTTACCTGGCAAGGGCCCGAATCGTTCAATCCTTTGAGTTCGCCCATCATACGATAGGCGTGGCCAACCTGGACCACGTTAAGAGCTCCACGACCACGCTGTGAGGCGGGCTCGTAGTATTCAAGAACCGTAATGTCCCCCAGAACGATGCCCGTGGCGAAGCGTTTCACTTCATTATTGTTCTTTTCCGTGAACGCCCCCAGCAGTTCGTTGGTGTAGGGGTTGCTCAGGTGCAACGTCGCGCCGGGAGGCAAAAAAAACCGGTCATACAGCAGGGTCATACCCTGTGCACCGGGGGCCTTAATGCTGAGGCGCCATACACGGTCGCCGTTGGGTAGGTTGGTCCAGGTACCATCCTTAAAACCCAGATTTACGGGAAAAGGGAAGGCAAAACGGGTTGGCTGGTTGAATTTATCTTCACGCTTGTCCTCCAGTTGAATGGCTGGCATGTCAATGCCCGGCATGACCACTTCTTTCACTGCGGGAGAAAGATTGACCACCTGGCTTTTGGGGCGTAGTGGTTCGCTAAGTTGTGCTGGAAGGAGTATGGGAAACGCTAATAAGGCTAGTAGCAGGCTAAGAAAGCCTGGACGGAGAGAGATCGTCATGATGTGTGTGTGATAAGCTTTTGACAATGAAAGCTTAAAGCTAATTAATTCAGAGAGATTTCCTTGTAGCTACCAGAAATATTGTCGCTGAGTTTACCAGATCATCAAGTTTCAGCCATCGTGAGCAGGAGGCGCGGACGCGGGTGCAGGGGAAAGTTGTTCATTAGCAAGACTGGAATGTCTGGGGGATAGTAGAGACGGACCTCCGGACCTGGGCCGTCAGGCTGGACGAAGCCGTCTCCGACGGCGAGCGGAAACGCCGCGCTCCGCACGCGTGACCTATTTGGCTTTCTGTTCCTTGCGTCTTTTTGCGATTTAGCTGTTCATCGCCACGCGGCCGGAGGCCGGCGTTTACGCTCGGTGCTGGAAGCCCCTTCGACCGGGGTTAGGTGACGCTCCACGAAAACGAGGGGTTCCCCTTGCTCTTACAACTCCCCTCTGCACCCGCGCGCCGTCGCCCTAAAGATCAAGAAACGCAAGCAACGCCTCCCGCTGTTTAGCGTACGTCTTTTCGGCGTAGGATTGAATGGCCAGCAATTGCTCCTTATCGGTTACATCAATCTTCAACTTCTTGTCTTTCAGCACCCCCGGAGCATCGTCAGCCTTATAATAAGCAGAGAGCCGGAAGTACTGGGAGGGGTTGAGAAATTGTTGTACGTAATACTGGTTGGCTGCCATATTGGTATGGATGACCAGGCTGATGAGCCGTCCCGCCCATTTCATCAGCCCCCAGGTCCCTTTCCCGATCTTCTCCCTGGGTACATAGGAACTTCCGTCTGAACCACAGCCAAGAGACAAAAACTTTATGTCCTCCGGTCTGGCCTTGAGCCCGAGGGCGTTGTCGGGGAGGATACTCTCTCCCGGTGAAGCGGCCCGCTGTTGGTTCATGCAAAAGGACAAAGCCATCATGGCGGGATCATTTGCATAGTTCCCACTTTCCGAATAATGCTGGTACAATGGGAGGTTAACGGCAGCGGCGGAAGTCCGCATACTAATGTCCACCAATGACTCGTCATCGTATGTTTTAAAGGCCGAATTGTACACCACGATCTTAAAGCCGGGCGCCTCCCCGTCCTTCAGGGCCGGGCTCATGTCCAGGGTGCCGGTCAGAAAAATAGTCTTCGTACCGAAACGATTCGTTACATCAGCGAGTGTACTATCAGCCCCCAAGCGCTCCGTCAACAACTGTTTAAAGTTTTTATTCGGATACCTTGGCGCAAAGAGATTGACCGGGTTCCAGACCCTGCGCCAGAAGCTCGAAGGAAGGATAAAGCCTGCCTGATCCCGGTAAATTTCGGCGATGTTTTCGATCTTCATACCAGCGGCAAGCCCCATGGCAATAATGCCGCCGGTAGCATTACCGGCGATCACGTCAAACATATCCGTAACGGACTGCCCCGTTTCTTCCTCCAGTTTTCGCAGGATGGTGGCCGGAAAGAGGCCTCGGGTGCCTCCGCCGTCGATGGTCAGTACTCTGATGGGTTTTTGCATGGGTGGGCAGTTTGTCGAGTTGTCGGGGTATCTAGTTATCGGGTTGTCAGGTTGTCGAGTTATCAGGCATCGCCAGTCCCATCTGGATCACAAAATCGTTCAGGAAAGTGCCCTTAGGGTCAAGGGCTTTCCGGACGCGTATCCAATCATCCGTCCGGGAGAACTGCGACCTGATAAAATCGTGGTGCTGGTACAAACGGCTATTGTGTTTGCCCCAGTGAGGGATCCCTCCCAACCCGATGAGTCGTTCCTGGTACCGCTCCAGGATGTCGATGTCTCCACGCGTCCCAAACAAAAGCGGGACGTCTATATAGGCCGTTTCCCGTTCATAGGCTGATGATAACAGCGCTTTTGAGGGTGGGACAAACCTGACCGGGATGTGTGCCGATTGGTAAACACCGCCTTCGGCAGCATTCAGCTCGGCCTGAGCAAAAATGGCTTCCATAACCTCGACTATCTTCTCTGCCTTGGCCGGGAACGCGAATTCGGAACTGATGCCATACCTGATCACTGCCTCCCCACTCTGGTACAGCAGCTCGTGGCTTTTGCCCGAAAACCGCATGTCCTGGGTTGCCCAGAGTGCCAGATTGATAGATTTCCGGACACCGTCGGGCTTCAGGTTAGTCTTAACAATGGTGTTCTCCATCAGAAATTCAAGATTGCCCAAAATACTGGAGAAGATGTTGCGCCGAAACGCGCCGAAACCACGCGGACGGTCGGCAAAAGGGATGACTTCTTGTTCGACCACCGCACATCGGTGTTCGCCCTTAACTTCGTAGGGATTCACCCGAAAGGCGACGAAATCCGTATTGCGGACTTTCGTCATAAAACTTCCGTTTAGAAGGTCCGAACGAAGTTCTGCCCAGCTTACGAGGTACCTTTTTTCCTTCATCCAGAACTGTGGCTCCACCTCAAGCGTCAACTCATAGATGATGCCCATGGCGCCAAAACCGAGGATCACGCTATAGAACGTGTCGTCGTCCTGAATCAGCCTGATGGCACTGGAGGAGGAGAAATTCGCGGCGTCCGTAATGCCATCAGCGGGTTCGATTTGCAGGATCTCTCCGCCCGTGGCCACCATTTTCAGTGAGCGGACCATATCCTGCACCGCCGGTCGGGTAATGCCCGTACCGTGGGTACCGGTCAACATCGCACCGGAAATGGTTTGGAAATCAACGGCACCCATATTTGAGAGGGCGAGGTTCATCCGGTCCAGGGAGCGGGTAAGTTTCTTCAGGATGGTACCTGCCCCAACGGTTGCGAGGTGAGCTTCTTGCCAGGCTTGCTTCAGGCCTGCCTTCTGGGTAAGGGCCACCGAGGAGATGAACTTCATGGAAAGCAGATAATCTCGTCCCTTGGCTACTTCGGAGTAGGAGTGGCCGGAGCCTACGGCCCGGACACGAAGGTCCTTTTCTTCCGCTTCCCGGACGATGAGCTGTATATCCTCCTCATTCCGCGGATAAAAGAAGCGTAACGGGCAGACCTTCACATTGCGGGAGGCATTGATCCAGGTATAGCGATCCGTAGATATTTTTTTGAGTCTGTTATTCACGTTAGCTAAGTTGATCAGTGATATAGTTTGGATTGAACTTTAATTTCCGGATGCCGCCGGATGGCCATCCACTCCGTCAATAGTCCACCGATGACGTGTACAAGGATGGTCGGTAACAGGCTACCCGAATCCAGGGTGGCATAGGCCATGATCAAGCCATAAGGCAGGCTCATCACTGAGATCCGGTTGTCTTTAAAATAGTGGATCATGGCGTAGAGGCAGGCACTGATGATGACCGTCCACCAAACGCTCCCAGTGTTCATGAATAAGGACTGAAGGATGAGCCCCCGATAGAGGAACTCCATGGCCACAAGGTACAGGAACCAGTAAAGGGCACTCATGAAAAGCATGCGGGGTGTCCAGATCGTCACCCTGATTTCAGGGTAATTGATCAGTGTTTCCCGGGAACGGGCACTAAGCTGGTTCAGGATCAGGGTGATGGGTAACAGGGCGGCCAGCCATATTGTCACCTTACTATTCCAGTCAAAGCTTATCCCCAGCTCGGAAAAGTCAACATCACCAATGATGTCGAATTTCAGGATCAGCAGTAAGGGCAGCACGCCGTAGATCAGAAATCCTGCGAACCTCCGCCGGAGTATTCGCCTGAAGTAAGAGACATTAATATCGTATTGAATCTGAAAAGATTTGGGCAGGCTCAGGGAAGACGATAAAGCATACCAAAGCATAAAGCCCAGGGTCCCGTTTAAGAGCGCCAATATCAAATAGCCGGTTTGCATGGGTGGGTGGTTTGAGAGCGATTGAGGCTGTTTGCAGGCCGGAAGCGAATTCCCAACCAAGCCTTCAGCAGCCTTTTTCCTTCTATTACTCGGAAGGGAAAGGTGTTACAACAGTTGTGAAGTTAAGGGGTATTGGGAGTAACTTTAGTTACACGGCGGGTTTTCAGGTGTTTATACGCGCTTTATGCACCGGACATGTAGTGCTCAGAGCCTGGAGGCTCTACAAAAAACGGCCCCACACTAATTGATTTAGCGTGGGGCCGAACGGAAGTGTAATGTAAGAGGTGGTGTTTTACCGCAATCCAAGCTTCTTCAAGGTAGGCGCATTCATGCCACCGATGGGCAAGCCATTATCGCGCTGGTATTTGGCCAGTGCCGTTTTGGTGCGGGCTCCCATGATGCCGTCGGCAGTACCCGCTGGGTAGCCGAGTTTATTGAGCGCCCGCTGCACGTCGCGAATGGAGGCAGTCGATCCTTTTCCGGGACAAACGACTTCCACCCAGTCGCTGAAGTTACCTTTCCCGGTCAGAACTGCCTTTGTATAGCTGGCGGAACCTCCCGAGGTCGCTTCGGTAGTTTTGCAAAGGCCATCAAGTGCATCGTAGCGGTAACCGGTAGGGCAGCCTGCAGTATAGTAGTTGGCAGGCATACCCTCGATTCCGTTGCCAGGTGTTGAGTTTATCGGGGCGTAGCCATTAGCTTCGATGTTTCCGGCCCGATCCGGGCCAGCGCCCAAGGTGTAGGGAAGAACGGAGCCGGGGAGTTTACCTCCGGCGCCTGGGTTGACTAATGTCGGCAGGCTACCGATGGTTCCAGGTGCGTTGTCTGTGCCAGCACTGTAGGTGGTGGGGGCCATTAATACGCCTCCGGGAACGATGAACTCGGCACCGGCCAGGCCGGTACGAACGCGACGAGTGATTGTCTTGTACTCAGCGGGAACCAGCTCATAACGTGTGAAGGCTTCACGAGATACCACACGCTTGGTTATGGTCTCATAAGTAGCTTCTACCTGGCGGGTAACTACTTTGGCCGGGCTAACCAGGCGCTTGACCTTAACGTCGCGGTATTTCGCATCGCTCTGTCGTTCGGTGATGGCTGCACCACCAACCAGTACCTGCCGGGCGCCGTAAACTGCGGGCTCGTAAGACAGGCGTACACAGTAATCAGCTCCACCTTGTTCCATGGCAGCAACGGTGTAACCGGCAGGACAAGGCTGAGGGATGGTTTTATTGATGGTCTCCATCTGAGCGGGCACCTCTACCTGACAGAAAGAGACACAGTCTCCCGTTTCACACTTTACCGGCATTTGCTGATAGGTCATGTAAGCCGGGCTGACTTCCACCTCTACTGATTCGGTCACCGTCGTACGAGGAATGCGGTCCAGTTTGACCCGTGCTTCCTGGGTGATGTAAGGGGCAATGGTTCCAACCTGCATACGCTGCAGCAGTCGGTTTCCTTCTCGCTGGGCGGCTTCGATCCCGTTGGCCTTAATATAGGTGGCACTGAACGGGCTATCGGCATTATTGGGGTCCAGCAGCTTAGCCATGTCAGAGTTGGCGTAAAGGCTGGGGGAGACATTCAGTGGGCTATTGGGGTCATTTATAAAGCTATTGGGGTTACCCGGATTAAACGGATCGGTTACTCCGTCAACGCCTTTGCGGCCGGATGGGTCCAGGATGTTACCGTAATCAGTAGAGACGATTCCAGGCTCAGTTCCCTCGGGCGAACCGTAGTATAGTTTAGCGTTAGTTACCGTTGTAAAGCCTGGCTGACCAACGCGGTAGCTCGAGCTGCTTTCTTCGACGAGTACGCGTTCCGTTACGGTTTCGAATTT
Source organism: Neolewinella persica DSM 23188 (assembly GCF_000373105.1). Taxonomy (GTDB): domain Bacteria; phylum Bacteroidota; class Bacteroidia; order Chitinophagales; family Saprospiraceae; genus Neolewinella; species Neolewinella persica. The sequence continues at coordinate 75,253 of NZ_KB890420.1, read as the reverse complement.
CGCGGGTTCTACCACCATCTCTTCGTAGGCGGGGGTGATCAGGATCCGGTCTTCTGTCGTCGTGTATTCAGCTGCAACATCAACCAAGCGGTAACTCGCCGGCTTAATCATGACCTGCTCCGAAAAGGTTTCATAGGTTGGCTCGATTACCAGCATGTGTTCCCCTGCGCCATAGGTGCTGATGTTTTCCGTTACGGAATTAAATTCTGCCGGAATATAACAAACTGCGTAACATTTGCCCGGTACTTCGGGAGGTGTGCCGGAAGGCAGCGGCAAGGTCTCCTGAGCGGAAACGAAGGATACGGCGAGCAATAGAAAAAGGCTCGACAAAAAATGCTTGGTCATTCTAAAGTGGATGTTTCTGAACGTAAATAGTCTCATAGTAGCGGCCAGGCCGCGTGTTCTCTTGGCCCAAGATAGGTACCGAAGGGTGTTCCCTATTTAACTTTCAAACATAATTCCACAATTAAAGCATACCGTGGCGTTAGAACCTTAGCCTGAATCGAAGGCTAAACGAAATTGTTAGCACTTAAAAAGGCCTCGATAAACTCGGCGGGCGGGCGGAAACGAGGTTACCGTTTCACGGCGGTACTGTCCAGCTGGAGCTTAGGAACTTCGTAGCTGACGTTGAAATCGTCGAGGACCGCGTCCAGAATACGGTCGTCGCCGATGGTATATTTGTGCTTTAGTCTGTGGCCGTAAAAACCGGCCAGGGTGGCCCAATAGCGAGCAGTAAGGCCGCCACGCAGGTCCTTGATCAGGTCGTAAACCGGTACATCCAGTTCTCTCTCGATCATGGAGATCAGTACTTTCCCCTGAGTTTTGGACATCTTTTTAAGGGGTCCCTCAAACTTCTCTTCCAGTTCCTTTTGTAGCCGCTTATTGTATCGTTTTCGGTCCTTTTTATCCATGCTTTGCGTCATGTATTCCGTTTCACGGAAGATCCGAATGGCGTCAACCGCGTAGGGATAGGCACGCTGTGCATAGATCCGATAACGTCGATACTGCTTGTATTCTTCTTCGGTTTCAAAGACTTCCGGAGAGCTTACTGACATTTCTCCCAGCTGGGCAACGATCAGCGTATCGCCACAATCGTCTACTATATATGGGTAGTATTTGCCGTCTACTTTGGTGTAGCCCGTCTGGGCCTGCAGCAGTAAAGGGGAAAAGGTTAAAAAGAGGAAAGTGATGATAAAGGCACCTTTTAATCCTTTCCGATTTGCGCCTTTTATTAGGGCGCGACCGCAGGTGCGGGGAAAAGACAAGGAGAGCAAAGTTGGTAGACTAGGCATTCTGGTAATGTATTGGGGACTTAAAGTAAATGCTTTTGCAGGCTGCTTAGGTGTAATAGAAGGTGTTAAAATTACGCGATGCTTTTTTCCTGACGGCTCCAGAAGGTTGGCATCTACCATTTAAGCGCCTTATTTAAACAAGCCTCTTTCCCGTAATTCGGTCAAAAACTCCCGGACAAATGCGGCCATCTCGCCATAAGCGATATTTCCTTTTCCATCCCGAACAAGAACTGATTTACCCCTGGTAAACCCTTTCTGCCGGGAGACATCGTACAGGCAAATCCTCATTGACCCCTTATTACGCGCCTCACTTCGAATATCAAGGAGCAGCAAATAGGGCGTGCGCTCCACTTTCAAGCGTTTGTCTTCATCCGACGTCGCGCGTAGCACCATCCGTTCCCGGACATCTGATTCATGGAAAGCTTTGGTCAGTACGTCCATACTGATCTCCCGTTGAAGAAAGCTACGGACGAAAGCGCCCATCTGCCGGGTCATGGTTTCGTTGTATTCCGTTGGGGATTTTTTATTGTAGTAGACCGCCAGGGCCATGGGCACTTGCTTACCTTCGGTCATGAATGGCTTCAGGAGCAATGCTCTGGATAATATGTTGGGATCAAGTTTTAAATCTGTGGCAGGCTTTAGTTCTACCCGATCGAGGACATCGGGGTTGAGCGTGACCTTGCCGTCAGGAATCCTTGGATTGGTTAAGGTAGGGCGCTCCGGCTTATCGGGATCTTCTGTCCTTTCGGGCTGCTCCGTAGTTGGGTTTACTGGTGTAGGCTTATCGTCTGGCTGCAGCACCCAAAAAGCAAGTAATGCCATCACTGCCAAGCCGAGAACAAGCAGTACCCATCGGCCCAAACCAGCCTTCTTTCCTTGCTCTTTAGTCCTTTCCGCTGCACCTGCGACCCCGCCCTCCTTTTCCTGCTCATACTTTGCGGGAAACTCTACCATATCCAGAAAGGTCAGTATGTCTTCTACGATCCCATTCTCCTCAATCCGTAGCAACCGCTCTTCCGACAAATTACTAATGGCTTTTTCCTGGTAAACCCGGTATCGACGGTGCAGATTGACCAACCTACTGGTGTGTTCGCGGCTCAATTGCAGCGCGTCCATATCCTTCAGGGCTTCGGCGACCCTGTTTTCACGGATTTTCTCACGAATGGTTTCGTACATGGGGGTAAGATACGGAATTGGATATTTTTCGTGTTCCCGACTAAGGTCAGTATTATAAATACTAATCTCTTCGGGGATAGTAAGTGAAGCAGGGCCACAACATCAAAAGTGGAAATTTATACCTACCAAAATAGTTACTACCCGTTTATGATCCAAGTGGTGACTTTGTTACTTAGCGAGTTAAATACCCAACCTTACTAACGCTCCATCTAAAAAATACTCTCCCCAACCTCGGTAGTAAATTGTTCCAGAAATGCCATCCCATGGTGGGAATTCCCCTTATAATTCAGGGGTGGACTCCAGACTGTAATGCAATAATCCCCTGGTAACAAGGCCACTATTCCACCCCCGACCCCACTCTTACCCGGCAAGCCAACGCGGAAGGAAAATTCTCCGGCCTCATCGTAAAATCCGCAAAGTTGCATGATCGCATTAAGCCGCTTGGTCATGCTGCTGGATACGATCCGCTCGCCGGATAAGGGGGCAATGCCCTGATTGGCCAAAAACAGAAAACTACGAGACAATTGGCCGCAACACATTTCCAGCGCACAGAGATGGCAGTAAAAATCAAGAATGTCGTCTGATTCGTTATGGATGTTGCCGAAAGAGCGCATGTACTCGAGTAGTGCCCGATTCCGGGAGGCATTATCTAACTCTGATTGCGCAACAGCTTTATTATAATTGATGCTTTTATCGGAAGATAGAGAGCGGACAAAAGACAATAGCTCAGCCTTCGGGTCCTTAAGGTAATCCAACAGCACATCACAAACGACCAGCGCACCAGCATTGATCATTGGATTTCGGGGTATACCCTGATCAGCTTCGAGCTGGATCAAGGAATTGAAGGGGGTGCCAGAGGGCTCAACCCCTACCCTCTTCCAGAGCTCTTTGTTCAATCTTTGGTAAGCCATCGTCAGGGTGAACACCTTGGCGATGGACTGAATACTGAAAGGCTCTTTTGCCTCTCCGAAAGCGTACTCACGCCCATCGACGGTAGTAGCCTGTACGCCGAATTTATCGGGGTCCACCTTACCTAATTCTGGAATGTAATCGGCTACCTTGCCGGTATTTTTAGCTGGCAAGCCGGCATGTATCGTCGCAAATACCTTGTTGATATCCATAGTTATTAGAATAGGGCACAAAGAACCACTATTCGCCGGCTAATCACAAATGTTATATTGGCGCATGCCTGACCTGAGGCTCAAGGGAAAGAGCATTTCTCCCGTCAATGATTATTATTAGTTGCTGAAACTACCAAGATACTATCAAATGATACTATCATGGCAGCAGTTCGGATTTGAGGTCATCAAATGGCTACGAAAATAATGAGGCAGCTTTACCAAAAAGAGTAAAGCTGCCTCAACAGTACGACTTGTAGGGGAAGTGGTGCACGGAGAGCATTTAATCTATTTGCAGCCACTGGCTGCATTGACCAAATACAAGGCCAGCTTACACCGTAACCTTAAGATTCAGTTCCTTACACTGAGCATCATCAATACGCGCAGGCGCATCGATCATCACGTCGCGCCCCTGGTTGTTCTTCGGGAAGGCGATAAAATCACGGATCGAGGACTGGCCGTTCATGACGGCACACAGGCGGTCGAAACCGAAGGCAATGCCGGCGTGAGGCGGTGCCCCGTATTCGAAGGCGCCCATCAGGAAGCCGAACTGTTCTTCGGCTTCTTCCTCGGTGAATCCGAGGAGTTTGAAGTTACGTTCCTGCAGTGCCCGGTCGTAGATTCGGACGGAACCGCCACCAATTTCTGCGCCGTTGATGACAAGGTCGTAGGCATCGGCCTTGAGCGACTTCATGGTTTCGTGATCGCCCGTCAGCATTCGTTCCACCTCTTCCCGCTTGGGGCTGGTGAACGGGTGGTGCATCGCGTGGAAACGCTCGCTGTCTTCATCCCATTCCAGCAGCGGAAAGTCGACTACCCACAGGGGCTTGAATACCCCTTCCGGCATCATGTCGTACTCTTTAGCTACGTGGAGGCGTAGGTTACCGATCTGGCCACGGCTTTTTTCGTCATCTCCGGAGATGACGAGCAAGAGGTCACCGGGCTTTGCGTCGCATTTAGCGGCCCAGGCAGACAGCGCTTCCTGGTCGAAGAATTTGTCTACGCTTGATTTGAAGGTACCGTCTTCGTTGCACTTTACGTACACCAGTCCCTTCGCACCAACCTGTGGGCGCTTCACCCAATTGGTCAGCCCGTCAAGTTGCTTGCGGGTAAGGTCAGCTTTAGCGGGCACGCAGATGGCGACGACCAGTTCGGCGCTGTCGAACACGCCGAAGCCTTTGTTTTGGGCTACATCGTTGAGCTCCACCAGTTCCATGCCAACCCTCAGGTCCGGTTTATCGGAGCCATAGAGGCGAATAGCGTCGTCGTATTGCATTCTGGGGAACTCCTCAAGGGTTATGCCCTTGAGTTCCTGGAATACGTGTTTTGTCAGCCCTTCGAAGGTATTCAGTACCTGCTCCTGGGTTACGAAGGCCATTTCGCAGTCAATCTGGGTAAATTCGGGCTGGCGGTCAGCGCGGAGGTCTTCGTCACGAAAACACTTTACGATCTGGAAGTAGCGGTCGTAACCGGCTACCATCAGCAGCTGCTTGAAGGTTTGAGGGCTCTGCGGCAGGGCGTAGAACTGGCCTTCGTTGAGTCGGCTTGGTACTACGAAGTCGCGGGCACCTTCCGGTGTAGACTTAATGAGAAAAGGAGTTTCTACCTCGACAAAGTCTTTTCCACCGAGGTAGGCACGAACGGCAAGGGCCAGTTTACTGCGGAACATAATGTTCTGCTGTAGCGGACCACGACGAAGGTCGAGGTACCGGTACTGCATCCGCAGGTCGTCACCGCCGTCGGAGTCGTCCTCTATGGTAAAGGGCGGCGTCTTGGCGCTGTTGAGTATGATCAGTTCGTTAGCGATGATCTCTACGTCACCGGTGGCGCGGTTTGCATTCTTATTGGTTCGCTCCCGAACGGTTCCGTTTACCTGGATCACCCATTCGCGGCCCAACTTCCGTGCCTGCTCTGCCAACCCGGAGTTATCATCCTGATCGAAGACTACCTGAGTAATGCCATAGCGGTCACGGAGGTCAACGAAGGTCAATCCGCCGAAATCTCGGCCGATCTGAACCCAGCCACTTAGGCTAACTTGTTTACCGGCGTCGGAAAGGCGGAGTTCACCGCAATTGTGGGTACGAAACATGGGAGGTAATTTTAACGGGGGGCAAAGATAGTCAAGTTGCTGGAGTTCGCTACCGCTCAAGTTGCAAAGACTCGCTTCGCTCGCGTTGCAGAGTTCGCTTCGCTCACGTTGCAGAGTTCGCTTCGCTCGCGTTGCAGAGTTCGCTTCGCTCACGTTGCAGAGTTCGCTTCGCTCACGTTGCAGAGTTCGCTTCGCTCGCGTTGCAGATTTCGCTTCGCTCACGTTGCAGAGTTCGCTTCGCTCACGTTGCAGAGTTCGCTTCGCTCATGTTGCAGAGTTCGCTTCGCTCACGTTGCAGAGTTCGCTTCGCTCGCGTTGCAGGGGTTGCAGGCATTCCAATGAGATTGCTGCAACCCTTGCAACAGGAGCGAAGCGACCCTGCAACACCTGCAACAGGAGCGAAGCGACGCTGTAACCCGTAACTTACACCCATCAAATTTCAAGAATCCAATCTCACCTTCTACTTCCCCAACGATTGGGCGGTGCGGAAGTACGACGATACCGTTGCGTATCAGAGCCTCAGCGGCCACGGGCTGAAAGGGGTTGATTTTATTGGCCTTTCTCCGGACGGAAAGCTATGGCTCATTGAAGTAAAGAACTACCGCCCGCGCATCAGTGACCGCGATGGGAAGGAGTACCGGGCCAATCGGAAACCACCTGAGGTATTGGCTGCCCACGTCGCGACGAAATTCATCGACAGTCAGCGGCTCATTCGTATCGTAGATACCTACCTGAGGCGGCATTGGTGGCGACGGCTGCAGCTATGGTGGTTGGAGCGACAGCCCCGCAAACCGTTTTCTTCCAATTATTGGTTCTGGGCCGAAGCCCGGCGGCGCTGCGAACAAGTCAATAAAACAGTTTTCGTACTCTGGATGGAAACGCCCGAACGTAAGACCGGCTATGATAATGCCCTTGAGGGATTACTGCTGGAACGAATGCCCGCCGGAGAACAGGTGATCGTTGCGGAGGCCTCCCGGGAGCATGGGCTGCCTTTCGGAGTAAGTAAATAACTGAATGGCGAATGAGGGAATAGCTACCACACGCATCGTTCGCTTCGCATACCATGGCGAACAAGCGCAGCGCAGTGAGTAGTAACAGCGGCAGCCATTCAACCATTTCCTCCTTCACTTTTTAGGCGCGGCCGCAGGTGCAATGAAAGGGTAAGAGGCATTTTCGAACGGTTCATTGGAGCAGTCGGAGGCTTTTGCCTACCTGGGCAAATTGTACCAAACATAAAACTACTCTGCGTCCCCCCGTGCATACCCCTTTGGCGTCATCCCGTACTCCGCCTTAAAAAGTCGGGAGAAGTATTCCGGGCTACTGAAGCCGCAAGTATAAGCAACTTCCTTGGCCGTGGTATTTTCCTGGCGCAACAACTGTGCCGCTCGTTGCAACCTTACGGACTGAATAAACTGGTTACTGGACTGATTGACCAGGGCCCGCAACTTCGAGTTTAATTGTGTCCGGCTGGTGTTGAGTACCTCGGCTAATTGATCGACTGATAAATTGGCATCATTCAGGTGGGTTTCTACATGTTCCAGGGCACGCGTCAAAAAGTCTTGGTCCAGAGTGGTAACGGCGAGTTCGCTTGGCTTAACAAAGATGGAGCTGGCAAAGCGTTCGCGGAGGATCTGGCGGGAGCGGATCAAGTTAGCGGCACGGGCCAGCAATTCCCGGGCATCGAAGGGTTTGGTAAGGTAGTCATCGGCACCTTCGTCAAGTCCGATGACACGAGCATCCCGAGAGGCGCGGGCGGTTAGGAGGATGATCGGAACGTGGCTGGTACGGAGATCAGCTTTCAGTTCACGGCAAACCTGGTAGCCATCCTTTTCCGGCATCATCAGATCACTAACGATGAGGTCCGGAGGTGAATCGAGGGCGAGTCGAACGCCTTCCACGCCGTTCACAGCGGTGATTACCCGGTAGGTGGGAGCGAGCATCTGGGTGATGAAGGCGCGCATTTCGGCGTTGTCTTCGATGAGGAGTACAGAGGAGTGAGTACCTGCAGCTGCGCTGCTGGCTGGTTCCAGGGTTCTGCCTGAAGCTGCGCTGCTGGCTTCATTCAGGGTAATTGAGCTCCTATTCCTGCGAAACTCCGTAGAAGAAAGTGGACTTTTAAAGAGGTCTTCGGGTTGAAGGTGCTCCCTGCCGAGAGGAAAACAAATAGTGATAGTAGAGCCCTCCCCTACCTGACTTTCCACTCTGACCCTCCCATGGTGTAACAGAACCATTTCCCGGACCAGCGCCAAGCCGATACCGGTGCCTTTTGTATCTGTTTTGCTGTTCCCAGCCAAGAAAAAGCGGTCGAAAATATGGGGCAAAAGCTCCGGGGTAATACCTCGACCAGTATCAGATATTGCTATTTCAACTTCTTTTGCATCCTGCGTCATCGCCACTTTTATTGTACCTCCAACGGGCGTAAACTTGAAGGCATTAGACAGCAAATTCAGGATTATTCGGTCTGTTTTTTCCTCATCAAAATATAACGTAACCGGCATCTCGGGCAGGTCCAGTAACAGCTGTATATCCTGTTGTACCGCTAATGATTCGTAGGCTGCGACGGTACGCTGAAGGTAGGCGCTGAAGTCTGCCCGAGCAGCCTGTAAACGTAGTGCCTTTGCGTCCAATTGCGCCAGGTCCAACAGCTGGTCCACGAGTTCTAATTGCCGCTCGGCATTACGCTCTGCCAACTCCAGTAACTGAATGCTCTCCGTATCTTCTGTCTGGTTGATCACCTGCCGTAAGGGTGCCAGCATTAAGGTGAGTGGCGTACGGAATTCGTGGGTAATATTGGCAAAGAACCGGCTTTTCAGGGTGGCTGTTTCCGCGAGTTGCTCTTTTTGACGGCGGAGTTCGGAAAAGCCTGCCAAGAGCTCCCGGAATATGATACCAGCAAAGAAAACAGTACTGATCTGAAGGCTATTAGAGACCAGTACATTGTTATGAAAATAGGGCAATATTGCTGCCAGGTCAACTATTGCTCCAATCATTAACAAAAAGAAAGAGAGCGCCAAAACACGTGCGGCTTTGCTTCCGTAGATGGCAAGTTTGACCACCAGGTAGAAAGTAAATAGGACCCAGGCCAGGCTAAATAGCCTGCTAGCTTGGTTAAACCCTTCTGACAATTGCCCCAAAACCGAAAGAAACAGTAATTCGCTAACCAATAAGAAAGTAAGAATGCGATAAACCTGGAAAATGCGGGGTAACGCTTCAGACAATTTCAGGTACGAAACCGTAAAAAGAAAGAACATCAGGTGTATTCCCGCCAAAATCAGCCTTATCCATGTGTCGGTTGCAACTGAGGTTCCGCCAGGAAAAAGCGGCGCTTGATTAGCGGTTTGCACCACGAAATAACCACCAAATAAGATCATTAGTGCACCAAATGACAGAAAAATAGACTTGCGAAATAAATAATAGGAGAACAGGCTGATCACCCCAATCAGCACCATTATACCCAGATAGAAGAAACGCCCTACTCCACGCCTAAATAGTCGGGCCCTCATCCATCGGGGAGAATTTGCAATCATCAGATTAGGGCAACAAGACAGGAAGTTATTCCCCTTATTTGTTCGCAGATAAAGCGTACGGGTACTCCCCGGCGGTATTTCAAGTTTCAAATAGTTCTTCTGGGAGTAAATGGCTTTCTCTCCAGGCGGCGTAAGGCTCCCGGTTTTTGCCTCACTGATGATGCGACCACCATCCGTGACGTAAACATCTCCTTCCAGGATTGAGAGAGAAACGAAGACGACTTTACTTACCTGACGATTGGTAGGATTACTTGCCCGCAACCGGTACCACAGGTTATACGAATCTACGCCAAAAGAAAGCGCATCGCGCTTCACGAAGGCCGGACCCCTACCGGCTAAAATTTCTTCAATAGTGAGTGCGGAGGAGGTGTCGGGATATAACCGCACGGCATCGTCCAGAATTACTCTTTGATCTCCATCGATCTGGAAAATGTAGGTTGGAATGGTGTCCGCAGCGAGAAAGGCAGGCACGACACTCACGGTGGCCATCAAAGCTAGCCGCAACGTAAACAAAATGTTTTGGACAGCCATTCGAAGAGATAAAGCCTTAATTCGGAGATAAAGGTGCAAAAAAAAGGTGAACAACGGTTGGGAGCCGTGTTCACCTAAAAGTATAAGCCTACTTGTTCAAAATGTTATTCGATAGCAATTCATTAATTCAAACATCTTTTTTAGCGCTTACCGCACCTCCAGTTTACCACTGACCAGCAATTGGCCGTTGGCAGAACGAACGGTATATACGTAGGGAGCAGCGGGAAGACCGGTGGGCAAGGACACTTCAATCCGGGCTGCCTGTCTGGTCGTTAGTACTTTCTGAAAGGTAAGGCGACCATCCATTCCGATCAGTTGTAGTTGAGTGCCAGCAGGGAGACCTTCGGGCACTTCGAAAATCAACTGGTCACCCGCCACGATGGGGTTGGGGTACACATTACTTTCCAGCAAGCGTAGGGTATAGGTAGAGGTGAGGTTGCCGCCAACGGGACGGAAGAAAACCTGGCCATTACTAAGGTTATGGTTAATGAGTGCAACCCCAAACTCTCCGAGTCCGTAAAAAAGGAATGCCGTGTCCCTGGTCACCTCTCCCTGAGTAAACATGAATGCATTCAGTAATGCTACCGGGGCCGGAGCACCGCCCAGGAAGGCGCTGTCTACCGACGTCCTGGTCAGTTTTACCAGCAGGACATCGTAGAACGGGTCGGGATCGTCACCTACGCCCGGCAATCTGACCCGTCCGTAGCCTACAACTTCCCGGCTGACGGCCACATCTTCGCGGATAGTACCGGGAACCGAGTTGAGGCCAAATGCGGCAACGGTAATATCATAATTGATTACCTCGCTGTATTCAGTGTCCCATTGGCTGCCAAAAGTGATGGGAAAAGGCAGTGAATTAGCACCGCCGTTTGTGTAGGGAATGGTACCACCGACGATGTGAAAATTGTCCGTTGGGCCTCCGGTCAATGGCGTGATATTGAAGGTCGTATCCTGAATCGTAATCCCAATTAAGTCACTGTAACCGTTTACGGACTGTCCCTCCCATGTCTGGGAATTTGCCTGAAGGGCCCCAAAATAAATACCTGCCTCAGTATAATTCAGTGCCGTCGGCAGAAGTGTATCCATACCAGCGATGAATTCGCGATAATAGGTGGAGTCATAAGTCAGGTCGGAATAATCCCAAGTCAGGTTCTCACCAGTTACGGGCGGTGGAACCATCGATCGAGGCACTGAATAGGAACTATCGATGAAGCCGGAAGGACGAATAAAGTTATCGTTATTGATCGTGATCTGAGCAGCTACCGAACCCGTAGACAGGAAGACGGTAAGAAGTGAGAAACAGACTGAGGTAAAGAGCGAACGCATTATGGATTGATTAAAAGCTTCCTAATCCAAAGCAGTGGAAGCCGTGTGTAATTGAATACCACAAAGGTGAGCGCAAGGGGGAGGCAAGTGATTGCACAATCGAACGTAATGACTGTAAAATCGGCCCGAACGGATTGTTTTACCGCTTATTAGCTAATAAGCTACCATTTGCTATTTCTCTTAGGCGTGACAGCAGCAGCAGCAGGGAATTGTAATGGAGCAAGGGGAAGAAAACCTATATACCAGCGGGGTTATATTAAGTCATTTCCATCACCGGCCTGTAAATCATCAATACTGCTAGTTATCTTCCCGCCCTCAAGCCACTTCCATGAGTAAAACCTACGACCTCGACGACCTCGACCGTAAGATCCTGGCCCTCCTGATGGAGAATGCCAAGCGACCCTATACCGACCTGGCCGCGAAGCTTTTCGTTTCCGGAGGCACCATCCACGTTCGGATGAACAAACTCATTGCTGCAGGCATCGTTACCGGGCAAACGCTTGAAGTAGACCATACAAGGCTGGGCTACGACATTACGGCATTTCTCGGCGTATTCCTCAAAAGCAGCGGCGAATACCAGCCAGCTACGGCCTACCTGAAGGGAATTCAGGAAATAGTGTCTGCACACTACCTCACCGGCGGATACAGCATTTTTCTTAAGGTCGTTTGTCGGGATACCAACCACTTACGCAAGGTGCTGGCCCGGATCCAGGCGTACGAGGGTATTCAACGCACGGAAACCTTCATCTCACTCGAAGAAAGTATCAATCGACCCGTTCAGGTGCTCTCTTCTGATGAGATGAAGGAGCTGTTGGAATAGCCTGCTTCCCGGCACAATTGTCCTTAGCCGTCAGGTAACATTTTGACCGGCTTCGCCAGACCAAAAGAATTTGTTGGATAGAAAGACTGGTCGGCTGATGGACCGTCGGAAGCTTCATGAAGACTTCAGTTTGGTTTGGAGGGGGTGAAATTTTGGTTTTTAGAAAATTCCGGATGAGTAATCAACTCCACCTCTCTCCGTACTTCTACGGAAGTACATTTTGTCCAGCGAAAAGTAATTAGTCAACCAGCCGCCAACGCCGGTATTTCCGCCGCAGCGCAGCTGCGGACACCAACAGCCAAACGCCTTCGAGCAACACAAACGGCAGGTACTCCATCAGTATGGAAGCCAGGCAGGCCAGTGCCGCCCCCACCAGGTTCAGCAGGATATAGACCAGGTGTTCCGTATCAAGCATTTTGCGCAGATTCAGAAAGAAGGCCAGCAGGATCAGGGAAACGCCGGAAAAGCCCAGGTAATCGACAAAGGTTAGTTCCATAGCTAAGGGAGTGGTATCACTAGATACGTCTTGGACTCCCTTTCGTTCAACCAGGCATTTTAGTATCGACCAATAGTTTACGACCTTAGACCAAAAGGCCCCTACCCTGCTTATTCCAACTTTTCTTGCACCTGCGGCCCCGCCAAAAAAGTGAATGGGGGAATGGTGAATGAGAGAAAGGCTACCGCTGATACTCCTCAATGCGCTGCGCTTATTCGCCACGGTGAGCAAGCGCAAGGATGCGAAAGGTAACCATTTCCCTATTCGCTCATTAGCTAAGCTGCTGCCTGCGGCGGTTACTGCGACCGCAGCCGCGCCTATTCTTCGGCCAACGCTCCGGCAATCATCTGGTGTAAAGCATGCACCCCATTCTCACGCTTGGGTGAAAACCGCCCCGCCTGGTAAAACCGGGAACTGATACCCCGCTGCACGGCCTCAACCACGAATTCGTCCTCCCGCTCCGTTTTCTCGGCCAGGTTGGCCCCATTCATCAGCTCGAAGGTATCGTGGTCATGTATGTAGTACAGAAACTCCACCTTCGTGAACGTCGGGGTCACCGGCCGAACGATGTTGAGCTGCACGCCCCAGGGATAAATGTTCAGCATAAAATTCGGGTACACCCAAACGTAATAGGCCGTAACCTCACGCCCAAAATCAGGGTGCCCCTCCGGGAACTTGAAGGTAAAATCACCACTACTCGCGTACCCTATCTGCAACACCATATTGTCGTAGGTCTCCGTCACATAGCTTCCATAATCAAGTAATGCGCCGAGATCGTTGTGCACGAACGGCACGTGAAAACCCTCCATATAATTGTCCAGATACAGCGCCCAATGGGCCTGTACGTTGTAAGTTTTGGAATACTCTGGATAAAAGGTGAAGGATTCGAAATCCAGAAAGTACAGTCGCTCTTCCAGCTTATTAACAATTGCCTGGAAATCAATCCGGGGATCAACCGCCGTGAATAACCACTGCCGCCAGCGTAGCAGCGGCAGCTGGTGCAGGTGATCGCACGGACGAGGGAAATCCTCTGCCTCCTTAAACTCCGGCATAAACTCAAACTTACCGTCGAGGTCAAACCGCCGACCATGATACTGGCACGTCAGCTTCCGTACCTGTGCCGGATGTTGCGCCATCAGGAACCCCCGGTGGGTGCAGACATTGGTCAGGCATTTGATGTCTTCTCCTTGCTTTGTCAACAAAATCGGTTCGTCGAGATATTTTTCCAGTATCCAGGATGGGTGGATATTCTCTGGTCCGTTAAACAACCGCCGCTCATCCCCCACAAACTGCCAACTACGACAAAATATCTTCTCCTTAGCAACTTCCCATACCGCAGGATTTTGGTAGAAATCAGTTGGGAGGGTTTCGGCTTTGTGGAGGTTGGGGTTGATCTGGTACATAGTGAAATTTGAAGCATTTAAGAACCTGTTTAATCCTTGCATTATACGCCCAATCTATATCAGACCTTCGGTAACTATTTAAAATACCAGGGCGCGGCCGCAGGTGCAAATTAATGGTATAAAAGCCGGGTTAGATAGACTTTCCCTCTATTACCGTAACGGTTTCCCAGGTGAGGTAATTAATAGGTGAATCCCCGCACCCCCCGAAACACTGCTCCCATGCTCGTAAAGTTCGTACTTTCCTTCTTTTTTCTGGTATTTCTGCCCTATTCCCTGCTGAGCCAAAGTTGTCCCGCCGGCACCTTCAACAACGGACAAACCTGCATAACCTGCCCCCCCGGCACCATCTCTGGTGTGGGAGCGACTCAATGCACAACTTGCCCTCCCGGTTCCGTCGCCAACGCCCAACGAACCGACTGTGAACTCTGCCCCGCCGGGACTTTCAGCAACGGACAAACCTGCGTTACCTGTCCCCCCGGAACCATCTCCGGTAATGGCGCCACTTCATGTACAACCTGCGGCCCCGGCTTCAACACCAACCGGGAACAAACGGCTTGCGAAG
>NZ_KB890420.1:0-60293 GCF_000373105.1 Neolewinella persica DSM 23188 | reverse complement strand
GCCCCGGCGGCTCCGTACCCAACGCCCAGCAGACCGACTGCGAACTTTGTCCAGCCGGCACCTACGATAATGGGCAAACCTGCGTCAACTGTCCCGATGGCTCCAGTTCTGGGGTTGGCTCCACCAATTGTACAGGCTGCGAAGGGATATTGCCAGTCAACCTACTATCCTTCACGGCAGAGGCTTCCGCCGATGACATTCGACTTGATTGGGCAACTAGTGCCGAAATCGAATTCAGCCATTTTATCCTGGAATTATCGCAAAATGCACATTTCCTTCCCATCGCCCGGGTATCCGGGGAAGGCAGAAATGGCCTTGGTGCGACCTACACCTACAATCACAAGGCAAGCTATAATGGCAGCTATCTTTTTCGCCTGCGGCAAATTGATTTCGATGGCACCGAAGTATTATCACAAACAGTCCATGTTGAGATTTCAGGAATTACCGGCATCTCCGTTTTCCCGAATCCCGCAACCTGGCAATTTTGGATTAAGGGGCCTGTAGATTCCGGAGAACTTCAGATTTACTCCCTGGCTGGCCAGCACATGATGACCACTGCCGTTCCTGATGAAACCGGATTTATGATTAACTGTCGCGATTGGCCCAGAGGAGTGTACCTCCTGCTAGCTGGAGGCAAGCAAAAGCGGATCATTATTCAATAGGCCCAGTTGCATCGTTCCGGAATCGGAGCTACTCAATTCATGAGTGTAGAACAAATTACACAGGCCAAAGTCGTCAGACCAACTTTTTAACGGGTACGCCAGGCTAAAAGAATTGGTCGGACGACCTCCCAGGCCATTGTGCGCCATCTGACGGATCGTTTTACCTGACGCAGTCGGTAAAATTCCGTCCGACGGCTTCTGAGGTAGCATCTTGGTGCAATTTATTATTCACACCAATTTATCGGCCTTATTGCTTTTTTATTAAAATCTAAGTAATTTGGAGAGTAGAAGCAGGAAGCCCGGCAGGAATTGCCCTGAATAGATTATCGGCCATTATACTTTCCAAATAGATTCCAACATGAGGACAATTTCCAAATGGGCACATCGAAACCCCGTCAAATCAAGGTTTTTGATCGCAAGTCTTCAATTATTGAGCATCGTGAACGCAATCCTCCTGGGCGTACTGCTTTATCTGGGAGACTCGCCAGTCTCCACTATTCCCACCGTCTTGCTCACGATTATCTTCACAACTACTTTCCTACTATATCCTAAAGCAAAAAGGAGGTTGACCAGTAAAAAGTATCGACAGCAAAAGCTTTGCGATTTTACACTCGTGCTTTCTGGCGCACTATTCCTGGCTTTTAGTGTGAGCAACTTCCTGGCGACACCATCCGTAAGTCACTTGGTATTGGAAGAAGAAATTCAGCCAGTCGTTCTGATGGCCGCCTTGGGCCAGGCAAACGAATCTGTAGTGTTAGCTTCTCCTACCAAGGCCGAAATACGCAAAACGAGAAGGAGCCAAATCAAAGAACTGAAGGCGACCATCAAAGCCTGGAAAAAAGAGCATAAGGGTGATAGAAAAACGAGCAAATTCGGGCAGATAATGCTCATTGTTTTGGTCATCATGGGAGCTGTGCTGGCTGGACTAGCAGTAGCAGCACTTTCCTGTTCGCTGGCCTGCTCGGGTGCGGAAGGACTGGCCATTATTGTGATGTTGGCTGGCGTTGGTGGAATTATTCTCTTATCGGTTGTACTAATCAAGAACATTATCGGCGCAAACGGTCCTCCAGCCAGGCCTGTCCAGCACAGTTGACTTCCTGAATCCATTCAAGCTTAAGCAAACTGCCCCTGAAGCGTTTCATTGCCCTGCTGCCGCCACTGAACATACCGCCGCAAAAGCGCAAACCCCGTCATCATCATCCAGGTACCTTCCAACACGATGAACGGTACGTACTGCATCATCATCGAAGCAGAGCAAGCCAGCCCGGCACCTACGAAATTAAGCGACAGGTAAAGGAGGTTCTGCGTATCGACCACTTTACGCAGGTTCAGGAAAAAGGCGAGGAGGATGAGGGACACGCCGATGGCGCCAATGTAATCGGTAGTGGTCATGATGGAGCTGATTTTTACTTTCCAGTGTTTACACTTCAACGCTAAAAACGTTTTCTCAGCCCTTGTCAAAATTCAGTTGTCCTACTGCTTCATCAGTTTAACAGTAGCACTCCGGATGCCGCTTGTAAACGTTGCGATGTACATACCAGAGGCTAAGTCATTAGTAGACCACTCCAAGCCAGCTCCCAATTTCCCTTTCCGGACCACACGTCCGGTCACGTCCCGCAGGCTTACCGTTATGGATCTGCCGGTTTGGTTGTCGGAGGGGAGGAAATTTAGTTGGGTAGTGAAGGGGTTGGGGTAAGTTTTGATGGAGACGTCGGTGCTGAGATTGGTGACGGGCGTTAGCCAGACGTTGCAACCGGGCAGGTCGCCAACGCAGTAGTCTCTTAGTTCAAAGATGCAGCAGGCAATTAGCTGAGGTGGGCCTGAAGTCGGGCCGTAACTTTGAGACCCGACCCCTTCGTAATATTTTTCACCACTTGCTACTTGCACCCGTCGTTCCTCCCCAAAATGGTTTTCGTACCTTATTTCATTGATTACCAACGGGCCGCCGAAGTCTCCAAAGTTTACCCCACGAAGTGTGTCACCTTCACTTAAGGAATAATCATGTAGTAGTGTATCCGGGCCGAAGATTATCATGTCGGGGCTTAAAGTCTTGATTCTTCCGAAAACCTGTCGTTGTTCCACTTCATCTCTTAACAAAACGATCAGTTCTCTTCCGGGAAATACCCGGTAAGGTCGCACTAAGGATGGATCGGTATGTTCATCTTGAATATGATCAATTACTCGGCGATAAACTTTTTTGTAGGAGCGGCCAGCTACCGTGGTATCACCTTCAATACTGTGGACAAAAGAGATGTAGGGATAATGCCTTGTTTCGCTGTCTCTGATGATCCAGTTGGCCTCTTCTAGGGGGTAGGGAGGTAAGGCTCGTCCTGTGCCCTCAGAAATGCAGTAGATCCGAGAAAGCTGAAAAGCGTTAAAAGTAAAAGGTGTTTCATGGTTCATCGTTTATAAAAACGCCGAACTGCCAGCAACTGGTGTTCGTCAGCAACAGGGAAAAAGTGCAACCCGGAAGGCAACCCACCCACAGCAATATCCATGGCGTTACTGCTCACCGACCCGGACTGCAAGATACGGCCATCACTACCCGTGATTGTGTAATTTGACCGACCAGGTGATAGATTCATCCCGGAAATTTCGAGTTGGAGTACCTCCTCTATCGGGTTGGGGTCAATTTGAACAGTTACTCCCGGCCAACTCAATACTACAGTGTAATCTAAGTATTCGGTGCTTTTTACTCGTCGCGTAGCGACTGCACTTGAGTTGCCTGGGACAAGGAGGAACGACGCGGTCCCAGGTAACGAAAATGCCCTTTTTATCTGACGACGCTTAGCGTCGTACCGCTAGCGGTCAGGCCGTTACCCCGGACTTCGTCCAGGGTAACTGTTGTGTATTCGCTACGCGAAATTTGGGGCCCTCTAAATTTCTAAAAACTTAGGTTACACTTTACAACTTCCAGGTTAAAAACTGGCCGCATCAGATGTATCGTGTCCGAAGTACAACCTGGCTCAAGGTTACCATGTGCACCAAGTTTTACGACCCGACTACGCAGTAAGCCGCCAACATCATCGCCGCCCACTGCCAGTCCCGGATACCGTAAATTCCAAACCTCCGCATAGTCTGACGTGTTAGCAGGAAGTATGCGAACGTTCTTATTTTTTCTTCTGCTGATTTTCCTTAACGCCTGCAACTCCGGCACCGGTCGTCAGGAAATTGACCTGACGGATCAGACCTCCGCCAACCCCGTCGACGGTATAGGGCACTATGTCTACGCCCTCTCTCTCCCACAATCGATCAAAGCTGGGAATACCCTGGAAATACAGATGGATTGGCGTACCGTCGGCCCCGCAGACATTCGTAAACGCTACGACATGGAAGTACGCCTCAATGGCCCGGCCAGCAAGGTATTTCGGGTAGATCAGTCCCTGAATACGGTAGGGGAAGCTAACCTTATCAACTGGATCAACTACTTCTTCCCCCTTCCGTCAGACTTCCCAACTGGAACCTACCAAGTAGAAGTTCGGTTACTAGATGAGACACGGGAGGGTGGTGTAGTTCCCCTGGGATTCCGGCCAGAAATGGCCGTAGGAGATGGATTTTATCAGGTGGCTACCGTACTGGTGGAGTAGACATCCCTGACATTTAGTTTACCTCGCTGTTTCCTGGAACTGAAAAACCCTCGCCGGTTGAGTAAACAAAAAAAGCGCACGCCAGGATTGACCCCCCGGCATGCGCGACCAAAGCTAAAAAGGTGTGATTGCTGAGGCTGGGGCCTAATCGGGCACCAGACTTAGCACAGTTAAATCATTAATTATTTTATCGGATGTTTTAGAAGAGTTGCAGGTGTTACAAGGGTTGCAGGCGTTGCATACCGTAATCACAAGTGTCGTGACACCTGCAACTACTGCAACCCTTGCAACCAAACGTCGACGTTAGTCGACGTTGTCGTGCAAGTACCGGTTATCCCGGCGCAGCGGCATCTCTTCGTTATCGCTGATGCTCCAGCGGCTCATTTCCACCTGATCGCTCGGGGCAACGTTGTCCAATTGGATGTTGCGACGCAGGTAAGCCGGCTGGCTTTCCAGTTCGTTCACCACCTTGGGGTTGCTGAGTTTCGGCAGTTCGGTGCGGTTACGCAGGGCGGCGCGACGCTCTTCGTCGCGGGCCTCCAGCTGGCGGCGCTGCGCTTCGCGGCGTGCTTCTTCTTCGTTCTGTAGGAAGCTGTTCGTGAAGCTGCGTTCGTCGTTGCGGGTGCGCGGGCGCAGCCGCGCCTTGGCTTCTTCCAGGTCTTCGAATTCAAAGGTCGTAGTGTCCTTATTATCGCGGTTGTAACCTACGGGGTCGTTCTCTCCGGTGATGTCCTCCAGGCTGACGCGCGCTTGTGGCTTATCGTCCTGCTTGATGTTGTCCTCGTCGAGGTGAACCACCTTGCGGTCCGTTCCGCTGGCAGTGTAGATGGATTTCTTCTCACCGAATCCGGTAGCGATCACCGTTACACTGAGCTTATCGCCTAAGCTTTCGTCGTAGCAATTACCCCAAATGAGGTCTGTACCGTAGCCAGCTTCTTCCTGTACGAATTCCGTGATCTCGAAGATCTCGTCCATCGTCACCTCGCGGGTACCGCTGGTGATGTTGAGCAGAATATGGCGGGCACCACGGATGTCGTTGTCCTCCAGCAGCGGGCTGTGGAGTGCCTGATCTACTGCCTGGCGCGCACGGTCGTCGCCGTCGGCGCTGGCCGTTCCCATGATGGCGACACCACTTTCGCGCATTACGGTGTTGACGTCTTCGAAGTCAACGTTGACGTAACCAGCAACGGTGATGATCTCTGCGATGCCCCTGGCGGCGGTCGTCAAAATATCGTCGGCTTTAGCAAAGGCTTCGCTCAGGTTCAGGTTACCGTGGATCTGCCGGAGTTTGTCGTTAGAGACAATGATCAGGGTATCCACGTTTTCCTTCAGTTCGTTGAGGCCTTCCATACCGTTAGTAGCACGGCGGCGACCTTCGAAGGTGAAGGGCAGGGTCACGATTCCCACCGTCAGAATACCCATTTCACGGGCAGTTTTGGCGATGATCGGCGCAGCTCCGGTCCCCGTACCACCGCCCATTCCGGCAGTGACAAAAAGCATCCGGCAATTGTTGTTGAGGTACTTGCGCACCTCCTCAATGCTTTCTTCACAGGCCATCGCGCCCACGTTGGGCTTGGAACCTGCTCCACGGCCTTCCGTCAGGTTCGGGCCGAGTTGCATCTTGGTGGGCACCGGGCTCAATTCCATGGCCTGGTGGTCCGTATTACAGATGGCAAAATCTACGCCGATGATGCCCTGGCTGTACATGTGGTTCACGGCATTGGAGCCGCCGCCACCGACGCCGATTACTTTGATGATGGGAGATTCTCCCTGGGGGAAATCAATTTTCATAATTCTATTATTTACGCCCGTCGCGCTAAATCCTCAGCAAGGTTCACACCTCTGAAAACCCCTTTTTGTTCGGATGTCTGTCGGGCTAAAGCGAAGTCGAAACTCCGTATTTGTTAATTTGATTGAAAGTTATTTGCGGAGCGTTTTTGGGGCGCGGCCGCAGGATGCAAGGGAAGGTTTTGGAGGAGCAAAGGCGGGAAGGGGCAAGCCCTGCCCGTACGGTGCTATCCGGGTCTTTCCGTAAGGGAAGGGCTCGCCCCTTCCCCCTAGCGCGCAGCGCTAGAAGTCGCTATCAGGTTCTGCCTCAAACCATTCCTTAGTCTTCTTGAAGGCACTCTCGAACCAGGTGGAGCCTGCGCCCACTGCTTCCTGTTCCTTCGCTTGCTCCTGCGTCCGCGCCTGCTCTGCTGCTTCGGCTGCTGCCTGGGCTGCTGCTTCTTCCTCCGCTTTCTTCTTCGCAATGGAAGGGAAAATTTTTCCGGCATCGAGGTCAGCAAAGCCCTGCAGCAAAAGACCAACGCCAGTAGCGTAGATCGGGCTGGTGAGCCGCTCCTGGTAACCATGAGCGAGGTGCTCAATCGGTGTACCGATACGGGCAGTCATGCCAGTGTGCAGTGCCGTGAGTTTGTCGAGGTCCTTCAGTAGCGCACCACCACCGGTCAGCACGATGCCGCCAATGAGCTGCTGTCCTTCGAAGCCCGCACGGCGGATTTCCCACATGACGTGGTCGAGGATCTCCTCGGCCCGCGCCTGGATGATGAGCGCCAGGTTCTTCTCGCTGATCTCTTTCGGATCACGGCCACGCAAGCCTGGAATCACGATGAGGCGATTCTCAAATACTTCGCTGGCCAGGGCCGAGCCGTAGTTGACTTTCAATTTCTCAGCGTGGTGCTCCATTACGGTACACCCCGATTTGATGTCTTTTGTGAAGACGTTACCACCAAAAGGAATCACTGCCGTATGGCGAATGATGCCGTCCTGGAAAATGGTAATGTCAGTAGTACCACCACCGATGTCGACAAGGGCCACGCCGGCCTGCTTCTCGTCTTCGTACAGCACAGAAGCTGAGCTGGCAATGGGCTCCAGCGTGACGCCGGCCATTTCCAGTCCCGCGCGCTCTACGCAACGGCTGATGTTGTTACTGGCCGTGATCTGGCCGGTGATGATGTGGAAATTGGCTTCCAGGCGACCGCCCGACATGCCGATGGGATCCACGATCCCCTGTTCGCTGTCCACGGTGTATTCCTGAGGAATTACGTGGAGAATTTTGTCGCCCGGAGGCAGCACCAGCTTGTGCATATCACTGATCAGCCGATCAATGTCGCGCTGGCTGATCTCCGACTGCGCATTGTCCCGCACCAACATGCCGCGGTGCTGCAGGCTCTTGATGTGCTGGCCGGCAATGCCGACATGAACGACGTCGAAGGACATACCGCAGGACTGTTCCGCCTGGGCACGGGCTTCGCTAATGGCACGGACCGTTTTCTCGATATTGGAGACAACGCCGCGCATGACGCCCTCGGATTCGACCTTGCCGGTGCCGAGGATTTCCAGCCGTCCGTGTACGTCACGCCGTCCGACGAGGGCGCACACTTTGGTGGTGCCGATATCTAAAGCGGCAATAATTTGAGTTTGAGTGGTATCAGTCATAATAACATCCGGTAAATTAAAAAAAAAGGGTTAGTAAATGGTCTTCGGGACTAGGGTCATTAGTCTGGTCCGAAGACGGTTATTGAGTTAATGAGTTGGTGAGTCACTCCTATCGTTTACGAGCAATCACCTGATCCGAGAAGCGCAAGTCAAAGCTTTTGTACTTGCGCCACCCTTCGTAGGGAAGCCCTTCACGATAGAAGATCTTTAAGCGACGGAGGCATTCCAACGTCTTTGTTTCGTGGTAGCGACCGAGGTAGATTACCTGGTCACCGACTTTCGGAGCGAGCACCAGCTCGCCCTTTGTGTTTACGTAAATCTGTTCCACCAACGCGCCGAGGAAATCATCTGCACGGAGGTATTGAGCCAGCTCCACCAGTTGGCGGAGTTGGTGGTCTTTGTCCGCCATGAAGTTATCAGACCACAAGACGATGTTCCCCGTTGCCACGGGTACCCGGGCGGTGTAGCTTTCGCTGAGTGGCATCCGGGCGCCGACTTCGTCGAAGTAATAATTCTGTCCACTTTCGGCAATGATCCGAAGCAGGGGTACCCGCTGGGTTACGGTGATGTTGAGTTGTAGGTCATCGTCGATATAAGCATCGGCATCCGCTACGAAAGCCTGGCCTTCGAGCACCGTTTCTACGCGTTCGACATCAATATCGCTTAGGCTCAATTCCGCCATCGGCTTGGTAAAGCTGGCGGCAAGCCGGTCCAGCAACTCCTGTTCGGTTACCAGCGCTTCCCCATCTTCCAGCGGAAGGATAACTGGCGCAACCGTTTTCACGTGGGAAGCCTCCCGGGCAGAGATGGCAGAAATAGCCAATACCCCAATGGCAATCGCGATAACGATCCATCCGTAAGCACGTACGCCCATTACGAAGCTGAGGGCCAATGCGACCAGCTTATTTGGTTGTGTCTTAGCCATGGGTCAGGGTGTTTTGGTGTTGAGCAACTATTTTCGGTACCAGTGCGTCAATATCGCCGGCACCCAATAACAGCAGCACGCCGTCTGCAAGTTCCGCAGTTGCGATCAGCAACTGTTCATCGGACAGCAACCTGCGATTTGTAGAATTCATTTTCCCATAGATCGAACGACTGGTGACCCCCGGAATGGGCTCTTCCCGCGCTGGGTATATCGGGATCAGAATTGCCTCATCCAGCAGATCGAGGGCTTGCGCAAAACCTGCGGCGAAGTCCTGTGTACGGCTGAAGAGATGGGGCTGAAAAACGCCACGGATCGTTTTATCCGGGTACAGTTCTTTTGCGGCAGAGATCGCTGCGGTAAGCTCTGTCGGATGGTGTGCATAATCATCGATGATAACGATCTTATCCGTCTTCAGCTTCGTCTCGAACCTTCGGGCAATACCCTTAAAAGTCGCGAGGCCTTCTTTCAGGGCAGCTTCGCTCCCACCTGCAATGCGGGTTACGGCACTAGCAGCCAGGGCATTCTCAATGTTGTGCCGACCGGGCAGTGCCGTACGGATGTCGGTGATCAGATGACCATCCGGTTCCTTGAGGTCAAAGTGGAAAGCACCGTCTTCCACCCGGATGTTGTGTGCGTTATAATCGCCAGCACCGATGCCAAAAGTTATGGTCGTAACGTGATCAATCTCCGTAAAATGATCGGCCAGGTCGTAGCGGATAAGTAGTTTACCACCTTCCCGGATCTTACGGGCGTAAGCCCGGAAACCAGTTTCCAGCATATTGGCGTGATCACCATAGATGTCGAGGTGGTCGGCGTCGCAAGACAAAACGACGGCAATCGCCGGATCAAGCTGCAGGAAGCTGCGGTCGTATTCATCCGCTTCCACCACTACCCAGTCGGAAGTACCATGTACGTAGTTGCTGGAGAAATCCCGTGGGATTCCGCCGAGGAAGGCGGAGGGTTCCAGACCGGCAACGTTCATGAGGTGGGTCGTGATGGTGGTAGTTGTTGTCTTACCATGGGTGCCTGCGATGCCGACACAATCCATGCCACGGCTAATGAGGCCGAGCACCTGGGAACGTTTCAGCAAAGTGTAGTCTCCCGCCTGCACCTTCGCCAATTCGGCAAAGGAGGCCGGGATGGCCGGCGTCCAGACCACCAGCAGATCATCGGCGGATACTGGAACCAGGGCCACATTGGCGGCACCATAGTGAATGGTGATGCCTTCACTTTCCAGCGAGCGGGTCAGCGGTGTTTCTGTTTTGTCGTATCCGGAAACCTTCAGTCCGCGGCTATTAAAATAGCGGGCGATGGCGCTCATCCCGATGCCACCTACACCGATAAAGTAGACTTGTTTAAGGTCAGCTAACTGCATTAGTTGGCGGATTTTTGGGAGGAGGAAATAAGGTTCAGTACTTCGTTGGCGATGCGGGTTACGGCACCGGTTTGGGCCATAGCACGTGCGTTTTGGCCTAGTTCTTTTCTGCGTGCTTCGTCGTCGAGGAGTTCGTAGACGGTGGGCACCAGTTTTTCGGTTAAGTCTTTGTCGGCCACCAATACGGCTGCGTCCCGCTCAGTCAGTGCCCGGGCGTTCATCGTCTGGTGATCTTCCGCTACCCAGGGGCTGGGCACCAGGATGGTTGGCTTGCCGAGGAATTGGATTTCGGCGATGGTGGTAGAACCCGCCCTACCGATCACGACGTCAGCCTTGGCGTAAGCCTGCTCCATGTCGTCGATGAAGGCGGAGATGGTGACGTTGGGGAGCTGCGCGGAAGCGCAGTCTTTGAAAGCTTCATAGTAGGCGGTACCACATTGCCACGTCCATTGCACCTGCGGCCGCGCCCCTAAAATCCTGGTGCTGTCCCGCAATGCTTCGTTCATGCTTCTTGCGCCGCCGGAGCCGCCCATCAGGAGGATGTTAGCTCGTCGGCCGAGGCGCGACGAGAGAGCTGACTCGTCCGCCGAGCGGTTAACACCCAGGTTAGCGGACGAGTCAGGCGCAAGCGCCGCCTCAGCCGACGACCTTACCCGCTCCAGCATCTCCTCCCGCACCGGATTACCCGTTTCCACGAGTGCTTCCTTCGGGAAGAATTTTTCCATACCCGGGAAGGCGACACAGATCTTATCCATGTGCTTACCCAACCACTTATTGGCCAGACCAGCAAAGGCATTCGGTTCCTGGATCAGGGTAGGTACGCCCATCTTCGCCGCTGCGTAGAGTACGGGGCCACCGGCATAACCACCGGTCCCCACCACCACGTCGGGCTTAAAGGCCTTGATGATCTTCCGGCTCGTCCAAAGACTGTGGATGACCTTGAAGGGGAAGCTCAGGTTATCGAGCGTCAGCTTCCGTTGCAGGCCGGAAATCCATAGCCCTTTAATCTCATAGCCCGCTTTCGGTACCTTTTCCATTTCCATCCTGCCCGCAGCCCCCACAAACAGGAACCGGGTATCGGGACGGAGCCGTTTCAGCTCGTCCGCAATGGCGATGGCCGGGTAGATGTGCCCGCCGGTGCCGCCCCCACTTACGATTATACGCAAGGGGCTCGTGCTATGTCCCTGATCAGGTCGCATCGGCAGTGACGGCTTCTATGTATTTCGAAACGGACAAGATGATGCCGAACGCAATACAGGTGAACAATACGGAGGTACCACCCATGGAGATCAGGGGCAGGGTAAGTCCGGTGACGGGAACGAGGTCGAGGTTTACGGCAATGTTGAAAAAGGCCTGCAGAAGTAGCGACAATCCAATGCCAAAGGCCACCATGGCCCCAAAGGCTTTCGAACTTTTGGTAACCAACCTGACAATGCGGAAAAACAGCAGCACATACAGGAAGATGACCGCTACCCCACCCAAGACGCCATACTCTTCCACGATGATGGAATAAATAAAGTCGGCGTGCGGGCTGGGCACGTAATTTCTTTGAGTAGAGTTGCCGGGACCGACGCCGAAGATGCCACCATTGGACATGGCGATCTGCGCCTTCGTGATCTGGTATCGATCATCCGTCGAGGCCATTTCCGGATTGATGTAAGTCTCAATCCGCTTTTCCCAGGTAGCAGCCCGGGGAATCAGCTGCGGGTATTTAGCGCCAACCATTACCATCAGGCTAAATACGGAGACGCCCAGCAGTACCAGCATCACAACGTACTGCATCGCTACCCGGCCAACGATCATCATCAGCAAACAGATCAGGAAAAGCATCAGGGCGGAAGAGAGGTCATTGATCGCAATCAGCATACAAATGCCGATGATGGGAGCGATGATGGGAAGGAAAGCTTCCTTAAAATCCTTAATCACATCCTGTTTGGAACCAATGGAGCGGGCGACAAAAATGATGAGGGCGAGCTTGGCAAAATCCGAACTCTGGAAGGTCAGCCCCACACCGGGGATAGCCAACCACCGTTTAGCGTTATTGATGTCCACCCCCAGCCACATAGTTAAGATCAGTAGCGCGAATGCAACCACCAGCAGTCCCGGTGCCCAGCGGCTGAACTTCGTATAGGCCAGCAAGTGGCAGATATAGATCACCACCATACCAAAACCGAGGATCACCCCGTGCTTGATCAGGTAATAGCTGACTTCTCCGCTCCGTTCTTCGTAAGCAAGGGTGGAAGCAGAACTGAATACGGAGACCATACTGATGATGGCCAGCAGGACCACGATGGCCCAGATCACGCGGTCACCCCGCAACTCCGTCGCTATGCGCGTTGACAGGTTCATGCGTTTAGATTTTTAACGGCCGTGCGGAACTGGTCCCCGCGGTCGATGTAGTTTTTAAAAAGGTCGAAGCTCGCGCAGCAGGGGCTCATCAGGATGGTATCTCCTTTTTTAGCCCGGTGATGCGCAAAGACGACTGCGGCGGCCGCACTGCTGCATTGCAGCAGGGTATCTACCTGCCCGGTAAATACCTCCACCAGTTTGGTATTGTCAACGCCCATGCAGATCAGGGTGTGGACGTTCTCCCGCACGAATGGCATGAGCACATCGTAGTCGTTGCCTTTATCCGTCCCACCGGCGATCCAGACCGTTGATCCGGTCATCGACTCCAGTGCGAAGTAGGTAGCGTCCACGTTAGTAGCTTTGCTGTCGTTGATCCACGTCCGTTCATCGGCTGTCGGAATCAATTCCATGCGATGTGGTGCGGGGATGAAGCTGTCGAGAGCCAGCTGAATTTCTTTTTCATTGACGCCAAGTTGCAGGGCGATGCGCACGGCAAATAGCGCGTTCAATGCATTGTGCCGGCCACGTAGTTGCCCCGCACCGAGGGAAAACTCATAGCCATCGACAAAGATCCCGCCATCACGGACGTCGTCGGAAGAGATCGTTGTGATCTGAGTGTCGATTTTTTGGCGGCGCAGCGCAGGTGCAATGACTTCTTGATCAGCAAGGACCAACAGGCGATCATTGAGTCGCTGGCTCCTGGCAATGGACACTTTGCTATCGGCATACAAGTCTAGGTTGTATTCGTAGCGGTCCAGGTGATCAGGCGTAACATTGAGTACGGCAGCGATGGACGGGCGGAAATCCACCATACCGTCCAACTGAAAGCTGCTGAGTTCTAATACGTAGACGTCCGCCGGTTCGTTATCCAGCAGGAGGCGGGCGAAGCTATCGCCCAGGTTTCCGCCCGCCAGGGCGTTGACGCCGGCGAAGTCGAGCAGGTGATGCGTCAGCATCGTCGTTGTCGTCTTACCGTTGCTGCCAGTAATACCGATGATTTCCGCGCCCTTCGGCGTGAAGCGGAAGGCGAATTCTATTTCGCTGATGACCGGGGTGCCTCGTTTACGCAATTCTACGATCATCGGTACCGAATCGGGGATGCCGGGGCTTTTGACGACCTCGTCGGCAGCGTAGATGCGATCTGCGGTGTGCTGCATCGTTTCGAACTCGATGCCTGCTTCCTCCAGTTCCGTGAGGTATCGGGGACTACCCGGTCCCGCGTCAGATACGAAGACGGCATAGCCCTCCCGCTGTGCGAGGCGGGCCGCACTTGCTCCGGATTCTCCGGCTCCTAGGATTACTATGGTCTTCTGGTTATTCATATTTTTTGTTTGCTCGTGCTGCGCACGGTCTCTTTTGGGAGTGTCCCCGGATTTCGCTCGTGGCTGCGCCACTTGCTGCATCCGGGGTTAAAGCGATTTGATCCCTCCGGGATCTAGTCTCATTATCTTAGTTTTAAGGTTAGGATGGTGGCGACTGCCAGAAGAAGGCCGACGATCCAGAAGCGGATCACTATCTTCGTTTCCGGCATTCCGGCTTTCTGGAAGTGGTGGTGTAGCGGAGACATCAGGAAGATCCTGCGGCCTTCGCCGTATTTCTTTTTGGTGTATTTGAAGTAGGTGACCTGCATGACTACGGACAGGTTTTCTACTACGAAAATTCCGCAGAGGAGCGGTAATAAAAGTTCTTTGCGCAGTAAGATCGCCAGGGCGGCGATGATGCCCCCCAGGGCCAATGACCCCGTATCGCCCATGAATACCGTAGCGGGAAATCCGTTGTACCACAGGAAACCCAGGCAGGCCCCTAACAGGCAGGCGCTGAAAACCACCAGTTCTTCCGTTCCTGGCAAGTGCAGGACGCCGAGGTAATTGGCTGCAATGGCGTTAGAACTGACGTAAGCGAAAACGGCAAGAACTGCGGCAATGATGGCAGATACTCCCGTGGCTAATCCGTCCAGGCCATCCGTGAGGTTGGCCGCATTAGAAATGGCCGTAACGATAAAGACGATGAACGGCACGAAAAGAATCCAGACCAGCGATGCGCCGATACTGAAGATGTTTTCATAGGCCATTTGGCTATCCTTCACGAAGGGGATATTCGTCAGGGTCGTGTGGTAGTTTGCGCGGTTAACAATGGTACCGTTGGCCAGTACCGTTGAAGTTACCTCCCCTACCCGATCGCCTTCAGTAAGACCGATGGCGGCAGCTTCTTTCACGTCCATACGAACGTTCACCTGTTCGCTGAACAACATGACTAAAGCAATCAGTACGCCAAGGCCAACCTGTCCGGCAATCTTAAATTTGCCCGCCAGACCGTCCTTATTCTTATGCTTGATCTTCAGGTAGTCATCAGTAAACCCGATAGCTCCCATCCAGACGGTAGCGATCAGCATGGTGATCAGGTAGATGTTCGTGAGATGCCCCATGAGCAAACAGGGGACCACAATGGCCAACAGGATGATGACACCGCCCATGGTAGGTGTGCCGGCTTTTTTGGCCTGGCCGGCCAACCCAAGATCACGGACAGACTCGCCCATCTGCAACCGCTGCAGGTAACGGATAATCCGTCGACCCGTAACCATACTAATCAGCAAGCTGAGGATGATGGCAATACCAGCCCGGACGCTCAGGAAGTCGAGCAGGTTATTGCCGGGAAAATCTCCCAGAATGGATTCCAGCCACTCGAGTAAGCTAACTAACATGGCTGCGGGCGTTTAGAGCGTTGGCTAATTCCAGCTTATCATCGAAGGGGAAGCGTTCGCCTTTGATTTCCTGGTAGGTTTCGTGTCCTTTGCCGGCAACAAGGACGATGTCCTGCTTACGCGCCAATTGAACGGCCGTGCGGATGGCACTGCGGCGATCAGTAATACGCAGGGTCTTGGCCACCAATTGTGGGGTGTCCAGGCCAGCCTGCATATCGTTAAGGATAGCTTCGGGGTCTTCGGAACGTGGGTTGTCACTGGTCAGAATGGCCTGATCTGCGATGGTCGCAGCGAGGCGGGCCATTTCTGGACGTTTGGTTTTGTCCCGGTCTCCTCCGGCACCGACCACACAGAGCAACCGGGCCTCCGGTGCCAGCAGGCCACGGAGGGTATCGAGTACATTCTCCAGCGCATCGGGGGTGTGGGCGTAGTCTACGACTGCGGTAATTCCTCCAGTGGGGTCACCGACATAATCCAGCCGGCCGGCGGCCGGGGAGAGGCTGCTCAGACTTACCAGGACCTCATCACGCTCCCTCTCCAACTCCATGGCGACACCAAAGGCGGCGAGGAGGTTGTAGGCATTGAAGCGACCGATGAATCGTGTAAATAGTTCGGTACCGTCCAGTTCCAATTGAAGGCCCATTGCCGAATTAGAGAGGACCCTTGCCCGGTAATCCACCATTTTGCGCAGGCTATAACGGCGCTTGGTGGCTTTGGTATTCTGGAGCATGAAATCGCCGTTCTTATCGTCGGTATTGACGAGAGCGAAGGCAGATTTTGGCAGCTGATCGAAGAAGCCTTTTTTGGCATCACGGTAAGCTGCGAAGGTTCCGTGGTAGTCGAGGTGATCGTGGCTGAGGTTGGTGAATACTCCGCCAGAGAAAGTCAGACCTGCGATGCGCTGCTGGGCTACAGCGTGGCTGGAAACCTCCATAAAAACGTACTCGCAACCTGCATCCCGCATCTCGGCCAGTGTTTCGCTGATCGCAACGGCATCCGGTGTTGTGTGGGTAGCGGCGCGCACGCTGGAGGCAATGCGAAGTTCTACGGTAGAAAGCAGGCCAACTTTGTAACCGAGTTTGGTAAAGAGGTCGTGAAGTAAGGTGGCAACGGTAGTTTTACCGTTGGTTCCGGTGATGCCAACCAACGTGAGGTCCTGGCTAGGTTGGCCGTAGTAGTTCTCAGCGACAATGGCTAAGGCTTTGGCTGAATTCGCCACAGTAAGTAGTACCGGCGCTCCTTTGCCTCGTTTAACATTCTTTGCACCTGCGACCGCGCCCTTAAAATCTTCAGCAATAACAGCTGCAGCACCAGCATCAAGCACCTGGCTGATGTAATCATGCCCGTCTGCCTGGGTGCCGCGCACCGCGACAAACAAACAGCCCGGCACGGCTTTTCTTGAGTCAAAAACCACGCAACTCACACTACGACCGAACGAGCCGCCCCCAACGGAGGTCGATTCTATACCGGTAAGTAGCTTAGTGAGTTGCATAGTTTTAAAAATATTTGATATCAGTAAATCAGAAAAAATGGTTGCAAAAAAATAAATCTCAGATTGATAAAATGAAGCTCTTATTAGTCTTTTGGGTTATGCCTTATGGGCGATTGGTCAGTTGAGTATCAGCGTAACGTCCTTCCCACGCTGGCCTCTTCCATCCTTGTGCCATTGCTGATCGACGACCCGCCCCACGCCTTTCGGATGGACGATATAGCCGCCGTTTTCTAATACATAGATGGCATCCCGCAGGCGCATTCCACGTACGTTGGGCCATTTCTGGGCCAGCGGGTTCCATGGTTTAATATCTACCCGCTCGTCCGCAGCATCTACCACTGCTAATTCCGTTGTTGGAAGGCTGTCCAGGTCGATGTCTACGTTGACGTAGCTGAGTACATCCGCTATTTCACCAAGATGGCCAGCATCCCGATCTGGGAGTTGCCCGGCATAAAGTACTGGTCTCGGCCCCTGATTCAGTGGCTCGTGGACCTCAATCATACTGTTGTAGATGTTGTCGGCAATCTCCCGGAAAACCGGCCCCGCCACTTCACCACCGTAGTAGCCTCCCTGCGTAGGGTTGAAGATGACGACGACGACGCTATACTTTGGGTTATCTGCCGGAAAGTAGCCGGCGAAGCTGGCCTGGTGCTGCTTCTTACCACGTCGCTTTCCGTATCCCTGCTGGCTGGTTCCGGTCTTACCCGCAAACCTGTATTGATCGGTCTTAAGCTTTTTTGCAGTACCGCGTTCCACTACGCCCTCTAGCAGTTGTTGCAATTGCTCGATGGTACGCTGGCGGGCGATTTGGGGGTCCAGTACCGTTGGACGGAAATCCGTCAGTACTTTTCCATCGCGCCGTACTTCCTCCACGAGGTACGGTTTCATCATTTTGCCATTGTTAGCAACACTGTTGAAGAAGGTCAGCATTTGTAGTGGCGTCAATTTGCTTTCGTAGCCAAAGGCCAACCAGGCATTTGAGATACCTGACCAGTAGCCGGAGCTGGTGTCGTTTACAAAAGGCATACCCTCTCCGGTAAGCTCCAGCCCGGTCATTTCGTTGAGGTGAAATGATTGAAGTTTAGCCGCAAACTCGTTGTCCTTATAAAGGCTGTCGGCCAGTTTAGCCATCGCCACATTCGAAGACTGTTCGAAGGCCTGACGAATGGTGATGTTGTTCCAGCGCTTACTTAAGGGGTTGGAATCTGTAATGGTCTGATCGTAGAATTCTTTCTTGCCGTTTTCGATGTCGATCTCATCATCAAGAGAAACCTTATTGTCTTCCAGCAAGGCCATCATGGTGGCTAGTTTGAAGGTAGAGCCTGGTTCGGTAGCGTTTCCGATGGCATAGTTGAAGTGTTCGTAGTACTTTGTCCGGTCCTCGTTCTTACC
This sequence comes from Neolewinella persica DSM 23188, assembly GCF_000373105.1. Lineage (GTDB taxonomy): Bacteria > Bacteroidota > Bacteroidia > Chitinophagales > Saprospiraceae > Neolewinella > Neolewinella persica. The sequence goes on along the minus strand of NZ_KB890420.1, from coordinate 42,369 downwards.
CAGGTTAGCAATGGCGCGGATGGCACCGGTCTTCACGTCCATGACAATTGCCGCCCCCCAATCTGGCCGATGTTTACGGGCAGCACGGTACAGTGCATTTTCAGCAATATCCTGGATGTTCACGTCGATGGTGGTGTAGACATCGGCTCCGGCGGTGGGCTCCACAATGGTCAGGTTATTCGTGGGCAACCAAAGGTCAAGGTCCCGGTCAATGCGGAACATTTCGGCCTTACCGCTTTTGCCTGCGAGCTCTTCATCGTAGAATTCTTCTATCCCTACTTTATTGCCGTCTACTTTGCCAATTGTCCGGCGGGCCAGCCAACCGAAGGGCCGCTTACGCTCATCCCGTTTAGTGATGATGAGGCCCCCACCATATTGGCCGCGATTAAAGATGGGAAAGCGCTTGATTTGCTGCAGTTCCCGGTAGCTCACGCTTTCGGCCAGCTTGTAGTAGTGCTTAGCGGGCTTGGAGAAGCTATCCCGCATATTTGTCAGGCTATCCCGCCAAACTCCGGGCGTGAAATTATTATTAACGTGAAGGCTAAGCAATACCGCCAGGCTATCGACATTGTCGTAATAGGCTTTAGGTGGGGCGACGAAAGGATCGAAGTGCAGGCTGAAGTAGGGCACGGAGGTGGCCAGCAGGTTATTGTTCCGGCTGAAAATATTGCCTCGCTCCGCCGTCACCTCTCTGGTCTGAAAATCCTTGGCTCCCAACTCCTGATAATACGCCTGGTTAATCACCGCAATGTCAACGGTCCGATACACCAGGGCCAGGGCCACCGGCACCACGATCAACGCCAGAATGGCGTAGATGCGGATAAGGACTTCGTCTTTAAAGTTTACGGATGACATTGCTAGTAGATAGTGGGCGTAAGTAGAGGGTGGTTGGAGTGGGTAGTGGGTTACTTTGAAGGGGGGACTGCGAGTTTCTTTGGTTTTCCGCGGTGCATTCGAAGTCCGTTATCCCGGACATCTTCTACGACCTCGGAGCGTAATCCGTTGTACATGTTTTCGCTTTGTAGCGACATGTATAGCCAGCGTTGTTCTTTGATTTCGTCTTCAAGTACCTGGATACGGCGGACGTTGTATTCAGCGTAATGGGCATTAGCGATATACAGCAGGGCCAGCCCGCCGAGAAAGACGAGAAAGCCCAGGTTTTCCAGAATGAAAGCGGAAGGGTCTATACCCATCCCACTGCTGCGTTTCGCTGCCATTTTATCACACCTTAAGTCGGGTTGCAGGTTACAAATTGCAGGTTGCAAATTGCCAGCATACGTCACGCAAATCCAGGAATGGACAGGGTCAATCGTTTCGTATGGTACACAAGCCCGAGAGCTAAAAAATCAATTAGGGATACTAAATCAAAATCAACAATCAACAATTAGTAATCAAGAATCATCAATCAAGAATCAAGTATCCTTTCCCCTACCCTCAGCTTGGCGCTGCGGGCCCGGGAGTTGCGCTGAATTTCTTCAGCATTTGGCAATACGGGCTTTTTCGTCAGGATTTTGTAGGGACGGTCAATTTTCCCGTAAAAATCCTTGCTAACGATACCGTCCTTATTACCCGTTTTGAGGAAGTTTTTGGTGATGCGGTCCTCCAGCGAGTGGTAAGACATAACAACGAGTCGACCTTTGTTTGGTATCAGTAAGTCGGTGGCCTGGGCCATTAAATCGTTAAGTGCGCCGATCTCGTCGTTTACTTCTATCCGTAACGCCTGAAACACTTGTGCCAGGTAGCGTGGCCGTGTGCCGCGCACCCAAGGATCGCAGACATCCAGAAAGTTCTGGATGGTTACGATGGGTGCTCTTTCGCGTGCCTCCACTATTGCGAGGGCCAGCGATTTAGCATTTCGGACTTCACCATACTCTCCAAACACCCGCTGCAGATCGTCGGCTTCATAGTTGTTCACTATGTCGGCGGCGGTGCGGTCGGCAGTTTTACCCATGCGCATATCCAGTTCGGCGTCAAACCGGTAGCTGAACCCCCGTTCTGCCTGGTTAAACTGGTGGCTGGAAACCCCCAGGTCAGCAAGCAGACCATCAATCTGGTCCACTCCATGCAGGCGTAGGTAATTGCGCAAATGGCGAAAGTTGGCGGCTACGAAAGTGAAGCGTTCATCGTCGAGGGCATTGGCACGTGCCTCCTCATCCTGGTCGAAACCAAACAGCCGGATATCCATATCACCGGCACGTTCAAGGATGAGGCGGCTGTGGCCGCCTCCGCCGAAGGTTACATCAACGTAAATTCCTCCGGGACGGAGATTCAAATAGTCCACGCATTCGTGGGCCAGTACGGGAATGTGGTAGTCAGACATTAAATGCCTCCTTTCACGGTCCCCGCCGAATCACCGAACAACTCATCCGCCAGTGCTGCCATCTCTTCAGGTGACACCTCCATCAGTTTGTTGTATTCGGCTTCCGTCCAAATTTCAATTCTATCATTACGAGCGGCGAGCACAAGGTTTTTCTGGCCATCTGCGTAGGACTGCAACCGCTTGGGCAGCTGAATCCGGTCGGCAGAGTCAGGGCTAATCTCGTTAGCGCCGTTGTAAAAAATCTGCTTAAAGGTTTTGTGCTTGGGGCTCAGTTCACTGAGTGCATCCACCTCTTTCTTCACCTCTTTCCAAACAGGTCTGGGGTAAAGCGTGAGACACTTATCGAAGCCTTTATTAATTACAAACTCCAGCTCATCACGATTTCCAAGCTTTTTGAGCAAACCACTGGGAATACGAAAGCGGCCCTTGCTGTCAAGGGTCACATCATACTCGCCAATAAGATCATACTCAAGTACCATAAGCGGTTCCGACGAGATATACTTATCTCTCCGGACTGTAAAAATACAGACGTTTACCACATATTCCCACTTTTGCCCACTTTATTTCACTTTTTTCTTCACAGGAGGAAGCTAAAGAGAGCTTTTCGGGACAACTTTGTCACCATAAAAGATTTAAAAACAAAATTCAACACCAAATAGAACACATTTAAAGCAGGTTATTTTATCCCAAATACTTCCTTCGCCTCCTTTTCAACTTCTTTGAAGGACTATACAAAGTGGTAAAAAGTGTACAATCTGAATTAAAAAGGGGGAAACCGGAGCATAATATGCTATTTCAACATTGTGTAATCCGAGCCTTGCGGCCCAAATATAGTTCTTTTTTGTTGTAACATCTTACAACAACCCCATTCTTGTTGTTCTTTTCAGGCGGGGTCGCAGGTGCCTTGTAAAGGCTTCAGGGAACAAAGAAAAACATATTACCTTCGCCCGCCCAATAATTCACCTCCCCTATTATTCATCAACCTCTATTACAGATATGAGAATTTTTTCTCTCCTACTCCTTTTACTTCCCTTCACGCTATTTGCTCAGTTGAACGTTACTCAGGTAATGGACATCAATACCGGTACGACCGGTTCGCGCACTTCCGCTCCCGGTGCAGCTTTCAGGGGCCTGCTCTATTTCCCGGCAACGGCGGCAGACAGTGGCACCGAACTCTGGGTAAGTGACGGTACCGATGCCGGCACCTCCCTGCTGACGGATCTTGTACCCGGTACCGGCAGCAGCAACCCTGCAGACCTGATTGTGGTAGACGACCAACTCTACTTTACTGCCGAAGCCGCAGCTACTGGCCGGGAGCTCTACCGGACCGACGGTACGGCCGTTGGTACCGTCCTGGTTGCCGACATCCAACCGGGTACCGGTTCCAGCATTCCAAATGAAACTTCCCGGGCTTTTGTATCCTATGACGGCCGTCTCTATTTTGCCGCAGCAGCTAATGGTAACAATGTAGAACTTTGGTCTGCAGCCGGAGCAAATGCCTTTTTGGTACGAGAGTTTCAATCCGGTAGTCAGGGAAGCTTCCCGGAGAATTTTACCGTAGCTGGCGGGCTGCTTTACTTTGCCGCAGATAATGGTACCAACGGTAATGAACTGTGGCAAACCAACGGTAACCCTGCCGCCACCTTCCGTTTGACGGACACCAATTCCGGCGGGTCCGACGGCGATCCAAAGGGCATTACGGAAGCCGGCGGTAAACTCTTTTTCCTGGCCAGCAACGGCTTCGCCGCTGGCGACCTGTACGCCTACAATCTGGACGGCACCGGCGTTCAACGGGTATTCGACTTCGCCGGCCGCGGCACCCAACTCAGCACAAATACTTCCCGCTCCCCCATAGCTCGTTTGGGCGACCAGGTCGTCTTTGCCGCAGAGAACGGCAATGGTGCCGATCTGTGGATCAGCGACGGAACGGAAGCCGGTACCCGCGTGCTGCTGGACAATCCGGAAGTCTCCTTTGGAGGTTACACCCCCCAGGAATTTGTCTCCGTTGGCGACCATGTCTTTTATAAAGATGAAACCGAAGCGGAAGGAATCGAACTCTGGCGTACCGATGGTACCACCGAAGGTACCATTATGGTAAAAGACCTCGACGAAGGCTTTTCCTCATCCATTTTCCTTCCTACCTTCTTCCACGCACACAACGGCAACCTCTTCTTCGGGGCCAAAGGTGATGTGGTCGATGGTTTTGGCTCCACCGGAATTGAGCCCTACATCAGCAACGGTACCGAGGAGGGAACCTTTCTCGTAAAGGACATAAACGATGGCTTCTCCGATGCCGACCCTAATAATTTTGTTTCCGTGGGGGAGCAGCTCTTCTTTTTTGCTGATAACGGAGATGACGGTCAGGAACTTTACGTGCTTTCAGGATCCCAGCCGCTGATAGTAGAAATTACGACTATGACTAATGTCAGCTGTTCCGGAGGAACAGACGGCGCTACCAGCTTTACCGTATCCGGAGGCACGCCTCCCTATAGTTTCAACGACCAATCTAATGATTCAGGAATTTTCACGGTTACAGATCTGGCTTCTGGCGCATACAACTTCATAGTAACTGATGCGCTGGATAGTACTATTATAATCAGCTTCAGCATCAGTCAGCCCAATCGACTTCAGTTATTTGCCGATCGAATCAATCCGCAAACGGCAGACCAGGGTGGCTCCATCTCCCTGTTTCCCGTAGGAGGCACCCCACGCTACAGCTTTAGTTGGGGAGACACTTCGCTAACGTCCAACATAAGAGGTGACCTTGCGGCGGGCACTTACTTTGCCACCCTTACGGACAACAACGGCTGCATGGTAAGCGATAGCTTTGTCGTGCAAGATCTCAGTTTGATCAGCCTGGAATCGGAGCAAATATTTGGTCCCCTTTGTAATGGCGGAAACGACGGCTCGCTATTCCTTCAGGTTGCCGGAGGCAGCCCACCCTACCTCATTGACGGTGAATCTTCTCCATCCGGACAAGTAAGTTTATTCGGCCTCGGAGCAGGGCCAATAACCATTTCGGTCACCGACAGCCGCGACAGCACCGCCAACTTTACTTTCGAGATTCCCGAGCCAGCCGCCCTCGAATTAGTCGCCACCACACTTACCGGTCAAAACAGTTTTGAAGGCGGAACGATTGAGCTTATGCCAACCGGCGGCACCCCTCCTTACAGTATTAGTTGGGCGGACACTTCCCTCACTAACACCATTCGGAAAAACCTCGATTTTGGCACTTACTACCTCACGTTAACGGATGATAACAATTGCATAACCCAGGATTCGTTTATAGTCGACGATTTAACCGCAGTCACTAACCTTTCCGAAGGTGAATTCAAGGTGTACCCTACGATAGTGACGGGGCAGCTGTCAATAGAAACTTCCGGAAATTTCGGTATTCGCCACATCACTATTTACGACCTGGCCGGGCGCGAAATCAATACGATGACTGCTACCGGTCAGCGAAACCTTACACTTTCTGCTACCTTCCTCCCCAAAGTCAAAGGAACTTATCTGGTTTACCTTGAGGCAACTGATGGTCGCAGGGGAATACGCCGAGTGGTGAGGCAGTAATAAGGCCGCTTACAACGATGCGTAGAACGTACTGAACCCCCTCTGCATGAATAAGCTACCTGACTACCTCACGCCCGGCATCCGTTACATCATCATTGCCGGCCTGTTTTTTGCGGTCATGCAGATCATCATTAAAGAACTAACCCAGTTTCACCTGTTTCAGATTGTCTTTTTCCGTTCCGCCATCACCTCGATGGTGGCCATGATTTACCTGAAGCGCCACAACATTCCCATATTAGGAAACAAGAAGAGGTTGCTAATTCTCCGGGCGCTGTTTGGGGTTATTGCCATGACGTTATTTTTCGCCACCATCCAGCGGATTCCGCTGGGGGCCGCTGTATCGCTGAAGTACCTATCCCCTGTTTTCACCGCTACTTTTGCGGTTTGGTGGCTCAAGGAAAAGGTGTTCCCTATCCAGTGGTTACTCTTTGGAGTAGCCTTTGCCGGTGTCTTCATCCTCAAGGGTTTCGACTTCAGAATTGATCCTTTTAACCTGTTCCTGGGCGTTACCGGCGCCGTTTTTGCAGGTCTTGTCTACGTCACTATCCGCAAGATCGGGTCGTCAGAACATTCCATGGTCATCATCAATTATTTCATGTTCACCGCGAGTGTTCTGGCCGGCCTCGCCATGATTCCGTACTGGCGGACACCGAATTTACCTGAACTGGCCGCACTGTTGGGTATGGGGACCCTGGGCTATTTCGCTCAGGTGTTCATGACGCGGTCGCTGCAAATTGAACCCGCCAGCCGCATTGCTCCTTTCCGGTACCTGGAAGTGGTTTACTCCCTCTTGTTGGGTTTCTTGTTTTTCAGGGAAGGTTATACTTTCCTTAGCTTTCTGGGCATTGTATTGATTGTGGGAAGCATGGTGGTAAATGTATTTTTGAAGCAGTGGGGCGGGGCCGCAGGTGCGGGGGAAGGGATAAAGGAGTAAGGGCGCAAGGCAAGTCAGACGGTGAACCGGTTGGGATCTAATTGGAAAGATGATAAAACCGAAACCTTTATCCGAGGTAAAAGGGGCTGACTCCGCTAACAAGCCACATCGCCCTTAAACCTCCCCTGCACCTGCGGCCGCGCCTGAAAATAAAAGAGCAGGGAAAGCACCGTTGCTTCCCCTGTTCCTTAAATTCTCGGGCAGTACTACAAGTCCCTCAAAGTGAAGTACCCGTAGGAATAATCCGAATGAATCTTACCGCTTGATGACTTCGATCACCATGCGCCCCTGACGATCAAGGACTTCAACGGTATAGCTTCCAGCAGGAAGTGAACCCATAGTGATGGCATGCGTGCGTGCGTTCCGTGGCCAGACACCTTCCAGGACCATCCGGCCATTTACATCAAAGATCCGGGTTGATCCAGCCAATAGTGGTTCGCTCAGCTCAATGTACAGCTGATCGGTCGTCGGATTTGGGAAAGCCCGTACCGCCTCAATACCGAAGTTATTGATACTGTTGACAATGGTATTGCCCGCCAGTGGAATAATCAATTCATCCGTAGTCACCTCATTGAGGAAAAGGGTAATCACCAGGGTATCCTCATATGTGGTGACTGACTGCGGTGAGAACGTGATGGAGATGGCATCGCTCCCTCCCGCCGACAGCGTAGCGCCGAAGAGGTCATCGGCAGTGAACTTCGTGCCTTCCATCAGACTAGGCAGGTACTGAAGCGGACCGTTTCCGGTGTTTTCCAGCGCAATGGTAATGGTGGAATCCTGCCAGGCGAGGACATCGCCAAAGTTGATCTCTTCCGTGCCGGTAAGCATTGTCCCGGCAGCAGTAGCGGATAAGGCACCGGTACGGCGTTCGGCAGTGGCCATCAGGTACACCTTAAACGCTTCCGGACCGTCGGGACCAAATACGGAGAGCACCAGACTATCCAACATCATACCTTCTACAGTTGGTGCCACGTTCAGGGACACGGTACTGAACCGCCCTTCGGCAATATTGTCCAGGTTAGCGGCAGTTTCAACCGTGTACGTTGATCCCAAATCTTCCAGATTAAGGATAGCGCCGGCATTTGGTCCGACCCCCGTATTCAGTACTACAATTTCCTCATCGGAAGACTCCCCGATGAAAATCGTTCCCAGGTCAATGATTGCCCCATTGCTGATAACTCCTTCTCCAACTACACTGATCTCGAAGTCCGTACGATCAACATCAATGCCATACAGTTCAGTGCCCACATCCGCTCTGGCTGCGTACAGAATCTTATCCCGTAAGAGCGTGAGATTGGCGGGGCTGGAACCAGACGACCCGGGGTTTATATCAGCTACAAGAGTGGGTGGTCCATCATTAACAAGACTCAGCTTGTAGATTTCGGCACCAAATTCAGGCGTATTCGCTTCAAAATACAGCGCGGAACCAGTCGACGTTAACTCATCTACGTTAGTATGCGATACGCCGTACAGGTCAAAGAAGGAGGTAATTACCGGCTCACCGGTTTCATCCAGGGTAAGCTTAAAAAGCTGATCACGGAGCACACTATCCCGTCCTACAAAGTATAACGCATCCTCACCATTCAGCTGTTTCAGGACCAGGAAATCATGAGGCCGGCTGTCGCCGTTGAGGCTGGAACCTGTTCCCGGCCCCAGGTTGACATCAAGTAATCGGGTACCTTCGGCAGTACCATCACTTACGTACAGTTCGACGCCGAATGAGTCAGAGGCACCCTGGTAAAAAATATAGTCGCCAAAAGCAGTTATCCCTGCCGGACTGGTACTTGACCCTGGTTCGGGTCGGGAATCCAAAATCAACCGTATTGAATCTCCATCGAAGGTGTATAACTCATTCCCGCCTTGCGTTGTGCTTCCCTGAAAGTAAAGCTGTCCGTTTAAGGCAGCAAAATTACTTGGGTTGGTAACTACTTCCGGCTGTTCGGTAATCGCCCTGGTCCCCTCCGTTGTTCCGTCGCTGACCCAGAGCCCGGAAAAGGCGCGTGGGCCAAATACGGGGTGGATGTCCACTCCTGCGTAACCCGAAAAGTAAAGTAAATCATCTATGATAAGGAAATTACCGGGTGAACCGGAATTCGTGCTGTCGCCTACTTCCTTGAAGAATTCTACGCTTTCTCCATCCTCACTAAGGCGGTAAAACTCGAACTTGGGTGATGGCCTGAAGCCCGGCAGGAGGGTATCGGCCGCCGAGAAATATAGACGGTCCTTAAATTCGACAAAATTTCGAATAAAGGAACCATCCGTACCAGGATTAACATCAGCCAGCAGGCGGGTGCCTTCGCTGGTTCCGTCAGAAACCCAGAGTTCTGATCCAAGTGTGTCCGTGTTAGCGGAGAAGTAGAGTTTGTCGTTGAACACCGTAATATTCGCCGGGCTTCCACTGCTGGAGCCTTCCAACAGATCTTTGAAGAGTTCGGTGCCTTCGGTTGTTCCATCGGTAACAAATAATTCCGTTCCAAGGGAGTCGCTCGATGCAGAAAAATATAGTTTGCCGTTCAGCATGGCAAACTCTTTGGGAGAAGAACTGCTGGTTCCACTCCGGATATCCTTAATCAGGCTAGCCTGGGCCGATAAACCAGCGCAGCCAAAGGCTACGAAAAGAGTAAAAATTAATGATCTCATAGAAAAGTGATTGGTGGGTAAATGAATATATATTTTGGCGCTAATTTGGCTGGTTGGCTCACTGGCTTTTCCCGGCCTGCCTTTATCTAAGCAGGTTCAGGTTGCCTGAAATGTTTCTGGTTGCTTGTTCCTCTGCTGAAGTCGAGGCAGGTAATCCGTAAGACAAAATGTACAGGTACGTTCCTACTTCAACGGGCTCGCCGTTGATTCCCGTTCCGTCCCAGGCTGTTTCGGGATCGGTAGTTTGAAACAACAGCCCTCCCCAGCGATTGTAGACTTCCAACTGGAAGTCGCCTAACCTGCCCGCCAAGCCTAACTCGAAGCGATCATTAATGCCATCTCCGTTGGGAGAAAAGGCATTGGGGACGTAGATCTTTGCATCAGACATGACCGTAATGATCTGCCGGGTAGTGTCCGTACAGCCCTCCCGATCGATCACCTCTAAAAAGACTTCGTACTCCCCCGCTTCGTCGAATTCAAAATAAGTTTCGTTGCGGTTATCGGTAGCTAAACCGGCAATGTCCCAATCCCAGCCGACGATGTCTCCCACCGAGCGATCACGGAAAGTAGCGCCACCGTCGAGGTTCGTCAGCCGGCCAGCGGTGATGAAATCGGCCACCGGGCTTTGGTTGACCTGAATGGCCGCCGGCAAGGTGGTGGTAACGATACAGGAAGGGGAAAAAACGAGATCAGCGGAAACCTCATATTCTCCACCCTTATAGAAAGTATAGGTGGCATCAGGATTTGTAGAGATAATGGTCGTGTCGCCAAATGTCCAACGATATTCCGTTGCTGGCGCAGCGGCATTCGAATGCCCTGTCGATACCGTCAGGGGGGTACAACCCGACAAAGCATCAACGGTCAATTCAGGAGGCGCAATATCAAGCACATTGATGGTGTAACTGGCACTGGCCGCACAACCGGCATCTGAGAGGAAGAATACCGTGTGTTGTCCCGGGCCGGCAAGTGCGGCAGAGAAGCGGCCAGTATCCGTATCCTCTATTCCTGGCCCGGCCCAGCGGCCGTTACTTACGTTAGCGTCTACAATTATGGGCTCGGAGTAGATACAAAGATCATCGGGCAACGTGGAACTTGTAGGGAATTCCACCTCTACCACAACGGAGTCCATTTTGGTACAGCCGGTGTTCCCGGTGGCCGTTACGTAATAGGTAGTTGTCGTTAGCGGGGCAACGACAAACGTCCGGGTAGTATCCGTAGTGGTTCCGTCCGTCCAGTTTAAAGAAAAGTCCGAGACGAAGTTTATGGTAGCTTCTTCCCCCGCACAGATGGTAATGGTTGGAGGAACGTCCACATCTACATGATTGACGTATAGTTCGTCAAAGAAGACGTAGCACCCGAGGAATCCGTCGTCGTTCGCAATGCGCTGGGTAGCGTCAGCTACGTTACCCATAAAGCCAACAAAAAGGTATTCATAAGCCCGGTCAGCCTCAAAATTAAGCTCGATAAACCGCCAATCGCTTCCATCGATGACTTCCTCCGTCGCAACCCACTGAGAAGCCACCCGATCAAAATCGAAGAGGTTGGGATTAAACTGTGGGAACTCCGTTTCAGAAAAGAATACTCCCCATTGGTTGGTGACGTATTCACTGCCTGGGCGGTCTTTCTTATTCTGGACCCAAAACGAAACTTCGTAGCAGTCTCCCGGTACAGTGGGCTCCAGCAACCGGATACCCGCCCATTCTTTAGAACCATCTTCGCCATTCCCTTTATAGCAGCCCATTACGCCTTCTCCGGCAATTGGGAAACCGCAATCTGTACGCCCGTCTCCCAGAGGGCAGGGATTCAATCCCGTTAGGTTACTGCCTGGGTTCCGACTCGTGTGGTGCAAATCGGCAGTTCCGTTGGCGTTGTACCAATCCGTCATTCCATCCAGGGTATTTCCCCCACCGTTTGAGCCGGTCCAGCCTTCAAAACCGGGATCGGTTACGATATTTTGCCCGGTAGCCGACCCCAGGTAAAACATGACCAGGAACATGGCCAGATAGTTTCCATATTTGCTTGCCATAAAGCGTAAGATTAAATCCCCTCCTTCCTCACGTAAATGAGAAAAGAGGGGGGCTAAGAGTAGTTAAAACCAAGCTGTCATAAAACAAAAGCGTAAAAACATTACCGCTTTACAATTCTCTTTACTGCAGTTCCATTCTTCGTTTCCAGGCGTAATACCAGCATCCCTGCCGGTAACCCGGCTAGCGATAATGTCTGTACTTCCGCCCGCAGGCTTGGCAGATAAGACCGGAGTAATTGCCCGCTGACGTGGTAGACATCAATGCGGTGTGGGGCCAGGGAAAGGTCCATTGACCGCAGGGTAATTTCATTATTGGCCGGGTTAGGAAAAACCACAAAGCCTGCGGAAAGATCCGTTTCGCGGACGGCGACCGGGCTGTCGTCACCACTACAGTCTTCATCGATACCGTTATCGGCAATATCAAAGGCACCGGGGTTGATTTCGAAAACGAAATCATTACAGTCATCCACAATGCTGTAGCCATCACCATCGGCATCAATAAAGTTGTTGTAGCGAACCAGGGTCAGATCATTACCAGAGGTAGTTGTAGCAGAGCCGCCGCCGAGTACTATTTTGCCATCGCGCTGTACCATGATGGCGTTGGGGAAGGCAAAGAAGTCGGAGGTCATCGTTGTTACTATTCCGGCGTCTCCCCAGGTAGAATCCATCTTTCCGGTGATGTCCAAACGAGCCGCGAGGAACTTACGCGGAGGGCCCGTCCGAATATTGCCGCCGGTTTCACCACCGACAACAATTTTACCATCAGGCTGCACCGCGATATCAAGGCCAACATCGTTGGGGCCAGGATTAATGGTGACTACACCAAAGACACCAAAGTCATCTTTTTCTACGCCGTTCTGATCGAAGGCAGCGACGACAAGGTCAAAGCCGTCCGTCGTCAGATTGTTTCCAGTTACCAGAATCGTACTATCGGGGTGAATGGCCAGTCCATATCCAGAGCCCTGAAGGGGAAGTAAAAGTTCCCCGCGGTCGGCAAAGTTAGTATCCAGCCCTGAACCATCAGGTAAGACCTTATATAAGGAGATGCGGTCATTACTGTTGGGCTTCGTCCTTCCAGAAGTCAACAGGTTTCCGTCCGGGGCGATCAACAAACGGCGGACATTGCTAGTACTTACGCCATCAGGAACATCCGTATTCCACATAAAAACCCCGTTGTTACCGAAGGTAGAATCTACTTTACCAGTGGCCGTCAATTTGAGGATAACGCTTCGATCAAAGCCAAACCCCAACACCTTACTGTCTCCTCCCAGGTAAATATCGCCATTGTCAGCGACCGCGATGGAGCGGGCATAATCCTGGCTGCTGTCAATTTTCACGACCGTACTCCCGTCAGTTCCGAACATAGAGTCCAGCTCACCTTCCGGGGTAAGCTTGAATACATTAAAATCAGTATCGTTGGGGTCGTCGTTTGAAAAAGATCCACAGGCCAGAATACTCCCATCATCAAACAGGTGCAAATCATAACCAAGGTCACTGCCCTTATCATTCTGATTGCGGAAGAGACCATTAACGGCAAAAGAGGAGTCAACCGAACCATCTGGCATAAACCGCATCACCACGATGTCAAAAGTCTCCGGGTTTGGGTAACGACCGGCAAAGATTGTCAGGAGTTTACCATCGGGTTGCTCAATCACATCATTGACCGTTTCATTGCCCTGGACAAAATCCATCTTCAGAATACCGTTATTGGCAAAAGAAGAATCCAACTGGCCGTCCTGGGCCAATATGCTGCCGCTCAGGATAAAGCAAAAAAGTGGAAATAGGAGGTAAAATTTAGTCATTTTGAATTTGGGTTGATTTAAGACTGAGCGTATAACTAGAGTAAATATATTTCGAAAGGCTCGGGCCAACAAGTACAATTTGTCGTATTTTTATTGTTAAAAATGAATCAAAAAATATATAAAACATTGAATTTCAATTACCTAAAACACTTATAAGACACATATTTTAGAGCATGACAAGCATTACCTCCTCCAAATTGGTCCATAATCTCGCTAAGCTTTCCCGAAAAGAAAAGGCTCGTTTTCTCGACTTCGTCAACTCCCCATTTTTCAATACCCATCAACCAACACGCCGGCTTGCCCATTTACTATTGGTTGAATTCGAGGATTGGCAACAACTGACTAAATCAAAACTCAGTCACTTACTTTTCCCCGACCGGCCTGAGGATGAACCAGCCGTAAGTAATGTGATGAGCTACCTGATGAAGTTGCTGGAAAAATTTCTTACGCAGCTTGGCCTGGAAGTTTCCGATCAGCAGGATATTTATCTGCTTCAGGCAGCCCATTACCGCCAAATGACAAAATTGGTCGATAGCACTTTCAAGAAAGCTATCTCCCCCAAAAACAGACTCGCTAAACGAGGTGCCCAACAGTTGCTCCGGGAGTACCAATTGAATAATCTTCGGCACAACACCTTTCGCTGGGAAGACCGTTTCAAGGCAGATGAGAGCCTGAGCCGTGCCTTGCGCTCTTTAGAGAATTGGTGGCTGGTAGAGAAGCTCGACAAAGCCGGTGAACTAATGGCCCTCTCCGGTGCCGGTAAGGATAAGCTCACGCCTACTCCTGAAATTCTGGAACTCACCAAATTGGATCTTCCTGAGGAAGAACCGCTGGCACTGCTCTTCCAAAAATGCCTCCTTACGATGACGGACCCCCAGGAAGAAGCACACTATTTTGACCTTAGAAGCTTACTGAAAACCCACGAGGACTCCCTACCGGTTACTGACCAGAAACGAATACACCGGCATTTGCTCAACTATTGCGCCAAGCGGGTTAACCGGAATGAGTTGAAGTACCGTAAAGAGATGTTTGCTATTTACCAGGAGTTAGCGGCCAGCAAATTGATTCTGGAACGTGGATATATTCAGCAGATAACGTATAACAACATCACCTCACTGGCCTGCTTGTTGGGCAGCCTTGAATGGGCGGACAACTTTGTTGAGGAATACCAACAGCACCTGCTTCCCGAAGGAGCAAAAAGTGCATATTCTTTCAACCTCGCTAAAGTCAGATTTTTTGAAAAGCGATTTGACGAGGCATTGCTACTGTTCGGCAAAGTAAGATTCATCAATCCGTTTTACCAATTGAATTGCCGGGTATTCCAGCTCAAGATTTATTATGAAAACGGAGAGCAAAGACTACTGGAATCTAACCTGGAGAACCTTCGTTTGTACCTCATGCGTTCCAGACAAGCTACCAGTTTCAGCAAATTAGGCAAACGGTTTGTTGTTTTGCTGAAGATGTTGATCCAGCTAAAAGAGGAACAACTAAGTTTGCCTCCGAAGGTTTTCCAACAGCGGCTTGAGAAATTAAAGGAAAACATTACCAGCAAGCCTTCCGCTCTGATGGATAAAGATTGGTTACTAAAGAGGGTTGATGAGGCGCGGACGCAGGTGCCACACAATGGTTAAAAGAGCAAGGCTAAACCGCACTTTGCCCATATCTTTTCTTTGCACCTGCGGCCCCGCCCAAATAAGGTAACTACAGCAACCTATCGCTTGCGTCGTTTGCGCCTTGCCGCCTTTCTTTCTTCTTTCATCAACTGCTTGTGCTCCAAAAATTCCTCAAGCCGGCCCCGCTCCCGGAAGAATCTTCTCCGCCCCAGGCGAAACTTAGCCTTGCTTTGCCCGTCCTTGCCGGGCTCAACCACCAGGTACACCCGCCAACCGGCGTGCGCGTAACCCGTAGGCGCTGGTGCTTCACGCAAAACGCCACGCCCGATATTCCGCAGCGGAATAGAAACCAGTAAGTCTGGCCCCGTCGCAGTATCAATTACCCCCTCAACAAATAAATGAAGCGGGGTAGACTGGATTTCGGTTCTGGGCAACCAAACCCGTCCACTATCCAGTTTTACCTGAAAGCTCGTCGGGCCAAAGAAAACACGGTTAAAGCGTTTTCTCATTTTCGCTTTGCGACCAATTTCCAGGAGCTGCGGCCAATCGTTTAATTCCAGATCGGTCAGTAACAGGTTAAGGTTCCCCTGCGTACTGTCCATCACGAGCTGGCGAGCTTTTTCATCCATCATGCCATCAACCTTGCCATCCATGGTAAGGGTACCACGTAAATCCCCCAGTCCCTTCAATGCAGGGATCTCCATTTTACTCAATGCCCGGGTCAATTCCTCCAGGTCGAGTTTGTCCGTTTTCCACTTAATTGAAAAGGGGGACTGAAGCTCCTTGTCCAACTGGTAAACGGCAGAAAAGCCTACCTGGCCGTCCCCCAGTTTAAAACCAGAATCCTCCAGGATTAATCGGGTAGAATCCCTGAGGTGAAGACCGGCATGTACGTCCGTAAACTTCGTTTCCTCATCCGTCCAGAAGGTGTCGATTGCTAAACTAAGGTCCGGCCGAAAGGAATTAAAGATCCCTTCAGTCGCCGACAAATAGTCCTGAGGGTCAAACGCTGAAGTATCCACTGATGAAGCATCGCTGTTCTGTGGAGCCGTGACAGACCGTACGGTGCTGCCATAAATCTCCGGATCTTTATCCCCCGGATAAATGAAATACTGGATATCAGACCACAACAGATTATGTGCCCTGGCGTCAGTCTTCATCCGGAAGGTCTGGCCCGTTTCAGGGTACAGAAAGGCCGCCAACCGGTCCATCGTCCCGGTTACGGAAATCGTTTTCCTGGCCTCCTCCGAGAATAGCCTCAGGTCGTATTCTGTGTGTCCGCTGTTTGCGTTGACCACGAATTTCTGAACCGGCAGGTAAACACCCGATGGCACATACATAACCTGGCTACTATCGATTTCCAGGCACAGCGATGATTTCTCGATCAGTTTACCTAAGGTTTTAGGTGTGCCCGTGATTTCCAGATCGATCTTAAACCTACCGGTACCAAAGAAGAAGTCCTCTGCAGCAAACAGGTAATTGACGAGTTGAGGGTCGCCGCCCAATTCCAGACGAGACTGCAGCCCTTCCGGACCGGGAGCATATCCCAGTGTGCCAGTAAACAGATCGTCAGCGCCATCATCAAAGATTAGCTCCCCAACATTGGAGCCAGCTTTTATACCAATGGTATCGCTGATGATTCCCCGGTGGACAAAATCAATGTTCAGGTCCTGCGGCAAGGAGTCCAACCCGGCTGGCAATCTCAGCCCAAAATACTCCAGGCTGGGCCGGAGTCGGTTCAGGTTGAGGTGCTCAGCCTGCACATTCAGGTGGAAAGGCGTCTCCTGTTTTTGTCCTAACCCCAGGCGCGCACCGAAAGCGAGTTCACTGTCTTCCCAGGCAAAGGTTGTTTTGTCCAAAATAAGGGTATCCCGATAAAAATGTAGTCCGGTGGTAAAGTCGGTTAAGGCAAAGACGTCATAATAGGCGACGGTATCGAAATGTGCTTTAATCCGTGGCCGGAAGGTGCGCTGTAATCCCAACAGTGCCGTCTTCATCGACTCGTTCTGTGGTAGGTTGTTTGTCCTCTCCCCGGTTCCTGCCGTTTCAAAGTAGCCTTCCTCCCCGAATATCGCGAGGAAGTTTGTCCAATCGAGTCGCGGAGCGACCAGCGAAACGTCTGTTCGGATGCTGTCTGCCGGGCGATCGAGCAAAAGCGGTAACAGGTTGTCCAGGGTGCCCTCCAGTCCAAAAATGAATCCGGTCTTCAATACACCACTCTGCAGTTTAAAACGGATGTCATCCTCCTGTTTGCTTAGGGCAATCGACTGAAACGGGAACCGCAGGCCCGCAGGCCGGTAATGCACGTTAAGGTTTCGGAGGGAGAGCCTGCCATCACTGGTGGTAATTATCTCTTCCGGTGAATTTAACGAAGCATCAATATGAGTATCAAGAGAGAACCGGCCCCGGTTAAAGAAAAAATCCCTGGTACCTACCCGATCGTTAATCACTGAAGTGGGGCCGCTAAAATGCATGGGTGCCGTCAGGCGGGTGTCTCCTTCCGTCCCTCGCAGGATTGCATGTGGTGCCTCCACCAACAGTTGCCCTAAATAGCCCCTGGTGGAATCAAGCTCTATGCGCAAGTTTTTCTTACTCCCGGGAATACCTCCCTCGGCTTCTTCCAGGCGGTTGACAAAAGTTCCCGAAGTGTGAACGCCCGAAAAGTTGAATTTCTGAAAATGGAAATCTCCGCCGTCAAGTCGGAAATCAACGGTGATTTCCGGGTCCAGGCCGATACGGGGCCCGCCCAGTATTTCGGTCCTGACCGCAAAGGGGCCGGAGACGTGGTATTGCCCCAACCGCTCCCGGAGCACTTCCGGGAGGTAAGCACGGGTTGCCTCATAATCCAGTGCTTCATTGTCCAGAAACAGATGAATATCCGTATTTCCCTTCCGTCCGATTTCTCCGGAAATGGTAAGCTGTTGGCTACCTATTTGAACTTCCACGGGGGCTACAGACCAGTTGGAGTCTCGCCGAACTATTTCCAGCTGTCCACTCACCGGAGCATCAACCAGGTAGGCCCCGAGGCGGGTATTGAAAGCAATGCCTTTAATATTGGTTTCGAGGTCTGTGGCAAAAGTCAGCTGCCCTGCAGTATTTCTAAAGGCCGTGGTATGCAGCGAATCCACGTCAACCGCCATCCACTTAAAGCGGTGGGGGTACAAATAACTCAGGGAGACATTGGACACCGCGACCCCTACCCCATTCCAATCAAAAGTGGGGTTTAGCGGACTACGCTTTTTAGGTTCTTTGCCCGTTTTGGGTTTCAGCAGGTCACCAAAGTTGAAACCTGTTAAGGAGTCCCGGTAAACATAAACACCCCCATTGTGAAGTTCGAAATGCTCGAGTTGCAGGGTATCCCGCAGCAGCTTCCTCACCGATACGGTTCCACTCAACCGACCAGCGGAGATGACGGCAGGCTCCGTTGCCGGCCGGTTCGGATCTCTGACGACCAGGCTGTCGATCCCGACCGTTATTCGGGGGAAAGTAGTAAACACTTTAAACTCAGCTTTGCGGAGTGAAATTTCCAATCCCGTCTTTTCAGACAAATCCTCCACAAACTTATCCTGGTTGGCATTCACATACCACACCAGCGCACCCACCGCAATGACCACCAGCAGGACCACAACGCACAGGAGTATTAATAACCACCGGAGTATTTTCTTCAGCATCTTTATACTACCACCGGGGGATGATTGTCCGGATCAGGCAGCTCTTTTGGAACGGGAATAGGGCCTGGGTAGTTCGGGCAAGGTAATATTGCTTATTACCACAGGCTTCGGTCGTAACAAAGCTACGGTTCTACTGATAAAAAACTGTTATAACGATAGTTAGGCGCGCTTAGTAGTCTGGCAGTGCTGCCGCATGGGTAAGCTCGCTTCGCTCGTGCGGCCTTATTGATTTTGAGTAAATGAATCAGCCTTATGGCAGAGGCTGCTACGCAGCTGATAGTTCTCACAGAGGAAAGCGCGGAGGGATGCACAGAGGGAGCACAGAGTTGTCTATGCTTGTAGTGCGTTCCAAATAACAACGATAAATCCACAGGGGTTAAGTCCAGTATAGAGCCGGTTCTCTCTTGCAAAATCAATAATTCCGGGTAACCAGCCCCACGAGCGGAGAGAGCATAGCCGTGCGGTAGTCTAAAAGGCCGAAGGCCGTCTAAAAGAAAACGAGCGAAGCAAGTTTTCGTCTACCTCTCTATCCTACCACAAAGTTCACCATCCGCTTAGGCACCACAATCACCTTGCGAATGGTCTTTCCATCCAGGTGCTTAGCCACGTCGGGATGTGCCTTAGCTTCCGCCTCGATGTCTGCTTTAGAAGCTCCGGCGGGAAAATCCAGCGTCAACCGGGTCTTGCCGTTGAAGGCAATCGGGTAAGTGAAACTGTCTTCTACCAACCACTTCTCTTCCACTTCGGGGAACGGTGCAAGATGAACGCTTCCTACTCCGCCAAGCGCAGCAAAAAGCTCATCAGCAATGTGCGGCGCGAAAGGCGCGATCAGCCGAACCATCGGTTCGAGGACTGCCCGCTTATCGCATTTGCCCTTTCCTTTGCTCAGGTCGTTGGCAGCCACCATAAAGGCAGAAACACAGGTATTGAAGCTCAGCTTCTCGATGTCTTCGGTCACTTTCTTGATCAGGGTGTGCAGCACCTTCATCTCTTCCTTGGTGGCTGTGTCGTTGGAGACGTTCAGTGTGTCGTTATCGTCCACAAACAGGTTCCAGAACCGGCGCAAGAAACGGTAAACACCATCGATGCCACTCACACTCCAGGGCTTCGCCTGGTCGATGGGGCCGAGGAACATCTCGTACATCCGGAAACAGTCGGTACCGTAGCGGGCACAGATGTCGTCGGGAGTAATAACGTTATACTTCGACTTCGACATCTTCCCCATCTGGAAACTAAGCTCCAGGTACTGTTTCCCCTCCTTATCGGTTTCCCAAAGGAAGGTATCTGCCTGTTGGAGAATGGTACGAAAGTAAGCGGCATCCTGGGCCTCATCAGCCGACAGGGCGTCAATAGCTTCTTTGTAAATACGGTAGCTGGGCTCGTTGTCCACGCTGGTCTCTTCGACCATCCGTAACGGAACTTTCCGCGTACCCGAAGATTCATCAAGCACCAGATGGCCCTTGCCCAGGCCATCCACTTCCAGCGGTGTATTCTCAGCAATATGGTCACCGACCCAAACGGGGTGCCGCTGTCCATCTTCGGTCAGCATGATGCCCAGGTGGATGCTTACAATCGGCGCCCCAATCATCCCCTGGTTCAACAGTTTCTTGTAGGGCTCGCGCGTAGGCACTTTGCCCAGGTCAAAAAGGAACTTATGGATCAGCCGGCTGTAAAGGATGTGACTGACGGCGTGCTCGGCACCTCCTACGTAGAGGTCAACGTCTTGCCAGTAGTCCACCACCTCACCGGCAACGAATTCTTTATCGTTGGTCGGGTCCATATAGCGGAGGTAGTACCAGTTGGAGCCGGCGGTAGCTGGCATGGTGTCGGTTTCCCGGCGGCCGGCCGGAGTCACGTTCCATTCCGTAGCGCGTTCCAGAGGGGATACGCCGGATTCCGCACGGAAGTCTTCCATTGGTGGCAGTTCCACCGGGAGGTCTTCAGTAGCTACAACGTGGGGGATGTCGTTGACATCGTAAATGATGGGCCAGGGCTCCCCCCAGTAGCGTTGGCGGCTAAAGAGGAGGTCACGAATGCGGAAATTAACCTGTCCTTCTCCGCGGCCCATTTCAACCAGCTTGTCGGTAGCTGCTTTAATCGCATCCGGCACCTCCATTCCGTTGAGAAAATCGGAGTTGATCATGATGCCGACTTTATCCTTATTGGTCGCCCCCGGGTACTTACTTTTATCGATCACGTCGATGATCTCGATGCCAAACTTATTGGCAAAGCGCTCATCCCGGTCGTCGTCGCTCGGCACGGCCATGATGGCGCCGGTACCGTAGTCTTTCAGTACGTACTCAGAAATGTAGATCGGCACCCGTTTCATGGTGAAGGGGTTGATACAGTAGCTGCCGGTAAAAGCACCGGTCACCTTGGTTTCCGCCTGCCGGTCGATCTCACTTCGTGCACCGACGTAGGCCTGGTAGTCAGCAATATCTTTTTCCTGTTCGGTGGTAGTCAACTCCGGCACCAGATCGTGCTCTGGCGCAACAACCATGAAGGTAGTTCCGAAGATGGTGTCCGGACGGGTGGTGAAGACCTCCAGTTTCTTATCCGTGCCTTCGATATCGAAGAACGCCTGGGCACCGGTAGAACGGCCGATCCAGTTACGTTGCTGAGCTTTCAGTCCATCGGAATAATCAACGGTATCGAGGCCGGCGAGCAGCCGGTCGGCGTAGGCCGTGATGCGGAGTTTCCACTGCACCATCGGCTTTTGGACCACGGGATGGTTACCGCGTTCTGAGCGACCGTCTTTTACCTCGTCGTTAGCGAGTACTGTTCCCAGCGCTTCACACCAGTTCACGAAGCTGACACCGCGGTACGCCATGCGGTAGTTCATCAGTACGTCTGACTGTTCTTTGGCAGACATCGCCTTGTACTGTTCAGCCGTCAGGTCAAGTGCTTCAGTTTGTGCGGCGGCGAGATCGCGGGTGCCATGGGAGGTTAAATGAGCAATGAGTTCAGCAATTGGACGGGCCTTATCCGCCGCCTGATCGTACCAGCTTTCAAATACCTGGGTGATGATCCACTGTGTCCATTTGTAGTAGTTCGGATCGGAGGTATTAACGGCACGGTCCCAATCAAAACTCAGGGCCAGGGATTCCATCTGCTCCTGGTACCTTTTGGTATTCACCGCCGTAGACACACTTGGGTGTACGCCAGTATCGATGGCGTACTGTTCGGCCGGCAGGCCGAACGAGTCAAAGCCCATCGGATGCAATACATTAAAGCCCTGTTGCCGCTTCACGCGGCTCACGATGTCAGAACCAATGTACCCCAGCGGATGCCCTACGTGCAGCCCCGCTCCGGAAGGATACGGGAACATATCAAGCACATAGAACTTAGGCTTCGTGGTCTCTGTGGAGGTACGGTAGGTTTTATGTTCCTTCCAGTACTGTTGCCACTTCTTATCAATGGTGTTAACGTCGAACTTCATGGGGTATCAATCTTTGCGGGTGCAAAGGTAATGTTACTTAGGGGGTTTTAGGTTGCAAAATCCAGTTGAAGCTATCCCCTCCTGAATATGTCCCGTTAAGCATCTTCCAGCCCTCAACCGGGGATTTGACAATGGACCGAATGCTATTTTATCCTTTTCATTGCACCTGCGGCCTCGCCCACCTTCTATACTCCTCCCCCAGTCCCAACGCTTTACGGAATACCACGCGCCGTATTACTTTTACAGAATTATTGTCTACACTCAACTACATCGCCATTCTCCGCGGCAAATCAATGGGCGGCTGTGATAAATCGGCAAACGCCTCATAAGACGGAGCGGCTACGATTGGGAACCTAAAGCGATCAAGCGCGACTGCCCCTTTGTGGTAATCTTACTCTTGGGTCGCAACTCTTTGCCCTCGTAGGTTACCTTACCTTTAATAATCATCACATAATAATTCTGGCCAGTAAGCTGTCCGGCACCAATCAGCAGCAGCAATAAAATCAGGTTTCTCACAGGTCTCCATGTAAGCTTTCCGGGTTGTCGGAAGGTGGGAAAGATACGGGAAGGGAGGTAACTTATGACCAGAACGGCGCGACGGGGATAGGTCATTTTTTGCCACATAAGAAGCCCCGCAACTCCATTCGGGAGCAACGGGGCCTCTTTGAGATACCGGGAGAACCACATTATCTGCTCACCCGCCCAGATCCATCTCCGTCCATCAGCGCCAACACCTCCTCTACAGTAGCGAGGTTGGCATCTCCGAAGATAGAGTGCTTAAGAGCTGAGGCAGCCACGGCAAAACGCAGGGCCGTAGCGTCATCGTCTGGCCAGGTCTGGAGGCTGTAAATAAGGCCGCCCATGAAGCTGTCGCCTCCCCCTACCCGATCCACGATGTGGCTCAGTTGGTACGTTGGTGCGGTATACATTTTTTCTCCGTCCCACATCACGCCCGACCAGGTATTGTGGCTGGCGGAGACGGAACCACGTAGTGTGGTAATAACTTTTTTCGCTTTCGGAAACCTTGCCATCAGGGCCTTACAAACCGGTAGGTAGGCTTCCGGATCCATGGTATCTCCTTTGGTGACATCGACGCTCTCCGGATGGATATCGAAATGCTTTTCGGCGTCTTCCTCGTTCCCCAGGATAATGTCGCAGTGTTCCACCAGGGCGGGCATAACCTCTTGTGGTGATTTACCATAGTTCCACAATTTCTTGCGGTAGTTCAGATCGGTAGAGATGGTGATCCCTTTGGCTGCTGCAACCTGGCAAGCCTCCAGGCAAGCGTCGGCAGCTGTCTGGCTCAGCGCCGGGGTGATCCCCGTCCAGTGAAACCAGTCAACCCCTTCGAATACGGCGTCCCAATCAATCTCCCCTGGCTCGATAGTAGCCATCCCCGAATGATCCCGGTCATAGACGACCTTAGAACCACGTTGCATCGCACCGGTTTCCAGGAAGTATATCCCCAGACGGTCGCCGCCGCGTACAACATGACTGCAATCAACGCCACGGCCCCGAAGTGCATTCATGGCGCAGTCGCCGATGTCGTTTTTTGGTATCCGGGTGACGAACCGGGCGTCCATTCCGTAATTAGCGAGGGTTACGGCTACGTTACTTTCTCCACCGCCATAAATGACGTCGAAAGTGTCGGCCTGAGAAAATCGTTTCCAACCGGGAGGGCTTAGACGAAGCATGATTTCGCCGAAGGTGACAATACGTGGCATAATTTTTATTTTGAGGTGGATAGTTGAGGTTTATGAGAAAGCCAGACCTCCGTTAATGTCCACGTTTGCACCGTTGATGTAGGAGGTATCTTCAGACAGCAGGGAGGCAACAGCACCAGCTACTTCGCTGGCAGCTCCTTCCCGCCGCAGTGGCACATTACCAGCTACCATGGTCCGGACGGCGTCTGTGGTAAAGGTATCGTGGAAAGTAGTATCGATCATTCCCGGGCAAACGGCGTTGACGCGAATGCCATCAGGGCCCAATTCTTTAGACATGGCCCGGGTGAAAGTCATCACTCCTCCTTTCGAAGTAGAGTAAGCGGCAGACCCGCCGCCTCCACCATCACGACCCGCCTGAGAGGCGAGGTTGACAATAGCACTACCCTGTGGCATGTACGGCACCGTTGCCTTATGCATCATGAAGGTAGACTTCAAATTGAGGTCCATCACCGTATCCCAAAACTCCAGGTCCATTTCCATAAGTTTCTTCCGGGCGACGAGCCCACCGGCGTTATTGACCAGGTAATGAATCTCTTCACCGAAAGCTTTGCGGGCAGCAGCTACCAGTTGTTGGCAGTCTTCCCACTTAGTCATGTCTGCTTTCACAGCAATGGCTTTGCCACCAGCCGCTTCGATAAGCCGAATGGTTTCATCAGCATCAGAGGATTTGTTAAAAAAGTTGACAACCACATTGGCACCGTGGCTGGCTAGTTTGAGAGAGATTGCGCGACCAATGTCACGGGCGCCACCGGTTACAATGGCTGTTTTTCCTGAAAAATCCATAATCCTATTTTTAAGTATTCAATGGTTTTAAAGGTTCTATTCTAGGACATAGAATCCAGACGCTTGCAATGGCGATGGAGGCCAGGGCCGCACCGATAATGAAAGCAGGGGTATAGTTTCCTCCAGAAGTTAACCAGGGAACTAATGAAGTCAGTGCGGCAACAGCCAGCTTAGCAGCCATACCTGCCAGCCCGGCCAAGGTTCCCACTGTTTTGCCACCGAATAGATCGCTGGGCAAAGTTTGTACGTTACCAATCGCCGTTTGGAAACCAAAAAGAATGGTGGCCATAAGCAATACGGCGGTAACCGGAGCGCCTGGATTCGACATCGCCAGCAGGGCTGGCAGCATAATGACGCACCCCAGAGTGATGACAAGTTTACGGGTTCGGTCTACGTTCCAACCAGCTCTAAGCCGGTTTTGGGCCAAAAGCCCCCCGAACCAGGCACCGAACATAGCTCCCACGTAAGGAACCCATCCGTAAATACCAATGGTCTTAACATCCATACCGTATACCTCAGAGAGATAAATGGGGATCCAGAAAACGAATAACCACCAGATAGGATCAATTACCGCCGAAGCAATAATGACACCCCAGCTTTCCTTGTGAGAGAGCATGGTGATCGTATCGGGGTTGTACCCTTCGTCGAAGTCGCCATCCTCGTCAAGGTCCTGGTTTTGCTGCCCGGTGAGAATATATTGCCGCTCCTCTTCCGTTATCCAGGGATGTGACTTTGGCGGCGATTTCACCAGTACCATCCACGGGATCAGCCACAATAAACCTGCAAGTCCTACGAGGACGAAAATGGTCTTCCAGCCGAAGTGGATGGAGAGGTAGGCGATAAGTGGAATGGAAATAATGCCTCCAATGGCCGCCCCGGAATTAAAAATCCCCTGAGCAAGCGCACGCTCCTTAGTCGGAAACCATTCCGCATTCCCCTTGGTGGCTCCCGGCCAGTTACCAGCCTCGGCTATGCCGAGAATAGATCGGAAGAAGGCAAAACTCGCTACGCTAGACGCAACTGCATGCAGGGCCGTAGCTAATGACCAGACCCCGATAGACAAGACGAAGCCAAATCTCGTACCTATCCAGTCGAAGATCTTACCAAACAGCGCTTGTCCGAAGGCATAGGAAAACACAAAAACCACTGAGATGAAAGCGTATATCTCTTTGCGCTGATCGTCCGTTTTATCCGGAAAAAGATCAACGGATATTTCCGGCCAGAGCACATTAAGTGACTGTCGGTCAATGTAGTTAATGACGGTGGCCAGAGCGATTAGCCCTACTACCCACCATCTGAGTCCGCTTAATTTCATGTTTTCGGAATTGCATCCATGAAGTCTTCCCGGTGTGGGCTGAATACATCGATCAGTACACCTGCTTCCACGCATACACAGCCGTGCATCACGTGAGGGGGGATATAATAGGAATCACCGCCACGGATGATTTTCGTTTCGTCGCCAATCGTCATCTCAAAAGCACCGCTTTCAACATAAGTTACCTGACTATGGTAGTGCTCGTGCAGCTGCCCAACGGCCCCCGGCTGGAAGTCCACTTTAACCAGCATGATCTTATCGTCATATCCCATAATCTGCCGTTTCAGGCCAGGGCCAACTTCTTCCCAGGGAATGTCCTGGCCAAAGATGAATTCTTTACTTGCTTGCATTAATCGATTTTTATCAGGTGATGAACGCCCGACCAGCGGTAGGCCGTTCCATTAATGGTAAGTTCGTGGTTTGCGTTACCAGTAGCATCCTGGTTCGCCAGGAGGAGACGCCACGTCGTCCCATTTTCATGCTTAAAGGAGATTGCCGTGTAGGCTTCGGAGTCGACCAGCAGGCTTACCTCCGTGACGTGACCGTAAGGATCTCTGGCTACCTCCTCCCGGGGATCATAGTCACCGTGGGTTTCCAGTACGGAAACGAAGGTTGTAGTACTTACGCCTGGCCGTCGGTGGATAAATGCCTGGTCCCTGCGCAGGTTGAATTCCGGATCGTTGGCACCAAGCCTGACGAACAGCATTTCATCCCCCGGCCGGGCAACGGAGCTTTGGGTGTAGAAAACACCTTCGTTGAAGAAATTTATCCGTAATACATTGGTATCCGGCCGTGCGGAAGCTTCCGTCCAAAGGTGCTGGTAACCATGTTTCTCGCCCAGCGAAACCAGGGTATTTCTGGTGACGTAGGGGAAATTCGTTTGCAGCAGCTGCCCATGGTACCAGGTAGGCAGATCATGAGTGGCAGCAACAGAACCCTTAGACCGGAAAACATCGATCAGTAGCGGTTGAGCAAAGGCCGGATCGGCCAGCAGCCATT
The DNA here is from genome assembly GCF_000373105.1 of Neolewinella persica DSM 23188. GTDB lineage: Bacteria > Bacteroidota > Bacteroidia > Chitinophagales > Saprospiraceae > Neolewinella > Neolewinella persica. The sequence continues at coordinate 15,533 of NZ_KB890420.1, read as the reverse complement.
GGCTACGGTGTAGCTCGCGCCCGGGGTAAACGTTGTTAGCCTTTGCGCTGATCAGCTGTAAACCTGCATCATCCGCAACAAAAGCGTATCGATCCGGGTGGAATTTCTCTCCGATACGAATGTCTCCGTTGTAATGAGAGGTTCCTCCGATGACCAGCGTATTGTGCGCCACGCTCTGTTTGGCCCAGCTGTTGTTTTCCTCCAGGTAGCGGCCACCGCCTTTTTGGTCGATGTTGACCCATCGCGCCGCGCCGTAATCCTGAATGACCTCACCAGTTTCATTGTAGAAAGAGTACGCCAATTTATCAAAATGGCCGTGTCCCATCCCCTGCGCAGAGTACTTCATGACCAAGGTAGAGGTTTGACCATCCACGCCGTCGGCCCGAAGTACGCCAACACCACCTTCGGTACCCTCCGGGCCATCAGTATAAGCTACTGAAGCGGGGCGAAAAGGTTGGGCCTTATCTGCATCGATGGCAGCGGCTACTGCCAGACCGGCGGCATCAAGCGTTACACTGCCCTGCCGGGCAGCAATGGAGAGCAACTCCGGGTCCTTACCGTAATAGAAGTAACCGTAGTCTACTGCCTTTACCACCTCAGGAGCATAAACAGACATCCCCTTTTGGGAATCGTTCAGCGGAAAGAAATCTCCCTGAGGGCCTGCCTGAGAAAGCATACCGTAGATGGCTTTGCCGAGGATACCGTCGCGGTATTCCAACACGTTTATGTCGGGCCGTTTATCGGCCAGCAACCGGCCGAAAAGCAGGAAGGGCGACAGCGCGTAACGCAGGTAGTATGGCCCTTCGGTAAAGTAGCCGTCTGGCGAGAAGGATAAGTCCAGTTGAGCGAGGAACCCAGCGCGGCCGGTTTCGGATTTAATCAGCCCTGCATCGTCGTCGCGCAGATCATCAGGTAATTGATCAACGGGGATGCCGTACAAAGCACGTTGGACCAACTCATCGTCATCCATCACCAACCCGATCATCCCTACGGCAGCGTTCCCCCAGGTGCTATGGTTATGGATACGGTTGAAGAACTGCGGGTTCTCGACGGAGAGGAAGTCCGCCATGGGTCGGAAGAGTTCTTCGTTAAGCTTCTTCCGGGTGGCTTCATCCAGCCAATCGTAGATATCGTTGTAAGCAAGACTGACGTATACCAGCCAGTTGGCGTCATTGAGGCATTGCCAAAAGATTTTGCCCGTGGCGTAAGAACGATCGGTAGGATGGATCGGCCAGGAACGGTAGACAGCAGCGTATTCCAACAGAATATCCCGAACGAACTCAGCGTAGCGTTCTTCCCCCGTATGTCGGTAAAGGGCTGCTGCTCCCTGTAGCGTCTTCCAGTTTTGTTTGTGGACTTCGTGGGTGTAGCCTCCGGCCATATCCTTTGGCGTCGGGACTTCAAAACCCTGCTCCATAAAACCGTCGATCTGCACCTGCGTGCGCGCCAACTCCTCCGCAAACAGCGGGGGATGTACCGATTCTGCCGACTTGCCAGTACAAGACCACATACCAATAACCACAAAGAAAAGCAGGAGGTATTTCCGCATTAGTTTACTCGCTTAATTTGGTTCCGATAGCCGTACCATCGGCCATTTTAGTCAGCGGTTCCGGTGCGCCCAGCAGCAGATTTTCGGTGCGGTAAGGTTCCCCATTATCTTCCAGCTTTGTTCCTCCGGAGAATACGGTGTTTTTTAACATCACCACTGGTTCGCCTACTACAAGATGCAGCTGAAAGGGCGCGGAGTCGTCAAAAATTGAGTTATGGATCTGTGCAAGTTGTACGCCATGTAGGCGGATGGCGGCTCCGCTCTTGTTCCACTTTTTATCACTACCGATCTCATCGAAGGTGCAGTGATCGACGGTTATTCTCGGGCCAAGCGTACTCTCGTCACTACCGCCACGGTGCAGGACGATGGCAGCCTGGCCGATGTCATCGAACAGGCAGTTTTCTACCACAACATTTTCGGCGTTGTAAACGCCAATGTCGTCCGTTTCCTTATCCAGCGCCAATACGCTGCCAGTGATGTTGCGGAAGCTGGAGTTGCGTAACACGATCGAGTCTGCCATGGTATTTTTAAACACCTGGAGCACGTTGAAACTATGGTTGATGTTAAGGTCGACGAAGTCGCAATCCTCGATAAAAAGCTTATAGTTCCGGATCATCGAATAGCGACTTGTGCGTACCACGGCGTTGAGCGGGCGGTCGTTGCATTCGCGCCCATCGACCTTAACGCCGCGTAGGGTAAGGCCACCGCCATTTTCGATGTTAAAGAGGGTTGTTTTTTCGAACAGCAGCACTGGCTTTTCGGTAAGGCCGGGTGCCGCTTCCACAATAATCGGGTGCGTCAGGTCGAGACTTTTGGTTTGCAGGTATTCACCGCTTTCGGTCAAACGAATAATGTCGCCGGTACCTGCGTTTTTAGCCGCCTCCCAGAGGGTGTTGGTTCCGGCCTGTACTTCAATCACTTTACCGCCACCAAAGAACAATTCTTCCTGTGGGCGGGGATACCAACTTACACCGGTATTCTCAGGGGTAGCCATAGCGGGGATGCCCGCACGAACGCTGTCTCCTGCGGTTGTATTCAATGGAATCTCAACGCTGTTAGCCGCCTCTTCCAATTCAATTTCCCGGGTGGTAAACCCTTCCGTCTGTAGCGGCTCGATGCCCGGGCTGAGGAGGTTACCGGTAAAGGTGATGCCGCTGATGTCATCAAACACGGAGAAAATCTTTCCTGGCTTCCGGTTCACGAATACGTTATCTGCCACCTTACAGTTTTCCGGTACGGCGGACCGCTCTTCATCACTGCCGACACAGAACTGGATGTTGTCACAATCGATGAATACATTATTGCTGGCCTCCGAATCCGTCACTTGAACATAACGGTTAAGCGGAGAATTGGGTACGCCATTCATCACCGTCAGCGCACTTCGGAAACGGTAACCCGTCAGGCCTTCGGCGTAGTTGTTTACTACCGTCTGTTTGGCGTTGATGATGCGAATACCTCCGGTATTTTCTACGCCGTTGCCGAAGAAGAAGTTGTTTTTAATGGTTACCTCGTTGCCGTGACGAATGGTGAGGGTGCCCTTGGATTCAAAAAAGGTATTTCCCTGATAGATATTCTGGCCGGACTTATTGGAGATAATCTCCACCTCCCCGTCACAACGATAGAAGTAGTTGGAGGTCACCAGGGTATTGGAGTTACTCTCGCAGTAATGACTGGTACCGATCCGGAGTGATTCGCCGCCGTTCGAGCCAAGTACCGGCCGGTGGCCAAAATAGTTGTGGTCAATCTGGTGAAAATTCTCCCGGCTTGCCTCCGTATCCAGCCGTACGGCCAGGGTAACGCCCTGGTTACGCTTGCCGGTCAGCAGGTTATGGTCGAAACGGTTGTTTTTACCGTAAAGGGCCACCCAAAGATCGGAGTCGAAACGTTCAGCGGGGTTGTAGTTATCAATGACACATTCCGTTACCCGGCAATTATTGCAAATGTCCTCTTTACCGGTACGAAAGGAGATCACTTCGCTGACGGGCGTAAAACCGTTACGGAAAACGAGGCCCTCAACTTTAAGGTGCTCGCCTGACATCTGGAGGAAAGACTGGCCCTCCAGAAAGACCTGGCCTTTTTCCTCCACCGTAAGTGTAATTGGTGCATCCGTCGTGCCTACGCCCGTGAAAATCACTTCCAGGCCGTTGTAGGTACCGTTGGCCAATTTGATCACGTCACCGGGCTGGGCGGCTTTAATGGCAGCGGCCAGTGATTCGGCGTCGTTTACGGTACCTCCTTCTTCACCGCAGCCGGTTAGAAACAAGGACAGTATCAGGAAGGTGGTGTATCTCAACATAGTTAGGTGGTAAAGTTTAAAGCAGGAGCAGGTACCGGCAGGATTAACATTGGGTACCCCTCCTGAAATGTATATACTAAACTCGTTAGTCTTTTTAGCTTCGCTGGTGCACTTCGTGGTTGCCTCCGGCGGTCTCTTCCTGGGTGGGCGCGGCCGCAGGTGCAAGGGCCCTGCCCACGCCGCAGGCGTGGGTCCCCGAAGGGGAAAGGTGTAAGAGCAGGGAGCCGATGTTAATGGCTTACCTCTAATTCGTAGTATTTCACTTTGGAAAAAGCCTCCTGCAACAGCCTGCAGGTAGCTCAAGCCTAAGAAATGGTAAAATCTTTCGCACTAGTGCTTGATAAGCTTGGAGACCTGAGGTCTGCTATTACCCTCAAGTTTGATGAAATACATACCAGCTTTAAGACCACTTACATCTAGTGATGTTTCATTATCAATGCTTCGATGAATGACTATTCTTCCGGTTTGATCATAAACCGACACGGTTTGGTATTCTTCCGCTCCATTGATCGTCACGATGGACGTTGCAGGATTAGGAATTAATTGCATCGGATTGAGCAACGGTTCTGTTGTATTTACAATACGCTCATCGCCTTCACCAAATACTCTCAGCTCAGTAAGGCTAACCCACGGACCCATGTACACATCTGCACCCAATACGGTTATTCTTACAAACCTGGCCTCAATGCTGTCAACGATATTAATAATTGGTGCGGTGGGAGCACCTGGTGTGGTATTATTTGACCGGTCAACGATGGTGGTAAAAGGCCCATCTGCAGTTAAAGCTCCTTCAACAATGAACTGGTACGCTCTGCTTTCATGGCAGGTAACTTCAATTTGAGTTATCGTAATATCTTGCCATAAATCAACTGTGGCTGATTGCGGAAAGTCCTGTACGGACCATCTAGAATTGGTATTATCATCCACAAGTTTATCAGGAGTATTTGCTCCGTCGGGAGTACCTGTACCCGCAATTGGCTGATTCAGTGCCCAGTTAAACTCCGTTGAAGGAGTCACAACGTACACCAAACCTGAATCGACGAATCCTCCTTCCGCAGTCGTCACCGTGACCGTCACTACGCCTTCTGAAACTCCGGTCAACAAGCCGTTTTCGTCCACTGTAGCTATATTCGGATCATCAGAGATAAACACAACATTTTGGTTTGTTGCATTTGCGGGAGAAACGACTGCTTCCAACTGCAGGAAACTACCAACTATAACTGCGGAAGAAGACCCAACCAGGTCTACTCCGGTTACATCGACCTGTTCACTAATTGTAATTTCGGTACTCAAGGTTGTCCTTGCCCCTCCTTCGTTATCGGTTGCCTTAGCCGTTAAGGAATACGCGCCTTCAGCTGCACCTGACCAGGTAAATGAATAAGGAGCCGTAGCGTCTTCTCCTAATAACGTATTACCTTCAAAGAACTCAACCTTTGTAATTGTACCATCTGAATCAGTTGCATCTACGGAAATATCGACATCACTTCCTGGTGTAAAGTTTGTGCCATTAGCGGGAGATGTAATACTAACCGATGGGACATAGTTTTGTGGCGAACCATCGCCCTCAAACAATTCATCAAAATGAGCGGTTGCCTCCCCATTATCCTGAAGGTAAACACCTGCTTTCCAATAACTGGGGTAAGTCCAGAATGAGACATCCACATTCGCCTTTTCCTCGCCCTGGTAATCGATGATCATCCTTCCATCAACCAATCGGATAGCACAGGTGAAATATCCTCCCGGATCCTCACCAAGATCGACATGGGTCGTATTTATTCCTGCGGCATCTGTTTTGATGGCCGCCCATAAATGGTTGGTCGGTATTCTACCCTGGTGCTTGTAAATTCTTAGCAGTGGCTTATTAGGTCCGGGGCCTGCATTTGCATCGTCGTGTATTTGCAATACGGTAACCTGCTCACACGTCTGCTCTGCAATATCAAGTCTCGCATGCATAGAACGATTGGCCTCGTTGACGTCATAATTTTCTTCGTACCGGAGTTCTGTTCGCATGCTCTCACCAGTTTGATTGAATCGTATCTTATCACCATCAACTACGTAGAACCAATCAGGGTGTGTGTAGCCATCAAGTGCATCTTGAGCACGAAGTGTTGAACTGTTTGGAGCTTGTAGTTTACATTCCGCTAAGAAAGGTTGGAACCTCGGAATGTCAGTTGGAGCATCATATCCCGTTGGCGGGACGGGACCTGAGTGCGAAACATCTAAAGCAAAAAACGACACTTGGGCGTATTCATCAGGGTCTCCAGCATTGTTTTGATTGTAGTTTCCGGCTTTGAAATACATCCAATCATCAGCAAATCCACTATTTGTCATGTCCACTTCCTGCACAACGTCTGGCTTACCCTCTCTCATTATCGTTACCGTGAGGGTATTGAAAACCACCTTAATTTCGTAACTAAACTTTTCCCCCAAGGCAATTCCATCTTCCGGATCGGACGCACCGTCAGCCCTGCTGCCAATCATTTCGTACCATTGCTCAGCTCCCGTGGTGGGCTCATGTGCAAAGTATATGGAACCCTTTGTATTCCCGGGTAATTTGCGGTAATATATTCGACAGGGTTCGTCATTAGAAGCGTGTATTTGTCCGACTATAACCCGGCCTATTTTGCGGCTTTCGTCAGAAGTTTCAGACACGTAATCCACCGCCACAGTGGCAGTCATAACTCCATCTACCCCTCCGGCAGCTTCTTGATTTGCCATGGAGGAAGAAGAGAATACCCAGTTATTTCCATTTATTCCTTGTGTGGCAATGCTGGTATTTCCAGCCCGAATCATTTCTCTTAGCTCATTCCTCGGATATGTGCTGCCACCAGTACTACCATTGTTAGGACACCAAAACACCATGGCTCCGGTAATAGGGTCAGTGTAAAACTCACCATCTCTTACAAATCCGTTTGACAAGTTGTCCTCACCTATTTCTTGTTGATTCGGTCGGGTGAGTTTCCAATAAGAAAGATCAAAATTTCCACTTGGTGGCAGGTTAGGATCTAAATCTTGTGCCGTAGCGGAATAACTGAATGTAGTCAAGGCAAAAAACAGCAGTATGCATCGAGAATAAAAAGGTTTAAAAAAACAACCTTTTAACTCAAAGCCTAGAAATCGATAGTTAGATGGCGCTTTCATAAATGGAAATTTTATAATTTATGCTACTAGACAAAATACGATTAACTCGCCTGACCGCCATAGGCAGTAACGCAGCTAACCCCTGAAGGGGACCGCTTATTACGGGCGGCTCCCCTTCGGTATTAGGGGAGTTCGACAAATGAATGTCTGGTGGTCGAGTTCATAAATATTCATCCATTTAACTTGCCGTCGCGGCGCTGTACTTCCCAACTAAAAACCTCACGTAGCTATGGGGCTATGATCGGCTTTTAGTTAGTGATCCAGCACCACGCTGCCAGCGTTAAATCTTCGAAGGCTTATGAACTTGACCGCTAGTGGGGTTGATTAATGTTTTGACTAATAACCAGGATTCTGTGTCAAGCTAGGGTTATTCGTAATTTCCAGGGGAGGAATTGGCAGCAAGTAATCCCTGGATGGGTCAAAGTTCCGCGCACCGATAAGTTCAGATTCAAGACCATTCGGGCCAAACGCTTCGCCACCTAATTGTCTTCTGACAATGTCATACCAGCGTTTGAACTCAAAGGCAAGTTCTAACCTTCTTTCTTCCAGCACATCATCAATAGTAGCCCCACTAATGTTTGCGGGTTGCGCACTAGGCGCACTAGATCCGTCGCCATTCCGTGCTCTTTCTCTGACCATGTTGATCCATGCATCTGCTTCTGAGGTTCTACCAAGTTCAATGGCAGCTTCAGCTGCGATCAAAAGCACCTCGGCGTAACGCATTAGCTGGTAGTTAGAATCAGAATCCCGGCCGCTGGTATTTGCCGGAGGCGTATCACCCGCCATAGCCGTGTATTTAGAAATATGTGGGCGGTTCGTATTACGAGGATCCAAGCTAGAAAAACTTGTGAAAGGAATCACGGTACCATTGTTAGTAATAGCTTCTGCATCGAGATTAACATCTCTCCGGTAGTCTCCCGCCTCCCAGGTATCATAAACCGCCTGAGACGGTACCATAACGGACCATCCACCCGTGGCGTAGTAAGTCGCCTGGCCATAAAAACCGGTAAAAGCGGCGATATAATCTCTTGATTCGTCATTAATATTGGTGGCTACAAAATCAATGATAAACATTGGCTCTTTCGAAAAATCGGAATTAACGCCATGGAAAATATTACGGTAATCGGGCTCCAGTGCCAAGTCGTATGTACCTGCATTATTAATGACGTCAGTCGCTTCATCATAGGCCAATTGGTATTCTCCACGAGTTAAGTGAACACTGGCAAGAAAGGCACCTGCCGTCGATTTGCTGGGACGCGATTTATCCACTCGCACATTCGGCAAAGTCGATTTAGCAAATTCAAAGTCCGCAATGATGCCTGCGTACACTTCATCCACAGGTGTTCTTGGCGCAACTGATGCTTCAACGGTAGTAGTTTGCTCATCCAGGTAAGGGACATCTCCAAAGAGTCTTACCAAATGGTAGTATGCATAACCTCTGAGGAAGCGTGCCCGACCAGCAACCTCATCCAAAACAACAGGATCTTCTCCCTCAACAAACTCCAACTCCCTAAGGGTTTCGTTGGCTCCCCGGATTATCTGATAGAGGCGTGGCCAGAAACTTCTTTCAGGGTTCGCAGGATTTAATATCAACGGATTAGTAGCTGAGACTGTGAATTGATCATGCTCAATTCTTTCGGCTGCTGTAGTGGGGTTTCCTATAGCTACCATGTCTGAACGTAACATGAGCGTCAAGCCCATTCCTCGCGACTCGAGTGCCCTAGCCGATTGATTGCCATAGGCACCATTAATGGTAGTCTCTACCGTCGCTAAATCAATACTCCGTTCGCTCGGTTCCAGTTGACTTATTGCGTTTTCTTCTAGATCTGAACACGCCGTAATTGATAGACCAAATATCAGTGCGAATAAAATTATAGTATTTTTCATCTTAATTATCTTTTAATTACTGATCTGACTTGTGAACGCGAAACAAACAAAACGTCATTTTTGACTGTCCTGTCTTGCCCTCACCGTCCTTAAAATTTTTTCCGTAGCGGTGCTCCGCAAAAAACCTAAGAACGGTGAGGATAAAAAGTGTCTTATCAAGAACACGTTTTGCTTATTTCACGTCCCTTAGAATTTCAAGTTAACACCAACCGTTACTGACCTCAAATTGGGGTAATTCCCATAATCGTGCCCTTGAATGATGTTATCATCTCCGCTGCTTTCGCCACCGCTTCCAAAATAGCTTACTTCAGGGTCCAATCCAGAATAACCGGTGAAGGTTAATAGGTTTTGTGCACTTACCGAAAGTCTAGCAGAACTGAATCCCAGCTTTTGGATAGCCGCCAATGGCAAATTATAGCCCAGGGCAACGTTCTTGAGTCTTAAATAGCTTCCATCCTCTACAAAGCGAGAGGAACGCTCTCTACCTCTGACCGCGGCCCGAGGAATGTCTGTATTCGTGTTCTCTGGCGTCCAGGAGTTCAATATATCGGTCAATGCATTACTGTCACCATTGTACAATTGAACAGCGGTAAGGTTATAAATATCCCCACCTAAGGACCCCTGGAAGAAGATGTTCAAATCGAAGCCTTTGTAAGAGAAGCTATTGCTAAGGCCAAGGGTGAAATCAGGATTTGGATCACCGATAGCCTGTCTGTCATTGTCATTAATGACACCGTCAAAATTGCCATCTTCATCCGCTACCTCCGCGAATAATGGTTCTCCGGGAATTGGGTTCCCGTTTCCGTCGAAAGACCTGCCTTCTAAAGCCGTTCCTGCGGGAATATCCCCTCCCTGGTATACCCCTTGGTAATCCAATCCCCAGAAAAGGCCGATGGGGTCTCCTTCTCTCAGTATGTAAGTGTTACCACCAGCAAAGTAACCCGGAGCACCGGTGCCCAGGATTTCCGTTCCGGAAGATAATTCCACCACCTCGCTCCTGTTTATCGACACGTTAAAATTACTCTTCCAGTTAAAGTTTGCCGTGTTGATATTGGTTGAAGTCAAAGAAAACTCAAACCCATTATTATTGATGGAACCCACATTTCTAAGGACGTCCAGGTCAGATGTTCCTAAGTAAAAACTTGAAGCTCTGTCTACGGCTAAAAGGTCTTCCGTATCAATGTTGTAATAATCTGCACTAATCGCTATCCTGCCTTGAAACAGGCCTAGATCCAATCCAATATTTGTCTGGTATGAAGTTTCCCATTTTAAATCCGGATTGGCTTCACGAGCGAGATCTACACCAAAAGCACCGTCAACTTCCGTGGGTGGCTGAACACGATAGATAGCAAGTGACTCGTAAGGCCCGATGGCTTGGTTACCCGTTAGTCCGTAACTAGCTCTTAATTTGAGGTTGGATATCGTTGGGTTGTCAACCAAAAAGCTTTCTTGCGAAATCTTCCAGCCTAAAGCGACAGATGGAAAAATTGCATACTTATTGTTTGCAGCAAAGTTTGATGCACCATCTCTACGAACGGTAGCGGTAAGCAAATATTTGTTATCCCAGTCAAAGTTAAATCGTCCAAAAACCGACTCAATTTCAGACTCTGAGAAACGAGAATCAACGGTACGCTGATCAATCTGACCTGCTTCCAGGTTGTAGAATGAGAACACATCACTCAGTAGTTCTCGGGCACCGGCCTCAAGTCCCTCTGTAGTATTTTTTTGATAGGAATGCCCAGCCAATAAGGTTAAATTACCTTTCCCGACTGGTTTGGTATACGTTAAGTAGTTCTCGTTAAGAATACTTGTTCTTTTTACGGATTCCAAAAACGCTCCACCAGCAGAAAGCTGAAAAGATTGTGGCTTGAAATATCCTTCCGTACTATTTTGAGTTCTGTAACCAAAGGTAGTTTTAAAACTCAGGCCATCAAATATCTGAAGATCAGCATACAGGTTGGTTCTTACGTTATCTGTTTTGGTTTCATTGGTTATTTGTGTAGCAACCGCCCATGGGTTTTCTATATCATCTCCCACCGTATTTTGAGAAAAGTTTCCATTCTCATCGAACCTTCCCACATCCGGTGAGAACCTGAAAGCCAGGGCTACAACATCATCTCCTCCTCCGTTTACAGAACCAATAGCATCACTTCCCGTCGATTGGGTTGATACACCATTTTGCTCACTTCGACTAGAAACAGTGTTCAATCCAATTTTCAACCTATCACTGACTTTTGCATCTACATTAGCTAAAAACTGAATCTTTTGAAAGTCAGAGTTAACAACGATTCCCTCCTGATCAAAATAAGTACCAGACACGTAGTAATTAACATTATCACCTCCTCCGGAAACAGAAAACTGGTGGTTTTGTGTACTTCCATTTCTGTAAATTTCGTCTTGCCAATCTGTATCAGCTAATCCCTGAGAATAAGGGACATCACCCGCATTGGTACGGATCATGTTTTGGTATTGAGCAAATCCTCTGGCATCCAGCAAATCCAGCCTGTTTGTCGTTTCCTGAAAGGAATAATTAGAATTGAGTTCAAGGGTTACTTTTCCGGACTTACCTTTCTTGGTAGTAACCAGGATAACTCCTCCAGACCCTCTTGAGCCATAGATTGCAGTTGCAGATGCATCTTTCAATATCTCTATGGATTCTATATCGTTTTGTTGTGGAAATGAAGCACCAACAAAACCGTCCACCACAACAAGTGGGTCACTGCTTGCATTGAGTGATGAGCCACCACGTACTCGAATTGAAATACCCGCTCCAGGCTCTCCACCATTCTGTGTTTGAACAGACACCCCGGCTGCACGGCCTTGAAGTGCCTGACCGGCATTTAATACGGGAAAAGCTTGTATGTCTTCAGCCTTTACGGAAGCAACACTACCCGTAATGTCACTCTTTTGAACACTTCCATAACCAACTACTACAATTTCGTCTAATACCGTTGAACTTGTACTTAGTGTAATATCGAAGCGAGTTTGTCCGCTAACAGGAACAATTTGCGATTCAAATCCGGTATACGAAAATACCAAAACCGCATTGGACGGAACCTCTAAGCTGAAAGTTCCATCGAAATCAGTAACTGTACCAGTGGATGTTCCCTGCACCACTACAGTAACTCCAATTAGAGTTTCACCATCCTGATCGGTAACTGTACCACTAACGGTTCCTTGTGCATAAGTACCAGTTGTAGCCAAGCACATGAACATGAAAAGGAGGCATAGCACCCTGTTGGTGCGCCCAGCAAAATTTTGTGAAAAGTAATTCATAAAATATTTTTTTAAAAAATAGTGACTGGGTTTTCGATTGCATAATCGCCTCAGTAAAACTTCTTTTAATAACTGGGACCAACCCCTTAGTTCGAATGATAGCTTTCAATATGAAAAAGGCATTGAGCACAGTGTAAAATAAGGAGCGTCTTTCCAGACGCTCCTCACTTTACTGTATGAACTAATAGCTCATAAATAGCTCATTCTGCTAATTAGAGCTTAATCATCTTCACCCACTGTGACTTCTGAACAATTAGGATGGTATACGGACTCAGCATTTATTACATTTCCATCAGCATCCGCAGGATCCAAATTATCACCTGCTGAATAGCCCTGGAAGTCATCACTGAAAGCTACCTGCTCAGTTCCTGAATCAGAAGAATAGATTACGATATTATCAACGTGAAAAACTTGATCAGAGGTGGATGAAGTCGAATTGTATTTCCACTGGAAGTTGTAACCACCATCTTTGGTGGCCTCTAAATGAGGAGCTACATCATCGGCACCACCGTTAGTAGTACTTAGCGCATCGGTGGACACCACCTGACCGTTCATTGAAAGGCTAAACGTTGGCGGGGTCAAGCCATCAGCAGAGGCAACCCAACTTACTTCAACGGGAACCCATACATCAACTACTGGATCAGGAAAGGTGGCACTTGCAATAGTAGCGTCAGATGCTCCTTCTCGGTATTCATGCGGGGCATCGTCCTTGATCCTTACTTCTACAAGGGCAAAATCACCAGTTGTTGAAGGGCCGGAAACATTAATAAAACCGTCCGCAGCACCTAGGGCTACTCTATAGTCGAATGTGATTCTACCTGTGCGAATTGAATCCATCGCTACATACCGAAGCTCACCAGTATCATCGTCGGCTAAGTCAGCTATAACAGCGTACCTGTTCTTAGGTGCGGTAACCTCAATTGTTTCACTCGTCATACCCGTTTCTCCATCTGTTGCGGTTACCGTCAATGTAACCGTATAAGTACCCTCTCCTGAGAAGGTGTAGGAAGGGCTGGCTTCAGAAGAAGTTCCATCTCCACCAAAGTCCCAGGAAGACGTGTAAGAGGTATTGGTAATTCCGTTGACCACAGAGTTATTCGTGAAAGCGTACGTCAATGAATTGTCAGCATCAACCTGCGAGGTGAAATTAGCGACCACGCTTGAAGGGTCAGGAGTCGGCGTTACAGGCATTTCATCATCCTCACCGCAAGATGAAATCATGGTGATTGACAAGAAAAGGGACATCATCAGAATGATGTGCTTGCTGACCGTAGTTGTCATGTTTTGCATAATAATCGCTTTTTGCATTTACTTAAAAATTTGATTAGTTGTTTAAAGTTGTAGTCCGGAGCTTTGAATTCACTTGTGCTTTACGGACAGTCTTTTGAACTCGACTCCTTTGCAGAGAATCAGGAAATTCATTTTAAAAGTTGATCGGATTTAAAACTTATGAATTACGGAGCGTTTCGCTGAATTCCGTAACATTTCTCAAATGCCGAAGCACCGCTTTCTCTGCAGCAGCAACGTCTTGGTTGCGGATGCAGCGAAGTATTTCTTCGTGCTCATAAAAGGCCTTTAACTCAGTTCTTTCGTCACAGACCTTATATTTTGTGTGACTTGCTATGATATCAGGTGCAATGACCATCATCAGGGATTTCAGTACCCCGTTCTTACTCGCATCTGCAAGACTTAGGTGGAACATAAGATCTTCCTCAACGGCAGATTCTCCACCTTTGATTTTATCCTCATATGCAGCTAAAGCACTCTGGATTTCAACCAGATCGACAGACGTACGGCGTTCAGCAGCTAGCTTAACACACTGCACCTCCAGCATCACCCGGGTTTCTACCAAAGAACCAAAGTCACTTTCTTCCAGTTGCAAGACATCCGTTATCAGCCCCTCAAGCGCAGTGATACCCATTCCCGCAACAACGGTACCGCTTTGCGGGAGGGTCCGAAGAATGCCATAAAATTCCAGTTTCTGTAAAGCGTCCCTAACATGGCCACGGCTTACTCCAAGTCGTTCCGCCATTTTACGTTCTGCCGGTAGCTTGTCGCCAGGGGCCAATTGCCCAGAAGTAATCAGTGCCCGAACTTGTCGGATGATCACATCTACCGGACTCTCAACTTTAATTTCACTGAAATTTTCTAGCATAACGATCGACATAAGGCGTCCAAGTGCCTGAACACGAAACAAATCTAACATTTAAAAATTGGTTAACCAAGCTTTGGTTAACCAATTTTAAATATCTTTCGACACCCCCAATAGTTCAGAAGATCAACTTACTGCTTTCCATTCAGCATCAGCTCCAATTTATAGTGGCGCGACCGCAGGTGCAGAATTCGGGTACAGACTGGTTTTAGGGTACATATGGTTCAAAGACCTCCCCCCGGGTATGCACCTTCCCTGAATTGCCTCTGGTGGAGACTTCCAAAGTTTGGAACCTTAACCACGCACTAATTTGCAATTATGCGATTAACCGACTATATTAAACGCTAACTCGCTTGCATATCTGACATTTTTTCGTAGTAAAATAAATCCTGTATCATGAGAAGATTATTTTATTTACTCCCCCTCTTCTGTTTCCTGTGCTTCCCATCCTGCCAGGACACGAAGACCGCTTCCGGAGAACTGACCGCCGACGCTTCCTTCGATGAAGAAGCAGAGCTGGAGGCGATCATGAAAGTAATCGAAAACGAAACTGCCTGTTTCTTTGCCCGAGATTACGACTGCTGGAAGGAAAATTGGGTGGACGAAGACTACGCCTTTCAGGCTTGGAACAACCAGGACGGAACTTATGACGCTAAAGTTGGCTGGAGTGAAGTGGACCGGCGCGTCGGAAACTACATTAAGGAAAACACCAGTACCTTGGGAGGCACTCAAGGACACCCTAAGGTTAATCGCCTTAACCTGCGAAAACGCTTTTACGGCAATCAGGTAGCTCACCTAACCTGGGAGCAGTATAACAGCGATGAAAAAGAAGAGACCTACCAAATCAGTCAGGAAGTCAGACTGATGGAAAAAGTGGACGGCCACTGGAAAATCGTTACTGTTGCCGCCTTCTGGGATTACGTTAATAAAGTCCAGGCCAGTACGGTTGATAGCATGTGATATGCATTGACCTGTACAATACTGAATAAAGCCCCGTTACTTCTCCAGAGTAACGGGGCTTCGTTCTTCAGCCCGAGTGCTGAAGAATCCGGTAAAGGTCAATAAGCTAAACAAAAAAGCCCCGCCGCTCCATCAAGGAGCAGCGGGGCTTCGGTACAAGGACGCTCAAAGCGGCCCGAGGGGACCTTTGAGCGTCCGGTATGTGCAGTTTACTTAACCACCACCATCTTCTTAGAAGCGGTGAACTCACCCGCCGTCAGCGTGTAAGTCAG
>NZ_KB890419.1 GCF_000373105.1 Neolewinella persica DSM 23188 | reverse complement strand
TCACCTTCACCACCAGCCCGCCGAACTGTATCGGAGGGGATGATGGCTACGCCGTCATCTCTGCGACGGGCGGTAACGGCGGCTTTACCTACTTCTTCGACGGAGTAGCCCTGGCCAACGANACCCTACCGAATCGCCAGGCAGGGACCTACACCGTTACCGTTGTTGATGAGAACGAATGTAGTACAAGCGCAACCACGACGATCGATGCGCCAGACACGCTAGTCCTTGCTCCTTCAACCCTCCCCGGTACCTGCGGCCGCGCCCTGGGAACAATCCAATTGAACCCAAGCGGTGGCAGCTCCGGCTACACAGCCGTATGGCGTGATGTTGGAGAAGGTGCATTATCACGGGACAGCCTGGCTGCGGGAACTTACTACGTTACTGTATCTGACAGTAATGGTTGTGCCGTTACAGACACGATTGAACTTATACAAACACCGGAACTGAGTTGGACTACTTCCGTTAATCAACCCACTTGTGGAGTATCCAATGGCGCTATCAGCATTAGCGTTAGTGATGACTTTCCTAATCCGACCTATCGATGGTCGGACAGTACATCTACCCTATCAACCAGGCGTAATCTTGCTCCAGGTCTTTACTCAGTAACGGTTACTTCCGGTGAATGTAGTGCAATCGAAAGCATGCTACTTACGGAACAAGGCGGTATGATTACGGCCAATCTACAGACCACTAATATCAATTGTGGTAACGTTGGAGCTATCGACCTCCAGCACGATAGTACCACGACGACAACCTACAGGTGGAGCAATGACGAAACTTCCCAGGACTTGACTAATTTGTCGGAAGGTCGGTATACCGTAACCATTACACAAGGTGGCTGCACACTGGTATTAAGTGATAGTATCGTCGCTGATATTCCTTTCAGCGCTAATATTCAGGTACTTAGTCCCATTTTATGTAATGGGGCAACTGGCGTAGTAAACGTTGAATCAATTGGAACCGTTGTGGAGCCTTTAAACTACGAATGGAGCATCCCTGGCGTGGGGAATACGCCAACCATTTTCTCCACACCAAGTGGTGAACACTTTGTCACTATTACCGACGGTAGTGGTTGTAGCATTGTGGTACCCATCAATGTTCCCGAGCCCGCTCCTCTTGTTATTGATTCCGCCGTTGTGACCTCTGTTGACTGTAGTGGACCTCAGCAAATCGTTGTAATGGCTAGTGGTGGCACAGGAGATTATGACTATGATTGGTCTCCCGGCGGCATTGCTGAAGGTGCCGTACTGAGTAACATCATCGATGCCGGAACCTATTGGGTAACCATCACGGATGACAATGGCTGTAGCTTAGTCGACAGCTTTATGGTAATCGACGAAGCCGCTGCCTTTACTGCTTCCATTAATGCCGAATCGCTGCGATTAGATTGCCAAGACAGCCGTGACGGGCGAATCGTTGCCACCATTTCAGGTGGCCTTGAGCCAATCCAATACCGCTGGGAAGATGGGTCAGAAGATCAACTCCGCACCGATCTCCCTGCAGGAACTTATTGGGTTGACATTACCAATGGGAACGGTTGTATGCGGTCTGACACCGTCACCATCACCGCACCTGATTCTCTTCAAATATCTTGTGTGGCCACGGCCGTTTCCGTTGCGGGGCAACAGGACGGTTTTGTCGACCTTACCTTATCAGGTGGAAACGGTATTTATACTATTTCTTACGGTGGCCCCGTTTCCGGAGACTCCGTCACCAGTGCTAACCTGATTAGAATAAGTGATTTAGTTGAGGGCGATTACTCCTTTAGCGTAGTCGATCAATTGGGTTGTAGTGCTGCCGGACCTTGCAGGGTAACGCTTTCCATAGCCGACACTGCTTGTACCCGGCCGTTATTAGAGATTGTCCCCAATATTGAGCTATCTGCTTCCGCTGGTTGCGACAATGCCTCCGGCTACGTACGCTTCCAAACAGCGCGAGAAGACCTTGAATTCAGTATTGATGCTGGCATGACCTGGGGTCCTTCTTCAACATATGAATTCCTGGAGCCGGGCGATTACCAGCTCTTGGTTCGTACTGTTGACGGTACCGGATGCACATTTAGTGGCATTCCCTTTAGCATGGCTTCCTTACCTAACCTGATGGCGGCAATTGAAGTCGTCACCCCAGAAGAATGCAATACAACTTCCGGTAGTATTTCTTTCCTTCCAGCAGACCCTAATGCTTCTCTTTTCTTCAGTATCGATGGAGGCACGACCGCAAGTACCAACCAAGTCTACCGGAACTTGAGCAGTGGTGCTTACAGCCTCGTGGTAAGCCCGGCAAACGGTGACTGTGAATTCCGTCCGGATACCTTGCTGATACTCGCTACTGAAGACCAGCCCATCATCACCGCAGTTACGGCTACTTCAGCTACGGCTTGCAACAGCGCAGACGGGACAATTACCCTGACGAGCGAGCGAGTGACGGCAAGCACCAACTACCGGATTGGTTCCGGGGCCTGGCAGGCATCTGCCGTATTCCCGGATGTGATGGCAGGCACTTATATGGCTTCCATACGAGATTCGATCACTGGCTGTATCTTCAGTTGGAATATCCCAATCATCGTAGAAGGGGAACGTTCTCCGGTGATAACCGACATAATTATAACCGACGTAACAGCATGCGAAAGCAATGACGGCAGGATTACTGTCAGGACCGAAAGAGCTTCCTCTAATACGGAATTCACCTTTGATGGTGGAGACACTTGGAGCAACCAAGCCACTGGTACTGACTTGTCTTCCGGGCTTCACTTGGTGGGCGTTCGTTACCGCGGCGCAGCAAATTGTGTCAGCTGGTCTGATAGTGTACGCATCAATGGTGGCTTCGAAGCTCAGGTTGATTCGGTACGCGTAACTGACGCAGATTGTGGCGCGGCCGCAGGTGCAATAACAGTTATTGGAGCAATGGGGCAACGCTACAGTATCGACGGTGGGCAAAGCTGGAACGGAGGCAACTTCACGGCTCTCGCTGCAGGCAACTACAACTTAATGGTTGGTTCCACGAGTAACGAATGCACCTCCGTATATAGCATCGTTATCGTTGGTGCTAATGATGAGCGTTTGATTGCCGGAGCTACCTCTTTCCCAGCGGGAGACTGTCCGGAAAGCACGGGTGGATCAATACTTCTTATCCCCACGATTGACGGGCTTGAATTTGCCCTCAATGATGGGTCATTTACCGAAGCTACTTCCTTCACTGGCCTGGTAGCGGGAACCTACGTCGTCCACGTTCGTAACCCTCAAACAGAATGTCCCGCTCAAACGGATACCATAAATGTGGACCTATTCCTACCACTCGAGGTAACTCCTGATGTAGTGGTACCGCCGTTCTGCTATGGAGAGGCTGATGGAGAGATTGCCGTAACTGCCTCCGGCGGATCCGGGGACTACAACTTTAGCTGGTCCGACGGCTCTACCAATGCGACCCGCTTCGACCTCCCTTCAGGCGCCTATGGCCTAACGGTAACTGATAACACTGGTTGTTCAACCAGTCTGTTGATCGAACTGCGGGAAGACCCCGTTATCGCTGCTGTTGACGCTCGTGTTAACGACACCTCAGTTTGCTCCGTCAACGTGGTTAATTTCAGCCTTCAGGATATTAACGATCAACTCTCTTACACCTGGGTTTCACCAGGCGGTGCGTCCGAAGAAGGAACTGAATTCTCCGCTGCTTTACCTGGGGAATATATACTTACCGTTAATAATGGAGGCGGCTGTGTTTTCGTCGATACTTTCTCAGTAGACTTCCTGAACAACGAGGAATTCTTCGCAGACCTGCTGATGCCAACACGGGGCGTAATTGATACTGCCATCACCGTCATTAACCGTACACAGCCTTCCCCTGACTCGGTAGTATGGTATTACGATGACAGCCGGGTTACGTTACTTAACAGCACAGGCTTCTTAAACAACTTCTCCTTTGCCGAACCTGGCATCTATCAAATAGGCATGGATGCCTACTCCGGAGGTTGCTACGCCTCTATTGAGCGAGAGATAGAAATATTCGAAAGTCTGGACAGCCTTGGATTGGAATCTGGAATTTCTTTCGGTAGCGACCTGAGGGACATAGAGATTTGGCCCATCCCACATGAAGGTAATTTCCGGGTAAGAGGCACTGCCACCCGAAATGTAACGGCAACGTTCCACTTTTTCGATGAAAACGGCCTACTGCTTTATCAGGACCAACGGGAACTGATTACCGGTCCCATAGATGAACCATTCAGACAAGATGGAGAAGCTATGGACATCGGTAACTACCTCCCGATTGGCACCCAAACTATGATTGTCACTACTGATTTGACGGTGATTGCCCGGCGGCATATTCGCGGGCGGTAACTGAAGTATACCCGGACACTAAAGATGGAAATTCGAAAAAGTCATGGTTCGAACGACGCTGTTGAAGTTTCTGGGAAGTTAGGACGAATGGGCTGTGCCCTTCTCATAGCTATCATCCGTCAGTTCTGCATAAACTACTGCCGGTAAGTCCAACAGCGTTTTCATTGATACGCAAACAAACATCAGGTAAATCCATAGACAATTGATCCGTTTACTCCTTAGGCGGCCCGCCCCCGGTCTTCTTCCGCCGCCCAGTCCGTTTTTTCCGGGGCGTGCCGCCTCCCTTTCCACCATCTCCCGATGGCTTGCTGTCGGTGGGTTTTGTATTTGAGGAATTACCCGAGGCATTAGCGTTCGGCCTATTAGCGCTGTCACCGCTTTTTTTCTTGCGGTTGTTCCGGTTGCGGCGCTTGTTGCTGCGTGTACCTTCTTTCTTTTCTCCACCAGACTCCTTCTTGCCTTCAGCAGAACTACCTCCGGAACCAGCCTTAGCAGTACCGCCGGAGGACTTCCGCCGAGAGTTGCCTGACTTGCCCTGGGGCTTACCACCACCTGATTTATTCCGCCGCTTATTCTTGCGCTTTTCAAGCGGCTTGAGGTCGATGGCTCCGGTGACATCATCGTAGCCGAAGACTTCTTCCTTCGTTTCGACGACGAGTTGGTTGCTTTGCAGGTCGACGGGTTCGTTTCCAGCTTTGTTCATGGCGATGATCTCATGAACTTTGGCTACGGGGATTGGGTACAACAGCCCACGATTTTCGCGGTAAGTATAGTACATGATTCCCTTGAAGATATCGGTCTTGATCAGGATGGCGAGGCCGGCACCCGTTTTCAGTTTGTCGGCCTTTTTGGGGAAGGCTTCGAGGGCCTCCATGTAGGTATCCAGTTCGTAATTGAGACAGCACTTCAGGCGACCGCACTGTCCGGAAAGTTTCGCCTGGTTGATGGCGATGTTCTGGTAGCGCGCAGCGGCGGTATTAACGGCATTGAAATCACTCAGCCAAGTGGAACAGCACAACTCACGGCCACAGCTACCAATACCGCCCAAACGGCTGGTCTCCTGCCGGGGGCCAATCTGCCGCATTTCGATTTTGACCCGAAACTGGTGGGAGAACTGGCGGACCAGCTCCCGGAAGTCGATTCGGTCATCTGCCGTGTAATAGATCGTTGCCTTGCGGCCGTCCCCCTGGTATTCGACGTCGGCCACCTTCATCTTTACGTGGTTCTGCCGGGAGATCGCCCGGGCCTTTACCAGGGTTTCCTTTTCGAGAAGCCGGACTTCGGCCACCTTTTCCATATCGCGGGCGTTGGCCCGCCGTATTACGGATTCGGTGACTTTGGCTTCGGCCACCTTTTTCTTTTTCATTTGTAGTCGAACCAGTTCACCGCTGAGGGTGATCCGGCCTACGTTGAAGCCGTTATTTGTTTCCACCGCGACGTTGTCCCCGGTAAAAACTTCCAGGTCTGCCGGCGCATGGTAGAAGCCTTGGGAGGCACCGTCTTTGAAGCTTACCTCAACGATGTTGTTGGCGTAAGGATCGTCGATACCGAGGTCAGACAGCCAGTCGTAGGCACTCCGTTTATTACAGGAGCTGGTATTACAGGAACCTTTACTGCCACAACCTTTTGGTGTGCCATCTTCGTTCGTTCCGGATCCGCAGGATTTGCAGGCCATGGATTGTTTTTTTATGGGGGAGTGGGTTGGCTTGGACGGCGTCCGATACTTCACCCTGAGCTATGCTTATCGCTGTAGGCCCAGACTATGCTCGTCACTGCAGACTAGGGCTCTTCGCTTTCGCCCCCGAACTCCGTTCGTCGCTTCGCGACTTACATTCGTCCGGGGTTAAACGGTTTGATCCCTCCGGGATCGTTACGTGCTAGCCTATTCGTTCATTACTCCCTGGTTATTTAAGACGCCGGTTGGGCCTGGGGCTTCGGTCGGCGGAGGATTTGATGAATACGGATGCCCGCGTCGAGGAAGAGAATCTTAGGATTCGCATTTCGCTCCACGTGTTCGGTACATTCGCTGAGAATGGTGGTGATTTCCGCCAGCTGGTCATGGTCAACCAGTGGCAGTAGCTTGCGCGCACTTTCCAGTTCGTTAGCGGGCAGGCGGACGTTGCCATCTGCATTACCCATTACGCTGAGCAGGAGGAACTCCCGCCAGAAATGGAGCGCATAGCGCAAGAAATGTTTTTGATTTTCGCGGCCGATTTTGGAAAACTCATCGGTCCATGCAGTGAGGCCAGCAGCGCTGCCCTGGAAGCAGGCCCGCATCCAGGTGAGGAAGCGGGGGCCGTGGTTGATCGCTTCGTTTTCGACCAGCGAACCGGCCAGGCTGAAATTTCCGTCGGCCAGGCGTGCGGCGGCAGCCGCACGTTCAGCATCGACACCCTGGGCAGAGAGCGCGGTGGTCATCTCGGCTGCGGTGGGTGGTGTCAGTTTTGTCAGTTGACAACGGCTGAGAATGGTATTAAGGATGAGCTCTGCGCGCTCAGCGACCAGCAGGAAAACGGTTTTCTCCGGCGGTTCTTCAATCATCTTCAGCAATCGGTTTCCTTCATTACCGAGGTATTCGGGCAACCATATCAGCATGATCTTATAGTTCCCTTCAAAGATCTTGAGGTTCAGTTTCCGGATAATATTGGCGCAGGCATCTCTGGTGATATTGCCTTGCTTGTTCTCCGCACCGATGCGTTGGAGCCAGTCATTGGCCTCCAGGTAAGGGGCTTCCTTCAGCGCTTGGCGCCACTGTGGCAGGAAGGGGTCGCTATTCGTTTTTGAACCAATGGTGGGGAAGGCAAAATGCAGGTCGGGGTGGATATATTTAGCCGTTTTCCGGCAAGCCCGACAGGCCCCGCAGGGCACATCAGCGGCCTCTCCCTGACGATTCTCGCACAACAGCAAGGTCGCAATGGCAAGTGCGGCGGCCAGGCCGCCGCCGCCGGGAGGTGACAACAGCAGATTAGCGTGCGGCAAACGATCCGTCGCCGCCATTTGTCGCAGTTGCTGAAGCCCCTGGGGCTGATGAACGAGTTGGTGAAAGTGCATGGGTATCCTGATAATCCTGTTGGAAAACCAGGCCCGCTTACGGTGGTCGGAACCGGTAGGCCCCCTTTACCAGAAATCCTGCATGAGGATAACCGGGGAGGGCAAAATGTTGCTCCTTAAAAACCCTTTGCCTGCACCAGCGGCCGCGCCTAAGAAGCCACGCACTGATAAAACGCTGGTTACTGACCTTTACCCGGCCAAAAGAACAACTATGCTATAGTAACCTTCCGTGGAAGGGTTATTATTCGTGGATGGCCCGAAGGCCGCTACCGGAACCAATTTCGTTTGACGAACCTGATTCCCGAGGTATAACGAAGGCTTATTTAGCTTGCGTACACCCGTGGAGCCAAAGGTACATAAAAGTTGCAGGTTGCAGGTTGCAGGTTGCAGGTTGCAGGTTGCAGGTTGCAAGGTAAGCTCGAGAAACCCTCTTACATCTCATCCACATTATCCCCCACCTTCGGTGGCGCGTTCTTCTGGTCATCAGAAACTGTATTGAGGTTCCCTTCTTCAAGTCGATCACTCAACCAGGCCCGGCATTCTTTAAATGTTTTGAACGAGTACTTTTCGTCAATCAGGCCGGGAATAAGATTGATGCGTTCCATCATACTTCGCACCTGCTCGTTCATGCCCGTAAACACTACGGCAACACCCCGGCTCTGTAAATTCAGAATAGCGTCCTCCATCGCGTATAAGCCAGATTGGTCGACGTAGGGTACCCTCCCCATGCGGATAATGACGACCTCTACGTTGGGAAGATTCTTTACGATGCGTTGAAAAGAACTGACGAATCCGAAAAACAGGGGACCGTCGAGGTGCTTAATGTAGACCCGATCACCGACGCGCTGAATCAAGTTTCCTTCGTCCTGCCACGGTTTCTCCCGGCTGAACTCTTCAAAGCTGCTGGTAGATGCGCCGTCTTCGACCGAATCCGCCGTCTTTTTCATGAACAGTAGGGTAGCCAGCACCATACCGATGGCCACCGCGGGCAGCAAGCCAACGAAGACCGTCATGAAAAGCACAAGGATCATCACTACGGCGTCTCCTCTTGGAACCGCGCGCAGGTGCCGGAAGCCTTTGTAATCGATGATGCCAATACCTACGGTAAGCAGGATTCCCGCCAAAACACCGTTGGGGATGTATTGCACGATGCCACTCAGCCCCAGCAGTACCGCCAAAAGAAAGAAGCCGGCGATCATCCCGGAAATTTTAGTTTTACCACCGGAGTTAACGTTAATCACCGTCCGCATCGTAGCACCAGCACCGGGCAGGCCGCCAATGAAGGCCGCAGCCATATTGCCCAGGCCCTGGCCGATGAGCTCCTGATTGGGATCGTGCTTTGTCTTGGTAATGTTATCGGCAACGACGGAAGTCAACAGGGAATCGATCGCCCCCAACAAGGCCAGGGTAATGGCGAATTCCAGCATCATGATGAGGTTGTTTCCAGCGACGAACTCGCCAAAAAATCCGAAATATATCGGTGGTAAGCCCTGCGTCACCTGGCCAATGACGGGCACGGAGCCAGGTTCCAGGAAAAAATAAGAGATCAGCGTAAAAAGGATCAGGGCGACCAGACTGGAGGGCAAGGCCGTCGTTATTCGTTTAAATCCGTAGATAACAATGACCGTCCCCAGCGCAAGTAGCAGGTTCAGCCAGTTGATCCCATTCGTTTGAAAAGGGCGAAGGATATTCTTCATAGTACCCACCGTTCCTTTGGTTTTTTTACTCGCCTGATTGCGGGCTTCTGCCAGAATTTGATCGTTGGTCACCTCGGCGAAGGCAGCGTCAGTAGCGGCGATAACCGCACCGTCCATGACACCCTTCAGTGTGCCATTCTGCTCTTCCTCTTTGATGATCTTTTCAAGGATCTGCTCTTCGGCGTGGACCATTTGCGACTGCACCAGCTCCTGATCCTGGGCTGAGTTGTAGCCCAGCAGTGGAAAAATCTGGGTAATAACGATGATCACACCGATACCCGACATAAAGCCAGAAACCACCGGATAGGGGATGTATTTGATGTAACGGCCAAGTTTAAGTACTCCGAGAATCATTTCGACAAGTCCGGCCAGAAAGAAAACGGCCAGGATGAGCATCAGGGCTTCCTGTACGTTACTAGCACCACTCTCAATGATGGAGTCAGCAATTACCGCACTGGAAACTACCGTCATTGGAGCCGTGGGGCCAGACACCTGAGTGGCCGTGCCGCCGAACAGGGCAGCAACAATGGCAATGGCGATTGCGCCATATAAGCCCGCCATAGCGCCAAGTGCCGTTTGTGCGCCAAAGGCGAGGGCAAGTGGCAATGCGACGATTCCTGCGGTGAGACCTCCAAGGAAATCACCCTTCAGGTTACTGAAGTCGAGAGTAAAGGGATTCGTCATGTAAGCAGGTGGTTAACATTCGAAAGCAAGCCTATCGAATAACCGTAAGGTAGTTACATGTTACTCCATGAATCGTCGTAAACCAGTTTATAATATTTTAATATCGTAGCTCATCTCGTAAATATCCCCCGCTGCGAGTTCAACTACCCCTTCTTTATTGACGAACTGGCCGTCGCTGTCCTCATAATCACTCAAGCCCATCCAGGGCTCAATACAAACGAAATCTCCGTTTGGCTTCGCCCAGATACCGAGGTGCGTCCAACCAGCATAATCCACCTTCAGGATCGGACCGGTGATGCGGCTTTCAAGGACCACACTGGGAGAGTTCAGGTTGCGGAATACCAAAGCGTCCTGCTCAAACAGTTCGTGGGTTAGTGGCAGGATGTTTCCTTTTTGCCAGGGCACCGGCCTGGTGGTCCGGCTTAAGATACCGGCTTCCGTAACAGTATTCGATTCCACCGTTTCATCGTGTTCAAAGCGAAGGAAATGGGCGTCGTAAGGCTGGTGGTCGTGCAAAGGGACGCGGAAGGCAGGATGTCCTCCCAGGCAGAAGTACATCGGTTCTTGTCCGTGATTCTGAACTTCGTGGTACACGATCACGTGTTCATTACGCAGTCGGTAGGTGATCCGAAAGTCAAATTTGTAAGGGTAACTTTTCAGGGTTTCCTCGTCCCAGCACATCCGGAAGGTGATTCGGTCTTCGGAATGATTAAACAGTTCCAATTTATCGTTGTGCCGCACCATGCCGTGCTTAGGAATCCGGTACGTTTTGCCATTGATTTGCGTCTCTCCGCCTTTGAGCATCCCGATGATTGGGAAGAGGACCGGCGCGTGACTTCCCCAGACGGCGGGGTCGGCTTGCCACATGTATTCCTTACCCGAATCGAAATTGACCAGACTGGCAAGTTCTGCCCCTACATCCTCGATGGAGATGCGGAGACGATGGTTTTCAATACTGTGGCGCATAAGCGGTTTTTGGTGGTTAACGGTTTAAAACTTGGGGCTGATTTGAGGGAGAATGTCATCGGACCGAAGTATCTTTCGGACATTGGCCAAATGGTTTTAGCCATCTGTTTTTAGTCATTCCCTTGTTTTGAGCGTATATATACGGACAAATTTGCTGGTGTTGTGGTTGTTGCCGGGTGTTTTTTTCGGCGCGAACGCAGGTGCAGTGGAGGGATTGGAAAGCAATATCCCGCATTTGCACCAGGCAGGTTTTTACGATCACCCCATTGAGGTTTCCCTGCCAGTGGGCGTCCGTTACACCCTGGATGGAAGTTCACCTTCGGCCACCTCTCCAACCTTCGAAACAGCCTTCACCATTAGCCGAACCACCCTCGTCCGGTACGCCGCCTTCGATGCTGAAGGGGAGCGAACGTCGGTCATCTCCGGCAGTACCTATTTCATCGATGAGCCAGCCACTCGCCTGGCTACCCTCAGCATCGGGATCGATCCCTGGCGGCTTTTCGACGGGGTGAACGGGTGGTTTCGCTCAGGCCCCGGAGCGGACCCAGGGCACTGGAAACAACCCGGCGCTAACTGGTGGACCAAGAAAGAACACCCCGTCCATTTTGACCTGATCGAAACCGACGGCGAAGCGGTCTTCAGTGGCACTGTGGGCTTCCGGATGTTCGGTGGCATGAGTCGGCTCCACCCCCAAAAATCGTTTTCCCTCTCGGCCCGCGAGCGCTACGGCAAAAAACGGATTAAGCACAAGATCTTTGGCGACGATGCCGGCAAGTCATTCCAGTTTCTGGTGGCCCGCAACGCGGGCTCCGACTGGAACCGCAGCTACCTTCGCGACGCTTTGCTTACCGGCCTGCTGCAAGATGAAAGCTGGGACCTGGAACGGCAGGCTGCGCGCCCCGTACAGGTCTACATCAACGGCAGGTATTGGGGCATTTACCACCTGCGGGAGAAGATCAACCCTCAGTTTATCGGAGACCGCCACCCAGAGGTAGATAAGAACAAGATCGATTTTCTGGAGCACCAGGAGTCCGTCAAACACGGTAAAATGGGGACCTACGGGCAGCTGCTTCGCTTCGTGGAAAACAACGATTTTAGCCAACCGGAAAATTATCGTCAACTCGGAGAGTTGATGGACATCGATAATTACCAGCGTCTGCAGATTGCCCAGACCTACTTTGACAACCGCGACGCCGGGGGCAACATCCGCTTCTGGCGACCGCAAACGCCGGAGGGCCGCTGGCGGTGGATATTGTACGACGTAGACCAGGGCTTCGGCCTCCACTCCGAGAACGGCTACGAACGGAACACCCTCGCCTTTCATACCGAGGCCGACGGCCCGAGCTGGCCTAACCCGCCGTGGTCGACCTTGCTACAGCGCAAGCTGCTGGCCAACCCGGAATACGGCCGCCTGTTCGCCAACCGGACACTGGACTACCTGCACACCGACTTCTCGCCCGTCACCGTTACCACCGCCATTGAGCGGCGGGTTGCCGGGCTGGAGTTCGACATGCCGCGGCAGCTCGCCCGCTGGAAAGGAAAAGACAAGAATTGGCGAATCCACCTCGATCGGGTCCGGGCCTTCGGCCGGGAACGGCCGAAGTACCTGCGCGAACACCTGCGGGTATTTTTCAACGGTGGTGAAGATCGCCCCGTCTCCCTCATTGCCACACCCGGCGGCTACGTGGAACTGAATAAAAATATCCGCATCGACGAGGCCAGCTACAGCGGGACTTACTTCCAGAACCTTCCCTTGCACCTGCGCGCCGTCGCCCACAATGGCTTCCGTTTCAAAGGCTGGGAAGGTGCCAACAGCCAGCAATCGGAACTGGAACTCCCCCTCAACGATCAGCGAAGCTACGCCCTGAAAGCCATCTTCGAACCTTTGGATCATCCGCTGGCAAATCAGGTCATTTTCAACGAGGTCCATCCTGCTGGGAAGGCCGGCGGCGACTGGCTCGAGTTGCACAATCGCAGCGAAGCAACCGTTGACCTGACCGGTTGGCTACTGACCGACGCAACGCACAATTTTCGGCTACCGCGCGCAAAAATTTCCTCCGGCGATTACCTGGTCATCTGCGCCGATGCGGATTACTTCCATCGCACTCATCCCCAGGTTTACAACGTGGTTGGCGGCCTGTCATTCGGCCTCGACAAAGATGGCGAAGTCCTCGGGCTTTATGGTCCTGACGGCGGTTACGTAAACACCCTCACCTACAAAATACCTGATCCCGATACGGCCTTCACCTACGCGCTGGTACTGCCTGCGCTAAACAATGGCGATCCGCGCCACTGGGCCATTGAGCAAGGGAGCGGTACGCCATGTGCCGCCAATCCTGACCACCTAAAAGCGGCAGTACTGACCCGGCAGGACTATTGGTTACGAATCGGGATTGCGCTGGGTGTGCTGGTGCTGATCGGCGTAATTCGGGGACTACGGTCAGATTCGTGAAATATTCTGATTTGTCGTCGATAGAGATTGATAGTTACACTGTTCCCTCCTTGTGTATTACCACATATTTCCAGCGCCGCCTTTGCAGTGTTCTACTTCCCCCGCCCCATGAACGAAAAGCGCCTGCTCTTCATCCTCGCTGCCGTCCAGTTTTCGCACATCATTGATTTCATGATTATCATGCCACTGGGCAAGACCATTATGGAAGTGTTTGATATTACACCCGGGCAATTTGCCTGGGTCGTATCGGCTTATGCTGGCGCCGCGTTAACGGGTAACCTCATCAGCACGGCCTTTATTGATCGGTTCGACCGGCGTACCGCTCTTTTATTCCTGTTTTGTGGTTTCACCCTCGGAACCCTGGCCTGTGCCTTTGCGCCGAGCTATATTATGCTGCTGGTCTTCCGGTCCTGCACCGGAATTTTTGGCGGGACTTTAGGCGCTCTGGTGCTGGCCATTGTTGGCGATGTGATTCCGTTGGAGCGCCGGGCTTCGGCCATGGGTTGGGTAATGACGGCCTTTAGCGCGGCCAGCATTGTCGGGGTGCCGGCGGGCATCTGGATTGCTGCGGAGTACGGTTGGAACTCTCCGTTCATCGTCACGGCAGCCATTGCCGCCTTTTTCGTGGTTTTAGCCTGGTTTTTTGTGCCGTCATTACGGGGGCACCTTGAGGCCGAAGCTGCTTTTCAGGCGGGGCCGCAGGTGCCAGGGAACGGTTTAAAGGAGCAAAGAGGGAAAGCGTCAGCAGCCGATGTACTGGATACTCTGGCCATGCCACCTTTAGCCTCGGCTCTGGTTCCGAAGCGCGGGTTCGCCAAAGTTGTTGACCCCTTCGTCCGCATCTTCTCCGACGCCAACCAGCGGGCGGCCCTACTCTTTACGATGACGTTGATGCTGGGTCATTTCACCATCATCCCCTTCATTGCGCCTTACATGCAGATCAATATCGGCTTTGGCGACAAACAGGTTGGCCTCATTTACCTGATCGGCGGTCTGCTTACCGTGGTACTCCTCCCCCTCTTCGGCCGGTTGGCAGATAAATACGGCCGGATGCGCATCTTCACCATCGCCTCCTTCTTTGCCCTTGGGAGCATCTATGCGCTGACCAATCTGGATACGGAGTCCATCGCCGTTGCCCTGGTAGCGACCTCATCTTTCTTTGTTGTTGCCAGCGGGCGCAACGTTCCTGCGACCACCATGATCACCTCCGTGGTGCGGCCCGAGAACCGGGGCGGCTTCATGAGTATCCGGCAATCCATCAACGAAATGGCGTTGTTTGCCAGCACCGTCATCGCCGGTTTCATCATCACTGAAGGCCCCGACGGTAAGCTGGAACACTACGAATGGCTGGGGTACTTCACCATCGTGATGAGTGTGCTGGCGGTGTGGGCGGCTTCCCGGGTGCGGGCGGTGAGTTAAGTGAGTTGATGAGTCACTGAGTTGCTCCGCAGGAACCGTTCGCCGCGCTTCGCTTAGTGAGTTGGTGAGTTAGAGAATGGGTGAGTAGCTGCCGCAGGAACCGTTCGCCGCGCTTCGCTTGCTCACCTTAGGCGAATGAGCGCAGCGAAGTGAATGGTAAAAGCGGCAGCCACTCAGCGACTCCCCAACTCAGTGATTCACCCCTTTACCCCAGAAAAAAGCGCAACGTATCCACCAAATGCGTCTCCCAATAGATCCACTCGTGCCCGCCATCAAATTCTTCGTACAGATGTGGGACACCAGCTTCGGTCAGCAGCCGGTGCAGTTGTCGATTGGCTTCAAGCAGGTCATCCTTCCAACCACAGTCAAAGCGAATTGGCGGGAGGTTTTCCCGGTTTTTCAGAAGGAGGCTAATTACATTTCCCCAGTGGTCATCCGCCTGTAGGTAGGCTATTTTATCTTCTTCAACGAACTTAGACAAGTCATCAAGATTGGTGATGGAACTGTGTCCGGAAGCTGCTGCGAACTTTTCAGGATAGGCTGCCGCCAACCGCAAGGCGCCGTAGCCCCCCATCGACAGTCCGGAGATGTACGTTTCCGTCGAGGCTTTGGCCTGAGGGATGTTTCCCCGAACCGCATCGATTACGTCCTCGACTATCCATTTCTCAAAGTCGTAACCATTGTGCGGAAGATACCCTGAGCCATCTCCCCACAGACCGTCGGAGGGCATCACCAGGATGCAGGGCCGAATGTCTCCGTTAGTGATCATGCGGGCGGCAGTGCGGTGCGCGCCCGCTTTCATCGCCCAACACCAACAGGAACCGTATACGCCGTGTAACAATATGACCAGCGGTAAATTCTCTGCTACTACGCCTACGGGCACGAAGACGCAGATGTCCCCTCGTCCTTTCAAATTGGGTGTTTTCACCGTCAGGAAGCGCAGGTTATCCGTTTCGAAACGGGGGTCGGATAATTCGGTGGTGCGGAATCTTGGCATGGATACATTTTATGATGGTACTTCTCCTCAAGCAATCGCCTCTCCCCTAGCCCCTCTCCCCCGGAGAGGGGAACTAATTTACGCTGCGGCTACCGCCTTACTTTACCTGCTTAAGCAGCTTAAATGGTAGTCTTTGCTTATACTTGAAGGCTTCTAACCTACCTCTTTTTCACCTCAAAATACTAATGCTTGGGTCCCCCTCTCCCGGGGAGAGGGGCCGGGGGAGAGGCGACTTTGGGGAAGTCTAAAAAACCACCACCCCCTTAGCATTCCTCCCCGCCAGCATGTCATCAAAGCCTTGTTGAAGTTCAGCCAAAGGATAAGTTCGGGTAATCATCTCGTCCAACAGCAACGAGCCGTCGGCGTACCAATCCATCAGCCTGGGAAAGTCTCTACGGGGGGAACATTTTCCGTAGAGTGGGTTAAGGTAAATCTTATCCCATTCAAACAGGGTCATATCGACGGTAATCTCTTGTTCGATGCCACTTACCTGAACGGCGGTGCCTGCGTTGCGGATCATGGCCAGGGGGGCAACGCCCAGCGCGGGGATGGCGGTACACTCGAAGGCATAATCCGCACCCCGGCCGCCGGTCATTTCTTTAACGGCTGCGGCGGCCAGTAGCAAGCCTTCGTCAGCACGGTCAGCCAGGAGGGTAGCTGTAGCGCCGAATTTCCGGGCCATCTGGAGTCTTTCCGGGTTAATGTCTATGGCAATGATTTTGCCAACGCCGGCGATCTTTAACCCCTGGATCACGTTCAGCCCTACCCCACCGGTGCCGAGAACGGCGGCGGAGTCCGTCGCCTTACCATCAATGACGTTGATGACTGACCCAACGCCCGTCATCACGCCACAGCTAACGATGCTTGCCGAAGCAAAGGGAAGTTCTGCGGTCATTCGGACCAAGGCAGAAGTTTTCACAATGGCGTACTCCGCGAGCGTGCCCAGGTTAAAGGACCGTTCGATGGGCTGGCCCTCCCAGGTCGTACCCTCCAGGTGGGCGTGGCCGGGGGTGAACCCGTTACCTCCGGCAACGACCGGGGAGTTTTGTTCGCAGATGTGTTCGTTCCCTCGTTCGCACTGGAAACAAGTGTAGCAAGGGGTAGCCCAGTTGAGGATTACTTTATCCCCAACCCGAAAATCAGGTACGCCAGGGCCGACCGCAAAGACCTCCCCCGCCCCTTCGTGGCCCATCACGATGGGTTTACCCCAACTCAGGGAATCATGGTCGGTGTGGCAAAGGCCTGCGGCCTTTATTCGGACGACGACTTCGTACACCTTCGGTGGCGCGACGACCACTTCTTCGATGGAGAAATTTCCGGTACCCGTGGCAACGGCGGCCAGGCAGGTTATGGGAGCGGTCATTTATTAGTTTTTATCTCAAGTGCATTATTGAATGCTGTGTGGTGGCCAAAGGTAGCCGAATCCCTTACCTTCAAATTATCCTCTTTTGGCACAATTACACTCTATTTTGTCATCAACTGATCAATTTTATCTCATTTTAGCAACGAATAGACTACTTTTCGTTTAACATGAAAGCCTCCCTCGAAAAAATAACCGTTGCCCCCGAGCAATCCTTTGTCGCTTTCGAGTATCGGGAAGCGAGCTTTGATGCCCCCTGGCACTTTCACCCTGAGTATGAACTTACCTACATAAAAAGTAGCAGCGGTATTCGCTACGTGGGTAATCACCTGGGCGATTTCGAGCCAGGAGATCTGGTATTGCTTGGAGCAAATCTTCCGCACTGCTGGCGCAATGTGTCTACAGGAGACGAACCGGCCAACTCTCTGGTTATCCAGTGGGGGGCATCGTTTCCGGGTGCGCAGCCAGAGTTTAGGGCGATCAGAAAAATGATGACTGCGGCTGACCGGGGTATACGCTTTTCGGAACGCACTTCACAGCAGGTTAGCGAACAGATGGCGGCGATCATCAATGCTGAGCCGCTGGAGGCTTATTTGCTTTTGGTCCGGTTACTCGACGAATTGACACGAGCTAAAGATCCTCGCTTACTGGCGGATCGGGCCTTCTCCTACGATGGTTCCAGCCGGACGGGCGACCGGCTGCAACGCATCCAGCAGTTTGTTACCGGCCATTACCAGCGGAAGATCACCCTGGCGGAGGTTGCCGCCCAGGTTAACCTATCGGAACAGTCCTTTTCCCGGTTCTTCAGCCAGTCGATGGGCCGGCCGTTTTTCCGTTTCCTGAACGAGTACCGCATTAATATGGCCTGCCGGTTGCTGTTGGAGACAGACGCCAATGTGGCCAACGTAGGGTACGACTGCGGGTACGACACCTTGCCGTTTTTTTACCGGGAGTTTGGGCGATTGAAGGGATGTACGCCGGGGCAGTTTCGGAAGTTCAGGGGGGCGGGGGCGCGGGTGCTGTAGGGCCAGAAATGGAGCAATGTAGAAAGGTGTACAGCGTTAATCCTATATGGCTAAGCCCTTCATCATTCTAGTATGCTTTCTTTTTGGCGGTCTGTTGCATGGCCAGGAGATTACGGATGAGTTTCTCGAATCCCTATTTGAATCAGGTAATGAAGATTATTGGTACTGCCTACAGAGTGTTTATAGTTTGAACTACTACATTATTCACGTCGCGAATCCTGACACTATTGCTTACCATCGGGAGGAAGACAGAATAGTATTCAGTTACCAGGGAGATACGGTTAAAGGGATATGTGACAGAGGGAATACAGATGTTCGGGTGTCTGTTTTTGGCGGAGGCTCATGGCATACCATCCGAAGACGTCAAGGCATATTTCGCGAACAGAGTGGCTTGGAAATGCGGATAAATGTACACAGTGGCTTGCATCACCTAGACAAAGAAGTCGTCTTTGCCTATTATCTTGACGACGTGTTGACTGGTCACTACATGGAACTTACACTTGATAAAGTCGTAATGAAGGAAGGGGCTTACCAGCAAATTGACAGTTCTTATGTCGACACAGTTCTTACGGTCAACCCTGACACTTATGAGGTTTATGACGAATATGTTCCTCGCAAAAAGTACCCTTTGAAGATCGGTACTTGGGTGTATCGTAATCGTTCGGGAGATACGCTAAAAGTGGAGCGCAATCCGGAGAAGCATGATTGAATAAGGCTTTCCCAGCCTGAAGGCTGGGGAACCATCACGGCCTGAAGGCCGGGCAACCGAAACTACGCGGGCTCCCGCATGACCTTCCCCTGCACCTGCGGCCGCGCCCCCTAATGCAACGCCTCCCCAATACCGTCGTCTTTCCTAAGCATACTCCCCTATCTTAGGTTTCCATTGACTAGCCAAAACGACCCCATATGAGACTTCGTTACCTCCTATCCGCCTGCCTGCTATTTTCCTTCCTGAACCTTTCCGCCCAGCCAGAAAACGACCCTGAAGGCAAAGCCATTGAAATCGGTAAAACCTACCAGATCCATTCCGACATACTGGACGAGGACCGCCCCTTGCACATCTACCTCCCGAAAGGATACGAGGGTAGTAAAAAAGCCTACCCGGTCATCTATTTACTGGATGGTGGCCACAATTTCCACCATACCACCGCCAGTGTCAGTTTCCTTGCTAATCAGGGACGAATTCCCGAAATGATCGTCGTAGGCATCCCAAATACCGGCGATCGCACGCGGGACCTGACGCCCCCAACAACCGCCCGAAAAGACGAATTCCCCACCGCTGGTGGGGCAGATAACATGCTGCGCTTCATCACCGGCGAGGTCATGCCCTACCTGGCAGAGAACTTTCGGGCCACGGACTATAAACTGCTGATCGGTCATTCCTTCGGCGGCTTATTCGCCACGCATACCCTGCTACACCACCCCGGTATTTTCGACAGCTACATCGCTATCAGCCCCAGTCTTTGGTGGGACGATCAGGACCTGGTCCTTAACCAATCCGATGCCTTTTTCAAGGAGCAGGATGAATTGAAAGGTCATTTGTACATGACTATGGGCAATGAAAGTGGAACGATGGTGGGTGGTGCCTGGAAACTGTCGGCATTACTGGAGGAAAAAGGGCCCCAAGGCCTGAAGTGGCACTTCAACCGCATGGAGAAAGAAACCCACGGCACCATTCCTTTCAGGAGTACCTACAAAGGCCTGGAATTTATTTTCTCAGACTACGACCTGAACAACAAAATGGATGACTTCAGAGCGGGGCGACTGAGCCTTGCTGATTACGAGGAGAAGGTCAGCAGCCAATTTGGCGTAGTCCCGGAATGGGGAGAAGGTCGTATACTTAACGTCGCCGAACGGCTGTTTAACAACGTCGATGCCGAAAGCGCGCTGCCCTTTGCAGAGAAGGCAACAAAACTTTACCCAAAATCAGAAAGGGCCTGGCGTCAACTGGGAGAGTACCAAAAAAACGCTGGACAGGAAAAGGCCGCCATCACCAGTCTACAAAAAGCCCTGAAGATAGCCCCAACCAACCTGTCCACTAAAGTAGCCCTGAAGGAGCTCGGTGTTGATGTCGGTGAGGACGTTCCTAGCTACGAGGTAACTAACAAGCAACTCCGTGCTTATACCGGCGCCTATGACCTAAGCATCGGCCTCACCTTCAACCTTGAATTAGAAGACGGTAAACTCTGGATCCTCGCCCCCGAAACGGCGAGGGAATCCATTGTACCGCTGGAGAAAGATGTCTTTTTCGTATCCAGCAAAAATGCCCGATTGACCTTCGACCGGGAGGGCGGTAAAGTGACCGGGATGACGATCGTGACGCCGGGGCCTACTTTTACTGGGAAGAAAGTGAAGTAATTCCTTAATAAATAAGGGCACTCTCCAGCTGGAAAGTGCCCTCGGAACTTCATGATATGGTAATGTAGACAGCCTAGAGTTGGCTCTTAAAAAAGGTAGTAAATTCTTCAAGGGACATCGTGCCCTTATCTCCTTCGCCCTGGATGCGGAGTGCAACGCCCCCAGCCTCCATTTCCTTCTCCCCAACGATGAGCAGGAAGGGAATGCGTTTCATTTCGTTGTCGCGGATCTTGCGGCCAATCGTTTCGTTACGATCATCGACCACACCGCGAATGTCTTGTTCGGCCAGCTGCTTCATAACGTCCTCGCAGTAGTCGTTGAATTTTTCGCTGATGGGAAGCAGGACGTACTGCTCGGGTGCCAGCCAGAGGGGGAATTTACCTGCGGTATGTTCGATGAGGATGGACGTAAACCGTTCCATACTACCGAAGGGGGCACGGTGGATCATCACCGGGCGGTGCGCTTCGTTGTCAGAACCGATGTACTCAAGTTCGAAACGCTCGGGCAGGTTATAATCTACCTGCACGGTACCCAGTTGCCACTGGCGACCGAGGGCATCGCGGACCATAAAGTCAAGCTTCGGGCCATAGAAAGCCGCTTCGCCATAAGCGGTCACCGTTTTCATATCAATTTCCTTGCAGGCATCGATGATGGACTGTTCGGCAATCTCCCAGTTCTCGTCCTTACCGATGTATTTTTCGGGAGTGGCGGGGTCACGGAGGGATATCTGAGCGGTAACGTCGTCAAAGCCGATCATTCCGAGTACTTCCTGTACGATATCGACCACAGCAAGGAATTCTCCCTTCACCTGCTCGGGCGTACAGAAGATATGTGCGTCATCCTGCGTAAATCCGCGGACCCGGCTCAGGCCGTGAAGTTCACCGGTTTGCTCGTAGCGGTAAACGGTTCCGAATTCGGAGAAGCGGATCGGCAGTTCCCGGTAGCTTCGCGGGCGAAACTTGAAGATTTCGCAGTGGTGCGGGCAGTTCATGGGTTTAAGCATGAATTCCTCGCCTTCGCGCGGCGTCTTGATGGGCTGGAAGCTGTCTTCGCCGTACTTGTCCCAGTGACCACTGGTTACGTACAACTCTTTTTTACCGATGTGCGGGGTGGATACCTGCTGGTAACCAGCAGCCTCCTGGCGCGTAGTGAGGTAATTGATCAGTCGCTGGCGAAGCTGGGTACCTTTGGGTAACCACATCGGCAGACCCGCACCTACCTTTTCGCTGAACATAAACAGCTCAAGTTCCTTGCCGAGTTTCCGGTGGTCACGCTTCTTGGCTTCTTCCAGCATCTCCAGGTATTCCTTGAGCTCTTTGGCTTTGGGAAAGGATATTCCGGAGATACGGGTGAGTTGCTTGTTGTTTTCGTCTCCACGCCAGAAGGCGCCGCCAACTTTCATCAGCTTTATGGCCTTGATCGCCCCCGTATTCGGGATATGCGGGCCGCGGCAGAGGTCGGTAAATTCTCCCTGAGTGTAGAAGGTAATGGTACCGTCTTCCAGATCTTCGAGAAGTTCTAGTTTGTATTCATCACCTTTTTCGGTGAAGTAGGCGATGGCATCAGCTTTACTGACTTCCTTCCGGACAAAGTCGTTCTTACCCCGGGCCAGTTCGAGCATTTTAGCCTCAATGGCGGGGAAATCGTCGGTAGAGATAGCTACGCCTTCTGGCGGCTCAACATCGTAGAAGAAGCCGTTCTCGCCGGCGGGTCCATAGCCAAATTTAATGCCAGGGTAGAGGGCTTCTAGCGCCTCTGCCATCAGGTGAGCGGTAGAGTGCCAAAAAGTTTCCTTACCGCCCTGATCGTTCCAGGTGTGAAAAATGATGGTCCCGTCTTCGCTCAGGGGAAGATCTCGATCGGTTAGTTGACCGTTGACGGTAGCAGAGAAAACATTTCTCGCCAGGCCTTCGCTGATGCTGGAAGCAATGTCGAGGGCCGTGCTGCCGGCGGGGTACTGACGGACGTTACCGTCGGGAAATTTCATGTTAATCATTAGAACAATTATGTGCCTTCCTACGGACGAAGGCGGATTTAAGATTGCAAAGGTAATTCAAGAGAAGCCGCCAAAGACGTATCTTTAAGTTTAAAATAAAAGGACCATGCGACTACTTTCACTCTGCCTGCTGTTAGCAATGTTTTTGCTCAACAGCTGTACGACCCAAAAAAGTGCCACCAACCTAGCTCAAAACCTGGAAAACGAGGCCGCTGCGGAGAAAAACAACGTAAATTCCGTGGATGTAGATGCTGCTTCAGGCATAGATCTAACCTCTTATCTTCGGAAAATCGCTGGCATGCAAGTACGCGGTTCCGGTCCAACCGCCATGATTCGGGTCCGGGATAGCCGTAGTGCTCAATCTGATACGACCCCATTGTTTGTGGTCAACGGAACGATACTTGGCAATAACTTTGCCCAACTCTATAACAGCATCGACCCCAACGAAATTTCCCGGATTAAGGTGCTGAAAACTGCCAGCGAGACGAATCGATACGGGCTACAGGGCGGTAATGGCGTAATTGAAATAAAGCTTAAAGATTAGTCGTAATGCTTAGGTACCCCAACTTTTCATTCTCACTTGCAGCGCTAATCGGCCTGCTGGCCGCTATTAGTTTAGCTACTTCTTGCGGTACTTCGCAGGCGGTTGCCAGCCAGGATAAGGAACGAAAAAGCAACACCCTCGAGGTCGATAACACTAAAACGGGTATAACTGATTTGACGTTTTACCTAAAGCAAATATCCGGCGTGCAGGTTAACGGCTCAGGTGGAGACGCCACCATTACAGTACGGGGCGTCAGCAGCATCAATTCTGAGACTTCGCCGCTCTTCGTTGTAAATGGCAATCCCATTGGCAATAATTATTCGGTCATTTTCAACATGGTTGATGTACAGCAGGTGAAACGGGTTAGGGTGCTAAAAAGCTCCGTGGATACTAGCTTATATGGCATGCGAGGTGCCACGGGAGTGGTGGAGATCGAGATGAATTAGGGTCCATCAGGACACTTCCCCCATAACTTACAATTAGTTTTGACTAGCTCAAGCAGGCTGAGGCTTCGGGGCTGTAATTGAGGTACCTAAACCTAATGGGCCCATAAAACCTTCTTGAATTCATCATCCCAAAAGCCACACTCTGCCCCTTAAAGTTATCTATTCGTTGCGTAATACGTAAAGCAAAGCTGCTTCTTGTACCTTTGCGCACTTTTCTGACCTAACTACGAACATGGCTTCTGATACTAAAAGCACCAAACCGGCGCCACCACATCTGATTGGGGTGCTTCGCAGTTTATGGCAATGGCGTATGCCGATCATTTACGTTACCCTGGCCGGCACCCTTTTAGCCGTAATTATTTCACTGCTGGTGCCAGAATATTACACCAGCCGTACCGCTTTCCTTACCATAAGTCCCGATCAGGTGTCTATTGATGGTGTATTTGGAAATAATAACAGCCGCATCCAGTTCTACGGAACCGGAGATGATATTGACCGGCTGATGGCCGTCGCTGAAAGCGACGCGCTCGTCGATCAAATGGTGCAAAAATTCCACCTCTACAAGGCCTATGACATCGACAGCACCAAGAAAAAGGCGCCCGTATACGTGCGGCGAGAATTCCTCGGACTGTACGACGTAACGAAAACACCTCGGGACGCCATCGAACTGGAAATTTCCGACCGTGACCCCATTCGTGCGGCCGACATGGCCCGAGCTGCGCGAGAGGAGATCAACAAAATCAGCCTCGAACTTATCCGTGGCACTCAGGAGCGTAGTGCGGCTGGCTTGCGCAGTGAGGTACAAAACCGCGAGGAGACGCTGAAGGAAATTAATCGCCGGCTGGGCGACTTACGGGAGAAGTACGGCGTGTACAACACCCGGGCCCAGAGTGAAGCTTTGGCTCAGCAGACCACCTCCATGCAGTCAACCACTGCCTCTACTGAAGCAAAACTCCTGGCGTATCGCCAAAGAGGCGGAAGGGGAGCTCGCGACAGTATTGCGAAATACGAGATCCAATTAGCTGGTTTACGAAGTGCCCGCACCAATCTCGATAGTCAGTTGGTCCGGCTGAACCTCAGTATTGGTTCCATTGAAAACCTGGAAGAGGAGCGGGAAGACCTCAATGATGCGCTTTCTGAAGACCGCATTCGCCTTAAGCAATTTGAAACCATTCTGCGCTCCGAACAACGGGCGCTGGAGGTCGTCGAAGAAGCGAAGGTGCCGGTTGCAAAAAGTTACCCGATCCGTAGCCTGATGGTAATCGGAGCATTCATGTTCAGTTTCATCATTGCTGTAGTCGGCGCTTTATTGATCGACACTGCAAGAGGATATGATTGGCGTGAAATTTTCAGCTGATGCCCCTTACTCTAGCTCAAGTATTGATCATTAACCTCTGATCTTTAAAACCGACGCCTCTTTGCTGACTTCTAAAAATCCTCTCCCGGCCCCGGCCCGCAAAGTCTATTACGGCTATGCGGCACTGGCGTTGTTGTGCATGGGCGTGGGGATGGTATCAGAGGCTTATTGGTTGGCGGGAGCGCCGGTGCTGGGTTGGGTGGTGGTGCAGGCTTTTCTGGACTTCCGGCCCTTGTTCTGGCTTCTGCTGGTGATGATCCCGATCAGCACTAACATCATTTTACCCGGCGGCTTCGGAACAGACCTACCCACGGAGCCGCTCGCCATTGGGCTGACGGGGCTACTGATTTTACACGCCGCCAGGCACTGGCCGGAATACGAGAAAAAACGCTTCGGCCACCCCATTGCCTGGTTACTTTACGCTCACATAGGCTGGATACTCTTTGCCACGCTGTATAGCGAGGGCTTTCTGGTAAGTCTCAAGTTTTCGCTGGCAAAACTGTGGTACCTCGGCGCTTACTTCCTCCTGCCTTTACTCATTATTAAGACACCCCGTAAGGTGACCCTGATGGTACACTGTATACTGTGGCCGCTGTTGTTCGTCGCGCTACAGACCCTGGTACGGCACGCAGCCTATGGCTTCAGTTTCGCCATGCAACATAAGACGATGTTCCCGTTTATGAACGAGCACGTTTCTTACGCCGGTTGCCTGGCCACCTTTGTGCCTTGGTTGTTTTTTCTTTCGTGGTGGTTGCGTAGCCGGGGTAAATCAACCTGGTGGCTTACCCTCATCGTACTGCCCATCTGGCTGGCAGCAGTATACTTCTCCTACACCCGTGCAGCCTTCGTTGCCCTGGCTTTGGCCGGTGCCGCTTTTTACATCATTAAGTGGCGGTGGCTGAAACCTGCCCTGGGGCTTGCCATCGTCGGGGCCTTAGCCGTAGTACTCTTCTTTGTACGAGACAACAAGTACCTCGACTACGCGCCCGATTTCGAGACCACCATCACGCAGGAACGCTTTGACAACCTCATCACTGCCACCTATAAGCTGGAAGACATCTCCACAATGGAGCGCTTCTATCGCTGGGTTGCCGCTGGCCACATGGTCCCTTATCGCCCCTGGACCGGCTGGGGTCCGGGCAACTTCCTTGATCACTATAAGGGGTACACCGTTAATGCCTTCCGTACCTACGTATCCGACAACGAAGGCCGCTCCGGCATCCATAGCTATTACCTCATGACACTGGTAGAGCAGGGCTTCCCCGGTCTGTTTATCTTCTTGGTGTACATCTTCGGTGCCCTCCTCATCGGAGAGCGGATGTACCATCGGCAAACCGATCCCGCCGCCCGCAATGCCATCATGGCCGCACTACTCGCCATGCTCATCGTCGATGCCTTCAACATCATCAATGACCAGATGGAAACAGATAAAGTGGGGGCACAGTATTTGCTGAATTTAGCGGTGCTGGTGGGGATGGGGTGCTTCACCCCTAAGGATAGTGTTTCAGATCGTGAGTTGGGCTAGCAGGCCAATATTGGCACATTAATTCGAAACAGGGCAGCACGTTTTGCCTGCCTGCCGGCGGCCTCCTTTTGAAGCATCAAAAGTAGGCCGCCGGCAGGCATGTTAGACGGGAATGCAGTCGGTAAAGACAAGGTGCCAACTGTGGCAAAGTCGACCTGACAGCGCACTAGTTACCGTCGAAGAAAAATCATCGCACCACCACCAAAGCCACCCATAACGCCCCCATCCCGCCCAGCAAACTGAGTAAGAGGTACCAAAACGCCACACCGGCATGCCCTTCCTCTCCCAAAACGACCAGCTCGAGGGCAAAGGTGGAAAAGGTGGAAAACCCGCCGCAAAAACCGGTAAGCAACAGGAGTTGTAGTGGGCGGGAGAGTTGGTTCTTACTAATCAGTCCGATGCCGATACCAAGAAGTATACAAGCCAGTACGTTCGCCAGTAAGGTAAACCAGGGTAGGTGGCCTTCGGCCAGCTCTGCCGGTGGCAACAGACGGGCGATGCTGTAACGGGCCAGGCTGCCTAGCCCGCCGCCGATGAAAACCAGCAACCAAGCCACTAGGCGTTTTCGATTAGCGGCTCCGAAACAACTTCTTTCGGGCGGGCAGCAGCTACTCTGGCCGCTACTATCCTCCGGACATTACGGTGGATGAAGAAAGTAACCAGTAATGCAATACCAATTTGCAGTGCAATAAGTGCGTGCAATTCGAGTAGATCGTCCAGAACGAAGACCAGGCTAATGAAGAGCATGTTTGCAAGTCCAAGTACGGTAGTAGCCTGCATGTGGTCCAGACCTGAATCGATCAGCAGGTGGTGAATGTGCCGACGATCAGGCACAAATGGGCTGCTACCCCGAAGAATGCGGGTGGTAAAAACCCGAATGGTGTCGAAGAGTGGAATAATGAGAATACTGACGGCTACCGCAATCGGGTTAGCAAAGGTGTATTTAGGCAGCAGATCAGGTGCTGAGGCAATGTCGATAAACTTAATGGTCATTACCCCAAGTAAGAGCCCCACAACCAGA
Source organism: Neolewinella persica DSM 23188 (assembly GCF_000373105.1). Classification (GTDB taxonomy): domain Bacteria; phylum Bacteroidota; class Bacteroidia; order Chitinophagales; family Saprospiraceae; genus Neolewinella; species Neolewinella persica. The sequence continues at coordinate 129,193 of NZ_KB890419.1, read as the reverse complement.
GCACCGGTATCTCCCATAAATGTACGGGCCGGCGTAACGTTGAAGCGAAGAAAGGCGATCAGGCTCCCGGCGGTCGTCATGGAGAGAACCCCCAGGTAAAACTCATCCACCATAAAGAAGTAGGTACCGAAAGTAACACTGGCGATGGTTCCTACAACGCCGGACAGGCCGTTGATTCCGTCAATCAGGTTAAAAGCATTGGTGATGACAAGCAAGGTAAAACCACTGACCAGAAGGCTTAGCCACCGGGGGAACTCGCCAATTAAACCAAAAAGGCCGTACATATTGTTTAGTTGTACTTCTCCCCGGGATACCAAAATCGAGATGGCCACAATGAGGCCAACCATCTTATGGCGGGGAGACAGCCCTTCAATATCGTCTTTCACCCCTACCAGAAAAACGATCACCATCGCGCTTAGTATGAACTGAAGTTCGGCCCACTCATCGTGCGGAGTGAGTAAGAGGGTGGTAAAAATGATGCCGATAAAAATTGGAATGCCGCCGATACACGGCGTAGAAACCTTGTGGCTGCTTCGGTCTACGGGCTCTGCCATCAGACCTTTATGGTAAGCAATGCGAATCATTGCGGGAGAAATAGCAAATACTAATGCAAAAGACATCAGGAAGCTAAGAACTAGAGTTAACATGTCTTTGGGATGAAACGGTGTGTAGAGGGCGGAACGCTATAGAAAACACGCATAGGAATCCCAAAGATAGGTTGCAACGGGCTCAACTCAAATCTTCCCAGGCGGATTTATCAGGATATTCCACCTTACTGAGGTAAAGTCCTGAGGCCGGAGCGCTCCATGGTTTTGGCAGTCGCGTCTGGTTGTCCATTGCCTGGCGCAGGTCCGTCAGGGATAATTTCCCTTCACCGACACGCAGGCACATCCCCACGATGAGCCGGACCATACCCCGTAAAAAACGGTTGGCGGAGATGTGAAATGTCCACCCATCTTCGGTAAAATCCCAGCGGGCTTCCGTCAACTGGCACTTCATGGTGAAGGCGTCAGAGTTTGTTTTGCAGAAGGGAGCAAAGTCGCCGTATTCAAGTAAAATATTTGCCGCAGCTTGCATTTTTTTCTGGTCAACGTCCACAAACTGTGGTAAAGAGGCTACGGTATCAGGCCGGAAGGGATCCTTACGAAGGGCCAACCGGTAAGTGTACCCACGCCCCGTGGCGTGGAACCGGGCGTGGAATTCGGGCGGAACGCGGTAGAGGCCGAGAATGGCGACATCGTCGGCCACAAACCGATTGAACCGCCGGAGAAAGGCTGGGGGGAAGGGGCCGGCGAAGTCGAAGTGAGCGACGTAGTAGCTGGCGTGTACCCCGGTATCCGTACGGCCACAACCGACGATTTTTACTTTTTCTCCAAGAATGGTACTCAGCGTAGTGTCGATGATTTCTTCCACACTCATCGCGTTAGGTTGGCGCTGCCAGCCCGAATAGTTGGTCCCGTTATAGGCCAGTTCAAGTGCGTAGCGGTTGCTTTCCATTACCCCAGTAGTTTTTTCTTCGACTTGGTCACAAAGGGAGCATTGAGGTAGAAAGGTTCGTAGCTCGCCACGTCAACCAGGTGGGAATGATCAGGCGAGGCCGCGGGTGCAAGGAGGTGACTTGCGGAGCATTGTGCGGGGGATGCCGGGATTAGTTTATGGTCAGCCGGTGCGGCTTCCAACACCCGGCCCTGCCCGGAACCACAGACGAGGACCTCCCTTACTCCAGCCGCAACTATCAGTTTTTCGTGCCAGTCTTCTTCCGTTAGCCGGATATTTGTTGGGCCGAGGATCAAAGGGTTAAGGCCGGGAGGAATACCCTGCTTCCCAAACTCACTTTGCACCTGCGATCCCGCCCCTAAAAAAAGCTGCCCGAAGACCTCTCCTTTCCTGGAGTTGATCGTGGCCAACACCGGAGTTTTTGTCACTCCGGTAGCCACCGCTAATGCCGCAAGCGTCGGCACCACCCGTAATTGTAACCCAGGTAACGCCAGGCAAAGCCCTTTGGCCGTGGCCCCACCCACCCGCAAACTGGTGTAACTGCCTGGTCCGTCGCTCAGCACGACCTCCTCCAGCTCCGTTATATCAATTTTTGCCCCTTGTATCACCTGCTGGATGAACAGCGTCAGGTGACTCGAATGCTGGTGTGATTCCGTAGCGGTATGCTCTGCCAGGAGGACCCCGTCGCGGGCAATCGCAACGGAGCAAACATCCGTCGCCGTTTCAAGAAGTAATTGCGTCATTTCAGTAATTCGGTGGGTGCCCAGAAAAGTGCTGCAAAGTTAACCACCTTATTGTCGACAACCTCCACCCCCTCGGCTTCTAACCTTTCCTGCATCAGGGTCGGCGTGGCAAAATGGTTCCTTCCGCTCAACTCCCCTTTTCGGTTAACAACGCGGTGTGCGGGGATGTCGTCAATGCCGTGCGCCTTATTCATGGCCCAACCCGCCATCCGCGCGCTGCCAAGCGTCAGGAAATCTGCGATGGCGCCATAGTTGGTTACCCTGCCGGGAGGGATCATTCGGGCTACGTCGTGTACGTCTTCAATGTATTGCGCCATGGAGCGAAGTTAGTTCATAGTTCACAGTGCTCCGCGCGGGAATGCTCGCTACCGCTCGTACACCTCCGGCTAATAGGGGTCAATTGGCTTTGGGGAAATGTAAACGAGCGCAGAAAGCTGCACCATGTGATTGCCATGACCTACTAGACTGTGAACTAGTCTACTTAGGTTTATACCGCGCTCCCACCAACACCTTCTGCCCATCATCGATCTCCAGCAACTGTGCCATAGTGACCTGGGGATTTGCCTTTACGAAGGCCTCCACAATCTTTTTTCCAAGATAGTTAACGGCCTGCCCGGGCGACTCACTGGGCATTCCCTGGGACGAAGGAGACGGCTGCGTGTATTTCTTGATCAAGGCTGGATCAGTGCTGTACAGGTGCTTTTCTTTTTGAAGGTGGGCGTAGATGGGTATTTCGTTGTTCCGCAGCCATTCCATTTGGGGAGCTGTCACCTCATGGATGATGCTATCTGGCGTTTCCGGCAATACTTTGTCGAGCAGGAACAGTTTTTTGCCTTCGTAGATGAGGTTGTCGATCAGCCGGCCGCCGCGCGGCCGGGAGACGCGGTCGTCGATCAGGGTGCGCATCAGCTTTTCCGTCATGTGCTCCGGGGTGTAAGTACGGGCCAGGTAGTCGGAGAAGATCGTCTCCCGGGGATCTATGCGGTGGTAGTTGTAATCCGGCCCCAGGAAAAACTCCAGCCCGACGGCCATGTCGCCGTCGCCGTAGAGCGCGGCGGCAAGTTCAAACTGGGAAAAAAAGGTAAGCAGGGTATCGGGGCGTGGAGCGTCCGGCAGGTAATACTTGTAGTAGCGCAGGGCCCGCTCGAAATCTTCCCGTTGCCTTTCGAGTACGGCTTCGGGAAAATTTTCAAGAATGGTGGAATCGACCTCCTTGATTAAAAAAAAGGTTAGAAAAGCCTTCATCATCAACAGCTGCTCTTCCGGGCTGAAATCACCTCGCCGTAAGGGGATGATGTGCCGCAGGTAATTGTCGGTAAAGTCCGGAAATTGCGCTTCCATTTGACTGATGCCGGTAGCGAGGTCAGCGGTGTCCAGGGCCATCAATGCCCGGTCGAAGCGGACTAGTTTGACCGAAGCGGTGATGCCGGAAATATCGGGCGGAGGCAAAGCTGTATCCTCTGTACATGTCCAGAATAATAAGAGAAATAGGCTAAGGGGGATTAATTTTACGTTTACTTTCATAGTCGGGCTAAACACCAGCTAAGCCGGCTCGTTTTAGATATAGATTAAAAGACCACTAAACCAACGGACCTACATGTTTAAAAATTTCAACCTCCTCCGCCTACCAGTAATTGCTATAGCACTCTTTTTGCTACCGGCCTTTGTTGCCGCTCAATTACCGGGTGATCTGCAGTTCGGCATCCAGGCCAGCCCCACCTTTAGCAGCATGAGCACCAACGACAACCTGATCAACAGTGACGGGTCCAATCTGGGCATGAAACTGGGCTTGGTGGGAGAGTACTACTTTCGCGAAAACTACAGCTTCCATACCGGTCTGAACTTCCATTTCAATGCTGGTGGTACACTCTTTTATGAAGATCAGTACACCAAGGTCGACATCTGGCGCGAATCACTCGACAGTGCATTGCCCGCCAGTGCCCTGCCTGATTCCATCAGCGGCGGCCTGTCTTACAAATACGACCTCCAGTTCCTCGAAATCCCCCTCGGCCTAACGCTACGGACCCGGGAGTTCGGCTACATTCGATACTTTGTCCGCCCGACTTTTCACCTCGGCATCGTTACCAAATCACGCGGCAGCCTGAAAAATGCCGGCTTCGTGGAAGATGAGGAGGATTTTGACATCAATAAAGACGTCAACGGCATCAACCTGGGCTGGGGCCTGGGTGGTGGCATCGAATACAGTATATCCACGGGTACGGCCATCATCGCAGGCATTGGCTACCAGTCTGGCTTTGCCGACCTGACCACCGATAAGGGAACCAGCCTCCTGCGGGAAGGCCGCAACCCACGCGAAGATGATAGCAAAGGAAAAGTCAGCTCGATTGTTCTGATGCTGGGGATTATGTTTTAAGGCGAGTTGTCAAGTTGTCGGGTTGTCGAAATTAGCCGTTGCTAACTATTGGATAGCCCGACAACTCGAAAACCCGACAACTCAAGACTAAAACCCCCGGTAACCCACCGTTATCAGCCCCGTCAGCCGCGTTCGATCCGTTTCCACCACTTGCCCGTCGAAGGCAAAAGTGCGGTAGGGAGCATAGTAGGAAGCCGCGCTTTCGACACGCACGGCAAGGTCAACGAAGAATTTATCCTTAGCGTAGCCGACCCCACCCGAGAGGTTGAGGAATTGGCCATCTTCGTCGTTGCGCAGATCAATAACCGGATTTTGGCGATAGCCAATGCCGGCGCGTACCTGAAACGGCTTGAGGTTGAGCTCTCCGCCGATACGGAGGCCCAGGCTCCCCTTCAGGCTGGCATCAACGTCCTCGTTTGCGGCAACATCGACTTCAGTAAAATCGTCAGAGCTGAAGGAAGTGCCCGCGAAGTTGAGGTAATCGACGTCAATGGAGACAAATCCGTTACGTCCGATTAGGTAACCGCCGCCAACGTAGAATCGCCAGGGCGTTTGCAGGTTAAAGGCAGCCTCGCTGCGCGGACTGAGTTCCGTACCGCCCTGCGCCTGGCCGTTGTCGGTAAAGTTATACTCAAAGGTTGTTTCGTACACTTCGTCTACCGTCCAGAAGGTCGGGCTGTGTACGGCAGCGCTCAGGCGCAGCTGCTCCGTCAGTCGGCCGATGAGACCGAACTTGAAGTTGATCCCAGAGCCCGACAACTCCAGCAGTTCGTCGAAGCCGGCGTTGTCAAAAAAAGTGATCTCGTCCTGGTTGTCGACCTCGTCGTAAGTCTTTGTCTCGTTGAAGTTTATCGTCGGAATTCCGAGGGTAAGCCCCCAAAGCACTTTTTCTTTGTAGTTACCGCCAAAACCGAGGGCAAATTCATTGATGCCACCGGTGCGCTCCACGCGTCCGCTTCGGTTAATCTGCCCGCCAAGACTGCTGTCGAGGTCGAAGTCTGAAAAGAAGCCAAGCTCGTCCTGCTGGATAACGTTTGGAATGTTCTGGGCAAGGTCGGTACGGAAAGGGTCGAAGACGCCGTCATTCAGGTCTTCCACCACCGCATCGATGATGCCGCCTTCGCTGCGGCCTTCATAAAGGATCGTTTCATTAAAGTCCGCCATGCGGGTGTAACTGAAGCCAAAGTTGAACGTCGACCAGTTGATCGAGCGGGTATCACCAGCCCAGACGAGGCTGAGGCTAGGGACAACGAAGGCCGATTTATTCTCTTGGATACCTTCGTTCCCCGTACCATTGACCAGGCGGGCATCCAGATTATTGAAAGTAAAGCCGGGGGTTATCTCGACAGAGCTGTACCGGTTCCAGCCGATGCCGGCCGGGTTGGTATGCAGGGTGGTACCGACAACCCCGATGGAGGTCATACTGCCGCCGGTGCCCGCGAAGCGGGCGTTGCCCATTGGTTCGATCAGGCTGAAGCGGAGGGCATCTTCAACTCGGACGGGGAGGGTCCGGGGCGTGATTTGGGCCTGGAGTAAAGGGGTGAGGGTAAAAAGGAGTAAGGGTAGCAGCAGCCAGCTTCTTTGGGCGCGAACGCGGGCGGTGTACTGAGCCCGTCGAAGTATGTTGGGCAAAGTTGGAAAAACAAGTGGGGATTGGCGGAGTCTGGTCATAGCTGGAACGGGGAGTTATTCGTCAATAATAAGGATTTCCAACGCTACGGGGTTCACACCTTTACTTGCTTAGGGGCAAATAATAAGAGGATTTTAACGGGAGGCAACCAAGTAAGAGAGGAAAAGGCACGGAGTGAGTTACAATTTCTCAAGGGATTACAATCCTCATTCACCTTGGGTGATGCCACTTTACATGTTACCTAACGGCCTCCGTTGCCGATCAGAATAGCACCCTGCACCTGCGGCCGCGCCATAATGGTCAGGCAGATTGAAGGGGAATGGTCTGAAGTCAGGACACATAAGCCCGTACTAAAGACTGTTTACTACGGGTTTCCGACTGCGCTTTTGTCGCTAAAAACCAGTTATGTACAGGTATAATTACGTGTTTTGTCATATTTGTCGTGGCATAAAAAGATTTTTTCAGACCTTAAAGGCAACACAAGTCCAAATCACCCACTATGGAGCTAAGAATTGAGAACCTCAACAAAACGTACGGCAACGGCGTCCACGCCATCAATAATTGTAACCTGACCATCGATCAGGGGATGTACGGCCTGCTCGGCCCCAACGGTGCCGGCAAATCCAGCCTGATGCGTACTATTGCCACCCTGCAGGAAGCCGATTCCGGCAGTATTACCCTGGGGGATATTGATGTGCTCAACGACAAAGATGCCGTTCGCCGCATCCTTGGCTACCTGCCCCAGGAATTCGGCGTCTACCCCAAAGTGTCGGCCGAGAATATGCTCGACCACGTGGCCGGCCTCAAGGGAATCAACAACCGCAAGGAGCGCAAGGAACTCGTCGGTGCGCTGCTCAACCGCGTCAACCTATACGACAAGCGAAAAAGCAACCTCGGCACCTTTTCCGGCGGCATGAAGCAACGCTTCGGCATCGCCCAGGCCCTGCTTGGCAACCCCAAGTTGATCATCGTCGACGAGCCCACGGCCGGCCTCGACCCCACCGAACGCAACCGGTTTCACAACCTGCTCAGCGAAATCGGAGAGAATACCATCGTCATCCTTTCCACCCACATTGTGGAAGACGTCACCAACCTCTGCAACGACATGGCCATCATCTGCCTCGGGCAGGTGATTACCACCGGGCACCCAGCGGAGCTGGTCAAGGAAGTCCAGGGAAGTGTCTGGAGCAAGTCCATCAACAAGGCAGACCTGCAGGCTCATATGGAAGCCTTCCGCGTCATCTCTACCCGCCTCAAAGCCGGTAAAACGGAAATTCACGTCTTCAGCGAAAACCAGCCAGACAGTTCCTTCGCCGCCGTCAACGCCGACCTGGAAGACGTGTACTTTACCCGGATCGGGGAACGAATGGAACTGGAATTGGTCTGATTTGTCAAGTTGTCAAGTTGTCAGGTTTCCGGGGTGTCAAGTACAGCCAGACACCCCGAAAACCTGATAACTCGACACCCCGACACCCTGACAACCCGATATCTTCGACACCCCGACAACTAGACAACCCGCCATGTTCTTCAACATCCTCAAATTCGAGCTCAAATACCGCCTCAAGCGCCCCGCCACCTGGGCTTACTTCGGCATTCTATTGCTCTTCGGCTTTCTTCTTGCGGCAAACGCCTCGAACGCAGGTTCCGAAAAAGCTTTTGCAAACTCTGCTATCACGGTTACTAACCTGCTGATGACGGTCAGTATTTTCGGCACCCTGATTGCCTCCGCAGTTATGGGAGTTCCGGTGTATAGAGACATTGAACACAGCGTGAAGGACTACTATTTCACCTATCCGGTTTCCGAAAAAGGCTATTTGCTTGGGCGTTATACCGGCTCGTTGATCACCTTACTGTTCATCAGCCTCGGGCTGGTACTGGGGTTGATGCTGGGTTATGGCTTAGGACCAGCTCTTGGGTGGGAAGAGCCGGAACGTTTCGGTCCGCTGCGCATCGGGGACTACATCTACGGCACCACCACCTTCCTATGGCCGAATTTAATCCTGACCGGTACCATTTTTTTCTGCCTGGTGGCCCTGACGCGCAAGATTTTCATCTCCTACGTCGGCAGCATCCTGTTCTTCATTTTCTACCTCGTTGCACTCACACTTACGCAGGACATTGAAAACCAGAACCTGGTGTCTGTTCTTGACCCCTTCGGCGGCTCTGCATTACAGGAAACGACCAAATACCTCACCCCTCCGGAGCAGAATACCTTTCATGCACCGATTACCGGGAATTTGCTCCTCAACCGCCTGATATGGATGGGGGGAGCTTTGGCTTTACTGGTTTTTACGCTATTCCGTTTCGACTTTGCCCGCTTCCTGGGCGGAGGGAAGCAGAAAGTGAAGAAGGCTTTGGCATCGGAAGGCTATCAGGGCGCGGCCGCAGGTGCAGTGTCCATTCCTGTGGTGCAGCAAACTTTTCGCAGTGGAAACTACGTTCGCCACATGTTTGCTCAGGCCTGGATCGAGTTCAAGTCCATTCTCCGTGACCCCTATTTCGCAGGGATTATTTCCGGAGCACTGTTGTTCCTCTTCCTGGACGGATGGTTTGGCAACACGGTTTACGGTACGCCCAGCTTACCGACCACCTACACGATGCTGGAGATGAAGAACGCGACTTACATTTTCTTCGTCATGATCATCCTCGTTTTCTACACCGGCGAAGTGGTACACCGGGACCGTACCGTAAAGTTTGACCAGATCAGCGATGCGCTGCCGGTCCCCAACTGGGCCACCTATGGCGGTAAATTACTGACCATGTTCCTCGTCACCTTTCTATTGGTTACTATGGTATGGGTCATCGGCATCTTCAGCCAAACGATTCAGGGCTATACTAATTACGAATTCGGTCAATACTTTACGGACCTGTACTTGCTGACTTGGCCACAGTATATTGTATTGATGTCCCTGGCCTTCTTTGTCCACGTACTGGTGAATAAGAAATTCCTGGGCCACGTCATCGCCATCGGCACCTACGCGGCGGTTTTCTTCGTCCCTTCCATCCTGGAGATTGACTACAATATGTTTCTGTTTGCCAGCCGGCCGAGTTACATTGTTTCAGACATGAATGGTTTCGGCCACTTCGTCAAATCCGTCAGTTGGTTCAATGTCTACTGGCTGGCTTTCGGTGCCATTCTGCTGATTGTGGGTGGCTTGTTCTGGGCCCGCGGCACCGACAATGCCATGAAAAGCCGCTTCCAGCGCTTCGGGCAGGATTGGGGCATGAAACCGGCACTGGGTATTCTTGGTGCACTGGTCCTTTTTGCGCTCTCCGGCTTTACGATCTACCAGAATGTAAGCGTCAAAAACACCTATACTACCAACGAAAAAGGGCTGGACCAACAGGAGGCCTTCGAGAAGACTTACAGCAAGTACGAGAAGTTCCCGCAGCCGAAGATCACCGATACGGAGGTCTTTATTGACCTGATTCCGGAACAACGTGACGTGAAGGCCCGGGCGGTTTACCAAATCAAGAACAAGGGTAACGCGCCAATCGACACTTTGCTGATCAACCACGCCTACGGTCCGAAAACGGCGAAGATGAGCACCTTCACCATCGGCGGTGAGAGCCCTGAACTGGTTAAGCGGGTCGAAGACGCCAATTTCGAGATCTACCACTTGGCCGATCCACTGGCACCCGGTGAGACTACCACCATGGAAATGCTCATCGAGGGTGGTTTTGGTGCTTTCCCCAATGAAGGCTACCAGCGCGATATTGTCTACAACGGCACCTTCTTAAACAATTCCATCTTTCCAACTTTTGGCTATCCAGGCGGTGGTATCAGCTCTGATCTGGAACGGAAGAAACGGGGACTGGAAATTAAAGATTACAGCTTGCCACCGCAAGACGATTCCCTGGGGCGGAGCACCCTGCTTTTTGATGACGATGCTGATTTTGTCACCTTTAAGGCAACCGTTTCCACGGCTCCGGATCAGATCGCCATCGCCCCCGGAAAGCTCATCAAGGAATATGAGAAAGACGGTCGACGGTACTTCGAATACGCCAACGAGGGAAAGATTCAGAACTTCTTCAACATCTCCTCTGCCCGCTACGAAGTAGCCGAAGACAGCTACCGTAACTCGAATGGACAGGACGTGAAAATTCAAATTTTCCACCACAAGGATCACGCCTGGAACATTGATCGAATCATGCAATCAGCCAAGGTCAGTCTGGAGTATTATTCCAAGAATTTCAGTCCCTACCAGTTCGATCAGTTACGTATCCTCGAGTTCCCGCGTTATGCCAGTTTCGCTCAGTCGTTCCCCAATACGGTGCCTTACGCAGAAGACTTTGGCTGGACGGCTAACTTCAGCGACCCGACCGACAATGACTATGCCTTCACCGTTACGGCACACGAAGTAGCCCATCAATGGTGGGGTCATCAGGTAGCGCCAAGCGCTACCCGTGGCGCCAACCAGATATCCGAAACGATGGCTGAGTATGCTTCTCTGATGGTTACCAAAGAGCAATACGGTGAAGCCTCAATGGGTAAATTCCTGAAGTATGAACTCGACAATTACCTGCGCTCCCGCGCCGGCGAAAGCAAGTTCGAGAAAACCCTGCTCGATAACGACACCCAGGCCTACGTCTGGTACCGAAAGGGCGGCCTGATCATGTATGCACTCTCTGATTATATCGGAGAAGAAAAGCTCAACGCGGGCCTTGCGGCCATGGTCGACTCCTTCGCCCTGAAGGAAACAGCTCCCTTTGCCACTACGGACGACTGGTACTACTACATCAACAGCGTAACCCCGGACTCCCTGAAGTATTTTCTCCGGGAGAGTTTCGAAGAGATCACCCTCTACGAAAACCGGGCGCTGGAAGCGAAATACAACACTACGCCCGACGCTAACGGCCAATACAAAGTCACCCTGAAGGTAGACACCCGCAAGATCATCTACGAAGGCTCCGGGGAGGAGAAATCCCGGCCAACGGAGCGCAGTCTGATCGAGATCGGTGTCTTTGCCGCAGACGGCACCAATAAGCAAGGCATGGCAGAAAAGAAGCCGCTTTTCCTGGAGAAGCGTTGGCTCACCCCCGGTGAGCACGTCATCGAAATCTACGTCGACGAAGCCCCGGTCAAAGCTGGCATTGACCCGTACAATAAGCTGATTGACCGGGTTTCGGATGACAACTTGATTGACGTGGATGCGGAGTGATTAGTCTGGTAGCCTGGTAATTCAGTAGTCTGGTATGGCTCCCGCGAAGGGATGCTCTCTCCGCTCGTGGCGGCTACCGCCTAGCGACGACCTATGACTCGCTTTGCTTCTTTCAACCTACCCAGCACCTGCGTTCCCGCCAAAAAAGAGGCTAGTCCCGCAACTTCCCCTGCTCCGTATGACATGATGCTGGTGCGGGATGGTGCAGCGGTAGCATACCGGTCTCATAAGCCAGTGGTCGTGGGTTCGATCCCCACTCCCGCGTCAAAGTTTTCCCTTACCATAATGGTCTATTGGTGCTATTGGTCTGTTGGTACTATTCTCAACAGAGCAATAGACCCAAAGCCCCTACGGAAGGAACTACCTACTACTGACTACCCACCATAAACTATCCACTGCCTACTATGAACTACTTCATCGTGCAGCGAGTTTACAAGTAATGCACCGCGAATACCCCGCCAAAGTTCTGTTGTACGGCGAGCACACCGTTTTACGCGGCGGTCGTGGATTGGCCGTACCCTATACCGCGAAATCTTTACGTTGGATCAAGGATCGGCCAGACGAACGCCTCCTCAAATTTGGTGATTACCTGCGAGTAGTCATGTCCGCTGATCTTTTCGACGCAGATGCCCTTGAGGACCATCTGCTCGATGATTGGCGACTGGCCGGGGACATCCCGCCGGGCTACGGGCTGGGCAGTAGCGGGGCCGTCTGTGCCGCTATCTGGGACAATTTCTCCACACTCTCTGGCAAATCCCTCAGCGGCGAAGCGCTGCGAAAGAATCTTGCCCGGATGGAGCAGCATTTTCACGGTGCCAGCTCGGGTACTGACCCTTTGATCTGCTACCTCAACACTCCGATATTGCTGGGAGGTGGCGTGCCACCACAAACTACCCGATTACCTTCTGGCTGGAACGAAGGCTTTTTCCTGGTCGACACCGGCCAGGAACGAAATGCGGCCGATTACATCCAACGGTTCACCTCTCGTTACGATAGCGACCCGGGCTTCGCCCGGGCCATCGACACTGGATGGACCACCAGTGCCAATGCCGCTATAGACGCCCTTCTAGCCGAAGACCGCCAAGCTTTGTGGCACCACACCACCGAACTCAGCGAGTTCCAGCTCCGGGAATTCTCCGATTTCATCCCCGCCGGTCTTAGGCCTAAATGGACCAACAACGGTTACAAACTTAAACTATGCGGTGCCGGCGGTGGTGGCATGATGCTGGGGCTTGGTTCCGACAAAAGGCTGGTGGAAGGTACTTTAGGTAAGGTTTGGTGGCTTTAACCGGAATTTCTTAGCGATCTTGTCGACGGACCAACCATCTACGCCATCGCCTCCTTCCACCGACCGGACTTCACTACTGCCAATCGACATTTGTGGATGATTATTTTAGTTGGGCTTGCACTAGGCCTGGCGAATTATTCCCTGGGGGTTTACGAAAGCCTTGGCCGCAGTATGGTCCTCCAGGTCATCATTAGTCTTTTGATCGGCTATCCGTCATTGGTCATTGGGCATAATGCCCGCCAATGGTGGCCGGAAAGCACACCATCTTACCGCCAGCAGCTGTGGTTACTACCCGCTTTTTTTCTCCTTGGCCTACTGGCTACAGAAGGGCAATTATTGGCTGACTACTTACTGTTCAACGTACAAAACTACCGTCCTTTCCAAGCCGGTGGCGTCTACCTTTTCAACGGCATCCTCTCCGGCATTCTGGGTATGATGCTTAAAAGTTGGCGTCCGGAGGCACTGCCACCAGCAGCCAAAACCTCAGTTGAAGCCCCGGGAATTCCGCGACAAGAACCCCTCACTAAAATCCCCCTGCGCAAGGGAGAGACAACTGCCTTCATGGCCTTGGAAGACATCATTTATTTTGAGGCCTACGACAACTACTCCTTCCTTCACGATTCTGATGGTCAGCGCAGCCTTTGCAACTACTCCCTGGTTTATCTTGAAAGCAGGCTAGACGATCGCTTCTTGCGCGTACACCGCAAGTACCTGATCAATACGGGCCAGATCGCCGGGATCACCCCACACTTGAAAGGCCGCTACGTAATCACGTTTACGGACACAAAAAGCAGCAGTATTCGCAGCAGCGCGGGCTATACCGATCGGGTCAAGGCCCTCCTGCAGCTGTAGAAGCCGTCGGAGAAGTTGGTTTCACCATCCGGGAGACCCGTTTCACGGATACAACTGCCCAACTTACCCGAAACGCCTGGTGAGAACCTGGAGTAAGCCGGTCCTTTGGTTCCAACCAAAACAGTTCTCCGTGTTGCACCAAATCAATATTTCCATACATGTATTGTCTGGCTTAATCGCCATTATCATGGCCATCGTCGCTTACGCTTCCGTGAAAGGAGGAACCACGCACCGTAAATATGGTCGGTGGTTCCTCGCCTTTATTACGCTGACCATTGCTACAGCGGCTTTGGGTGTACTGGTTTTCAGAGACCGGCCTTTCCTGACGGTGGTCACGCTACAGGCTGCCTATATGGCCTATACCGGTTTCCGGGTCCTCAAGCTGAAGAGCCGTCCCTTTCAATTAGTAGATGTGCTGGTACTGGCAGGTGCCATCTTATTGGTCGGCAACTTCTTCTTAAAGCTGCAAAGTGCCAATATCGTTTGGAACCAACGGGTAGTCTGGTACATTCTCCTTTACCTCTGTCTGATTCTGGCCTTTGACCTCCTTAGGGTATTTTGGCCGGGCCTGATCAAACAGCCTAAGTTCTGGTTATATGACCATATTTTCCGGATGACTGGTGCCTTTACGGCATTGGTTTCCGCAGGTATCGGCACCGTCATGAGTGGCTGGGAGCCATGGAGCCAGATCGTGCCCGCCTTTTTGGCTACCTGGTGGTTGGTGTTTTGCTTAATTTGGTTTCCCCGTCGACACAAGGTTACTTCCGAACAAAGCGCAGATTCTTCGTCCGTTCATCACTGACCAGTAGGGTGGTTACCTGACCCGAAGCGTCCCGAACAACTTTGATATTATTCCCGCCGCCGGCCAGTATTTGGTCCCGCTTATACATCTCTCCTTTTATGTTTTCCTTACCGGATTTGATCTGGTATTGCTGGCCTTCAGCGTAGGAGACATCAAAGCTTACATCAAGCTCATCGTTATAGAACTCACCTTTCAGGCCAGCGAAGTCGTAGCCCTTCCAGTCTACGTTTGAGCGGGTAAGTGAGTACGGGGCATGGGCCCAGTAATAGGCCGTTACCTGCATCCCCTTTTCTTCGTCCCAGGTAAATTCCTGCTTAAAGGCGGGGTCAAACTTCTGGCGGTAAATGTTTCCTTCTTCAAGTTCTAATTCGTTGTCGCTCCGGCCATCCCGCTCCAGCATTAGCTTACCATCCACCAGTTTAAAGATAAAGGCGTAGCCATTGTCCGCCAGGTAGGTACCTAAGAGTTTTTCGACGGGGATCTCTGCTCTGACGGTCTTCGGTTCTGTCAGGAAAGCATCTTCGGTAAATACGTCCTTCAGGACAATGTCTGCTATGGTACGGACCAGCATGGAGGTGCCAAACTTACCACTGTTGTCCGAAGCGACTACGGTCAGGTGCTGCTCCGGGAAGCGGATGAAGGAGGCATCCCAGGCACCGGTGCTGCCATCGTGCCAGCGAACGGGTACGCCTCGGTATGCTCCGCGCTCCAAGCCAAATCCGTAATCAGCATCAGTATTAACCGGTAATTGACTTTGGGACAACAGTGGTGCCTCCAGGCAGGCGGTTTCACCCTTTTGGACGACTACTTCCCAGGCTAATTGATCCTCAAGTGTTGAGAAAAGGGAGCCGTCTCCGTGCAGGTCCGTTCGCCATTTGTAGGTACTCCAGGTGTCAAAGTTGAAGTAGGGCCGGCCAACGTTGGGCCCCATATCATTGTGGTCGCTAACGAAATTGGTATTGGTCATGCCAAGGCTTTTAAATAAGCCGTCGGTATACTCCCGAAAGGATTTACCCGAAACCTTAGCAACAAGGTAAGTCAGCAAGATGTAATTGGTATTGCTGTAGAGGTGCTGGGTGCCCGGCGTAAAATTGAGTTCACGTTGATTCCTGATCAGTTCGAGTGCATCATCATTCGTCAGTGTCTTTTTCCACCAGGTGATGCCCTGAAAGCTCCACAGATTATAGACGTCCCGAATACCGCTGGTATGATTTAGGAGGTTAGCGACCGTGATGGCTTCCTTGATGTCCGGATAGAGTTCAGGGAAATACTCACGGATATCGTCTTTCAGGTTTAATTTTCCTTCCCGTGCCAGTTTAAGGGTGGCGATGGCCGTAAACTGTTTTGCGTTAGAAGCAATGTTGAAGCGGGTTTGTCCATCGATGGCGCGCTTAGTATCCAGGTCCGCCAGGCCAGCGTATTGGGTGTAGACAACGTTACCGTTTCGGATGATACCAATGGCCCCGCCGGGGCCACCGTCGGGGATATCGGCCATGAAGGCCTTATTGATGGCCTTCGTTTGTTCGGGAGTAAGGGACTGGGAAAGGAGGTAACCGCAACCGAAAGAAAGGAGAATAAGGAGAAGTAAGGTTTTCATCCGCAAAAAGGAGTTTTATAATTGGTTCGGGGCAAAAATGCCCGATTTCCTTGCCCCCGGCGCGCCAAATCACGATGTGGTACTACTTCCCTTGCTCCTTTCTGCTAAATATTGCACCGGCGTCCGCGCCGTCACCCGCTTAAACACCCGATTGAACGTTGTTTTAGAGTTGAACCCACACGCCAAAGCGATGCTTAGGATGGTGAACTGATGTTGATCCCCCTGCTCAAACCGTGCTTTTACCGCCTCCACCCGGTAGGTGTTCACGAAGTCATTAAAATTCTGCTCAAAGCCGCGGTTAATGAGTCCGGACACCTGTTTGCTCGTTATTTCCAGTCGGTCAGCCACGTCATTCAAGGTCAGGGTCGGGTTTTCGTATAGCCGATCAACCTCCATCAAATCTAGTATTTTTGGTTTCCAACTGTCCAGCTCTGCCGGATCATCGTCAATTTCTTTTACTTCAGATTCATGGATTATTTGGGCCTCCAAAACCGGTGATTGCTGCCGTCGCCAGTGTAGCGGAGCCAGTGATTTAACAACATTGGTATAGCCAGCCAAAGCGATAAAATAATACAGTGCGGCAAAGCCAATGTAGTACCAGAACCATTTGCCAAAGCTCCCGAAATTCGGGAGTAAGATCAGAAACACGATCCGCAAAGTCATGATGATCAACAGCGCGACGAGGTACTGTTTCACCCAGGAGAACACCACGGTATCAGCATAACTCAGCTCTTCAAAAATTCGTTTGCGGTAACGGTTGTACTCACCGAGGCTAAGACCCGAATAAACCATCATCGCCAGTAATCCGGTAATTTGATACCAAGGGGCCAGGTCCTTATCCCGACCATCAGCGTAGAAGTAGTAATCTCCACTCAGGACCCAAACGTCCGTTACAAATACGAGCAGGCTATACAGCAGGTATATACCACCGGGAAGAAAATGCAGCCAGTCCCTCCCTTGTAGCCGATAATCAGCATCAAGCAAGCTCTTCGTGTAACAGTAAATCACTGGTCCGATCAGAAAGAACTGCTGAAAAGGGACAAAAAAGAGAAATTCCCGATAGCCATCCTTGCCGTACCAGCCACTGTAACCCATCATAAACGGTACGATATAACAGGAGCACAAGAAAATGAACAGGCTAAGCCAGTAACTCGGCCGATGGCCATATTCCCGACCACGCACGACAAGTAAACCCGCAAAAAGCAAGCCCTGGACGAAGAAGAAAAAGAGACAGGCGGTCTGGAAGCTGACGTTGAATTCCATCGGCCAACAAAGGTAGTGTTCAGGGGGCAGGGATCAGTACTCAGGGATCAGTGCATAGTATTCAGGGTTCATATCGAGGATCATTGATGCAAGGTATTGACTACTAAAACCTAATTGCCGATCCCTGTATCCTTCATCCTGAAACCTGACTAATAAATCCTGGATACTGAATACTACTTATTCTCAAACAAGCTATACTGCTTCCCCTCCTTCAGCAACCGAAAGCTTTTCCGGTGGTGCTCCGTGGCACCAAATTCCTCAATAGCCCTGCGGTGTGCAATGGTCGGATAACCCGCATTCGTATTCCAGCTGTACTGCGGATATTGCACATGCAGTTTCCGCATGTGCTCATCCCGGTGGGTTTTTGCCAGGATGCCGGCGGCGGCGATACTCTGGTACTTGCCGTCTCCTTTGATGACACATTCGTAGGGCATTTCACCGTAAGGGATGAAGAACTTACCGTCGACCAGCAGGAACTCCGGCGGCGTGTGCAGTCCGTCCAGTGCCCGGTGCATGGCCCGGTAGCTGCTCTGAAAAATGTTGTACTTATCGACCTCCTCCACACTGTAGCTGGCCACCCGCCAGGTCAGTGCGTTTTCTTCGATGCGTTTTCTGAGCTTATCCCGGTCCGCTTCCTTCAATTTTTTGCTATCGTTTAACTCCGGGTCGGAGTATCCAGGCGGAAAGATGACCGCCGCGGCAAAAACGGGACCAGCGAGGCAGCCACGACCGGCTTCGTCGCAGCCGGCTTCCAGGCGGTTGGGTTCGAGGTGGGGTAATAACATGGGATAAAAGTAAGGAGAGAGTTAACTATCTTTAAAGAGGGATTAGTTCATGGCATTCGGTACATATAAACATACTTGTATGCAGTACTTCCTCCAATCTATTTTTCCCCCAATTTCCGTAACACCGCGATGTCCTTAAACGCCTTACGCGCCTCCTGCACCGGGCTACCAAAGTAGGATTTTCCTCCCTCCAGGTCTTTACCGACACCGCTCTGGGCTAAAATAACCGTCCGGTCGCCCAACACAATGTTTTGCGCAATGCCCGCCTGGCCCTGAAATACGCACCAATCACCCACCGTAGTGTTGCCCGCAACACCGACCTGAGCGGCCATCAGGCAGTGCCGGCCGATCTTGCAATCGTGACCGATCTGAACCAGAGCGTCGAGCTTCGTTCCCCGGCCAATCGTCGTAGTGGAAGAGACCCCCCGGGCGATATTACAGTTCGGGCCGATGGCCACATCCGCTTCCAGCAATACTGACCCGCCGCTGCGCCAGGGAGTAAGTCCGTCCTTGCCCCCTTTGAAATAAAAAGCTTCGCTGCCGATGACGGCGCCAGAGCCTACAGTCACGCGATCCTCGAGCACCACCCAATCGCCAATCATAGCGTTGGGGCCGATTATACAATCGCGGCCAATCATGGCATATGCTCCCACCACTGCCCCCGGCGCGATGCTTGTGTTAGCCCCGATCCGGGCCGTTGGATCGATGGTATGCGTCCATTGGCGTACCGGGCGTTCGCTCAGCACTAGACCGTTATATGCGGCAAACGGTTGATCGATGACCAGCAGGGCTTTGCCCTGCGGGCATTCCATACGTTGATCGATCAGGAGGACCGACGCCGCAGAAGCCAGTGCCGGACCGTAATATTTGGGGTGGTCGACAAAACTGAGGTCACCAGTCTCAACGTGGTGAATTTCGTTGATCCCGGTGATCAGAATACTGCCGTCACCAATCAGTTCAGCAGAGAGCTGAGCGGCCAGTGCTGCGGCGGTAATGGGTTGGGCTAGTTTCATGGATGGAGATTACTTTTTCTTGTTTGCGTCAAATCAGCGCGTTGGACTAAATTAAGGAGGTATACCTTATTCTAATCCGTGATCACCCCCTTCAACTGATATTTATAGTAGGATACACCGGCACCGTAAACCCAACCTTCCTTGCCGTCTGCTACGCGGATTTTGACCCAGGGAGCAGTCGGGGTTATCTCCCCCAGATCAATGCTGTACAGCGAATCCGTCACTTCGCCAGTAAAGATGACTTCTTCATAGAGCTTGAGGCGGGTGATAACTCCTCTTTTCATACTGGGGCCACTGCGTACGTTGAGACCGTTGATTGTTGAATATAGCGGTGTTACTTTCTGAATGACCACCTCTGACGCGGGCGGGCGGACGACACTATCTCCCGGCATTGGTTGGGTACGCGCCCGCAGCAGCGCTTCGGCCCGGGCCTCTGCTTCGGCGTTGATTTCTGCCTCAATGCGGTCATTTTGTTCTACTTGCCGGATACTGTCCAGATAAGTTTCCCGGGCTTTTCCTTCAGCGATCATGGCATAATCGCCGTCGCGGGTACCACATTGTTGCATCGCCCAAATCAAAAAGATCAGGGTAAGCAATGACATGATGATGAAAGGAACCAGGCGGGCGTTGTTTGTTTTCTTTGTGGCCATACAGGGATGGGGCGTTTGTTGGAACGACAAAGATAGAGTACAGTTTTCAAGGTTCAGTTTTAAGGCGTCAGAACTCCGTAATCAGGTTTCAGTATTCAGGGCAGGTTGTTTTTGCGCTGCCCTGAATACTGAGCACTAATGCTGCATCTTAAATACTTTCCCCTAAGTACTTTAAAGGGGCGGGGCCGCAGGTGCAATTATGGGTTTGAATTAGCAAGCAGTGTATTCCTTCGGCCTCCTTTATACCCTTTACGCCTGCATCCCAAGCCAACGATCCTTAGCCGCACCTTTGAGCACCCGGGGTATTTTACTCTGCCCGTTCACTTGCCCGCTCTGCCGTTGCCAGTCATAGAAGCGTTGGAGGGGCACCGTATTGACCTTTATTTGCAGGGCGGTCTTTCTTTCAGACTTATAGTCATCGTTGACCTCCCCAAGCGCAGCGTCGAGTACGGGCAGAATAGCTGCTGCATCAAGTACGTCCTTACTCCCCAGGTACCATTCGTGCGCAATGTACTGGTCGTCTTTCACCGGTACGATGGTGAATTCCGGAATCCGAACGTTGAAGGCTTGTTCTACCGCCAGTACGCCGGCGTTCATGTTATCGACTGTGAGGTGCTCGGTCGCCAGGTTGATGTAATGTTTGGTCCGCCCGCTGATCTGAATCACCGCTTCTTTGGCGTCGAGGAAACGGACGGTATCTCCCACGAGATATCGCCAGGCTCCATTGCAGGAGGTTGTCAGCAAAGCGTATTCACGTCCTTCCTCCACCTGGTTCAACGTCAGGGCCCTGGCATTGGGGCGAATGTTACCTTCGTCATCAAAGTTTTCTTCGTTGAACGGGAGAAATTCATAAAATATACCGTTATCAAGCAACAGCTGCATCCCCTCGGCCGTCGCGTTGCGTTGGAAAGCAAACATTCCTTCACTGGCCAGGTAGGTATTCATGTACTTTATGGGGTGACCGATCAGCCGCTCAAAGCTTTTCACGTATGGGCGGTAGTCGACACCGCCGCTGACGAACAACTCCAGGTCTGGCCATATCTCGGAAATAGTCTCCAGCTGATGGATTTCCAGTATCCGCTCCAACGTAAGCTGTACCCAGTGCGGAATCCCCACAATGACCCCGATATTCCAGTTCGGGGCGTTGCGGGCTATTTCCTCCACCCGGTCATCAAAATTTTCGATCCGGGCAATCCGTTGGCCAGGCTTGTAAAAGCCCCGGGCCCACAGCGGTTGTTCCCGCGCGTTGATGCCACTGAGGTAACCGAAGCGTCGGCCGCCCTGCTTAGTCAGCTGGGTAGTGCCGCCAATGGCCAGCCAGGAAGCGGTGTACACATCCGCCGAAAGCCCATAATCAGGAAAACAGGAAAACATCCTGAACGCCCCCCGGCTGAGTGATTTCAGCATCGCTTCCGTTACGGGTATGTACTTTGTATTTGCCTCGCTGGTACCGCTGCTCAGGGCATAATATTCGGTACCTCCGGGCCAGGTAATGTCTTCCTTTCCTTCGTACACCCGTTCCCACCAGGGAGTAAACATGCCGTTATAGTCCACCGCAGGCACCTTTTGCTGAAATGCAAGGATGGGCTCCTCAGACTTCAGTATTCCGGCAAAATCGTAGGCCCGCCCAAAAACGGTTTTTCGAGCCTTCTTCAGCAGTTTCTTCAGGGTCCGCTGCTGAGCGGCCCACGGTGCCCGGCGGCGGCGAGGGAATTTGTCAGCGGCTTCCAGCCCAAGTTCAATAACGCGATCAAGCAACATGTTTTTACGTTTAAAAAGAATGATACACCAAGCTAATTCTCTTCCCGGCGAACCTCAGACCATCCGCATCGTTACTTTTCATACACAAGATTAATATAACTTATGGCTTCTTCCACCTTCCAGATGATTATGGACACCGTTAAAGATGCGGCGGCCAACGTTAACCCCAGTCAAATCGAGCAATTTACCGGGCATCGTATTGATACGGTCGATGAGTTCATGCGTAAAACTGAGCACACCGGACCTAAAAACTACGGGCGAGGATTCCTTGCCGGTGTACTGGGTGGGCTAGTCGGCGTCGGCGTCAAAATGCTGGTGGACCGCGCCATGGCGCCAGACACCGTTCAGTTTGAGGACAAATTGGCCGACGACATCGTTGACTCTGCCGAAGAAATGACCGGCATTAACCTCGATGCTGAAGACGAAGCAGCAGCGGCGGCCATCATCGAGGTAGGTATCGGTGCCCTGATCGGTGGTGTTTACGGCCTGATCGTCGAAGCAATGCCCGAGGCAAATACGGATAAAGGCGCGCCACTATGGACCGCCGCTCAGCAATTCGCCGTCCCGGCCCTTGGCTTCGCCCCAACCGCCGTAAAAGATGTTGCCGCGGATAAAATCGAAAACCTCGCAGGTCACGTTGCCTTCGGCACTACGGTAGAAGTGGTACGCCGGGCTACCCGGTATTACATGGAACAACGGTAGGCGCAAAGTTGCTGCGCTCCCTTGCTCAGTAGACGCGCTTCGCGCCTGGTAGTGGGTAGTACTCCGCACAGCTCGGCTCGCTACCCTTCTCTGCTCACTAGTGGGTACTGCTAACATGCAGCTCGGCTCGCTGCGTAGCGACGAACCATGATATGCCCAGAACAAGGAGGAACGTCTTTGTTCAAATTTACGCGTAAAGGTGTAACAAATGCTGGTCATCGGTAATAAAAGGGTGTTCCAAATCCCCTTACCCATGAAGTACTTCTTCCTTATTCTTTTGGCTTACGTTTGCTTTGGCCAGCTCTCCGGACAGGGTGTGCTCATCAGCCCCGACAACGGCAACCCCGACGAAGATGCCCTCCTGGAATTACGCAGCACTTCCCAGGGCTTTCTACCTCCCCGACTGGACCGTGCCCAACGCGACATCATTCTTAATCCTCCCAATGGCCTCGTGATTTACAACACCAGCACAAGCCGGCTCAATGTTTTTGATACAGTAGCCAACGAATGGGTGGAACTGGGGCCGGCACCTGAAGCTGATCCGGCAGTTACCCCTACCCAATCCATCACGCTTTCCAGTGGCCATTTTCATGCACGTGAATCTAACGATGTATACATCTCCGCTGTCGGCCAGGGTGGTGCCAATATCACCACTGGTGTGGGTGGCCTGGTGGCTCCCTTCCATCTGCCCGTCGGCAGCCGGATAACCGGCATCACTTTTTACTACCGGGACCGAACCAGTGCAGCAGAAATGAGCCTATCTCTGACGCAGGAATTCCTTGGTTCCGGTTTTTTCAACACTGTTGCCAACTTTACCACGGGAGTGGTCAATGCCAGTCCGGACTGGACGAACAGTGGCCCGGTTAACGTCGACCACGTCGTCTCAGGCTCCGCCGGCTACACCCTGGTTGCTTACTCCACCAGCTGGAGTGGTGACCTCCACATCAAGGGAGCCGTCATTTCCTACACCCTACCCACTAACTAAAACCAGACCATGAAAAACTTAATTTTTCCATTACTCGTGGGGTTGGGACTGGTTACTTCCGTGCAGGCTCAACTCACCATCACCAACGGCAGCCAGATCACCATTGCCTCCAACAGCATAATTACCGCAGTTGGCCTGGATGTTGACCTGCAGGCCGGCGGCACCCTGACAAATCAGGGGATCGTTTACACCAACAAAACATTTACTGCCGACGGTACCCTGGCCACCGAAATCAGCGGTACCACCGCAGGCAGCGATTACGGCCGGGTAACGGCTGACGGCGGGGCTACCCTGGGTGGGCCCATCGATGCAACTAAAACAGCTGCCTACTCCCCGGCCGGTATAGTAATTCATACGGTCGTGCTGTCCGGAAGCCTTGCCGGAACCTTCTCCCCCGAAAACCTTCCGGATACCGACTGGCGGATGGAGTATACTCCTACCGCTGCAAACGTTGTGTTTGACGTTAGCCTGCCCGTCTCCTGGCTCACCTTTTCCGCAGAGGTCCGGGAAAAATCAGTGCTGCTCAATTGGGCTACGACAGCTGAAGAAAGTAACGACTACTTCCAGGTAGAACGCCAGGAAACTGCCTCCGGAACCTGGTCCGCCATCGGCCGTGTTGCGGCCCGACGCAGCGGCGAATCTGTCACAGAATATTCCTTTATCGACGCATCACCTCCACGTGTACAGCAACTTCCGTACCGTCTACGGCAGGTGGATACCGATGGGACCTTCTCTTTTTCTCCCATTCGGGTGGTCCGGTTCAATATTGGAGATTATGCTACCGGAGTGTACCCCAACCCCAGCTCCGGAGAAATATTTTTTACCGTGGACGCCGCCATGACATCCAGTCTGGAGCTCTACGACAGTGACGGCCGCGTTATCCTGCGGCAGCAGGTAAACCCCTCAGTTCCGAACCAGCGCTTCGTCTTTCCGGCCAACCTGGCGGCGGGCACCTACTTTCTCCGCCTGGGAGACCGGCTGGAACGGGTCATTTTAAAACGGTAAATCACCTTCGCTCTTAATTTAGGCAGGTACCGGAACTCAGCACGTTCCCGGTAGTGGAACGATATGAAAACGCTGAGTTCACCCGAAGCCCTGCCAGTAAATGGCGGCAAAGCTTACCTTTTTAATCCACTATCTGCCCGGTAAGCCGAAGAATTTCTGTCTCCGTATTCTTCAGATTCAGCAGCGCATTCAGTAGTTGAAATTCGGCATTAATGTAGCTGACCTGGATGGCCCGGTAATCAAAACTGTTGATCGTACCGCCCTTAAAGCGCTCCTCAGCGATACCAAGATTCTGTTCGGCGTTGGCGATTAGCCGACGAGTCAGGTTCGCAATTTCCCGCTGGTTTTCGTACCGATCGAGGGTATTAAGTAAGGTAGCACGTAGCTGTTGACTGACGGCCTCCGCATTCAGCCGGGAAGTGATTTCCTGTAGCCTCGATGTTTGAGCGCGGACGTCGCGCGCGCCACCGTCGAAGAGCAGGTAGTTGACGGACAAGCCGAGCTGTCCGTTGAGGGTAGTAGCACCAATGCCTGGCAGGTCACGGGGATCCGGCGGGGCATCACCGAAAACGAAGGTCTGGGTACCGGTGGCGAGGCTATAGTCGTAGCTGACGCCCGCGCTGAAGCTAACGGTGGGTTTGTTTTCAGCTTCGATGAGGCGGGTATTGATGTCGGCAAGGGTTTGGTTGACCCGCAGGGTGCGTAACTGGCTGTTGGTTTCCAGCAAACGGCTTTCCAGCGCCATACGGTCGTATTCCCCAGTTACCTCATCCAGCTCAGTAAGCAGGGAAATTTCCTGGTTCAACTCATCAGCTCCCATTACCTGCAAGAGGTTTCGTATGGCCAGCTTATAGTTGAGTTGTTGTACGACCAGGTTGGTAGAATCCGAGAGGTAAGCATCTTGGGCCTGGAGTTCATCGAAGGTGCCTCCCTGGCCGAATTCAGCACGAACCTGTTGGTATTTGATTCGGTCGCGACTCAGGTTAAGAACACGCTGGCGTACATCGATTTGCTCTTGCTGGACTACGGCGTTGTAGTAAGCGTCAATTACGTCAGCAAGCGTATTTTCTACCTGGGTTTGCAGTTGGCCGGCACTCAGGTCGGCCAGGGTAGCCAGGCGTTCCTTGTTCATCTCGATCCGACCACCATTAAAGAGGGTCCAGTTCAGCGTAGCGGAAGGAGCGATGTTGTAGGAGAAAGTCGAAGACATAGCGACGATGCTCGCCGGGTTGTTATTATTCCGGTAACCAATTCCGGGGCTGAGGCCCAGAGAGATGGTCGGTAATTTGCCAGTCAGCGCATCACTATTATTGTTTTGCGCCACCGCCAGGTCTGCTTGAGACAGACGAATCTGATAGTTGTTTTCAAGAGCTAGCTGCAGGGCATCACTCAGGCTCATCTCTTTTTGGGCGCGGCCGCTGGTGTAGACAAAGCAGGTTAAAAGGCAGAGATAGAATATTCGCATTTGTTCTTTTGATTCTTGGTTAAACTCTATAAGTAGTTTTACACATCGGATGAACGCCCCCACAGCTTCGCCAGTGGGGAAGATGCATCCGATGAGAAAACCACCCTACGTAGGTGGTCTTAGCTCTTCAAAAAATGTTTCTGCACCTGCGGCCCCGCCCCCCTTTCCCCCTTGATCCTTTTCCCCTTTCTTACCTTCAAACACTCGCCGCTTGGCGTAAAAATTATAGAAGAAAACGATCCCCGTTGCCGCCAGTTTGATCACCCATTCCTGGTCGCCCAGATAAGGGAAACTGTGCAACCCGGTCACGATTAGCCAGTCGAGCATCAACCCGCCCACACTCACCAGCATACTTAGTGCGAAGGCACTCTGTACGGAGCGATTGAGCTTAAAAACAAAGTAGCGTTGCAGGAAAAAATTAAGAATGACGCTGCTAGAGTAAGCAATTACAGTAGCTGGCCCCGGTGGTAAGTATCGGTCAACCAAGAGTAGGTACACTCCAAAGTTGATGCCCGTAGCCACCAGCCCGGTCAGCGCAAACGGAATCTTTTCCTTCACGAAATGAAAGAGTCGTTCCATCATCCTTCTTGTGCTATGCGGCCCTTCCGTTCCTGCCTGAAGTAATCCCGGACTTCCAGCCAGTTATTCACCCGGTGGTACCGCCGCTCGTTTAGGTTAGGGCTGGAAGTAAAGAGTAGGCCTACCCCCTCAAATGAGTCGAGGTTCTTAGCCTTGTCGTCGATCATGAAATCCCCGTGTACAATGCTTTTGTCGCCGCAGAATACGATCCGGCTGTGGTGGATAAACGGAAAGTGCTCCTCCAGCCATTCGTATTTGTCCAGGAAGCTGTACCGGAATTCCGTTGCCGTAGTCACGATATACACTTCGTAGTGCTCATATAATTCCCGAACAACCTCTACCGCGTTTTCGATAACGGGCAAGTGTCGGAAATGCCCTTTCTCGTACAGAACATTTCGAACTTCAGCAAGGCCCGGCAAGTCGTACAACTTCTTTCCCCGGTACTCTTCCGGGCGGACGACACGGCCAAAGCGCTCCTCGGCCGCCCGGTGAAAGGAGGGGAAATTATCGGCCATTACTTCGTCCATGTCGATGATGATGCGCATGTTGGTCTTTTGGTACTATTGGTCTGTTGGTCTTATTGGTCTATTATACTATTGGACTATTGGTGCGGCCTAACAGACCAATAGCACCAACAGACCAATAAGACGAACCTATTCTCCAGGCTCAAATTCTCGTTCAGGCTCTGGTTCCGGTTCCAGCCCCTCGTTGATGTCGAACTGCATCTGTTTATAGGCAGGTTCAACCATATTGTAGTTAAGATCGGCATCCGGGTCGAGCGCTCTGGCCAGGTTAAACCTAAAACGATTCAGCAATACCAGCAAGGCAGGCAACAGAATGAGAAGGATGAAAGTGATGGCCAGCAGGCCGAAGGCTACCGAAATGGCCATCGGAATGAGGAACTGCGCTTGCCGGCTCTTGTTCAGCAGCAGCGGCGCTAGGCCAGCGAAGGTCGTCACCGAAGTAAGCAGGATGGGTCGGAAGCGGCTGCGGCCAGCTTCGGCCAGGGCTTCCATCATTGGCATCCCTGCCCGGAGGTTATCGTTGTAGGTGGCAATGAAAACGAGACCATCATTCACGATGATACCGATCAATGCGATGATGCCCAGGCCAGAGAACAGAGACATCGGCTTATCCATCAGCCAGTGCCCGCCAATAACACCGATGAATCCGAACGGAATGAGCAGGAATAGCATCAGTGCCTGAAGGACGGACCGGAAGGTAAGTGCAATGACGAAGAACATCAGGCCGAAAACTATCGGCATGACCAGGCCAAGCGAGGCGCCGGTTTTCTTCTGGTTCCGCACCTGCCCCCCATCAACCGTACTGACACTGGGGTACCGGTCAAGAACAACGGGCAGAATCTCATCCTGCACCTGAGCGTTGATGTCGGTAACGGAAACGGAGTTATTGCTGATGTCAGCTTCCACCTTCACCTCCCGCTTACCGTCAACGTGGTTGATGCCGATCACGCCGCGCTGCGGCGTAAACTCAGCGATTTCCGAAAGCGGGTACTCTACCCCACCCGGTAACCGGATGCGCATATTATTCAAATCAGCAAGGCTCCGGCGCTCGTTTTCACCGTAACGGAGCCAAACGCGCACCTCATCTTCTCCCCGCTGCAATCGCTGTGCTTCGGTACCGAAGAAGGCCGAACGGACCTGCCCAACGATGTCCTGCAGGTCGACTCCAAGGTAGCGGGCTTTTTCCTTCAGGGTAATGTTCATTTCCCGCAGGCCTTCCTGGTTATTATCCACAACGTCTGCCAGCTCCGGCATCAGGGCTAGTTCAGCTTTAATGTCGGCAGTGGCCTTGGCAAGTTCTTTGATATCGCTACCCACCAAACTTACACTTACTGGCTTACCAAAGAAGGAGCGGCCACCAAAGGAAAGCACCTCCGCCTGATCGATCGGGCCTACGGCCTGGCGAATAGCCCGGGTCATTTGCTCCTGGGTGACCGGCTCAAGGTCCTCGCCGGGGATCATCGCTACGGTAATGCTGCCCTGGTAAGTGGTAGGGCCAACCTTCACCTCAATCCGTTCTATTGCCTGTTTGCCGCCGTCGCCAAAGGCTTCGGTACTGATCTCTTTGCCGACGCGGTCGGCCGTATTCGCGATTTGGTCGAGCAGGAACTTTGTCTGGCTTTCCGGCGTACCGGCCGGCAGCTGTAAGGTGATGCTGACTTCATCTCCCGGGATAATGGGAAAGAAAGTCGTTTTCACCCACCCGGCCTGAACAACGCCAAAGCTGAAGAACAGGATCGCAATACACAAGGAAAGGGAAATAAATTTATTTCGCATGGTCCAGGCTAGTACGGGACCGTACATCCGGTCGCGCATAAAGTCCATCAACTTGTCGAAAGTCCGTTGCACCGCATTAGGCTTGGCTCCTTTAGCCAGGGCTTTACTGTGGGCTACGTGGGTTGGCAGGATAATGGCCCCCTCAATGAGGGAGAAGACCAGCGAGAAGATCACCACCGTTGCCATTTCCGGGAAGAAATCACCCAAAGAGCCGTCGAGAAAAAAGAAGCTACTGAAAGCGATGACCGTAGTGATGATGGCCGCGAAAACGGCACCGAGCACGTTATTTGTCCCGTCGATGGCCGCGCGGATGCGCGGCATCCCCTTCTCATGATAACTGTAGATGTTCTCACCGATCACGATACCATCGTCGACCAGGATACCGATCACCAGGATCATGCCGAAGAGGCTTATGACGTTGAGTGTAATGTCCAGTGCGTTGGCGATGATGAACATACCGGCGAAACTGATCGGAATCGACAGGGCCACCCAGAAGGCGAGTCGCCAGTGCAGGAAGACAGCCAACAAAAGACAAACGATGAGGAAACCCTGCCAACCGTTTTGGATCAGGGTATTGATCCGTTGGCGCAGGGTGATACTGGCGTCGCTAACGATCTCAGCACGGATGTCGATGTTCTTCGCGTTGAATTCTTCAAGGTACTCTTTAACGTTATCGGTAATGGCGAGCATGTCCTCCTCCAGCGTATTCTGAACGTTGACGTTGACGGAAGGAGAACCGTCCAGGTAAGTCCGGTTGGGCTTATCAGCCCAGCGGTCACGGACGGTTGCTACCTGGTTGAGGCGTACCGTTCCGCCGTCGGGCGTTGTCTTTACGATGATGTCCCGGAGGCCATCGGCGTAGTATTCTTTGTTACGGGCCCGGAGGAGCAATTCCTCCTGTTCTCCCTTTACCGTACCTCCCGTAATGTCGACGTTGGTGCGGCGTACCGCCTCCGAAGCGTCTTGAAAGGTCATGCCGAAGCGTTGCAGGTCGGATTCCCGAAAAGCGATTTCGATCTCCTCGTCGGGGAAGCCCGAAAGTTCTACTTTGGAAAGACCGTCGATGGCCAGCAGGTCGTCTTCCACCTGACGGGCGGCGCGCTTCAGTGCGGCGAGGCTGACGCCGTCGCCAGTCAGTGCAAATGAGATAGCTCGCCCAAGCGATTCTTGCTTATAGATCACTGGTGGTTCCATACCCACCGGAAAGGAGTTGATACGATCTACCTCATTCTTCACATCCTGCAGGATGAGTTCCGTATCGTAACCTTTCAGCACTTCCACGATAACGCTGCCGCTGTTCTCCGAACTAATACTGGTGTACCGTTCCACACCGGTCAGTCCTTTAAGGTTTTCTTCGATTTTATTGATGATGCCTTCTTCTACTTCTTCCGGGCTGGCACCAGGGTAGATCAACTGGATGTTGATGGTCCGGCTCTTGAATTCCGGAAAAAAAGTGGCCTTCATCTGCGACAGGCTCACGACCCCCATCAACAGGATCCCGAACATGATCAGGTTTGCCGCAACGGGGTACTTTATGAAGTAGGCTATGAAATTTTTCATCGCTTGTTTTTCGAGTTGTCGAATTATCGGGTCACCCGGTTATCGCTTCTGAGCGATTAATAACCTGATAACCCGACAACTTGATATTATTTTGAAACCGGTTTATCCGTCATTGAAGCAGCCTTTTCATTGGCCGTTTTCTTACTGGAAGTTTCCGTATCATTCAGTTTCACGCGCATACCGTCATAGGCCCCGGCTACGTCGCTGGTCAGTAATTTACTCCCGGTTGGCAGT
Source organism: Neolewinella persica DSM 23188 (assembly GCF_000373105.1). Lineage (GTDB taxonomy): Bacteria > Bacteroidota > Bacteroidia > Chitinophagales > Saprospiraceae > Neolewinella > Neolewinella persica. The sequence goes on along the minus strand of NZ_KB890419.1, from coordinate 98,946 downwards.
CCGCTTATGATGACGGTGTTGCGGTCGAACTTCCGGACGTTCACGGGTACAAGGGCCAGCAAGGTGTCGTTCTTCACCACGTAGACTTCACCTTCATCGATCAACAGGTTACGGTCAATTTCCACCACATCGTCGAGTACACGCGCATCGGCCTCTCCACGCAGGTACATCCCTTCCCGGAGGTTCTTGCCGGAAACACCTACAAAGACGTTGACTGTTTGCGTTCCGGCATCAATCTGATCGCTGATCCGGCGGATTTTTCCGGTCCAGGAGCCTTTAATGTCTTCGCTGTACAGTTTTACTTCGCCTCCTGGCTGGAGAAAATCCAGCTGACTCAGGGGTACAGTAGCCACCATTTCGTAGTAGCCCGTTGCCATAAGTTCACCAAGTTGTTGCCCGGGGCGGATGACGGCTCCCTCGTTGATATCCGCAGTAGTGAGCACTCCGCTAAACGGAGCGTAAAGCACGTATTTACTTAGTCGCTCTTCCACGCCTTTGATCGAGTAGTACTGGGTGTAGAGATTGCGGCCGGCAACGAAGAGCTTTTCGCGTTGGTTCTTTGCCTCTGGCATCGCCTTGATGGGCGCATCAATGTCAAAGCTACTAAGGTAGTTTTCCCAGGCGGGGAAGCTTTCAGCGTAGTCGATTTTCAGATCAGGCATCATCATTGCCACGGCGTTCATCAGCGTGGCTTTTTGTGCCTGCAGGTTGAGGCGGGCCTCAGCATCGTCCACCCGCATCATAACTTCTCCTTTATTGAAGTAAGTTCCTTTTTTAAAGGGTTTGGACGTTTTTACGGCACCGCCTACTTCGGTGAACAGGGCGATCTTATTGTATGCCTCCAACCGGCCCTGTACATCGAGCTTGGAGGCAATTTTCCCGTTGGCGATTGTTTCCACATCCACCGTTTTGATCCGCTTGGGAATCTCCTTCTTCACTGGTGCGGCTTTCTGGCTCGCCAGGTAGCCCCAACCGAACCATCCAGCAGCCAAAATCAGTGCACCTAGAATAATAGAAAAGATGGTACGTGGAATATTACGATTACTCATGGTCAATACTTTGGGGGGAACTCAGTTGCTGGTGGAGGTTGTGGTATATCTTATTCAGAACGCTGGTGCAAACTGCCAGCTCTTCCGGGGGAATGTCTTTTTTGGCGCAACAGATGGCGTAGTCCGCATGGTCATGAACGTAAGTCCACATCCGGTGGGCTTTTTCCGTCAATTTGATGCGTTTCTGTCGCCGATCTTCCGGGTCTACTTCCCGATTGATGAGGCCTGCGGTCTCCAATTGCTTGAGCGCGCGCGCCACGGTTCCCTTGTCTTTAATGGTGGAGATGGCCAGGTCCTGCTGGCGCAGGCCATCGTTGTTCATCAGGTCCGCCAGCAGGCCCATATGCGTGCTTTGCGGTAGGAATTCTTCGAATTCCATCCGCTCCAATAGCAGGCGGGAAAGCTGGCGACCAACACGGTTGGTCAGGAAAATCAGATTTTGCTGGGGGTCCTTCAAAGGGGAAACTTGTTGCGTTTGCAACGAGTTAACGAATAGAAAAGCAAAGTGTTCAGGTCTGGCCTAATTGATCGACCATCCGGTAATAAGAGTCTACGGTTCGGGATTATGGGGGTATGTTAGTACTATTGGTGCTATTGGTCTATTGGTGCTATTGGTCTATTGGTCTATTGGTGCTATTTGGAAATGCGGAACAATAGTCAAACGGGCGCTCCGGCTATCCGACAAAAGTTTGTCTGACAGCTAAGACACCAATACTGATTACTGAGGGTACGCCGCATCCAACCGATCCCCCAGGTCAATAATTTCCTCACGGCGGGCGAGCGCAGCGAGCCAGTTGGCGGGGATGGCTTCTACTCCGTAGCGCAGGGCTGCCGGTGCACCGACAACGCAGGCTGTGGTGTCCGTATCCTGGCCCAAATTCACTGCTTTTAGCACGGCCTCCCGGTAACTGTCGGCGTTGAACAGGCACCAGAGGGCAGCTTCCAGGCAATGCACCACATATCCGCTTCCTTGCACCTGCGTCCGCGCCAGATTGGCGAAATCTGCCTTGAATAATTTTTCCAGCGCATCGTACTCTGCAAGCGAAGGCTTTTTTTCGCCCATTACAGAAAGCAACTCGCGCCGGGCCACCTTCAATGCTTCGGTCTTCTCGACTTTGCCATCCAGGTGCGCGCAAAACCGGAGGTACAAAAAGCAGCAAAACGCTGAACGAATGTGGCCATGTGTGAGCGCCGAATGTTGCCAGATGTACTCGAACCAGTCTTCCACCGGCTTGTCACGCAGATAGGCGTACAAGGGAAAAATGCGCATCAGCGCGCCATTGCCGTTGTCCTGCTCAGTTGCCCCGTGCCTGAGACTAACTAATTCTTTCTCTTTCCCTTCACGTAATAGTATTTCCAACCGATCAATCGACAGACTAGTCGTTCGCCCAATATCAAAGATTTGATTTTCAGGCGTCCAGTAGCCATGAAGTTTATAATTAATTAGGCGCTTCGCCTGGTTGGTCAGATCAAACACTCCCACCCCCAAACTCTCCGCCAAACCAAACGCCAGGCTGCTGTCGTCCGAAAAATACCCCGGCGGCTGGTTGTAGGTCCCGTATCCCCGGATGTCAGTGACAGGGTTCTTGTCAAGTTCTCCCCTTGTTTGAAATTCTACGGGAACGCCGATGGCGTCGGCTACGGAAAGGCCTAGCAGGGCGGTGGTTATTGGGTTCATCAGGTGAATCGTTAAGGGTTGAGAATGCTATTGATGCTCTTAAGGGAGCCTGGAGGAACAGCTGCAGCTTTTGCAAATTCAGACCAATTGCCAACCGCCTCTCGAACTTCATCGATGATTTTCTCCGGTTTTTTAATGGAGAAATTTTTAGCAAGGTTCAACAATTGCTCCCGACCGGGACGCTTACTCCCCCCCGCTACCGTCATGCTGTGGTAACCATGTGAAGACTGGGAAAACGTGAGGTCGTAGGCTGGAGCCAATTGCCAATTACCTGTTTCGTCCATCAGAAAAGATATGTTCTTGCTGTGGTCATCCCGGTTGTGTGCGAAGACGTTGAAGGCAGCAAGTCGCAAGACTTTTTCGTAAGCGCGTACATCCTTCTCTAAGCGGAAGGCCGCGTCCATAACGTGGCCGTAATCGATATTGGTCAGGCGAAAGTTATAGTGAAGCAGTCCGGCGGCAGAATGTAAATGCAGGCGGTCGTCTCCATTCCGGTCAAATCGTTTTGTCCCAAAGAAGGCTTGGCCTGACTTGCCCTTAAAAAGCCGGCACGTAGTCATTTTAAGACCCGCAGCCAACGCCATTTTATAATAGGCCATTTCGGTCTTGGCCACATCTTTAGGATCAATACCCGCAGGAAATTTAATGAGCCAGTGTTCAAAACCTGACGGCAGTGTTTCCATGCTTTTTATCATCCGGTCGGTTGCTGGATCATAGCCGACAACAATTTTTGGACGCGCGCCACCAGAAGAGCCTCCTAGTTGAACAAGTTCGTCAAGTAAATCCGAAGCACCTCCGGCAAGAACACTTCGCGACTCTCTAGCTACCACATCTAAGTCGATAGAAGAATCAATGGCTTCCTCCATCGTTTTGACGGGATGAAACGTGAGCGCGCCCATCCCTGCTGTCCCTACCATTGCGAGGCGATCCAACGGAGAGATTTCCCCTAAATTTACTCCCTTTGCAGTTAATGCACGATCAAGTAATAAACGCCCCCAGCCATCCGGTAGAGAATCTGCAAAAACACCGAACAAGCCATCGAATACTGGGGTATTAGGTCGCTGAATTTCGGTAGTTCGTTTTAAGTAAAACGGAGACAAATTCAGATTGCCTTGCAGAAAATCTTCATCGTACCTGAAGTAGACGTTCCTTTCATTGCGCACAAGCTCCCCAACATCAATGGCAGTCCCTGAAAAATCAACCTTCACTGCCAGCCGGTTCCTCACTTTTTCGATTTGTTTGTAAACAGTTTTCCCACCTCTTTCAGGTCTTCTCCGGCCTCCAGAACAAGATCAAAGTCCCGTAAACGTTGCAGTACATGAGTAAGTAATAAAAGGTGTTCCAGAGAAATTTTCCCAGTTTGTTCAAATCGTCTCAGGCTGCCCAAAGACACTCCCGAACGTTTGGCCAAATCTGCCTGTGAATACCCTTGTTGCTTCCTCAGCACAGTATGCTTATCTGCCATTTCACGCATAACATCAGCGGGGAATTTCTCTACACTGTATCGATTCATTAAGTACTAACATTTTAGTAAAAATACGCATTTAATGCATTATTTACTAAAATATTAGTACTTATTTATCCTGCGAGCCAATTGAGGGGATAGCCTCCACGCCGTAGCGTAGTGCTGCCGGAGCCCCTACAACGCAGGCAGTGGTATCCGTAGCCCCCGGATGTCGGTAACCGGGTTCTTGTTCAATTCCAGCCGGGACTGAAATTCTACGGGGACGCCGATGGCGTCGGCTACGGAGAGGCCTAGCAGGGCGGTGGTTATGGGGTTGGTCATGTTGAAAATTTAGTATTATTGGGCTATTTGTTTGTAGGGAGAGACAACGCCTGCAGGCCGGGGATTTTTTCCGTTGCTTCAAGCATAAAATCAGGAATACTCTCCAAGCCTTTGCTGCCCGCCAAAATACCCGTGGTGATAGATGCAACGGAATCCACATCCCCTCCCAAATTAATGGATTTACGAAGGGCATCCATAGCATCTTGGCTGTACTTGAGTACGTAAAGCACACAACCTGCCGTAAATTTTGCGTCAGAGGGTACCCCATTTATGCCGGGCAAAAAGTAAGGAGGAACAATTGGTTGCGGCCCACACAGGGTAATGAAATCCGAATCTGTCAAATTTTCATATGCCGATAGACGATCAATTGTCGACAGGTAATTTTCATACGCCTCGTTCAATGGAACTACTTTTCGACAGTAGGCAATCAACTTTGCGGGGTCTCCCTGCAGGATCAGCAAGTAAGTTGCCGCACGAGCCACAAGTTGACTAGCAATAATAGCCATTTCATTCGGGTGGGTAGCCCGGGCATTGGTGGCTGCATATTCGTTAATCAACTCGTCAGGCAGCAGGCCAAGCGGAACCGCTCGCATGGCAGGAGCGTTGCCCGGGTTCGGGCGATCGCGCTGAAAATTTCGGATATCTTCGATGGATTTTTCGCCACGATAATACCACCCCATTGAGCCATGTCCGTTCCGGCCGTAGCCTTTGGCACGAATTCCTGCGGCATACTCTTCTTTCCATTTTCTTACCAATAACTCCTCGGTAAAGGGGGACGTTTCCATCAGTGCCTTGACCAGGCCGACGGTCATTTCTGTATCATCGGTGTAGTCCCAGGCACGGTAGTTGTCGGTAAAGAGTGCTTTACGTTTGTCTTCGATTTGAATCTGGTTCCGAGCATTAACAAACTGCGTAAAGTCCACGTTTTGCCTAATCCAGTCACGGTCTTGGAACTCCACACCGGCTCCGAAAGCATCTCCTACGGAAAACCCTGCCAAAAGATCGTGAAATTGCCCGGAGGTGATCATTCCTAACTAAGATACTTAGCCACAATAGGCATCCGTCTCCCCATCCCAAAGCTCTTCCGGCTAACGCGAAGCACCGGTGCCGTCTGGTAGCGTTTAAACTCGTTGATGTTCACCAGGCGGAGGGTACGTTTCACAAGGGCCTCATCGAAGCCCATGTCAATAATGTCCTGCGGGCTTTGGGTCATCTCGATGTATTGGTAGAGGACCGCGTCGAGCTGGTCGTAGGGGGGCAGGCTGTCGGAGTCGAACTGGTCTGGCTTAAGTTCCGCACTCGGGGGCTTGGTGATGATGTTGTCGGGGATGACCTCCTCGTCTTTATTGATGTAGCGCGCGAGTTCGAAACACTCCGTTTTATAGACATCGCCGATCACGCTCAGGCCACCGCACATGTCGCCGTAAAGGGTGCCATAGCCAACGGCCATTTCAGATTTGTTGCTGGTATTAAGGAGGATGCTGCCAAACTTATTACTGAAGGCCATCAGGAGCATCCCACGGGCACGGGCCTGGAGGTTTTCTTCCGCCAGGCCTTCTTCTTTGGCCCAGAAATGCGGTTTCAGCACGTTCATGTACGCGTCATAGATACTTTCGATCGGGACGATGTCGTACTGACAACCGAGGTTCTGCGCCAGGGCCCGGGCGTCGTTCACGCTGTGGTCCGAGCTGTGCTGACTTGGCATCAGGATACAACGCACGTTGTCGGCACCAAGTGCCCGTGCTGCCAGCACGGCCACCAGGGCGGAGTCAATGCCGCCACTCAGGCCGAGGATGGCTTTTTTGAAACCCAGTTTTCCGAAGTAATTCTTGATCCCCATCACAATGGCGTCATGGATCAGCCGAATTTTCTCCTTTGCCTCTTCGCCAGAGACATTGTCCTTTTTGTCAACTTCCTCGGTATTGTAGATCCGCATGCTTTCCTTGAAGTAAGGCATCTCGTCAATTACCGTGCCGTCAGCGTGCAGTACGATGGAAGCACCATCGAAAAGCACTTCCGTCTGTGCACCTACGTGGTTAACGTAGTACATCGGGAGATTGTAGCGTTCGCAGTTGGCCTTCAGCACCTCGATGCGCTCGGCAGCGTGATCGTAAGCAAAAGGAGAAGCGGAAACGTTGATGATGAGATCCGGATTATGTTCCATCATCCGGTCCATCGGATTGATCTTATACAGCGGGTTCTCATTTCCAACGTTCCAACTGTCTTCACACACCACCATGGCGATGGTTTTGTTCTGGTAGCGCACCACACCCCATTCATGGGCGGGTTCAAAATAGCGGTACTCGTCAAAAATGTCGTAGGTCGGCAGCAAGGTCTTGTGCTGTACTTTCTGGATACGGCCTCCGGAAAGGAAGTAAACGCTGTTGTACAGGTCTTTGCCCTCGACCACGGGGTTGCGGCTGATGGAACCTACCACGATGGCAATCCCTTCTGCCGCTTCCGCAAGTTGGTGGACCACGGCTTCTGCCTGGTCAACAAAGTCGTCGAATTCCAGAAAATCACGCGGGGGATAACCAACCGTGGCCAACTCCGGGAACACCACAATGTCGGCACCCTGGGCTTTGGCCTTTGCGGTATATTCCAACATCTTAGCAAGGTTGGCGGCAAAGTTTCCTACATGGACGTTGATTTGGGCAAGGGCAATGTTCATGGTTGCTTTTTTGGTGACGGCAAAGGTAAGTGCAAGTTAACTTAAAAACAAAACTAAGTACTAAAATAGTAGGTCGTAGGTTAGAAAATCGCCATTAGTGAATCTGCCAAACTTTACCTTAGTTGAGAAGACTGTTCACGGGAGGCTTCCTCCCCCGATCAACCTGAATAAACACGTGGCAGCCGGGTCACTTTACCCGATCCAGCCCTGCTTTGGCCAGCAGGTGAAGCCCCGTCTTATACTCGGCGGGAGAAATGTTAAGGCAGTTGTTGAAATATTCCCTGGCCTGAGCTTTCTTAGCACGTTTCTCTTCGATAAGACCGGCTTGCAGGGCTGATTTACAAGCATAGAAGGCGGGGTTTTCCCGGCCCAGTTGCACGGTTCTCAGGTAGAAGGAGATCGCACCATCATAATCTGCCAGCCCATCAAGGACCCGCCCGGTACGGTAGAGGTATTCCAGGTGTTCTTGCTCGGTCAGCGTTTTCACGTCAATACTTTCCAGTTGGGCGCGGGCGCGGGTGCAATAATTGCCGTCAAAGAGGAGCCTTGCACGGAGCAACTCCGGATGCGGCGCCCGTTGCCGGGCGGCCTCCCGGGCTGCATTTTGGTCGCCTCCAGCCTGGCTGCCACCACCAATCCGTTCCATCGCCCGTAGGTAACCAGCTTCATCTTTTTCCAGCCAGTAAGACCAGGCAATTTTTTGCTGTGCTTCTTCTTTGAAATGGCGGCCGGGATACCTGACGCTAAAGGACTGGAAATGTATTCTTGCCGTAGGGTCAAGGTTACGGAGTTTCACCAGGCCGAGCATGAAGTCGAGGTAGGGGAAATCTGCCACGCGGCCCCCACGGGGTTGCCCTTCCAGTATCCGTAGTGCAATTTCATTTCTTCCGCTGCGCATGGCCAGGTTTGCCATTATAAAGCAGTGCAGCGCATTCGTCTTCGGCGTAAGCCCCAGCGCGTTGACTTTTCGGTATGCAGCCTCTTGTTCTCCCGCAAGGTGTAACTCCAAGAAGGCATACAGCACTTCAGTCTCCAGCAAAAAAGGACTCTCTTTATTGGTCAGGGCAAGTTCCATCTCCTCACGGCCTTCCTGAATGGTGCCGTTGAGCGAACTGAACAGTTCAACGCCCCATTTATATTGTGGCGGAATACTACCCACGGCAGCGTGCAAGAGACCGAGGTCTTTGTAGGTGAGCAGGAAATCAGGGAACAAAATGGCGTTGTCACGCAAAAGTTTATTGGCCTTATTGAGCTCTCTGAAAGCCGAAAGGTGGCGCTCAAAACGGAGATGAATAAGGCTACGATGTAGCCGGGCCTCCGCCAGGGCATATCGGTAATAGGGAGAGTTCTCGTCTCCCTGGTCCAGGGCATCGATGCGCCGGTCAAAGCGGGCGGAGAGCCGCTCGTTCAGCCGCTCATCTCCCTTTAGATACAGACGGAAGAAATCAAGGTAGCTTTCAAGATGCTCAGCCGCCAGGTTAGTGGGGTATTTACTTCGGAAAGCATCAATGTCTGCCTGAGCACCGTCCAGGTCGAGCGACATTACCCGATTGTAGATGGCTAGCGCCGGAGTAGTGAGTGCATAGTACTTCTCGTTGTTTCCGGCTGTGGTCCGTGCTTCACAAGCAGCAAGATCCGGGTTAAGGGCTATTGAATTTTTCTCATCCCCGTTTGCAGACAAGAACGACCGCACGCCCCCGAAGGAAAACACCACAAAAGTCAGCAAGAGCACTCTAAGCATACTTCCCGTAAATCTTAGTTATCGCCGCGGCCAGTGCATGATCTTTGTCCGTAATGGTGTTTCCCGCATCATGCGTGGTAAGGCGGATGTTTACTCGGTTATAAACGTTGGACCAATCCGGATGGTGACCGGCTGATTCAGCGGCAAAGGCCACCTCCGTCATGAAGGCGAAGGCGGTGGTAAAATCAGCGAATTTAAATTCGCCGTTAAGGGCATTATCCTTGGTTGTCCAGGGCATGGTTTATTTGGGATTAAGACTTCGTAAAGGTATAGAATAATTGAATGAGGGAATGAGTGAATAAGCTAGCGCAAGTACCGTTCGCTGCGCTACGCTTGCTCACCTTAGCTAACAAGCGTAGCGCAGTGAGTGGAAACAGCGGCAGCTTATTCTATCATTCAATTATTCTCTCATTCAATATTTACTAACTCAACTCCCCTAATCGTTCCGTCACCTTAGCCGCAATTTTTTCCATCACCCCATCGAGGAAGGGATTCTCCAGCCCGGCCAGTGTGACCAATTCCAGGAAGCCTTTTGAGCCTCCGGCGCGACAGAGGCGGATGTAGTCTTCCCAGGCTTTTTCGTGGTTCTCTTCGTCTTTTAGCCAGAACTGGAAGGCACAAATTTGCGCCAGGCAGTAATCAATGTAGTAAAACGGCATGCCGAAGAGGTGGAGCTGGCTTTGCCAGTAAGTCCCTTGTGACAGGAAAGGATGGTCCGTATAATCGATATGTGGCAGGTATTCCGCTTCCAGGCGCTTCCAGGCAGCGTTGCGGTCGGCGGCAGTCCAGTGCGGGTTTTCATAGACCAGGTGCTGGAATTCATCAATAGCACAGCCATAGGGCAAGAAACGGATCGCTCCTTCCAGGTGGCCGTACAGATACTTTTTCGCGTCATCACCAAAGAAGTCGGGGACGCCCGGGTAGGCGAAGAATTCCATACTCATACTATGGATTTCGGCAGCATCGTAAGTTGGCCAGTTGTATTCCATTGGCTTTTGGTGTCGGCTACTGTACACTTGAAAGGCATGGCCGAACTCATGGGTGAGCACGTCCACATCGTGGCTCGTCCGGTTAAAGTTAGAGAAAATGTAGGGGGCTCCGTAATCATTGATGTAAGTACAATAACCACCGGTGGCCTTTCCGTCCTTTGACTCCAGGTCCATCAACTTACGATCCTCCAGCATCCGGAAAAAGAACCCCGTTTCTTCGCTTAGTCCATCGTAAAGTTTTCGTGCTGCGGCAATGGTATCGCCCATTTCGCCAACCGGTGTTGGATTACCGTCAGGAAAACGAAAATTATTGTCGTAGTACCGCAACCGGTCCACACCTATCCGTTCCGCCTGTTTGGCGGCCAGGTCCTTAGCAATCGGCACGATAAACTGTTTTACCTGCTTACGAAAGTTAGCGACCTGCTCTGGCCCATAATCCGTGCGGTTCATCCGGGCATAACCAAGGGGAACGAAATTTTCGTACCCTAGTTTCTGGGCCATGCTGTGCCGAAGCTTTACCAGGTCTCCATAGATGGCCTCCATTCGTTCCTGGTGTTCTCCCATCCAGTCCCACTTCGCTTTACTGGCCCGTTTACGGGCGGCACGATCGGCAACCTGCTCCAGCGGGATAATGCTACTCAGATTATAGGTTGTTCCCTCCAGTTCGATTTGCGCACCGCCTTTCAGCTCGGTGTATTCACTGTATCCCTTGTTTTCCGCTTGCAGATCCTCGATCAATTCAGGCTGAAAGGTTTTGATACTCAGTTCCGCCGTATTAAAGAGTTGCCGGCCAAACTTTGCTTCCAGTGCTTCGCGGTGAGCGCTCGAGATTAAGGTCCGGTAATAATCCATTCGCCAGGCCTCGGTGGCTGGCAGGTGCTGATCAAACCAGGCTTTCTCCTCCTTGTAGAATTCATCCCGCGTATCAATGCTGTACCGTACATAACAGATGTTGTAGGCTGTAGCAACTGCGGCTCTGATGCTGTCGATTTGTTCCACCGCAGCAATTGCTTCATTAATGGAGCCGGCACTTTCCAGTTTTTCTAAAACGGCCCTAAAGGCTGCTTCATTGGCTTCCAGGTCAGGACGTTCATAGGCGAAATCGGGAAAAGAGGCAGTAGGGTCGACGGACATAAATGATGTTTGTTGCAGCAAAGAAAAGGTTTATTTCCACGGAATGTTCGTAAAAGAAGCGGGTGGCGCGGCCGCAGGTGCAATATTTGGTGGAGGGCTAGCGGGCTGATCCGGCACCCGGCGGGTGCCCCCAATGTCCGGACACCTCTGAAAGCAAGGGTAAAAAGGGGAAACAGGCCGGGCTTACAGCCCTTTACCCGTCCTTGCACCTGCGGCCCCGCCCTGCTACAAATAACCCATTGAGAAAAAACAACCCCCTTATTGTCAATCCATTAAGCCTTACCTTTGCGGCCTCAAAAAAAATCATCCCTCTAAATGATTACCTACATAAAAGGCCCGATTGCCCACAAAACGCCGAGTTTCGTCGTCGTGGAAGCTGGGGGGCTCGGTTATCACGTCAACATCAGTCTGTATACTTACACTAAGATTGAAAAAGCGGAGCAGGTAAAACTGCTGACACACTTCCACGTCAAGGAAGATCAACAGACGTTGTATGGATTTCATGACGAAACGGAGAGAAGTTTTTTCCGGCTCCTTATTGGGGTGAACGGGGTTGGTCCGGCCACGGCACTCGTCGTGCTTTCCAGTATGAATCCGGAAGAATTTCAAGCGGCCGTCCTCGGCGAGGATGTGGCCAGCATTCGCAAAGTCAAGGGTATTGGCCCAAAGACTGCCCAGCGCATTATTATTGACCTAAAGGACAAGATGATGAAAGAAAGCTTCGCCTCCCCGACAATGCTGTCCTCTCAAAGCAATACCCACCGAACGGAGGCGTTATCTGCTTTGGTGAATTTAGGTTTTGCCCGCCCTGCTGTGCAGCGTGCCCTTAACCGGGTTTTTGCTGCAAAGCCGGACCTGGGTACCCCGGAGGAGATCATCAAACTCGCTCTCCGGGAATTGTCTTCCTGATTTCACCTTTTTTGCTGCCCACCCGGCTTTTCGCCGGTCGCTCTAATCTTAAAATTGATCCCTGGAAACTTTTTCGCCCCTTCGCGTTCGTTTTCGATGGACCGCCCGAATTTTCCCCGGGCTTTTGGTAAGGATTGACATATGAATAAGACGCTACTTTTACTACTCGGTTTTGCCCTAATCTCGCTTAACTTCACCTATTCCCCACTTAAACCGGCCGCATCAACTGCTTCCGCTAACGATGCGGTGATGCGCCTGTTTTGGCACATCACCTATCAGCCACTGCCTAATCAGGTAAGAAGTGAAGACTTGCCGGGCTTTATTGGTGAGGTGAATAGGAACCCAACGGATACCATCCCTCCTATCCAGGACCGTAACCGTGACTTCATCACCGACCCCAACCGTAACTCAGTTGACCTGCGTGACCCGGCCAGCCTGCAAAAAACCGTTGAGTATGATCCTGCCACCGGAACCTACATCGTTAGAGAAAAGTTGGGGGAGATCGATTTTCGCCCACCGACTTACCTAACCTTCGAGGAGTACTTTAAATACCGTGAAAAAGAGGACCAGAACCGCTACTTCAAGCAGCTTGGTGGCGTTGGAAATCCCGAGGATGCCATCAGCATTGGAGATCCGCTGGACGATATTGAACTGGACCCCGACCTGATCAATAACCTTTTCGGTGGTACAGAGATTGACATCCAACCACAGGGTGGTGTTGACCTTAGTTTTGGTCTCAACTACCAGTTTCAGGACAACCCCTTCATCGTTGAACGCTTCCGTAAGAACACGATCTTCGATTTCGACATGGACATCCAGATGAACGTAACCGGGCAAATTGGCGATAAGCTTAAACTGAATACGAACTACAATACTGGCGCTACTTTCAACTTCGACAACCAAATCAAACTCGATTACAACTCGGAGGCCTTCAGCGAAGACGACATCCTGCGCAAGATTGAGGCCGGAGACGTGAGCTTGCCGCTGCGCGGTACCCTCATCGAAGGTGCTCAGTCTCTGTTCGGCCTCAAGACCGAGTTACAATTCGGGCACCTCAAACTGACCGCCATCGCCAGTCAACAGCGGAGCCAACGTGAAAAACTGACGATTGAAGGCGGTGCCCTACTGTCTGAATTCCAGGTCTATGCCGATAGCTACGACGAAAACCGTCACTTTTTCCTCAGCCATTTCAACCGCAGCACCTACGAGGAAAGCCTCGAAAACCTCCCGCAGATCAACTCTTTGTTCCACGCTGAGAACATTGAAGTCTGGATTACCAACGACCGGAATGAGGTATTGGAAGTACGAGACATCGTAGCGCTGGCCGACCTGGCCGAACCTTCGGTGGAGAACCTGACCAACCCCGGAGCCGTCAACACTTTTGGTGCAGACCCGGCCTATCAGCAAATATGTGGCGGCGTACCGCTCCCGGATAACGGCGCCAACAACCTGTACAGTAAACTGGTTGGTTTGGGTGACCGTGTTCGCGACATCGACCAGGCCGTTTCGACCCTGCAATCCGCCCAGTTCGGCCTGCAACCCATCCGGGACTTCGAAAAAGTATCCGCACGTAAACTGACCTCGCGGGAATACTCCGTGAACGCAGAATTGGGTTTTATCTCCCTCAACATCAACGTCCAACCCGATCAGGTGGTCGCCGTCTCTTACCGCTACAAGTACAATGGCAACATCTATAAAGTAGGTGAATTGTCGGTCAATACCGACAACACCAGCAACGGTCTTCCTAACCGCCCCGGACAAACACAGCAAGACACCAGCAGCTTCAGCAACCAGGTGCTTTTCACTAAGATGTTGAAGTCTTCCACCCAAAGGGTAGGCCTGCCGACCTGGGACTTGATGATGAAAAACGTCTATTCTCTCGGTGCCTATCAGGTAAACGAGGAAGATTTTCGCCTTGACATCCAGTACGAAGATCCGGGAGAGGGTTTCAAACGGTTCCTTCCGGTTCCGGTGGCCGACGAACCAAACGGTACGAACTACATCCCTGGCTTGCCCCTGATCCGTGCTTTCAACCTCGATCGGTTGAACGTGCAGAATGACCCGGTACCTGATGGTGTGTTCGATTTTGTCCCTGGAGTTACCATCAACCCTACCAACGGTCGGATTTACTTCCCGGTGCTTGAGCCCTTCGGAAGCGACCTCAAAGAATTATTGCGGCCGGAAGACCACGCCAGATTCGTGTATCAGGAGCTTTACGATTCCACTATTTTCCAGGCACAGGAGTTCCCAGAGAAAAACCGCTTCGTGATTCGTGGTTCCTATAAATCCTCGGTGCAGTCTGAGATCAGCCTCGGCACCTACAACCTACCTCCGGGCTCTGTTCGGGTAACGGCTGGTGGTGCGCTGTTGGAGGAAGGGCGGGATTATTCCGTCGACTATGGCACCGGCCGGGTCAGAATTCTGAACGATGCTATCCTTAGTTCTGGCGTACCAATCAATGTAAGCTTCGAGGACAACACCGTCTTCAGTTTGCAAACCAAAACCATGATCGGTTTACGGGCCGATTACGAGGTCAATGACAACCTCAGTATTGGCGGTACTTACATGCAATTGTTCGAAAGACCATTTACGCAGAAAGTTAACCTTGGAGACGATCCGATTAATAATAAAATTTACGGCTTCGATGCCACCTTCCAGAAAGAATCCGGGTTCCTGACGCGGATGGTGGATAAGCTGCCGTTTTTCAGCACAAGCGCGCCCAGTAACATCAGCCTGACGGCAGAAACGGCCTTCCTCAAACCTGGCCACAGTAAAGCCATTAACCGGGCTAGGGGCGACAAAGACGGTATCGTTTACCTCGATGACTTTGAAGGTACCGCCAGCCCCATTGACCTGAAGACGCCGGTCCAGCAATGGTACCTGGCTTCGGTCCCCCAAAATGACGCCGGCAACAACAACCCGTTGTTCCCGGAGTCTCAGCAACAGGGCCTGGTGTCGGGAGCTAACCGGGCACTACTGAATTGGTACCGACTGGAACCAAACTCCCGGACCAATGTCCCGGGAGCGGGAGACAATATTTACACGAGTGCCGTACCGCAACAGGAAGTCTTCCCTAACCTCGACATTCCGATCAGCCAACGGCAAAGGCTTCCGTTCTTCACCTTTGACATGGCCTTCTACCCTGAAAAACGGGGGCCTTACAACTTTGACCTCCCCGAGGGCTACCCAGGTTTTACTGAAGGAGCCGTACTTGAAGGAGACCCACTTTGCCCCATTAAGCTAGAGGAGCCGGAAACCCGTTGGGGTGGTATTATGCGGGAAATGCGGACCCCCGATTTTCAAAGCTCCAACATCGAATTTGTTGAATTCTGGATGCTTTCCCCTTTCCTTGACCCAACAAATGCCCGGCAAGCCGCTCCGGATGGTGCACAGAAGCAGGGCACCCTTTACCTGAACTTGGGTAACGTAAGTGAAGACATCCTGAAGGACAGTCGTAAATTTTTCGAAAACGGCCTCCCTGGCCCGGCCAACCCAAACCGGCCGGTTGACCAGACGGTGTGGTCACGCGTCCCCGTAGCACAGCAAATCACCCGTGGCTTTGACAATGATCCGGCTACCCGTATTCTGCAGGACGTTGGCCTGGATGGTGTAAGCGACTCTATAGAGGCGACCCAGTTCAGCGACTACGTAGATGCCTACAGAGGAGGCAACAGCGTCGGTTTCCAGGCCCTGCTTGAAGACCCCTCCAACGATAACTTCTACTACTTCAACAATGACCGCTACCCCGACGGAACCGACTTGCTCACCCGCTACCGCGGCTGGAACGGCATGGAAGGAAACTCCGCCGCCAACAACAGCACCAGCAATAATATTAGGGAGAGTACTACAAACCTTCCGGATGCGGAGGATTTGAATCAGGACAACACGCTGAACGAATCAGAAAGCTACTTTCAGTACGAAATTCCTTTCGTCAGAAGCGGGGCAAATCCCAGGGAATTTGACCAGGAAGCAACACCCTTTATCACTGACCGGCTGGAAGCTGACAACGGTCGCATCTGGTACCGCTTTCGTGTACCATTGAACTCGGACCAAAAGAAAGCCGTTGGCGGCATCCAGGATTTCCGCTCCATTCGCTTCATGCGGATGTACATGCGGGGCTTCGAAGCCCCGGTGGTTCTCCGCTTTGCGGAGTTTGAATTAGTCCGCAACAGCTGGCGTCGGTATACCCGCCAGTTCCAGGCTGGTCCATCGATCGGTGGTGAGGACAATACTGAATTCAATATCGATGCCGTCAATATCGAAGAGAACAGCAGCCGCCTGCCGTTCAATTACGTACTGCCCAATGGCATTCGTCGGGAGCAGAGCCTTGGCGTAGTAAATACTTTGCAAAACGAGCAATCGCTGGCGCTCAAAGTGAACAACCTGCAACCGGGCGCGCGCCGGGCAGTTTTCAAATACACCGATACGGACCTTCGCCTGTACGACGACCTGAAAATGTTCGTCCACGCAGAACCACTGGGTGACAGCCGCTTCGAACGGCCGGATACCGGCCAGCTCAGTCTCTTTATCCGAATGGGTTCCGACTTCGAGTCCAACTACTACGAGTACGAGGTGCCGCTGCGCATGTCTGATACGATGGCAATCAACGATTGCCCTCTGCCCCCCGGCAACGGCCGGCTTGAAAACACCAGTTGCTATGCCCAGGAAGTCTGGCCAATTGCTAACGAGGTAGACTTGCCGCTGACGCTGCTCAGGGACCTTAAGTTGAGACGAAATAATGAGAACGCCTCGGTGACCCAGGACTATTCTGAAGAATTTCTGCCGTTCGAAGATCGGGAAGGGAGTGAAGTGACAGCCTATGACCGTAGTGTTCGCCACACCGTTAGGGTGAGGGGTAACCCCAACCTTGGCTTCGTTAAAGTCTTCATGATCGGTATAAAAGCAAAAGACGACCTGAACAACAACGGTATAAGTTCAGAGGTGTGGGTGAACGAACTCAGGCTCGAAGGGCTCGACGAAAGGGGCGGTGTAGCCGGCCTTGCCCGGGCAGATATTCAACTGGCGGACCTGGGCACCTTCACCGCTGCAGCCAACTATAGTAGTATTGGTTTCGGGGCGCTGGACAATAACGTGACCGAACGTGCCCGGGAAGCGACTGCAGGGTATGATTTGGCGGGTAATATTGCCCTTGACAAATTCTTCCCCGAGCAGCTCGGACTGCGCCTGCCGCTGTATTTACAGCATAGTAAAACCGTCAGTACGCCGGAATACGACCCGTACGATCTGGACATTAGGCTGAAGGACAAAGTTGACTCCGCAGATAACGATGCGATTCGGGACTCCATCCAGGAACAAGCGCGGGAAATCAACAAGATATCCGCTATTGCCCTGAACAACGTCGGGATTACCCCTGCTACCCGCCGGGAAAAACCCAGCCCCCTGGACCCTGCCAACTTTAGTGTCAGTTACGGTTTTACAAAGACCGAACGATCAGACCCATTCATCCAAAGCGAGGTGGTCAAAGACCATACCGGAGCGCTGGATTACACCTTCAGCAGAGGCCGGGGAGGAACCATTGAGCCGTTCAAAGGCATCAAGAGCAAATACCTGAAGTTGATCAGCGAGATCAACATTAACCCGTTGCCGAACAGCTTCACCTTTGCCAATGTCCTCAACCGGAGTTTTGCGACTACACAATACCGGTTTGCCGGTGTCAACCCCGAATTCAATACATTCTATAACAAACGATTTACCTGGGACCGTAGCTATGATGTTCGCTGGGACTTCACCCGAAGCATCAAACTGGGCTTCAATGCCAACATGAATGCCACGATCGACGAACCGGATGAAAACAAGCTGCTGAGGTTTGCCGAAGCCGAACGGGATCAGATCCGTAAGGACAGTATTTGGAGCAACCTGACCGATGGTGGTCGACCCAAGCTTTACACCCACAGCCTGAACGCCAGCTACCAGCTACCACTTCGCTTCCTGCCTTTCCTCGATTTTGTCGACGTCCGCGCCAACTACCTGGCCAGGTATACCTGGAACGCTTCGCCGCTCAGCCTTACCGGCCCCAATACGCCGGGTGGATCCAGCTTAGGCAACAGCATCCAGAACAGCCAGAGCCGGCAGCTGACGGCCAACCTGAATTTTGAAAAATTCTACGACCAGTTTGACTTTCTCCGCCAGATCAACCGGCCACAGCGTAGACGACCCGCCAGTCGTTCTCGAAATACCGACGATAAAGAAGGAGAAGCCCAACCCCGGGAACGGCAGAAGAACAGTGGGCCTAGTAATGCTGCCCGCTTACTCATTCGCCCGCTATTGGCCTTACGGAGCGTTCGTGTCAACTACAGCGAAGATTTAGAAACCGTTATTCCTGGTTTCCTGCCCGAGCCGCAGTTCTTTGGTCAATCCGCTGGATTCGATTCGCCGGGATGGGGCTTCGTTGCTGGCATACAACCAAAAATCCGCGAACTCTCTGAAGGAGAACGAGGTGGGCCAGATGATTACCTGATGGATTTGGCCGACAACGGCTATCTCTCCGTCAACCCCTTCCAGAGTAATGACGTGATCCAGAATTACACCAAAACCTGGGACGGTAGTGCAACCATTGAACCCTTTAAGGATTTCCGCCTGGAATTAACGATGGATCGCTCCTTCACCGAAAACTATACGGAAACCTTCAAAGTCCAGGAGAAAACTCCGAATGCACCGTTCCTCCATTCTGTGCCGATCCGCGATGGTGCCCTCTCCTTCACCAACGGCGGAGCCAACTCTCTTTTCAACCAGGACACAACGAATTTGAACACGCTGTTTGAAACGTTCGAGTCCAACCGACTCATCGTTAGTCAGCGTTTAGGTCGGGAACGAGGAAGCACCAGCCTTCATGATGATACGAACCTGGCACAGCAAGGTTATAGCCAGGGCTACGGACCAAACCAACAAGACGTTCTGTTGCCCGCCTTCCTCGCCGCCTACCGTGGAGAAGACGCGAACAACGTGAGCCTTAATCCATTCGACCTGCAGGCTAGTCCGAACTGGCGATTGACCTGGACGGGGCTGGATAAAGTCGGCGCCCTCGGTGAGATTTTCCGCCGGGTTAACATTCAGCACGGTTTTCAGTCTACCTTCTCCATCAGTAGTTATGGCACCAGCCTGGATTACCTGGATGCACTGGAGGACGCCACAGCACCGTTGATTGGTTTCGATACGGTAACCCTGAACTACTTCCCCCGCATCGAAATCCCGAACATTACGGAGTCTAAATCTTTCGCACCGCTGCTGTCCATCGAAGCGGAACTGCAAAACGGACTATCCTTCAACTTTGCTTACCAGAGCCAGGATAACAAAAGCATCAACATCACCAGTAAGCTGCTCAGTGAGCAGGTCAACAAGGAGATTATTGGTGGTTTCGGCATTGTACTCGAAGACGTTCAGATTGGTTTCCTGCAGGGCAAGAAAAAGAAGCGTTCATCAAGTCGGGAGCAGGAAGAACAAGCGAACCAGCGCACCCCTCAAAGAGGTCGTGGCAATAGCCAGTCCGGTGGCCGGCTGTCCATCAGTGACATGGACATCCAGTTCAACTTCAGCCTCCGGGATGGCAAAACCTACGCCAGCCGTCTGAACCCGCGTATCCGCGAGATCGTAGAAGGTAGTCGGGTCTTTACCCTGGCGCCGTCCGTCGAGTACCAGGTCAATGATTTGCTCAGTCTGCGGGCGTTCTTCGATTACCGCAAAACGACACCGTTTAACCCCCTCGGTTTCCCGCAGACAGCGGCAAGTGGAGGAATGGTGGTACGCTTCCAGCTCCAGTAGAGAATGGGAGAATGACGAATGGGAGAATAGCTGCCGCTGTTACCACTCACGTCGCTTCGCTTGTTCGCCAGGGTGAGCAAGCGAAGCTTTGCGAACGGTACTTGCGGCAGCTATTCACGCATTCTACCCTTCACTCATTCTCCCATTCACTCAATATCCAGAATTCTGCGTCAAAGCACCTTCACTAAGATCGATCTCCCCCTGAGGAACGGGAAACAGCTCATGCTTTCCTTCCACAAAGGCTTTGCCCAGTGCCTGCATTGCTGCTGCAGCGCGGCCAGTACGGACTAAGTCAAACCAGCGGTGTTGCTCCAGCGCAAGCTCCACCCGGCGTTCCCGTAATATAGCAGTACGCAGCTCGGCCCTGTTAGTCGTTGTTACTACGGGTAGAATACGGCTGTTACCGCTACGAGCCCGTGCCCGCACCCGCTCCAGAAGTGGTAGTGCTTCACCGGCCCGGTCCAACTCATTAAGCGCCTCCGCAGCAATCAACAGAAGGTCGGCGTAACGAAAAATCCGAATATTACCCGGTCCGTTACCGTTGCCTCCGGGATGATCCACCACAAAAGCTTTTTGGTTAAAGCGCTCTCCGACGATGTTGGGGTTATCCTGGACGATAGCGGAGCCGTCCGGCAATACCTCTCCTACGTAAAGGATACTTGCCTCCCGACGTGGGTCTCCCGGCTCGAAAGCGGCAATCAGGTCATCACTTGGCCGGTTAAAACCCCAGCCGAGGTTAGGCGTTCCCCGCACGCCCTGCACTTCGTTATACTGGCTACCGCCACCGCCCGTTTCCAATGCAGCGGCCTGCACTTCAAAAATGCTGCCGGGCCCGTTCTCGCCCGGCCGGCTGAAAATCGAGGTAAAACTGGGGGCTAAGGAATACTGGCCGGAGTTGATAACGCCAAGTGCGAAATCAGCAGCTTGCTGGTATTCACCACGGGTTAGATGCACCTTAGCCAACAGGCCTTCAGCTGCTCCCTTCGTTACCCGACCCAGGTCAACGGAGGCGTAGGCCGACTTTTGCGGAAGTACGGCCGCAGCGGCCTCCAGGTCAGCAATAATCTGTGCATAAACATCCTCCTGAGAAGCACGTGGAATGGCAAACTCTTCGGGAAATGGTTCCAGAATCAACGGGACATCGCCAAACCAACGCACAAGATTGAAGTAGAAATAGCCGCGCAGAAACTGTGCTTCAGCAATCAACCGGGTCCGTAGCACTTCATCCATTTCCGGCACATCAGGAATACGGTTAATGGCCAGGTTAGCCCGGAAAATGCCCACATAGTAGCCTTCCCAAACCGAGGCTGGCGCAACGTTAGAAGGCGTGTGCTCAAAATCTTCTACCTCCTGAAGAAAAAATCCGTCGGACGGGAAACTTCCTTTTTCGGAATCATCGCTGACAATATCCGTCATCCCGATAAAGCTAAAAACGTGGACTTGCCACGTGCGAAGTTGATTATAGACGGCATTGACCGACTGAACCGCCTGTTCCTCCGTCTGAAAGAAATTGTCGAGCGTGTAAACACCTTGTGGCGTTCGCTCCAGTACTTCATTACAGGAAAAAGACAGTAAGAGTAGCCCGCAAAGGGCGCTTATTTTTGATAATTTCATGATGCTTAATTTAATGGTGAAACCGATCTCAGGGTTCACTAATTTTGAAACATGCTGTGTTTCCGGAACCTTACGCTAAGTAGAAATGGGTTTAAAAAGTGACGTCCAGGCCAAAGGTTACCGTTCTGGAGATGGGGTAAATGGTCCCCCGGTCAATCCCATTATCAAATACCGAACCATTGAAAATTTCCGGGTTATAACCGGAGTAATCCTGGTTTGTCCATAAGTTAGTACCACTTACGTAGACCCGGAAATTTTGCATTTTAAGTCGATCTGTTAACGTATTTGGTAATCGATAGCCAAAGGTTAGGTTCCGCAACCTAAGGTAGGAACCATCTTCTACAAAACGGCTGGAGAGGGTTTCGATGTTCTGTCCGGCCAGGGTAACCCGGGGTTCAGTGTCACTGGCGTTGTCGGGGCTGAAGCGGTCCAGGAAACTGGTTTCGTAGTTATAAGCACCGAAGCGCGACATTTTTTTGGCATTAATGACCTCATTGCCGAATTGTCCCGTTAGGTCAAAACTCAGGTCGAAGCCCGCGTAAGCAACGCTACCGTTGACCCCCAGAATAGCGTCGGGGATAGCCGAACCGAGCACCACCCGGTCTCCGTCGGGGGTGATCATACCGTCGCCGTTTTGGTCACGGAATCGCAGATCGCCCACCCGCTGGGTGCCAAGTGTTGGAAACTGATTGAGTTCTTCTTCCGTCTGGAAAACGCCATCCAGCTCATAGCCGAAGAAGGCTCCGGCGGGGTTACCCGCCCGCGAATTCGTCCCCAGTTGACCGCCGATACCAAGTCCGCCAGCAAAGAAATCATTACGGTCACCATCCAGTTTCAGCACTTCATTATGAACCGTACTGAAGTTCGCGCCCAGCGAATAAGTTAGTTTTCCCCGCGTCTCCCGCCAGGTGAGGCGAAGATCAACTCCCCGGTTAAGTACCTCAGCGATGTTCCTGACGGCAGGTTCAGCCCCCAGGTAATCAGGGATAGGCGCACGGAAGAGAACACCGCTGGTTACTTTGCGGTATACGTCGGCCTCCAGTTGCAGCTTATTGGCAAAGAAGCCTAGCTCCAGGCCAACGTCGGACTGGGTCGTTTCCTCCCAGCGCAAGTCCGGGTTAGCCAGGGCGGTGAGCGTTGATCCGGGGAACAGGATTTCGTCCGTCCCAAATACCGTGTTCAGTCCGCTGTTCACCAGAGCGGTGTAGTTGTAATCCCCAATGCGATCATTGCCCGTCCGTCCCCAACTGGCCCGTAGTTTAAGCCGGCTGATGAGACCGTCGGCATTCCAGAAGTCCTCCTGGCTTACGTTCCAGCCAAGGCCAACAGAAGGGAAAAATCCATAGCGGTTGTTCGCACCAAAGCGGCTGGAACCATCCACGCGGCCAGAAACCGTAATCAGGTATTTATCATCAAAGACGTAGTTGACCCGGCCGAGGTACGAGGCCAATCCCCAGTCACCACCGTTGACACCACTGTTGTTGGTAGCCGTCAGAATATCTCCCGAACTCAGGTAGAAAAACGAAGGATCCTCACCGATCAGGCGCGACCTGCTTCCACTTATAAATTCTCCGAAGTTATCCTGATACGTAAGCCCCACTACGCCATCGAGGTGATGCCTGCCGAAGTCATTATTGTAGGCAAGGGTATTTTCCCAAAGCCAGTTACGGCGGTAGCCGTTGAAGACGCTGAGGATACTTTCTTCGTTGCGTTGGTTGGCACTGACTTCGAAAACCGGCGTAAAGCTGCGGTTACGGGCATAGTTGAAGTCGAGGCCGAAACTGGTACGCAACGTAAAAAACTTGCCCAGCCCCGCTTCGGCGTAAAGGTTACCTACGGCGCGGTACTCCTGGCTCTTGTTGTCCGTAAACTCAATCGTAGCAAGTGGGTTTCCCGTATTACTGACGGCAGAAGTATTGTTGAAATTCCCCAATGAATCCCGTGGGCTGACAATAGGCGAAGTCCGGTAAGCATCCAGTAGAATCCCTCCTGCGTTTATGTTGTCTGAACCGCTCAATACCAGGCTGAGGTTGTTACCGATTTTAAGCCAATCCTTGACCTTACGGGAAGTATTCAACCGCAGCGTAAACCGATCAAATGCCGATCCATAAATAATGCCCTCCTGACGAAAGTAGTTGGCACTCAAATTCAGGGAAGACTGCTCGTTGCCATTAGCGAAACCCAACTGAATATTCTGGATCGTCGCCGCGCGGAATATGGCGTCTTGCCAGTCCGTTCCTTCGCCGAATTCCTCCGGATTCGGGTAGCGGGGCACCCGGCCTTCGTTCAGATCAGCTTCGTTGATCAGGTTAGCATACTCGGTGGCATTGGCCAGATCGATGGTGCGAAGCACCTCCTGCGTTCCGGTGTATGCGCCCAACGTGATGCGGCCTGCACCTGCGTCCCCGCCCTGCTTAGTTGTCACAATAATCACGCCATTAGCCCCCCTTGCGCCGTAGATGGCCGTAGCCGATGCGTCTTTAAGCACCGATACGCTGGCCACGTCGCGTGGGTTCAAAAAGGAGATGTCGTTCAAAATCATACCGTCTACCACGAAGAGCGGATCAGCATTATTGAGTGTCCCTACACCACGGACACGAAAGATGGCATCGGCACCAGGAGCACCGGAGCCGGGAATGATCTGCAGGCCGGAAACTTTGCCCTGCAGGGCCTGCCCCAGCGACTGGGTGGGTATATCCACCAGGTCCTCGCTTTCCACCACCGATACTGCGCCGGTGAGATCGCTTTTTCTTTGAACACCGTAGCCGATGACAACTACTTCATTCAATAATTCAGATGCCTCGCTAAGCTCCACATCAATCCTGGACCGGCTGTTTATAGCAATGGTTTGCGGATTAAATCCGATGTACGAAAATTGAAGACTGTCGGTGGTTTCCGGGATGGAGAGGGAATAATTTCCGTCAATATCCGTCACCGTTCCACTGCTTGTGCCCGTCGCCCGGATACTTACGCCGATCAGGGGGTCCCCGTTGGCGGTCACCGTTCCACTGACACTTTTCTGGGCGCGGACGCCGGTGCAAAGGAGGAGCATAAGAGCAAGGATGGTAATAAATCGTTGTCGCATGATATGTTGATTTTGTTTGATTGGGCGATTGCGGGAAGTATTACTTCAGACTGAATTCAACTACCCGGTCCGCCTGAGAGCTTCCGCCCACAAATACCCGGTAGGTGCCCGCTTCGGTACCGTAGGTCATGTCCTGGCGGTGGAAGGCCAGGTCGTCGGAAGTTAGTGTAAAGGTGACCACCTGCGTTTGTCCAGCGTCGATCAGGACCCGCTCGAAAGCCTTCAATTCGCGCAGCGGGCGGGTCACGCTGCCCACAACATCCTGGACATAGAGCTGGACGATCTCTGTCCCTGCCCGTTGACCGGTGTTGGTGACGGGAATACTAATCGTGACACGATCGTTGGCAGTAATGCTTTTTTTGTCGATCGTTGGATTTCCGTAAGAAAAGGTCGTGTAAGTCAGTCCGAAACCAAAAGGGTACAGCGCCTCGTTGCTTTCGTCCAGGTATTTACTGGTGTACTTATCGTTTGGGTTGAGGGGCCGGCCGGTGTTTTTGGCAGCGTAAAAAAGTGGTACCTGGCCGACGGACCGGGGGAAGGTCATCGGCACTCTCGCCGACGGTGCATGGTCGCCGAACAACAGGTCGGCCACCGCGTGGCCGGCTTCAGTTCCCGGATACCAGGCTTCCAGAATAGCGGTAGCTTTTTCCGCAAGTTCGGGGATGGCCAGTGGCCTGCCATTGAATAGCACGGCGATCACTGGTTTCCCCGTAGCGGTCAACTCAGCAACCAGCAAATCCTGCACCCCCGGCAGGCCGATATCGGTCCTGCTGGCCGCCTCGCCACTCATCTCCCAGGTCTCTCCCAGGGTCAGGATGACGGCGTCGGCAGCCCTGGCAGCCTTGAGCGCGTCGTCGAAACCGGTCCGGTCACTTCCCTTGATGGCCGGAACGTTAACGTAGTCAATCCTGGTAGATTTGCCTACAGCCTCCCGAATACCGGTGAGTAAAGTAATGACGTCTTTAGCCTGCCCGTCGGCCTTCCATGCTCCCATCATGTCAACCTGGCTATCGGCCAGCTGACCGATGACGGCAATTCGCTTCAGGTCTTTGCGCAACGGCAGGGTTTGCATTTCGTTTTTCAGCAGGATGATACTTTCCCGCCCAATCCGCCTCGCGGCTTCCCGGTGTTCAGCAGTGAGGATGTTTTCCCGTTCGCGCGCTGCGTCATTGTAGCGGTAAGGGTCATCGAATAAGCCAAGGGCATACTTCATGCGGAGGATACGGCGAACAGCCTCGTCTACCTGGCGCATCGCTACTGCTCCATCTTCTACCTGTTTACGCAGGTGGTTATAATAGACAGCTCCCTGCATATCCATGTCTACGCCGGCCTTGACCGAGAGCTGGCCGGCGGCAGCTTCGTCTTCCGCTACGCCATGAGGGACCAGTTCGTTGATGCTGGTGTAGTCCGTTACGACGAATCCCATAAACCCCCAGGCTTCGCGGAGGATTTTGGTTAGCAGGTGCTTATTAGCGGTAGCGGGGACACCGTCGACCTCGTTAAAACTGGTCATGAAGGTGGCTGCGCCAGCGTCCAGTGCCGCCTTGAAAGGTGGCAGGTAAATGTCGTGAAGAACACGTTCAGAGATGTCGACGGTATGGTAATCCCGACCGGCCTGAGCAGCACCATAGGCGGCAAAATGTTTGACACAGGCCAACACCGTGAACGGATCGTTCAGGTCCTTGCCCTGGAAGCCGCGCACGCGCGCGGCAGCCATGACCTCACCCAGATAGACATCCTCTCCGGCACCTTCCATCACGCGTCCCCATCTTGGATCGCGGACAAGGTCGACCATTGGTGCAAAGGTCCAGTGCAGCCCTGCGGCGGCTGCTTCTCTGGCGGCAATGCGGGCCGATTCTTCGGCGGCATCCGGATTAAAACTCCCGGCTTCCGCCAGGGGGATTGGAAAGATCGTCCGGTGGCCGTGGACAACGTCGTAACCGAATAGCAGCGGTATTTTCAAACGGGTCTCCTCTACGGCGATTTTCTGCAGTTTACGCGTGTAGTCGGCAGTGTGAGCGTTGAAAATTGCTCCAAGGCGAGCGCTTTTGATGTCGGCTTCGTAACCTTTCCGGATGGTGGGTCCGGTTACGTCCCAATCACTGGTGAACAACGTCATTTGCCCCACCTTTTCCTCCAGCGTCATGATGCTGAGCAGGCTGTCGATATGGGCCTCATGCCCGGCGTTATACCAGTCGGGAACAGACACTTGGGCAGCAAGTGGGCTAACCAGGAGAAATAAAATAAAGAGGTAACAAATACGCATGTGATAATTTTTATAGCCCTTCAGGTTATATCGCAGGAAGGGCGGCAATTAGTTTTCCAACCAGCCGCCGGTGAAGCCGGCGCGTTCTAGCCCTTTACGGATGTACGGGCTTTTCTTCATCAGCTCCCACACCAGGCCGGAGCGATGATTTTCCAACTGGATCACGATCGGTCCCTGGTCGATGCCCAGATAGTCGACGTCAAACCAGCCGTCAGGCCGTTCCTGGTCGGGGAAAGACAAGTTGAAGGCATCTTTAAAACCGTAGGGGCCGATCAGGCTGTCGTAGTGGGTCGTCCACATTTGGTCGAGCGCAGCAAGGGTTTCCTCGGGTGCAAAGGGGACTGAGCCGCCAACCGCCGTAGGGGCAATCGTGCCATCATCCCGGACATCACGACCGGAGGCACCACGTGCCCAGTAGGCCCGGAATTTAACGGGGTTACCATTATAAAGGGTGTCCAGTCCTCCGGGGCCGTCGCAGGCCGTAAGTCCCCACTGATTGGGGCCGTAACCAACAAAACCGGTGGGGTTTTCCATACAGTAGGCACGGTTAGCCAGGGTTGCTTTACGGCTGTTTTCAAAGTAATCGCTGTCTTGCTTCCGCATGTAGTCGTCACGAATTCCCCGGAAATCAATGTACATCTGGCTGTACTGATGGCCGAACAGTGGACTAAAGTTGAGGTGGTCATAACCTTGGTATTCTCCCCATTGGTAGTTCTCAGACCACTTCTCCCAGGCATTATCGGGTACCGGATGGGTAGGAGATCCCATGGCCAACACCAGGAGGACCATCGCTTCATTGTATCCGTTCCAGTCTGCTTTTATGAACCCTTTCTCCGGGTGCCAGCCCATGCTGATGCGACCGGCGTCGTTCAGTGCCCAGTCCCATTCCACCCGCCGGTAGAGTTGATCTGCTAGTTCCCGGATACGTTTTTCATGGTCAGTATTACCGTCGAAATAGACCTGGCTGGAGAGTACTCCGGCCATGAGCAGCCCGCTGTCGATGGTGGAAAGCTCTACGTTTTTGTAGCGTAGTGCTTCATCATTAGTAAGGAAGTGGTAAAAAAGTCCTTTGTACCCTGCAATCCCGGACTCTTCTGCCCCCTGGGGCAGGGACCATAGTTTTTCCAGCGTCAGCATGGTTCGTTCAGCGGCAGCGGCGCGGCTAACGTAGCCACGCTCTACGCCT
Organism: Neolewinella persica DSM 23188; assembly: GCF_000373105.1. GTDB lineage: Bacteria > Bacteroidota > Bacteroidia > Chitinophagales > Saprospiraceae > Neolewinella > Neolewinella persica. The sequence goes on along the minus strand of NZ_KB890419.1, from coordinate 71,059 downwards.
ACCAGATAAGCAGTGAGGCCAAAACCAGTAGCGGCAATGCTGCTGAAGCGTTTGGTTGGCCAGCGATCCGGGATTTGGTAGTTGCCCGGCAGGGCGGTTTCCCAGAAGTAGTTGAAGGTCCTTCGCTGGAGTTCATCGATGCTGAATTCAGTATTAAGAGGGACGGCGGTGCCAGGGCCACCGGCTGCTGATGTGGATATTTCATCCACATCAGCAACTGATGACTGACAGGCCGTCATTACTGCCCAAAGCAGTAATAGCGGTAAGTATTTCATCAAGCGGTGTTTTACTCCTTGATGATCATGGTCCGGGCAACGAGGCTGCCATTTTCGCCTCTGGCCGTCAGTACGTAGGTACCAACGGGCAGGCCATTAACCTCCCATTGCACCTGCGTACGCGCCCCTGAAACCGTCAGCTGACGAACCCGCCGGCCCAGCATATCCGTTAATTGGAAAGTACGGGCACCTTCTGCGTTCTCAATCGTCAGTTGTTCACCGACGGGGTTCGGATAAGCCCGCAGGTCTTTTATGACCACGGGATTGAAGATGCTGGTCGTCATACAACTTCCGCCACCTACGCTGATGTCGTCAAAGTAATGGGTCAGGTTCTCCGTTGGTACAACCCCGAAATTAGGGATGATCGTGATGCGGCTGTACCTGGCATCATCCGGGAGTACGCTCATATTGAAGGTCAGTTCCTGCCACGCTCCTGCGGTCGTATATTCAGCAGTAACATCACCAGAGGCCGGTGCGCCGTCCAGGCCACCTTCCAGTTTGAGTACGACTTGCCCGGCTACGTCCATCAGTACCTTCATGGTCACAACCTTATTGTCGTTGGGCAAGGCGATCGGGGCATCAGGGTCCGCAAACGAACCAGCGAATGGTTCTCCATCACTGGCTTCTTCGAAGACGCCAACCGTGGCACTGCTGTTCACGTCATCCATTAGCGGGTTATCCACCACCATGAATTCATTCCCTTCCAATGCTCCGTTGGCAAAGTAGCTCCAGCCCAGGAGGGTAAAATCATCATCGTCAAAGGAAGACACACAAGAGCTGACGAAAGGTGCCCGGTTCCAGCGGAGATCGTCTATGTAGTAAGTATTTGGCTCGGCGTTGTCGGTACCCGCACCAAAGAAGAGGACCAGCTTGGTGTAGCCACCATCGGCATGAGCGCTTAAGTCTACGCTATAGTCTACCCATTCCTCGGTCGAAGGGATATCAACAAAAACTTCCACATTAGCTGCGGTGCCGCCTTCCAACTTGAAGAGGATCTGTCCGGCGACCGGTGCCCAGGTTTTCATCGAGAAGATGTTCCTCAGGCTCAGGTCAATGGGCTGGGGGTACTCAATGACCAAGGCATCGAAGGCACCGGGAGGATCGATAAATTCGCCCACTTTGTCGCTGGGGTTACCCATCGATACGTCGGGGTTATTTACCGGCACCGGAACAGCACTACAGCAAGTGTAGTTGGCGTTACGCTGGCATTCGAAGTCGTCAACAATACTCGGATCAGGTGCTACGCCTGCACAGGCATCCACCGTGCTTTCTCCCTGGATCAGGTTGTCGAAGTAGTAAGTGCCCGTACCCGCCGTTTCAGAATCGAAAAGGATGTTTACGTCGCTGAAGTCCGTCACGTCGGCAAAAGCTTCGAAATTGAAGCTGAGGGTTTGCCAGGTTTCCGTGGCGGTGATGTTGGCCTCGGCACTTTTAGCGCCTTCAATGGCGCTGCGCAGTTGGAGCGTCACCTTAGTGGCACCGGCAGGTGCCCACACGTCGAGATTAAGTTGCGGACTGGTGCTCAGGTCGATTCCGTCGGGCAGTACGCTCGTCAGGGTGGAGAACATAGAAGTTCCGCGGACGTACTGACCAACATTGTCGCTGGTGTTATCTCCGGTAGCATCGGGGTTGGCAATTGGCCCGGTGAAGGTACCGTGCAGGGCATTGTCGCCATTCAATGGCATCCAGGCGAGGTTAGCACCGTCTTCGAAATCTTCCAGCGCTTCAGCCGGTGGCGGTGGGGTTATCGTGATGTCATCGAGGAAATAAATATCTCCAGTGCCATCTTGTCCGGCATTAAGGAAGAAGACCAAACGGGTATGGTTGGCATTGCTTTGACTGCTGAAGTCGGCACAGATTTCTACCCATGTTTCCGTTTCTTCCACGGGCACGCCGGTTTCAAAGGCAGGGGAGACGCCTCCTTCCAACTTAAAGAGCAGGTTACCGGTTACCGGGGCCCACACTTTGAGGCAAAGTTGGTTGTTGGTGGAGAGGTCAATGGCTGAGTTATAGCTAATGACCAGGGCGTGGAAACCGCCTTCCTGGTCGGTATAGCGGCCGACGCCGTCGCTGGTGTTAATGCCTCCGGGGGCGGGGTTGGCAACGACAGAGATGTCATCGAAACCGGGAACGCCGTAGGTGGCGTTGCGCTGGCATTCAAAATCATCAAGAATCGTCGGATCTGGAACCGTACCTGCGCAGATCCCGGCAGGAGAAGCGATGATGTTATCGAACAGGTAAGTATCCGTGCTTGTCTCGACGCCTGGATCGAAGAAGAGGATGATGTCGGTCAGGCCGGTAAAGCCGGCTGCGGCGCTAAAGTCGAAGGTGTAGGTCCGCCAGACGTTAGCCGTAGCAATGTTGACCGTTTTTTCGATGTTATTGCCACCGCCTTCCAGCTTAAGCAGCAATTGGGTAGCCGCTCCGGCATTGATCTGGATGGAGAATTGGTTGTTGACACTCAGGTCGAGTGGAGTAGCGACCTGGGCACGAAAAAAGCTGAAGGCGCGGTCGCCGGCTTTCGTGTATTGCCCGCACCATTCGCTGGTGTTGAGCAGGGTGTCGGCAGTGTTCATGACGGGCCCGTCGTAAACACCTTCGAAAGCTTCCCAGGTTAGGTCGGCTACGCCGCCTTCGAAGTCTTCCAGTACCACCTGGGCACTGAGTCCGCCGCAGAACAGGGCGATAAAAAGGAAAAGTAATACTCTTTGCATGATCGGTTGATTTGAGTTAAGCGAATAAATAAAAGGCTAGTCCGTAAGCAGCAGTGGCACGGTGGCCGATCCGCCGGGACCATTAATTTTTAGCAGGTAGTAGCCGCTTTTTAGGCGCGGCCGCAGGTGCAGGGGAAGTTGATGGGCGCCGGCCTGCAAGCGGGTTGGAGGCAGCACCTGGCCGAGGCTCCGTCCATCCTGGGTGAACAGGTCTACGGAGATATTTCCTCCCCGCTCCAATTCAAGGGTCAGGTTGGTGAAGCCCCTGGCTGGGTTGGGAAAAACACTTGGTTTGGAGGTTAGGAACTGAGGAACCTGGTTAATGCTTGTAGTAGTAGAATCGGTGGTAAAGCCGATTTCCTGCAGTGCGGGACCGATTTCCGGGTTCTGCATGAATAAGTCCCAGAGCAAACCACTCCGATGGTTTTCAATCATACAGATGATGGGTCCCTGATCAATCGCCAGGTAGCTGTCGGCATACCAGTTAGCGCCCTGATTAAAGGCGTCGAAAAAGCCATATCGCCCCCATATTTTATCGCCGAGTTCGCGGTAGAAATGCTTCAGGGCGGCCATACTCAATTCTGGTGTGTAGGGCATCGAACTGAGGGCAGCGGTCGGGGCAATGGTACCGTTGTCTTCGGCAGAGCTGTTGGGCGAGTGTGCCAGGTAGCCGCCAGGATTGTCGCTGGCGGTGAGGCCCCACACCGTAGGGCCGTAGCCAACGCGGTTATAAGGATTGTCCTGACAGTGCTCGTAATTGATCAGGGTCTGGTTGGTGTTCCGGGTGAAGTAGTTGGTATACCGGTCCTTAATGCCGCGTGGATCGAAACCCAGGTAGCTGTAATGGCTGAAGAACAGTGGCCCACCCTTTGCCCTGCCCACCAGGACGGGAATACCGTAGTAGCTGAAGTTATTGACGTAGTCGTTGGCACCGGCCCAGCCGGTGTGGTAAAGCGATGCCGGAATTTTGTTGGCCGCCGTTGGTGAGGCGATACCCAGGAGGTAGGCGATGTGAACTTCGTTGAACCCCCGCAATGGCAGGTCGATGGCGAATTGATTAGCGGGCGACCAGTGCCAGCTCAATACATTATCTCCTGGCTGCTGATAACCACTCCACTCCACTTCTTCCCATATTTGGGTAATGTTCTCCCGCAGGGCAACCTCCTCCGGGGTGTCTCCGGAGTAGTATTGGCGGGCGGTCAGTAGCCCCTGAATGAGGAAGGCCGTTTCCACCAGGTCCCCGCCATCGTCCAGGGCGCTAAAGGGAATCACCCTGCCGGTGGTCCCGTTCATCCAATGGGAGAAAGCCCCCCTGAAGCGGGGGACGGTTAGGAGGAAGTCTACGATCTTTGTCGTTCGCTGGCGCGCTTGTTCGAAGGTAATAAAACCACGTTCGGCGCCTACGATCAGGGCCATGATGCCGAACCCACTACCGCCGGAGGTAACGGTGGCAGTCGTATTTCGTTCGCGCGCCAAGCCCGAAGTCGGGTGCCCGAAGTCATAGAAATAGCGAAAAGTATATTCCTGCACCATGTCCAGCAGCATGGAGTCGTTCATCTCGAAAGTCGTGGCCGTAACGGTGTCTGATGGTTGTCCTTCCTGGCTACCGATGCCAACGGCCCGGAGGTAGTAACTACTGGTCACATCAAAATCTCCGAGAAAGTCGACATAGTCTGTCGTAACGTTGTTTACCGTTCCTCTTAAGGTGAAGTTTCCGTCTTCTGTCTTACCGTACACCTTCACATCGGTCACCGTAGGGTTAGGGTGTTGGTCCCAACGCAACGCAATGTGATGATCGTAAGCCTTGATTTCCACGCCAGTTACCGGGCCGGGTTGAGCGGAGAGGGTGGCCGACATAAAAACAGCAAGGATAAATGATAGTGTTTTCTGCATGATAGGTAAACTAGGCAACTTTTTCAGGGAGTGAGGCTGACTCCTCCAATTCGAAAGACAATTTCAGCTTAATTATCCTTTAATCCTAAATATTCACCTCACCACGACTACGCCATTATAGAAATTATCTAAACAGTAGTAGGTTTGGACATCGCCATAAAATAGTCCGTAACTATTTGACAACTAAATAATTACATCTTCTTATTACTCCCTAAAGCCTGTTAACGGCATCAGATCATCACCTCACCAACAGGAGTTACGGGAGTGAACACGACAATCCATCTGGTATCACGTCGGCATAAGCCCGTTGTAGTTGTTGAAAACTTACGGGGGATGCAGGCTTTTACACCTACACCCCCCGAAATTTTAGTAGCTGCCTTATATACCCAAACCGTGACCGTGAAGGTTTGGGATGCAGTTGACCTGAGGTCAATAGCGATTGCTGGCGCTCAGCGCCACGTAATTTCCCAAACTACTTCGTGAGGAGTATAGTAGTATTAGTTGAAGACCAATGGGATCACGCTGCGTTGGACTCCATTAACCGTGCGGAGGGTGATCACACAAAATAATTGCTGTGCGTTGGAGACGTTTATCCCCGGATTAACGGAAATCCGGTAATTGTCTACTGCCGGAACAAATTCGTTCGTCCGGTATAGTTCCCTACCCAAAAGATCAACCAGGCTTAGCGTCATCTCTCCTCTTATTAGAGTTGTGACCTCTACCTGAAATCTCCCTTCGTTTGGGTTAGGGAAAACCCGAACGTCTACGGGGTTGGTTCGTCCGGGTATGTCATCTACTGCCGTTGTCAACGAGCAGTTTAGAGTGTCGATCCCCAACTCTTGTACTCTTTCGAAAAGAAGCCGGTGGCCGGCATTATTGAGATGTACTCCGTCTCCTGAGTTGAATTCCGGGAGGATGAAACCGCTTTCTGCAGCCAGGCCATTCCAAAAATCAATCGCAAAATCACCATAAATGGACAAGATAGAATCCCGGACATTTCGCTGAATCGCTATCTGAGCCGGATTGGTAAAATTGCGAGGTTGGGTAGTTGCCACCCATACCCTAACACCCTGGCTGGTCGCCGCCTCGGCGATTGCTTTGAAGTTGGCCAGCTGGTCCGCAACCGGGAAGTTGTTGGCCGCATCATTTGAAGGCATATTTACGATGATGGCAAAGGGATCCTCCTCCAGTGCCCGGGTGACGTTGCGTGCAAGGTCGATGTTGATGTTTACACCTGCTGGAATCTGCGTACCCGTTGGTAAAATATGGTAGGACGTGAATCCTCCCCGCGCGAGATTGGTCACCTTATACCGTGTGTCACCAGCCAGGAGGTGAGCGAAACGATTAACCCAGGAACTGTCCGGGGAAGAGGCACCAGTACCTTCTGCAGTGGAAGACCCCAGCACCACGATGTTACACGAAGTACCGTCTTGGGAAATTTCGAAAACGTCGTCGCTAATCTCCACGAGCGTGTCAGCGGTAAGTCTGACCAGGCCTTCCAAAGTAGGACTGTCCGGAATGGTCCATAAATATTCCTGCGCAAAACCTGCCACAGTATCGATGGCTATCCAGGAATTTCCGGCGTCTATCGAATAATCTAAAATTACCCTGGCCAGGTTTCTGCTCTCCCAACGGATCGGGGTGGTTTTTCCAGCCTGTAAAAATTCCCCTCCGTTCGGGGCAAGTAAGGTTAAAGTGGTGCCGCCGGCCGGAGCTTCATCTTCGTAGATGATTTTTAGCGCTCCCAAATAGTAAAAGCTGGAGGCGTTGTTATTATTGGGACCTGCCGAAGCGGTAATCAGGATGCTTCCGTCGGGTGCTGGAAAAATTGTGGTAGTCGCGACGCTGTCCGTGTTAGAGGAAGCATTAAGGAATAACGTATCGTTGGTTAGCCCTTCGATAACATATTGAGTCTCCCGATTGTCGGCTGCCGTGCGGGAGGCGAAAATTTCAAGCGTATAGGACTTTTCAGGGTTTAAGCTCTCTAGTGCTATTCCTCCCGTAGGTTGGGATTGCCCGCCGAAAGTCTGTGTATTGCCAAAGAAACTGTCACCCGTTGCTGTTGCGGGCAAGCCGATGGCTGGGGCGGGGTTAATGGTACCGGCAGTATTAATATTGTTGAAAGCATCGACCACGGTGAGGGCATATCCCGTTGAGAAACCGCTGGAATTAGGTAGGTCCTCTATGCTACCAGCCACCGGGTCGGTCACGTTATTCCAAGGTGCCGGTGAAGTATTTGTACCGCCAAAATCCACTAAAATTGTGTCAAAGGGAGGAATAATTGGCGTGGATTCGTAGCCTACCTTGATGGCTCCAAGGTAATAGAACCCGGAACTATTCGTATTATTTGGACCAGGAGAGGCCGTGATCCGAATTTCACCTTCCGCGTTGGGATATAAGGTTGCCGTAGAAACACTGTCTGCATTCGACGCAGCATCAAGATAAATCGTATCCAGCGTCAAACCTTCCAGAACGTATTGTGCTTCCCGATTGTCCGAAGCTGATCGAGAGGCAAAGATGGTAAAGGAATAGGGTATATCCGGATCCATATTACCAAGCTCTATTCCTCCGGTTGGTTGGGTTTGGCCGCTGAAGGCGGCAACGTTACCAAAGAAGCTGTCGCCGGTTGCCGTTCCCGGGAATCCAATAGATGGGTTCGGGCTCAGTGTTCCATTCCGATTAATATTGTTAAAGGAATCCAAAACGATAAGGCTAATGCCACTGGAAGCGTTGTTGGCGGTCAGCAAGTCCGGAATCATCCCCACCGCAGGGTCGGTTACATTGTTCCAGGGAATCGGCGACAGATTGTCCCCGAAATCAATCAAAAGGGTATCGCCTCCGGTGTCGACAATCGGTGGCCGTACTTCCATATCGTAGTTCAGGCGCAAGGCACCGAGGTAATAAAAACCCGCACCATTGTTATTATTCGGTCCGGGCGCAGCGGTGATCCGTAAGGTACTGTCTGCCGCAGGGAACAACGTTGTGGTAACGATAGTGCCGGTGTTATCAGATGCATTAAGGTAAAGCGTGTCGCGGGTAAGGCCCTCCACTATGTACTGTGCTTCCCGCACATCGGTAGCATCCCTTGAGGCGAAGAGACTTAGCGTGTACGTTTTCTCCGGGCGCAGCTCCGTCAACTCGACCCCTCCCGTAGGTTGAACCTGGCCGCCAAATTCCGTCACATTACCGAAGAAACTATCTCCCGTTGCAGTAGCCGGAAACCCTAGTGATACGTCAGGGGTTTGTGTCCCGCCAGTATTTATGTTGTTAAACGCGTCGAAAACGTTGATGTCATAGGCAGAGGAGAACCCGGCCGTATTTAACATATCCTGAATGGTTCCGGCAACGGGATCCGCGAGGTTATTCCAGGGAAGTGGAGAGATAACGTTGCCAAAGTCCACTAAAATAGTATCCTGTGGCAGCTCCACTTCTTCGTGTGCGTACACCACTTTCATGGCACCGAAATAATAGAAACCCGCAGCATTATTATTACCTGGGCCAGTAGAGGCCGTAATTCGAATACGGCCATCTACGGATGGAAGAACTGTGGACATGACGACCATCGAGGCATTGTCGGAAGCATCAAGATATAGGGTGTCCGAAGTAAGGCCCTCTATAATGTACTGGGCTTCCCGGTTGTCCGCTGCATCTCTCGAAGCAAAAAGGGTAAGGGAGTAATTTTTCCCCGGTAGGAGGTTCACCAGCTCCACCCCACCAGTCAGTTGGATCTGACCTCCGAAGGTTGTTACGTTACCAAAGAAACTGTCTCCCGTCGCTGTCGCCGGAAAGCCCAGGGCAGCGTCTGGATCCTGCGTACCTCCTGTGTTAATATTGTTAAAAGGGTCGAATACGGATAGACCGTAAGTAGTAGTAAAGCCCGCCGAATTCGTCAGTGTAGTAGTGTCCGGAGCCGCCGGCTCCAGAATATTATTCCAGGGACCTGGGGAAAGGCGATTTCCGAAGTCAATGAGCAAGGTATCATTTACCGGTGTTTGAGCGTGAACCGCCGGTGAAAACACTCCTAGTACTACGCAGCAAAACAGGTAGGCGAAGAAATCAAATTTCAGCATAATCGAATCAGTTAATTGTGTCTTGCTCAAATTGATCCATTTTCCGGAAATCGCCAAGGAATTCACCTCACCACCAATACACCACAGGCCCCTTTTTTCTGGTTTCGACAATTTCCGAACCCGTTGGGGAGAGGTATAGATTCCTTTTGCTAACAGGCTCTCACCATATCTAAAATTCCAATAAATATCGATTCATATTATCGTCCCCTCCCAGGCCCAGTTTTTTCCGCAACCGGTAGCGCTTATTCTCTACGCCCCTTAACGAGATATGCAGCAGCGGAGCAATCTCTTTGGAGCTAAGGTCCATACGCAGGTAAGCCGCCAGTTTGAGGTCACCCGTAGTCAATTCAGGATGTTCTTTTCGCAGGCGTTTCAGGAATGCCTCGTGGACTTCGTTGAAATGAGATTCAAAGATGGCCCAGTCCTCTTTGTTATTGAGGTTCCGGTCAATCAGCTTCCCTACTTTTCGGTGGTCGATACCTCCCGATGGGTTATTATGTCCTTTAGCTAACTCCTCCTTCAGGGCCAGCAGCATTTCGTTTTTCTTTGCCAAAGTCAGGGTTGTATTCGCCAGCTCCTTACTTTTTCGCTTTACATCGGTCCGAAGCTCCCGATTCCTGGCCAGGATGCGCTCCCGTTGTAATTCCCTTTTCCGTACTACTTCAAGGTGACGTGCCTGCCTTTCCAACCGGCGCAGGTGCAGCCGGTAGAGTAGTCGGCCCAACACCATTAAAAAGAGTGCATAAGCCAGGTAGGCAAAATTAGATAGATACCAGGGTGGCAGAATGGAAAAAGAGCGTTCTGCCTTTGTGCCAAACCAGTTCGCCTCTACTTCAAATCGGTAATTACCTGCTGGCAGACTGGTGAACTCGCGCTCTCCCAGTGAGGACCACGCCGACCAGTCTTCGGCGGAGTATCCGACCAACCTGCTCCGGTAACGAACCGGCCGGTCAAATACTGGAAGTGCAAACGAGAAGTGCAGGTCATTATTCGCATAATGGAGTTCCGGTAGTGCATCGCTGGTTTCCAACACGCGCCAATCCAGGTTCGTTCGGCAGGCAGATTGTAAGAGCAGGCCGGGAAATGGGCCTTCCTCTTTTGACACCTCTACCTCCGCAAAGCCTTCTTCGAGTAAGAACAGGTACTTGTTGTCTTTCCAGGGAAGAATAACGGGGAAGGGATACCTTAGGCGCAATGGCATTTCGGCTATCTGACTGCTCCCTCGATATACCCTGACCCGGTCAGGCTGATAAACAAACCACTCATTGGTGCGCTCCTCCCCCTTGAGGCAATAGTTGCCTCGCTCAAGCGGGACCCCGCGAAAAGCAGCTATTTTTTCCAGCTTCCCTTCTTTAAAATGGTAGATTGCTTCGTTGTTCTGAACCAGTATCGTGTCATGGAAGGCAACCATTCCAGCCTTGATCAACGATGGCTCCCCTAAGGTGTCTGTGCTAATGACCCGCAGGTAGTCCTCGCTTAAATGGACAACAAATCCTCCCCTGGATCCATGGAGTGCTAGAAAAGATCTTGGTCCCGTTTGTCTAAGGTACCGAATAGGCGCACTGAACCCAGGAATGTCAACGGCTTCGAACCCGGCTATTGCGGGCGTTAGTAATTGCAGGTTAGTGTAGGTCGCCTGTAACAGCCGGTTGGTCCCGTCCTTCAAGTCAACCGTTTGCCAACCGCCCGAACGTTCAGAAATCACGTTGGAGGTGGTATCCTGAATCAGAAAAGTTCCTTCATTATGCCCGCAAAGTAAACCCTTAGGCGTAGGTCTCAGCTCCCAGACCTGGCCGGAGGTACCGGAAATCAGGTGGTACATCGGGGTGGCGCGCAAGGTATCTAACCAGTAGAGCCCCTGGTTCGTCCCCAGGTAGGTTCGCCCGCCATACTGAAGCGCAGCGTAGACAGCTCCCGGTGGTCGCTCCATTCTGGAGGGGTACTTAATCGCTCCGGAGCGGTCAATCAGATCAATGCCACGATCCAGGCCCACCCACAAATTACCGGCAGCGCTTTGAAAAAGCGATAGCACCGTATTGTTACTCAGGGAACTAACCTCATCAAGGTGAAGTAATGTCTGCTTCGTCGGATTACAAATATATAAACCGCTGGTGATGGTACCGATCGCCAAAGAGTGATCCTTCAGCACCTCCAGTCTGTTTATTTCACGATCCCTAAGTTGTGCATTTACGGTGGCTGACCATGGCACCAAGTTGGTGCCGTCCCAAAATAGAATTCCGTCAGCGTTGCCGAGTAACAGACCGTTTTCCCAGGGTACTATACTGACGACTTCCTGGTCTCCAAGCTCAGTAGTGCCGGGCAGAAGAGAAAAGCCTTCTTCGGCCGTCCAGCGAAAAAGACCCTGCCCCGTTACGGGAACAATCAAATCGTTTTTCCACACCCGCGCAAACATCATCACCCCCGGAGGAACGACCGTTTGAAGCGAGGACCCATCATAAATAAAAAGGCGGCCAAAAGATTGGAAAGCAACTGACCCGCCAGGCAATAGCTCAATATTCCAAATTTCCTCATTCCGGTCAGGGCTGGTAAGGTCACTTGCCAGAGAGATCCATTTCGGGTCCGCATTTTCCGGGTTTTCGAAGTAGCCGAATTCGCCGTAGCCACCAGCATATAGTCGGGCTTCAGTTACCGCAAGGGAACGTACGGTAGGATTCCCGGGCAAGGAAAGGGTCGTCCAGTTAACGCCGTTGTACTTCAGGACTCCGGAGGTATTTGCTACGTACAGCAAACCGTTCTCCCCCTGGGCGATGTCCCAGTTTTGGTTGCCACCACCATAAGTATTGGTCGTAAACGCATGCACCTTCGGAAAGGAAAGGCTTTCCTGGCTCCACAGACCGCCCCCGCTCGCTGGCAGCACTAGCAGGAGTATGGACAAGAAGACTTTTAGCGGCAATTGGATTGGTTTGGTTGGTGGGTAAAGGTAGGGGGAAGTACTGGTTTAAATTTATGCAAGGTCGTAGTGTCTTCAACAATGCCTGAACTGTTCTGAGTAGCGCACGATGATGTTCAGGCGCGGCCGCAGGTGCAGGGAATGGTAGAAGGCCAGCCATTGCGAATCGTGATTCCTCATTTTCCATTCGGACTTGCGTCAATAGAGGGGATAATTTTAATCTCCTGAAACAACAACTCGGCCTAGAACAGACAACTTCACTGCAGGAAGATACTGGCTATACCAGTCTCGGGCTCCGGAGGTGAATATATTTCACCTGCTGGGCGACCAGTCGGGCGACCGCAAGGGCTATGGTGTGCACACAAGTTTACAGACCCGCCGTTTTACACATCGGAGGAACTTTTTTGAGCGCTTCGGCTTCGCCTCCGTGCTCAAAAAAGATGCCTACGATGAGAAAACGGCTCGACAGTCACGCGGTTTTCTCATCCGATGCATCTTTCAGCCTGACGTAGTCGGCTGAAAGTTCATCGGATGTGTAAAATCGCGATCATTTAGAGCACCGTAAAGATGTGTGCACACCATAGCCGCAAGGGGCGCCCCTACTGGACAGACTTCTTAAAGGCCGCATTCGTTACGCGAACGCAAAATCACCTCTGATGACCGGGGCAACTATAGTCCAACTCCTGACCAGGCATAAAAAATGCGCTGACGTTCCAGAGAGCGTCAGCGCATTTTTATCGTAAACGGAGTAATAAATTACTTACTCAACGCCTTCACCATAGTAATGCCGATCTCCGCCGGGCTGCTTACTACGTGAATGCCACATTCGGCCATGATCTTCATCTTGGCTTCGGCGGTGTCTTCATGACCGCCTACGATGGCACCGGCGTGGCCCATGGTACGACCTTTCGGGGCCGTCTGTCCGGCGATGAAACCGACTACTGGCTTAGTGCCGTGTTCTTTGATGTAGTAGGCAGCGTCGGCTTCCATTGTACCGCCGATCTCACCGATCATCACGATACCGTCGGTATCGGGGTCGTTCATCAGTAATTCTACGGCGTCCTTGGTGGTAGTCCCGATGATGGGGTCACCACCGATTCCGATACAAGTACTCTGGCCCATACCAGCCTTGGTGACCTGGTCTACGGCTTCGTAAGTCAGGGTGCCGGAACGGGAAACGATGCCAATACGGCCGGGGTTGTGGATGAATCCGGGCATGATACCACACTTGGCTTCACCGGGCGTGATGACGCCGGGGCAGTTCGGGCCGATCAGGCGGCAGTCGTAATCGTTGATGAAGGAACGCACCTTCACCATGTCTTGTACCGGGATACCCTCGGTAATACAAATGATGACCTTGATGCCAGCAACCGCTGCCTCCATGATCGCATCACCGGCGAAGGGCGGGGGCACGAAGATAACGGTGACGTCAGCACCGACTTTGGCTACCGCCTCAGCTACGGTGTTGAATACGGGAACGCCCAGGGTTTCCTGACCGCCTTTTCCGGGGGTAACACCACCAACCAGGTTGGTACCGTATTCCTTCATCTGTCCGGCGTGGAAACCACCTTCCTTTCCGGTGATTCCCTGGACGATGATGTTTGAATCTTTAGTTACAAGAACTGCCATGTGGTGCTATTTGTAGATTGTTGATTGTTGATTGCAGATTGAGGCTTTGGAAGGTCCTGAAGAACTGGTGCCCGCCAGCGGACTTTGCTCCTTTAAAACCGTTCCTTGCATCCTGCGGCCGCGCCCAAAAAAGCGTGTAGGCAACAACCCGGAAGCTAAGCGTCCGCGAAGGTAAGAATTATGAGTTTAGTAGTCAAAAGATGGACCCAATGGAAATACTTCGTAGTGAATAGATTTATATTTGTCGCTACTAAAACACCTTCTGACCTTTATAAAGATCCTTTTACAAACCTTATTAACCTGAAAAATCATGAGACACCTTTGTCTTCTTTGTGTAGCACTTTGCTCCACTTACCTCCACGCGCAGCTACAATTTGATGCTTCTTTTGAAACGACCGTAGGCATACGCAACGACTTCTCAACAATTACGGCCCTCGACACTTTTCCTGGCAACGGTTTTTTGGCCGCAGGCCAGGTAACGAACCCCGACAATCTTGACCTTGATGTTGTTGTTTACCTGCTTGAGTCCGAGCAAGACACGCTGACCGACTCCGTACGGGTACAACTCCCGGATCATCAATTTGTGCGAGGCGTTCGGGCCGGAGCCGACAGCACCATTTGGGTACTGGCCGAATCCATCCCTATTGACCAGGCCAGCTATCCAGACTTGCAGTTCCTGCGCTTCGGTGCCGACCTCGAGTTTATCGAAGCATTTAGTCTCCCTACTCCCGGAGTGGCCGAACGGGTAATCGATTTCGTGGTATTGCCCGACGGAACGCTCGTCGTTAGCTATGATGACAACCTTGCGGCCACCCCGCAACTCGAAATCATGGCCATTGAGCCTGCTACACTCACGACCTCCTGGTCCGTAAGTCTGCCAGCTTTCCAACTTACCGAAGGAGGGGGACGTATTGAACCCGGACTTAACGCTCAGGTCGCCACGACTTATGAGGCCACCCCCGGCCAGTGGGTGGCCAAAGCGTTTACCGGTAGTACGGGCGAAGAGGTTTTTTCTATCGCCGTTGATCAGGAAACTTCCTGCGAAGGAAATCTAGTGGAACTGCCCGGATTGAGCAGGTTGGTCTACATTCCCGCGCGTGGAACCTATTTTACCGTAAACAGTTGTTTTCGTTTTTTTGAAATCAGTGCAAGTGGCGAAATTCAGGAGTACTACTATAGAATGTCCGGTTTCTTGAACGATAAATATCCGGTAGGTGAATTTTTCTTTTCCGAAGATCGCTTTATTGCGTTAACCGCTTCATCGGAGTACTCCTACTTTTTCGAAGATTTCTTTTCATTGGATGAAAGCAGATCATCTCAACTCAGTAATTTCCAAAAAGTCCGAACACCCGTCAGGGAAGGTAAAATCCTGGTTACGGATGGGGGTCTGGGCCGTGCGGATGGAAGTGACTTGGTTCGGGTAAATCTCAATAGTGGTTTTACGGACAATAATCGCATTACAATCGGTGCGGGTAGTGAGCAAACCGATGTATTGGTGTCACAGATGGTTGTAAATGAAGAGCGCGTAACCCTCAGTGTCGATGAGGAACGTTCTTTTGACGATTGGTATCCTTCGATACACGTTACCGATACCGCTGGTAATCTCATAGCTAACCGTTTTACCGAGCGAGAGGACTTCTTCTTTGGCCAGTTATACCCAAAAGAAGATGGTGGATATATTACCAGTCAGCTCAACGGAAGTGGCCCTCGGGAGCGGTTGCAATTTCTACAATTGGACGAAGCGTTACGGACAACTGACTCCGTGACCATTGAGACGAGGATCATTCGTTACGCCAGTCGTAACCAGACGGTACGCCTCCCAGATGGAGACTACGCCGTCGTCTACTTCCTTAGCCAGTTTGGAGCTGATGATCGTGGGTTGCACCTGACCCGTCTTTCCCCCGAA
Organism: Neolewinella persica DSM 23188; assembly: GCF_000373105.1. GTDB lineage: Bacteria > Bacteroidota > Bacteroidia > Chitinophagales > Saprospiraceae > Neolewinella > Neolewinella persica. The sequence continues at coordinate 55,661 of NZ_KB890419.1, read as the reverse complement.
GGATTGATTCGTTTTGACACTTTAATTTCGGCAGACTTTATCGATTTCCGCCCCACCCGTATCACTTTTGACCAGGAAGGTAATCTCTACTTTGCCAACAATTATAATCCGGATAGGATTCAGACATTACTCATTAAAACTGATGGAGCGGGGAACAAACTGTATTCAGCATTACTCAATGAACCAGAAGTAACTGACCGGCTCCGGCTGGCTAAACTGGACTATCGTGCTACTGATAACAGCCTCCTAATAAGTGGCCGATCCACTTCCATCATTGGAGTGAATAACAGAGATCAATTGTCCATACTGAATGTAGATGCAGCAACCGGAGAATTGAACTGGAAACAAAGCAGGCAGTATGATTTCAATCTGGTGAGTGCTATCGCAGCGTTTCATCCCGAATCAGATTCCATTACGGTTATTACCAGTGAAAGCAACCGGATCATTAATTTCAGGGGCTACGACAACCGGGTAACCTATCACACCTTTGACGCAGATGGTACGCCACTCGCAGAGCGGGTCGTTCTCAATAATTACTTAAGCCCGATCGTTCTCAATAGCCTCTCCTTTGATGAGCAAGGACAAACCGTCATTGCCGGAACTTACATGGACTTTACCGATTTCCACCACAAAGTGTTTTGGACACGGATAAGCGGAGACATACCGGTGGCGGTCCGACCGGACCCTACATTACCGGAGCCAACCGCATTACAGCTCGCGCCAAACCCCGCAAATGGCTTTACTACGCTCAGCTGGGAAAGTCTTCAGGCAGAGACGGCAAGTATTAGTGTTATTTCTGCTAACGGCCAGCACGTGCTCAGTCGCGAGTTGCGCTCCCTTCCGGGGCGTAACCAGCTAACGCTGGACCTCTCCTCACTACCTACCGGAGCCTATTACCTCCGCGTCGTAACAAATACGGGATACGGCGTTCGGAGCCTCATAATCGGTACCAGGTAAAAGAGCCAAAGGTTAATACGAGTAAGCCCCGATCCATATCTAATGAATCGGGGCTTACGCGTTAAATCAGGCTGTTCAAATAATCAGTCCGGGGAACTTACTCCTCCTCTTCCTCTACGATAATGAAGACATCTTCATCATCCTTCTGCATGAAGTATCCCTCCCGGGCAAAGGTTTCCCGATTAGCTTCCATATCCATTTTCTCGGCTTCGGCATTGTCGATCAACTCATCGTATCCCTGCAGGCTTTCTTCCAACCGGTTTACGGTGGAGTGCAAACGGAATTGCGTAGCGATGTCGTGCCGGTCAATAAAGACCATGAAAAAGGTAAAGGCCACCAGCGCCAGGAAATAGCGATTCCGCAGGTAGGGCGGAACCTTGTTCCAGAGGTCGGCGATGGGGTCGGATTTCTTTTTGCGAGCCATAGTTGGGGCTATTGGTCTGTTGGTGCTATTGGTCAGTTAGTTTCGCAAGATACGCACCAACAGACCAATAGCCCCAATAGTCCAAATTACTATCGTCCGAGTTTCTTGAGCAAATCACGTCCCGGGAAGTAAGCCGTGCTGCCCAATTCCTCCTCAATACGAAGAAGTTGGTTGTACTTAGCGACCCGGTCGGAGCGACTGGCGGAGCCGGTCTTGATCTGGCCACAGTTCAGGGCAACGGCAAGGTCGGCAATGGTAACGTCTTCAGTTTCGCCGGAGCGGTGACTCATTACGCTGGTGTAGCCAGCCCGGTGGGCCATGTTAACGGTATTGATCGTTTCAGTAAGGGAACCGATCTGATTAACCTTTACCAGAATCGAGTTGGCACTGCCTTCCTTGATACCCCGGCTGAGGCGTTCAGTGTTGGTCACGAACAGGTCGTCGCCCACCAGCTGGCAGCGGTCACCAAAGCTTTGGTTGAGTGCGGCCCATCCTTTCCAGTCGTCCTCGTCCAGGCCGTCTTCGATGGAGAAGATTGGGTATTTGTCGACCCAGGTCTTCCAGTAATCGACCATTGCGGCAGATTCGATCTTACGACCGTCGGACTTATGGAAGTGGTAAACCCCTTCTTTGCTGTCGTAGAATTCGGAAGCAGCGGCATCCATTGCAATCATCATATCATCACCAGGCTTGTAGCCGGCCTTCTCTATGGATTCGAGGACGATTTCAATCGCCTCATCGTTACTTTTAATGTTGGGGGCGAAGCCGCCTTCATCGCCTACGTTCGTAGAGTACCCCTTGCTTTTCAGCACATTCTTGAGGTGGTGGAAGGTCTCCACGCCCATCCGCAGGGCCTCGCTGAAGGTATCGGCACCCAGCGGGATGATCATAAATTCCTGAAAGTCGATGCTGTTGTCCGCGTGGCTACCGCCGTTGAGGATGTTCATCATCGGTACGGGCATCGTATGAGCGTTCACACCGCCGACGTAGCGGTACAGGGGCATGTTCTGCTCAATGGCAGCTGCCTTGGCACACGCCAGGGAAACACCGAGGATGGCGTTGGCACCTAGCTTACTTTTATTGGGGGTGCCGTCCAGTTCGATCATCGTCTCATCGATGTAACGCTGGTCGGTCACGTCAACGCCGAGTAATTCTTCGGCGATCTTTTCTTCTACGTTGGCTACGGCCTTAAGGACACCTTTACCGACGTACACATCTTTATCGTTGTCGCGCAGTTCCACTGCTTCATATTTGCCGGTACTCGCACCACTTGGAACTGCCGCACGGCCTACGGCACCGTCGCCGGTGATCACTTCCACTTCTACAGTGGGGTTACCACGGCTGTCGAGGATTTGGCGGGCTCTTACGTCTAGGATACTACTCATGTATGTATAATTTTTCTTGGGTGGGGGTGATGTCTCCGGACTTCGTTCGATGCTGCGCATCTTGCTACGTCCGGGGTTAAAACGATTCGATCCCGCTGGGATCATGCGGGATGCGGCGTTAGCCTTTCTTTTCAGCGATCAGATCTACGAACTGATCGAAGAGGTAAGCAGCGTCGTGTGGACCGGGGCTGGCCTCGGGGTGGTACTGTACGCTAAAGGCTGGCTTTCCAACGATGCGGATGCCTTCGATGGTATCATCATTGAGGTTACGGTGTGTAACTTCTACTACGTCCAGGTTTTTCTCAATGGCTTCAGGAGAAACGCCGAAGCCGTGGTTCTGGCTGGTGATCTCTGATTTGCCGGTCACCAGGTTCTTCACCGGGTGATTGATGCCACGGTGACCGTGGTGCATTTTGTAAGTTGGAATGCCTACGGCCCGTGCCAGGATCTGATGACCGAGGCAAATGCCGAACAATGGTTTTTCTTCCTCCAGCATGGCTTTGGCAGTATCTACGGCGTAGTCCATCGCGCCAGGATCTCCGGGGCCGTTGGAGAGGAAGAGGCCATCGGGGTTGAAGGCACGGATGTCGTCCATACTCGTTTTGGCGGGAAAGACCTTCACGAAGCAGTCTCGTTTAACGAAGTTCCGAAGGATGTTTTTCTTCGTCCCCAGGTCAAGCACGGCAACACGGTATTTGGCATTTTCTTCGCCGAGGGTGTAGGCCTTGTCGGTCGTGACTTTGCTCGCCAGTTCAAGGCCGTCCATATTGGGTGCCTTGGCCAACAATTTTTTCAATTCATCCAGATCGAATATCTCGCTGGAGATGATACCGTTCATGGCGCCCTGAGTGCGGATATGACGAACAATCTGGCGGGTATCCACATCGCTGATCCCAACTAGTTCTTCTCCTTCCAGGTAATCCTGGATGGAAGCCTCTCCGATGTGCCGGCTAAAGGGAACCGTAAAATTTTTGCAGATAAGGCCGGCTATTTTGACACTGTCAGATTCAGTGTCTGCCTTCATGGTACCGTAGTTACCGATGTGGGCATTGGTCGTTACCAACAACTGGCCGAAGTAGGAGGGGTCGGTGAAGACTTCCTGGTAGCCGGTCATTCCGGTGTTAAAACAAATTTCTCCGGTCGCTGTGCCGGTTTTACCGGCGGCTTTCCCTTCGTAAAAGGTTCCGTCGGCTAAGAGGAGGATGGCGCGTGGTTGATCCATGATTTTTTGGGCGGGGTCAAATTCACGCAAAGATAGGAAACTCGGCGGGAGGCTAAAGGGTGGGCAAGGTTATGTTTGCTTAACCTGCAGATTTTGTCCGATGGCTAACGTATATACAGGAAGCGAAGAGAGCACCTTAGCATTCGGTCCTCCGCAAAAAAATGCCTCTCCCAACTGTTCAAAACAGGGGAGAGGCAACTTAGTATTTAGTTAGTCTAAAGCATACAGCCTTCTTTCAGAAGGCAAGTAGGTGCATTCTATGCGCTACGGAAAACCCACTACTGCTTACGGTATTTGTGCTGGCAAGCCTCAATACAAGGGTAGGACAGAATGAGTTCGCCTCCTACAAACTCGTAGGTAATACCCGAGCGGGGGGCTAGCGAGATACATTCATTTGGCTCCACGTTCTGGTCTTCACTCCAGAACTTACCGCTGGTTTCCGTGTCAGCGGCTTCATTCATCGTGCAGAGGTCACCCTTTGCGGTGTAAGCACCATCTTCGCCAAAAGTAATGGTCTTATTACTCGTGACTGGCTCAAACGACCCGGAGCCGTCGCCGGGATCAGCATAGACTTCCACCAAACGCCATTCGCCACTTAGCGGAGTGGCCAGCTCATTGTCCTTTTCGCAAGACAAGAGGGCAAAAGCCATGAATAAAACAGGGAATAAGAGAAACGTTTTCATAGTACAGGGGATTATTTAAATTGTCAATTTGGCCCCGAAGAGCCTTTCAACCTGTAAGACGAGAATCGACGACTATATCGTTGGTGATCAGGGTGTTAAAGGCTTTAACACTCCACTTATTCTTTACTCAGCTGCTTCCCTTCGCCTTCCACCAGAAAACGAAACAAATCAAAGTTCAATGGCCCGCCAGTACTGGAATTGGTAAAAATGATGTACCCCATCTTCAGCTCGTCATAAACCTCAAACTGGCAGCGAAAATCTCCATTATTCCCACCGTGGCCGAATACTAGTCCGTACGGGGAATCCCTCAAGGCTATCCCCAGGCCGAAACCAGCTTTATACCCTTCCATAAAATTCTCTTCGGGTTGTAAGGTATGGTAAGAAAACATGTCTTCGGCTTGTTCCGGGCGGAGCCCTTTCCGCTCCAGCAGGGCAATGGCGAAGGGGGCAAAGTCTTGCGCGTTGGTGTGCATACTGAAAGCCATCCCCGGCCAGAGGCCGTACTCCTGGACGGTCGGCCGGAGATGCAGGTGGCCGGAGATGCCACGCTCACTCAGTTTAGGATCACGCTTGAAATAGGTATTGCTCATGCCAAAGGGCTCAAGTACTTCCTCGTCGAGTAATCGTTGGATGCTGTCGGGCAAGTGATCTCCCACCCCACCGACAACAACCTTCTTCAGGTATTCGAAACCCTCGCCGGAGTACCCATATAACTTCTTCAGGCGGTGGTTGCACTGTGAATTGCTGGTCAGGTCGCCCTATCGACCTGACAAAGCACTAACCAAAAACCAATCCCTTTTCGATAACCAGGGTTGCCTTCAGCCCCTCCGCCCCCACAAAGCGGATACTATCCAGCCCCAGCTTCCGCGCCGCAACAACATTGCGCTCACTGTCGTCAATAAACAGGCAGCCGGAGAAATCCCCCAGGTCGTAAGTCTTCGCCAGGTGGAGGTAAATGTCCGGATTGGGCTTTTTCATTTTCACCTCTCCGGAGACCATGATGTCTTCGAAGAGCTGCAAAAAGTCGAAGTTTTCCCGGGCCCAGGGGAAGAGTTCAGCACTCCAGTTGGTGAGGGCCAGCAGGCGATAATTTCCGCTGGCGTGGAGGGCTTTCAATATGTCTACCGTACCGGGGATAGGGCCGCTAAAGTGTTCCGTCCAGCGGTCGTAGTACATCCTGATTTCCCGTTCCCATTTGGGGTGCTCAGCCACGAGCAGTTCCGTCGCCTCAGCAACAGGCCGGCCGCGATCCTGTTCTTCGTTCCAGTCCAGGTGGGTGATGTTGTTGACAAACCAGGCCGCTTCCTCCTGCGTATCGAAGACCTTATTATAGAGCAGCAAGGGGTTCCAGCCGATGAGGACGTTGCCGATGTCGAAGATGATGGTGTGGGTGGGGCTGTTGGTCATGTTGGTCTGTTGGGGCGACAATTCTCGGGGTATAGCCCGCCCGCCCATTGCGTAAATATGGTGAGTTTATTCCGGGCGGGGCCGCAGGTGCAATGGGAAGGGTTTAAGGGCATACTCCCCAACCGCCAACGGGGCCGGCAGGCTACCGGAGTGTCGGCGTGATGATGGTATCCGGCCTCACACTGAGCGAAGTTGCTGCGCTCCCTTGCTCAGGTCGGGCCACAAGCCCTCAACCGGTACCTGCACCTGCGGCCGCGCCTCATTGTAGTGTGCAGGATGCAGCATTCAGGGCTCATTTACAGGGATCAGTGTTCAGGTTTTAGCCGCGGAAAGAATCTGAAACCTGAACCCTAAATACTGAGCCCTGAGCCCTGAATGCTAAAACCTGAGCCTTGCCTACTTCTCCAGGTCCGCAATCTTCCCCATCCGTCGCAATTGCCGGGGCAAGCCCTGGTAATTGGCGCCCAGGAAATTATTGACCAGTTCCTCGGCCAGGGCGATGCCGATGACGCGGCCACCGAGGCAGATCATGTTCATGTCGTCGTGCTCGACCCCCTGGCGCGCTGAGTAGGTTTCGTTGATGAGGCAGGCCCGGACATTTTTTATCTTGTTGGCAGCAATGCTGGCACCGACGCCGCTACCGCAACAGGCGATCCCCCGGTCTATCTCTCCGGCACCGACGGCCCGGGCCAGCGGCACTACGAAATCGGGAAAGTCATCCTTTGCGTCGTATTCGTAAGCTCCGAAATCTTTAACGTCAAAGCCCTTTTTTACGAGGTATTCCTGGAGTTGTTGCTTTAGTTCAATGCCTCCGTGGTCGGTGGCGATGCCAATGGTCATCGTAGCTTGATTTATTAGTGTGGGCTAAAATTACTTCGCTCATGCCGTAAACCTTACTAAAAGTTGTCACCTTTGTTAATAAGAGCTTGATAAGAACCGTTTTCTAACGAGCTTCCCCTTACCTGCGTACAATAGTCTTGCCCCAGACAACAAAATTCATCAAGAATGCCCAATAGTTTAGACCCTCACGTACTCGTCATCTTCGGCGCATCCGGCGATTTAGCCCAACGTAAGCTGGTACCTGCCGTCTTTGACCTGTTTCGGGGTGGCTACCTCCCTAAGAATTTTGCCCTGCTCGGTGCCTCCCGCACCGATTTTACGGACGCAGGGTTCCGCGACAAAGTGGTCTTCAACAACGAGCATTTCGATAAAAAGGACGCTACAGACGAGGACGTAAAAGCATTTGCGAAAAAACTGTTTTACCAGGACCTCGCCACTTACGACGGTGAAAAAGACATCAACAACCTGTCCAAGCGTCTGAAAAAACTAGACAAAGACCTGGGCGTTGGTCAGAACTATATTTTCTACCTCTCTACCCCACCGAAGCTCTACAGCACCATCCCCGGTGCCCTCGCGAAGGCAGGCCTGAACGACAATAAGAACGGCTGGGCCCGGATTATTGTAGAGAAGCCTTTTGGCTACGATGAAGCTTCGGCCATCAAGCTCAATCAAGACATCCAGTCCAACTTCCCGGAGAATAGCATTTACCGGATCGACCACTACCTCGGCAAGGAAACGGTCCAGAACCTCTTGGTGACCCGCTTTGCCAACGGTTTCTTCGAACCGCTGTGGAACCGCAATTACGTACAATCTGTCCAGATCACCGCTGCCGAGACCGTTGGCGTTGGTAGCCGTGGCGGCTACTACGACGAGAGCGGAGCGATGCGGGACATGGTGCAAAATCACCTCCTGCAGGTACTTGCTCACGTAGCGATGGAACCGCCCATTCGAGCCGATGCGCCATCTATCCGCGACGAGAAACTCAAGCTCTTCAAGTCCCTTCGTCCCATCACCAAAAAGGACGTCAAGAACCAGGTAATCCGGGCTCAGTACACCGAAGGGCGCACCAAGACCGGAGACGTTGTCTCCTACCGCGACGCACCGGGCGTACCAGACGACAGCAAGACGGAAACCTACGTTGGCATGAAGTTTTTCATCGACAACTGGCGCTGGGCGGGCGTTCCTTTTTTCGTCCGGACGGGCAAATGCCTCCCACTCAAACTGACGGAAGTCGTCATCACCTTCAAGAATCCGCCCCAGGCCCTGTTCTCCGAATACGACGATTTTGCGCTGAGCTGCGACAATCAACTGATCATCCGGATTCAACCAGACGAAGGTATGGCCCTCGAGTTCGGGATGAAAGTACCCGGTGAAGGGTTCCGTGTCAAGAACGTAGACATGGACTTCTTCTACCGCGACCTGACCAAAAACGATGTACCCGCCGCCTACACCCGCCTGCTACTAGACTGTATGAAGGGAGAACCGACCCTGTATGCGCGTGGAGACAGTGTCGAGGCCGCCTGGGCATTCATCGACCCCATTCTGGAGGCGTGGAAGAACAACGAAGTGCCTCTGTACAGCTACACTGCCGGCACCTGGGGGCCGCTGCAATCGGATGCCCTTTGGAGTGGCGTAGGCACTGGCTGGCGGAATCCGGTGGACTCCCTTACGGATAAGAAGCATTATACTAAGCAGTAATTGGTGTTATTAGTCTATTGGTCCTATTGGTCTGTTAGGGTATGGGACCAACAGCACCAAAAGACTAAAACACCAACACCGTCCCCTCCTCCTCGAACGCATTACTTCCTTTGGACTGAGCCTTGAGATCGGGATAGTTCCCTGGTTCGAGCCAGTAGCTGAAGGCGTGAGCGCGGTCCATCATACGGATGTAAGCGGTGGTATCGTGTTTTCTGGTAAGAAGGCGGAGGTTGAGCAGGTAGTCGCCCCGATATACGGTGGGGATAATGATCTTCGCCTGGCCACTGGCGGTTAGTTCGGCATTCATCATGAGCCGTGCAACGCGGCCGTTTCCGTCTTCGAAGGGGTGGACTTCGGAGATCAGGAAGGTACACATTAGGATTTTTTGCGCACAACTACTCTCCCTGCCCATAAACCCCCATCTCCACATGTTCCACATCCATCATAGAAAACGCCTCCCAGGTAGCGCCGGAGACCAGTGCTTTTCGGTAAGCGATGTGCACGCGGTGAACCTCTGTACTCATCCTCCGACAGGTAGACACCATTACATCGTTGTGACCACGGATGGTGGCCAGGTCGACGTATTTGTAGGTCCTCCGGTTGTGCTGGTCCCCACCCTGGTACATCGCATCGATCATTAGGGGGTAGACGCCCATTCCCTGATACTTGCTTGCAATACCAAAAGCGACGCCCTTGCAGTTGCGCGGCTTTTTCTGAAACTTAAGCCTCCAGAGAAAACGGGGGAGACCTTTCCAGTCCATTTTTCCGTTGACGCCCTTCATGAAGCAGTTTATATCGGGGATAAGTCCGGCCATACCAATTGGCTTATCATTCTTGTCATACGCCAGAGAAGTCAGATAAGGGTCCATAATTGGCTTCATCTGCTTAAAGGTTGGGTAGACATCGTCACTCGAAAGAGGTTTGAAGTAAGGCAAGTGCGTAAAAGCAGAGTTGTAGGCCGCTGCGAAATCTTCAGCTCCCTCCAGCAGGTTGTTCTTATCCAGCGTTTTGGTGTATAGTCCGTACTTCTCCCGAACAAGCCCCGCAAGCTTCTTGAGCTTTTCGGCAGGGAATTGGGAAACGATGCCACGCATCGTAAAGCATTGCTCGTGGGGGCGGTAGCTCCGGTCTTCGAACATCCGCTGATAGTAGGGCGGATTATAAGTCTCCTGGTAAATAGGCCGGTACCAGCCACGGACCAGCAGCCCCCAAAATTTGTCGCGCTCGCCAAAGTTGATGGGTCCGTCTACGGCATGCATCCCCTCCTCCTTCAGCCAACCTTCGGCAGCGTTGAACAGTAATTCGGCTACAGCATCTACTTCAATGCTCTCGAAGTAGCCGATGCCACCAACCGGCAGGTCCATTTCTTCGTTGCGTTCCCGGTCAATGAAGGCTGCTATCCGGCCAACCGGCCTTTTGCCCTCTTCCAGGACGACCCAAAGCTTCAGATTGGTTCCGTCGTACACCCTATTCTTGTCGCTCAGCACCGTCTCGATGTCTCCCCGTAGCGGAAAAACATATTGATCATTTCCCCGGTAAACCTCATTGAGGACAGCGTGGAAGTGCTTAAAATCGGTTACTTCGGTAATTTGGTAGCTTTTGCTCATGATGTGCGAATGTACTGATTTAGTCCATGACGTTATGTTTCGTCAAAAATTTTCCTGCCTCCCCAACGTTTTCTATCTTTGCCCTTTCAAAAATATTAACTCATGGCCACTACCATTACATCCAACGGCACCGGCAAATACTGGCTCTACTTCCTGATCTCTTTCGTCATCTTTATGTTGATGCTGATTTTCCTGAACCAGTGGTTTTGGGTGGCGATGCCATTCATGCTTACTTACCTGGTGATGGCACTGGACTATATGTAAGCCGATCGGCACACGAGGCAACGCGCCCCGCCAATAAACATGAGTCATCCCAAGTTTTAACCCTTCCCCGATTACTTCTGCCACTAAAATGAAGTATTCATCCCTCGATATTTGCAAATTTGGTATTCGTTGACCGTTTAACCTCCCTGCCGGGGGCCTACTTTTCATGGGAAAAAGTAGCAAAACCCTTTGGTTGTGTCCCCGGCTGATCACAAATAGTGGACCTGATGGCTAACATCACTTAGCGTGAGCGAGCCTGCGATAACGTCAATACTGCAAATAAACCACCGCCTTCACTTCGAAGAAGTCGTGTGCGGGAAAATATTTTGCGATGGGGTATTCCACTAAAGCACCCTTCGGGAAGGCCGCCATTTCTTCCTTCAACCCTACCCCCTTCAGCGCGAGGATGCCGTTGGGCAGCGCATGGCGCTGCTTTTTGGAGATCAGCCGCATGCTCCATTCTGCCAGTTTTTCCATCTTCGCCACCGCCCGGGTAACGATGAAGTCGTACCCCGGTTGCTTAATTTCCTCCGCCCGCTTCTGCTCCGCCCGGCAATTCGTTAGGCCGATGCCATTGATCACCTCGTTGCAAACCCGTACTTTTTTGGCAATCCCATCCACCAGGTGAAATTCCGTTTCCGGGAACATAATGGCCAGTGGTATACCGGGGAAGCCACCGCCCGTCCCCAGATCCAGTACTTTGGCGCCGGGCAGGAATCTCATCACTTTAGCAATTGCCAAACTGTGCAGGACGTGGTTCACGTAAAGGTTATCAATGTCTTTCCGGCTGATGACGTTGATCTTCGCGTTCCAGTCGCGGTACAGGCCATCCAGGGCCTCAAACTGCTCCCGCTGTTTATCGGTAAGGTCGGGAAAATGCTGGAAGATGATGTCGGCGGTCATAATCAAAATTTTGTGCGAAGGTACGGGATTAGAGCAAGTGATTGCATGCAACTAATCAAGTACTATCCTGCATTCCAATGGTAGCCAATGAGAAAAATATGACCTTTTCTGATTATCTACGAAGTGTCCGTTTCAGGCTTATCACCTCTCATGCAGCGGTCCTTCCGTTTTTCGCCTTTCCGCAAGAACGCCTGGATTACAGGCCGGAAGCTGGTGGCTGGACGGTAGCTGAAATCCTCGAACACATCGGACTCACCAGCCATTATTTGCTCATCATTATCGATAAGTCCGCACTGAAGGCTCGTCGAAAAGCATCGGGTACCAACCTTGCTCAGACAGTCGCTGCAGCCGATCCGAATCCGGAGCGACTTCAGAATATCAGCCGGCACAGGTCTTTTGCGTGGAGCCGTCCCGAGCATATGGAACCAAATGGATTAGCCGACTTGCAAAATGTACAAGACCAGTTAGTTGATCAACTCCAACGTTGCCTCAATCACTTACAGGACCTGGAGGATGGGGCAGGTTTACTACACACAACAACGATGACGGTGGATAATCTTGGTCGCCTAAACGTATACGAGTACATAGATTTTCTGGCCCGACACGTTGAGCGACATCTAACCCAAATCCGGAAAACGCTTAACGAATTGCCTAAATAATATCTTTAAACGCCTCCCAAACTGCCCCTTCCGGCAGCGGTGCCACATGCGTTACCCGTTCCTCCGTTACCGGGTGATCATAGGCGATTTTGTAGCTGTGCAAGTCGATATTTCCATCGGGATTGGCACGCTTAAAGCCGTATTTGGTGTCTCCGCGTAATGGACAACCGATGGCCGCCAACTGGCAACGAATCTGGTGCTTCCGACCGGTTTTCAGCTGAATCGCCAGTAGGTGGTACCGGTCGCTGCTACCGAGGTATTTATAGTCCAGTTCAGCCAGTTTGCTGCCTTCACTTGGTGTTTCATCAATGGCTGAGCGGTTCCCCGGCGCATTGCGCAGGTAATGCTTAAGCGTGTCGGCATCTTTTTCGGGTCGGTTGGCTACAATGGCCAGGTAATGCTTTTCGACGGTTCCGGCCTTAAGCTGGCGGGTAAGGGACGTCTGCGCCGCAGGCTTTTGCCCAAATACCACTACGCCGGAGACCGGACGATCCAACCGGTGGATCAGGTACAAATCATGGTGCACGTAAGCGGCCCCCATGCTCAACAGGTTAGCGTCCCCCGTTTTGTCGGGTTGCACGGGCAGTCCTGCCGGTTTATTGAAAACAATAAGTTGATTTTCCTTATGCAGGATCCAGTCGCTGATACGACCGTTGAAACGGGTTGGATCCGCCATATTTTGTTTATTTGATTTCTTCGTAATCGATAAAGTCATCCTCTGACCCCGGTTGCGGATTTGGGTTGACAACGATCTCTTCGTCCTCCACTTCACCGGGCGTGGAACCTTTGATTTGTTCTTGCATGGAAGTGTACCAGCTGTACCCGCGGTAAGCAAAGTAGATTAATGCTATGGTGATGAGGATGTCCATGGTACAAAGATAGTCTAGTAGTTCAGTACTCTGATAGTCTGGCAGGCGTATGTTTCTGCTCGCTTCGCTCGTAGGATATTCAATACTTGATATGCGATTGGCTACCGCATGGGGCAGCTCGCTGCGTTCGTAAAGTCACCTGCCATACGAACAGCGAGAGCGGAGCCATTTGGGAGCGTCTATCAATCTACAAGCCGCGCTACGTGCGGCTATATTGTTCCGTTGCCTTCCCGATAGACCAAAGCTGTAATCACCTGCCCCACAGCCCGCAGCGTGCGCTTATCGATCTTGTCCATATTGTCTTCGCCGGTGTGCCAGTGTGCCACGAAACTGGTCTTGTTCTCCGGTCGGTGGTTGATGATGTCGATCATGGGGATTTTGGCGATGGTATTGACGAAGTAATGATCGTCGGTAATACCGCCGCCATTTCGCTTAGGGAAGTAATGTGGAAAGCCCATGTCAGCAGCCAGCTTCCATACCTTGCGGACGACATCAGGGGCAAAGCGAAGAGAGTATTGCTCCATCGCAAACTCCGCGTCGCGGGCGCCTACCATGTCGAGCAACACGCCGTAGCGTGGCCGGATGCCACTGATGTTATTGGAGTAATACTGAGCGCCCAGGCCCCAGGAATTCGTGTTTCCGCCGCCGGTGTCGCCGTAGTCCTCCGCATCAAAAAGTACGATATCTACCCCGATGTGCGGGGCTGATTTGCCAAGCTGGCGGGCAATTTCAAGCAGCACGCCCACGCCACTGGCACCATCGTCGGCGCCGTTAACTACCGCAGTAGGACTGGTTTCCAGCGGACTGTCCGCCACGTGCCGGGTATCCCAGTGGGCGGCCAGTAAAATGCGGTCTTCCATTTCCGGATTGAACCGGCCGATGATGTTCATGCTTTTCAGCGCCGTCCCGTCGTAGGCGGTAGCGGTAAAGGTTTGTCTTTCCACCGTCGCGCCAAATTCCTCCAGCCTTCCGATCAGCCACTCGCCCGCAGCATCGTGGGCCGGGGTGTTCATTACGCGGGGGCCGAAGGCTACCTGGGCGGCCACGTAAGCATAGGCACTGTCCATATCGAATTTAGGCACCGGCACCTGGTCTTCTTTAGGCATGGGCGGGGTCGCAGGTGCAGTGACGGGTGATGTAGCAGGATCTTTGACATCGTTTTCGCAACCGCTGAAAACAACCGAACCCGCCAACAAAAGTGCCACGGCAAGGATTAGATAAGGTAAACGCACGTTTATAGTTTAGTTGGTTTGGGTAAAAGGCCAGGAGCCTCCGAAAAGAGGGGCTAAGATAGGGATATGGTTGTAGGGATTAGTGGCCAGCATTCGCTCTACAACCCGTCAGACGGACTTTCCCGTTATTGCTCCTTCGTCGCAAACAGGAAAGAATCCGTCGGACGGATGCTCCGGCCGTCCGACAAATTCTTCCGGCCTGGCGAAGCCGGGCAGAAGTTTGCCTGTCGGCTGTAACAACGACCTGGTCAGTAGTACGAACATTGCTTTCAAACGTTCCTTTGCACCTGCGGCCCCGCCCCTCTATGAAGTATTCAGGAATCAGGGTTCAGCGCACAATGTTCTTATACTGAATACTACTTCCCCGAGCTGTCCATTGTCCCTTTAACAATTTCCGCATCGACCAGCACGTACATCAGCCGATTGATGTCATCGCTGTTCAGGAGTAATTTACCCCGCAGCTTGATACGCTCGGTGCTGTACTTGACGGGCTCTTTGCTCGTTACTTCCATGACGGTTTCCGGACCGGCCCCACCACAGAAAAAGCACATGTTGTAAGGGTAGGCACTGAAAACGAATTCGGTATGGCTCTTATAGCCTTCCACCGGTACTATGTAGCCGCTTACTTCCACTATTTTACCTTCCAGCGCTTTGGTTTCGTCGCCGAAAACCGGAACGTCGACCTTGAAACCGAGCAGCTCGTCAAATTTCTTTTCGTAGGTGATCTTAGACAGGGTTTTCCATAGATTTTCCTGCGCCTGCAGAGCAGAACCGGAAAAAATGAAAAGGGCACAGATAATGAGGAGGGCGCGCATGGTGATGTTTTGTATTAGTTGGTACAAAGATAAGAACGCAAAAAGGGAGTTTGGGATGCGTAAGGTTCTGTTAATCTTATAATTCGTCCGGGGCCAGCTTACCGCCAATCAGTCGGTCATCCTTTGGAAACTGGACAATCATCATACGGCAGGGTTTATTATCCAGCACGCCGGAACGATGTCCTTTTTGACCGTTTGTCCCCTGATCAGCACCGAAAGAAAGTTCTCCGGTCCGCATTTCCGTTCGTTTTCCGTCCATAGTTTCCACCCACCAGCCGCCGCTCAGAGGGATGATCCATTGCGGATGTGGATTCTCGTGCCAGTCTCCGTCAAAATCTGCCGGCAATTCGCTGATAATTACTTTGGCAGCTCCCTTCAAGAGTTCATTATTCCACTGCGTCCCCGAGTTGCCGCCCATGCTTTTCTCCTTAAACCTGGTCAGGTACCGAAGCTGTTGGGTGGAGATTCCATCCTGATCCGTAAAAACGTGCCAGTAAGAAATGGTTGGTTGTTCCGTTAGTTTTCCCATAGTATGCGTTTCATTGGTGTTGCCCTTAAAACGGACTTTTTTCATGATTTGTTCCTGAAAAACAAGAATATGCCCAGTACAGCCAATAGCACTGCCCCGCCAACCAGCCACCACTGACGCTGTTTTGCCGGCGGCAATGCGAGCACGCCATCATTTCCATAAAGTGTCATGGCTGACCAATAATAAGGGTGGGCAAAATCCAGGTTAGCCCGGTGAGCCGCTTGCGCAGCAGCCAGGGCTTCACTTCGGCTTTTGCCTTCCGTCAATGACCGGTAGAAAACCACCATCAACTCCTTAGTTGCTTCATCGTTTACCGACCACAGCGTGGTGAGGGTACTGCGGGCACCGGCGGCCGCGAAAGCACTGGCCAGACTAAGCACGTTCTCTCCGGCAACGTACTGCCCTAAGTTGGTTTCACAGGCAGACAGCACGGCCAGCTCTGCCGTGAGCGGCAGGGCCGACAGGTCATTGAAATACAATAGTTCTTCAAGTTCGAGGTTATTCCCCATTTGAGAAAAGGCCACAAAACTTAGTTTGGGTGATTCTGTATTGACCATGCCGTGGCTGGAAAGGTGAACGATTCTGGCATGGCCAACGTAGTCCAGAAAGCGTTGACGACTCGCATTCTTGCCGTAGAAGGACAGCGAGCCGCCGATCATTCGGGAAATCTCTTCTACCTCTTCCTTATTGTGGTACAACGGGCTAAGGCCAGGTAATGACCGTAGTTCATCACCGGATATTGCGCGGTCGGCGCCCAGGTTCTCTTCCCCCCGAAACTCCGGCGCAAAGGCCAGTATGTTGTAGTCGTAAGCCTTCTCTGGCAACGCCTCTAATTCCAACAGGAACCTGGCAGAATAGGCATGGGTGATTTTACGGCCGTCCTGCAGGTAATTCAGGTCCTGGTAGCGCAAAGGAAAGCCAGACCGGCTGGTAGGTAAGGCAGCAAAGGGCAAATAACTCAGCGGCCCATCGGGGATGATCGTGAGGTGCCCGGAAGGCAGTTCATCTGGCAGTAATTTATCCGTAAGCAAAAGCCCCAGCTCAAGGAAAATGCTGTCTTGTGTAAGTTGTTCGGCCACAGGCCTTAAGCTCTTCCGTCGGTAGGCACCAGCAGCCAGTGCAGACCGCCATTGGTCCGAGTAGCCCGTCAGGACCCTGGCTGGATCCAATTGCTTCACCACCAATTCTCCGCCCGGAGGCAAATAAAATAAATACCCTGCGTCTCTGCCGATGTGGTAGGCCAGCAAGGTTGATTTTTTCTCGGCGAGCAGTTGTTGTAAGGCCTCCCGGTCTAACGCATGATTTGGCAAAGCAAGGTCGACCTTCCCTTGTTCCAGGATCCGGTCAAGTTGCAGCCGGGCGGCTTCCAGTTGTCCGTTAGTCGTTTCATCATTGACGGCACTTCGCTCCAACTCTGCAATTCTTGTACGCAGGGCCGCTTCCTGCTGTGGCATGGCGTTGCGGTTTTGCAGCAAGGCTGCCAGCAGACTGTATGCTTTGGCCTGTTCACTGAGCTCGAAAGCGCGCCAGCGAGAGGCAACGGCGCTTGCGGGGTTGTCATCGGACAAAAAGAGATTGATGGCCAGATCAAAGTTTGCCCGTATCCCTTTGCTGATGTAGCGCCGGCTATCATCCGAATTCACCCGCCCACGCAGTAGTTCAAGTAGTTGAAACAAGCATTCATAATCGGCTCGGGCAGCTTCCTTTCGCCCGAGGGATACCAGTACTTCCGCCCGCTCATTCACCAGTCGAGCAGCTTCGTTGTACACGCCAGAGCTCAGGCTATCGGGATCAAACACCGGGAGGTCACCTACGGGAGGTTGCCCCGTCAGGATACCAAAGCCTTCGGCCAACGTTGAAAGTGCTTCCTCGTAGCGTTTTGCTTTGGTGAGGATGGCGGACTTCCTGATCACCAGTTCGAAGCGCATTTGCGCGTTTTCTGGCGTTATCAGTTTTTCTGCCTGCCGGCAATAGGCGAGTGCCATCGGATAATTAGGTTTTCCCTCAATGGCGATGACGGCCAGGTTGAGGTAATAAGCGATCAGCTTGGTAGACTGAGGGTTCTGATGGCTTACCAGGGCCAGGGCTCTTTGGAAGTCGGCCTCCGCAGCCGTAAAATCTTCCTTCCCATTAAAAGCACTCGCTTTAGCCGCCAGTGCATCCGCCAGCCAGGCGTCTTGTTCTGCGCGTTCAGCAATGGAGATCGCACGTTCGGCGTAATGGATGGCCTGGTCATAGTCCTCAAAATTCAGCGCAGTCCTGACCCCGAGGTAATAGCTGTTGTAGGCATCCCCATCGCTTACCCGCCCGTGGGCATTGAGCAGACGCTCGGCGGAAGCGAAGGAGCTGTAGGCCAATTGGCGATCCTCCAGTTCCAGGGCAATATCCGCCAACTCGTTCAAACAACGCAGCCAGTTGATGGTATCCGGGTGGGGGAGTTGCTCGTACAGGGCAACGGTTTGTCTGGTAACCAGCGCCGCCGAGTCGAGCTGGCCGACGAAGCGGAGGCAGGTCGCCAGGTTGGTCCGGCTATGGGCCCGGTCATTATGTGCCTCGGGGAAGATCTGATCGCGTATGGCAATAGCCTTACGGTAGTATTTTATGGCACCGGCATCGTCGTATTCGTCATAGCAAATGACGCCGGTTTTGTGTAAAGCTAATCCGGTGATGCTATCTACGACTATGCCACCCTGTGTATTGAGCGTAGCAGCGTGGTAAGCTGCGCGGGCCCGATCGAGGCTGTCCACTTGGTACCACGCCAGCCCTGCTTTGAGGTCATCAGCTCGTGTTCCACGTGCTTCAAACGCCTGGGCCGCCGCCACATAATTCTCGGCAGTAAGCAGCTCCTCAGCGCTCTGCGCACCAAGTATGGAGCTGACTGCGCAAAGCAGCATTAATAAAATTGGCCAACCGGTGCAACGGAGGATAAGGGACATAAATATGGAATGAGAACAAGTGTAAGGGAAGCCCTAAGATAAGACTAGAGAATTAGAGAAGGAAGGAATGCATGAATTGCTACCGCACCTGCCAGCTCACGGGGCCCGGTTTTTCTGCCCTTACCCCTTTCCTTGCACCTGCGGCCCCGCCTTATTTAGTCAGGGAGTCAAGCGGTCAAAGAATCAAACACCTACAGTAACCTGAGGTGACCCTCCGACTCAATTACTCCTTATTGTGACGTAATTAACCGCCAAAAGCAGCTATGACTACCCGCTAAAATCACCATCTTTGGCCTTCCAAAACTCAACCATCAGATGCAAGACGCAAAAGCCATCATCGAAGCCGCCTGGGATCAGCGCGAACTCCTCAAAGAAACCCGTACCCGCGAAGCCATTGAAGCCGTGATCGAAGAACTCGATAAAGGCCGTCTGCGGGTAGCTGAACCGGTGGGTGATGGCTGGCAGGCGAATGAGTGGGTAAAAAAGGCAGTGGTCCTCTATTTCCCAATTCGTAAAATGGAAACCATCGAGGTGGGGCCATTTGAGTTTCACGATAAAATGGCCCTGAAAAAAGACTATGCCGCTCAGGGCGTTCGGGTGGTACCACACGCCATTGCCCGCTACGGTGCCTACCTTGAAAAGGGGGTCATCATGATGCCCAGTTACGTCAACATTGGTGCCTGGGTAGGCAGTGGGACAATGGTGGACACCTGGGCTACCGTAGGTAGCTGCGGACAGATCGGCCGCAACGTACACCTCAGTGGTGGCGTCGGCATCGGTGGCGTCCTCGAGCCATTACAGGCTACGCCGACCATCATTGAGGACGACTGTTTCATCGGCTCGCGGTGCATCGTCGTTGAAGGTGTTCGTGTGGGCAAAGAAGCCGTGCTTGGCGCCAACGTTGTACTAACCCAAAGCACCCACATCATCGACGTCACGGGGAGCGAACCGGTCACCCATCGGGGCTACGTGCCTCCGCGTTCGGTCGTCATTCCGGGCACTTACACCAAGTCCTTCCCCGCCGGAGACTATCAGGTCGGCTGTGCCCTCATCATCGGGCAACGAAAGGAAAGTACGGACAAGAAAACCAGCCTGAATGCTGCTTTGCGGGAGCATGACGTGGCGGTTTAAACCAAGTTGCAGGTTACAGGGGTTGTGGGGTCGCTGCGCTCCGGTTGCAGGAGTTGCAAGGTTGCCGTTGACTGGTTGATCCAATAACGACAAAGGCGGTAGCCGCCACGAGCGGTAGCGAGCATATGCTTGGGCAGGCCCGGAGGGCCGTCTCTCGTTGCGAGGGGTGAGCGCCGATCCGCAGGATCTAGCGGAACCCCTCGTTTTCGTTGCCTGAATAGTTGCGGGGTCGCTGCGCTCTGGTTGCAGGGGTTGCAAGGTTGCCGTTGACTGGTTGATCCACTAACGATAAAGGCGGTAGCCGTCACGAGTGGCAGCGAGCATATGCTTGGGCAGGCCCGGAGGGCCGTCTCTCGTTGCGAGGGGTGAGCGCCGATCCGCAGGATCCAGCGGAACCCCTCGTTTTCGTTGCCTGAATAGTTGCGGGGTCGCTGCGCTTCTGTTGCAGGGGTTGCAGAGTCGCTACGCTCCGGTTGCAGGGGTTGCAGGGTCGCTGCGCTCCGGTTGCAGGGGTTGCAGAGTCGCTACGCTCCGGTTGCAGGGGTTGCGGGGTCGCTGCGCTCCGGTTGCAGGAGTTGCAAGGTTGCCGTTAACTGGTTGATCCACTAACGATAAAGGCGGTAGCCGTCACGAGCGGCAGCGAGCATATGCTTGGGCAGGCCCGGAGGGCCGTCTCTCGTTGCGAGGGGTGAGCGCCGATCCGCAGGATCTAGCGGAACCCCTCGTTTTCGTTAATCAGCAAGAAGTCAGAGCGTCAACTATTGCTTGACTATTTAATGAATATGGGCGCGGCCGCAGGTGCAAAAGAAGGTAAAAGAGCAAAAGCCACCTACCCGATCGTCTAAGGTAACGGCCTGGCCACAACTCCCCCCGGTTTTGCATGACCAACGCCGCGTTGCCGGAGACAAGCGCTACCGACCGGGCGCGGAGCGCCCTTAGGCCGGGGCACAAAAAAAGGGCGGAAGCCAGGCAATGAACCCTCGGTAAAGAGGAGATTCATCGCCCGCCTTCCGCCCTTAGGGACGCGGTGTAAGCCGTAGAGCTTGTCAGGAAATCTGGTTTCCTGACAAGTTTTAGCTTACTGCTTTACGATCTGCTTGCTGTAAACGCTGCCGTTTACGTAGAGCTGCAGGTTGTATACACCCATTGGCAGGTTGCTGAAGTCCATCCGGTTGCTTACGCCGTTGAAGCGTGTAGCCCTGAGGATACGACCGGCCTGGTCAGATACAATTACTCTGAAAGTAGAGATAGAAGCATCGTCGTTCTGGATGTTAAGTTCACCCATGGTTGGGTTCGGGTAGAATGACAATTCAAGACCGCTGTTCTCAACTGGCTCATTAGTTTCGGTAAGGTTACCGTCTACTTCGTAAGCACCAATATCGTAGGTCATGCCGCGGGGGAAACCGTCGAGGTCAGTGTCAGGAGTAAGGGCGTTGATCACACCACCGTCAATCAGTGGGTTGCTGGCGCCCAGGTCCATACCGACGCTAAGTTGAGCGTTAACGCCTTCATCGTTATCGTTGAGGATGTCAACGAAAAGATCCGTCACGTCATCACCTTCAAGGTCTTCGTTGAAGACGTCACCATTGTCACCAAGCTCTACTTCCGGGCCGTTTTCAGCATTGAAGTAGTTACCACCAAGGGATTCGAAGAACAGGTTGCCTACTGGTACAAAACCACCGGGCTCGTCAGCACCAAGTTCCACCTCGATCGCAGGATCGCCGGTAGTACTGAGGAATGCGTTGTTCGTCAGGGTGATCTTCATGGAGTTAGAATCCGCGTCTTCAGTATCACCTGGTTGGAAGAGTGCGAGGCTGGCACCAACGGCACCTTCACCGTCTCCTTTCGCGTTGTCGACGAAAGTGTTGTTAGCGAGCGTAGCGTTGATCTGTACACCACCGACGTTTACTACGTTACCGTCATCATCGATGCCGGGCGCGTTACCGTTGAAAATGATGGCTCCACCGGAGCCTGCACCACCTACAATGTTGTTTACGAATACACAGTTGGTCAAATCGATACCAATGCGCTGGGTGGAAATGGCACCGCCCTGACTTCCAGAAGTAGAGTTGATGAACTTACTGTTGCGTATCTCAGCAAACCATACATCGTAGTTGACCATCGTCTCTACACCATCAACGGTGTCACGACTGGAAACGCCACTTGTTGCGTTGATCGCACCTCCATCTCCAGCGGCACTGTTGTCGATGAACTCGGAGTTATCGATCAGCAGATCAACACTACCGGCCAGGAGTAAAGCACCACCAGACCTATCTGCATTAGCACCATTACGACTGAAAGTGGAGTTTTTGATGATCAACGGAACGGCCTTGGTGTCGCCACCTAAGAAGTACATCGCGGCTCCACCAGAAAGGGCTCCGGAACGATCCGTTACACTGTTATCGGAAAAGCTGCTGCTATCGACCATGAGGCCAGCAGAATCATCGTCGAAGAAAGTTGAAATAGTTCCCCGGAAGGCGTCGGTACTGTTACCGTTATTAGAGAACTCACAGTTGTTGACCGTGAGACCAGCAAAGCCATTCGTTAGAATACTGCTACCAGTACCTGACATGTTCTCTTCAAAGCGCGAATTAGACACCGTAAAATTGTTGACACCCTGAAGGTACATGCCACCGCCGCTACTGCTGCCGTTCGTGTTCTGATTGAAAAGACAGTTGTCCACTGTTCCTTCCATAGAAGCAGCACCAAATACACCTAAGAAGTAAGCAGCGCCGGAACCACCACCGACGTTATCGGTGAAGTTGGAGTTGTCCAGGATGGTGGTGTAGCTACGTGAATCGGCTATTTGATGGAAAATCACACCACCAGCAGCGCCGCCAGAATTACCGGACATGGTACTGTTCTTGACCTGGAGATTGGTGTTGAATATGCCAACAACACTACCAATAGAAGAAGCGATAGAGCCAGTGACCGTACAATCTTCAATAATGAAGTCGTCACCGTCCATTACACCTGATTCCGGTACGAAATCATCCGCCTGAATGAAATAAGCGGCTCCACCTCTTGGCGCGATTTGGTTGTCGAACGTACAGCCACGAATAACGATGTCATCAGATTGCTCGGCACGAACACCGGCACCGGATACGGCACAGTTCATGTTGGAGAAGTCAGAATTCTCGACAGTAAACCTGTTAGACCCAAATACCCGAATGAACCCAGTTTCCTGAACTACGTCAGGATCACTGTTAAACGTTGAGTTTTTAATGACTACGTCATCAGATCCGTTCACGTAAACCCAGCGGTTGATGCTGGAGTAGTTGTCGTCAAAGGATAAACTGTCTAGCACAGATTCACTAGCTGCTATAAGTGCTACAGCAGAACCATAGTTGGCACGGTTTTTATTGAAAGTGAGGCGGCTGGCAACAAGCTTCGCAGAGCTGAAGAGGCCACCACCGGAAAATGGTACAATTGAAGGATCAGCGGCTGTAACTTCAGTGGCTACACCACCATTGGTAATCGTCATGCCGTCGAGCGTAACCGTAATCAGGCCACCCATAGCACTAGTGTCGACAACTACGAGTACCCTGTGGTTGTCGACGTAAGAGAGGCTGTCGTAAGTAGCTCCGTCGTTCCCCATAACATCACCGGATAGGATGGTGACGTTGGCTGCAGGATCAGCAGCACCGGCAGCTGTTTCAGTACCGGCGAAACCACCCAATACGGAGAGTGTTTTGTCGATGTAGAAGGAAGAGTCAGCAGGTGTGGTGTAGGTACCGGCTGCAACCCAGAGTTCATCACCGGTAGATGCTGCAGTAAGGGCATCACTGAGGCTAGAGTAGGCAGTTGCCCAAGAAGTACCGTCGCCACCAGGGGCAGCAGCAGCGTTAACGAAGACCTGTGCGCTAAGACCGCCAGTAAATACGGCCAGGCAAAGAAGAAGTAAGAATTGCTTCATGAATGTTTTGGTTTATACAGAATTGATTAAGAGCTAAAACCTCTACCCGAGCGACAGGTAGGAGGCGTATTATTGTACGTAGATCAACCGATCTTGTTCGATGAAAGCAAACCTTTTTGGTAGTAATAGCCAAACAATGGTTCCGGCATCAAAACGGGAACGGTAATTTTCTTTGGGCTTTAGGAAAGAACAAAGATATAAAATTACCGGAAAGATGGTAGGACAATAGTCTGTACTGTTAACGCCAAGTGTCGGCTCGCAGGCAGTTAAAGTATTGTTTGCTGCGCAGCGGTTGGCTTTTAGGAATGACGCCACGGGCGGAAAGAGAAGCAAAGACAAATCATTTCGGAACGGGTATATTTACCTTGGAGAACCTCAAAAGCCTTCCTGTAATGAAAAAAGCGACTTTACTACTTCTATTTTGCTTCCTGGCGGTCGCCGAAGTGCCCGCCCAAATAAAATTAGATCACCTGGAGTACCGCAACGTCGGCCCTACCCGGGGCGGGCGTGCCACGGCCGTGGCCGGCGTACGTACCCAACCCAACGTCTTCTACATGGGGGCTACCGGAGGGGGAGTGTGGAAAACCGAGGACTACGGGACGAGTTGGTCCAATGTGTCCGACGGTTTTTTTAACACCCCGTCGATCGGCGCAATAAGGGTAGCACAAAATGACCCGAATATCGTGTATGTCGGTACGGGCTCGGACGGACTGCGTTCCAACGTGATCACCGGAAAAGGAGTGTATAAGTCCGTCGATGCCGGAAAGTCCTGGCGGCATATTGGCCTGGACAAAACCGGACAAATTGGCGCCGTCGAGATCCACCCGACCAATCACAATGTCGTTTTTGTCGCAGCCATTGGGAATGCCTTTGCGCCCAACCCGGAACGGGGGGTGTTCCGTACAAAGGATGGTGGCAAAAGCTGGGAAAAAGTATTGTTCATTTCGGAGCAAACCGGCGCGGCGGACCTGGAATTCATGCCCAGCAACCCGGACATCATCTATGCGACCGTCTGGCGGGCCGAGCGGAAACCCTGGACCATCATTAGTGGGGGAGAAGAACACGGGATCTATAAATCCGTCGATGGTGGCGACACCTGGACTAAACTCAAAGAGGGACTCCCCTCCGGCATCGTTGGGAAGATCGACCTGGCCGTTAGCCCGGCCAATCCCAGCCTGCTCTACGCACTGGTGGAAGCCCCCGACGACAAGGGCGGTTTGTACCGCTCCGGTGATCAGGGGGAAAGCTTCACCCACGTTTCCAAGGACAAAAGCCTCTCCATCCGTCCCTTCTACTACACTAATATTGACGTCGACCCACAGGATACCGACATCATCTACGTAATGTCTACTCCTTATCTGAAGTCAGCCGACGGCGGTAAAACCTGGAAGCGCCTCAACCCGCCCCACGGCGACAATCACGACATGTGGATCAATCCGGATGATCCCCAGCTTTTCATCCAGGCGAACGACGGCGGCGCCAACGTCACGCATAACGGTGGCAAAACCTGGTCAACCCAACTGAATCAGCCAACGGCGGAACTCTATACCCTGGAAGTAGACGATCAGTACCCCTACTGGCTCTACGCCGGGCAGCAGGACAATTACACCACGATCTCCGTGCCCAGCCTGCCGCCCTACAGCCATCAGGCCGGTGCGATAGGACTGGTGATGAATACCGGGGGTTGCGAAACGGGGCCGGCCGTACCCAAACCGGGTAATCCCGATATCGTTTATTCAAATTGCAAGGGGCGCTTCAGTGTCTACAACAAGAAAACGGGGCAGGAGCAGAGCTACGATGTGGGCGCCGCCTACATGTACGGGCACAACCCTAAAGAATTACAATTCCGTTTCCAGCGGGTATCGCCCATCCACGTTTCTCCGCACGATCCGAACGTCGTTTACCATACCTCTCAGTTTGTCCATAAGACTATGGACGAGGGGAAGACCTGGGAGATCATCTCTCCGGACCTCACGGCCTTTGAGGAAGATAAGCAGGTTATTTCCGGCAGCCCCATTACCCGGGACATTACCGGGGAGGAGTTTTACAGTACGATTTATGCGATCCGCGAGTCTGCGGTCGAGAAAGGCGTAATCTGGGTCGGTGCAAACGACGGTCCGGTGCACGTCACCCGGGACGGCGGTGCCAACTGGAAAAATGTAAGTCCCAACGATCTCCCCGGAGGCGGACGAATCGACTGCGTGGAACCCTCTCCCCACCAGGCTGGGAAAGCCTACTTCACTTCCATGCGTTACCAACTGGGCGACTGGAAGCCCTACCTCTATAAAACGACTAATTACGGCAAAAACTGGGAGTTACTGACGAGCGGGACTAATGGTATCCCGGCGGATTATCCGGTACGGGTGGTGCGGGAAGATCCTGACCGGGAAGGCTTGCTCTACGCCGGGACCGAGTTTGGTCTGTTCATCTCCTTTGATGACGGCAAAAACTGGGAGTCCTTCCAACGTAACCTGCCGGTTACCCCCATCAGCGACATCAAGGTCCACCGGAAGGATCTGGTGCTGGCCACCATGGGCCGTTCCTTCTGGGTGATGGACAATCTCTCGAGCCTGCACCAGGGCGCCGAGCAGCTGGAGGCGTCGGCTGCCCGGTTGTTCCGGCCCCGTGACCATATCCGCTATCGCTACCAGGAGCGCAGTGGCAGTGAGCACGTCGATTATCCACTGCCGGGGATGGACATTGATTATTACCTCCCCGCAGGCGTGACGGAACCGATAAAGATGGAATTCCTGGATGCCTCCGGAAAAATGGTGCGTACGCTGGTGAGCGGTAGCCAGGACAGCGTAGCTACTAAAGTGGTGCGGGACATGGCGACTAACGATGTGGCCTACAACCTGAACAGTAAACTGAGCACCAAGCCAGGGCTCCACCGTTTCCGGTGGGACATGCGGCACCACGGAAGCTGGGATGCCGCCGAGGGCCGGAGGTACTCCGGCGGCCCCATGGTCAGCCCCGGCACCTATACCGTTCGGTTTACCGTGGACGGAAAGACCATGGAAGAATCCTTCACACTAATACTCGACCCGAAAGTCGCCGCCAATGGGGTAACCCTGGCTGACGTGCAGCAGCAGGAGTCCGTAGCGCTGGACATCATCGCGCTACTTTCCGAGGTGAAAAAGATGGCCCAGGAGGTCAAAGAAAAGCAGAAGGCCCTGAAAGAGAAGGATGAACTGACGGCGGATCAACAAAAACAGCTGGAGCAACTTCAGGAATTAGAGAAAAAGTTGGTTACGGCTAAAGGAACGTACATGCAGCCGATGCTTATCGCCCAGGTCAACTACTTGTATGGCATTGTTCGTCGGGCTGATCAGGTGCCGGGGCGGGATGTAACCCAGCGTCTGCAAACGCTTAAGGCAGAGAAGGCAGCGCTGCGGGCGATAATGGATTAAAGTCTACAAAACTAAAAAACGGCCAACCCCCAAAAGAGATTGACCGTAGTTGCTTTGTAGACCCACAAGGACTCGAACCTTGAACGACAGCACCAAAAACTGTTGTGTTACCAATTACACCATAGGTCTAAACCAGGAGGGATAAATCCCTAAGCGGCCGCAAATATACTACCGCTATAATCTTTGTACAAGTACTTGACGTTTTTTTCGCAGCGGGAGGTGTTTTTTTTTGAAATCGGACTTGCGTGTGCCTGCAACCTTTGCAACCGGAGCGAGCGACCCTGCACCTGCAACCAGCGCGCAGCGACTCCTGCAACCCTTGCAACCGGAGCGTAGCGACCCTGCAACCCCTGCAACCGGAGCGTAGCGACCCTGCAACCCCTGCAACCGGAGCGTAGCGACCCTGCAACCCCTGCAACCCCTGCAACCGGAGCGTAGCGACCCTGCACCTGCGGCCGCGCCTCATTAGTCAAGGAGTCAGAGAGTCAGGGAGTGCGATTGGGCTCGCTTCCGCTCGTAAATATTGTCTGAACTTCCTTTACTCCTTTCTCCCTTACTTCAAAAGGCCGCCACCTCCAACGCAGCCTCCACCACGTCCATGACCTGGGGCTTGCTCGCGTAGTCGCCTTCGTCGGCGTAGGCCGGGCGATGACCAGCTGCGGTGAGGGTCTTCACCGCCCCGTCGAGGTATTGGTACCCGCCCTGCACCTCCAGCACCTGCTGGCGGATGTAGGCCGAAGTTCCTCCCGGCGCGTCCTCATCAACGATGAGCAGGCGATTGGTCTTACTGAGGTGGCGAACCAGGCGGTGCTCGAGGTCAAAGGGCATCAACGTCTGCACGTCGATGATCTCCGCATCTACGCCCCGGGCCTCCAGCAAGGCGGCGGCCTTGAGGCAGATGGTCACGCAGGCACCGTAGGTAACGATGGTCAGGTCGGTGCCGGCCCGCAGGCATTCGGGCACACCCAACGGAACGGTAAAGTCGGCCAGGTTCTCCGGCTGCTCTTCGTACAGGCGGTACCCGTTGAGTACTTCAACGACTACGGCCGGGTCGTCTCCGGCCAGCAAAGTATTGTACATACCAGCGGCCTGCACCATATTGCGTGGAACGCAGAGGTGCATGCCACTAAGGCTGTTGATCAGCGGCGCGAGGTAACTGCCGCTGTGCCAAACGCCCTCGAGGCGGTGGCCCCGGGTGCGGATGATGATGGGGCAGGCCTGCCTGCCGCCCGTACGCCAGCGCAGGGTGGCGATGTCGTCGGTCAGGACAGACATGGCGTAGAAGATGTAGTCGAGGTACTGGATTTCGGCGATCGGCCGCATCCCGCGCATGGCCATCCCCATGGCCTGGCCCACGATGGTCCATTCCCGGATGCCGGTGTCGAACACGCGGAGGCTGCCCAGTTTCTCCTGCAGGCCGGCAAAGCCCTGGTTGACGTCGCCAATTTCCCCTACGTCTTCGCCAAAGGCGAAGAGGTCGGAGTGGCGGGTGAATTTTTCATCGAAGTAGTGCTGCAATATCTGGAAGGCCGGGAATTTCTTCCGCTCTTCGGAAAATACCGGAGCGATGTGCGGTACGCGAATCGGGGATTTCTCCGTCTCGCTCAGCAGGTGACTGCCGACGGATCTTTTCAGTTCCTCCGTGGTATCCCGCAACCAGCGCTTCATTGTGTCGGGCAGGCCCGCATCACCGAGTTCGAGGCGGAGGCGGCGTACGGCGTCGATTTGCTCGGAGAGCAGTGGCAGTTCAAGTTGGGAAAGCTCCTCACGGTGCTTTTCGAACAGACCGTTGCCAGCACCGTTTGTGGGGAAGAGTGCAAACAGTTGTTCGCGACGGGCAGCCAGGCGGCCGACGAAATTGTCCCAAACATTCTTACGGGCGGCCATTACCTCCTTCTTCGCCTTCTTTTCCAACTGGTCCAGCTCATCGGCCTCGGCTACGCCGGTGGCGATCAGCCAGTGGCGGAACTGCGCGAGGCAGTCCCATTCTTTTTCCCAGGCCAGCCGTTCGGGCTTTTTATAGCGCTCGTGGCTGCCGCTGGTGCTGTGCCCGTTGGGCTGGGTAAGTTCGGAGACGTGAATCAGGGCTGGCTGGTGGTTTTCCCGGACTTTGGCCGCTACCCGTGGGTACAGCTCCAGAAGTTCGGGGTAGTCCCAGCCCTTAGCGCGGTAAATGGCAAAGCCCTGGTTGTTCTCGTCGGCCTCAAAGCCAGCCAATGCCTTGCTGATGCTGCCCTTAATGGTTTGCTTCTCGACGGGAACGGAGATGCCGTAGCCGTCGTCGACCACCGTGGTGATCATCGGCACCTGCAGGACGCCAGCCGCATTCATCGATTCCCAGAAAACACCTTCGGAGGTGGAACCGTCGCCAATTTCTACCCAGGAAATTTCATTACCGTTGTTACTGAAGCCTTTTGAAAGGTCTTTACTCGCCCGGTATTGCTTTGAGGCGAAGGCCAAGCCGAGGCCGCGGGCCATCTGCCCGGCCGTAGGAGAGGTGGCGCTGCTGATGTTGAAGCCTTTGGTGTGGTCCAGCCAGTTGCCGTTCTCGTCGATGGTGGCCGTGGCGTGGTGCCCGACCATCTGGCGACCGGAGCTAAAGGGGTCCTGTGCGCTATCGGCGTATAATTGAGCGAGAATGTCTTCTACGGAAGCAATGCCCATGGCCAGCAAGAGGGTGTGGCCCCGATAATAATCGGCCCGCCAGTCTCCATTCTTTACGGCACGGGACATGGCGATCTGGTACAATTCTTTACCATCATCACTGATGCCAAACTTCGCTCTTCCCGTCAGTACATCACGCCTGATGATGTTACTGAGCTCCCTGCTTTTACGGCAGATGAAGTAATCCTTGAGGGCCTGCTTGGAGCTGATGTCCGCAGGTTTATTTTTCGCAACCAGAGGTAGTTCAGATTCGGGGATTGGCAATGGATCAATGGTTTGCTCGCGGGCGGGCCGCGAAAATTCGGGCGGGTGGTAAGTCCGCAAATTTGGTGATGGGCAATTTGTCAATCAGCAGGTCAGAAGGCATCTAAAGTCCGGGCTCATTAGCCGCTTAAAACTGTTACAAAAGTAAGGGAAACAGTATAATATTTTCTTAACATTGATTATACGGACAAAAGTAGCCAATGGTTCAAACGCGAAAAGTTCTTTACCGTTTTATGTGAATTGCGGACATTCCCTTAGATACGAATTATTTAACGGAACTAAGTCAGCTTTGGGGAATAAAATTTTTATTCTGATTATCAGGAATTACTCGTTTTGCCCCCAAAAAAGAAGCTTTAACCCCGTTTCGTCCAGCCTCGCATAAGACTGATAATGAAGCCATTCTCCCAGGTTGAGGTACCGGGACCGGCCGTTGCTCAGGAGGTGGTCGATGGGCAGGTGGCGGTGCCCGAACACGCAGTAGTCCAGCGCAGGGTCCTCACTCAGTTTGCGTTCGCTGTAGGCAACGAGCCACTCCCGATCGGGTCCAAGAAATTCAGTTTCGGGTGGTTGGCCGGATCGGCTTTTGCCACTGAAGAAAAAAGCCAGGTTCATGGCCAGGTTGGGGTGCAGGCGGGCGTAGCACCAGCGCGCCCAGCGCGCCTGAAAAAGGCGTTTCAGCCGTTTGTAGCCATAATCTCCGGGCCCCAGGCCATCACCGTGGCCAATTAAGAGTTGATGTCCCAGCAGGCTGACCCGGATGGGGTTGCGGTGGAGGATAGCGCCAATTTCCTTTTGGAGGTAGTCGTTGAACCACATATCGTGGTTGCCGGTAAAAACGTGGACGGGGATGCCTGCATCGGCAATTTCGGCCAGTTTGCCAAAGAAGCGGACGTAGCCCCGGGGGACCACCTCGGCCCATTCGAACCAGAACTCGAAAAGATCGCCGACCAGGTAAAAGGCCTCCGCATCCTTGCGCCAGCAGTCGTCCAACCAGGCAACGATCTGGTCTTCCCGCTCCCGGCTGGGCAGGCGGGCAGCGACGCCGAGGTGAAAATCTGAAGCAAAATAAATGGCCATATCTTCGGCAAAGAACGGTTATCTGTCGGAAACGACCAGTTGGGGCGTGTGCGTTCGGGCTCCGATGCGCTAGGTATGGTCCTTCTGCCGCGCGGAATAATCGGCACTGCTGTAGGGGTTTTTCCAGCCCGGGCAGTTCCAATAGTCTACGTGATAAGAAAGAGGGATGATCTTTTCTCCGGACAGCGAGCGTTCGTTGATTTCCCTCAGCAGGTTATCGGCTGGCGGGCAACTGCTGCATCCCTGGCTGGTAAAAAGCTTTGGGACGGCGAGCGGGGCCATTTCAGCGTCATGCTCGATAGTAGCAGGAACATTTTCGGGCGCGGTCGCAGGTGCAGGGGGAGGGCCAGGGCAAGGTGTCAAATTGCCGGGTTATCAGACCAGTTATCAGGATGTTGGGTTGTCGGGTTGTCGGGTTGTCGGAAGCCTTGGATAAGGCGACAACCTGGTAACCTGACACATCGCCTACCGCCACAATCAAACAGTTTCTCCAAGAAAGTCCGTGACCTGAATGTCTTCCATCGTATCCTCGAACCAGACGAGGGGGGCGGGATTTTTATCGCCGGTGGAGGTATCACATTTAAAGAACAGGTAGAAGAGTTGCCAGTAATCTCCGAGGGCTTCGCGAAGGGCAACAATGCGTTCTTCCGATTCAGCGAGGCGATGATAGAGGTGGGCCAGGCGCCAGGCGTAATACGCGTCATCGTGCATTTCCACCAGGTTCAGCAACTTTTGGTCATCGAGGTAACGGGCCAGGAAATTCCGGGCGTACACGCCATGGTGCTTTGTCCAGTCCCGGGGAGACCCCTTATCTTCGATGTGCTTAAAAGTATCGTGCACCCAACAGACAATTCGCAGGAGGCGGCGGGTTTCCGCGTCGACGGGCAGGCGATCGATATTAGCGTTGACCTCGATGATGTGGGCCATGATAGTACCTTCGGGATGGCCGTACCGCGGAACCCCCCACTGTAAGCCACGACAGAATTCTGCGTCTTCCAGGAAGCTGGCTTCGAGGGCGGTCTCAGGCTTAAGGAAATCTTTTAGTTCGGTGGAAGTCAAAGCCGCGGTGAAAGAGGGTGGATGGTTTTATAGTTGGCAAGGTACAACGTTCTGTGGCAATGGGAAGTTGTAGAGTAGTGGCAAATGCGCTGCCTGCTTGTTAGTTCTATCAACTAAAGCCTGATCTTTTACATTACCCTTCAGGAATTGCGAAGTAAACCATCATGAATCGATTATTACAACTTGTGGCCGCCGCCCTCGGCGGCGGATTAACGGCCGCCATACTGGTGCTCGCCGTAGCCAGCGAATGGCGGCAGCCTTTCCCGGCTCCGTCACCCTTCTCTACACCTGCAGTGCACTTTGCGGCTGGCTTCGCTGGCCAGCAGGGTCCGCCCACGCCCACACTTGCAGCTTTGCCCCGGGCTGCGGTGCCTGAAAGCCTGCCTGCTCCGGTCGATTTGCGCGCCGCCGCCCGGCAGGCCATCCCCACCGTCGTTCACATCAAAGCCAGCACGGAAGGCCGCAGCCGCGAAGCCATCAAAGCTCTGTTCAGCAATAAATCCCCGGGCCGTGGCCCACAGGAGGGCGAAGGCTCAGGCGTCATTTACACCTCCAACGGCTACGTGATCACCAACCTCCACGTGGTGGAGGGTGCCGAAGACATTACGGTGACAACCTCCGACCGGAAGGTCTTCCCGGCCAGCCTTGTTGGCCAGGATCCTAAATCGGACCTCGCCGTACTCCGCATTGAGGGTACCGACCTACCCTACCTTAAACTTGCCGACAGCGACCTGGCAGAGCCGGGCAGCTGGGTCCTGGCCGTCGGCAACCCCCTCGGCCTTACCAGTACGGTGACCGCCGGCATCATCAGCGCCAAGGGCCGGTCGATCAGCCTGCTGAACGACCTCGATGCCATCGAAAGTTTTTTACAGACCGACGCAGCCGTCAACCCCGGCAACAGCGGTGGCCCATTGGTAACTGCCGATGGTAAATTGCTAGGGATTAATACGGCCATCGCCTCTAAAACCGGTCGTTTCCAGGGTTACAGTTTTGCCATTCCAATCAACCTTGTGCAACGCATTGCCGACGACATCATCGAATTCGGAGCCTACCGCCGGGCGTTCCTCGGGGTCGAGATCTCCACCTACACCCGCGCCGACCGGCAACGACTTGGGCTGACCGATCTTACGGAAGGAGTCGTAATCGACGCTATCTTTGCCGGCGGCTCCGCCGAAGCCGCTGGCCTCCAAATCGATGACCTCGTCATCCGTGTTGGTAAACGTACCATCCGTGACCTGCCCGAACTCACCGAACTCATCGGCCGGGCAAAGGTTGGCGAAAAGTTAAACCTGACCGTCGTACGCAACGGAGTGGAGCTGGAAGTCATCGTCCTTATGTTACCCGAGGAGGCCAGAGATTAGGAACCGGGGAAATAGGAACTACAGGCCAACTCGACACCCCGATAACCAGACAACCCAATATGCGTCTAAAAAGCGAAAACCTCATCAAGAAATACGGTTCCCGGACCGTGGTAAAAGACGTTTCCCTGTTTGTAGATCAGGGGGAGATCGTCGGACTGCTCGGCCCCAACGGGGCGGGTAAGACAACGACCTTCTACATGACGGTAGGCTTCATCAAGCCCAACGCCGGTCGGGTCCTTCTTGACGACCGGGACATTACAAAAATGCCAATGTACCGCCGGGCACAACTCGGTATCGGCTACCTGCCACAGGAAGCCTCCGTTTTTCGCAAACTTACGGTAGAGGACAACATTGCGGCCGTGCTGGAAATGACGGACCTCAACAAGACCGAGATCCACGACAAGCTGGAGAGTCTGATCGATGAATTCAACCTGGATAAAGTGCGCAAGAGCCACGGAGACACCCTCTCTGGCGGCGAACGCCGCCGCACCGAAATCGCCCGTGCCCTGGCCACCGATCCCAAGTTCATCCTACTCGATGAGCCCTTTGCAGGCATTGACCCCATCGCAGTAGAAGACATCCAATACATCGTCGCAAAGCTGCGGACCAAGAACATCGGCATCCTGATTACGGACCACAACGTTCAGGAAACCCTCAGCATCACTGATCGCGCCTACCTCATGTTTGAAGGCAGCATCCTAAAAGCCGGCACGGCGGAGGAATTAGCGGCGGACGAGATGGTCCGGAAAGTCTACCTCGGTAAGAACTTTGAGCTGCGGCGGAAGGTGATGGATTTTTAATAGTCAGATAGTACGACTCCCTGAATGTTTGACTATAAAAGCCCTTGCTTAATATCCCGCACCAACCCCGGCCCGGCATACACCATCCCGCTGTACACCTGAATCAGCTTCGCTCCTGCGTCCAGTTTTTCCCGGGCGGAGGCCGGGCTGTCGATACCACCGACGCCGATGATGTCGAGGGTTTTACCGGAGTTTTCGTAGAGGTAGCGGATGACTTCCGTGGAGCGTTGGCGGACGGGTGAGCCACTGAGACCACCGTTCCCGATGGCCGCGACTTCGTCGGAGTCCGTGATTAACGGCTTACGGGCAATGGTCGTATTGGTGGCAATGATGCCAGCGATGCCGGTGGCGGAAACGATGCCGAGGATATCGTCGAGCTGGCCATCGGTCAGGTCCGGCGCAATCTTTAGAAGGATGGGCTTTTCGGCCCACAACTCTCCCGGCTTGCCGAGGGGGGCACCGACCATGGCTACGGATGGGCGCGCCAGTTTAACGTTGAGCTCCTGGAGCGTGGAGAGCAAGGCCGTAAGCGGCTCTTTATCCTGCAGGGCCCTAAGGTTGGGCGTATTCGGTGAACTGACGTTGACCACAAAATAATCCACCAGCGGATAGAGCCGTTCGAAGCATTTGACGTAATCGCTCACGGCGTCCTCGTTCGGCGTCACCTTGTTCTTACCGATGTTTCCGCCCAGAATCGTTTTACCGGGGCGGCCCTGCTGAAGCAGCCGCGTGGCGAGGGCTTCCACACCTTCGTTGTTGAAGCCCATTCGGTTGATCAGAGCCCGGTCTTGCGGCAGGCGAAAGAGACGCGGCTGCGGGTTCCCGGCCTGCGGCAGGGGGGTAACGGTGCCGAGTTCGAGGAAGCCGAAACCAAGGCTGGCCATGTGGTGGTAGTATTTACCGTCTTTATCGAAGCCGGCCGCCAGGCCGACGGGATTGGGGAACGGCAGCCCGAAGACCGTTCGTTCCAGCTTGGGGTCTTCCAGTTTGTACGTCGCACGGAAGGCAGCACTCACCCCCGGTATCGCCAGGGTGGCGGCCAGGCCGGAAACGGTGAGGTGGTGCGCTTTTTCGGGCGCTAATTGGAAGAGGAGGGGCTTGAGGAGCTGGTACATGGGGTAAAGATAGTTAGGGCGTCAGATAGTCAAATAGTCCACAGCCGCGCTCCTTGACTCTTTGACTATCTGACTGCTTGACGAATAAGGCGCGGCCGCAGGTGCAAAACAAGCTTAAAGAAAAGCATGGTTTAACTAATTTTTAATCCCTCTGATTGCCTATTGATTTCCAAAGCAAGGTTATTTTTCGACTCATTTTCGATCAGATAATCCATTCTCCCCATGCGTGATTTCATTGTCCTTGTCTATTTGATCCCGATGCTACTATTAATAGCCTGCGATCGGCCCACTTCGATTGATACCGAAGTAACCTCACCCAACCCCTTTGCGGCAGTAGAAACCATTGCGGACAGTATCCGGGTAGGGGACATGGTGATCCACAACGGCTTTAAGTTTCAGGTATTGGCCGGGCGGGCCGAAGGCGGTTTCGATAGCCTGATGATCCGCGACAAACTCTACGCCCCCAACCGCCAGGCTTTCGACAATTGCCTGAGCATGATCTTCGGTGAAGAAAACGCCGGCAAATTCCAGCTACCGGGGATGTATGCCTGGAACAAAACCTTACACACAGACCACGGGAAACTAATGGCGCAAAAACTAAGCCTTCTCGACACCGTCAACCTAAACGAGCTTTTCACCAGTCACCTGACTGCGCTGCAAACCCTGACCGAACGTAGAGGCCATGGTCGGTGGATGGTTTACTTCGGTCCACCAGATTTCCAAATATTCGGAGGGTGTGACAATAACTCCATGATTTTGGATATGTTTGGAGACAGCTGGAACGCGGCCGACATCAACGATCTATTCGCCCATGAATTGGAACACCTGATCTTTGGCCCGATCGCAGAAAAAGATGTTCACGGCGCAACCGGTCTGGGCATTACACTTGACGAAGGCCTGGCGGTGTACTACACTTACAAATACCTCAATCAAAGTCGCGAAGAAGCACTCTACCAACAAAACACCGCCATCTTGATGCAAAGGGAAAAAGAGATCTTCGAAAAGCTGCAGCCATATCTTTTCAAAACAAGTGAAGAAGGCTGCCCCATTTTCAGACACTGCGGCCGCACCAACGAATGCCCACCCCTGATTGAAGGTCTTCCGGAAAAACTTGAAGGCGAACTCTGTTACTTTCTCGGTTTCCGCATCATTGAACAGTATGTGGAACGACACGGCCCTGACGCATGGAAGGACCTTTACACCACTCCTTTTAAAGTGTTTTATGAGCAAAGCGGATACGCTGAGTACGTCCAGCGCTTGTGATAATTAATTCGGTGGCGCGGAAAGAGCATTCGGCCAGCAGGGAGAGGGCCAGGGCGTCCTTAATGTCGGCACGGGAGTATTTGAAGTTGGTGAGCGGGGCTTCCATGGTTCAAAGGTACTGGCACTGTCCTGCGACTGGCGTAGGCCAACTTCTGCAAAACAAGTCACCATGGTTGGCCTGCTTGCTTTTTACACCTTGATTTGCACCTGCGGTCGCGCCCAAAAAAAGGGAAATGGCAAGCTAACTTAGTGCGCTATCAGATCAAAAATGTCGCCTTAAATGCTCGTTGGTTCCAGTCTTAACAAGGCGGCACCTCCCTTAGGGCGAGTGGGCTTCGCGCCGAGAATTCTCGGCGCGCAGCCCACTCGCCCTGAAGGAAGAAAAACGCAACCTGCTTGGTTAATGCCTTGTTAACGAAGAGAAACGGCATAAGAAGCCGGAAGTTATCCCCATTCTTACAGCAGTGTTTTAACCCCTTTTGCAGCAGTTCGGGCCAACCTGCCACCTGCAACCTGCAACCTGTAACTTGCAACCTGTTATCCATGCAGCAGCACATCATCAACCGGGTCATCATCCTGGGCGTCATTGCCATTTTGGGCATTGTCGGGATGCAATCGTATTGGGTAGCGACGACGTGGAACCTCAACGACACGGAGTTCAACCAAAAGGTACAGCTCGCGCTGTACGGCGTAGCCCGCCAACTTGCTGCGGAGAACAACAGCGCCCTGCCGAGCCGTGACATTGTCCGCCAGCGCTCCAGCAACTACTTCATCGTAAATATCGAAAGCGAGATCGACGCCCTCCGCCTGGAAATCCTGATGCAGCAGGAGCTCGTCCGTCTGGGCCTGGACGTACCGTTCGAGTACGCCATCTTCGACTGTGCCAACGACGAAATGGCCTACGGTGCCCGTTGCGAACCCACCACCGACCCCCAGCCAGAAGAGCCGGCCGAGATGGAAAGCTACCTGGCCCCCGACAAAAACCTGCTCTACTATTTCGGCGTCAAATTCCCCGAACGCACGGGATACATCTGGGAAAAAATGCAGCTGGTGGTCTTTTTTTCTGCCGTTCTCCTGCTCACCGTGGCCTTCTTCATTTACTCGCTGGTTGTGATATTGAACCAACGCCGGCTGGCCTCGATGCAGAAGGATTTTATCGACAATATGACCCACGAGTTTAAAACGCCACTGTCAACCATCCGCATTGCCGCCAGCGTATTTATGCGCGATGAGCGGATCGCCGGCGATGATCGCCTGGCGCGCTACGCGCGCCTGATCCACGAGCAATACGAGCGGCTCAACGGACAGGTGGAAAAGGTGCTGCAGATCAGTAAGATCGAGAAGGGCAACTTCGAGATCAAAAGGGAGAAAATAGACCTTCAGCACCTCCTGCCTTCCCTCACCGGCAGCATCGCTGCCCGGACGGACGAGCTCGGTGGCCAGCTCAACACCCGCATGCCTGAGGGCCCCTTACTGCTGCTTGCCGATCCGGTGCACCTCTCCAACATCATCCATAACCTCCTGGACAATGCCGTGAAGTACGGCGGCACCCCTCCGCACATCACCATCGGCGGTCGGCGCAAGGGCAAACAACTTCACTTCTACGTTGCGGACAAAGGCCCGGGCATCCAACCCGAGCACCAGGAGCGCCTCTTTGAAAAGTTCTACCGGGTGCCGACCGGTGATGTACACGACGTCAAAGGCTTCGGGCTCGGACTGTTCTACGTTGCTCAGATTTGCCGCGCACACGGCTGGCCGATCCGGATAGAGAGCAAACCCGGGCAAGGGACGACGTTTCACTTAAAAATTAACCTGCTGGATAATTAGGAATGCTAAAATGATCAACTCGCCCCACCCACCAAATAAGAACCTACCACTAACTTAGAAGCTAAAAACTAATCACAAATTATTCTGACTTCGCCCCTTTAGAAACTCCCTCCCTAGCCCTCCCCACGGGGGAGGGAAGCAAATCGGCGCTTAGCGCCAGCAGTCTAAAACGCGTTAGCGTTTTCAAGAAGCCCATCCCCCGTGGGGAGGGGTTCGGGAGGGGGTTTCACCGTTGATCAAGTTAACATCCATCAAACCACTCCCCATGAAAGCCCATCTCCTTTACGTTGAGGATGACGAAAGCCTGAGCTTCGTCACCCGTGACAACCTCGAACTGAGTGAATTTACCGTCACGCATTGCTCAGATGGCCACACCGCGATGGAGGAAATCAGCAAATCGGACTTCCCTTACGACCTGTGTCTGCTCGACGTGATGCTCCCCGGCATTGACGGGTTTGAGTTGGCCCGGCGTATCCGTGATAAAAACCAGGACGTACCCATTCTTTTCCTCACGGCCAAGAGCCTGAAAGAAGACCGGTTGCAGGGCCTGCGCCTGGGGGCTGACGACTACATCACCAAGCCCTTCAGCATCGAGGAGCTGATTCTGAAGATTGAAGTTTTCCTGCGCCGAAACAAGGTCCGGCCGTCTTCACCGGCCTTCGATCCGCGCCGGATCGGGGATTACACCTTTGACCTCGACAAGCTGCAACTGACCTATAAGAACGAAGCGCCCCGGCGCCTCACCCGCCGGGAGGCGGAATTGCTCAATTACCTCGGCAGCCGCCGGGGCGAAGTCAGTGAACGCGGGGACATCCTCGAAAAAATATGGGGGGAGAACGATTACTTCCTGGGACGAAGCCTCGATGTATTTATCAGTCGGCTACGGAAGTACCTTAAAGAGGACTCCCGCATCCGGATCGAGAACATTCATGGGGTGGGCTTTAGTCTGATCATTGAGTAGTGTGCTATATTTACGCCCGCACATGATTCAACCAGTTACCCGCTTACAAAGTCTAGAACGTGAACTACACCTGCGCCAGCTGCAGGTGCAGCGCTTGCTGCAGATCACCCAGGCGATCAACAACAACGTTGCGGCGGAGGATCTTTTTGACATGTACAGCGCCTTTTTGCGCAAGGAACTTCGCCTGACGCGGATGGCCCTGTTCGTAAGAAACAGCACGGATGACAAACAATGGTTGATTGCCACCTCCATCGGGTTAGACGACATTGAAGTTCCCCGGATTGATTTCGGTGTAGAAATGCAGCGTTTTACCCGGGCGGGGCTGATCGACGGCGAGCCGGAAGGTTCGTTTTTCGCCAACTTCGTTCAAGTGGTGCCAGTATTGCACAAAGAGCGGCCCATCGCCTACATCCTCATCGGCGAATTCGAGGAAGAGGAGGACATGTTTGAGCGGGTGCAGATCATCACCACCATTACCAACGTGATCGCCGTAGCCATTGAGAACAAGCGGCTCTTCCGCCGGCAGATCGAGCAGGAGCGGCTGGAGGCAGACATGGACCTGGGCGCCAAAGTCCAAAAAATGCTCATCCCTGAGCGGTTTCCGATGCGGGACGCTTATGAGATCAGCACCATCTACCAGCCGAAGTTGGGGGTTGGAGGTGACTACATCGACTTTCAGGAATTTGACGACAAGAAGCTGGTGTTCTGTATCGGTGACTTCACCGGGAAGGGTGTAAGTGCCGCCCTGTTGATGGCCAACTTTCAGGCCAATTTCCACACGCTGATCAAGAAGCGAACCAGCCTTTACGACTTCGTAAAAGAGATCAACACCGCCGTTTACAAGATCACCAACGGGGAGCGTTTCGTCACTTTTTTTGTGGCCGAGTACGACATTGAGAAGCACGAGCTTTCGTACGTTAACGCCGGACACCCTCCTCCGGTGCTGGTGCACGAAGGCGGCATCAAACTGCTCACGGAGGGCACCATGGTGCTCGGCACCATCGATGAATTACCGATGCTGGAGGTTGGCACCGTTACCCTGCCGCATCAGGCACTCATCCTTACCTATACGGATGGGCTGACGGACCTGCAGAACCCCGCCGGGGAGAATTTTGATGAGGAAATCCTCTACGATTACGTCAGGCGGCAGCACGGGCGTTCGGCCAAATCTTTCAACGATTCCCTGGTAGCGAAGCTCAACGACTTCCGGCAGCACAATGAGTTCCCGGATGATCTTACGGTGCTTACTTGTCGGATTTTCGGGGAAGAGTTTACTGGGTAGTGGGTAGTGCTGCCCTTTGCTTTTAAAGTCCTAAATTGCACCTGCGGCCGCGCCCTGAAAAGCATCCATTCAACGACCTCTGTCACCCAACCGTCGAAAATCCGTAAGTTTCAGAACGAAAGTGCCTCTTTAGTCGTTTACTCGTGACACATGAAGGAAAAAAATCTCTCGGCCGTACTCGCATTCTTTGGTGGCTCCGTTGGGCTACACCGCTTTTACCTTGGTCAGGTAGGCCTGGGTATTCTATACCTCATCATTCCACCGCTCGGCCTGGTGCTGGGCGTGATCGATGCCATCTCTTTTTTGAGCATGGACCAGCAGACCTTTGACGCTAAGTACAATAAGGCCCAATACAACCCTACGCAGCCGACCCGGCAGGAAACCCGCCATCAAAAGCCGATGACTGACCGGGAGCGCCGCCACGAACAGCGCCAGCGCGAACGCCAGATGCGCGAACAACGCCGTCGGGAAACACAACGATCCAACCGCGGACCGTCAGCCACCCCGGCCCCCTTTCAGGCTCCCCGCCCCATCCAGGTTCCCAATGATGGCGTGGCCGAACGCCAGGCAGGCCTCCGATACTTTAAGGATTTCGAATACGACCGCGCCATCATCGCCTTTGAGCGGGCGCTGGAGAAAAACCCCTCCGACGTCGCCTCCCATTTCAACGTCGCCTGCTCCTACTCCTGTGAGGAGGACGCCGACAAGGCCTTCTACCATCTCGACCGCGCGGTAGCCCTCGGCTTCTCCGATTTCGAACGCGTACGCACCCACGACAGCCTCGCCTTCCTCCGCGTACAAGCCCGCTACGAAGCCTTTGAAGCCAATGGCTTCCGTCTCTCCCCCGACCTGACCGCCGAGGAAGTGGTACTGGAAAACCCCATCAAGCAGGAAGCCCTGGTTGAACTACCCGAAATTAATGACGACCTCCTCGAACAACTCCAGCGCCTCGCTACCCTGCGGGAAAAAGGCCTGTTGACCGAAGGAGAGTTCGCTACACAGAAGAAACGACTTCTCGGATAAGGGTCAGGATTCAAGGGTCAGCACTCAGGGTTCAG
The DNA here is from genome assembly GCF_000373105.1 of Neolewinella persica DSM 23188. GTDB lineage: Bacteria > Bacteroidota > Bacteroidia > Chitinophagales > Saprospiraceae > Neolewinella > Neolewinella persica. The sequence goes on along the minus strand of NZ_KB890419.1, from coordinate 14,043 downwards.
TGTTTAGGATTCAGTACTTAGCGTTCAGAATTCAGCATTCAACTCCTCGCTATTAATCACCCCTGAAAGCTATCCTGTCAGGATTCCGCCCCTTGAATCCTGACTACTGAAACTGACACCTGAAAACTGAAAACTAACCATGACCGCTGAATCCCTTATCTCCGACGCCCTGGTTCCCCTCACCCCCTCCGATACCGGCGAGGAAGCCCTTGGCGTGATGAATGAATTTTACATTCGCCACCTCCCCGTCGTTGATGCCGGAGAGCTTATTGGCGTCATTTCAGAAGATGACATTCTGGATTCAGATGCGCTCGAGCCCGTGAGCAGCTACCGCCTGCCGGTGCATCCCCCTTCGGTCTTCCCCGACGATCACCTCTACGATGTGATGCGCATCCTGACGGAGTACAAGTTGACGGTTGTACCGGTCATTGACCGCGAAGGCAGTTACCTCGGTATGATCACCAATGAGGACCTGCTGCGGCACTTCGGAGAGTCCAGCACTTTCTCCAGCGAAGGCTCCATCGTTATGTTGGAAGTACTACGGCACGATTACAGTCTCTCCGAAATTTCCCGCATCGTGGAAAGTGAAGGGGCGGTGATCCTGAGCAGCTTCGTTCGCTCCTTCGAGGGGACCAACCGGCTGGAGGTGACCATCAAAGTCAACAGCCAGAACATTGCAGCCATCCTGGCTACGCTGGAACGCTTCAATTATAAAGTGATGGCCAGCTTCAACGAGAAGCAGCTCACTGATGGGCTGCGGGAGCGGTTTGATCACCTCATGAATTATCTTGATGTTTAAGGTCGTCGGCCGAGGCGGAAACGATGGAGCGGAGCGGAATCGTTACCTGACTCGTCCGCCGACCGGATTGCAACCACCCGCTCGGCGGACGAGTCAGGTCGTACCTCCCGCCTCGGCCGACGAGCTCTCATCGCCAAACTATTCGATAGCTCAGCACCGGAATCAACCCCAACTGCAACCGCTCATTCGGCCGCTCCAGGAAAGCATCGTAGTAGACGTTACCGACGTTCTCAATGCCGGCGACGTTCTGGAGGTCGAGGGCAAGGGTGGTGGTGGTTTTGGCGCGGGTTTTGGTTTTGTAGAGGCGGAGGTCGGGGCGGAAGTAGGTGCCGAGGTCGTTTACAAATCCGGCGGAGAGGGACTGTCCAGTAAAGTAGCGCCGGATATTAATAGGGGATGGTCGTCCTCCATTATTTACGGTACCATAGCGTTCTCCACCATGAGCGACGAGGGCTAAGTTTAGTCCATAACTTCGCTGCCGTTCTTTGCGGTCCATCCCCGGCCATTCGCGGCCCAGCGTCAGTTTGGTGATAAAATCTACGGCATAGCGGTCTTTTTGGTAACCTCCGTTGGTTTGAAAAGTCTCGGCGTTGAGTAAAGTGATGCTACCCCGGTAGTACCATCCCTTAGTTTTCAGGCCACCGCTTGCCTCCAGTTCGAGGCCATAACGCTGGCTCTGTGCCTCGGTGGAAAAATTGAGGTTGGGATCAGGTTCCAGGACGGAAGAAGCACTCACCAAATAACCGTTTACGTTGGCGGCGAGATCATCCGGGGAATATTGGTAGAATACCGTTGCTCTGGTATTGATCGTTCCGAGTTTTGTGCCGTAAGCGGCACTAAGCTGGTAAGTAGCAATCGGCTTCCGGCTTCCGAAGCAACCGTCGCAGTTGCCAGCGGTTAGCAGAGGCGCACGACTAAGTACTTCCCCCGTCAGGTTGATTTGACTTTTCCCGACCCCAAAGCTCGCGTTTAACCTTGGGGCGATGACGGATCCTTCGATGGTCCCGGAGTAGCGCTCGTAGCGCAATCCACCGTCAAGCGTCGTACGGCCAATGATGGTCTTCAGTCCAACGTAAGGGCTAATGGCGGAAGAACTGGTAAAGAAATTAAAAAATTCGGTACCTCCATTGAACCCAAACTGATTAAAGGAAAAATTATTTTGCGCCGATTGCTCCAACCACTCCGCACCAACCCGAATTTCACTTTTATCACTGATGGCCTGGCGGTATTGCAAGTTGGCGTTGACGAACCTGTATTTAGCGAGCAAATCTGCAGTACCGTTATCTTCTTCCCGAAAAGATTGATCTCTTTCCGGCGCAGTCTCCGAATAGGAAAAGCCAGCGGTAACCGTTCCCGCGCCGACTTGCTGACTAGCGCTGAGGCCAACAATGGACAACTGGCTGGTAAAATCAATATTGAACAGTTCTTTCTGCTCGGTCAGGTCCTCTTCGGCCGGATCCGGCGCGGCAAAATTGTTGCTGCTATTGCCGTAAATACCGAACAGGCTTAGTTCCCCCCCTTCCCACTGATGGTGCAAATGCCCATTAAAATCAGCAAAACGGATTTCCTCACCGCCGAAATCGACGCCCATATCGGCCAGCAGGCCGGTGAAGCTGTAGCGGCCGTTGACGAGGTAGCTGGTTTGGCCGGAGGCGCCAATCGGCCCTTCGGCCATCAGGTCGAAGCCGATGAAGCCGGCCTGGGCCTGGTATTTGCGTTTGGTCTTGCTGCCGGGCCGCAGGCGGAGATCGAACGTACCGCCGGTGGCGAAGCCGTATTCTACGGGCAGCCCGCCGGCCAGGAAGCCGGAATTGTCGAGCATCTGGGCGGAGATGGCATTGACACCGCCGCCGTTGAGGGTGGGGAAGTCGTAGAAGGTACCGGCGTTGGCGGTGTGGTTGGGATTCACGATGGCAAGGCCGTTAATGCGCCAGAGGTTCGCATTGGGCGTGTTACCGCGTACGCTGAGGTGGTTGGCCTGGTCGTTGGTTTGCACTACCCCAGGCAGTAGGGCCACCAGTCGGGCGGGATCGTAAAAGGTACCCGGCAGGCGGTAGACTTCCTCAATGGTAAAGCTCTGTGCCAGCGGGGATACCGGGGTGTAGGTGGCGCGGACTTCCGCGCCGGGTAGCTCGTAGATACCGCCGAAGCTTAGGGTATCCTGACCAAGTAAGGGGGAAAGGGCGAAAAGGGACAAAAGGGAGAGGGCGAGAAAGTAGTGTTGCTTCATGGTAGTGTTTAAGCGTAGAACATCAGGCACACGACTGTTTGACTCCTTGACTACCTGACTTCAGACTCAGTAAGGGCGCGGTCGCAGGATGCAAGGTAAGGTATGTAAAGAGCAATGCCCGGCACTTCGCAACTTCGCTGCGATTTCCTGACATTACCCTGATTGAAGGGCGGTTTAAAACATTCTTCACAAAAACTTGCACAGTATTGTCAGACTGTATTATCTTTGCGGTCCCTTAAAGAAGGGCGGTTAGCTCAGTTGGTTTAGAGCACCTCGTTTACACCGAGGGGGTCGGGGGTTCGAGCCCCTCACTGCCCACTTCATTTCCAACAAAAGTTGGACAATTCAGCCCCAATCCAGTAACAATCTGGGTTGGGGCTTTTCTTTTGCCCTGTTTTTATCAAACAATTCGTGTTTAACGAGGGCTTTATGTGTACATTTGGGAGCAATTGTTATCCTATTGTTGACCCGCTGAAACACTGTTGACCATGACCGTCCGCGCCATCCTCTGGAAGTATAAACCCCGACGTGACGGGAGTTGCAATATTAAAGTTTCCATCTACGCAGACGGGAAACGCCGATTTGAGAAAACAGAATTCCACGCGCACCCCAAGGAATGGGACGAACGCCGGGGCCGGCTGAAGAAAACCGCTCCCCTGGCCGCAAAGATCAACGGAATCCTCACCCGCCTAGAGACGGAAGCTAAAGGCCAGCTGCTGGGCTTGAGCTCTTCCCTGATTCGATTCGTAGCGCAATACATCGAAGACTGCCAGGCCGGCCGCGAAGACCTGAAGCCCGGCACCTGGAAAAAATTCATCTCCTTCCGGAATAAGCTTCAGGCTTACTCCGTAGCCCGGGACCTGAAGGATATCGGCTTCGAAGACATCAACCTGAAGTTTTACGCCGACTTCACTAAGTACCTCCGCGAAACCGGCACCGGCAGATCCGGCGTAGCCAACCACGTGAAGCACCTGAAAAAATTCATGCAGCTGGGCCTCGACCAGGAGCTGCACACCAACGTAGCTTTCAAAGCCAAAACCTTCAAGGCGGAACGGATTCGGCCCAACGACAAAATTTATCTGACGGCGCAGGAGATCGAGGCCATCGCCGACCTGAACCTCAGCAGCCGGCCCGGCCTGGAGCGCGAACGCGATCGGTTTCTGGTATCCTATTATATGGTCCTCCGCTACGGCGACAGCGTCCGGATCTGCGAAGCCAACATCACCCAGCACGGTGGCCACCACTATTATAAGAACATCGCCGAGAAAACGGAGACGGTGAGCTTCGTCCCCATCAAGCCCGCCGCCCTGGACCTGATCAAGAAAAACAACTACAACCTCAGCGGTGACACCAACCAGGAAGCCAACCGCAAACTGAAGACTATCGCGGCCATGGCTGGCATCCTGACCAATATGGCCGGCCCTGGAGGTGGGAACATTCCCAAATCGTCAATGGTGACTACGCACACGGCGCGGAGGAGCGCGGCCACCAATCTGCTTCTGTCTGGTGTCCCGCTTAGCGAGATCATGCAGTTGGGGGGGTGGAAGTTTGAGGTTACGCTAAAGCAGTATCTATTGGCTGGGGGGATTAAGTTGGCGCAGCTTAGTGCGGGCCGGGCGTTTTTTCAGTAGAATTCTCTACATAAGAGCTAAGATTAGATTCCAGAATGTTCCAACCAAAAAAGCGCAAAATGCGATCGATGACACTAACGGTTGATTTCGAGTATACCATTCTTCCTCAAAAGCTTTTTGCTCTCTCTCCTCTTCTATTTCGGGTAACTTCACCCCCTCTTTTGCGGCTTCAAAAACATCAACGAACGATTTTTTTTCGAGGCTTCGATTCTGTATATCCTTCCCCCGAAAACTGTGCTGACGAAGAATATAGAACATAAGGCCTGACAAGATCATTAGGCATGTTGGTAAAATGTGTTCCATTATTCAAAATAGCTTAAAAAAAACAAACAGAAGCGACTCTTCACAAAGGAGGAAATGTAAACCCAAAATCAGAGCATGAACCTTACCGTCGCATGACCAATGTGTGTGTCAAAGCAATACGCTACAATTTCCCTTTCCCACTATTGGGAAGAAATTTCATCACTTCATCTGCGGACTTCCTAGTTATTTCGATCCCCATAAGCTGAGCTAACCGATCTTGCCTTTCAAAATACTTTTGCTCTACATCTGATGGAGCTGGATGTGGCAACAACATTAAATCTCTCTTAGTCAAGTCTAGATCTCTTGTTGTATTATCCAGAACCTCAGTTGAGGTCACGTCAAATACATAAGTAGCATCCAGAGCTTCACCCGAGTAATTCAGCGACAGCGTTACTAAAAAATTATGCGCATTAAATAGCTCAATATAGCAGTATGCAACACCTTCAACAGGGTCCGCGACTAACCTCAATACATGGGAAATTTCTTTTTCATTTGTTCTACTGTAGACTTCCTCTGGGTAGTAGTACCTAACACATGGAAACTCATCATCCACATTACCTTTAACAAAATCGATTGATTGATTGATTTGACCATAGTCTCCCCCGTTACAACAATAAAAGTTTACGCCAATTTTAGCAATAGCTCTAAAAGCGTCTTTTCCTGAAATAACGTTAAGGTGGTTTTCAAAAAAAATTTCTTCGGGCTTATTCAATTGAGTATAAGTTAACCTCTTTTTCAACTCTTCCTCAGACATTCCAGGGTTGCGCTTCATAATAGCTTTGATAACATCCTTCTCTTGAGATTCCTGGAATTCCCAAACTTCTTTCCCATTTTCATCTTGTGATATAATTGGTTTCGACGGAGCCCTTTTAGCTATCCCGGTATCCACATAGTTGTATTGCCTCCCTTCCTTATTGAAGCCACGTATTTTTCTAGGTTTTCCATTTTCTCTCTTGATTTTAAGTAACGTTGGAAGATATATTTGCCGTGACAATTCGGCATCTATTGTATCACCTAAACTATTATTCCCCTCCTCACATAATATTGAACTGGACTTCAATTTCCCTCCTAAAAAGTTCTGTATTATATGCTCAACCGACTTGTTTTCCTCGGTTATTTCGGCACCTGTAATGTAACACCTGTTCATAATTGCTGTTTTTATTTTAGCGAAAGCGGTTAGAGTGGTCCCTATCTCTTCATAAGGAGATATGTACAACCAAAATAGGAACAGCCAGCAACCACAAGAAAGTTGCTTAGGGGTTAATAACACCTTAGTCTAAGCTCAGCCATAGCTCATCGACACCTGAACAAATCCAAAACAGCCGCTCCCCCACAAGGGAGAAGCGGCCATCCCAAACGCATAACGTAAATAACAACTATGCGTATAGGAAAGTAGACTAAGCCGCAGCGTTGAGTAATCCAACACCCTCACCCTGCTCAGTACGGAATATAAGACTAGCCTCTTCCCGGATGTCCTGGATCTCAGCCAGGTTGTGGCGAACAAGACGGTAAGTGCGTCCAGCCACGCTGAAGGCGCGGAATGCGACCTGCTCGACCCGGTCACGTGGTACACCAGTGCGGACAGACAGCTCATCCAACACGGCGATGGATTCCTCTGCAGTCAGATCGATGAACTGAGCGGCGAAAGTGCGCCGGTCGTCGTACATCTCTCGTAGGTGCGGGTAGGCATCATATAAGGAAAGCAGATCCGGAAACTGGAAGCCGTCCCGGAGTGGTTCCGAGATTTTGCGGTAAACGGTGATGGAATCGGCCAGGGTGTCGACTACTTCGTCGTAGCCCAGGCGGTTGGTGGAAATATTCATGCGAAATACATTTTGGGTTGAAAAAATGATTCGCAATAGGATCCGGAGCGGGTCAAAACTCCTATCTCGTAGCAGCGTAGACGAGCCCCGCCACAACTGCAGTTCCCAACCAGGGAAAAGCAGGGGCCGTACTGCCTACAGAAAAAAGCGATATTTCATTACGGGCGGCTTCCCTCACCTGGTCGCCTTTGGCGATCAGGTTTTGGTACTGGAGGCGGGCCCGGCGCAGGGCTACCTCGATCGGTGCGGTGATTCGGGAAACTTCGGCCTCCGTTGCGCCACGGCTGGCCAGCATCCGGATCTTCTCCTTCAGTTCTTTATCCCGATCGGTAACTTCTTGTTTAGCCGCTTCGAGTTGCGCGTTGTATTGCTGCTCGACCGGGCTCCGGGTAATGTTCGCCTGAATGTTCAGCCGTTCCTCCAGCTGGCCGAAGGTGGTCCGGCGGTTGATGATGCTGGCCAGCCGATCGGAAAACTTCGTTTCACTGTTCACCTGGCCACGGGCGGAGCCGTAGCCCTTTTGCGGTACCAACCAAGTGTAGAGCTCGTCTTCGTGACTGTTGGTCAGCTGCGGGTATTTGATTCGGGCTTTACCGATCCAGCGGCCGATCGATTTAAGGACGTTCTTACTGTCGGCCTGGCCATTCTCCAGGGCTTGCAATGCGGCCCAGGTACGGCCGGCTGGATTCAGGTAGGAGAATGCCAGAATGGTATTTGCGTTCCGGCCTTCCAGGCGCTTTGCTAAAGCCATCATTGCACCCGCGTCCGCGCCCCCTGAACGCTGGCGCCGGTAAAAGACTGCTCGCTCCAAGTCAGTTTCCTTGGTGCTCAGGGTGTTGCTTTCCAGCGCTATCTTTTTGGCGGTGGCCAGGTCGACATCCACAATCTTTGCCGGTATCTCACAAAAGCCCTGACCTTCGGCCGTCATCCCGTCAGCGCAGGCCCGACGGAAAGCCTCGTGCCGGTCGAGAAAAGCGCCGCCACGGATAACCACATCTACCGGAATAGGAATGGTGGTGGCATTCGGCAGCTGCACCGGTTCGTTTACCGATACTTTCCCCAGGTGTTGTCCCTGTTAGCTGAGCTGCAATGTGAGCCGCTGCGCCGACAGGTTCAGCCCCAAGGACTGCTTGAACAGCAATTCAATTCGGAGTAAGCCGTACAACTCCCCTTGCTCCAGCTTCGTACGGAAATTCCGTTGCCGAAGCGTAGAGAACCTATACTCGATACCATCGAGAATAGCACCGCTGACCTGGTCTCCGAAGAGTTTCCACCCGAGGGCCAGGACAGCGGCTATTTTCAGAAGTTGACCCATCCGAATTCTATTGCTCCACAATAATGAGGCAATGAATTCAACCCGGCAGCCAACAAGGGCACCCCCGGAAAACCAGGGATAACCCGGGTGCTACAAACTTTTTAGGGCATCAAAAATCTTCCGGCGCGCGATGGCCACCGGTGGTTTTTTCCTCCGACAGGGCGTTGTCCGCATCGAGGTCGGTGATGTTGAAGTGGCGGTAAATGCGCGCCGTGAGGCCCGGCGGAAGGCTACGGGACCGTTTCAGGCCCGCATACGGGAAGCCCCACCCTTCCAACAGGTCATCGGTGAGGATACGGGACCACAATACTTTGTAGGAGACACCGAAATACGTAATTAGATCGTACTTGGTGACGAGGCGGGGAAGCCGCGCGGCGCGCGGCAGGTTGGGAGAAGAAGACATGGGGACTAATTACAATGAGGTAACGTGGCAATGCTGCCTGAATTTCGCTTTAATAATGCCTCAATTACGCCTCAATTTTGCTCAAGGATATTACTACAAATATACATACGTACGGCGCAACGGGCAAGTACATGCAACATATTGTGTTTATGTCCTTGCGTTTCCCTATCTTCGTTGTGCAATGAGAGCTATGTACACTAGCGATATATGAAGCCCCCCATGTTCGGCCGAACTGGGGGGCTTTTTTAGGGTCGTGTGGATATTGAATATTCACGCAATGCGCAGGGCGTTTCGGATAGAAGAACACCAGTATCAATTCTAAAATATCATTTTTTCCGTGTCCGACCAAACTCCGGATTATAGAACTGTGCATGGCACATTTTCGTTGTACGGAGTTGACTCAAGCATTTTGAATCGTCTAAAATAGAGACGATTACAAATAATGTTATTTAATATTCTTAAATAGTATTACTATTTCATTATCTTTATTTTACACATAGCTTTTTTAAGCAAATGTTTGTGTGGCAAATGTTTTCAATTTATGGACGCGACAAAGACTAAACTTATTTCATTTGTGGCAGGGCTTGCTTTGTTGCTAATCCTATTAGGAATCGCGTTGAACAAGGAATGTCTAGGAGAGCCTCTCGCAGGCATTTATCCAGCTTTATTTGCTTTAGCTAGCGCAGCTTTTGCTGCAATCATTATTGGAAACATTGAGTACAATTCGAAAATCATATCCGCAGGTGGGCCTTTTGTTATATTCGTAATCTTGATATTGTTGAAACCGATTACAGTTGATTCATGTAATGAGTTTACTTCTAGTACTATGACTAACGTTAAAGCGAGAGAACTACTACTTAATTACCACAGGATTTTAAGGTCAAATGACTACCGTGAATTGACTAAAATATTCTCCTTCCCTATGCATAACTTCTATGAGGATGAGAAGGCTACGTTCGCAAAAGTAGAAAGCATCCTAATAAGAGATCACAATGAAAGAAAAATAAAAACTACTATTGACATTAACTCAATAGATACCAGGAACACAACAGATGGAAACCATGCTATTCTCTACGATTTCCTACAAGTTAGTGAAACCAGAGGTAACAAGTTAAAGTCAAGGGACACAGTACAAGTGTCTGAAGAAATTGGGGTTAATCCTTCCGGAAAAATATATTATATAAAACAAATTGATCGATAATAATATTTTTACACAAAATGCATTGGAAAGATGAAGAAGATAGAATCAGGAATCTTTATTTCGTTGCTCATAATTGGGGCTATTACCTTATTTAAGGTTTTCACATTTGACTCTCACCTTAAGGAAGCAAAAATTGGGTTAATGAATGTTAAATCAGAATTGGAATCAGCAGGCACCTTAACGCAAAATGCAAAGGAAGAAATCATCTCGCTTAAAAAATCGATCGGAGTCTATGACCATAAAAACAAATCACTGCAAGCATCTATTGATTCAATCCTCCTAGTTAAGAAGCTTAAAAGTCCAAAAGATTGGGATGAAAGACAACGTTTAAGAGGAGAAATGAAAAGATTAAGTGAAATATTAAGTCATCTTAGAGAAAAGTCTAAGCAATTTGAATAAAATACACAATTTAATATGAAATACATCATAATTACATTGCTTCTATTTGTCAACTTGGACCTCGCTAGTCAGAGTTACAACGACACCATTACAATTGGGCCTCAATATGACACGCTTATGTCCTCTCCGATAGAGATTGGTAAAGGGACGGTTGTTCTTTCTCAAGCAAATAGAATTTATTTGGTTAATGGACTTAGGTATAAATTTTATGAAGAAATAAGAGGTGCTTTGAATAACAAAAATATTCCTAACCTAGACGATATAGTCTTAAAGTACGAGAAAATATTAAACGAGAACGACGTTCTTTTTAGCCTTCTTGAGGCCAAATCTATTGAACAGTCACGTCTATACAATAAGTCTAGTGAATCAATGAAGGCTTCTCTTACTAATCTAGAAAGCACACTTGACTTAACTCAGCGATCTCTAGCAAGTGCTAACAAGTCTCTAGATTTATCATTAAGCCAAATTGACAAGTCGAGAAAGGCTTCGTTTTGGAAAAAGATAGATATGCTGGGGACCGGCCTAGCCGTTGGAGTCCTTGTAGGCTTATTAATAACTAACTAAACAAACCCGAATAATGAAGCAGCTTATAGTAAATACGCAAAAGTTAAATTTTCGCCCAACGCCTAGTAGAGATTCTGATCCAATAGGTGCGTTAATTCTAGGCGAAGTAGTTGAAGTATTAAATTTTTCACGTGAATACTATTGGGTTAATGTCCAACGGAGCAATGGACAGTCGGGATGGTCTTCATATAAATACTTTGTCGGCATTCCTGATATTGATTTAGTTGACGCAGATGACTTTTTATGGTTGAAGATTGCTTTTGCTGAAATAAACACAGCAGAACTGCCTGACCCGTACGAGAACTACAGAATATTACACTATTTAAGATCATGTGAATTATCACTGGACATAATGAATGAGAATTCCGATGAAACTCCGTGGTGTTCGGGTTTTGTTAACTGGTGTATGGAAAAATCAGGTTACGAAGGCACAGATTCAGCATGGGCGTTAGATTGGCGTGAATGGGGCGTTTCTACAGATCCTGTTAGAGGTTCTATTTGCGTGTTTAAAAGATTTGATAAATCAGGAAAGCTTGCAGGGGGGCATGTAGGCTTTTATTTAGGACCTGACCCTGAAAACGAAAACAGAATACTTGTTTTGGGTGGAAATCAAGGTCGCCCTGGATACGTTAAAATAAGTAGCTACCCTATCAATAATAAATATTATGAATTGATTAGCTATCGTCTACCGTAAGGGCTTAAGAAGCTTCATTCTACCCTGATTTCTAATAGCCAATGTAGGTGTAACTATCGAAGGACTAAGGGTACAATTTTCGCCACCCAACTGATAAACAAATACGTAGCCTTTGTAGACAGATTCTTGAAAAAAAGAACGATTAAGTTGTTAACCATACAATTTTGTTTGTAAAAACATACTCTTTTCAACCATCTTATAACAGAAAATGATTTATAAAATCAACCACATCTAAAATGAAAGGTACAGAAACGAACTCTACAATTGCCCGAATCATACAAATCTTAGTGGCGATATCGGGATTATATGTCGCAATCAAGAATGATTTTGGCGGCGATGCATCGCTAACTCAAATATTTCTAACTTTTATTGTTCTGTTGTTTTTAATATTCTTAGTGGGTTTGTTTGAAAATTTTTTCAGCAAAAGCAGTATAAAAATTCGCAACATACTTGCGGGTGCATTTGCGACTCTGCTCTTTGTATTTATAGTATTTTCTTTAGCGGTACTTTTTGTGCCTAAGTTATCTTGTGACTTCCATGAGACCTTTTTTGTTGAAGTTCTAGGAGTAGGAAGTGCGCAATCATGTGCACAGATGAACCAACCACCTCATATACCAGAAACTGATGAGCCTAACAAACGAGTGAGAGCCTTAGATAACACTCCATATAAGACAAGGGCTTATTGGGCAGGGGGAGCCGCATTTGAAGAGTTCGTTTGCCACCGCTCTATTCCCTCAGGATCCAAGTTAATAATTATAGGATTTCACGAAGCACAAAACCTAGGTAAAACTAGAGCAGGAACTTATTGCGAAGTCCCTGCTCCATATTGTGACAGCCATAATGAATATTGTGTAAACTATGATTTTACTAAAGCATGCTTTATCAATACTGAATGGTATGATTGGTACAAAAAACATTGCGAAGAAAATGGCTTGCCATTTAACGATTCTGCCGTCTGTCAATAGTTAGCATTCATTTGTAATATGGCTAGCGGTTAATTAACCTTATCCTACAATTTACATTAGTTGAATTTATTTTAATCTAAACACAGTCAACGGTTTAGAAGACCTATCTGATTCTTCACTCCCCCACCCCATAAACAACAAAAGTCTCCCCATTAAGCCTAAGCACCCCCACCGGCACCTCACCCCTACCAACCGGAAGAACAGTAGCCCCCTCAGAAAAAGCCCGAACAGCCCCAGGCGTCATCCCCAAAGTAGTGGTATCATTCTCCGGCTGCTGCACCTGATAGCCCTGCCGGCCCAAATAAAACAGTAGAATGATGGTGGCGACTACGGCAAAGTACGTACGTACGTTGAGTCCTTGAGCCTCTTTTGATTGTTGCTTCTTTTTCATCAGTGAGATGGTTTTGTCGGTCACCAGCAGGCATAAGAATGGCCCGCCGATGACCGGGTATTAAAATTTTAGTTGATTGATTGTCAGGCACATTTCCATCGGACCTTAACCGAATCATTGAAGTTCTTTTGGCAGCGTGGGCTGCAGAACTTTGCGCGGGCTAGTCGGTAGGAAATATCCTTGCTACAGTGAGGGCAAATGCGCTCGCCCTCGATGCTTACCCCGCCGCCATATTCAGGTTCTGCTCCTGGGCGGCACGGGCGTTTCCCGTCAAGACGTCGTCCAGGTCGATGATGTCCTTTTCGGCTACGGTGGCAGTGATGGTGCCGTCATCGATGATGGCGTCTTGCGGCGGGGTGGAGGGGCCTGCTTTCTTGTCCTTTCCTTGCACCTGCGGCCGCGCCACATCTTGCGCATGGCCCATGTCCGTCATCAGTCGCTTCCATTCCTTTTATGTCTCCAGCTCGGCGAAGCGGTCGATGTTCTCGACCATGCGCTCCGCCACCCGCTCCTGGATCTTCTCGCTGAGCTCGATGCGCTGGGCACGGTACATGGCCTCCAGGGTAGACAGTTGTTCCGCATCGATGCGGGCCTTTACGGCTTCTGGCGAAAGCTTTGCATAGGAAAAGGCCTGGACGAAGTGCGCCGCCAACAAGAGCGTAGTGAGCGCCAGCGCCGCCATACCGATGCCCTCGTGCATGGAAGACAGGTCGACCAGGGGAGTAGTGAGGATCAGCTGCACCGCACTGATGGCCGTGCTGCTCCACATACTGAAACTGGCCATGTTGTCAGAAATCAGGCGTTGCTCGGGGCTGATGCCTTTCCGCTTCCCGGCAGCATCCCAACCGAAGGCCGCCACGTCGTAGATGAGCGCGAAGGCGATGCCGCCAAGAATTGCCGACAAGGTCGGGTGCCCCGTGGGGATGATGTACGCGCCCCACATAAAGCCGAAGGCAAAGGTGAGCCCGCCGTTGAGGATCCGCGTACCGGTGGCGAAAGCCCGGTACCTGCCATTGGCCGATATGGCCGCCGTGCTTACTTTGAACTTATTAGAGAAATATCCCATTGTACGCTTCCCCTAGGCCGCTACCACTCTAAAGTAGAAATTCTGTTTTGATTTCTCGTGATTTACGGGTGATTTGTATCCAATGCTGCTGTGTGGCCGTACCTGATTGTAAACTACCGACCATTCTTGTATGCGCTCGTTCAGTTCCACTAGAGATTGGAACCAGTTCAGATCAAGGCATTCAACGCGTAAGGTCTTGTTAAGTCGTTCCATTAAACCATTCTGGGAAGGTTTGCCCGGCTGTATGTATTTGAGCTCA
>NZ_KB890418.1:10205-164806 GCF_000373105.1 Neolewinella persica DSM 23188 | reverse complement strand
AGCTGCTCCTGACCGACGCCATTACGGTACGGGAAGGTGTTGGCGCCAACGGTGTGGGTAACGGTCTTGGCCTTGCCTTCAACGGTGAGCTTGCCCCTGCGTCCGCGCAAAACGTGCTGCACCAGAACACGCCCAACCCGGTTCGCACCGAAACGGTAATCCGCTTCGAGCTGGCCGCTGCCGCTCCTGCGACGCTGACGCTGCGCGACGCTGCCGGCCGTCTGATCTCCGTTCGGGAAATCGACGCTGCTGCTGGTCTGAACGTGGTGGAATTGACCAACATCAAGGCTTCCGGCGTGCTGACTTACACGCTGACGGCGGGTGAGTTCACCGCNTCTAAGAAGATGGTGGTGGTTAAGTAAACTGCATGCCAGACGCTCAAAGGTCCCCTCGGGCCGCTTTGAGGTCCTTGTACCGAAGCCCCGCTGCTCCTAGATGGAGTGGCGGGGCTTTTTGTTGTATACCAAACAAGTTACAGAATTATGTAATTTTACATATAGTTTCATCCCTAGTTAAAACACACCCTCTCCAATGAACGTCAAGGCAATTTTCGCGCTGACTGCCTGGATTCTTATATCTACGCTGTCCGCCCAAAACCGTCCAACCGGTGAAGTATTCGATGCTGAACTCTATAATTCTCTCCCGCTTAAAGCAAAAGTAAGTTCCCGGAACATTTTGCCCCCACGGGCAAACCTGGAAAAGTACTGTCCTACGCCCGGTGATCAGACCAGCTACATGACCTGTGCTGCCTGGAGTTCGGCCTATCACTTCCGGACCATTATCGAAGCCAAGCAACGCGGCCTCACTGATAAAGCAGAAATTGACAAACTGGTGTACAGCCCAACCTGGGTCTACGAAATCCTGAAACAAGAGGGAGATGACACCTGTGGAGAGGGGCTTGCCACGGCACGTTCTCTGATTGTTTTCAAACAGTTGGGCGTCCCCAGTTATGAGTCGCTTCCATTTGCCTGCCTATCCGGAGACCAAACCACCAGATTTAGCAAACTGGACCCCTTGATGCCCGAAGCAGCCAAGGCAAAGATCAGGGACTTACAAATCCTGTTCCTGGCAAAGGAAGGCATCGATCCCCTGGAAAAAATCAAAGCCATCAAAAAAGTATTGGCCGAGGGTTATCCAGTATTGGTGAGTCATACCCTTTATGACAGTTTTCACTCTGCCAAAGATGTTTGGCGAACACAGCCAGGCGAAGCCACGGCGAGTGACAGCCACGGCAGCCACGCAATGGTGATCGTAGGCTACGATGACGAAAAATTCGGAGGCGCATTTCGATACCTGAACAGCTGGGGCCCCAACTGGGGAGACGGCGGCTACATTTGGGTCCCTTACAAGACTACCGGAGACCTTTGCTATGGTGCTTACCAGGCATTTCCGTTTGCCCGAAACCCCGCTCCTGCTCCCTTCACAGCACCTGCGCCCGCGCCTGAACCTGCTCCGGTTCCCGCCCCAGCTCCTGCTCCAGTAACGCCAACCCCGGATCCGGTCCCCATGGCCGATGTTTTACCAGCAGCTGGTATGGAATTTCGCCTGCGGGACGGAAGCCTGATGAAGGTGTCCCGGGTCTCCACCCGAAACCTGATTACGGAGGACGACACCGTTGACGAACGCCCCGCATACCGGATGACTTCGCCCTACCCTTCCGGCACCCGCTTCAGGTTTTACCTCGAAACTGAAAACGAAGGTTACGTCTACGCCTTTGCCTCAGACCTGACGAGTAAGGTCAATAAAATCTTTCCTTATGACGATCAGGTCTCTCCGCTGGTTGGTAACAACTCCATTATTGCCTTCCCCTCCGACACCAAAGTGATCAGAATGGATGACAACCAGGGAACTGATTATCTACTGGTCTTATTCAGCCGGCAGGCACTTAACCTCGACCAACTTACAAAAACCATGGAAGCTACCAAAGGTGGGTTAACCACTAAAGTAAAGGCTGCTCTTGGGAAGGCATTGATTGACCCCAGCATGGTGGAATATGAAGCCGGAGACGTTGGTTTCGCCGTTAAAAAAGGCGCTCAGGGGACAGTCGTTCCCGTACTTGTGGAAATCTCTCACCAGTAGGAGTGTTCAGTTTTCAGGATTCAGTTTTCAGACATCAGGGTAGTAATATCTGATGCTAAAACCTGAATCCTGAACACTGAGACCTGATCGATAAATCCTGAAAATTGAATCTTAATGTCCCATCTTTTCATCTTCAATTTTGTGCCAGGGAAATTCGATAGAATGTCGCCTGATAGTAGCCGTCAGGCAAACTTTTGCCCGGCTACGCCAGGCCAAAAGTATTTATCGTACGGCCGAATCGCTCTAACTACTTTACTCCTACTGGTTTGTATTTCACTTTCGGGGCAGTCCCCCGAGCTGGTTATCCCCGCCAACCACGGCCAACGAATTTTCAGTATGGACGTAAGTCCCGACGGGAAGTTAATGGCATCCTGTGCCGGAACTGAAGTCAGAATATGGGACTACAAATCGGGCAAACTACTCAGGTTGCTAGACCTAACGGGGCCGGAATTCTGGACAAATGACCTCAGGAGTGTTGCTTTCAGTGCCGGCGGCAGACACCTTGCTGCCATTTCTGGAAATCGGTTTTATCTGATTGATGCAGATGACCTGACTGTTCTAGTTGCCGAAGATATAACCCAAGGGATGGGGGCTAAGGACAAGTACGCCAGGGTGAGCGATTTTCAATTCGAGGTCGGAGTAGTTGCTGCACACCCAGATCGAAACGAGTTTTACTATGAAGCCCGCTACGAAAAAGAACATCGTCTGATTCGCTACGAGGCCGGCAGTAAAAAAACGTCCATAGTCGCCACCTTTGCTTACCAGGGTAAGGCTGAACGGGTCGCCAAACGCATTACTTTCAGCCCGGATGGCAACCAGGTCCTGGTCACCTATTTCACCTCTGATGACGCAGTAGTTGTGGGATTGAATGATGGCAAGGTTACTAAGTATCCGGGTGGACAATACTGGCTTCCCAACGGAAATTTATTACTGCAACGGCGGTTAGCAGCCGGGCTAAGCCTGGCGGTATACAAGCCCGATGGCACGGTGGAATGGACCAAAAGCATTGCCGGAATCGACTTAAAAGTCGGCTCTTCGGAGTATTACGATCGACACTGGGGCAACCTGGCCATCGACGAGAAAACGCAACGGTTCTACTATGGATTTGAAAAAGGTGGTATGGTTGCTGGCAACTACGTCACCGGAGAAGACGTAGTACTGGTCGACAAACCTGGAAAACTAACCAATGCCGCGCTGACGATGGGTCCAAACAGCCGCCTTCTCGTTAGTAACGGTTATCCCTCAAAAATAGCTGAAGCAGACGCGGAAACAGGCAACAACCTGCGCTATTTCGGGGTGCCGTTGCTGGCCATAAGTAATATGGTAACCGATGTGACTTCACCGCACTTTGCGCTTTCGTCGCATGCTGGGGAGAATAAGTTGGTTCAGCTGACGCCACGTGGCTTACGGGTTAAAGCAACAGGTAAAACGCAGGAGGGAACCTCCACCGCCATAAGCCCCGGAGGACAATTTGCGGCAACGATCAGTTTAAAAAACGGGATTACCTGGCTCAATGGTAAAAATGGCGAATGGTACAGCCTTCAACCCGAATTTCCGGAAGCACGTGCGGTGGCCCTCGACGTAGCAGGAAATATGGTGGTGCAGTCAGCGGCGGGATTCAGCTATTTCGAAAGCCGGGTTCCAACACCAAAATGGTCTATCGCAGGCAGGGACCATCCCGATGCCTTCGCAAAGAACTATTGGGTGGCCATCTCTCCAGACGGAGAAATGGTAGTTGTTCTGGATTTCCTGGAGGATGAAGGAAGTATTTTAGCGGCCTACAGCACCAAAAACGGTAAGCTGAAGTGGCAAGCTGAAATGGAATTCAATAACTTCACTTTTTCGCAAGATGGGCGGGAATTGATTGGCGTCGGGTACCACCATGAAGTAGTGAAGCTCAATGCTAACAACGGCAAAGAACTGTCTCGGACCGCGGGAGACAAAAGCATTTATTTTGAGCCCAGCTTTAGTGCCGACGGGGCTTTGGTCGCAGGAACCAGCAAAAAGACCGAAGGAAGAACAGACGAAACGATTGAGATCGTGGGCACCAAAAGCCTTCAGGTCGTAAAAGCACTGCGTGGGCACATCTCGACCGTCAACACTGTGGGCTTTCTGCCGGATGACTTTTTCTTATCGGCCGGTTTCGACAACACCCTTCGGCTATGGGACCTGAAGACGGGCGTTGAAATGGCCAAATTTTTCCTTTTTGACGAAACCAACGATTGGGTAATATTAAGTCCGAATGGCCGGTTTGACGCTACACCGGCAGCCATGAAACACTTGTATTACGTCCTTGACAAACGTATTATTCCGCTGGAGCAATTTTACGAAGGCTTCTATACGCCGGGGCTGTTGGGGCAACTCCTTGACCGAAAGAATACTCCTGCTCCGCCATCGGTAAACATCGGTACGGTGGCACCTCCCCCGAAGGTAACCTTGCAGTATGTAGCGGGCACCAGGAACCTGATTGTGGAAGATGACGAGGCTGACGTAAGGGAGATTCAGGCGCAGACGCAGGATGCAAAATTGGTTGTAAAAGCAGTGGCTCCCCAGAGCGACGTTGCGGAGATCAGGCTGTACCACAATGGTAAACTGGTCGGCGACAATACCCGAAACCTTACTGTGGAGGAGGATGTAGCCGAATCAGAAAAAACCTTTAACATCGTTTTGCTGCCCGGTACAAATGACTTCCGGGCAGTGGCCATCAATACCGACCGAACGGAGAGCTCCCCTGCCCTGCTCCGGTTAACCTACACTGCACCTGCGGCCCCGCCCAAAACTTCTCCTTCCGAAGGCATTACCCTGCACCTGATGACTATTGGCATCAACAGTTACAAGAACCCGCGGTACAACCTGAATTACGCCGAAGCGGACGCCAGGGGGCTGGCAGAAGCCGTTACCGTGGGCCTGAGTGGGATCGTTGGCCAAACCAAGGCCTATCACCTCCGCAATGAAGACGCCACACGACAGGGTATCCTGCAGGCCATTCAACAAATTTCCGAATCGGCTACTCCGGAGGACGTTTTCGTATTTTACTACGCCGGTCACGGTGTGATGAGCGAGGGAGCCGGCAAGGATTTCTACCTCATCCCCTGGGACGTTACCCAGCTGTACGGTAATGACCAGGGGTTGGCCAGTAAAGCCATTTCCGCCCAGGAAATGAAACAATTAGCGGCTGGCATCCCTGCCCAAAAACAGTTGTACATCCTTGATGCCTGCCAGAGTGCAGGTGCCGTTCAAAGCATTGCCTACCGGGGGGCTGCCGAAGAAAAAGCCATCGCCCAACTGGCCCGTAGTACCGGTACGCATTGGTTAACGGCCTCCGGTTCAGAGCAGTTCGCCAACGAATTCGACGAGCTCGGCCACGGAGCTTTCACCTTCGTTTTGCTCGAAGCACTCGCCGGCAAAGCATCCGGTTCCGACCTCCGGGTTACCGTAAATGAGCTAAAGGCTTATCTGGATGAGATGGTCCCGGAAATTACGCAGAAGCATACCGGGCAAGCACAGTATCCGGCTAGTTATGGGTTTGGTCAGGATTTTCCGGTTAGTGTTAGGAAGTAGTCAGGGAGCAGGACTCCGTTTCAGGCGGGGTGACGTATTGACTTAGCTATATTTTGGTGCTACGACAGGTGCAGCGACCTTACTTATTCTATAACTCTCCGTCTCGCTTCGCGAGACGAAAGCTCAATACTGCTGGTCTTCTACGACCTTGTCAGGGTACGCTAGTATCCATTCTCCTTACAAATCAGCGACTGACGCTGAAATATGGCCCTCTAAAAAGTGAGTCCTGACCGCTGAATACTGACACCTAAAGCCTGAACACTGAGTACCGAAACTAGTGTACCCCCTTCCGCTTAACCATCCCCCCCCGGGTATCATTAATACTGGCCATGGTGATGAAGGCTTTTTCATCAACACCCTGAACGATGCCGGTAAGCTTATTGATTTCTAATCGGGTAATGACCGTGTAGATGATGTCCATGTCTTCTCCTTCTTCTGAGGTACGGTAGCCACCACGACCACGATAGATGGTTACACCGGTCCCCATACGTTCAATCAGGGCCGCGCGGACCTCCTCACTCCGGCGGGAGATGATGGTTACGCCGGTATATTCTTCGACACCATCAATGACAAAGTCAAGTGCCTTGGAAGCTACTATGTAGGTAAGTAAAGAATAAAGTGCCTGCTCAATGGATAATAAGTAGGCCGCTCCACTGAAAATTACGATATTGATCAAAATGACCCAGTCACTGACTTTAACGCCAAGCCTGCGGCTGAGGTAAATGGCCAGCACTTCCGTTCCATCCAGTACACTCCCACCCCGCATGGAGAGGCCAATACCGGACCCGAGAAAGAATCCACCAAAAACGGCCACCAGCAATTTGTCCTGCGTCACTTCAGGGAAGTGAATGAAGAGCAACGTCAGGGCCAATAAGGTAATGGCTATAGCTGTCTTATAGGCAAACCGCTGACCGATTACTACTCTCGCTAATACGAGAAAAGGCAGGTTGACTAAAAATAACAATATGGGCAGTTGCCAGCCGGTAACTTCCACCAGCAAAAGAGAGATACCCGTAACTCCCCCATCGATAAAATGATTGGGAAGAAGGAAGCTCTCCAGGCCAAAAGCGGCGGCAGCTACTCCGGAAATCAGGAACAAACCGTCTCTCAACAGTTCAAGAAGTTTTCGACTCATGGGGTTGTACCGTTTTTAGAGAATGGGTTAAGGGTAGAGACCACGTAACAAAAGGAATTCATAAACGGTGGTTTTCAGGCCTCAAGGTTGCTAAAAAAATAGGCGACAACGTAACTATTGCTCACCTCATTTCAGAAAGCGATAAAAACACTCCCCCACACATCCCGGTTTGAAGACAGGGTTCCAAATTATCCGGAGCTACAAAAGAGGGCGAAAAATTGAAAAAATCAATCGAAGGAGGCCGTACCAAAATATTTGTTTTTCTCAAAATCCTCGATCATTTGTACTTCTAAAGGAGTGTTTTTCAGCACGGGGTATTTCCGCCAAAATCGGGGCTTGTATTTAATCTTGCGAATTAAATCATAGTCGCTTTCCCCATCGGACCTATCCTTCCCCAGGCGTCGGGTGGGCATTTCTTCCAATACAACGAAGGTGGAGCGGACCTCATTTGAAGAAGTTTTATCCAACTCCAGCCACACAGCATCAAGCGTTATCACGGAAGAAATGCTGGCCGGTACCAGAGATGAATTGTCACTTGACCGTTTCATACGATAAGTTACCTCATGGACTTCGTTACTCGTGCTTACTTTGTCCTTGTCGAAGGTCAATTCTAAATCGCCGGCACTAAGGATCGTAAATTCCAGCAGATCCAGTGTAGTAGTATCTACATAAACTTTAGCGGAATAGGATCCTTCCGGAGCACCATCCTGAGGGAAGCAGTTAATAATGGCAATCGTCCTGTTTTGAGATTTCAGGTATTTCTCTACGTCTACTGCATAGAATTTTTGCAATTCCATATTCAGGGGATAACCTGCTCTACCTTTTTCGTAGGCCTCAACGAAGGTCTTTATCTTCCGGGTGTAGACTGAGAAATTGTATATGTTCATCCAGCCATCGCCGGGGCTGATTGCGAAGCGGCCGGTTTCCATTTCCCAACGCATGACTCCCTCACTGCTGAGGCCAACATCGATAAAACTTTCCAAAAGGCTGGTATAACGATCGTCCACTTGAGAAGTTTGTCGGTAATAGCCGCGCCCCTTGAAGAATATGCCCGACGTACTTTTTAATTTCCCCAGTGCTCCGGAGAGAAAGCGTAATCCTTTGGAGCCATTTACTTCTACAAGCGGTAACTCTATTTTTGCGGGCGAAAGCTTTACTTGAACAATTTTCGCAGGATCAGTAAGGTTCAGCGCATAGTCTTCGTAAAGAATATGGGAGATATTGATCGCTACGCCGTAGCCCTTAGGCCATATTTCAAACTGACCAGCCCCATTAGTGATCGCTCCACCGTTGTAGCAACCGGGACAAGCAATGGTAGCATAAGGTACCGGCTCACCAGAATCGGCATCCATTACCATACCATTAAAAGAGGTCGCGATCGAATCTTCCTGAGAAAACAACGACGGGGAGAACAGGGCTAAGAGTGCCAGCAAAATAGTTGCCTTCATCAATCTATAAATTTAAGGCAAAGGTAGGTAAGCACGTTCCGTAACCGGAGTACCTGTCGCTTAAAATTGGCTTAAAAAACTAACTGGATATTTTCCGTTCACATCACCTTCTCAAGTCCCGCTTCCCAGCTTCTGTAAGCAGCCTCGAGAGTAGATTTGTTGTCTCCGGGCCTTACAGTAGCCAGTACTTCCTGCCGGCCAACGGCGGCGGACAGATCATCCGCAAGTCCGACCGAAACAGCAGAAGCCAAAGCGGCTCCAACGGCTCCGGTAGTATTGTGCACCTCAATGATTGCGCCGGTCAACGTGGCGATCGTGGCGCTAAAAACCTCACTCTGAAAAAGGTTATCGTTCCCCACCCGGATGGTACTTAAGTCAACGCCAAGCTCCTTGAGCACTTTCATACCGTACACGAAGGCGAAGGCGACCCCCTCCAATCCGGCCCGAACGACATGGGCTTTGTCGTGCCGGTTAAGGTCAAGGCCCAGCAGGTGAGCGCCCACATTTTTATTGCCGAGCATCCGCTCCGGACCGTTGCCGAAGGGTAGAAAGTGAAGCCCGTCGCAGCCGGCCGGAACACCGGAAGCCATTGCTTCCATATCGCCGTAGCTGAGGCTGGCGTCGCCCACCAGGTTTTTCACCCAACGGTGTAGAATACCTGCACCATTGATGCACAGCAGTACGCCGATCCGGGGTGTACCGCCCTCATGATTGACGTGGGCGAAGGAATTGACCCGTTGGCCGGGATCGAAGGCCAGTTGATCCGTAACGCCGTAGACCACGCCGGAGGTGCCGCCCGTGGCGGCCACCTCGCCGGGGGCGAGGACGTTGAGGCTCAGGGCGTTGTTGGGCTGGTCGCCCGCACGATAGCCGACGACGGTACCCGGCATCAGGCCAAGTTCTTTTGCGGCAGTTTCATGGAGTACGCCCTGCTTTCCTACGGCGGGCACGCGGGGAGGAATGAGTGCTTTATTGAGGCCCATTTCATCCAGCACCAGGCTGGCCAGTTGGTCTTCTTTGAAATCCCAGAAAACGCCTTCGCTGAGGCCGGTAACCGTGGTGGTGGCTTCGCCCGTCAGGCGCAGGGCGATGTAGTCTCCCGGGAGCATGGCGTATTTTGCCCTGGCGTAGTTGTCTGGTTCGTGATCAGCCACCCACTTAAGTTTTGCGGCGGTAAAATTGCCCGGGCTGTTGAGGCAGTGGCTGAGGCAAGCCTCGGAACCAATGCTTTTGAAGGCTTTGTCTCCCATTTCCACGGCGCGGCCGTCGCACCAGATGATGCCTGGGCGAACGACCTGGTGGTCAGCATCCACCAAAACCAGGCCGTGCATTTGGTAGCCGATTCCCACTGCTTTAATGTCTTTGCTTTGCACCTGCGTCCGCGCCAGAATATCCTGCGTGGCAGCCACTACATATTTGTACCAATCCTCCGGGTTTTGTTCCGCCCAACCAGGTTCCGGCACGTCCATTCCCATTTCGGTATCAGGGGCCGTCACGCGGGCCAGCACCTTTCCCGTTTTCGCCTCCACTAAGGCTGCTTTTACTGAAGAAGAACCGATGTCATAACCTATGGTATACACGAGTGAATGGTTGAATGGGTGAATAAAAGAAGGGAGCAAGAATGTACTCCGGAACGAACTCCGCGTTTCTCCGCTTCTCCGTGCGAAAATTTAAAGCATTCCCGCGCGAAGTGGCGGAGCAGCGGTGTGGCGGAGAGAAAACAGAAAGCCGGCGAGTACGGGAGAACTGGAGGGTGAGTAATGAGCAAAGCCCGAAGATAAGCACTCCTTTCTTAGGCGTTTCGATACCATCGATTCCGATTTCGAAATTTCCGGGCGGGGCCGCAGGTGCAGAATAGGATGGATAGGAGCAAGGGGGGGAAAGCGCCAGTTTTTTCCCATCTTTATAGCCGTTATTCCATCATTTACGCATTAAGTCCCCCTCCCTTGAAACGAAGCTTCTACCTCCTGCTCCTCCTTACTTTCTCCTTTTCCGCCTTCGGCCAGAAAATAAAGTTCAAGAAACGGCAAATCCTTTTTGACAAGGAAGTTGCCTACAACTTCGATAAAACAGCTGGCAAGGGATTGGTCGAAGATCGGGCATTTGCCATGACCACTGTCACTGGAGACACGATCCTCACCTTTGAACCCGTTTCGCTTCATTTTGAGGTATTGCCCTTCCAGAAAGAGGCTACCTATTTCGATACTTATCATCTGATGAAGCTGCACGAAACGGGAGAATCCATACCGGTCGATTATTCTCCCATCGGCCTGCCCAGCCGTGCCTTTCAATACATGAGGAGCACTAATCTGCTTACGCCTGACGGCCTCGATTACGATCAACTGAAGCCCTTCGTCAAATTAATGGGCTCCGCCCAGAATATCATTGATGATCATCGTCAGGAGAACCGTAACCGACGAGATCGATACGAGACTACCGTTGCCAAATATGGCGAGGATGCCTACGTTGGCCGAAACGATGGGGCCGTTGTTTTAGTCAAAGACAAAATTCAGATTAATAAGGTCAATATTGGCCGATGGGCCGAAACGGGGAAGAAAAACGGAATTGGCAAAACGGGGAAGAAACTGGAATTCGTTGTCTACATGGTTAAAAACATGAAAGGCAACAACATTGCCCAACTGCACATGGCACTGGCTGAAAACCGGATAATCGTTCTTCCGGAAGTGGATGATGAGCGACATGAACTGGACTTTATACCGACTGTGGTCGCGACCAAGACGACCGATTTACTTAAGAAAGCAGCGCAAAAATTGGTTGACCTGGGGTATTTGTAGTAGGCTACTAATATTTACAACTTGCCCGACGGGGAAGCAGACACGCAAAAGCCCCGTACATCGGTTGATGTACGGGGCTATTTTTACACACTATTCGTCATTTGGTTTTTAACCAATTTAGTATTGGTTAGGCCAGTGCGAGGGAAGCGGCCGCAGGAAAGTCAACCGTTACTTTAGTAATTCCGTGCAGGTAATTCGTCACCGTGATTTCGGAAATAACCAGTACGGCGTCCACTACGGTCTCCCGGGTATAGCCAGCAGCCAGTAGCGCATCGACCGTTTCCTGGGAGGGCTTGCCACGTTGCAAGGCCGTTTCGCTGGCGAATACAGCTAAAGCATCAAGCTTCGTGTCGAAAGAGGCGTAGCCTTCCCGCAGTTCGAGGGTCTGCTCTTCCGTAAAGCCTTGTCCTTTGCCAATTGCGGTATGGGCCGCCAGGCAGTAAGAGCATTCGTTGACCTGGCTTACGGCCAGGTTGATGACTTCCTGCTCTTTTTTACTTAGGCTGGACTTGCCATTAGCGTAGCCAAGGAAGTTACTTAGTGCGTTTTCAGAATGTGCCAGGGTAGCGTAGAGGTTAGGAACGAATCCAAGACCTTTTTCCAATTGGTCGAAGATGGCCTGGTTGGCGGTAGATACTTCGTTACGGGTGGGAACTGAGAAATTTGCCATACTAAAATTGTTATTATTAATTGATTAGAAATAATGTCGGAGATTGCTTTCCCCTTTTGACATGGCAAAGATGCAGTGGGTAAGCAGCGGTTCACTTACCGATGCTTCCCGGGGGGATGTCAGTTTTTCCTTTTGTGGTGTTTGGAGACTTATTTCATTCGATGTAGGATGGTTAAGGGTGCGAAAATCCTCGTCCGACGAGCCAGCTCCTCCGTCACGTCCCGACAGAAGAGCGATTCCTTTCCCGCCACAGCCACCATTCCACCAATAGCAAATTACCCAACCACCCCAGCCAGGCCACCACCCGGTAGGTATCCATCGGTGGCGGAGCAAAAACCGCCACGATCCCAAACTTCCACAGCCTCAGGGTGACGGCAGACAGCGTAAGAGCATAGCTACGGAGCATAAAGGCCCGGTGCCTTGGCCAGTCTTTCCGGCGGGCAAGCTGCAGCGCGCGCGCCGTAAAGCCAAACCACAGAACAGCCTGCAGGCAAAAACTGAGTTGAGACCAGGGGCCACCGTTGGCGTGTACGCCCATCACCAGGCCCGTGGGTGCCGCAACTAATAGGATGAGTCCCACGTAAATCATTCCCAGGCTCCGATGGGCAACAGGCCAATTACTGCGGACTGTTGTCGAGAATTGGCTCATGCCGGCCAATAACACGAAGATGCTGGTGTACACGTGGCCGAAAAAAGACCACTGATAATATGGTCGGCTGATCTCCGCTTCTTTGAGACGAAGAAAGGCTACGTCAAAGTTCACCGGTACATACTGGAGGGTGATCAGGGCCATTAGGTAGGCGAAGTAGGCCAGGGCTAGGTAGACTCCCAGGCTAAAGGCCTTTCCTATGGCCATTTTTACAATTTGTAAAATTCTTGCCCCATTCCCTCGGTCCCTCTCCCCCGGAGAGGGACGACTCTTCGGTAGCGACTTAAGGCAAGTATTAGTGAATTTCAGCACGTGATTATGACTTTTGAAGTCTAAGCTTTTCCTTCATTTTACCTAAAAACACAAATGCTTGGGTCACCCCTCTCCGGGGGAGAAGGACCGAGGGAGAGGCGACTTCTGGAGAACCATGCCAAGTTTTAATCCTCTCATCGCGAATGAGAAAACCTCACCTTCAGGCTTACCCCCGTCCAAAAGAGTCATAGTACTCGGCTGCATTCTTTTCGTATTTTAGCAGCAGGCGAATGTTTTCCTTTTCAAGGTCGGTGAAATCGCTCCGGATGTCGGTATGAATGGGGATATACCAGGGCTGGGCGTCAAAGAATACCCGCAGCGGGCGGTTTTTGAAGGAGTAGCCATGGCGGGCGTAGATGGTGTTGCGAATGATGGTGAGATCTCCTTTCTTCAGGTTGTCTACTTCGCTTTTCTTCAACCTGCGATTGGAGGCATTGATCTCGTAGATGGCCTCGGTTGCCGTAGCGTACTGGCTTTGCATCCATTCTTCAAACTCGCCGTCGCCATAGTCCTCTGTGACCTTTTCTTCGATACTATTAGTCCAGTCGACGAACTGCTTAGCGTATTCAATCATGATGTCGGGGTCATAGGCAAATTCTTTTTTCTCCAATTGATACCTGCGCTTACGAATGTTGATGTTGCCGTAGGCCAGCCAGGTGCCTTCCAGGACGTCGTCTTCGATGTAGAAGGTGAAGGCACCGTCGTATTTATCATCGCCTGGTTCCCGCACCTTGAAGGTCATCGGATCAGCGATGCCATCCCGGCCCATCCGCCCGTAAAAGGGGCGGTCATTGCCCGCCACCACACTGTGGCCGATGACGGAGTCCCCGATGATCTTGTCGATAGAGAGATTGATCTTATTCTCCCGATCCCAGACGTAACCTTCGTCCAGAAATAGGCTGCGGTCGTCATAATCTCCGTCATTTCCAGTGTCCTTGCGGAAATAGCCTACCCAGCTGCCCAGGTATTCTTCGTTTTCGCTGTTGTCCCCGACTTCGGTAGCTGGAACGGGTGCGGGCGCTTCAGGCACCGGAGTTTCGACGACATCGGTTCCTTGTTCTACATCTACTATTGCTCCCTCGTCTTTAATGGGGTTACCGCAGGATTGAACCAGGAAGAGTAGGATAAGGATGGAAAGGAAGGGGTGTTTCATTGGGCTAAAATAGGGCTTGGAAATGAAATTAGCAGGACTGAAAGAAGCGGAACCGGTGGGAAGGTCATAGGCGGTACTATCGGCTAGGCAATATACTCTGCTTCATTAGTCGTTAGCATCCTAAGCCGACCAGTTCGCTGGAGGTGCTAGGGCAAGGCTACATGGCTTCCTCCCATTTTCAGCACCTACACGATAAGAAAACGGTCGAAAAAGTCCGATATTCGCGACCACGAAAATCAACTCTGCAAAAGCTTAGTATTTACTAGCATGGATGAGGTTACACCTCTTTTGACAGATGGCCCCAGTACAATACGTCGTTAATTGGGTTATAAACATTAAGAAATGAAAGAACCACTACTCCCAGAAAATGAAGAAGAAAGACTGGCGGATACCATTGCACTTAACTTAACATCCTTTGATAAGGCTGAACACTTCGAAAGGATTGTTTTGATTGTATCGAAATGCCTGGATGTACCTATAGCCTACTTTTCATCTATTGAAAGCACAAAACAAATAATACATAGCTCTTGTGGCATAAGTAACCTTTCAACCGACAGATCAACCTCTTTTTGTGGACATACAATTCTACAGAATGAAATTTTCATAATTGAAGACACCCTAAAAGACGAACGATTTTTTGACAACCCAATGGTAGTCAATGATCCAAAAATCAGATTTTACGCAGGTTTTCCTTTAACCAGCCTATTGGGCAACAATATTGGCTCACTTTGCATAGCAGACACTATTCCAAGAAAGCTTAACGAGGAAGAATTAAATGTTTTTAAAGCCTTAGGAAAACTGCTGGTAGAACGACTTCGGATGTATAAATTAGGGAGCATTCAAAGCCAAATTCAAGAATCAAAGGAGAAATTAGAATCTTTAAACAAAGGGTTATTACAATCTAAGCAATATTACCAGCAGTTGTTCGGACAATATATGAGTGAATCACTATTGGATAGCGTGATCAATGAGGAACAACAACCAAAATTAGGCGGCGAGGATAGGTTTGTTACCATACTGATGAGTGACTTAAGAGGTTTTTCTTCGCTTTCTTCAGAATACGAGGCTAACGTTATTGTCGAGATCCTCAATTTGTATTTTGATGAAATGTTCACCATAATTCACAAACATGAAGGATACATCAACGAAATAATGGGCGATGGAATTCTGGTTGTATTTGGCGCACCTAATCACGTTCAGGATTGTACTAAAAAAGCGATTGTTTGTGCAAGGGAGATGCAAGAAGCGATGAAGCAGGTCAACAATAAGCTGCTAAAAAAGAACTTGACATCCTTAGAAATGGGCATAGGGATCAACAGCGGCCATCTAATTGTTGGAAACATCGGTTCAAAAAAGAGAATGAAATACGGAGTAGTTGGCGAGGTCGTAAATATTGCATCAAGATTAGAATCATTGGCCATTCCGAATCAAATTTTGGCATCTGAATCTACTTTTCGTAAAAATGCGGACTGGATTCATCCAATTGGGCAAATGAGAACAAAACTTAAAGGATTTCAGGAGCCTATTCTTATTTACGATGTATCCTGAAAATCGGTACTGGCCTCAAAAAACAGGTCAGCCAGAACTCAATTTACAAGTCAGTTTTAATTTAAACCAATGCACCTAAAAGAAAAAATAAGATCCTTAATCAGCAACATAAAAATGCTCAACAAGGAGGAAATTGAGATAATCGTTAAAATGACCATTGTCGACGACTTTAAAGAAAGTACACTCTTGCTAAAAGAAGGACAAATTCCGACAAAATGCTACATGGTAGTAAAAGGCTGTGTTAGAGAATACATAATAAAAGATGGAGAGGAAAAGTCAACTGCGTTCTTTATGGAAGGAGATACATTCACGCCTCATTCCCGCAACAGTAAACCCTCTAAATTCTATTGGGAGTGCGTTGAAGATTGCATTCTAACCATCAGCAACCAGAGTTTTGAGGAGGAGATACGTGCAGCCCTTCCAAGGTTAGATGCTGTTTTTCAAGAAATTGCCATAGAAAAAATAAACAGTGCAAAAGAAGAGTGGAGCCAATTTGTTACGTCATCGCCTGAAGAAAGGTACCTCAATCTACTTGCAACAAGGCCCCTTCTCTTAGACAGGGTGCCGCAACACCAGATTGCCAGCTATCTTGGCATCAAGCCACAGTCGTTGAGTCGAATACGGAAAAGGTTAACGAAGAAAAAACCTAAGACGCTCCATCCTACTGTGACGAAATTAACTTAAGTGAATGGCAGGCTTTTCGTCGAGGCATACCTTTGATCGACAAAAAACCTGTAACATGAATAACAGAATTGCAACTGCTTCCCACTTCCTCTTCCTGCTGCTTATAATATTTAGTTGCCACAGCTGCACATCACCTAGAGATAAAAGCATTAAAGAGTGGAAAAAACACGAATGGAAAATAGTAAAAGCCGACAAAAGCGACGATCCTACCTGGGTGATATCCACTCGAAAAATATTTGATACAAATTTCTTAGAATACAAAATCGAAGGGGGAATAAGATCGTCTCCAAAAGCTTGTATGTCTTCATTTAAGCAAGATATTTATAATCTGGCTAGTGATTCGAATAGTAAAAAATTCCCTACCTATGAAATTGTCAGAGCTTCTAAGGACAGTCTCTTAACCTACGTCATTCACAATGAACCCTTTCCTTTTAAAGATACAGAAATGAGCGTCCGTTATTTCTTCTTTCAAGATTCCGAAAATTCTGCCGAAGGGGTTAATTGGCAAGAAGGCTGGGAGGACGCGTCAGTTCCACCGCCATCTAAAAAGCTATCTCGAATTCAAGTCTTCAGAGGTTCCTGGAAATTTTCACCAGGTGCTGGCAGCCATTGCAAAGCCATAAATAGTGTACAATTCGATGCTAAAAAAATGCCGCATTGGCTGGTCAATAAAATGGTGGTTAAATTTTTAGTTGAAGGACTGGAAAAAATCAGAAAAATGGCCTGCGTACCGGACAGCTTCTGAATCAGGTGGAATAAATAAGGAAGAACGGAAGCCATTCGCTAGGCTTGCTTATACGTAGGTATCTGGTAACTTATGCCTTCCACTGCATTAGGTGCAGCTTCGAAAACTGTGTCTCGGATGGGCGCTAGAATTACCTGCATCTCGGGTGATAGACTCTGCATGTATTCATCAACTGACCTGGGAGTTGAACTTGCCATAGCATAAGTAATTAAGAGCGTTATTTATACCATGGAGTGTAAGCCAAACGTATTACCCTCGGTATCCTTGCCCAGGACCATAAATCCGTAATCACCAAGAGAAATTTTGGGCTGTATCATGTTACTGGATTGAATTTACTCATTGCGAATTAATTTCGTCGGGATTAATTTGTTTCAGAGGTTGTTACTATGACCTTCCGCATACCTTTTAAAATTCTCCAGTATGGATTGCCATCCGCCCCGCTGTTGCTCGGCGGTATTAGTATCCTCAATCTCGAAGATCTCCGTGACCAAGGTCTTGTCCCCAAGATCTTCAAATTGGACTTGCATGCTTCGTCCATCTTCTATTTGTCCTGCAATCACTTTTAATGGATCTACTTTTGAATATTTTCCATTGAAATCAAAACCCATGGATCCATCTTTGGCCTCCATACGCCAGGAAAATTCCCCACCGGCATTAAGCTCATTTTTAGCGTTTGGGCAGCACCAATCATCATTTGCGAAATTCCATTTCACGATATGTGATGGGTCGGTCCAATAGGTCCAGACCTCCGCGATCGGACGATCGACTTTTGTTTCAACAGTGATTGTTTTTGGTCTGGTTGGTTCCATTGCTTATATTGTTTTGATGCAAAGATGGGTGTTAAATTCTTGCCCGGGCGGGTGTAATATCGACAATCCGAGGGGTGTTTTGCGACAAAAAAAGCATTATCTTTAGCGTAGACGTCTATTCTCATTTTTATGAAACATATCCATCCTAGTACCAATAGGCAATACCAGCGTAGTGAACATCGGGGGTACTCACCAAATGCTCTCTTGGGTAAATGAGTTTCTCGCCAGCACGGGTCGTAATCTGATCTTCGACATCCATTTGGTGGGGCTCGAAAGCAACACAGAACTACTTATTGAACGATAGTTCCAGCACACGCAACAAGCATCCTAAAGCTAAAGCATCGTTACTTTTCCATAATGATCAGGCCAAAAAGTAAACCTGCCTCTACCCCCTTACCCCACTAGGCGACTCCCCGGTAACCCGCTTAAATAACCGGCTAAAATGCCCACTTTCCAGAAAGCCCAATTCATCAGCAATCTCCCCCACCGGCTTATCGGTATACAGTAGCAGCCGGCGCCCTTCAAGCGCCAGGCGTTCATGGATGAGTTGTAGCGGGGTCTTCTGCCCCAGTTTCTTGAAGAGGTTACTCAACGTCTTCGGCGACTTAAACAGCATCGAAGCATAATCCGCCACCTGGTGGTGTTCCCGGAAGTGTTTCTCTACGAGCAGGCTGTACTGCCGGGAGAGGTCGTATTCCGGAGCGATCGTGTCTTCGGGTAGTAGCTGCACCTTGGCGGCCCGGGTGATGATAATGATCAGTCGCTTGAGGAGCATGCGCAACATTTCCCCCTGGATGTTGTCGGGAGTCGTAAACTCGTCTGCAAAAACGGGCAATAACAACTCCATTTTCTTCATGGTTTTCTCATCCGCTTCCAGCACCATGGGGCTGGGGAATCCGTAGAAGATGAAGCCCACACAACTCACTTCTGCATCATGATCGATCACACAGTAGAACTCCCGGTTAAAACCCCAGGCGGTAATATTTTCAGGTCGTTCAAAACGGTAAGTTTGCTGATCGATCAGCAGGATGAGGCCGTTGGCCGGTACTTGATGGGCAACATCATCTACCCAACAAGTCTGTGTGGCACCACGGTTCCAGGCGATGGTGAGCATATAGCTTGCATCCTCAGCAAAAGCCTCCCGGTGCAGGTTATTGTCGCCCTGCCATAGGTGGAGGATGCCTTTTGTTTTTGATTCTCTGTATAGATGGTGCATGGACGCTAATGATAATTACTTGTGGAACATGGCCAAACCAAAAAAGTAGGAGCTGGAGAACATTTTACTGAGTCATCTGCTGTTTGAAGTCATTTTGGTCAATAATCGCTAAATCGTTATCTTAGCCATTAGGCAGCAAAAAATTTACCTGCCACCAATCTTTCTGCAATGTCTTAATGACAGTTTCAGGTTAATCATTCCCCCTTAGAGACCAAGTTTGTAGCACTCGATTTTTTCACTATAAAAGTGTACTGCTATGAATTTCCTTTCGTCTCGCATCTTCCTTCTCATAAGTAGCCTTCTCTTACTCTCGCTAAGTTTATCCGGACAGTCAAAGCCGGGTAAAGTAGTAAGCAAGATTAAAGTCTTCTCTGGAGAAAGCTCCTACTTCGGCTACTTTCAGCACCTTGACTCCACTGGCCTCTATTTGGCCAACACGGTAATGGGTTTAGAGCAGCCCAGTGCATTGATCCACAGGCCGTTTTCCTCCGTAGATGCCATCAAACTTCGAAAAAAAGGCAGCGGTACTACTGGCGCTATCCTGGGCGTGCTTGGCGGCGTAGCTACTGGTTACATGGTCGGTTGGCTTGCGGGGCAAGGTGATGATTGCAGCTATCGAACGGTATATTTTCTGGGCTCTCCCATAAGGGTAAAGCCAATAGGCCCTTGTGGCCCCGGAGAAATAGGCGCATTCATGATGATTCCGGGGGCTGTTGTGGGTGGCATTATAGGCCTTGTTATCGGGAATTCATCAAAGAAGTTCACTTTTGACGGCAGTTACGACAATGTTCGTAAGCAGGAAAAAGCCATCAGGAAATTCGAATATCGACGGTAAGTATTATGTCTACATAACGGCGCGGGCGCGGGATGCAGGCAAGGGTGTAAAAGCAGGGTTGCCATCCTTGCCCTATACCTTTTTATGCACCTGCGCTGCGCCGCCCCACCCTATTCCCGGAGCAAGCGCTTACCTACCCAGCCTTCTTTAAATGCCTCCAATAGTAGCCCGTAAAGTAGCCTTCAGCAAATGCGGAAGCACCGATGTTAAAAGCAAGTGAGCAGGACTAGCTGGCCTACCCTAATGCCAAACGATAGCTACTAACTCCTGGTTTCTAGTGCCTAGATCAGGCCGCCTCAAAAACCATACTCCCCTCCAGCTCCTTGAACTGAACCGGCAGCACTCCACTACCCTGCTGCTCGTTGGTGTAAACGCCATAAATGGTATCCACCGCCTCCATCGTCAGCTTATTGTGGGTGACGATGATGAACTGGCTGTCTTTGCTGAACTTCTTGATGATCTTGTTGAACTTGGCAATGTTCGCATCGTCCAACGGGGCATCAACCTCATCAAAAATACAGAACGGGGCTGGCTTCAGCAGGTACAACGCAAACAGCAAAGCTGTAGCCGTCAGTGTTTTCTCTCCACCCGATAACTGGCTAATCGTAGTGGGTCGTTTTCCCTTAGGCTTAGCGACAATCTCAATCTTGGATTCAAGCGGGTTCTCCGGGTCCAGCAGGATCAGGTCACAATTGTCGTCCTCGGTAAACAGGCTACGGAATACGTCGATGAAGTACGTCCGCACCCGCTCAAAGGCGTCAAGGAACTGCACCGTCGCCTTGTTCTCAATTTCTTTGATGGTTTTGATCAACGTAGCCTTGGCGGCCACGATATCGTCCCGCTGCTTGGAGATGGTGTCGTGGCGTTCCTTCATCTCATCGTATGCCTCCACGGCCATCGGGTTAATCTCCCCGTAGTTTCCAATGCGGCCGCGCAGGCGGTCGACCTTCACTTCAAGATCACCGGTAGCTCCGACCCATTCTTCGATTTCAAGCTGTCCAAGCTCTTCCAGTCCAATGTTGAACTCAATTTTGAGCCGCTCGGCTAAACCATTGATTTTGAACTTAATGTCCGTAAATTTTTCCTTGAGCTGATTGACCAAAATCTGGCCATCTTGCCGGAAGCGGTTCTCCCGCCTCAGCTCATCTTCCATGCTGTTGATCGTCGTCCGCGCACTGAAGTAATCCTGCTCGGCCGCATTCAAAGTAGTCTGGTACTCCGTCTTATTGGCGTACATCACCTCCAGGTTCTTGGCCTGGACCTTCTCCTGCTCCTCAAACTGACGGGCCTCTTTAGCCAGTTGCTCCAGCTGCGTTTTATTGCTTACATCCTGGTCACCAAGCTCCTTTAGTCGATTTCTGCGAAAATTTAGTTCCCGCTCCAGGGTCTGTACCTGGTTTTGCTGCTGGATGTACTGAATGTTCTGTTGGTTGTAAGCAGCACTGGCTTCACTGAGCTGCTCGCTCAACTGGCGGTAATTACCGTCGGTACCAGCCAGCTGTTCCCGCATTTTTTCTACCTCAGCCTGGCTTTTTTCCAGGTCCTTAACGATGACAGCATTGGTTTTCACAATCTCCTTCACCTGTTTATCCAGGTTATCGTTTTTAGTCTGCGTTTCGGTGAAGTAATTCACAAAACTCTCCACCCGGGCCCGTAGCCCCGCACGCTTCTGCTGCAATCTGCTTAATTCGCGTTGCTTTTCCTGGATGTCTTTGTCCACCCGGCGCTGCCGCAGTTCGTTTAGTTTATTGCGCTCCTGGTAGAGCTCTTTTTCGATGGCCCGGGCCTGTTTCTCAGCCGCTTCAATGGCTTTTTCAAGCACCTCCAGGTTTTTCTTCCGACCAATTTTCTTCCCTTCAAAAAGCCCCACGCTACCGCCACTAACGGAGAATGGACGACGGATAAACCGTCCGCTTCGGGTCAACACAGTGATGCCTTCCGGTGGCCGTTCGGGGAGGGCGTCG
This sequence comes from Neolewinella persica DSM 23188, assembly GCF_000373105.1. Taxonomy (GTDB): domain Bacteria; phylum Bacteroidota; class Bacteroidia; order Chitinophagales; family Saprospiraceae; genus Neolewinella; species Neolewinella persica. The sequence goes on along the minus strand of NZ_KB890418.1, from coordinate 143,203 downwards.
GTATCGGTTACCAGTACATTGTGCAGCAAGTGGTCCAGCAGGGGTTGGAAGACTTTGTCGACCTTAACGACGTCGGTGGCCAGGCGCGTTCCCGGAGGTAACAGCGCAGGCCCGCCCTGGTAGCCAGGAATCGCATCGAGGAGGAAGAAATTTGCTTTACCCTTCTGGCTTTTGCTCAATAAAGAGATGGCTTGGGCCGCCTCCCCGGCGTCCTCCACCACGTAGTAATTCAGGATACTTTCGAGATAGTTTTCGATGGCTACCCGATAATCCTGATCAACCAGCACCAGATCAGACAACAACTGCGGATCTTCCTTCCACTGCTTGCTCTGGCTGAGGAAGCGTATGGATTCAGGAAAGCCCTCCAGGCTGTCGATCATGCTCTTCGTGAGCTTGAACTCATTCCTCCGGGCGTCGAGCCCACGGTTGATTTTGCTTTCTTCGTTCTGCAGCCGGTCAACTGCCTCCGTAGCCTTGTCGAGTGCGTCAAGGCGTGCGGTTTCCTGAACTTCCAGTGCCTCGATCGCTTTAAGCTGCTTAGCTTCTTCCGTTTCCAGTTCTTTCAGCGCGGTTTCCAAACTCTCTTTCTCCCCCCGCCGATCATCCATTTCGCCGGCATTGCGTTCAATCTGGAATTTGAAGTTCTCCACCTGATTACCGTTGATGGCACGCCGCTTTTCCAACTCGAAGATCTTTCGTTCCTCTTCCTGCTGGGCTTTGAGCCCCTCATCCAGCCGACCCTTTAACGACTCATGTCCGGCCCGGATTTCTTTCAGTGCTTCTTCCGCAGCGTCAAGCCCCGTTTTTCGCTCCGTCTCCAATTCCTTTTCAACGGCAATCTTTTGATCCATTTCCTCTATTTGGGAAACGAAGTCGGTCAGCTGCCCACCCGCGGTGGCAATATCCTGCTGGAGTTTCTCGGTCTGCCGGCGCACAAAAGTCTTGCGCTGGGCCAGCATCTGCTTTTCATTTTCCAGGCCTCGCAGTTCGTTAACCAGCTCGTTGAGTTTCTTCTGGCGTTCACCGAGCAGTTTTTCCTTGTCAACGTGCTTCGCACGTTCTGCTTCCAGGTTAGCTTCCAGGGTTCGGATTTTAACGTCGGTAGCGCGGTATTTATCCTCTGCTTCGGTAATCTGGCCTTTGAGTTTACCGTAGTCTTCCCGCAGGGCAGAAACCTTTACCTGGGTGAGCTGCAGGCTGAGTTCCTTGTACTGGGCTTTCAGCTCCAGGTAGCGGCGGGCCCGGCGAGCCTGCTTTTCCAGGCTGACGAGGTTGTTATTAATCTCGTGCAGTAAGTCCTCAATCCGGTCGAGGTCGCCTTCAGTGTTCTTCAGCTTATTCAGCGTCTCCCGCTTACGCGCTTTGTATTTACTGACCCCAGCTGCCTGCTCAAACATCCTTCGGCGGCTATTGTCCTTGTCCGAAAGGATATCATCCACCATACCGAGGGCAATGATGGCGTAAGAATTGGAACCAATGCCAGTATCCAGCAGAAGGCTGGTGATGTCTTTTAGCCGGCACTGAACCCCATTGAGGCGGTATTCGGAGTCGCCGGAACGGTACAACATGCGGGTGATGGTCACCGTATTGTATTCTGTAGGCAGCAACCCCTTATCATTGTCGAAGGTCAGGCTGACGGAAGCCAGGTTACCCGCCTTCTTACTTTTAGTCCCGTTGAAGATGATCGAACTCATCTTGTCCAGCCGCAGTTCACTACCTTTCTGCTCGCCCAGAACCCACCGAATGGCATCGACGATGTTCGACTTTCCGGACCCGTTAGGGCCTACGATTCCAATGACGTCCTCATCAAAATTGACGACCGTCTGGTTAGCAAAGCTTTTGAAGCCTTTTATCTCAAGTTGGCGTAGACGCATAGAGGGCGAAGGTAGAATGTTATACCGGTAGATTGTTAGTCAGGGCGGCCGGAAGTTTTCCGCAGGATTTCCACAGGGTTTTACACATTTCAGGAACCAGAAGCCAGGAACTAAAAACTAGTTGCTAGTTCCCTGGTTACTATGTTCCAGTTCTTAGTTCCTGATTAGGGCGCGGCCGCAGGTGCAATTGAAAGATAAAAGTGCAATCAATTGCCAAACCATACTTATATCAAAGTTACCCGTTATACCTTTAGAACCTGTTTGAAAATCCGCTCTTAGCGATTTATCTCCCCTCCCTCATGCCCATCATCTGGATCGGTTTTTTCCTCTTCGTCGGCCTACTCCTTTTTCTCGATCTTTTTGTCCTCAATAAGAAAGACCACGTACCCAGAACCAGGGAAGCCCTGAAATGGACCGCTTTGTGGACCACAATCGCTTTGTCCTTCAGTGGCGTCATTTATCTGGTGTATCAAAATGGATGGATCGAATCCACCTTAACGCCGCAAAAAGCCACCATCAATTACCTCACGGGGTACCTCGTGGAGTTGTCCTTAAGCATGGACAATGTATTTGTCATTGCCGTCATCTTCAGGTACTTTAAGGTTCCGCCTCAATACCAGCACCGGGTGTTGTTCTGGGGAATCCTCGGAGCAGTAGTATTTCGCCTGCTGATGATTCTGGCCGGCGTATTCCTGTTGCAGCAATTTGACTGGATGTTCTACGTCTTTGGGCTGCTACTCCTATACAGTGCCTACAAAGTAGTGGGTGATGCCGAAGACATTCATCCCTCGGAAAATCCAATTATCCGGTACATAAAAAAAGTCATACCGGTTACGTCAGATTATCACGGCCACGATTTCTTCTTCAAGCGCAGGGGCGTTCGGGCAGCTACGCCGCTGTTCATCGCCCTCGTTATGGTAGAAACCACGGATGTTATCTTCGCCGTTGATTCCATCCCTGCCATACTGGGTATTACTACAGATTCCTTCTTGGTCTTCTCTTCCAATATCCTGGCTATCCTGGGCCTTCGCTCCCTGTATTTCGTCCTTTCTTCGATGATCAACAAGTTCGAATACCTTAAATACAGCCTGGCTTTAATCCTGCTGTTCGTAGGTGTAAAGATGATGCTCCACCAGGTCTGGCACCCGGAAGACTGGATATCACTAGTGGTCATTTTCGGGTTGTTGGCTGGCGGGGTTATTTACTCGCTGTCGCAGCCAGACAAGGCGAAAAACGTTGAAATCATCCCGGACGAAGGGCACTCTAGGCCCGAGCTGTAGCGTTTCGCGGCGAACCGCCTTTCACGCTGTGCTTAAATCTGGCTAGCAGGCTGTCGGGGAGAACCGAAAGGCTGTTAAGCAAGGCTCAAAGCGGTAAGGCGAGTTTTTGCATTTTAGGTTTTTCGGCTGGAGGTTCACGATCAGACATCGGCACAGCCAAAGGCTTTTGTTTCTTTTGGCCTTCACCACGAAGTAGCCGCGAAGCGAAAAGAAAGCCCCCGGCAGGGAGGTGTAACGGGGAGCCATGTAAAAATGTGTGCAGTCCGTAGGGCTTGTCCCAGTCCGTATCGACACCCTGAAAACGCTTCATTCGTTCGCTAAGCGAACGGCGAATCCAATCTGCCTTTAGGGGCTGGGGCAAGCCCCGCCCCTGTGATAACGCCTTGATTCACGAAACTGCTGAATCAGTCCACTGGTCACTAATTCGCTTTTCAACGCAACACCGCCACGCGGCCAGAGGCCAACGTTTCCGCTCGCTACCGGAGGTAGCTTCGTCCGGGGCCGCTCCTTGCTTCTTTAACTTCCCATTGCACCTGCGACCGCGCCACTTTAGAAGCCAGGGGCTAGGGAGCTAAGAACTAGTTGCTAGCTACTAAGAAGCCCCTCCTGCCAATGGCAAGAGGGGCTTCTTTATTAAACCTTAAACGTCTGGGAGGAAACGTTTAGGCTTTCGAAGTTACGGGAGTCGCTTCAGTCGTCTTTGCTTCCATGTCCTCAGTAAGGTCGTGGACAATTGGCGTAGCAATGAAGATGGAAGAGTACGTACCAACAATGATACCTACCAACAGTGCGAAGGCAAAGCCCTTGATGCTGCTACCACCGAAGAGGAAGAGCACGAGGACCACGATCATCGTAGTGACGGAGGTAATAACGGTACGAGATACCGTACTGCTGATGGCACCGTTGATCACCTCGGTCTTACCGCGGCTCACATAGGTGTTGAGGTATTCCCGAATACGGTCATATACAACTACTGTATCGTTTATCGAGTAACCGATTACCGTAAGGATAGCTGCGATAAAGGCCTGATCAACTTCCATGTTGAAGCCGAAACGAGCCCAGCCGAAGGAGAAGATACCAAGTACAATGATGCTATCGTGCGCGAGGGCCAGGATGGCACCCAACGAGTACTGCCACTTGTTGAAACGAAGCAGGAGGTACAAGAAGATCAAGAGTAGACCAATGGCTCCAGCCCAGAAAGCGGAACGCTTAATGTCGTCGGCAATGGTAGGACCTACTTTACTTACACTGGTAATATGGGTACCGCTGTCGCTCTCAGTATGGCTGAAATTGTCAAAAGACATGCCGCTGTCGCCAGTAGCTGTCTGAACACCGGTGAACAACGCCTCAAGCACAACTTCCTGTGGTTCTTTGCCATCGATCTTATCGGTGGCGTCGATCAGGTAGTTCGTCACGATGTTGTAAGTATTGTCACTGTCAACCGCCTTGATGGTAGGTACACCGCCGAATGGTTCGGTCAGGGCAGTACGCAGCGTTTCGCTGTCGATGTCCTGGTCAAACTCAACTACGTAGCTGTAACCACCCTTGAAGTCGACACCGAGGTCGAAACCACGAGTTGCGACAGAAGCGAGGGAGGCAACTACCATCAGGCCAGAGAGCGTGTAAGTAAACTTACGCTTGCCCATCCAGTCGATGTTGACATTAGCAAAGAGGTTCTTACTCGGAGCAGTCCAGAAAGAAAGGGACTTGCCACGGTCCAACCACCATTCGATGGCCAGGCGACCAACGAGTACGGCGGTAAAGACGGAAGCAATTACACCTACGATCAGTACTACAGCGAAGCCCTTGATGGGGCCAAGGCCAAACCATGCAAGCGTACCGGCCACCAACAAGGTGGTTACGTTCGCATCGATGATGGCAGAGTAAGAGTTACTGAAACCGTCGGTTATGGCGTTTCGATCTGTCTTGCCGGCGCGGAGTTCTTCCCGTACGCGTTCGTAAATGATTACGTTGGCGTCAACGGCCATACCGATCGTGAGCAGGATACCGGCAATACCCGGAAGGGTAAGGACCGTACCGAAGCTGGACAGGGCACCGAAGATGAAGATCAGGTTAAGCAGCAGGGCGAGGATCGAAATGATACCGGCACCACCGTAGTAAAACATCATGAACACCAGTACGAGGCCGAAACCAATCAGCAGGGCCGTAATGGAACTGTTGATGTTGGCGGCACCGAGTGATGGACCGACGATACTTTCCTGGATGATCTCCGGACGCGCAGGCAGTCGACCTACCCGCAGGATGTTGGCCAGGTCAGTAGCTGTTTGTACGTCGAAGTTACCGGTAATGGCAGTGTTACCACCGGGTATTGGACCGTTTACTTGTGGTGCAGAGACAACCTTATCGTCAAGCAGGATAGCTACCTGCCGATTTTGGTCGTTCGCCGCCTCGGTCGTCATCCGGGCCCAGGTGCGGGCGCCTTCAGAGTTCATACTGAGGTTTACGGCTACCTGACCGTCGGGCTGAGGGCCGGAACTGGTACTGGTAATCGCCTCACCGGTCAGCAGCGCCTCGCCGGAGCGGGGCATTTCCAACTGGTAAAGGGCGAAAAGGTCAGTGGCTTCTCCATTTTCACCAGGTAGTGGGCTTTCTTCCCAACGGAAGATCACACCACGGAACTGGCGGGCAACTGCAGGAGATTCCAGCAGCTTGGTAATGGTGTCCAGGTTACTCTCCGTTGCGATACCGAGAACAGCCTGGCCCAGGTTACCCGTGTTGGGGCTGAAAAGGCTGAACAGTGGTCCGGCAGTCTGGTTAGTGGTTTCAGTTGAGTCGATGTTAGCAATCTGATCCGTCAGGTTACCAAGGGTATCCAGGGCGTAGGTAGTATCTACACGCCAGGTTTTGACTTCAACGAAGTTGCTGTCGCGGCCGGCTTTGATCTTCGCCTCACGATCCAGCTGCTGGTCAAGAGCGACCAGGGCATTGATGTCGGAGTTGTCTACACGCTTAACGTGGTAGAATTCCAGTTTGGCGGCTGCCTGAAGGAAAGTACGGGCACGCTCCGGGTTCTCGATACCGGGAAGTTCCACGAGGATGAGGTCGCGGTCGGCATCGAGGCTGACGTTAGGCTGGACAACGCCCAGCTGATCGATACGCTTTTTAAGCAGATCGTAGGTCAGGCTAACGGTTTCGGTTGCTTTTTCGCGAAGAATACGGATGACCTCTGCATCTGAAGTAGAGGTGGTGATTTCGTCGCGAAGGGCGTCGTTGGTGGCGAAGTAAGGGGCCAATGTCTTGGTGCCACGAACTTCCTGCCACGCATCAGCAAACAGGGCGATGTAATCATCTTGTGCATTCTTCTGAGCTTGGGAGGCTTTAGTAGTTGCTTCTTCAAATATGTTGTCTTTCGTCTTCCTTGCTAATGCGTGGAGAAATTCCTCCAGATCGACTTGCATAACGACGGCCATGCCGCCCTTAAGGTCGAGTCCCAGGTTAAGTTGCTTAGACTTAAGGTCCTGGTAGGTGAACGATTTGAATCCGGGTACTTTAAGGATCTCCTGATCGGAGATGCTGTCGAGGTAGAACGCGTAATTAGCGCGAAACTCCTCTCCTTCGGTCTCTCCTGATTGCTCTGTCGCAAAGTCTTCGGCATCATTTTCTGCCCCATTGGTGGGAATGATGTAGAGGTACTGTACGGCTGTCACGATCAGCATGACCACAAGGAAGAATTTGATAATTCCTTTACCTTGCATAATGATAAAAATTTAGGTTCAGCGTGGGCCGACCCTATGGTAGGACCAACACTATTTGAAAAAGGGTGAAGCTGCCGGTTTACATAACAAAAGCCTCCTTACGAAGGCCAACGGTATGAAACCCGGCAATCGCCAGACCGGAGCCTCCCAGACCCGGTTTTCGCGAAATGGCTGCAAATATACGAATAGTTCGTTTATACCAGCAGTTACCAGTAAATATGCAAAAGTTTTTGCGGGGAACCGTGCAGAGGAAGCGCTTAGTCTACCAAAGGCGGGCTTTCCTCGACGGAGGCAGGGAGCCTTAGATAGTTCCAAGGACTATTGCTTGATCACCTTGCGGGTAACGGAACGCCCCTGCTGATCGCGCACCAACACAAAGTAGGTACCAGCAGCAAATGGGCGCAGATCCAGTTCAGTTTGATCCGGAGTAGTGAACTCTTTGCGAACCAGCTGCTGGCCGGATACATCGAACAGTTCTACACTAAGCGGTCCAGTAGTCGCGGTTCCTGAAGTAGTAATCCAGAGCACATCCGGCGTCGGGTTAGGGCTCATGGTTACCTCCAGCGGCAGGGCCTCCTGCCCTCTTATATCGGTGATGTTGCCTTCTGAATCAAAAACGATAACAAAAACGTCGCTGGAAATGCTTGTTTCCGAAGCGTAGCCAGTGGCGATAACGGCTGTACGGGCTGTATCGACGAAAGCAATATCTGCGGGATATATACTCGTATAAAAGTTCGAAAATTCGAATGTGTTTACTAACGTCATCGCTACCGGATCAACCTCTACAACGCGGAGTAATTGGGGGTCGCCTACCCTCCTGGTGTTGTAGCCAAACACCAGCGTAACCTTACCATTGGGTCGTTGAGCCAGTTGATGTCCATAGGGGATAAAATGTCCACTTTCTATTACTATCCTACCAAGATCAGCACCATCAGCACCTAATTTTCTAAAATCAAGCTGCCTATCCTCAATACTTCCTCTACGACCAATATAGTTTAAAACCCCAATTGCCCCGTCGCGCATAGAAAGCAGTTTCGTCTCTGATGAGAAGTTAAAGTTCGGAATTTGGTAGGTATTCCTCCAGTTCTCCACCCCGCTTGTAAGATCATAGCTAACAACAAGAGTGCTGTCATCCTCATACGAGGATCCAGCAATAAGAAGGTTGCCTTCTTGGTCTACCTGCATACAGGAAAAAAATCCCGTTCGCTCCGTATAAAAAGAATTCAATTCTGCACCGGTAGAATCGGCATAAACAACTCTGGAGCGGAAATAACCACTACCTTCATCATCTATGGTGAACTTGCTTTCCGAAAAGGCAAATTCCCCTTGCCCAAGGTCTGCTATAAAATTAGATCTGAAACCAATTTGGTCCGTTTCGGGTTCAGCCCTCCACAACTCATTTCCTGCCGGGTCCGCTTTGGTTACCACTAACCCCGTGTTATTGCGATGATGAATCAGGAAATTTCCGTCCCTTGTTGGCACCACAAATGCTCCATTGTTGACTACTGTGCGTTCAACAAGTAGCTCGCCTAAAGAGTCGATGGTCCAAAAGCTTATACCGGCCTGACCATCTGGACCTGCACTGACGGTTTGTAGCAATAATTTGCCATCCGGAAGTGCAACAATCCCGCGTGCGTTCTCTTCATCATCATACCAGGCGCTTCCTCCTTTAAAAAACGTTAAAGATTGGTCCGAATTATCAAACCGCGAGAAAGCCTGATCACCATCATCATAGAGCGCCGAGAGCATAATATCACGACTCTCTATATAATACGAACCGAATAATTCAAAACCATCCACATATCTGCTTTCTTCCACAAAGGTGTTAGTTGGGACGTAATTATTTAATTCAATGAGTTGATAGTATTGGTCAACAGGATTATTGATGAACACTTTGTTTTTTCCGTACCAGGTCGCCCTTTCTCCTTCATGAAAATCGGTTAATCCTGATATCAGGTGCTCTTCAATTCGATTACCCAAAGTATCCATAGTGATAAAAGCACGGCTCAGGTCCCTTCTTCCCGCAACCACAATTACCGAATCACCAGGAGGGCGGTGAGCAGATGAGAGAAACTCATACGCACGCGCATTGGGATCGTTGACAGCATACTTAAATAATTGTTCCCAAAGGACTTCACCAGTTAGGGTGACCAGGGTAACAAAAACCTCGTCTCCTCGACCTCCCGTCATTAGAAGATTACCATCCGTCTGCCGTTCAAGACTCCATATTTCCGAGAAACCATTATTAAGATAGGTGAAAAGTGGCACGAGTCCTTCGGTGGCCGACACGCTGGCTACTTTAGGTGCCGTTTCCGGGAAATCTCCATTTTCAGCATAAACAAGGACCACTTCCGTCGAGCTGATAAAGTCAAGCCCCCTGATCCCCCCCCTTAGATCGTCGTGATCAATTAACGACTGATTCCAACTTAGGCTACCGTCCGCGTTAAAATAGGCCAAATTGACCGTATCTTGTTCATTGTAATATCCACTATTATAGACAACGAGGAATCCGCCATCTGGCCCACCAAAAGTTTCCAGTAGTTCTTCATGTTTAGGTAGTGCCCACACGGTACTGTCGATAAAACCTCCCGTTGGGCCAATGGTCCAGAAGGCGATGTCGTTACTTGAAGACTCAGCATTTTCCCTGGTGCCTATGAGTACGAAGGCATCTTCTCCGGTTTTTTCAATGGAGAATCCCTTTTCTTCCGCCCAGGGATAAGGCAGGCCGTAATATTTGCGAAAGATTTCCTCTTGACTAAAAAGAGAAAGGCTAGTCATGATTAACATGACTATTGGCAATAAGAATCTTAACATTAATAGATTGCTTTAGGTAAGTTGTAAATAGGTCTCACAAACTTACAACTTTACCTACGAAAAGCCACTTAAAATCATACTCCTAAAGATATCGTGAGTCTTACTCGATATCGGTAAAACTTTTGCGAAATAAATTCCCTACAGTACGCTGTCCACTATATTACAACCCCGCCACCAACTCAAAAGCCTCCTTAATCGCCCGCTTAGCGTCCAGTTCCTTAGCGTTGCGGGCGCCACCGATTAATTGAACCTTTATCCCACTCGTTTCCAGCTTGTCGGCCAATTCCCGCAGCGGCACCTGGCCGGCGCAAATAACCACGTTTTCCACGTCCAGTACCCGGGGTTCACCAGCCACCGTGATGTGCAGCCCGGCATCATCCACCTTCTCGTAGGTACACTGGGCCAGCATATTGACCTTTTTCATGGTCAGGCTGCTACGGTGGATCCAGCCGGTGGTTTTACCAAGGTCTTTGCCGTGCTTGCCTTTGGATCGCTTCAGCAAAAACACCTCCCGGGGAGAAGGCAGCGGTGCCGGCGCAGTTGCCAGGGAGCCACCGCGTTCGTAGTCCATGTCTACGCCCCATTCCTTCATGTAGTCCTCGACGCTGAGACTGACGGAAGGGTGATCGAAGTCATGGCTAAGGAATTCAGCTACGTCGAAACCGATGCCACCGGCACCGATAATGGCTACGGACTTTCCTACGGGCTTGCCTCCGGCCAGCACTTCGGCGTAGTCGAGTACTTTGGGATGATCAACGCCCGGGAAGTCCAGCTTACGGGGCGTAACGCCGGTGGCGATGACCACCTCGTCGTACCCTTTACCCGTCAGCATTTCTGCCGTTGCTTTGGTATTCAGGTGAACGTTTACCCCGAATTTCTCCAGCATCACGCCATAATAGCGGATCGTCTGCTGATATTCTTCCTTGCCGGGGATGATCGTCGCCATGTTGAATTGCCCACCGAGTCGACCGCTCGCTTCGTAGAGATCGACTTGGTGACCGTTTTCGGCGGCCACTGCTGCGGCAGCCATTCCTGCGGGTCCGGCGCCAATGATGGCCAGTTTTTTGGGCGCGGACGCAGGTGCAATGACCAGTTCCGTTTCGTGGCAGGCACGGGGATTGACGATGCAACTGCTGACTTGCAGAGTGAAGGTATGGTCGAGGCACGCCTGATTGCAAGCAATGCATGTATTAACCTCCTCAGGTTTGCCGGCAATGGCCTTGGCTACAATGTTGGCGTCGGCCAGGAAAGGCCTTGCCATGCTCACCATGTCGGAGCAACCATCGGCCAATACTTGTTCTCCAACCTCAGGAGAATTGATTCTGTTGGTGGCCACCAGGGGGATATTGACTTCCCCCATCATCCGCTTGGTCACCCAGGCAAAACCGCCGCGGGGTACCACGGTGCCAATGGTCGGCACCCGTGCTTCGTGCCAACCGATACCGGTGTTAATGATCGTAGCGCCAGCCTTTTCAATCTTTTTGGCCAAATGCACCACTTCTTCCCAGGTGCTGCCACCTTCCACCAGATCGAGCATCGAAAGCCGGTAGATGATGATGAAGTTTTCGCCAACGGCTTCGCGTGTCCGCCGGACAATCTCCAGGGGAAACTGAATCCGGTTCTCGTAGGGCCCACCCCATTTGTCGTCCCTTCGATTGATCTTGCTGACAATGAACTGGTTGATCAGGTAACCTTCAGACCCCATCACTTCTACACCATCGTAACCCGCTTGTTGAGCCAATTGGGCGCATTTTACGTAGTCTATGATGGTTTGTTCCACTTCGTCCGTGGTCAGTCCGCGCGCGGGGAAAGGTGAGATCGGTGCCTTGGTGTCGCTCGCGGAGACGTTGTGCTCAGAGTAACCGTAGCGACCGGTATGCAGGATCTGCATACAGATTTTGCCATCTTCGGCGTGGACGGCATCGGTCACCACCTTGTGCTTCCAAACTTCGTCCTCATTATCAAGCGGGTGACCGACGGGCAAGGCCAGCCCGGCCTTATTTGGGGCTACGCCTCCGGTAACGATGAGCCCTACCTGGCCGCGCGCGCGCTCGGCGTAGAAAACGGCTAACCGTTCATGCCCCCCTGGAATATCTTCGAGCATGGTGTGCATACTGCCCATCAACACCCGGTTTTTCAGGGTGGTGAAGCCAAGGTCAAGGGGTTCGAGGAGTCGGGGGTAGGTTGGATGGTTTTGCATGGTTTGGTGAAAATAGGACTCCTTCTCTAATTAGCGAATTTTCGCAGGACATTTAATCCACCAGATCATCGCAGGTAAAGTCTGGCAACAATATCCCATACGGATAATGGATCTGCCAATCGGCTAATTGGACTCATCAGCTCGCGGTCCTTTGGGTTGTTTGTCCTGATTTAATCGATAGACAAAGCCCATCACTACGCTTTGTGATCGACGCCATTGAAAATTGCTTTCCGATTTGAAGCCCGGGAGGTCGACGATGCGACGTTCAATACGGGTATTAAAGATATCGCGGCCGCTAAGGGTAAGTGATCCCTTTCCTCGTAGCACGTCAAGTGACGCTCCAATATCTAATGAGTAACGAGAAAGGGTACGGCCCTGGGCGTTATTTTCGGGTGCCTGGTAATCAAAAGAAATTTGAAAATCCAGCTTTTTGCTTAGCTCAACCTGATTATTGATCCTGCCACTCCAGGAAGCAATATTAGCGGAATAATCTTGCTCCTGGTAGCTCCCCTGGATGTCGGCCTGGTAAAGATTAAAATCAGCATTTACCTTCCACCAATCGTTCAGGTCGTAATTAAAATTAAATTCAACACCAAATGCGTTTCGTGTAGCAAGGTTAACCGGGAAGCGAGTGGTAGTGCCGTCTCCGTTAGGAAGGACCAATCGTTCGATGACTCCCGTTGTTCGGCGGTAGTAGATGCTCGCAAGGACGGAACCTTTAGTTAAATAACGCAACCCGCTAACTTCGTAGGAGTCGGTAAATTCAGGTCGTAATGAAGGGTTCCCCATTGGGTTACCACGAGGATCATTAAAATTAGAAAAGGGAAGCAGCAGGCGAAAATAGGGACGACTAAGACGTCGACTATAGCTCGCTTGAATCTGTGTTGTTTCTGCCAACTGGTAAGACACTGATGCGCTCGGAAAAAGGCTGAAATAATTTTGCGGGCTCTCAGTCTCTGCCTTTAATAAGGTTGCATTGATATCCGATAGTTCTCCACGCAATCCAGCCTGAACCCCCACATTACCAAATTCTCCGGAACCGATGAAGTAGGCTGCGTAGATATTTTCGGTGTACTCCAATTCGTCGTCGAAATCAGAAAGGGGAATGAACTGGCCGGCGGCATCGGCCTCCTCCACCAGAAAAGCATTTCTGATCGTCCTTAGCGCCGTCCGCAGACCTCCCTCCAGCTTGAGGCTATCGTTGAAGGGATGCACGTAATCTGTCTGGAGTAGCAGATTAGTTTCGTATTCAGTATTACTGGCATTTTGCAGTCTGTTATCTTCAAGTATCGTGCTGGTCTGGGTAAAATCGGTAAGCTCAAGGTCATCATCAAGAATATACTTGAAGTCGATGGTGAATTCCCGGTCCTTCTGGTCAAAAGTACGTTTGAAAGAGAGCGCCGTTTCCAGCTGTTCGTTGTTGGAATCTTCGGTGCCTTCACGGATGGTGGTATCCGTCACATCGCCCGAACTGTTGAGGTCCCGGTAGGTGACGGTAGCGAAATTCTCGTCGCTAGATTTACGGTAGAGCAGTGAGCCGGTGAGCACGTTTCGTTCTGAGAGGTACCAATCCAGCCCCAACTGGAGGTTACCGCCGAGTCCGCCGCGGTCCTGGTCGGTCTGACTATCGAAGGCATCCACGAGCCGGCCTCCTTCGTCGAAGAAACGCTGGGTAGCACTGCCGCCTCCCGGAGTACGTTGGTAGCCGACGCCGAAATTAGAGAAGAAATTGAGGTTATTGCGTCGATAATTAAGGTTATAACTCGCTCCAAAATTTTCGGGAACCCCGACGTTAGCACCGAAGGAACCATTGAAGCCCTTCTTCTTATCCTTTTTGAGAATGATGTTAATGATCCCGGCCTCCCCTTCCGCCTCATATTTGGCTGAAGGATTGGTAATGACTTCGACGGATTCAATGATGTCTCCCTGCATCCTCCGAAGTGCGTCAAGATCTCCGGAACTTAGCATAGCTGAAGGCTTACCATCCACCAGAATCCGCACACCGTTACTACCCCGCAGACTCACCGCTCCTTCGGTATCCACCGTTACGGAGGGTACGTTGTTGAGAATGTCGGCCGCAGTACTACCCGCGCTGGTAAGGTCTTTTCCAACGGTAAAGACGCGTTTGTCCAGTTTTAGCGCCATACTACTGCGTTCGGTCGTAACCTCAATAAGGTCAAGCTCAACGCCAGCTTGTCGCATCGTTAGTTGGCCCAGATCTTTCTTCTTTACGGTAGCGGGGATGATTATATCCGATAGCGTATTATTCTCATAACCTAGAAACTGGAGCACCAGGTAATAGCTGCCAGGCTGGATATTAAAGGAGAATTTTCCATCCAGGTCAGTGGTTGCATTCGTCACCATGGAACTGTCAGCGGCGGAGTAGGCAATCACGGTAGCAAAAGAGAGAACCGCTTCATTATCCTCCTGAATCACCCTACCGGATGCAACTACAGCACTTCCAGGCTGCGTAAAACCAACCGTTGAAAGCATTAAGATAAGTATAAAGGCGTAGAGGTATCTCACTGAGTTTGACTTTAAGGGGGCTTCGAAGAATTAACCGTCTAAGAAAAACAGGCAGTTTTTGTTGCGCTTCTTCCTTTATTAGAAATTTTTCTAAATAGCTCCGACTCTAAAATTATACTTCTGCCTGGTTCTCCTCAAGACCTCAATAATTCCCCCTTTCAAAACCACCATCCGACCCGACACCCCAGTGCCATCTCCGGCAACCACCGCCTGCCTTCCTGCACCGGGCCGAAGAATCCCCATTCTTCAAAATCGTCAATGTCTTCTCGTACGCCTACCCGGTCGGTGTATTTCACGTCCCTTAAAAAAACACCCAGCCCCGTGTATACATCAATGAAAAGGTGACGGCCAATAAGACGCTGAATACCAACTTTGCCGATAGCCGATAGGCGGAAACGGTCTTGTCGGGCAACATCAACGGATAACCGGTCTCCTTCCAGCGTAGTGAACCTGCCCTGAATATTACGCTCCATGAAGGTCACCGGCAACTCTAAGCCGACGTAAACATCCCGGTAATTCCTACCTACATCGTACCGTATTTCCGGTCGAAGACCAAAAAAGCTATAATCCCGTTTAGCCAGGTCATTTGGTAAGTCAGAAGAGCGATCAAAGCCATACTCAACGTCCAGCAGGTAACTGAACCGGTTACTTTTGAACTGCGCGCCCAGTCGCAGGCGGGGCAGCACGTTGATAAAGCTGAAGGGCATAAGGTGCAGGCCGAACCCCCGTTCCATATCTGTGCCGGCCGCGAAGCGGCTTTCCTCCAGCACTTCGCGTTGGGTGGTCGAATCCAGGCTCTCCAGCCAGCGCTTACTCACGCGGGCCGGAGGATTACTCTGGGCAAAGAGTTCGCCGGCCGTCAATAGCAGGCACAAGCAGAAAAAGCAGTACTTCATAAATAAACAGGGTTTAGAAGTAGGAACGTTTCCAGGTGAAATTCGCTGCATGGGATTGATCATCAGACCGTTTCCGTCTTTTGACCGCGCAACCGCCTCATCCCGTACTGCACGCCGATCATGACCGCGAGACCGATCACGTAAGAACTGATGAACAACAGCCAGTCGTAGGTATCCCGTTTGAGGGCATCACGACCGGAGGTAAGGCCCCATAGGTTGCCGATTCCCCGTTTGACGAAAAATGTAGTGACCAGGTTGGAAGCCAACAAACCAGCCAGGTAACCGATGGCCAGGTTGAGTACTTCCTGACCGATGAATTCCTTAAATTTTGGCATACTTTTTTACCTCAAATGTAAGCGCTTGCCTGGGATTTAGCCTTCGGTCTTATTTCGGCGCTTTTAACCCCAGCCAGCGTTAGAAAAACGCTTCATTTACAACTGGAGGAACAACCGGCACCCGAATTTTGAGGAAGCATCCATTCGGGTCGCACGGCCCTGACCCATTGCTCCTCCATCCTTTCCCGGCACCGGCGGCCGCGCCCTCCCCTTCCGCTTTCACCCAAGCAAGAACTATCTACGCCCTCCATCGTTTACCATCCGCAACCCCAAAATAAAAGACTTATGCCCCAAGCTAAAACCCTCGGCGAACTACGCGCCACTGGCTATACTTCCCGCTCCGTAAAGCAGGAACTACGTGATAACCTGATCAAAAAATTAAAGGCCAAAGAGGAAGTCTTTCCCGGCATTATCGGTTTCGACGATTCGGTACTACCCGATATTCAACGTGCCGTATTGAGTCGGCACAGTATTCTGTTACTTGGCCTGCGCGGACAGGCGAAGACCAGAATTGCCCGCCTGCTGGTAAACCTCTTAGATGAATATATGCCGGTAGTGGCTGGCAGTGAACTCAATGATGATCCGCTGGCACCCATCAGCCGCTACGCGGAAGACCTCATTGCCCAGCACGGAGACGCAACGCCCATTGAATGGGTACACCGTGATGAGCGGTACGTCGAAAAACTGGCGACGCCCGATGTCTCCGTCGCTGACCTCATTGGCGACGTGGACCCCATCAAAGCCGCCACCCTCAAGCTGACCTATGCCGACGAACGGGTGATCCACTACGGCCTGGTCCCGCGCGCCCACCGGGGAATTTTTGTCATCAATGAACTTCCTGACCTCCAGGCCCGCATTCAGGTTTCCCTTTTCAACATCCTGCAGGAAGGCGACATTCAGATCCGGGGCTTCAAGCTGCGCCTGCCGCTTGACATTCAGTTCCTTTTCACCGCTAATCCCGAAGACTACACCAACCGGGGCAGTATTATTACACCACTTAAGGACCGGATTCAGAGCCAGATCCTGACCCACTACCCCAAGACCATCGAGATCGCCAAGGCCATCACGCAACAAGAAGCGGACCTGGTGAAGTCTCAGTCGGAAATGGTAGCCGTAGACGACCTACTTAACACCATGTTGGAGCAACTCGCCTTTGCGGCACGGGAAAGCGAATACATTGACGAAAAATCCGGCGTATCGGCCCGCCTGAGCATCACCGCACTGGAAAACCTGATTTCTACGGCGGAGCGCCGCGCGCTGCTCGCCGGTGATAAGAAAACGAATGCCCGCATTACTGACTTTTGGGGGGTGGTTCCTGCCATTACCGGTAAAGTAGAACTCGTCTACGAAGGAGAACAGGAAGGTGCTTACGGGGTAGCCATGAAGCTCCTCAGCCAAAGCATAAAAACCAGTTTCCTGGAACTCTTTCCAAACCCGGAAGAGGCCGAAGCCAGTGGCCGTTCAGACAGTGACCCTTATGGCATCATCCGAGCCTTCTTCAGCGGAGGCAATGTGGTGGAACTGCTCAATGATGCCTCCAACGACGACTATCATAAGGCGTTGGACGGCGTCGCCGGCCTGCGCAAATTCGTCACCGGCCACTTGCACGACCGAAAGCTTGGCAAGGAGGAAACCTACCTGCTGATGGAGTTGGTCTTACAGGGCCTTGCGGAAACCGACGTACTGAACAAAGAGACGATGCAAAACAGCCTCAGTTTCAGAGATGTCCTGGCGGATATGTTTGGCAGTGAGGACCTGGACTTTGGATAAGGGGCGCTGCGCGCCCAGTTGCAGGGACGCTTCGCGCCCAGTTGCAGGTGTTGCAGAGACGCTTCGCGCCCAGTTGCAGGTGTTGCAGGGACGCTTCGCGCCCAGTTGCAGGTGTTGCAGGTGTTGCAGGTGTTGCAAAATAAACCAATCCTGTAACTCCTGCAACAGGAGCGAAGCGCGCGCGCAACAGGAGCAAAGCGACCTTGTTAATCTTTTGTGAACGATCTTTGCCCCTCAAATCTAAACTTCAAGCAAATGCTCCTAGTTGGCGGCTATACCACCAATATTCCCCAAGGGCCCAAAGGAAAAGCCCGGGGTATATCGGCCTATGATTTCTTCCCAACCGACGGGCGGATCGAATTCCTGGGATTCACCCCGGCCCTTGACCCAAGCTACCTACTGACTGATCGTAAACGCAGCATCGTATATGCGGTACAGGAAGTTGCCGGTAATGGCAGCGCTGGAGTAACGGCGCACAAGATCAGCAGGAACAACAGGGGTAAAATAAAATTCGAACTGATCAGTGATTTCACCTTGGCCAGTGAAGATCCTTGTCACTTAGCCTTTGCTGGCAACACCCTATTGGTTTCCAGCTTCAGCAGTGGTCACTTGCACGTGATCGAACGGCAGGAAGACGGCAGACTGGGTGCTGAATTGCAGACCGTTACATTGGAAGCCTCCAAAGAGGGAAAAATGGCGCACGCCCATTGCGCACTCCTGGTTCCTAAGAAGAATTGGGTCTTGGTATGCGACCTCGGAAATGACCTGTTAAAAGTATATGATCGGGCAGAGGACGGTACATTGACTGGCCGGCCGGAACTAGACCTTCCTTTTCAGGAGGGCCACGGCCCACGACATATTGCGCTGCATCCTGAGGGAGATCTTGCGGTCGTTAATGGAGAAAATGTGGGCCAGGTCCATCTGATAGACGTTAGCGGAGACAGACCATTGCGGGCGACCACCGCCAATGCGCTGCCGGAACGAGTAATCGAAGAGGCCAGCGGTGCAGCCATCCGGTTTGGAAGCAGTGGTAAGATGATTTATACCAGCGATCGCACGTTCAGCGTCGTCACGGTATTAAGGGTTGACGAACGGGGGAAGAAATTGGTCGTTAGAGACACCTTTCCAAGTGGCGGAGAATCTCCCCGGGATCTGATTGTGTCTCCCAATGATCAGTGGTTACTTACGGCGAATACACACGATTCAACGGTAGGCGTTTTCAGGATAGATCCACGAGGGGGGTTGGTTCATCACCATACCTTCCGGAAGGTACCCAGCCCTTCTTCGCTTGCCTGGTTGTAGTTTTATCACTGCTTAATCCCGTTAATTAAAGAGATTCTGCCCATGAAACCACACTGGCTCGTCGGTCTTGCAGCACTGCCCATCGCCTACCTGGGCCGTAAGCTCAGAAATGACCCACAATTTGGCGCGAGCGCAGGTGCCATGAAATACGTTAAAGAGCAAGGTTCCGTAGCCTGGAAGATGGGCGCCTTCCGGAATCTGGATAAAACGCGGTTACAGGAAGACATCGGCAGTCTTTTCGGAGACTTGGTCGGCTATATCCAGGCTAAGCATACTCAGCCCGAAACACTATTACCCGTAGCCCTCAACGATACAGCTTTGCAGCTTGACCCCTCCAAGGATTTTATGACATGGTATGGTCACTCTGCACTCCGGCTGGAAAGCGGTGGAAAAACGATATTACTGGACCCCATGCTAGGAGAATGGGTAGCTCCTGTCCCCTTCCTTGGTCATCGTTTTCCTTACCAAGATTATAATCCGCTGGCAGATTTTGGGACCATTGACCTCATTGTCTACTCCCACGATCACTACGACCACCTGGATTTCGATACCCTCATGGCTATTAAGGATCGGACCAAAGCATTCCTTTGTCCACTTGGTTTAGGGGCGCACCTCGTCTCCTGGGGCATACCCCAGGACAAGATTACCGAAGTGGACTGGTGGCAAAGCGTAGAGCTAGCGGGCTGTCGATTCACGGCCACACCGGCCCGGCATTTCAGTGGGCGGTCTCCGAGTACTCGTAACAAGTCATTATGGACCGGTTTTGTCATCGAAACCAACCTTAATAAGCTATATTTCGGAGGAGACAGCGGTTACGGCCGGCACTTCAAAGAGATTCATCGGAAACTAGGTGGAGGCTATGACTTGACCATGCTGGACAGCGGGCAATACCACGACCGATGGAAGAATGTTCACATGCAGCCAGAAGAAGCCCTGCAGGCACATGCTGAACTTGACGGTAAAAATTTACTACCCATTCATTGGGGAGCCTTTAGCCTAAGCAATCACGCCTGGTTTGACCCCGCTGAAAGAATCACGAAAGCAGACGCAGCCGGCTGTGTGGTCAGCCCAATGGTAGGCCAGCGTTTTGAAATTGGTAATACTACAGACTGCCAGGAACATTGGTGGGTGGAACCATCGCCAAGTAAGGGATAAACTAACCAATTCGGTTTAACCCTTGAAAAATGTAAGACTACTACTGACTAACCGTTCGCATCAACCCCATTCCCGTAAGGAAGAAGATGCCACCAATGATGGCCACTCCCCAAGGATTCTGTCCGAAAGCTAACCCCTTATTGAAGATGGACATAACGCCAACGGCCAGGCCGATAGCGCCAACGACCGTAAAGAGAATACCGAGAATTTGCTTGCTTTTCATGCTTATTAACTTTGGCGCGAAGATAGAATGCACGCAGCCACTAATGTGTAATCAGACTAAAATATCCTTCACCACGTGTCCGTGTACGTCCGTCAGGCGGTGCCTCCGTCCCTGTTGCCTGAAGGTAAAACGTTCATGATCGATGCCTAATAATGGGTGTCGCTCAGAAGAATTATTGATTGCAGGTTAGTACGTTCTGCTCAAAAAAAACACATTAACGTTCCCTCACACCTAAAGTATTACAGCTTTGCCTATATTTGCCGTCGAACTTTTGGTTCGAAAAAAGAGCTTAATAATCAACGGGCTGTTCCCGTTGGTTACGACGAAATAACATCAAACGTGAAATCATCGCATCGAAAGCGGAAACTGCGCCTTCCCCGGGTTGTTTTAGTTTCTGCGCTTTGCCTACTTGTTTGTGGCGCCATTGTCTACTCCCTTGTTGGCTTGGCACCACCTCCACCGGCACCTCAATTAAGTCCCTCTGCCTTCCCATTGGTAGAGCCAACCGTTAAATACGGCCTTGCTCTCGACACCGTGGAGTATCGGGTTGATACGATCCGTAATGGTCAGACACTGTCTGACATACTCACCGCTCAGGGTCTGGGCAACCAGGAAAGCTTTGACGCTTCAACTCGCTTCAATGGAATGTTCGACGTTCGTGGCCTCCGGGCCGGGCGTACCTATAGTGTACTGGACGACCCTGACACTGAAGGTGCTGACTTCCTGGTCTACCAGCCAAGTATGTTCAACTACGTCAGATTAGACCTTCAGGGCAATGAACTCGATCTTAAAGCCGACCTCCCTATGGTGATGGAGTTGGACTTTGCTTCCGGCGTAATCGAATCCAATGTCTCAGATGCGTTGGATGGCACGGGCCACACCGTTGCCCTCACCGCCGGCATGGAAAGTGCCCTGCAGTGGTCGGTAGATTTTTACCACATGCAACCACAGGATCGTTTCCAGCTGGTATTCGAAAAGCAAAAAGTTGGTAAAGACGAAGCCATTGGCAAAGTACTCGCTGCACGGTACAGCACTGGCGGGGAAGACATCTACGCCTTTTGGTACGAAACGCCCGATTCTTCTTATGCTGGATTCCTCGGCCTCAATGGCGAACCGATGAAATCTACCTTCCTGAAGTCTCCGGTCCAGTTTAGCCGGGTCAGCAGCTCGTATAATTTACGTCGTTTTCATCCGATCCTCAAACGGACCCGCCCACACTACGGCACGGATTATGCCGCGCCTTACGGCACGCCTATCCTATCCGTTGCTGACGGTGTGATCATCGAACGCGGACGTCGTGGAGGTAACGGAAACTTCGTTAAGGTCCGTCATAACAAACAGTTGACGACGCAGTATCTCCACATGCAGAAGTTCGCCTCAGGGCATAAAGTGGGCAGCCGGGTAAAGCAGGGAGAAACGATTGGCTACGTTGGTTCTACCGGCCTGGCCACCGGGCCTCACGTTTGCTTCCGCTTCTGGAAAGACGGCAAACAAGTTGACCACACCAAGTTTAAATTCCCACCGGCCAAGAAAATGGACGACGAGATGCTCCCCGGCTTTTTTGCCCAACGGGATGCTTTCCTAGCCCAACTCAACGAGATCGGCGAACCTGCTCAGGATACTGAGGCGCAGATCATTGAAGGACAGCGCGTTCAGGAAGAACTGAAAAAGGCAAAGCAGGAAGAGGCGAAGTAAATTCAAGTTCTCGGGTTGTCAAGTTGTCGGATTATCCGATAAATGCAATTTATAATTGTCATTGAACCTAAGAGCGTGTCTAAGACGCTACTACTAGCTTGGGATTTAGCGACACCGACGCAGGCAGCAACGCAGCTAACGAGAGAATAGGCTACCGCGTTAACCAACCACTTCGCTACGGTGCACTTCGTGGCTGCCTTCGCCGGTTGTTCACCAAGGGTGAGCAAGCGAGGCGAACGATACTTGCGGTAGCCATTAACTTCGCTGTTGCCTGCGGCGGTCGATTATTCACCGGTCGATTATCCATCATTTGATTACCATCGCGACTGTTTCAACAGATAATAGCTCATTCTAGCCCTTGATTCGCATTCGTAGTCCGAGAGGTCGTAGATAGCCCGGAATCTCTCAGCGGACTAACCAGCTCCTACGTCTCGTATCGGCCGACAAGCTATCCCTAGCAAATTCCAGCACCTCAAACTCCTGTTGCCTTGCTGGGTTGCATCCTTCAAATGAAGCGTATTGTGAGGCATTTGAGGTCCGACCGCTCGAATCTATAAATCTGGCTAAGCTTGGCCCTCCCCTAGAGAGTGATGCCCTTCCGCCAATCATATTTTACTTCAATTAATTGAACCCACGCAACTTTTGGACATCCCAAGAGCATCGTACCGCGATAATCTAAAACGACATGAATACCTGGTTTACTGCCGACACCCACTTCGGCCACACGAATATCATTAAATATACCAAACGCCCATTCCTCAACGCAAAAGCAATGGACGAAGCTTTGATCGCCAACTGGAACGCAAAAGTCCAGCCCGGAGACAATGTTTACCACCTGGGGGACTTCGCCCTGAATTCTGCCTCCGAATGCAACGACATCCTTGATCGGCTAAATGGCAACATTCACCTCATTAGAGGAAACCATGAGGCCTCAGCAGAAGCCTGTGCCAAACGATTCGTTTGGGTAAGGGATTATTACGAGCTGATGGTGGAAGACGAGGAGGCCCACCAGGGACAACAATCCATCGTACTGTTTCACTACGCCATGCGGGTATGGAACGCCAGCCATCATGGCAACTGGTCACTATATGGTCATAGTCACGGCACCTTACCTGATGAGCCTGCCTCACGTTCAATTGATGTAGGCGTTGATGTTCATAATCTCTCCCCCCTTAGTTATCAGGAGGTCAAAGTTATTATGGCTAAGAAGCAATGGGTTTCTCCATTTGCCAGAGAATGACCAGCCAGCTACCTTAGCGTAAAATATTTACCTATGCGCATCCTTATTTGCCTGCTATTATTCAGTTTAGTTACCTCGCTCACTTCCTGTAATCGCAAAATCAAAGGAAAAGATACTGACCTGATTTGGGCGGATGAATTCAACGGTCATGAGCCGCCGAATAGCGCTAAATGGGGGTTTGACATCGGTACGGGGGACTGGGGATGGGGAAATAATGAGCTGCAATACTATACCAATCGACCTGAAAACGTACGACTATTGAACGGCAAACTGGTGATTGAAGCCCATAAGGAAGACTACGAAGGCAGTAAGTACACCTCCGGCAGGGTGGTTACCAGAAACAAGGCTTCCTGGGTACATAAACGAATCGCCATCCGTGCCAAATTGGCCAGTGGCCGGGGGACCTGGTCGGCCATCTGGATGCTGGGTGATAAAGTAGAGGAAGTTGGTTGGCCGTTAGGTGGAGAGATTGACATTATGGAACATGTGGGACATGCTCCGGACACCCTTTTCGGTACCGTCCATACCAAAGCCTTCAATCATATGCTCGGAACCGAGGACGGAGGGAATACCACGGCTAAGGACCTGGAGACCAATTTCCATATTTACTCCATTGATTGGCATGAAGACCGGATCGAGTTTAAACTTGATGGCAATACCTACCACACCTTCCACAAACGGGATAATGCCACCGATGAAGAATGGCCGTTTGACGAGCCGCATTACTTACTGATGAACCTGGCCGTTGGCGGAATGTGGGGCAGCGTAAAAGGAGTGGACGAGGACATTTGGCCCAGGCGGATGGAGATTGACTGGGTTAGGGTTTATAAGCTTTAGCCACTTTAGCGCTTCAACACTGCGTCTCCCAATTTCCGGAGTACCGCCCCATCAACAAGCTCCACTTCAAGCTCCCAGATAAAGACCTGAGGGTTCATCGTTTTGCCGTCCAACGTGCCATCCCAGCCAAAATCTTCGCTTCCGCGTAAAGGATCTGTATTGAGGTCATACAACAGCTCGCCCCACCGGTCGAAGACCCGGAATTGGAGGAACCTTTGCACCTGCGGCCCCGCAAAAGGCCTCAAAAGATCATTTGTTCCGTCTCCGTTAGGACTAAAGACATTCGGAACGTACACCTCCACCGTTCCGTCAACCTGGACTACCACATCATCAGTAGCAAAACATCCCTCTTCATCCATAATCGTCAGCCGGTAAGACTGGGAGGATAAGGGGCGAACAGTTATGGCACTATCAGATTGTAATACCGGCAACGAGCCGCCGCCCGTCCAAATCAAAGTATCCCAGTTAACGAAATTGGTAAAAAAGTCAAGGGATAAGCTATCTCCTAACCGAATAATCGTGTCTTCCCTAAGGAAGACGAAAGGTTCGGAGGCTGGCAGGATATTGAAGGTCGTTTCCGTACCACAACCGTCCTCCCCAATCACTTCCAATAGGTAGCTGCCCAGCGGCAATCCGTCGTAATAAATTCGATCCGTCAGCAGGCCATTGTCCAGCCGGTAACGAAATGGTCCGGTTCCTCCGGTCACATTGAGGATTTCAACACTTCCGTCTCGGTCTTCCACACAAGCTGGTTGATCCACCTCGATCTCCAGGCCATCTATCTGGACAGCTTCCAGAATCAGTTCTACACTATCGGTTGTACTACAGCCATTATCGAGATCAGATACCGTTAGGTAGTAAAACCCTGGCTCAGTTCCCCGAACCTGGTAACTGTCGGCCGTTGGTTCCGCACTATTGCCAGGGCTTCGCCACTCCCGGGTAAAACGAGGTCCTTGTGTACTCGCAGAGCCGTCAATAGTCGTAAAACTTCGGGAGCAATTCAGTACTAATGGGTCACGTAAAATCACATCCGGAGCGACAAAATCTCCAGTAACTACACTCATCACTGTATCCCTGCAGCCATTTTGCAGGTCCCTAGTAATGAGGGTGTAACTCCCTTCAGCGAAAACGGTTTGGCTTACGGCATCTCCCAGCAGCACATTTCCATCATCCAGCCACATGAAACGATATGTCCCCGGAGGAGCCCCGCCGGCAAGCCGGAGCGCTGTACTATCCCGGTTACAGGTTAGCGGTAAGGGTGGCACAATATTGACCGTTGGCGGTGTAAAGTCTTGGGTAACACGCACCGTTTCTACGGTAGCGCATCCATTAATTTCACTTGTTGCCATTAACCTGTAATTTCCAGAAGAGGAAACCATGAGGCGATCGGTATTTGTCGGTTCCTGAAGAATAGCTCCGGGAGGACCGGTCCATTGGTACCTGATGGTACTTCCCTGCGTCTGGCTTACCTGGCTGGTCAGCTGCGCCTCAGGGAGATTACAACTAAGCGCGAATCCCCTCGTTGCACGTATGACAAGGCGAGGCGCCAAAGTATCCTCAAAAACCCTGACGATGTCTGCGCCCGAGCAATCGTTCACCGGGTCCGTAATGTTCATTTGGTATCGTCCGGTGCTGTCCACAAGCGGTGTGCGGGTACCCGCTCCAGAAAGTATGTTGCCATCGGTGGTTGTCCACGAAAAAAGACTTTGTCCACTCACCGTAATACCGTCACCGTTCAATTGCAGCACCCTACGGCTACAAGTCAGGGTCGTATCTGCGCCAGCAAAAACAATAGGTGCCTCGACGTCCCGGAAGATCACCACACTGTCTATTGCCACACATGCATTGCGGGGGTTCGTCACTTCAAAAAAGTAGGTATCCGGTTGAAATATCGTTGCGGTAGTAGCGTCTGCATGATCAATAAAGAACCCTGTCGCGGATCGCCAGGAGTAGGTCGGCTCTTCTAGCCCATTAACGGTCCCGGAGCCTATTACCAATAAAGAATCCAGGGCACAGAAAAACGTGTCCGGAGCACTGGCTCTGGCAAGTGGAAGGGTGAGGTCGGCAGAGACATTTACGGTAAAGTCGTTATCACACCCGTTCTGGTCGTTCCTGATGTAAAAACGAAAACGACCAGCATTGGTCACCTCAACCACACCAGGTTGGACTTCCGGTAACGGTACATTTCCTCCGGGGAATACTTGCTCCCAACCGTAGGTAATATCTGCCCGGCTTATATCTTGTCCAATCAACCTTAAAGTATCGCGGGCGCAATTAACACTGGTGTCAGGAATCGGAATAACTATTGGTAAAGCCTCATCAGTTTCTACCCGAACGGTAGCGGTCGAGCTACAACCGTTGAGTGTGTCCCTGACCAATAGCTGGTAATCTCCGCCACAGCGAACTAATGGGTTCAGGGTAGCTGTTCCTTCCAGGCAAGCGGTGGACGGTCCCCCACTCCATTGATAGACGTACTGCATACCAAGGCTCGAGCGAATCCCATCCAATACCCGACGTTTATTATTACAATCAAGCAAGCGGCTGTTCCCGGCATTGGCTATCGGAGCAACGGTATCGTAGGTCACCAGTACTGTATCCAGGATACGACAATCACTAAACAAATTAGTGGTTTCCAACTGATACAGCCCCCCTGCGGACACCCGCAAACTATCGGCTTCTTCCCCGGCAAGGGTGCCTCCATTCGGGCCAACCCAGCGGTATGAAAAAGGAAAATCCGGTTCAGGAGCATCCTCCCAAAGGAGCACATCGGTGACTTTACAGCTCAGCTTACGATCCGGCCCTGCGTTTCCAACCGGTAGAATCCGACTTTCGGTCACCACCGCTTCTGCCGTTCCACGCAGACCAAATACATTGATCACCACAATACGGTAGGTGCCCGTTTCTGTGACCCGCAATTCTGTCGTGTTTTCTCCTGGCACCACAGCACCATTTCTTCGCCAGGTATAGGTACATCCCTGACATGGATCCCGAAATGTCGTCAACAGAGTAATGGTATCCGTCCGGCAGGTCAGGGTGGTGTCCTCCAGCATGGGGAAAGGCGGACAAGGTAAACGCGTCGCCTCGACGGTAGCACTGATCGGGCAACCATTATCGATATTCGTAACCGTTACGGCGTAGACCCCAACGTCTGCAATCCGCACGGTATCGTAATCACCTTGTGCAACAATGGCTGGCCCAGACCAATTGAACGCATAATTCCCCGGTGCGTCAGGAATAACCGCCAGCGCAAAATCAATGGTATCACAGGGCAAAACAGGAGAACTGAAGGCTAAATCGGGCACCTCTAAGTTATTGAATACCCGAACGTTATCTACGGCATCACAACCAGTTTCCCGCTGGGTAACCCGGAGCAGGTAAATGCCCCCACTTGATACGTCCACCTCCCGGTTTATGCCCAGGGTATCGTCCGCCGTATTCGTCCACAAATAGTCAAAGACCGGGCCAGAGGAGCTTCCTGCTCCGCTTAGGGTTACTGTTCTTTGATAACAATTTACTGTATCCGGAAGTCCGGCATCGGCGATTGGCTGGATCAGGTTCCGGGCTACGTCCACGTAGGTGGTATCAGCGTCGCCGGAGATAAGGTTGTTGATTACAAAGCCAAAGGTTCCTGGCGTAAACACTGTAAGGAGACGTTCATTGGGATCCGTTCGGACAACGGCTCCCGTTGGAATGAGCCACTCTGTTGTTACGTTGGGGCCGGCAGTCGGGACGGAAGTAGTACCATCGAGTAACACCAACGAATTGTCACAAGTAATGCTATCGGGAGGAACGATTACGGAAAGGGCCGGACAATTAGCGGCGACGACAATTCGGGCGGTGTCCAGGCAGCTCTCGTTAAAGTTACCTAAGACCAGCGTGTAAATACCCGGCACCGTGACCACTGGTCGTTGCCCAAGCAGGTTTACCGGAGTTCCATCCCTGAACCACCTGACAACCGGAGCGTCTGTCCCCTGGCTGCGATCAATTCTGGTTTGCCCGGTTTCACAGTTCAGGAAAGCCGTATCGGGCAGTAGGGCCACCACGCTGTTGTTAGCGAGGGAAACCGTTACGGAATCCCGGGATCGGCAGCCGGTTTCCTCATTAATCACCGTATAGTAGTAGGTCCCCGGACAGTAAACCCAGATCTGGCTGGTATCCGTATTGTTTGGAACACATGGACCACTCCAATTTTGTACGTTATCGTAATTAAGGTTAGTACTCCTGGCATCGAGGGACACCGAATCAACGAAACAATCAAACTCAAAAGGCAGGTCGATCCGGATAAAAGGGGTATCCAGCTCCAGAAGGACGCGTGTTTGGTCCGTAGTAACACATCCGTTGTCTACATTAGTGACGGCCAGGCGGAAGAAGCCGCCGGGATCATCAACGAAAAGCGTACGATCCCGGCCAATGGTATCGAACGGAGTACCAATCATCACCCAGCTGTAGGCAAATTCCGGTCCCTGACTGGTCAGTGCAGTACCCAGTGTATGGGTCGGGGTATAGCAATTCAGTCGGAGGGTATCGATGCCCGAGTCGGCTACTGGCTTAAGGGTATCGGCGGGGATGGTTACCATCGCGGAGGCGGAGCAGCGGCTGAGGCGGTCAACGGCCGTCAGGGTATATATTCCGGCCAGGGTGGCTACCAGGGTGTCGGCCGAACCAATGGTGTCGGAGCCAGATTCGTAGGTCCAGTAGAACTCCTGACCGTTGGAGGAGGAGCTCCCAGAGGCATCCAGTGTTCGTTCGGGAAAGTAGCAGGATATGGGCGGGGCCGCAGGTGCCAGGGAAAGGTTGGAAGGAGCAATATCCTGAACAACGGTAAAGGTGGTATCGTTGCTGCAACCGCTGGCGAGGTTAAGTACCGTTAGGGTGACGGACCCCGGACAATCCAGCTGCAGCATCGGGCCGGAGACCGGTCCTGGCAGGCAACTTCCCCTCCAGGTGTATTCGAGGCTAGCCCGGTTGATCTGATTGGTATCGGCTTGTAGATTAAGGGAAGTGACCGCACAGTTGAGCAGTTCGTTTCCGGTTACCGCAACGCTGGGTGTAAGTGTATCGATACCGATGGCATAGAAGGTATCCAGGCGGCAACCGGTGGCCGGATTTTCAATCGTTAACGGGTAAATGCCCGGGGCGTCGACAACGATCTCCGGGCCATCCGAAGGGCCGATGATGTTGCCGCCGGGCGGCACCGACCACTGAAAGTCGTAGACTCCGGCCGGAAAGGGGGTTGCCAGAATACCCAGCGTAGGGTTCCGGCAGGAGATAAAGTTACATTGCTCATCAAGTCCGGTACATTGCACCTGCGTCAGCGCCAAATCAGCTTCCACTTCGAACCGAAGATCGGGGACAATCAAGGTATCCGTCACCGTACACCCTACCCCTCTGGTATCGTGCGTCAATTCGTAAATGTACACCCCTCCGGTATCCACCGTAAGGGTTCGTAAAACACCCAATTCGACACCCAAGGTATTCACCCATACCCCACGGTTTATAAATTCGAAAGAGCTGGCGGATGCATCCAATAAAATTGTAGGGTTGTCACAACTAAGCCCCGATCCGACCGGCGCCAGGCTGATGATCGGATCGATAACGATCAGGTCAAGGTTTACCGTAGAATCACAGCCATTTGCGGCGGGGATCACCCGCGTCGTCTGAATGGTATTAAAGAAAGGTTCCGTGCCGATGAGAAAGGAATCTCCTGCACAAATGGCGAGAGTTGTATCAAAAGTAATGGCTGCCGCAACGGATAAATTCAGGGTAATTATGCTGTCGCAACCAAGCACGGAAAGCACCGTGTCTACGTAGGTCCCCGGAATATTGTACAGGTTGCCGTCCTGAGGGTAAACCGCTTCGGCGCAAATGGTCGTATCCAGCGTTTCCCGCAGGGTGGTGACCACTTCCAGGTCCAGCACAACTATGCTGTCGCACCCCGCCCGTCCCCCGAGCGTTGTCGGGTGGATCCCAGTAGTGGTGTAATCCGTAAAGCCTACCCGATAAACACCGCCATCACAAATCTTGGCCGAGACGAAAGTCGTATCCGGAATCGGGAATAAACGGACCAATTGGCATACCGGTGTAAGGTCCGCACAAAGTAGTGGCGAAACGGCCGAAAAATCCTGTCGCAAGTCATCAAAAGTCATGGTTCCGTCCACCGGTAGCTGCCCTAGTTCTCCCAGTCGATAACTCAGGCCACAGATTTCGTAACTGCCAGCGGGGAAGTTACCCAAATCGGGATTGTCCTGCACGTACAGAACCGAATCGTTGCGGGCAATGGCATAGGTGTAGCCATACAGCGCAGCATCGGGCCGGGGCCGGCGGTAGCGCGGGGGCAAACCTACCGGAAAGGCCGGGGTGAATTCACAGATTTCAATTTCCGGGACAGGTTCCAGCTCACCGGCATCCGCAAAACAACAGGGTCCCTGGGCGTTGAGGTCATCGCAGAATTCCAGGAGCAGGTAAGTCAGTCGTCCTGACTGTAAGGTGCGGGTCGTATTGAAGGTAAAGGTCCAGTTTCCGTTGACCGGACCAGTATTAAAATCTTCGAGGCATCCGCTTGCCGGGGCGTACTCGCCCCGGTACAAACCGAAAGCTGACCAGTTGAAGGGGGCGTTATTATTCCATTGTCCGGGGGCACCTGTATCGGGTGCCGTTGGTTCTCCACAAGTATTGAAATCGATGAACCAGCGCGCCAGGTTGGTGGGCGGACGGGTTTGGGCATTGACCGGACCGATCAGCTGGACGGATTGCCCGGCGGGGCTGGTCACCGTCAGCGTGAAATCATATACATACGAATGCTGGAAGTAAACGCTGACGCCGCAAAGGCCCTGCCCGGCGTTACTCAGGTCATTGTTCAGGTAATCTTCGATGGACACTTCAATGTCCGTTGATCCGAAAGCTCCGATGGCCACCGTATCCGTAAAACCACACCTTTGCCCCCACGCCGATAGGGACAGTCCACAGCAGAGGACCAGGGTGATAATTTTGTGGTACATGGGATGATAAACGCTGAAAATGAGGGATTATTTGGCAAATATACGGTGCAAAATTCTCCCAACCGTGCGGGTCGGGGGCTGGCCCCACCACTGATGACGGGGATCATTCTGTGGGCGGGGGGGGCAAGCGCTGCCCCTGATGACGGGGATCATTCCGTGGGCGGGGGCAAGCCCCGCCCCTGCATCTTTAACTTCACCCTACCCTCTTTAAGCCGAACGTCTACCTCACCCTCGACCAAATCATCAGGATTTGTAATCAACCGGCCTTCCTGGCTAACCAGGGCGTAGCCCCTGGCCAGGGTTGTTTCAGGCCGGAGGGCCGCCAGTAACTGTTCATAATGTGACAATTGGTCGTTGGCCGTAGAAAGTATCCTGCCCGGCAATTGGTTCAGCTCCCCCGCCAGGCGGTCCAGTCGGTGGTGTTCGTGCAATAAAGACTGCCCGGCGGCCTGGCGGACAGCACTGGCCTGCCGGTTGAGTTCTTGTGTCGCTGCCGACAGCTGGTGCGTGCCAACCGATAAAACACCTCTGCCTAACTGCAGCAAGCGGACCTCGGCCTGCATCAGGCGTTCGACCAGGAAAACAGCCGTAGCAGTGGGTGTTTTCAGGCTTTTGTGCGCCACCCGATCAAGCACCGTTTCATCTGTTTCATGGCCAATTCCTAACAGTACCGGTAACGGAAATTCCGCAACGGCCCTGCAGAGCGCCTCATCATCAAAAGCAGCCAAATCTGTTCGCCCACCTCCACCACGGACGATAACAACGGCGTCAAAAGCATCGGGCCAGTTTCGGCGGATCTCCCGCAGCCGGCTGATGATTTCAGGGCTGGTTTGGGCGCCCTGCATCGCGGCGCCAAATAGCCGCAGTTGAAAACGGTAGCCGTAGGGATTCCCCTCCAGCTGTTCCCGAAAATCTGCGAGGCCAGCAGCGGTATCGCTGGAGATGACCGCCAATCGTTGCGGCACGACGGGCAGGGGCAGCTCCGCATTACGGTTCATCAGATTATCGGCAGCCAAACTTTCCAGCGTTTGTTGTCGCCGGCGTTCCAACGCGCCGATGGTGTGGGTCGGGTCAATGTCTTCAACAACCAGCCGCAGACCAAATCGCTCGTGAAAAGACGTACTTACCCGCAAACGGACCGACATGCCCTGTTGCAACAGCCCCTTAGTCATTTTTAAACCATGTATCCCCTGTAATTCACGGAGCTTATTAGCCCAAACCACGGCCTCCAGCTGGGCCTTGATGGCGTCACTCTCCGCTTCTTTTTGCACCAATGTCAGCCAACAATGTCCCCGGGAAATGTTTACCTGGGCCAATTCCGCCGCCACCCAAACAGGTTCGGGTAGATTCAGCGCGAAAACGCGTCGGATGAAGCTGGTTAGATCGGAAAGTTGGTAGGTTGCCGGAGCCATGGGGTGAAGGTAGGGATTCGTGGGTAGTATGTAGTTGGTGGAGGGGAGTGAGCATTCCCACTTAGGCCCGGAGGGGTGTCTTGCGTAGCGAGGGCTCAGCGCAGATCTGTAGGATCAAGCGCAGCCCCTCGTTTTCGTTGCGTTGCCTGGGTCACCAGTTCAAAGTGTAAAACTTAATGCCTCAGTGCCTTAGTGGTTCCCTTCCCCCACACCAAAAAAAGAGAGGGCCAGACAATGTCCGGACCCTCCTAGAAAAACACCTAAAACCCATATTCATATCATGAAAAACCTATGTTATGTCCTCCATTTATGAAAAGCGTGCTTTCCTGTTGGAGACGCTTTTTTGACGGAGGACACATAAATTAGTCACCTATTTCTTTTAGTTAAATTTTTTAAGACCTTGTTATACAGCTACAAAAACGGAAAACCCATGCCCTCAGACTTCGCCCGGAGACCGAACTACTTTAAGGATTGCGGTTCCGCCTGAGGTGGAACAAAGACTTGGTTTTGCTTCCGGAACCGAGGGGTCCGAAGGTGTTTTTGTAGCGGTTTAAAGACCTTACTTAACCAACGTACGTAGCCTAACGGCCAATTGGATTAAAGAGTTCAGATATAATGTTTTAACATCTGAAAACTTGTTCCAATTAAGGGAGTACAAAGATACTTTCGAAAATCAAATCGGGGGTTGTAAGTAAATAAAATACTTACAACCCCTGAAGCTAATTTTGCCAATGCTGGATTATTTGGGGAACAATCTACTAGCGAGGTCCAGCCTCAACGACCAGTGGGTCAGCTTCGTCGGCGAAAGCCTTGAAGTTATTGTTGAACAGACCTGCCAGTTTCCTGGCAGTTTCGTCGTAAACCTCTTCGTTACGCCAGGTATCTCTGGGGTTAAGGATCGCGTTGGGGACGTCCGGGCAGGTCTTTGGAATTGAAAGTCCGAAAAACGATTCCTGATGAAACTCCACGTCATTAAGCGCGCCGGTGAGGGCCGCTTTGATCATAGCGCGGGTGTAGGTTAGTTCCATGCGGGAACCGGTACCGTAAGCGCCACCTGTCCAGCCGGTGTTGATCAACCAGACATTTATGGGGTTACCATCCGCCGCCGCAGCTTTGAGTTTATTGCCTAGCATATCGCCATAAACGGTTGGGTGCAGTGGGATAAAGGGAGCACCGAAACAGGCAGAGAACGTAGCGAGTGGCTCCGTTATCCCAGCCTCCGTACCGGCAATTTTGGCGGTATAGCCACTGATGAAGTGGTACATAGCCTGCTCAGGCGTCAGCTTACTGATGGGAGGCAGGACGCCAAAGGCATCACAAGTCAGGAAGAAGATGTTCTTCGGCAAGTCTCCGCGGGAGTTGTACATGATGTTATCGATGTGGTAGATCGGGTAACTCACGCGGGTATTCTGAGTAATGCTGCTGCCGGCATAGTCCGGGGTATGGCCATCTTCCTTTAAGTCAATGTTCTCGAGAAGGGCACCATACCGGATGGCTTTATAAATCTGAGGTTCTTTTGTTTCGCTGAGGTCAATGACCTTTGCGTAGCATCCACCTTCCAGGTTAAACACGTTGGCCTGAGACCAACCGTGCTCGTCGTCACCAATTAAACGGCGGTCGGGGTCGTTGCTGAGGGTAGTTTTTCCGGTACCGGAAAGACCGAAGAACAGGGCGCTGTCTCCTTTGGTTCCAACGTTGGCGGAGCAGTGCATGCTCAGGACATTGCGTCGCGTCGGGAGAACAAAGTTCAGTACAGAGAAAATCCCCTTCTTGATTTCACCCGTGTAGGCGGTTCCACCAATGATGATGGTCTGTTTGGTGAAATTGATGATGCTGAAATTTTCCTGCCGGGTACCGTGCAGAGCGGGATCCGCCAGGCAGCCGGGGAAGGCATAGATCGTCCATTCGTCGGTCTGTAGGTTGCTGTGGGTTTCACCATCAGGCCGAAGGAACATATTGTAGGCGAAGAGATTTTGCCAGGGCTGTTCGGTGTACACCTTTACGTCGATGCGGTACTTGTGGCTGGCACAAGCCTGGGCATCGCGGTAGTACACAGTGTCGAGCCCTTTGGCGTACTTCAGGATTTTCTCTTCCAGTGCGTCGTAGCCGGCAGAGGTGAAAGGGATATTGATATTTCCCCAATCTACTTTATCCCGGGTGATATCGTCTTCTACGATGTAGCGGTCCTTGGGAGAGCGGCCGGTAAATTTCCCTGTATTGATAATGAGTGCGCCCGCATCAGATAGCCGGCCCTGACCGGTTTTGATACTGGCTTCCACAAGTGCGGAAACGGAAAGATTTTCCTTTAGGTTAGGATGTTGCATGAACTGATTTGGTTTTAGAAAAAGAGCCACCGATCAATGGTAGTTGAAAAGATGGCCGGTTGGCTAAATTCCAGCACACAATGCGTGCACTGCGCCGCCAAGGTGGTGGATGCGGCATTTGAGGCTGCAAAGTTAGTGAAGGCTTAGGTAGTATTACAGTATTAAGGATTCAGTTTTTAGGAATCAGTATCCAGTATACTGAACAATAAGGCGCGGCCGCAGGTGCAAAAAGGAAACTTTAGAGCAAAGTAGAGGTGTTTGGGGATTGGGTGCAAATGAATGCTTACGGTGCTGGCTTATGGCTATGCCCCATCAGACGGACATCCCCATTTTCGCTCCTCCGTCGAACGGCTAATCTCAAGCTAAACATTGCCAGCGTCAACGAGCATCCGTCACTGCCTCCCCTGCCTCTCAAACTTCCTCTGCACCAGCGTCCGCGCCTCCCGGACAAAACGCCGGATCAAACTAAAATCAAAGTAGAAATGCCTCAAGCTAAACAATCCCCCACCCTCAAACCGTTTCTTTCACACAAGCAAGCTATGGAGAAAGTACGTATTGACAAATGGCTCTGGGCCGTTCGCATTTTCAAGAGCAGGACATTGTCGGGAGACACCGTCCGTCAGGGAAAGGTTCGCCTCAACGGCGCAACCACCAAGCCCAGCACGTCCGTTACCGTCGGTGATCGCATCACCGTGCAGAAGAATGGTTTCAGCCTGGAATATGAAGTACTTCGCCTGATTGAAAAGCGCGTCGGCGCGCCAATTGCCATTACCTGCTACGAAGACCACACGCCCCAGGAAGAACTCAACAAGTACAAGGATTGGTTCGTCGGTAAAGCCGGCACCGAATTCCGGGAGCGGGGCTCAGGTCGGCCCACCAAACGGGAACGTCGGACGATC
This sequence comes from Neolewinella persica DSM 23188, assembly GCF_000373105.1. GTDB lineage: Bacteria > Bacteroidota > Bacteroidia > Chitinophagales > Saprospiraceae > Neolewinella > Neolewinella persica. Next base: position 107,707 of record NZ_KB890418.1, on the reverse strand, counting down.
ACGCGTTTTAAGGACGGTTTTGACGATCAGGAGGACGATTTATAGCGGCCTACTCACAAAATTATCAGGTGACGGAAGCTTTGATTAAAAACGTGTGGCGTTTTCAATAGCCTTAACCCATGGGGATGTGGCGTGAGAGTGGGTTTCTTAGGATTGCGCTGCGATTTATAGCGGCAAAACGTACCTTGTGCTTTCTAACCCATATTCCCCTTATGCCAAAACCAGAAACTGTTGGGATCATTGGTGCCGGCACCTTCGGCACGGCTATGGCCAACCTTTTGGCCCTCAACACCGAGGTCCTGGTTTACAGCCGCAATAAGGAGTTGGCCGAGAAGCTCCAAAAAGACCGTTTGCGCTTCGGGGTGAAACTTCACGACCGGGTAACGGTACTCAATGATTTTGAGGAGATTGCCGATCGGTGTCAGCTGATTCTTCCCATCGTCCCTTCCAATAATTTCCGGGACATGATGCGCTCGGTCACCAAGCACCTCCAGCCCAGCCACGTGATGATTCACGGTACCAAAGGTTTCGACATTACGGGGGTGGACGAGCAGGACATCCCGATGACCGGCATCGACCGCCGGCAGGTGCATACCATGACTGAGGTCATCCTGGAGGAAAGCGTGGTCGTGCGTGTCGGCGCTCTGGCAGGCCCCAACCTGGCCCGGGAATTGCTTGACGGGCAACCTTCGGCCTCCGCCATCGCCAGTAAATTCGACGAAGTCATTCAACGGGCGGATGCCGTTCTCAGCTCCCCGCAGCTGCACGTTTTTCATACCCACGACCTCCTGGGTGCCGAACTCGCCGGTGTACTTAAAAATGTGGTGGCCCTTGGCTCCGGCATCCTGAAAGGGTACGGACTGGGCAAAAATGTACAGGCGATGCTCATTACGCGGGGCCTCCACGAAATGATTCACTTCGGCCGGGCGTTAGGAAGCGACAACACGGCGTTCTTTGGTACCGCCGGTATCGGGGACCTTATTGCCACCGCCACTTCGAGCAAAAGCCGGAATTACACGTTTGGCTTTCGCCTTGGCTCCGGAGAAAACCTGGAGGAAGTACGTGCTACCAGCCAGGAACTTGCCGAAGGCGTACGGACGCTGATGATCACCCGCCACCTGGCGAAGAACCTGCGCCTGCGTGCGCCCATTACCGAGATGCTCTACCGCATCGTGTTTGAGAACTATCCCATTGCAGAGGCAATGGACTTTCTGATTACGTATCCTTACGAAGTCGACGTCGACTTTTTATAAGCTACCCACATGAATTTTAAAAGCTTTATCCCGCACCTGATCGCCGTTGGCGTCTTCTTCGCAACGGTATTTTTTCTCTTTGCCCCACAATTTCAGGGAAAAAGCCTGCCAAAGGGAGACATTAATGCTTACCTGGGCTCAGTACGGGAAACAACCCAGTACGAAGCTAAGTCAGGAGAAGAAGCTTTGTGGACCGGCACCAACTTTGGCGGAATGCCAACGTACCAGATCAGTCCGCCAGCATCGGGAAACCTCATTAAAAAATCGGGTAAACTTTTTAACGGGTTCATGGCCCGGCCCGCCGGCTATTTCTTTGCGGGTATGCTCGCCTGTTACCTTTTATTGATCCTGATCGGCGTCAGCCCCTGGCTAAGTATTGCCGGGGCACTGGGGGCAGGGCTGGCCACCAACGGCTTCGTCCTTTTTGAAGCGGGGCACATGACTAAGGTGCTTACGGTATTCTACCTGCCCTTGGTCGCAGCGGGTGTACTGTTGGCTTTTCAGAAAAAATACCTGCTCGGCGGACTGGTTTTTGCCTTCGGTATGGGGCTGGCAATTGCCAGCAACCACCCTCAAATGCTCTATTACTTTGGGCTTACACTGCTCTTTTACGGAGTGGCCCGGCTGGTAAAAGACTTCAAAGCGGGAGAACTACCCCATTTCGGCAAGGCCATGGGGGTATTGATCCTCGGATTATTCCTCGCCATCGGATCCGGTGCCAGCTTATTGTGGACAACCAAACAGTACACTGCAGAGACCATGCGCGGCGGGCAAAAGCTGGAAACCGTCGTCAAAACAGATATCCGTGATCCTAACGCCGCCGTTCCCGACGACGGCCTCGAATGGGACTACGCCATGCAGTGGAGTAACGGCCTGAAAGATCTGTTGGCCACCTACTCGCCATTGGCAGCTGGTGGCGGAAACGGCCAGCAAGTCAGCAATAAAACCGACCTCGGCAAAGCACTGCGCAAATTCGGTGCCCCCCAGCAGTCCGTTTTTCGTTTCCCCATGTACCACGGCTCGCTGCCCTTCACCGAAGGGCCGGCTTACCTGGGTGCCGTAGTTTGGGCATTGTTCCTGTTCGGGTTGTTTACCGCACGACGCACCATTGCCATCTGGCTTGGTGCCGGCACATTCTTCATTTTTCTGCTCAGTATGGGCAAGAATGCGGAGGGCATCAACCATTTCCTGTACGACACCCTACCCTTCCTGAGCCTCTTCCGTGCGCCGAGTTCTGCGCTCAGCATTTCTACCTTCATGATGGTCTTTCTGGGCATCGTCGGGGTTCACGATTGGTTGAAAACACTGGACACGGACGAAGAAAAAGCCCGCAAGCAGTTACTGTTTTCTGGTATCACCAGTTTCGCGCTTGGTCTGATCATTACGGTAATCGTCCCTTCCTTCATCGACTTTAAGGCGGCGGGAGACGGAAGCATTCTCCCGGCCGACAACCCCAACACCGCTGCGGTACTGGATGCCCTGGTAGACACCAGACGGTCGATGTATGCAGACGGCGCCTGGCGCAGCTTCCTTTTCGTTGGTCTCACCTTCGGCGCGATCTTCCTTATGTTCCGTCGCACCATCAGTCCGATGATTGGCGGCCTTATCCTCGCAGCGCTGATCGCCGTGGACTTCACGGGCATCAACAGCACCCGGATGGAAGCCAAAGACTGGCGTCGGGTCCCGGCTTCCGCAGCGCCTTACCAGGCAACTGCGGCCGACAACACCATCCTGCAAGACAAAGACCCGAACTTCCGGGTGTATAACGCTACGGTCAGCGCCTTCCAGGACGCCAGTACCAGTTACTTTCACAAGAGTGTTGGCGGGTATTCGGCGGTTAAGATGCGCCGCATTAATGATGTTATTGACGGCTACCTGGCGCGCAATGAAAATGCCTACAAATACAATTACCCTGCCCGCGAAGACCAGGCCCTTTTCAATATGCTCAACGTTAAGTGGTTCATATTACCGGGACAAGATGGCGCACCCCGCGCCCAGGTGAATCCGGCAGCTTTCGGCCATGCCTGGCTGGCGAATGCCATCCAGACGGTGCCCACCAACGACGCAGAGTTTGCGGCCCTGGGCTCGGTGCCCGACCTGAAAGCGACGGCGATTGTCCACCAGGAATTTGCGAATGAGATTGCCGGCTTGCAGCCAACCGGTCAGGGCGCGGTACAGCTAACGGAGTATACCCCCAACGCACTTTCGTATAGTTTCAATTCTCCCACCGAGCAGCTGGTGGTGTTTTCTGAAATGTGGTACGGGCCCGACCTCGGTTGGGAAGCGACCATTGACGGACAGCCCGCTAACCTCATCCGGACCAACTACCTGTTGCGCGGCTTACGTGTACCTGCGGGGCAGCATACCATTAGCATGGAGTTCCGGCCCACCAGCTACTTTGTTGGTCGGCCAATATCTATGATCTGTAGTTTGCTGGTAATTTTGGGACTGCTGGGATATATTGGGTACTCGGTTATGGAGGCCCGGAAGAAGGAGCAGGCAGCGTAGCGATTCCCTTTTTGGCGCGGCCGCAGGTGCAATGGAATGGTTTTGGGGCAGCGTCTGTAGGGGGCTGATGGACCTGGCTTTAGACCGGTAGTCCCTGGGCTACACGTACACTTCCCGTTAGCCCCTCCCGAAGTATTAATTTCAGACACGCGCTGAAGTAAATTTTAAAAAAATCAGATTTTAAAATCAGCAAAAAATACTACAAGATGCAGAACGAAGATATTTACGAAAAGGCGCATAGAAAGGTAAAAGCTAAAAAGGGATTCTTTTACCACCTCATAGCTTATGTGTTTACCATCGGGATGCTTTATGCCATCATGCATTTTGAAAACAATGGTGAATTACTTCCGGTGATAATTGTCTCCCTAAGTTGGGGGGTTGGTTTAGTAGCTCATTACTTTACCGCTTTTGGAACAGAGAACTTAGAAGTCCTCGGCATTAGTCCTAATTGGGAGGAGAATGAGTTAGAGAAAGAATTAGAAAGACTGACACGGAAAAGGGAACTCAAAGACCAGATCAGACAAGAGAAAGACCTCTTGGAGGAGCCCAAAAACCTGGAGTTAAAGGAAATTGTGAGAAAACCTTTAGGGAATGATGACTTTGTTTAGTTGAACAGTTCAAACTACTGCATTTTCCCAGTCCCTAAATTCAGCCAATTAGGTTGAAGGAGTTATCCCAAAGATTACAGTCGTTGCGGAAATTACGAGACTGCGCCCCTTGCAAAAACCGTAATTTAATGTACTATTTTTTGCACGTGAGTAGGAAGTAAGTAACGAACCTACGTTTGGTCTCCTTTACCTCAATAAGTCAAATCCTCCACTAAAAAGCCACGAAAAGCGACATTGAGCGTAGTCTGACTAATATTCGCATTGTTGAAAATGCGAATGTTTTCTCCGGGCCGGAGAATGATCAGTGGGCTGGTGAGGCTACCGGAAATGGGCGGAAAAGAGTGATTGGTACCAGCATAACGAAGCGCGGTTGAGAAACGGCTGAAGGAAGTGCCTGCTCTTATGCTGACATTCATCCGTTCTAGCCCGGTGCTCAGGTTATTGTCCAATACATTTATGTGGGTAATGATAAAATAGTGGCCTGCAGGGACCTGCGTAAAGGAGTTCGGTCCGGGGTCACCGGTTACTCCAGATTTTTCAAAAGTGCAGTTTACGGCCTCGGTGTTACCGACGGGGACGGGGGAAGAAAAACCTCCGTAGGGAATGGGGCCGGTGGGGGTATCGCTGCTCTTGTCAAGCGAGAGCACTTTCCATTCCCTCCCGTTATAGCCCTCAAATTCGCTGGTCTGATCGTTAAAGCGGATGGTACCGCGCTCTGGTGGCGTTGCATCGTCGGATACCTGAATTTTACCCATAACATCAAGGGCCTGGGAGGGTGTGGGAGTATTTACCCCTACCTGAGCTGTGAGGAGGCTGCTAAAAAAAATAAGCAGGATGAGGCTAGAACTGCGCATGGCGAGTGGAGTTAGCGGTAAAACAAGAGGGTATTCAGCCCTCTATGCAAGCAAAATGCAAAGCGTTACACATTCGGTGGCTGTATGTACAGTATTTAAGGTTTGGCTATTTGCCGGCCTGAAAGGCCCGACTTATTGAACAAGAGGTTATAACCAACGCATTATTACTTGGCGAACGAGCTTCCTTCTACGTCTCGCTCCGGCCGACGAGTAATTGACGATGCGAGCAGGTTAAAATCACCAAAACACCACAAAAAACTTCCCAATTACCCCATCATTTTGCTTCACCCAAACCAAAGGTGATCGCTTGCTGATAATGTCAATTTCAATTATTTCTATGGCCGAAGCATAACTGATCCATTCAACGTCATGATGTGGAGCGATCAGCCAATCCAGTTTAACAGGAATAAAAAATTTAAGCCCTTTAAATAGGGCTATCTCACGAAAGGCGAGATAAAAACCTGCTACACAGTCACTATTTAATGGGCTAACGCCAACACTTCTGTTTTGGTACGGTAAAAACAGTTGTGCTTTGAAACACAGCATTTGTCTGATGGTACTTACCTCTAACTTATAGTCTTCCAGATAAGGCCTGGTTAATTCACTGTGCAGAAGCGCAAACTGCTTAAGGTGAAGCTTCCCCAATTTATAGAACAGACTATCCTTACGGTTTGGGCCAATCCAGTAAGCCAGTGGCTCATCGTAGTCTTCGATGGTATCGTACAGGTAAAATTTATAGGCGATTTCCAGGTGAACGGGCCTTCCGTCATCATAGAACAAGGCGTCAATTTCTCCAACTGTTCGTTTGTCCTTTTGAATCTGCACGTTATCATCAATCCAGGAGGTGGAAGGTCGGCTTTTCACCTGGTGAAAGACGAACTCTTCTACGAGTTTGCCCAAACGATGATTCTTGAAGATCACGGAATCATCAACAGCTTCTGCGGTAGTGGCCAGCTCAATTTGTTTGAAGGGAGATACCGTCTCACTTTTCCATAGCGGTGGTGTAGAGATACAGCCTTGATAACGCAATTTAGTTGCTAAATCCATTGATTGCCGAAAGTACGAACTACCTTTGTGTCAAATATAAATTATGGCAACATTTTCTGACTTAGGCGTAAGTAAGGCTTACATAAAAGCACTGAAAGAACTCAATATCATAACGCCAACGGAGATTCAAGCTGCCGTAATACCAACGCTTTTAGGGACCAAAACCGACCTTATCGGCTTAGCGCAAACAGGAACAGGAAAGACCGCGGCTTTTGGCTTGCCGCTTTTAAGTTCCATTGATGCCAACAAACCACAAGTACAAGGCTTAATCATTGCGCCAACGCGCGAGCTTGTGCAGCAAATACAAAAGCAACTCTTCAGGTTTACCAAGTACCTTGATGAGATGATTTTTGCTGAAGGTGTTTACGGTGGAGAGAGGATAACCCGCCAAATCAAGGCCTTGACCAGACCCACCCATGTTGTTGTTGCAACACCAGGTCGTTTGCTTGATTTAATTGAGCGTGGCGCAGTAGATATTTCAAACGTTAAGACACTAGTTCTTGATGAAGCGGATGAAATGCTGAGTATGGGTTTTAAAGAAGATTTGAACAGGATCCTGCAGCACAATACGTCCAGACGAAATACCTGGTTGTTTTCTGCTACAATGCCTGAAGAGATTAAGCGAATCGTCAGGACCTACATGTCAGCCGATGCCGTTAGAGTTGAAGTGAACAGGAATTCGTTGGTAAATGAAAATATTTCACATCATTTTATCAATACCAGTATCAAGGATAAAGTAAATACCATTGTAATGCTTCTTAAGAAGCGACAAGGCAAAAGAGGAATCATATTTTGCAGGACTAAAGCCGGAACCCAGAAACTAACAAAGCAACTGCACAGCAAAGGTTTTACGGTGGGAGCTTTAGAAGGTGATATGCAACAAAAAGAGCGAGATAAAGTAATGCGCGCCTTTAGAAATGAAAGCCTTCAGATTTTGATATCAACCGATGTTTCGGCAAGGGGAATCGACGTAAACAACCTCTCTTTTGTATTGCACCATCAATTGCCGGAGCATTTAGAGTATTACACGCACAGAAGTGGCCGAACGGCCAGAGCGGGTAAAACAGGGCAGTCAATAGCGCTGATTATTCCCGGTGAAATGAAAAAGGTACTTGATGTTCAACGCGCATTGGGAATCAAGTTTAGTGAAATGACTTTGTAATGTTGTGCGCCAACTCGCTACATTGAGGGACTACAGAAAATGCCGGATAATCACAGCTTGGTTTATAAACGAGGCCACTCTGGTTTCATAGAGACAATGTGAAGAGGTGCACACTCCACAGCGCTACGCGCCGCCAAATTAACGCTGCATCCATTGCCCAAAAGGCCCAGCAGCCAACCTTCACATTCTTATGAGGAGATAGCAGTGAAAGGATACGGCCCAGCCTAACCTACACTGCACCTGCGGCCCCGCCAAAAAGTCTTTCTAAAGCGTTAATATTTTGGCGCTTCAGGAAAAATGCTTTACCTTTTGCAGCGTATTCTTATTTACCCGTATCACTTATGTGACCTAACCCTAGCCAAATGCGTAAACTCCTACTTTACCCCACCCTATTCGCTCTACTCCTCTTAAGCGCCTGCCGCGAAGAAGGTTTAGTCGTAACCACCATTACCGGCGAAGTCCCAACACCTGCCATCATCACCGCTACGGTTAGCGCCGTGACGGCCGAGCGGCCAGGGAACACTTTATCGGATGCTACCATAACGGGACTCAATGCTTCACAAATACAAGTCAACCCCGACGGCTCCGTCACCATCCAAGCCAGCCAACTAAACCCTGATGGCACACCGGTGACCGTCACTAAACCCGGATTCTGGCCGGAGAACCGCTTACTTATGCCAGCTGGCGACGGCGAACTGCGGGAAACCTTTGTCATGGAACCAAAAGTAAAAGCCGGTGAAATCAACCCCGCCGCGGGCGGAACGATACAACTTGGCGAAAACTTCTCCGTCAAACTTCAGCCCAACACCGTCGTCACCACCGAAGACGGCACGCCCTACACTGGGGAAGTGGAAGTTTACATAAACCACGATGCCCCCGAAGACGCTAACGAGATGCTGAACAGCGCCCTCAACTTCCCGGCCCGGTTGGCGTCTGGCGAAGAAGCGGCATTGGAAAGCTATGGCATGATGGACATCGCCCTGGAGGCACCGGATGGCACGCCACTCGTGCTGGGAGAAGACACCCCCGCAGAAGTACGCTTACCCATTGACCCGTCGACCCAGGCAAAAGGAACCGACGAGGTCCCTTTTTGGGTCCTGGATCCCGACGGATTCTGGCTGCCCGCTGGCGTGGCCCGCCTTGCCCCTGGCTGCTACGTTGTCTACATCACGTCCAGTGGTACGTGTAATGTAGACGTCCCCCATCCGGTGACCCGTATCTGCGGCCGATTCGTCGATCCCAACGGTCTGCCCCTCACACACTCCCCCTTCCTGGTGACACTGGATGGCGGCATGAGCTGCTCCGCAGCACGTGTGGATTGTGACGGCTACTTCTGCGTAAAAGTCGCGGCTAACGTTCCACTAATCTTCAGCGTAACGGATCCCTGCACCGAGGAGATTTTTGTATTTGCTATTGACCCCGTGGACGAGAACACCTCCCGCGAAATCGGAGAAATCACCGTTGACCTGACGAACCCCGTCTTTGTAGCTACGGTACGCGATTGCAGCGGTACCGCCTTACCAAATATTGATAAATCGGAAATCTGGGTTGGCGGTAACGGTGGCAACGGCGGAGAGTATTTCGCTCCCGACGGCGACGGCATGACGGTCATCAACGTAATCGATTGTAGCGGTGACGACCTGCTCGTTCAGGCCTTTACCAGTGATTACAAGGCATCCTCCCGCGTCGTCCGCCGCGCTGCCGACGAGGAAATGCCCACCGAATTCATCGTTTGTGGCGACCTGAGTGACGGCGAATACTTCGACCTTACCATCGACGGTGTCGCCGTACCAATCACCGAGCTAGTCCCCATTTACTGGCCAGATAACGGTTCGTTCGATTGGCTCGTGCGCGCCGCCGGCGAACTCAACGGAGAAGAATACAGCCTGTTCCTTCAATTTGCCAATCCACGCGAGGGAGGTTTTACAGATGACGAAGCTTCCGCCGCGATCTATCGCCTGCTTCCCGGCCAGGAGTACGGCGAGGGACGCGTATACGTAGACCCGCTGCAAAAGCTAAACCTGAATGGAATAAGCCTTTCCGAAGACGGTATGACTTTCGAAGGTTCGTTCAACGTAGCCATGAACCTACAAAACGATGCGGAGCAATTGGTAGAAAAAACGGGGCTTGCGGTGCAGGTATCGTTCCGGTTCGAACTGTAAAGCCTGGTTAACCGCTAGAAGGCACTTGCCAAAAATCGACCCTTCGCCGGTCCTCTCCACCGGAGGGGGGTGACCCAACCAGTAGTGCGCCCGGTAGCCGTGAAGCTAAAGGGACCAGTGTATAAACATTAAGCCATCATTTGACCCATCTAATGACTGTGTGCGCCGTGCCAAAAAACAATGCGTCTTACAACGAACTGTATCGCTACTGGTCTCCAGTGGTGAACGTTGTTGTGGGTAGCATTATACGGATGGCGATTACGTTAGGGTTAGTAGTTATTTCCTCTATTGGCCTATCCGCAGCGGACCTCGATGCCAAGCCATACTACTCCCCTTCGGAGGACAATCCTTTCATAGTACAGGACTCCGTTCCCGTGCCAACCCGCACTGCCTCTGTCAAAGAGCCATTCCGTCCCACTACCCAGTCGGAACGCGAACGTACTGCCATTATACTAAAGCACACCAGATTGGGCACGCCCCCTCCACCGCCCGAAGTGTTAGAACAGCAACGACGGGAACGGGTAGAAAAAGTTGAGGAGCGCAAAGCAGAGCAGCGAGCCCTGTTTGTTAACCGGCTCGAACGCCGTAGCCAGCGCCTGAAAGCGTTGAATGACGAAGGAAGTAACCTCTCCAAAGCCAACAAACAAAAACTGGCTCGCCAATTAAAGGAAGATCGAAAACGCGAAGCCGACCGGTTGAAAGCTGAACGCAGACGCGAGAAAGCCCTTGCTAACCGTGAAGCGCAAAAGGCAAAACTACTGGCTAAAAGAAAAGCAGAACGTCAAAAACGCGAAGCGCAAAAGGCAAAACTACTGGCTAAACGGGAAGCAGAACGTCAAAAACGCGCAGCAGATAAAGCCAGGCTCCTGGCCAGGCGCGAGGCTGCCCGAAACAAACAGGAAGCAGAAAAGGCCAGACGCTTAGCCGAACAGGAAGCGGTAAGAAAAGAACAGGAAGCAGAAAAAGCCAGACGCTTAGCCGAGCAGGAAGCGGTAAGACGAGAACAGGAAGCAGAAAAAGCCAGACGCTTAGCCGAGCAGGAAGCGGTAAGACGAGAACAGGAAGCAGAAAAAGCCAGACGCTTAGCCGAACAGGAAGCGGTAAGACGAGAACAGGAAGCAGAAAAAGCTGAAATCCTTGCCAAACAGGAAGCGGTACGGCAGAAACTCGAAGCGGAAAAGGCGAAGCGTTTGGCCGAACAGGAAGCAGAAAAAGCCAAACTGGAAGAAGAACGCCGTAAGGCATTGGACCTACAGCGGGCCGAAGCGGAACAACAAGCCATCGTGGCTGAGGCGAAGCGTGTTGAAAAGGAACGTAAAGATGCCGCCCAGCGTGCTGCAAGTTCCCTACCACCAGAAACTCCGATCCGGCCCCGGCTTTCTCCCGAAGAAAAAGAGCGCCAGCAGTGGGCTGAGCAAGAACGTGCAAAGTTCCAGCGTGAGCAGCTGGTCGAGGCCCGAAAGGCAGCGTTGAAGCGTCAAAAAATTGCCCGGCGCCAGGCAAGTATCGCCTACCGTGAAGGACGCTGGGAACGCAGAGCGGCGCGTAAGAAAGCCATGCGGGAAGCAGCCGAAGCTCGCATCGCCCAGCGAGAGGTCCACCAAGAAGACCTGCGTCAACGTCGCGCCAGTGTGCGTGCTGAACGTCAGCTTCGATTAACAGAACGTGCGGAGATCAAATCCCGACGCTTTTCCGAGCGCCAACAACTCAAAGCTACAAAGGCCCGCGTCCGCGCGGATCGATTGGTGGCCCGTGACCTGCAAAAATCGGAACGGCTCGCCGTTCGGGAAAAACAAAAAGCAGAACGCCTGGCCGACCAGCTCGCCCGTAAGGCTGAGCGCGATCTGCGGAGGGCCGAAAAGCTGGCCGCCAACGAGGCCCGCCGCAACGAACGGCTCGCCGCCCGGGAAAAACGAAAAGCAGAACGCCTGGCCGACCAGCTCGCTCGTATGGCTGAGCGCGATCTACGCAGAGCCAAAAAGCTGGCTGCCCGCGACGCCCGTCGAAGCGAACGGTTAGCCCGGAAGGAATTGCGTCGTTCCAAACGGCTCGCTCGACGTGCAGCGCGCAGGGCCGCGCGTAAGGCACGGCGTGAGGCCCGACGCTTACGTCGTCAGCAAAATCCGCCTTACTGGACGGCCGAGCCTGCCTTGATTGTTGGCCTTTCCGCCCGCTCCGGTGGGCCCGCCGAAGAGAAATCTCTTGAGGCAATTACTGTACAGGCATTGGTTGGCTACCACCGGGCAAAAGGGCTTAGTCTTCGCGGAGGCATGGCTGCCAGCGTGATCAACAGCAAAGTGTCGTCCAGCACGAGTATTACCGGAACCGTCTCCCAAACCGGTGTTGTTCGGATCATTCAACACCCGGATGGCACCCGTACTGAAGAAACGGGAACCATTCAGGTGCCACAGACCACCATTCGGGAGGAACGTTATTACAACCACCTGAGCAGTATTGATTTCCCACTGTTGCTTGGTTACCGTCTTCAGGGTAGTCGTTACGGTTTGCTAATTGAGGCTGGCCCTAGTCTGAACCTCTCTAGTGGTGGCGCTGCTCATTTCCGGAACGGGGAGGGTTTCCAGTCGGTAAGTGGCGGGCACTTCCTGCGTCGTCGCACCGGAATCGGTTTCCTGACCATGTTGACCGGCGAATACAAACTGAGTGAGAACACTGCACTGATCGGTGGCCTTCGCATACAATCCTTCGGGCGTGCTTTCGAAAATCCGGAGGTTACCGGTAATGCTACACGGATTACTACGGTGGGTTTGCAGGTGGGGTATCGGGTGCGGTTTTGAGAAAAAATGCACCCTACCGGACAGTTTGTCTTAGCCGTAGGGTTTCTACCGGTTCTCAACTATTCAGTTGAAGTTGATGTAAGAGTTGCAGTTGTTACAAGGGTTGCAGTTGTTGCAGGCGAAATGGCCAACTGGGACTACTGCAACTCCTGCAACACTCTTCAAGCCCGTAAGACCTCAGCAAAAGTGTCGCAATAATTGTTTTTTGGGCGGGGCCGCAGGTGCAGTGAGAAGGTTTGGGAGCTGGGTTTTTAGGGGGTGGTCGGTCCCAAGCTGGTTGGTGGACCTTAGCTAACATTTCTCGTACCTTAATCGCCTGGAATTCATCATGCATTTCAATCTACTATAAATAGTAAATGAGATTTAATTTTTAAATTACCGAAAAATAGATATATTTGAAATATATATTTTTTTTGATTACCAATGTTCAGGCGAGTATGTAAAAACGACCGAATAGCAATTCGTAGCTTGACGGCCTGTCAACAATAATATTTAAAAAGAAAAAGGTAATGCCATCAATCTCCAGTCCTGTAGCACAGCTAATGCCTCATCCATTCCTGGCCTACGTTTCTTCAGGGACCGCAGAGGCCTACCTGGAGCACTACGGCCGCACCAAGCCAGACTCAGCGCATGAACAATTCTGGCCCCATACGGATATGCTTCTTGCCGCTGCAAAGTTTGAGGTCGTAGACAAGGGTGCGCGAAATATATTTGTAGGGGAAGACCACGTGGCCGCACTCAAGAAGAAGGAACAACGGGTTCTTCTGCTTGTTAGGCCAGCCTTTTTCCTTCCAGCAGACGAAGAGATCAACGACGAGTACATCAGTTTCATAGCCGAGGCATCCCCGCTTTTTAAAAAGGGCACCGTTGTTTACGTGAGAGAGACCAATAAATCGTGCATCAATTTCGTCCTGCCTCACCTTAGAGTAAGTTCCATGACTGGACAACTTGCGCTGACAAATGAAGAACGCCCGCAACCGATCACGGGAACCGAAGCGGCTGCGATGACCTATATGCCAGGCCGCCCTATAGCCTCCAACCAGGTACCAATAGCTCGGATGGCGGCCGCGGCCGCGTCAGCCAAACCCATAAAGACCGGGCTTGCAATCGTTAAGAACTTCAAGTTCATTTTTCCATCGCCCTATGGCGACGGCATCAACGCTGCGCTGTCGATCTTTGAGCTAATCTTGGGCAGCGGCGGCCCGTCCATCGCCGATGCAGTCAAAGAGCTCAAAGATTTCATGGAGCAGAGAGACGTAAATAACTGGGTGCGCCATGTGCATGATTTCATAAACTGGTGGAGCCTCAAGACTCACGCACTGCACCAGAAAAACGTTGACGCAACTGAATACATCATAAACGACCTACTGTCACAACTACAAAAAGCAGTCGATGACCAGACCACTAATAGCATAGTAGTAGCCATCAACGGACTTAGCGAAGACGAGCATGTGATCAAACCTGGCGTCATTGACCAACTATGTCTTTCTGTCGCTGTCTACTGTCTCGCGCTCAAGATGAGGGTTCAACTTGAAGCGGTAGTTGCTCGGCATCTGAAGGACCAGCAAGATCCTAGGTACAAAAAATGGGCGGCACTTGTACCAGCCCACTACGACAATTTTAGAACGGCGATACTCGGCGCACCAGAAGACGGCTACATCGGTTGGGCAGATCGTATTGATCGTGCAGTAGACGCCCTTGTGAACGTGCGGATGGCAAGGATCAGCCCGACAAAACGCACCATTGCCTGGGGCAAAATGACCCGTTCAGGGCAACATCTGGTCAACGGATGGGGTTTCTACGATCTAGATATGCAGGGAGGGACCCATAGCACGCCTCAACTAGTTTGTTTCATTCAGGACACTGGTGACTGGTGCTGTGACACTCACGTCGGTTTTCAAAAGGAGGTGGAGGCCTATCGTCAGAACTACGTCGCTGGCATCGAAAATAATCAACGATCCAAGTATGGTGAGATGACTGCCTTCGCGAAAGGCCTTCGCGAAGGAATTATTTCGTGGCCGAACTCCTTACCGCCATTGGACTAATAGTTTGTCAAACCTCTACTGCAGTACGCCGGCACGCCAGCCATAGTAGGCTAAGCTAACTGACCTATACCCCAAAGGCGCAACCAGAAAAGGAGCTTCCCCTCTCCCTCCCCACCCTAACCAAAAAATGCCATAAAAACAACAGCATAGCTATAGCTTTCATGGCACCATATAAAATAGAGGTTGAAGTCAAAACATCGAATGCTGAGGCCTCAATAAATGCGTAGTATTACTAGCCCACTAAGACCCGAACTTCGGTAGCGATTGGTCCTTTTGGTCCTTTGCCAATTTCAAAGCTCACCTTATCGCCGTCTTTGATCTGGTCGATCAAGTTATCGGCATGGGTGAAGTAGCTTTCACTGTTTTCGTTGGCTACGATGAAACCGTAACCCTTTTCAGTGTTGAAAAAGTTCACCACACCTAGCTTAGTAAACTTAGACTCGTTAGACTTCTCTGACTTGGGCACACTGATTTCAATGTCCTCAATGTTAAGTTTCTTTTTCTTGATGGGATCCGGGGCCTGGGTAGTCAGGTTGCCATCTTCGTCTACGTACATAAATTCTGGTGGCTTGGCGTTCTCTGACTTCTGATCCCTTTTATATGCCTTGTCCCTCTTCTTTTTCTGCCGTTTCTTCTCTCTTTCTTTTTTATTAAAACTATCTGCCATTGTGGTTATTTGTGTGAAAAATGCGACGCTGCTTTCTCAATATTGAGAACCTGGTCATGGCCACAAAGGTAGACAATTTCAAAGGAAGTGCTTTGCATTTCTCAATCGGGAGCTCCCTTACGGCCATACCTCTGTGCTTTACCTCGAGTCAGCTCTCCCCTGACACATAACCAAAAACAGTTATCGTGTCTGTTTCTCCCGAAGCACCACTTTCCGCCCATCTGCCTTTGCCACATCGATTAAGAACTGCCGGTAATCGCTATAGGCCGTTGCGGGTAAATCAACGGGTAACAGCTTCAAAGTCCGTACCCAGGTGAGTTGACCAGGCTTAGTACTTACCACGGAGCGATATTCCCCCGCAGCATGGTCAATGCTGGTAACTTCCTCCCCCAGACTTTCGATTTCCATGGTTGAAGGATAAGCCATATGGACAGTATCTACGTAGAACCTGGCCTTATTAAGGACGACAGGTAATTTGCGTTCTTCCAGTTTATCCGGTACGTAATCATAAGCATAGAACTTATTGATGGGGACGAACATTCGCTTACCTAACTTACGGGTATAGCCCGGCAGCGTGGTCACATAATTAAGGTGGGCCACGGGAGCATCTTTCTCAACTTCCAACTTGTAGGTATCTCCTCCAATGTCAGGTAGTACGCCACGCTGGTTAAGCTGTTCTCGTTGTTTCGTTTCATCACGTTCTGCACTTGCGAAATACCTTAAAAAATCTTGCGTTGCGCCGTAGAAGTGACCATCCAGCGAAAAGCCTGTGGAGCCGTCAGGGTTAATGTTCAGACTTACGGTACGCAGGTAACTGTTATCAGCAGCGGGCAAACTTGGGGTACGGGACAGTTTCCCTCCGCCGGGAGTGATCCAAAGCACATTTCGGTCATCGGTCCCTTCTCCGAGATAACCAGTTGGTGCCAGTTTACTGGTACATTCCAGGTACATCTTCTCTCCGGGGACGTAAAGGATCATGTGATTGAAAGCCGAAGTGGTAAAGGACTCATCCACCGGAAAGAATGGGGTGTCACTGGAGTTCACCAAGACCGGATAAGTTTCGATGCCCACCTCGGTCAACATAGCCCCCATATAATTGCTCAGTGCTTTACAATCCCCGTATCGGTTGGTCTCAACGTACTCCGCAGAAAAGGGCTGCCACCCTCCAATGCCAAGTTGTACGCCTACGTAACGGGTTCGATCCTGCATGAGGCGGTACAGGGCATTGATCTTTTCGCTGTCGGTTGTCAACCCGGCAGTCGTTTCCCGTACGAGGCTTTTGAGTTGGTCCGGCAGGACGGACCGGCCCTCCATCAGTTTTCCAATGAAAGCGCCAAATTCCTCCCAGCTGTTCAGGGTGCCCTCGTAATCATCGATACGAAAGTTGCTGAGCCCAGTCCGCAAGTAGGGTGCGGTTTGGCTAAGTGGCGGCGCGCTGGACTCTCTTCGGTTAGCGGGTAACAGTTTAACCGACCAGGAAAACACCTTATCCCCACCCTCTTCAGAAACTTCCGGTTCCGGCAAGGCATTCAGGTGGTAAAGCAACTTAATGTCGGTCGGAACGTGAGCGGTAAAAGAAGATTGCTGCACTGACTGCTCATAAGTAAGCGGCATCCAAGATGGGAAGTCGACGATGGCAAAGTCTTTCATCACCTTCTCATATTCAAACTCTACAGTGTAGGGGTAAGTCAAGTGTTCAATTGTCGTCGTCTGGATTCTGCTATCCGTGTAAAATTGCCCGCCCGTGAGGTAGCGAACATCCTCTATTTCTGATTTTTTGGCCGAACGTACTTTTTGGCCAAGTGCGTCAAACAGCGTCGCGTTAAATTTGGAAATCTTCGAATTACCA
Source organism: Neolewinella persica DSM 23188 (assembly GCF_000373105.1). Lineage (GTDB taxonomy): Bacteria > Bacteroidota > Bacteroidia > Chitinophagales > Saprospiraceae > Neolewinella > Neolewinella persica. Next base: position 90,757 of record NZ_KB890418.1, on the reverse strand, counting down.
TCATAGTACACCGCCAACTGATTTTTGTGTCCGTGATTATCGTTTAGAATAGTAACCACCTTACGTTCATAAACACGAGCCTCTGACCGGGACACCACCCGATAAACTATCTCGTGTTGCCGAACCACCGAGTTGGCGTTCTCGCGCAGCTCTGCGGGGATCGTGAGCGCGACGTAATCAAGGCCCTGACCAACAAGCACGAACGCCTGAAGAAGAAAAACAACTGCAAACAGACTTCTCATTACTTGGAGCGTTTTAGGACAATAGTCGATTCCTGAAAGTCGATGATCATTTTGAATATCTGCTTTAGCGCCAGGTATTCCGAAGGTGCGTAAACGGTTTTACCAATCGTAACCGTGAAATTCAGTGCGATGGAGTTGTCGCCTCTGTCGTCCATGGCAAAAGTGCAAACAATGGTTCCATCCTCCGAGGTAATCCGTTGACTCTCGGGCAATTCATCAAGTACGTAGCCTTCAGGCAGGGTAATGTTAGCGATGTAACGTTCCTGCCGTGGGTAGGCGAAGTCAACGGGGTACAGCCGTTGATCTACGTCAGCCAACCCTTTGTCAATGAAGGTAAAGAGAAATGGCTGGACATACAGGTAATCGTCTATGCCTTCCCCAACCGGCACCCTCAATTTCATGTTCAGCGTCAAAGGTCCACTCACCTCATCACTTTCAGGGATTTCGTGGCTTACAATTTCGGCCTCGGGGTAAACTTTGATAATCTCCTCCGCCAAGGGTAGTTCGTTATCCTCCACCATCTCATCAAGTTGCTGACGGCCGTTAAATCCGTAGTAACTGCTCAGCCGACTCTGGATGTCTACTTCCGCCATTCCGTTTTCATCGAGCACCATGTTGGCCATCACGATTTTCGAAGCCGTCGGGACTCCAACATCAATCCAGCGGGGATTCTGCGGGTCGGCAACAAAACCTCGGTGATTGAGTGCATTTACCCGGGGCAACCCCATAGGTCGATGCACACTCCCGGGGTCCAGCACCACTTGTTTCCCGTCGATGGTAGCCAGTATCATAACGTGATCGAATTGCGTCAGCAGAGGATAAATTTCCAGGGGTGCGCCACCATCTCGGAGTGAGATTAGTAATGGCTGAGACTCGATCTCCGCCTGCCGCAACAGGGCCAACAATAAAAGACTCACTTCACCACTCGAACCGGAAGCTGCATCAAATACTTTATTGGGGGTGTTATCTGACCTCCACCGGTATTTCCCGTCCCAGCCTATTTTACTCGCTACGAACTCATACAATACCTTTGCTTTTTCTTCCTCCGTGGATAATCCTGCAAGTAGGGGTTCCATCTCTTTCCATACCTTATTGCTGTTGCTTTTAATACGGTAAGACTTACCGAAATCCGACCATTCATCAATTTCTTCGGTTGTTTTCTGCCAATCGGAAAATATCTCCTGAGTGGACTGCCCCGGGTAGCTGACCGATTGCAGTTGCATTCGGACCTGAGGGATATAATCCGAAAAGTTATTAACGTACGGTTGTTCTGTGTAGGCGGGTAAGTCCTTGAACGCCCAAAGCAAATCAATGTGCCGCATGTTTACACCTCCGTAGTTGAGGTTAACTGTATTTGACTGATTAATGTGATAGTCACTTGAACCGTTCGCCAGGCTAACGTAATTGAATACATAAGGAATAGTAGAGTGGTATTCGGCGTAACGCACGGGAATGTCTTCCTGAAAAAAGTACCGGCTGGGCACCAAAATAGATTCGCTGTTTTCCGAATAAGTGTATTCAATTACGGCTCCTACCCTTACCCCGGGAAAGGTAAATTTGATGATGTCCCGATTATCATCGTAACGCTCCCGAATAAAATCTTTATTAGATAATTTTTTAGAACCACCATCGGGAAAATGAATAACGGCATTCATGCTATAAATTCTCGAATACTTGGGGTTAAACACTAATTGAACATCCGCGCGACTAAAGCCTTCTTCCGTTAATAACTTAATCCGGCGGTGGCGGTACTCTTTCAAAGCAGGCCTACCGTCTCCATCCTGAAGGAACCTCACTTCCAGTGCATCATACAAAACGTAAGCTTCGGCAGTGGAATCCGCTCCTGGGGCAGTCATCAGCGCCCGGTCCTCTGGGGTAATTTTTCCAAATTTTATTTTCACGGGGTCTTGCGCTGCCACACTAGTGACTAAAACGCACAGAAATAACAGGGTAAAGAATTGTAATTTAGACAAGGGATGATGCTTATTTAACAATGAGATAATATCGCAACACAAAGTTACGGCGCGAGTTCGGTTTCTATAATGCAAAATATGGTTAAATGGGCGGTTGCTTATTGAAAGCATTGCAGGCAAAAATATTGCACAGATAGGCTGCCCCCCCTGTCCTTCCCGGTGAAAATCACTTTCTACCGGGCGATTGCGGTAGCAGTTTAAAGGGGGCGGTGATAATGAATCAGCAGCAATCTCCTGGTTCACCAGCTCCTATCCCAGTTACTTCGCCGGATAATGATCATCCAGCTTCCGCTCGTGCGGTTCGTTAAGTTTACCGACAGATTTGCCAACCAGCATGGCCACCGTCGCATCGCCAGTAACGTTAGCCACCGTTCGACACATATCCAGCGGACGATCGACCGCAAAGATCAGGGCAAGCCCCGCTTCAGGAATACCTGCCTGGCCAAGAACAATGACCAGCATAACCATCCCAGCACCTGGCACCGCAGCGGAACCAATACTTGCTGCCAAAGCAGTGGTGATGATGCCCAGCTGGGTCATCAAATCGAGATCCATACCGTAGGCCTGGGCAATAAATACCGCAGCCACCGCCTGGTACAGACTTGTCCCGTCCATGTTAATGGTCGCACCAATTGGCAGTACAAAGCTGGTCACTTCCTCATCGACGCCTAAGTGCTCCTCCACCCGTTCCATCGTAACGGGGAGGGTGGCCGCGCTGGAACTCGTAGAAAAAGCCAGGAGCTGCGCCGGACTAATACCATTGAAGAAAGTGCCGGGTCCCATTCCCGTAAATACCTTCACCAGCACCGGGTAAACGACACCGATCATAAGACCAAGACCGGCCAATACACAGAGAGAGTATTTTATCAACGCATAGAACAAGTCGGCACTCGGCGATTCAACCACTAAGGCGGCCAACAGGGCAAATACACCGTATGGCGCCGCAATCATTATCAGATCAATGAGTTTGAGCACCACTTCATTCACCCCGTCAAAAAAGTCTTTGACTGGTTGCGCCTTCTTCGGGTCGATCAGGATAAGACCGATACCGAAACAGATGACAAAGAAGATCACTTGTAGCATATTACCGTTGCTGGTCGCTGCACCGACAATATTTTCCGGTACGAGGTCGACCAGCGCCTGCAATGGTCCGGCTTCCCGTTGTTGCTCGGCGGCCATGATGCGCTTCCCGGCATCGGCGGCAAAATCATTCAGAAGGTTGTCCCGGGTAGCTTCGTCGAGGCCACGTCCCGGACCGACCAGGTTAACGATGCCCAGGCCAATGACGATGGCCAGCACCGTAGTGCCAATGTAAATAGCGATGGTCCGCCCACCCATGGCCGACAGTTTGGAAATGTCCTTAAGGTCAGTAATGCCCTTGATCAGGCTGGCCACGATAAGTGGAATGGCGATTAACTTAAGGCTATTGATAAAAATGGTACCGAAGGGCTTGATCCAGTCTTTAACTAAGTCACCCCAACCAAACTGGTTAGCAGCAACACCAAAAGCAATACCGGCAACCATGCCGATCAAAATTTTCCAATGGAGGCCGAGGTTTTTCATCTTAAGGGGGTTATTTGCGCGGTAAGATAGTATTTAGGGGACAGTATTCAGGTCTCAGGTCTCAGGTTTCAGGTTTCAGGTTGCAGGTTTCAGGTTTCAGGTCTCAGGTTTCAGGTTTCAGGTCTCAGGTTTCAGGTCTCAGGTTTCAGGTCTCAGGTTTCAGGTCTCAGGTTTCAGGTTTCAGGTTTCAGGTTGCAGGGATCAGGGGTCAGTATTCAGAAGACAGAAGTCAGGAATCAATATTCAGAAGTCAGGAATCAGGAGGCAATATTTAGGGAGTCAGCATACAGAAGCTACCAGGTTAAGCCGGGCTCCTCCCCAGAACCCTGCATACTGGACCATAAAACTGGACCCTGAGCACTAACTCCTGGATACTAAATTCTGAAAACTGGTCCTTGAGAACTGAATCCTGCTGCTTTTACCGAACAATTCCCTACATTCCACCTTAAAGTAAAAAATCACACTCAACTATGAAGAAAATTGGTATTCTTTACGGCCGTGAACGGTCGTTCCCCCCTGCAGTTATCCAAAGGATCAATGATATGAACGTGGACGGCATTATGGCCGAACCCGTTAAAATCGACAAAGTCGGTCAAGGTCTTAACCCTGGCTATGCCGTCATCATCGACCGGATCAGCCAGGATGTTCCGTTCTACCGCGCAATGCTTAAGAATGCCGCAGCCACCGGTACCGCTGTTATTAACAACCCGTTTTGGTGGAGTGCTGATGAGAAATTCTTCAACAACGTCCTCTGCGTTGGCCCAGCTGGCGTTCCCGTTCCGAAAACAGTACTGCTGCCCAGCCACGGGCTACCAACCGATACTACCGACGAAAGCTTCACCAACCTGGCGCACCCGCTTGATTGGCAAAGCATGTTCAACTACATCGGTTGGCCAGCCTACATGAAGCCTCATGACGGCGGTGGCTGGAAATCGGTCTACAAACTCAACGGCCCCGAAGACCTTTGGAAAGCGCACGCAGAAACCGGACAATTGGTGATGATGCTCCAGGAGAACATCAACTTCACCAGCTACTTCCGCTGCTACTGCATCGGCCGCAAGTACGTCAAAATCATGCACTACGAGCCACGGAACGAGTTCCTGGATCGCTATAACTGCCACCACGATGTGAGTGATGAGATCATGCAAACCATGCACGATTACGTCATCAAAATTTGCGACTGGCTTGGCTACGACTTCAACACCGTTGAGTTTGCTGTCCGTGACGGTATCCCGATTGCCATCGACTTCTGTAACCCTGCTCCCGATGCAGACAAGTTCAGCGTAGGAGAAGAAAACTTCAACTGGGTCATCGAACATGCCGCCAAGTATTCCATCGAGCGGGCACAGGCCGCCGAACCCGGCAAAATGAACCTCACCTGGGGTAAATTCATCTCCGAGTCGGTAAATGGTGGGTATAACTTTGGATCTTAAGGAATATTGATTACCCGGGCCTTCGGGCCGTGATGGTCTAAAGCCTTCAGGCTGTGCCTGACCACACAGTAAATAAAATCGCCCGTCCCATTCATTTGGGGTGGGCGGTTTTGGTTAATGCCCTGCCGATGGGCGCTCCGCGCCCGAGCAGTAGCGCTTGCTTCCGGCAACGAGGCTCAACGCATCCATCCATCCTTGGTGGACAAACGAAAACGAGGAGTTTCGCTTAATCCTTCGGATCGGCGCCCACCCCTCCCTACGCAGGACAACCCTTCGGGTCTAAGACTCCACCTTACTTCTCAAACCGTCCTCTGCACCTGCGGCCCCGCCCCCTTACTGTCGCCGCAAACTGACTTCCTTTATCCATATACCTTTCGGCTCATAGGTATAAAGACTTAATCCTTTTGCACCAGCAGGCACCTCAATGTCAACGCTAATTTCTGCCCAGGTGCGCGGGTAAACCTCCTTTCGTTTTACTCTGTCTGCCACAGTAATTAATTCACTTTGAATCGGTGATAACGAAAAGGAGAATTTATCTCCGTTGTCTATTGTCAAAACAAGTGAAGCTCCTTTCCCTGTTTCGTTATGGTACCGAACGGTGGCCCGGTAAGTCCGATCTTCACTGTTCTTTATCGGCCAGGAAGCATGGCCTCCCCAAACCATCTCAAAGTAATCATTGGCCCAACCATTCTTCTCTGAAAATTGAGTTGGGCTGGTGGCCTCCCCCTCATGCGCCAGCAATCGCACCGGGCCCCAGGTCGCATCAAGATCAATGGGTGGTGCCACTAAATCAGGACGAGCCACTGTGGCCGCAAATGCCGCGTACTCCTCCGCAAACCCTTCCACTTGTTCCTGGTTTACGTTGGCTAAATTGTGTCGTTGCTCCGGGTCGGCCAATAAATCATACAGTTCATGCTCGGTCTCCGTCCGGCGAACATATAGAGAATGGCCATTACGCATACTGCCTGGCCAGGGACTGAATTCATAGCCCTGCTTGAAGGTATAAATCATCCTGCTCACACCAGCACCTTCCTCATCTTCCAATAGTGGCAACAAACTGCGTCCGTCCAGCTGCTCAGGGATCGGTAAGTCCACCAATTGAAGTAAAGTCGGCACCAGATCAATGTGGGCAGCAGGTGTATCGAAAACTTTGCCATTAGCCGGATGGTTTCCCGGCATTCGGATGCCAAAGGGCACCCGAACGCCCCCCTCGTCCACCTGCCCCTTGGTCCCTTTCAGCCCCATGCGATACCGATCGCCGTTCGGCCCATTATCGGTCGAGAAGACGACCACCGTATTGTCCAGTTCCCCGGCTTTTTCCAACCGGTCGAGCAGTTGGCCGATCCGGTCGTCGACCGATTCGATCATGGCGTAGATGCCCGTGTTGTAGTCTGTCAGGCCACGTTTTTTGACGTTGTCCCAGTATTTATCCGCCACCTGGACCGGCGTATGCGGTGCCTGGTAGCTCAGCATACAAAAGAAAGGATACGGACTTTCCCGCAGCATAAAATGGCTGGCGGTGTCCGTGAGTATTTGGGTCAGATCTCCGTTGAACGGCACCAGTTCGTTCTTTTCGTTTTGCAGCTCCCCGTTGAAATAGTCGTTGAAATGGCCGAGCGTGAAGCCCAGAAACTGCTCGAAGCCCTGGCTTCCGGGGTCGTAGGGAGCGGTGGCGCCATTATGCCATTTCCCGAAAAGCCCGGTGCGGTATTCGGCATGACGCAGGTATTCCGGGATGGTCATGATCCCGTCGTCCATCGTTTCATGGCGGCGGGTAACGAAGACGGCACCGGTGCGCGGGGCGTAAAGGCCACTCAGGAAACTTGCTCGCGTGGGGGCGCACACCGGGCTGACGTAGAACCGACTAAACTGAGCAGAAGACCTGAGCAATGCGTCCATATTCGGCGTTTGGATACTGTCATTGCCGTGTAGGGATAGATCGCCAACGCCCTGGTCGTCGGTCAGGATAAAAAGGATATTGGGTAAACGAGGCTCCTCTCCCACTCCCTGACTTTCTGACCCTCTGACTACTTGACTGTTTGACTCCGTGACTAGCTGACTTTCCTGGGCGCGGTCGCAGGTGCAGAGGAAGGGTAAAAGGAGCAAGGGAAGTAGGCGGAGGTAGCTTTGCATGGCTGCTAATGTAACGGCTGGCAGATTGGTTCCCCGGCATTTATGCCGTTGTGTTGTAGTTGCTAAAGCAAAACGGTATAAATGTCGAGAAACCAGCCCTACCCCTTAGAAGGAATCACCGACCCATGCGGATCCGTCTCCGGATAGCCCAGTTCAGCATCCACCCGATCCAGCATTTCTTCGGTTAGCAAGTGCTCCAGGCGTTCTGCCTCATCGTGGATTTGTTCCGGGGTGAGCCCCACTTCCTGGTTGAGGTAGGTCTCCCATAGCCGGTGGGCACGCACCATCCGCAGTGCGAGTAATTTACCACCGTCCGTTAGGCGAAGCTCGTCTTGCTGTAACAGCCCTTTTTTGCGGAGCAAAGAGAGTTGCCCATTCCAGGTTCCACGACCAAGTTCCAGTTCCTCCCGAATATGGGTCGGATCAGCGGCACCATGCTTTTGATTCTGGCGAAAGATTCGCTTTAGAATATCCTCCGCAATGGTTTGTTGCCGTCGCTGGTAGCGGTAGTAGGCTTTAGCTACCATCCCTCGCCGGGGAGCAAAGACAACCGTAAGGAGGTACAAAAAGGTAGCGACTAAGGCCATCGCCGGTCCGGGCGGTGTGTTGAGCCACACGGCAAAGACCATCCCGACAATGGCGGACAGCATCCCCAGGCCTCCGGCAATCAGGATAACAATTTTGAGCCGTTGCGCGAGCAATAAGGCCGTGGCAGCCGGAGTGATCAGCATTGCCACCACCAGAATAACGCCTACGGTCTGCAAGCTGGCTACAACGGCAAAGCTTAGCAACAGCATCAGGAAATAATGCAGGAGTTTCACGGGGATTCCCATGGTTTGGGCCACAACGTCCTGAAAAGTGGAGGCGAACAGGTAGCGGTAGAATACGGCGATGGAAACAAGGACGTAGGCCATCACCATGCCCGTAAGCAATAAGTCGGTATCCGATACGCCGAGGGCGTAACCGAAGAGAAAGTCTTTCAGGTCCAGGTGAACGCCGTCATTCCGGCTGATCCGGCTGATCAGGATAACGCCAAGGGAGAACATGGAAGTGAAGACGATGCCGATGGCAGCGTCGTTCTTGGTTTTAACCTGCTGCTGAATCCAGGTAATTCCGAAGGCGGTAAGCAGACCAGCCACCACCGCGCCGCTGAAAAAGGCCAGTGTACTGTACCCTACCAGCAAAAACGCGACGACCACCCCCGGTAAAATGGCGTGGGCCAGGGCGTCACCCACCAAAGACATGTTCCTTAAAACGATGAAGCAACCAAGTACGCCACACATCAGCCCTACCATACTGGAAGCAATGATGGCCCTCACGGCCCATACTTCGGTTAGAATGTCAAATAAGGAGGCTTCAGTCATGGCGGGTTAGTGGGTTGTCGGAAATCGGGGTTGTCGAGTTGTCGGAGTTGTCGAAAATCGGGGTTGTCGAAGTTGTCTAGTTATCGGAGTTGTCGGAGTTGTCGGAGTTGTCGAGAACCTTGATAACCTGATAACCTGATAACCTGATAAGTCGCCGAAAGTTAGACTAGTCTAACAATTAAACCTAGCCTTGTCACGGTTTTCTTTCAGAAACGCACCTTTTACTGCGTATCCGTCCGGCACTTTGCTCTTTCTACCCTTATTCTGCACCTGCGTTCGCGCCCAAAAGAGGGTACTTGAACTAGTGAATGGGTGAATTACTGCCCCAATTATCACGCGCTGTGCTTCGCTAATTCACCATAGTGAGCAAGCGAAGCGGACGGAATGTGCGGTAGCCCATTCCCTCATTCTCTACTTTGCATCTTTAACACATCGAAACCCCAGGTGATTCAGCCCGCTGTCTGCCGGAGTAAACTGACGTTGTTGGAAATTAAACCCGGTGCAGTAGCTGGTGCTGCAAAGAAAGGACCCGCCCTTGATCACGAACTCCCCCGTAGCGCTCTTTTTTGAGGTAGTCCACTCCCAGACGTTCCCTGAGATGTCATAAAGCCCGTTGTCGGCGGGAGGGAATGACTTAACCGGTGCAATACCGGGAAAACCATCGAGGACAGCGTCCTCATACGGAAAAGGTCCCTGCCACCAGTTGCCCGGATAATTTTCAGGATCAGGCACCATTTCTTTTCCCCAGGGGAACTCAGGAAACTGACCACCCTGGCTGGCTGCCCAAATCCACTCCGCTTCCGTCGGCAATCGTTTTCCGGCCCATTCAGCGTATGCCCGCACGTCCCGCATACTAAGTTGGGTTACAGGATGTTCTGGCTGAGCAGCTGCACTGTCCGGCCCCAGAGGGAAGCGCCAGGTTGCGTCATCTACCGGCAACCAACCAAGGCTATCCTTGGAGAATACGCCCGACCAGCCGAAGTCTTCAGCTTCCGTTTTGTAGTTGGTAGCCTCGACAAAATCTTTGTAGTCAGCAGTCGTCACTTCGGTAGCATCCATATAAAGATCGGGGATGTCAGCCCCGTTCCCCTTAATGGTCACCATTCCCTCCGGAGCAGGAGCTGAAGCGGTCTCTTCAACTGATTCCTGACAGGCAGCAAAGCTCAGACACATCAAAATAATATGGATCCTGATTAGCCCCGTATTCTTGCCTGAATTCAATAAATGAAAGTGTTTCATACCGCAAAGTTAAGGCACATCCGCAGATAGAAAATTTCATGGATAACTCAGACAAAACAGGGCTAAAATTGCATTTGGCCGACCAAAAAATATTAGGCGAAATTTCATTTATCCGACATAAACACAGGTGTAAACAAGCCTTTTGCTTACATTGGTCCTGAAAATGTGCTTAGCGGCTAAATTCCCCTGTCCTATAATAGTCGCTCCAACACCCACTTATTATTTCATACACTGTTCATAATCATACGTTTTATGTTTAACAAAATCCTGCTGGGGGCCGTATGCCTCCTCTGGGCCAGTACGGCCTTTGCCCAAAGCCAGTACTACCATACCGATAATGGTATCCTTAGTCTCACCTCCACTACACACAATTTCATCATTACGGCCAACGAAAGCAATACCCTGCGACGGGTAAAGACCGACGACGTAAAGCAGTACCAAAGCTGGCCCCACAAAAACTATTCCATTCTGGAAACCGCCCGGGCAATGACGACTTCCGAAGTTGCCACAAGTCTCGGTTTCGACACGGATGAAGTACAAATAAGTACTGGCTTCGCCCTCGAAGACGGATTTGTTCTTTACCCTACCCGGGAAATCGTCATTAAGCTTGGTGATAAGAACGACGCACCTGCGATGCAACGGATCCTGGCCCGCTTCGGGGTAAAGGACATCGTAAAAAAATATGGCACTTACCGTGCTGAAATGAATCAACTCGACCAGGTCTTCAAAGCTGCCAATGCACTTGCAGAAAGTGGCCTTACCGAGTTTGCACAACCAGACTTCTACGCCCCCATCCAGCGTTACCAAATCAATGACCCCTTATTCAGTCAGCAGTTCCAGATGAACAACACCGGCCAGACCCTGGACGGTGTAACCGGGCAGAACGATGCCGACTGTAATGCGCTTGAAGCCTGGGGCATATCAACCGGTTCCTCCGGTATTACGGTGGCCGTGATCGACGATGGTCTGGAAACTCATGAAGACTTAAACAACGGCAGCGGACAAAGCCGCTACACCGCTGGGTTCAGCCCGGCAAACAACGGCAACGGTAACGCTGTAGCCGGAAGCGCCCACGGCGTTTCCTGTGCTGGCTCCATTGCTGCCAGCCACAACAGCCTCGGTGTCCGGGGTGTAGCACCTTTGGTCAACCTGATCTCCGTCAATATTTTTGTTGGTGGCGAATCCACCCAGGATATTGCCGACGGCTTCACCTGGGCCAAGAACCAGGGAGCCGATGTAATGAGCAACAGCTGGGGCTATACCTCCTGTACCGCCAACTTCTCCAACATTAACAACGCAATGTCTGACGCCAACAGTAATGGACGTGGAGGGCTTGGTAGCGTAGTGGTCTTCGCTTCCGGCAATGGCTACAAGAGCTGTGTTGACTACCCTGGCAATCAGTCTTCCGTTATTGCTGTCGGAGCCTTCGCCAACACCGGCGTCCGTTCTGCTTATTCCAACTATGGTCCGGCACTGGACATCGTAGCGCCTTCTAACAATGTAGGTGGCCCCGGTGCGGGCGTTCGGACTACCGATCGTATGGGCAGCAATGGCTACAACAGTACAAATTACACCGCTACTTTTGGCGGAACTTCTTCTGCCTGCCCGGTAGTTTCGGGCGTAGCAGCGCTGGTGTTGGGGTACAACTCCAGCCTGACGTCAACCGAAGTTAAGAACATTCTCTATTCAACCGCCGGAGCTATCGGTAGCACTAACGAATATGGTGCCGGTAAGGTAGACGCGTTTGCTGCACTCCAGGCCGCCGGTGGCGGCGGTGGCGCCACTTGTACTGATGGCATGCAGAATGGCCAGGAGACCGGTGTTGATTGTGGCGGACCTTCCTGTCCTTCCTGTCCTCCCCCCACCGGTTGTACAGATACTGAGGTGACGCTTTCCATTACGCTTGACAACTATCCCGAGGAAACCAGTTGGACACTGACCAATGATGGTGGCCAGACCGTTGCCAGCGGTGGCACCTATGGTAGCCAGCCTGACGGTAGCACCGTAACTGAAGTAATCTGCCTGATAGACGATTGCTATACTTTCACGATCACCGACGCCTACGGAGATGGTATCTGCTGTAGCTACGGAAATGGTGCCTACTCTCTTACGGATGGCGGTACGACCCTGGCCAGTGGTGGTTCTTTCACCAGCAGCGAAGCGACTGCTTTCTGTATCACTAGCTCTGGTCCGGACACCAGCCCACCCACCAATCCAACAAACCTGACCGTCAGCGGCGAGCAAGACACCCAGATTTCTCTAAGCTGGAATGCTTCAAGCGACAATGTAGGCGTTACCGGTTACGAAGTCTTTTTGGATGGTAGTTCAATCGGCACCGTTGCCGGCACTTCCGCTAATGTGACGGGCCTCACGGCCTGTACCGGCTACAATTTTGGCGTTCGTGCGCTAGACGCGGCAGGTAATGCCTCTGGCCAGGCTACCGCAAGCGGAACGACCACTGGTTGTACCACCGCAGATACTACGCCTCCATCGACTCCCACGAAGCTGTCCGTCAGTAACGAACAGGACACCCAGGTTAGCCTGAGCTGGAATGCTTCCATTGACAATGTCGGTGTTACCGGTTACGAAATTTTTCTGGATGGCAGTTCAATCGGAACGGTTACCGGCACCACAGCGAACGTAACCGGCCTCACGGCTTGTACTGGTTACGGCTTCGGCGTTCGTGCTTTTGATGCAGCGGGCAATAATTCAGGTCAGGCAACTACCAGCGGAACGACTACTGGTTGTACCGGCGGTGGCACTGGTTTCACTGAAGGCTACTTCTTTGAAACCGGCCTGGAGGGCTGGGCTGATGGCGGCAGTGACTGTGCCCTGATCACCTCTTCCTCCCGCAGTTACGAAGGTAGCCGCTCTGTCCGGATCAGGGACAACAGCGGTACCGGGTCCTCTATGACCTCACCAACTTATGACCTTGCCGGGCTAGCCAGTGTAGACATTAATTTCTACTTCTACCCCAACAGCATGGAGAATGGAGAAGACTTCTGGGTTCGGTACAACGACGGGTCTGGCTGGCAGACGGTAGCAACCTACGCCAGAGGTAGCAGCTTTGAGAACGGAAGTTTCTATACTGCAACCGTTACGCTCAACGCAGGTTCTTTCAACCTTACCGATGGTGCCCAATTTCGTTTCCAGTGCGACGCCAGCACTAACTCCGATCAGATCTACATCGACCAGGTAACGGTAACCGGCAATGCAGCCGGCGGCGCCAATGCTATAAATGGTGCCATTGCCACCATTGAGCAGGTTTCGACCATCCAGCGCTTCGACACGCCCGGAGCAGAGGATTATGAAGTAAAAATTGCTCCAAACCCTGCCAGTGACATCATCAATGTAGTTGCTGGTGAGGAAATCCAGGAAGTCTCCGTCTTCAGCATTGATGGCAAACTCCTGATGCACCGCGTCTTCGAAGGCGCTGACCGGGTGACCCTGAAAGTAAATGATCTGCCAACCGGTATGTACCTCGTCAGTGTCCTGACCGAAGAGGAACGAAATACTGAACGGGTGGTTATCCGTCGGTAGTGAATACCAGCATAAGTGAATGAGTGAATGCGCGTACCGGATGTTTCGGTAACGCGCATTTGCTTTTGGTTAATAAACCGTATGTCGATACCCGACGCTCAGAAAATACGGCTGGAGGGTCGGTACTGCGTCCGGATCAATTCCTTCGTACCGATAAATGCCTGAAAGGCTGCGACCGTACTGCAAAAACAAGCCGGATTTTAAGGAAAACTGAAGCGAGGCACCAAATAACAGTTGAAGATCAAGGTTTTCATAATTCTCCAATTCAGCAGTATAGTTTTCCTTCTCTGTGAGTAACTCGATAATTCCTAGCTCCTTTACCCGCCGGCCCGTGGTTCGGTTTACGGCAACGCCAATTTGTATTTCGCCACTCCGGTAAAGACCGTAATTAGTTTTCCTGGTAGTAGCCTTTGTATCTCCCAGGCGAAAGTGAAACAGGAGGGGCAACTCAACCGTGTTTAGCCTAAGATCTATGGCGGCACCCGCATCTTCTGATTGTTCCGACCGGCTGGCCTGTGAGCCCAACTGACTAAAGCCAAAGCCCAGACTAGTGTAAATCTTAGGAGACCAGAGTATATTGACGCCGATACCCGCTCGGGCACCAATTTTATTGTAGCCAGAATACGAGTCTCCTTCAATTTGGGCCAGATTGACTCCGGTGTAACCAAAGGCACTAAAACGCTGGTATTTATCTGGCTGAGCTCCGAGAAAAAAAGGAAGCAGCATAAAAACCAGTATTGATATTCGTTTAATGGACATTTCGAAAGGTAGCACTATTGGGAAAACAAAAAATATCGGCTACCTTACCATCACACACATTACAGTTTAAACTTAGGCGATCATGACACCCTTTCTCGGCGAATTTATCGGCACTGCCATCCTCATCCTGCTTGGTTGCGGGGTGAATGCCAACACTACACTGAAAGCCACTTACGGCCAAAATAGTGGTTGGATTGTAACGGCCTTCGGGTGGTCAATGGCGGTATTCGTAGCCGTATTTGTAGCTGCCGACGCCTCCGGCGCGCACCTGAACCCGGCAGTCACTGTTGCCCTGGCAGTTGCGGGCAAGTTCGCTTGGGCAAAAGTCCCCATGTATTTTCTGGCGCAGGTTCTGGGCGCCATTACCGGAGCTACCTTATGCTGGCTGCAATACCGGCCGCACTATGCTGCAGAACCTGACCAGGGGGCCATCCTGGGTACGTTCTCCACTGGCCCGGCCATTAAAGGCACGCCCTCCAACTTCATTTCTGAACTATTGGCCACTTTTGCCTTTGCCGTTGCGGTGTTGTACCTCACCGCCCCAAACCTCGGAACGCCCGACGGGAAACTCGGCTCGCTTGATGCCTTGCCAGTGGCCCTTGTCGTACTGGCGATCGGCCTGTCTTTAGGTGGCACCACGGGCTACGCCATCAACCCGGCGCGTGACCTTGGTCCACGTATTGCTCACGCGATCCTACCCATCCCCGGTAAGGGAGGAAGCAATTGGGGCTATTCCTGGATTCCGGTTTTCGGACCGCTTCTCGGTGGTGCTATGGCTGCAGGATTATACATGGTATTGCAGATGCAGTAACCCTTCCCCACCCCTGCTCTGCATCCTTTCTCTGCACCTGCGGCCCCGCCTAATGACACGAAGGAAAGAATAGATGATTGGCTACCTTTGCCCCGGTGACCGTATTGCTGCTCATGGTTCTGCTCTTTTGTCTTTTTTGCGTTGCGCACAGCTACGTAATTTACCCGATGTGGGTCATGGTGAAAGACGCTGATAAGGCGCGAACGCAGGTGCAAAGTGAGGTTAAGGAGCGCAGGGCAACCCCCCATCCACGGGTCTTTGTGCTCATGGCCGCCCATAACGAGGAGGCCGTACTGGACGAAAAACTTGCGGGCCTGGCGGCCCAGGATTATCCCGGGCCAATGGTTTTTCATGTCGGAAGCGATTGCAGCACCGACCGTACCAACGAAATATTGAAAGACTGGTGCGCCCGTGATCCACGGTTCCGCGCTACCCTTTTCACTTCCCGCCAGGGAAAACCCAACATCATCAACCAGCTGGCGGTCATCGCCGGAAAGGAAGGGATTTTTGTACTGACGGATGCCAGCGTGATGCTCCGCCAGGACACTATTTCGGGGCTTGTTCGGCCAATGATGCGCGATCCGAGAGTAGGAGTAGTGGATGCAACCATGGTGCAGACCGGCGGAAAAGCCAAAGGTATAGGCCGCGCCGAAGCCACCTATATAAATCGAGAAGTTGCCATAAAACGGGCGGAAGGACGACACTGGGGAGCAATGATCGGACCGTTCGGAGGCTGCTGGAGCCTCCGCGCAGAAGCCTTCAGGCCAGTACCCGAAAATTTTCTGGTCGACGACTTTTTTCTATGCATGGCTGCCTACGAAGCGGGTTGGCAAGGTATAAGTAGCGAGGAAGCCATAGTGTTCGAAGGCGTAGGCCAATCCATAAAAGATGAGTTTCGGCGCAAGGTCCGTATCAGCAGCGGCAACTGGCAAAACCTGGTGCGGTTTCGCCGTCTTTGGTGGCCTCCCTTCAAGAATCCACTGGCTTTTGCTTTCTTCAGCCATAAGATTCTTCGCTGGTGGACCCCGTTTTTTGTTTTAACCGGCACAATTTGCGTCTTGCTTCTACTCCTAACTTTGGGCAACCATTGGGCCATTACTCTGTTAACATTACTGCTTGGCCTGGTGCCGGCACTGGGTGCAGCCGACTTTGTACTGGCAGCCTTTGGTATTCATTTGCGGGTCCTGCGTGGCCTGCGTTATTTTTTGGCCATGAACGCCGCCCTGCTGGTCGGCTTTTTTCGCTACCTAACCGGAATCACATCAAATGTCTGGCAACCAACTCAGCGTCACTGACGCCACCACCACCGAAAACAATCAACGTCTTCAACTCAACACCATTGAAGAGGCCGTCGCCGACATTCGGGCGGGAAAAATCGTCATTGTCGTCGACGATGAAGACCGGGAAAATGAAGGGGACTTCGTTTGTGCCGCCGAACGGGTAACGCCGGAGACCATTAATTTCATGGCCACCTACGGGCGTGGCCTGATCTGTACCCCCATCGAAGATGAGTTGGCCAACCACCTCAACCTCCCCATGATGGTGGCGACCAATACGGACATCCACGAAACGGCCTTTACCGTCAGTATCGACATGATCGGCGGTGGTTGCACTACCGGAATTTCCGCCTACGACCGGGCCACCTGCATGCGACGGATTACGGAGCGGAGTGCCAAGCCGACAGATTTTGCCCGGCCGGGCCACGTATTCCCCCTACGCGCGGTCAAGGGAGGTGTACTCCGCCGGACCGGCCACACGGAGGCCGCCGTTGACCTGGCCAGAATGGCCAACTTATTCCCCGCAGGCTGCATCGTTGAAATTCTGAAGCCTAACGGTGAGATGGCCCGCTTGCCCTACCTGATTGAATTGGCTAAAGAACACCAACTTAAGATCATCAGCATCGAAGACCTCGTTGCCTACCGCCTCCAGACGGAGCGATTGGTGGAGCGGGAATTCGAAATGGACCTGGATACCCGCTACGGAAAATTCCGGCTCCACGCCTACCGGCAAACCACCAACAACGACGTACACCTGGCCCTGACCCACGGAGAATGGCAGGTGGACGAGCCCGTCCTGACCCGTGTTCACGCCAGCACCAGCAGCCGGGATTTGCTCCACAGCCTGCTGAGCGGCTTCAGCACCGGCCTGCACGGCCCGCTGGAAAAGATCAGCGAAGCCGGCAAGGGTGTCTTGTTGTTCATGCGCCCCCACCAGGACGGCAGTGAAGTCATCGCAGGGCTTCGCCTGCTGAAATCCCGGCTCGAGAACGGCGCCGCCGTCCAAACCAGCCAACCGGCCAGTATGGAGCAGCGGGACTTCGGCATCGGCGCGCAGATACTTCGCGACCTGAAGGTCTCCAAGCTGCGTATTCTGAGTAACAACCCTAAGAACCGGATTGGATTGGAGGGGTATGGGTTGGAAGTTGTTGAGTTTGTGGGGATGTAGTTTGGGAAAGTGGACATTTGGAGCTAACACATAGATAAAAGTATCCAAGGCTTTCGGTCAAACGAATTATTGAACTACTACTTTCTTCGTAACCATCAAGCCTTTCCGTACGTCTACCAGAATGAGGCTGTACATCCCCGGGTGTAAATCCTTAACATCAATTCGAGTCACGCCCCTCAAAGATTTCACCATTCGACCATTCATGTCTAGCATCATTACATCAAGTGCCACATCGTAATGCCAATTGATAACGTTTTTGGCCGGTTGGGGAAAAACATTGATATCATCATGTTTAGCAAAAGACGATTCCCTTTCAGCTGAACCGCTTTTAACCCTTTTTTCAGGGATTCGTACGATCCCAGAATACTCCCGCTCTCCATCCAATACAGAACAAACTGCACGGTACTGGCCGGGTAAAAGATTTTGATAGAATGCAAATTTCCCGGTAGTGACTTTACTATACCCGTCACTATCCAGTCTCCATTTATAATCTTCATCTGTAAAATACCCGCCGGATTTAGATAGTGTCAAGTAAGCTTCGCCATTAGCATTTGTTACAGCGATGAACTCTGGCAAGGGTACTAGTTTATTCAATCGAATATCCGTATTTTCGTATTTTTCGGTAGCGCAACCATCAATTGTCTGGACAATCCTTGCTTCTAGTTGGCCACCTTGTTCGACGGAAAAACCGGGAGCGAGGCGTACTGCTTCTCCGGCGGTTAACTTTCCCTTCGCTCCCGTTTCAACTACTACGTTACCGGAGACCATAAACTTGGGCTTAGCGTCATCTTTCCAAGTGTTTACATCATACCCAACGGAGAGTATTTCTTGAGCATGAAAAAACTTTACCTCTCCTGGATGAATCACTCGATTTTGCAGATCGTAAGTATCTATCATTATTTCTCGTTCTTTGAAGCGATCTCCTAAGTAAGAATCCAGCATTGAAAACTCTATATGTGCAGTGTTTTTGCTAATTGAATAAATATCATCAAACAAAACAAGTTTGTTCTCCACCAAATATCTCCTTGTTTTTGACGGATCGTTAGCAGCTTCATTGTAACGGCTTAAGCTACCCTCCGTATTAAAGACATCCCTCTTGAGGCCTATTGAGCTGGCCGTCGGGACGAAAGAAAACATTCGATTTCCAGATTGAAAACTACCCGGAGAGATATCATAAGATTTTTCGGGAAAAGAGTATTTTCCTTCCTCTTGAACATCAAAAAACAATCTCGACAATCCGAATCGGCTACCTCTCTTAGATATCCTAGAAACTATAGCGCTCAGTGTATCACTGAAAGATACTAACGCATAAACTTCCACTTTTTTACTAAGTTTATCAACTAGCCTGTCACCTTCCTCTAAATCTTCAGCATCTTCGGAAAGCGATGTTTTTTGAGGCACTGCATGATCAGATCCGTTTGAAATAGTTATGTTTCTACAACCCTCCGGAAATCCTACTTGTTCCAACAATTGCATAAATTCAAGATGTGCCGGATTCGCTAGCGAAAATTCGTTTTCTTCGTTTCTATTTCTGATCGCCATCTGAAGCGCTGAAGTCGATTTGTTAGCTGTAATAGCCTGGTCTATGGTAAAATCTTTCAGTTCTCTTTCCGTTATCACATTTATTGAATCTTCAATAATGCGTGCGGGAAGATCCGCATCATCTGTAATTCCAGCTATATCACTTGCAGTGCCTATTAGTGAGTTTATACCAAAGGGTGAAATTAGTGACAAGGCAATTCCTCCAAGGATACTATTAGCATTAGCATTCTTTGCATCATGTACTGTTTCCTGAATGGAAAGCGGAATGTTGGATCCATTATGTGGAGAGTCAAAGGATACGTAAAGGCCAAAATCATGTTTCTGGCTATCACGCTCCATTTCAGCTAAGGCTATCCTTGTAACGAGTCCCCCCATACTTTCTCCAATAATTATATTGTCGTAATACCCTACTTTGGTGTCATTAACGAAACTTATAATTTGTTTAAGAAATCGCGCATTAAATCCAATCGGTAAGTGGGTGCTTACAAAACCAACCGCAATCACATCGTATCCGTTTAGCCGTAAGTAAGTGGCTATTCCATTCTCATCATACGACCCATAAACACTGCTTGCACGAGAAGGTCCGGGCACCTGGAACCCTGGCACTAGAATAACTGGCTTATCCAATTCGCCATCACAACCAAGATATATATTTGCTTCAGCAAAAATTATTGGAACAGGACCGGCATCTGTAATTCCGAACAAGTGGGTACTTGAAGGCTCGTTGATGAGATTAACCTTAATAAAGCTAAATGATGATAAAGTATCGGTATTTGTGTAGGCTCTAAAATTTAGTGCTTTAATTCCTACCGTTTCGTATGTAACACTATAATTTTCGTTAAGACCAGAAATGTTTTGGTAACCCATACCATTACCAAAATCTACTTCGAATCTTCTAAATTGATCGTTTTTATTCGTAAATACAAGTTCACTATTGAAAATATAATTGACCACCATGTCTTCTTCTACATAGACATTGTTTTCAAGATTGCTCATGGAAAACACATTGATGATTTCAGTTGGCACGTCGGCAGCTAAAGTAGAATCAGGCAAGATATAAGGATTCATTGAATCAGGTCGGATGTAGTCGCCGTCAAAATTAAGTATCCCGATTGAGGACTCATTATTTTCTACTTCCTCCCCTTCAGCGTACAAATCATTTAGCGGAGGGAGTCTCAAGTCATCGTTGATTGCCGCAATAGAAACGTTAACGTAAGTACTTATCCAGTCATTGGGACTGGTAAATATAATCCTATCACTTAGTGACTCTTCACCCTCTCCTAGAATGAACTTATCCAACTCTTCTTCATTGATAAAAGAGCGATTCAATAAATACCCAGTAACCAAGGGTACGTTCTCAAATCCGTCATAGTACCTTTGAAGGTCAGAACCTATACCCTGCGCACAAAGCGCAGTAGTAAACATAAATGACAAAGTAAGAAATATAGACTTATACATGATTATCATTTTTAATTAACAATTAGGATCAATTTAACCTTCTAATTATCTCCATCAGACTTAGCCTTCATCATCCCTAATTCTCGCGCATGACGGTCTTGCATATCTATCAACCGAAGGGTTAATTCCTCTATTTTTTTCAACAAGATGGTTTGCATTTCGCCTAATTTCAATCCGTTTTTTTCAACTTCTGCTGCTGATGGCACCCCTGGTAGATGTCCATTTTTTTTAATAAAATTAGCAACCTCTTCTAGTGGCATCAATTCATACTCCGGAGCAAAAACATAATCCGGCCAATTAGGAAATTCTTTGACCCAGGCTTCCGTAGCAATTAACGAACCATTGAAAAGGGCGACGTGGTTCCCTTCCTCCGTCGTTGTATTCACCAGTAATTTTCCTCTCGCGATTTCAACATTGTCTTCAGCGACGCGGACCTTACCTTTAGACACTTCAATGTCTTGGTCCTCAACTACTAAATCACCCGAAGAAAGTCTAAACTCCCCCTCTAAAGAAGCGAGTAGCTGGGTAGATTCTGTAGGATGATAGGAGACGTCAAATTCAGCAGGATCGCCGTTTATGCCACCAGAGACCTTCAGTAGAGAATTAGTCCCTCCCATACCGTCGTTGAGCTGGGAGACGTGAAACCTGGCAAGTGGCTCTGAAACGTTCACTCCGAGCATCCCCTTCTGGGTGATCCGAAACCGTTCCAACAGTGAATTTACACCCGTTTCGAACACGAAGTCCATTGGTACGAATCCATCCCTTAGCGGGTCGGTTGCAATAACGCGCAAGGCAGCGCCATCATAATACTGACCAGATACCAGGGTCTTAAAATTCAGGCTCCCGACTGGGGTCCCCACTATTTCGCCGCCAGTAGTTCGGGTAAATGTGAAGCGAGGATTAGGGCCGGTTGCTCCTTGAGAAAAGATCGGACCTAAGCCGAAAAGGACTACTGAGAATAAGAGAATGTACTTCATGGTAAATGCAATTATGGGTGATAATCGGTTAGTTTATGACTGGATAGTGGTGGAAAGTTGATGGAAGAGAAAGGGGAAGTGGAAGACTGCCTAAAAGCAAGTCCACCCCTCAATCTCGGCACCACTGCGGACCCGGTTTGCGTCACCACAGTCGGCCCAAGTGCTCTCTTTAGCTAGAAAGGCGCGATTGCGGGAAGAGGTAGGTGCGGCGAAGCCGTAGCGTTCGGTGGGGCCGGCAAATTCATAATCCAGTGTACCGTTACCGGTAGCGATATTATTGACCAGCAGACAATTGTTCGCCCCGTCAATCACCTCTATTCCATTGTTGAAGTTGTTACTGCTTTCGTTGTGGTAAGTCAGCCAGCGGGTAGCGGGGAGTTCGGAGCCGACTACAGTCCCGTTAGCCAGTGGGAAGCTGACCGGAACCTTACAGAGTTCAATGCCGTTGACGTTGCCCGATAGCTGGTTGTAGCCCAACCGACCAAACTTATCGCAGGCCCAAACGCCGAAGACTGTGTTTTGGATTTTGTTGTTAAAGATCGTCGCCCGCTCACCATTTATGACGACGATGCCGAAGACGGGAAAGTCCGGATTTGTCTGCCACTGTGATGAGCCGATAAATTCTGACCGTTCTACGTAAAGCCGGGGGCTATTTTCAGCAACAACGCCGTTTTGCCAATCTTTGGCCGTTACGCGGGAAACAAAGGTGTAGGGTGCATTCTGGACCAAAATAGCGGTAGCGCCTTGGCCACCAACTGGAACTAATTCAAGGTTCCGAATACGGACGAATTCGGTTTTATAAACGTGGATGCCCGCTTCAATTGTGGGAGCGATACCAACCGGGGTGGTTCCGGAAATCAGTAGACGAGCACCGGGATTACCGATGATATTAACGGGCTTATCGATGGTGAGGGTCCCGTCCTGATGGTGGTCGCCTTTAGCAAGACGAATGACGCCGTTGCGGTCGGCAGCAGCGATGGCGGCAGCCAGCGCGTTTTGAGAACCGGCCGGGATGGTGAGCCGGTGCGCCTTCTGGGTATTGGTGAATACCTCGAGGTGGTCATTTAGTTCCGCGGCAGCGGCGGCTT
Source organism: Neolewinella persica DSM 23188 (assembly GCF_000373105.1). Lineage (GTDB taxonomy): Bacteria > Bacteroidota > Bacteroidia > Chitinophagales > Saprospiraceae > Neolewinella > Neolewinella persica. The sequence goes on along the minus strand of NZ_KB890418.1, from coordinate 68,190 downwards.
CGTCTGCGGTGATTTCGGCCAGGAGGGTGGCGGTAGGCATCTCAGCCAGACTACCTTCTCCTAAGCCAAAGGATGTATCATCCTTAGTACAGGAAGTTAGCGCCAGAAAGGTAAAAGCGATTAAAAAAGGGAGAAATTTCATAGTGTCTCTTTTTGGGTGAAAGGATGAATTCAGTAAGTGAGCACTTGCATTTCCAGCAAGGCTTTTATATTATTCAGTAAGAGAGCTAGTCTTATTCCTAACCAACCCTTACGGCTTACTTTACTGCTGCTAAACTTACGGTAGAACCAGGCCAATAGTCGTGAATACCCCTCGCTTACCCACGAAACAGCTCCTGCTACCACGAACCTGATACCCGAAGCTTGATTTGCCTACGCATGTTAAAGGTGCCCCCCTTAACCTGCCGTCAAATAATTCTTTGCACCTGCGTCCGCGCCAGAATTTATTAAAAGCGAAATACAGTCAAGCATCCCACATCCAGCCCAAAATCCTTATTATTACAATATGAAATCGTGTCGCAACACGCTGATTGCCTTAATCTTATTCAACTGCTTACTCTTCAGTCAGGAAAGTTTTGACCTGTGGGACATTAGCCATGTCTTTACTGATTCAACGAACACACTTTCCGCAACTGAAATATTAGCGTTGCCAGGCGGTAGTTTTTCACCGCCACAAGGTGGTTCCAGACGATTAAGCACGTTTCATCCTACCTACCTTAAGTTTGACCTGCCTGCACAAGATACAGGTATGCGGTACCTCATTTTAAATCCACAGACGACGGATTCGATTGTTTTGTTGCAAAACGGGGTGCCTATCGGACTTACAGGAGGTGATATATGGATAAAAAATCGCACCAGCCCCACCAGTAGAAACGGATTTGTTGTTCCCAATGAGGCAGACCAGTACTTATTGAAATTAACCAACTATACGCCTAATTTTAAAAGCCACAACACCAATCCTATAGCCATCTCACTGCTTACTTCAGCTTATGCATGGGAAGCGTCTCTGGAGGAAATTGATTTCCAAACACGCATACGGGCGAATAATGAAACGTGGTTTCTGAGCTTCATCCTGATTGTACTAATACTTGTATTCATATCCTGGATTATTCTAAGAGAAATGACCTTTGCCTACTACGCAATGTATGTGACGGCAATTTTGGTGTATTACCTCGTTCGGCGGTCTTACCTATTCTATAATGATGTATTTTATTTGCCCTCCTGGCTCAGGAGTTCTTTTGAATTCCTTTGGATCCCGGTAATTCTGTTGTCGTATTCCCTATTTGTAAAAGCTTTTCTTGAAACTCGTACCAGCTCCCGTAATCCTCGTATTCTCAAAACCTTGTGGCTGGCCATATACCTGGCTATTGGTGCTTTTGGCATTAACTTGATTTTACTCCCGCTTGCCGGACTATTCTGGAGGGGTAGTTTCAGTATTTTCACCCAATTATGCTTTGCCCCCGTCACAGCGTATTTGGTCTTTCTACTTCTTCGCAACAAAGACCGGTTCTCGCGCATCATTGCTGGCGGAATGACGCTACTGGTTTTTGGCGCGCTCCTCATTCTATTAAATAATTGGCTCAAACGCAAGTATGGTCTTGACCTCGAGCCGCCGCCTTTTGGCTTTTTCCAATATGCCATATTGGGGGAACTTTTCATCTATTGGATTGGCCTGATTTATAACTGGTATGACCTTCGGAGAGAAACGGAGCGAAGCCAGGGAGAACTTAAGAAGCTCCGCAAAGAGATGGTGCTACGGGAATTGAATCTTGCGCAAAAGCAGCTAATCATTACCACTCCACGTAAGCAATACAAGTGGGCGAGGACGCAGGTGCAAGGTTTCACGGCCGACCGGGAGATCACCCATTGCCTACTCGCGGGCGGGCAAACTGTATCTATTCCCCTCCGTCTTGGGCAAGTAGAAGAGCAATTGCCTGAGGAATTCATCCGCGTTCAGAGAAGCTATATCGTCAATAAAGAATTAATTGTTCGGTTGGATACTGGTCGCAAGGCTCGTCTGCATTTGGCTAATTGGCCTTCCCCTATTCCCGTCGGAAATCGATTTCGGGAAATTGTACATGCGGAAATCAAAGGAGCTCACTAAAAAAACTACCGCTTTCCACCTCTCCCCAGTTCAGGAAGCTTAAAACCACCCTTTTTCTTCCCCCCCTTAGGTATCCGCCGGGTAGCCGCATCCTCGTGGCCTTCCTTCAGTCTAGTCCTGACGAATGACCTGAAATCCCCAGTCAGTACATCTTCTAACGCTAAGCTATCCCGGTCCAGGCTGATAATACTATAAGTCAGGTAAAAATCCCGCCCATCCCGGTATCGGCCAGGAACCATGTTCTTTCCCAAAAAGTAATCAACCGCGAAGGTGATCGTATGGCCCGTTGAATCGACCGTCCATCGCCCCATCAGGTATTGAGAAGAACGTTTATAAGCCCGGCCTGCATCTTCTTCGAAGGTACCATACTGGTCCAGTTGCAATACGTACCCATTTCTTTCTCCCCCAGATGTCTCTTCCCAAACGGTATTCACCAAAAGGCTGTCTGCCTGCGCAAAGAGCAGGCAAGAGCAAAGAAACATTGCGGAAGTATAGAGTAGGCGCATAACAAATAGAGGTTTGTTCCTACTTAAGACGTAGAAAGCTCTTCTTAGGCTAGGGTTCGACTTGAGTTTAAGAGGGGTTTAACTTAAAGTGAAAGACGTACCAAAAGCAATTGCTTCTGGTACGTCTTTGAATTTTAAACAGCTTTAATAATGGGGTCCTCTCAATTCCAGAGGTTCGCCGATGTTAATATGAGAGACGATGTTGAACAGTTTGAATAACACTATGAACGGTGCAAAAATAACACGTGACTCATAATAGAAAAAAGCAAATCTGTCCTACCTAAGACGATTCCTGCCGTTAAAATTAAATGCTTCTTCTGGCTTTCGGTCCCCTCATTCATCCGGGGAACTAAAGATTTCATTCAAAAAAGCAGCGAAAGTTCCTACCGAACCAAGTGTGCACTTTGGGAAAGCGACCTTTGCCGCGCGCAGGATTCTGGTGTTTGCCTTGTTCAACGCTTGTTGATTGAGAGAAAGCAGTTCTTGCATACGTGAACTTGAAGGCGGCGTCCATTTCCCATCAACCAGTACCGTATTTAATCGATAAGCCAGTAGGTTTCGGTAGGATGAGTTAGTCAAAATAATTTTCAACTCCCTGTCAATGGCGTCGCCAGCCGCCAGTTTCAACTCTTCGCTGTAAATTTCATTCACCACTCCATTAGTAGCAATTTCAGGTGCGAAAGGACGTAAATCATCAAACGGCCCCAGCCGCAAATACTCGTGATGTAAGTGTACAATCTTCTCTTCCTTGTCAAAGGATCCAAGAAGAAGAAACTGCTTGTACCAGGAATAGCTGCCATCCTGCTGTCGCATGGGTATGTAGCCAGAGTAAGAGCGCTTTTTAGCGAGTCCGTCTGGGGTCATTTCCCTGGATATTTCATAGCCGGCAAACGTAAGCCGGCGGTAAGTTGACTGCCAGTGGGGGTGGATCAAGTCAAAATAATTTGAGAAGGTCAACTTCGGCTGCCCAAAATGCAAACCTGTATTGTGCTGCCAGAATATCGTGACCGGGAGCCTAACATCTATCGTGATGTAAAAGCTGTTCAGGTTGCGGCGCTTCACGCAATTAGATTGAATGGCCCGCAACTCTGCACTTGACGCAAGAGTAGGTTCTCCGATGTCATCGAAAAGGTGCTTTTTAAAAGGGCGTTTGGCTCTCATTTCACAGTGTATTCGTTTCAGATCAACAAAACATCACACGCTTTCCTTTGCTCAATATTCTAATTTAGGGAATTCATTGCAACAATACCTCACTTGTAAAATCAATGTATCAGCACAGAAATAGTTGAGTAGGGCGGTTTCTCTTCATCACCAAAAAAACCAAGAAACCATCCATTATTTGCTAGATCTGTGGATCTTTAACGTATGACCATCAATAATATGGATTTAGTCTAAATTTTTCCCAAGTGCCTTTTTCTCGAGTTTTCTGTAAAAGAAACTGGAAATTGGACCGATTCAAATAGCAAAAGTCTTCCTAAAAGTCTTTCTTCCCTAGCAGTGGTCCCTATCTTTGCGCGAATTTGAAAACACCCCATCAGGCATGCCAAAGGATACCAGCATAAAATCAGTACTCATCATAGGTTCCGGTCCCATTATTATTGGTCAGGCTTGTGAATTCGATTATTCGGGAACTCAGGCAAGCCACAGCTTGAGGGAAGAGGGCATTGAGGTTACCATACTTAACCCGAACCCGGCCACGATCATGACCGATCCTTCTACGGCCGACAACGTGTACCTGCTTCCTCTTACGCCGGAATACGTTGAACAGGTCTTGAGGGAACAACCACAAATAGATGCCGTACTTCCTACTATGGGAGGTCAGACCGCGTTAAACCTGGCCATCGAGTGTGGTGAGATCGGACTTTGGGAAAAATACAACACGCGCCTGATCGGCGTCGACCTCGAAGCCATCGACCTGGCTGAAAACCGGGAACTTTTCCGACTCCATATGGAGAAACTCGGTCTCAAGTGTGCTCCCGCCATGATCGCCAATTCCTTCCTGGAAGGAATGGAAGCTGCTCAGGAAATCGGATTTCCCCTCGTTATTCGCCCAAGCTATACGCTCGGCGGTTTCGGTGGTGGTTTTTGCTTTAAGGAAGAAGACTTCGCCGAAATGCTTCGCCGTGGACTCGATGCCAGCCCCACCCACGAAGTACTGATTGACAAGGCCGTCCTGGGATGGAAAGAGTTCGAACTTGAACTACTGCGTGACTCCGCCAACAACGTCGTCATTATCTGTGCCGTTGAGAACTTTGACCCGATGGGCATTCATACCGGCGATTCCATAACGGTAGCCCCCGCGATGACCCTTTCAGATAAGGCTTATCAGGACATGCGCAACCAGGCCATCATTGCCATGCGCGGCATGGGTAATTTTGCCGGTGGTTGTAACATCCAATTCAGCCAAAACCCGGAAACGGAAGAACTCATTGTCATCGAGATCAACCCTCGGGTAAGTCGTTCTTCCGCCCTTGCCTCAAAAGCTACCGGTTACCCCATCGCAAAGATTGCCGCAAAGCTTGCACTGGGCTACCAACTCGATGAGTTGAAAAATCAGATCACCCAAACAACCTCGGCTTTCTTCGAACCCACCCTGGACTACGTGATCGTAAAAATGCCCCGTTGGAACTTCGATAAGTTCCCCGGCGCAGACCACCGATTGGGACTACAGATGAAATCTGTAGGTGAAGTAATGGGCATTGGCCGTAACTTCCTGGAGGCACTCCAAAAAGCCTGTCAAAGCCTCGAAAATGGCCGCGCTGGACTGGGTTCCGACAAGAAGGAATGGATTAAAACTGACGATATCCTGCACCGTTTGGAAAACGTCTCTGACGACCGGATCTTCCGACTCAAGGATGCCTTGCGCCTGGGTGTTCCGCGTAAAACAATTCAGAAACTTACCAAGATTGATCCTTGGTTCATCAATCAGATCAAACGTCTGGTCGACCTAGACCTGCAAGTCCAACGATACAACGTACCCGAAGACATCCCCGCAGACTTTTTCCGGGAACTCAAAGAACTCGGCTACTCCGATGCCCAAATCGCCTATCTGCTAAGGGTTGATGAAGAAGCAGTTACCAAGCGCCGGTACGAACTTGGCATCCGCCGGACCTACAAGATGGTAGATACTTGTGCAGCAGAGTTTGAAGCAAAAACCCCCTACTTCTATTCTACTTTCGACAGTGAAAACGAAAGTATTGTCTCAGACAAACCGAAGGTGTTGGTCCTCGGCTCAGGTCCGAACCGCATCGGTCAGGGTATTGAGTTTGACTACTGTTGTGTTCACGGCCTTCGGGCGGTGCAGGAAGCGGGTTACGAAGCCATTATGGTCAACTGTAACCCGGAGACGGTTTCCACAGATTTCGACCAGGCCGACAAACTCTACTTCGAGCCCGTCTACTGGGAGCACATCCGGGAAATCATCGAACTGGAACAACCCGAGGGCATCATCGTTCAGCTTGGTGGGCAAACCGCCCTCAAACTGGCGGAGGAATTCCACAACCGTGGCATCAAGGTATTTGGCTCCAGTTACGAGAGCCTTGACCTCGCTGAAGATCGGGGCCGGTTCTCCAACCTGCTCAAGGAGTTGGACATCCCCTACCCCAACTTCGGCACGGCTAAAAACGCCGATGAAGCGCTCGACGTAGCCCACCGCGTTGGTTATCCTGTGCTTGTACGCCCCAGCTACGTGTTGGGTGGGCAAGACATGCGGATCGTCATCAACGACGACGAACTGGAACGCCACGTGCTTTCCATCTTCAAGAAGGATCCAAAAATGGTCGTCCTCGTAGACCATTTCCTCGACCGTGCAAAGGAAGCAGAAGTAGACGCCATCTGTGACGGTGACGAGGTACACATCATGGGCATCATGGAACACATTGAGCCCGCCGGTATCCACTCCGGAGACTCTTCCGCCGTATTGCCGACCTACTCCCTGAGTGTCGAAGCCGTAAACAAAATGCGGGAATACACAGAGAAGCTCGCTTTTGCGCTTAAAACCAAAGGTCTGATTAACGTTCAGTTTGCCATCAAAACCGAGAAAGACACGGGGGTTGAGACGGTCTACGTGATCGAGGCAAACCCACGTGCTTCCCGGACTACTCCGTTCATCGCCAAGGCCTACAAGGTTCCTTACCTCAATATTGCCACCAAGGTTATGTTGGGCACCCATAAGCTCAAAGACTTCGTGATCAACCCGCAACCAAGTGGTTTTGCCATTAAGGTCCCGGTGTTCAGCTTCAATAAGTTCCCGAACGTAGACAAGCAACTCGGCCCGGAAATGAAGTCGACTGGCGAGTCCATCCGCTTCGTTAAGGACATGACCGACCCCTTCTTCCGGGAGTTGGACCGAAACCGGAGCATGTACCTGACGCGGTAAGTAAGTAATAGAATGGGTGAATGGCTACCGGCAGTTGCTGCTTACTGCGCTGCGATTATTCGCCAGGGTGGGAGCCTGCTGGGCTACGGACGGAACTTTCGGTAGCGGTTCTCTCATTCAATAATTCACTTTATTTCGGGCGCGGTCGCAGGTGCTATGGGGAGATTTAAAGAGCTAGGTAAGGGCGGAACACCGTTATTACCAGCCCGTACATCTCCGGCGAGACAACCCCTTGTAATATTTGGAAAGAAATACTTCCAGCCCTTCGCAACACATTGGCAACCATTTGCCTTGTTGCGTTGGATTCGTATTTCCGGTTCTCTTGGCTTTGTGTGCTTTGTTCCCCGGCACTCGTGCCGGTTGATAGCAAAGGACCGGCACAAGTGCCGGGAAACAAAATCCGAAGCGCTATTTACAATGCACGCAAGACTAACCTCTCCGAAAATTTTCCGCTACATTGTCAGCAAATCAATCATTCGATCATGCTGAGAGTTACCAATCTACTACTGTTCACCTGCTTATTCGCCTGCCTGTTCACGAGCTGTGCCACCTCACAGACAAGCCTGTTCAATGGTAATAACCTGGACGGCTGGGTCAACCATGGCGAAGAGAAGTGGTTTGCCGAAAATGGAGAGATCGTCTGCGAGAGTGGCCCTTCGGCTCAATACGGCTACCTGTCTACCGAAAAATTTTACGACGATTTCGAGCTGACGCTCGAATTCCTACAGGAGGCCAACGGCAATAGTGGGGTTTTCTTCCGCTCTACATTGGAAGGTACCAAGATCACCGGCTGGCAGGCCGAGGTGGCACCTCCGGGTAATAACACTGGCGGCATCTATGAATCCTACGGACGTGGATGGTTAATTAAACCTGATCCGGAAAAGGACAAAGCACTGAAAATGGGAGAATGGAATAAAATGAAGATAAAGGTGGTTGGTTCGCGGGTAACCACCTGGTTGAACGGTACAGAAATGATTGACCTTACGGACGAAAAGATCGGGCAAGGAAAAGGGGCAATTGCACTGCAAATACACGATGGAGGGGGGATCCGCGTGCGGTGGCGGAACCTTAAATTGCGGGCTTTATAGGTCATGGTGTAATCATCAAAACGTTAACGACCAAAGAGTAATCGGCTTAAATAAGAACGGCCGCAGGTACAAATACCCGGTAATCCGGTGGATAAGAAGTATAACCTGCTCCTTTATCCTCGTATTTGCACCTGCGCACCGTCGCCAAAAAAATAAAGCTGTTGTCTCTCTTAAAAATAATTCTGGATAAAATAAACTACTCTTTGAAGTCTGCCCAGCTTCCCGGTTCAGACATTTTTTCCTCATTCCGGTCATGCCGGAACTTCGACATTGTATCATAAATAGCCCGACGACCACGGTTGATTCCTCCTAACGGGCGATGTACCGGCAGCGCGTGCCAGGGTGAGAAGGAGAGATTATCGCCGTAGAGCTGTTGAGCAGGCGTATCAAAAATCTGCTTTAAAACCTTAATTGTGGCCACCTTGATGAAGGGAGACTCATCTTGCGCCCAAAGTTTTCGGGGGTCTTCGATTGGCATTTTTCGGGCGTCCTTCTGAACCTGAACGTAAAAGTCCAGATATATATCGTCGTTCGCCAAATTTGCCGCCAGTCGTTCCCTTAGGTAGCTATCCGAAACATTGTCTTTCTTCCCCGGAATAGTCTCGGTAGTGGGCGTACGCGGTTTTACGGCATACTTTACTGCCGTTCCATCTCCCAGAAGATAGGGCGTTGTACTCCCCCACTCTATTCCCGTCAAATTAGGAAGCTGGATCTGGACTTTCAGAAACAGGGAAACCAACCGGGGGTGCGTCAGGAAATGCAGCCCGGCGTTCAATTTCCCACGGTTTATGGACCCGAGGAGATTTCCAAATCCCCGGACATCCTTCGTCACAAATATCTGGGTACTCATAAAGACGAAGTCCTGTGTCGGCGCGTCGATCAAATCAGGGAGAATTTTCTTTCCTTTGACGCCCATCACCTTGATGGCCATCCCCCGTGAATCTTTCTTTATATCGGGTTTCCCAGGTGAAAGATTGGAGTAACGGATCCAGGATTCGTAGGTCTTCGCTTCTCTGAAGATGCCAACTTTCAGATTCTCGGGAAGGTCTGGCTCGATGATGAATTCCGCTTTTACCAGACCGTGCTGCAGGGGGTGTGCGTCCCTTTCCATCCGGGCAGGGGCAGGGTAATCCTTCTCCAGCAATTCCTTTAGCAGACCGATGACCTTTGCGGTGGCCTTCTCTTCACTTTTTGAAGGGTATTCCGTGGCCAACTTCGCATTTCGCGGTGTTGAACAAGCTGTAATCCCGAAGGCAAGAATCAGGAATAAGCAAAAGTGTTTCATGATTCGTTTGTTTACATTGATTTCATGAACTCAATCAGGGCCCACTTCTCCTCATCCGTCAAATGGGTACCGTAATTGTGCCCAAGGTTGGAGTTGCCTTCGATAATGTTGCCGGAGTTGTCCCGTACTTTGAATTCATTCTTTCCCTTATTGTCGACAAAGCCAACGCGCGTAGGGTCAAATTCGGTACTGCCCACCCAAAAAGCGGTGGGACGATTTGGCGGGTCCGTCAGCAGCGCCCACAGGTTGGGTATTGAGCCGTTGTGCAGGTAAGGAGCTGTAGCCCAGATGCCGTTCAGAGGGCGGGCTTTGTAGTAAAGACCGTCCAGGTTCCGGATCGTTGGCGTACTATCGTCGTGATCATGATCTATATTTCCCATTAAGTCATGCTCATCGGCACGGTTCTCGGCGATGGCGTCCCGGTTATCGAGATTTTGGTTGAATGCTTGTCGGGGCTTAACCCGGTTAGTATTTGCTATGCCACTAACCACCTTTCCCGGGTGCTTCAGCACCAGACCGGCTACGCCGTTGACGGAAATACTTATGGACTGGGTGCTGTCCGGAAAGCGTTTGCCAACCAGGACTTTTCCTTTCGTCCCCTTAAGAATTCCAGTACTCGCCATATGATGTTCTGCCGTCCAGGAAGTCATGGGGTCAGTCCCCACTTCCTTTACGGGTGTAAGAACGGCATTATAAGGCTCATCCCACTGCTCCGGGGTCATAGTTTGGTGGCAGCTTTGGCAGTTGTTCGCAAACAGTATTCTTCCCGCAGAGATCTTGTCCGTATCAAGTTCCGGGAGGTTAGACGCAGGGTCGTTCCATCGCGGTGCTTGAATATTTCTCACCAAGCCTTCCAGTTGGCCCAGACTCTCGAAGTCAATGGTGGAGGAATACTGGATCTTTCTATGCCCCAGCAGCCTTTTCCAAAGCGGAGCTTTTTCCATTTCAAGCCCTCCGAACACCCCTACAACCTGGCCAATATTTCGAACCATAGGGCCTACTGCCCGGGGGATATTCGGTGCACTCCCGTTCCATTGAACCCGATCAGACTGGTGCGTACCCCACAAAAAGGGGTAGGACACCGGAGCATTGGTAGCATTACGGTTACTCAACAAGTTGAGGGCAAATGCGGTACCCGCATTCTCAATATTCGTAAAAGCATCCAGGCGGCCGTAGCTGGTAAAGTCTTTGGGGAGGTGAGGAGAAGTAGCGTTAACGCCCTGCCGCTCCGTAGCGCCAATCATCCACTTCTGGAGACGTTCCCGGAGTGCCTTCTGGGCTTCCGTATCTTGATAGTCATCTCCGAGCACTCTTTTGGCGAAGCGGCCGAATTTTTCCGGATCGTCGTAGGTCCTGTTCAATGTCAATACCAGGTTATCAAAAAAGCCTACGAAATTGGCCAGGGTTGGTGCCCCGTCGACCAGGAATTTTTTACCCTGATACTCTAGTTCATTGGTGTGACAGGCAGCACAGGTAAACCCGACAAAAGCTTCTTTCTGAGAGCCCGCCCGAGACATAGCAAAACCGACCGGTAGCCCGGAGGGATTCATCCTGGAAGAATCCATCGGCAGGTAGCCGAGCATCCCCATATAATCATTGCTCCGAAAGAACTTCTCATTGTCTGGCTGTTCCAACCAGGTGAACCAATCATAAGGGAGCACGTGGGCCCCCTGGGGGGTAAACCAAAATTGACCACGTTCATCATTGTTGAGCCCCTGTTCAAAGGACTCCCGCATTGGAGCTTTACTTCCATCAGCGGGATAGTATACGGTGTCATCAGGGATTAAATCCTTATAAGGAGCACAGCATACCACTATCAGGCCCATAAGCAGGGCACAAGCGTAAATCTTCTTCATCTTGGGTGTGTATGGATTGGGTGATTCTCTAAATGAGGACCTTAGGCAGTAAATCTCAAAATCTCTTAGACTTAATAATAACCTAAATCTAGTGCTGAAACAAGTGACCACCAAAGTACCGGGAGAAATACCGTACAAAAACCTTAACAAACAGGTATAAACCCCTGCTGATTATTATCGCCTTCCTGTGAGTAGATACCTGAAAAACGGTTGATTAAACTTACGGATAGGTCCAACAGAAATACCCCCAGGCGTTTAATAACGCTGGCGGTATACATTACCCAAATTCAAATAGAAGAGACTACTCTCCGCCTTCGTAGTCGAAGGGCAACACTTTCGAGTCTTTCACTGTCGAAAGCGTCATTAGAGTCTTCAGTCGCTCGATCTCATCAATCTGCTGTAAGGTCTTGAACAGTAACCGTTCGTAGGTAGGAATATCCTTACAAACAATTTTGATCAAAAAATCAGCTTCGCCAGTAATGATGTAGCACTCAGTGATTTCATCAATCCCTTCTACCTGGGAAAGAAAACTTTCACGGGCCTGGTTCTTACGCCAGTCGAGGGATACTAATACAAAAGTTTTGACCATAAGGCCAATAGCTTCCGGATTAACCTGAGCGTGGTAGCTGTTAATCACCACGTTCTGTTCCAGCTTTTTAACGCGCTCCAGAGTTGGTGCGGGGCTAAGACCAATTCGTTTAGAAAGGTCTAGGTTGGTGATCTTACTATTGTCCTGAAGGATTTTCAGGATATTCAGATCGATTTTATCAAGTTTATCGGACATAAGATGGGTCAGGGAATGTTGGTGCGGCGAAGATAGCCGCACCAACAATTATTTCAAAATTTCGCTTGAAAAAGTATAAAATTTTCCTGAAGTCCGGTTATGGCCAAATTCCAAGGGCAATGTAGTCACTGGATATCTTACTGATTGCCAGTGCGAAAGCAGCAGTTCTCAGGTCTTTGATCTCCGCGTTATCTTTGTACATAGAGTAAATGCCTTCGAAACCAGTGATCATAGTTTCTTCCAATCCGGAACGAACCAGGTCGACCTCGTCTGCTCCCCGGATGATCAACTGCTTATCGCGATCGCTGATCGATTTGCCGGTAGTCGCTTCGATTTGGTCTACGATCCGTCCGTAGGCACGTTCGTCAAAACGCTTCTCAAGGCGTCCGAAACGCATGTGGCTCAGGTTCTTCAGCCACTCGAAGTAGCTAACCGTCACACCACCGGCATTGAGGTAGATATCTGGAATAACGATGATGCCGCGCTCGGCCAGGATGGCAGCTCCATCTGCAGTAACGGGTCCGTTAGCCGCCTCAGCAACGATCTTGGCCCGAACGTTAGGGGCGTTTTCCGCATCGATCTGGTTTTCCAGTGCGGCGGGTACCAGAATGTCACATTCAAATTCCATCACCGCCCGACGCTTCTCTTTACCGTAGATCCGCGCATCCGGGTAGCTGAGGATACTGCCATGATGCGCACGGTGGCGGAGCAGGGCGTGAATATCGATGCCGTCTGGATTGTAGATAGCACCTTCGACCTCGGAAACACCGATGATCTTAACACCACCTTCATCCTGGCTGATGGTTGCAGTATGGGAACCCACGTTACCGAGGCCCTGGATCACCATGGTCTTACCTTCGATGCCCACCTCCATTCCGAGCTGGTCCATCAGGTCTTTCTGGTTACAAGCCTCCCTGATGCCGTAAAAAACACCACGCCCGGTCGCTTCCGTACGTCCACGAACACCATTTTGGTTTACGGGTTTGCCCGTTACACAACCAGCGGCATTGATGTCATCGGGGTAAAAAGCACGGTAGGTATCATAAATCCAGGCCATCTCGCGGCTTCCCGTTCCGTAATCCGGAGCAGGTACGTCAATGGCAGGACCGATAAATTTGTGCCGGATCAGTTCGGTGGTGTATCGCCGGGTGATCTTCTCCAGGTCGGCCTCGCTGTATTCCCAGGGGTTGATTTTCACCCCACCTTTGGCACCGCCAAAAGGAACGTCAACAATGGCACACTTGTAGGACATCAGTGTAGCTAAGGCCACCACTTCGTCCTGATTCACATGGTTAGAATAACGGATACCGCCCTTAGTAGGGCTACGGTGATTACTGTGCTGCGCACGGTAAGCTTCAAGTACAATTACCTTCCCGTCAATTTTAACGGGGAAGTGAATTTGGTATACGCCGTTACAGACTTTTATCTGCTTGAGGAGGCCTTCATCCAGGCCGGTGTGTGGTGCGGCAGCGTCAAAATACCGATTAACGCTGTCGAGAAACGAAACTTCTTTAGGCATGATCATCAATTTGGTTTTCTAAATCAGATAGGCGGCGATCCATTCGCCACAGGTAAAAAGCAAGCCCCAGAAAAACAACCATGATTACCGCCACCACTACATAGATTTTACCAACGCTTCTCAGAAAATCCGCCGGTGGTTCGACAACGGTTTGAGCGCAAAGACTTGCGGTAAAGCAGAATAGTAAAGGAATGAATACTAAGAGGCGGGCCATTATTTGCCGGGGCATTTGGTTAGGGGGGCAAATATAAGCTTGCCACGTTGGGTAAATGTAGTTGTTTGAAGCCGGAAACAGATTGTTGCGGGAAAATGATTTTTAGATTTTATGGCGGAGGCTTGCATAACCAGGAAAATAAGGAGATTCAGGGGTTGTACTTTCAACTTAGCTGCATCCTTCATGGTTGGGCGGGGCCGCAGGTCCAGGGGCAGGTTTGCGGTGCAATGTTGAGCAATCTATGGAGGTTTCGCCAGAAGTGCCACCTCTCCTACAGAGAAAGGCTGACCACCGATTCGCCGGATCAGATACAACCTTTATTATTCGTTGAAAGTCCGTCTTTCCAGGCAGGCTTCCTTCTCTTTCAGCATAAATGCGGAAGATCCAATTATTCATCGAGCTTCCGCTTGGATTCATCGAACGAATTTTTACCGCCTGAGAAATAACCCCACTTTAGTACCATCAATCAAAAAAGCCAACCATGAAAATTGCATCTCTTACCATCGGTAACAACACCATCGAAGCTTACAACAGTATGTGGACCGGCGTCGAAACGGTTTACTTTAACGGTATCCGGGTCAGTAAGCAGTTCAACTGGTTTGTCGGCATTCATGAGTTCCAGGTTTTGGCCGACGACGGAATCAATACCGATTATTACCGCGTAGATTTCCGATTCAGTTTCAACTCCATGTCTGCCGTTACTGTTGATGTATTCAGAAACGGTGAATGCCTGCTGGACCAGAGCGGCTCCAACTACCGCCACGCGAGTAATGCCTTACCCGTTTTACCCGGTAATCGCGGCTACCATCACCGCAAAGAGCGGGTGACTGCGCCGCTGTACCGGGAAGAAGACTTGGTTTAAATGAGTAGGAGAATAAAGGGATGTTGTAATGTCTTCCCTTAAAACCAGTATCCATGTTGAAAGTTAGCTTGCCCGTTGGAGATGATCTTCTTGAAATCCACCACGGAATGTGGACGGGAAAAGACACCATTTATTGGAATGGAATGGAAATGAGCAGAAAACGCAGGTTCTTTGGCAGCACCCATGTGTTCCGGGTTCCTACGGGTTATTCCGGGCAGGACCATGTGTTCCGTGTCAGGATCAGCGTTGGGCTAAACGGAACAACGTATAGTGTAAAACGCGACGACAAAGTCTTGCTGGGCACCTGGCGGGACAAGCTGACGCACACCAATCGTGGTCAAATGCCAACGCCTCCGGGCTTGGACCTCAATGCACCACCACCACGTAGCAACCGTTCACGGCATGCTGAACCCCAGCCCATGAGGGATTATTCGGAAGATGATTTGTTTGTATGAACCCTTCCAGCCTTGTTATCCGGATGGCAACGAAGCTAGATGCCCCAATACTTGCTTCTTTGAGATGGGATTTTCAGCGGGAAGAAGAAAACAGCCCGCCAATAGTAACTAAGGTGGAATTCTTGAAAAATTGCACCCTCTTTTTCGAAAGCAGCCTGGCATCCGGTTCCTGGCAACATTGGTTAATGGAAGAAAGTGGAAAGCCGGTAGCTAATGCAAGTCTAAAATTGGTCAGCATGATCCCCCGCCCCAATAGGCCAGAGGACACCTTTGGTTACCTGACCAACGTTTATACCATCCCGGAATATCGCAACCAGGGTATTGGTTCGCAATTGCTGCAAGGAATAAAAGATTGGTCAGCCTCAGAAGATCTTGAAGTGGTCATCGTGTGGCCAAGCGAAAAAAGCCGGACGTTCTACCAAAGGCTTGGATTTCAAGCTTCGGACGAGATTATGGAGTTGGGACTTAGGGGGTGATAACGTTTAGGATAGATTTCACCTACCTGACTAATAAATACGAAGGGCTGCGCTCGTACCGGCTACCGCAAGAGATGCTAATCACCTTGCTTCTTTATCCCCTTCCCCTTTGGGGACCGGGCCGGCAGGCACGGATAGGGGGGCTTGCACCTGCGGCCCCGCCATCTGCTAAATAAATAACAGGACCAAAAATCAACCGCAGAAAACTATCCGATTAGCAGTTGGACTTCGCCGGTCAAAAAGCCCCCATCAAAACATTCGCCTAAGTACCTTTGTCCCGGCGAAGCTTATTTTCCCATTCTATTATTCCCTCATTCGCTTATTCCCCAATTCCCTATGGCTGGCAGCTCCTACGGTTCCCTTTTCCGCATCACTACTTTCGGCGAAAGCCACGGCGTCGGTCTCGGTGTCACCATCGACGGGTGCCCCGCCGGGCTGGACTTCGATGAAGCATTCATCCAGGCCGAGTTGGCCCGTCGTAAGCCCGGCCAGAGTCGCATCGTGACCCAACGTAAAGAAAACGACGGCGTGCAGGTGCTTTCCGGCGTATTCGAAGGTAAAACCACGGGTACACCCATCGGGATGATAATTTTTAACCAGGACCAACGGAGTAAGGACTACGGTCATATTTTCGACAAGTTCCGGCCCAGTCATGCCGATTACACTTTCTCCGCCAAGTACGGTATTCGCGATTATCGCGGTGGAGGTCGCTCCAGTGCACGGGAAACCGCCGCCCGGGTAGCCGCCGGAGCTGTGGCGCAATTATTGCTTCGCCATTATGGCATCACCATCAATAGCTACGTCTCCCAGGTCGGCAACATTGTCGTTGACAAGCCTTACCAGGACCTCGACCTGAGCCTGACGGAAAGCAATGATGTTCGCTGTCCGGACCCCGAGAAGGCCGCAGCAATGGAAACGGAGATCCTCGCCGTCCGTAAAGCCGGTGATACCATCGGTGGTGTGGTCACCTGTGTAGTACAGGGCGTCCCTGCCGGCTGGGGAGAACCCGTATTTGATAAACTACACGCCGAACTTGGCAAGGCCATCCTCAGTATCAATGCCTGCAAAGGCTTCGAATACGGCTCCGGCTTCGCCGGTGTCACGATGCGCGGCAGCGCGCACAACGACGAATTTTATACCGACGATGCTGGCACCGTAAGAACGCGAACTAACCGTAGTGGTGGCGTTCAGGGAGGCATCTCCAACGGTGAAGACATTTACTTCCGCGCCGCCTTCAAACCCGTGGCTACCATCATCCAGGATCAAACCAGCGTTAATGAAGCTGGAGACCCCGTGACGGTGACCGGCAAAGGCCGGCATGATCCGTGCGTGTTGCCCCGAGCGGTACCTATTGTGGACAATATGGTAGCGTTGGTTTTGGCGGATATGGCGTTACGGGCCAGGAGTCAGAAGCTAGGGGACTAGAAACCAGGAGCTAGATTCTAGTTCTTAAACCTTCCCCAAACACTCCACCAGCGCATCGCGCCAGTGGCGTGGAACACTCGTCACTTCCGAAATCTTCCGGGTATCCAGAATGCTATAGTTCGGCCGTTTAGCCGGCGTAGGATACTGCTCCGTACATATCGGCTTCAAGAGGCAATCGGTCCCGGAGATCTCAAAAATAGCGTGGGCAAAATCGTACCAGGAGCAGGCGCCGCTGTTGGAAAAATTGTAAATACCACTGGGGGCGTTGCTTGCAGCCAGTTTCAGGGTGGCCGCAGCGAGGTCGGCGGCATAGGTTGGACTACCGATCTGATCAGCGACGATGCTGAGCTGATCCCGTTCTGCTCCCAGACGCAGCATGGTGCGAACAAAATTCTCCCCGTATTCAGCATACACCCAACTGGTTCGGATGATGTAAGCGTCGGGATGATTTTTCATCACTGCATTTTCCCCTTCCAGTTTGGTCCGGGCGTAGACGCTGGTCCCAAGGGTCCGGTCATCTTCACGGAGGGGTCGGTTGTAGCCGCCGTCGTATACATAATCGGTACTGAAGTGAACGAAGCCGACACTGGCTTCAAAGCAGGCTCCGGCCAGGCGGGCAGCTCCCTCTACGTTGACGGCGCGGCATTTGTCTGGCTCACTTTCAGCCCGGTCCACCGCGGTGTAGGCCGCAGCGTTGAAACAGATGTCGGGCTTTGCTTCAGCAAAGGCTGCGCGCAAGTCAGCAGGTTTGGTTAAGTCGAGGGAGGAACGATTGTAGGCAAAAATACGCACACCTTCAAGCTGGCGGGCCGCGCCGATAAGCTTTTGCCCAAGCTGACCACCGGCTCCACAGATCATGATTCTTTTCATTGGCGGCAAAGGTAATTGGTCTGTTGGGATTATTGGTCTATCGAGCTATTGGTCTATTGAAACAATTCGACTATTGGGTGATGAACCTCAATTACAATGCTGTTTAGTGGTAGACAATGGTGATCCGGTCGTTAATAAGGGGAGGCGGGGCCGCAGGTGCCAAAAGTCCAATAGTCCAAAATCCCGACAGACCAATTACCTTCGCACCAATGACCGAGACCCAGCGCCACGATGCCTTTCGTAAGTACTTCTACCGCCAGCTAGATAAGATCGCGGCCAACGAAGTGTATGCGGATACCGAGCGGGCTCTGGCGTTGCGACGACTTGTTCTGGAGATTTTTGAACGGGCGACGGAAAAGGATAAGCTGCACTTCAGCACCAGCTTTGCCCGAATTAGCTATGCTGCGCATAAATACGGGATTCCCAACGTCCATATCTTTCAGGAGCGGCGGTTCCGGCAGCGGCGTCCGGCGAAGTTATCGGAGCCGGAATTAGCCGACCACCTCGTGACCGGTTACCGGGTGGCCACAGAGTTGACCCGTGCCTTGTTTGGCGGGGCGGTACCCGCCCCCTGGGTCGATTACCTTACGCTGCCCTACCCCATCCCCTACGTTAAGACGGAGGTCAGACAACGCTTCCCCACCCTTCGGGTTGTTGCGGTGGAATTCGATGAGGAGGACCAGTTACTGTACGTCCGTGAAGAGGAACGCCCGGAAAACGTTTACGCTATCCCCTATGCGGAGGAAGAAGTGGCTAACCCCTTTATCGCTCAGGCCATTGCCATTGTTAAACAAGTCAGCGGTTTACCCTGCTTGCTCAACCTGATCAATGCGGAATTACGCGACGACGATCACTTGCACCCGGCGCAGATGGTGGTTGACCCAGACTATCTGATCGACGTCACTGCAGTAGCTGAATCTTTCAGCGGAACGCACCACTACCAGCCCTGGACGGCAATTGCGAAAAAGCTCGTCCCGATGCGCGTAGCCATGCCACTGGTTCGGGGTAATTTAGTCAACTATTTCCTCGACCGGTTGGTAGAAAACCCTGAGGTTAGTTTCAAAGCCCTGATTGGTAATATTTTCCAGACCCAACCGCTCCAACTATGTTTGTTTGACGACCGGGAGATTAAGGAATTGATTGCCCAACTAAACAAACACTTCGTTACGCTGCAAAAATTTGTACGGCAGGAATTAGAAGGCATCGATGTAGACCGGGAAGCCATTTTGCTGGAACCAAGCTTTCTAAGTCCGACTTACGGCGTCCAGGGCCGCCTTGACCTCTTACAGGCTGGAAAAGACAGGGACGACCCCACCACCATTGTGGAACAAAAAACAAGCAAGTATTGGAAGCAAAATCGTCATGGTATCAACCAGACGAATTATATCCAGACGCTGCTATATGATCTGATGATCAACCAGGCATTAGGCGAAGGGGCCAATGTCCGCAGTTATATCCTTTACAGTGCCGACTACGAAAGCGGTCTGAAGTATGCGCCGCCAGAGTACCTGCAAAAGCTCGAAGCCATTGCCGCCCGCAATCAGTTGATGGGCGTAGAATTGTTGATCGGCCAGCTGGGAGCCAGCCCCGATACTGACCTTGCTGCTCAGACGACAAAACTCCTCAACCGCCTGCAGCCCACTCGTCTTCCGGACCTGAGCAGGTTCGCCAAGCGGGACCACGATGCGGTCCTTACCCACTACGGTGACCTTAACGACATTGAACGCCGCTACTTTGGTGCCTACCTCGGGTTTACCGCCAGAGAACAGCGCCTCGCCAAAACCGGAGAACAACGCCTGGAAGGGATTAACGGGTTGGCGAGCCTTTGGCTCGACGACCGGGAAGCGAAGATCGAACGCTTCGAGCTACTCGACGGTCTGACCTACGCCGGCTACGACGAGAAAACCGCTATCCTGACGCTGCAACGACCAGATCAAGACGACCGGCTGGTGAAATTCCGCCAGGGAGACATCATCGCCCTGTACGCGACGCCAGAGGCGGCGGCAGGGCCTAAGGATGTGCTGGCCTCGCAGGTATTGAAGTCGACCATTACCAAAGTTGATCAGCAGGAAGTGCAGCTGAGATTGAGGAGCCAACAGCTGAACGACACCGCCTTTCAGCGGGGTAAGTTTTGGAGCATAGAAAAAGATGTCCTGGACAGTAGCTTCCGGAACCATTACCAGGGTATGCTGACCTGGGCGTCTGCGTCCAGTGAATTCCGGCAAAAGTGGTTGGGCTTCCAGCCTCCGGGGCAGGCAACAGCCCATCAGGAGACCATCGCCGCGACCCTGACCGACGAACAAAACCGCATCCTGCAACGCATCATCACGGCACCCGATTATTTCCTGCTGTGGGGGCCTCCGGGGACTGGTAAAACCAGCCAGATGCTTCACCACCTGGTGCGGCACCTTCTCGACAATACTTC
The DNA here is from genome assembly GCF_000373105.1 of Neolewinella persica DSM 23188. Classification (GTDB taxonomy): domain Bacteria; phylum Bacteroidota; class Bacteroidia; order Chitinophagales; family Saprospiraceae; genus Neolewinella; species Neolewinella persica. The sequence goes on along the minus strand of NZ_KB890418.1, from coordinate 47,943 downwards.
AGAAAGTCTGTTACTTGTCGCTTACACCAATCGCGCCGTAGATGAAATTTGCGAAAGCATTGAGCGTATCATCGGACCGGACGGCGAGCCTTTCCGTAATTACCTTCGGATTGGTAGCCGCTACGGGGTAGCGCCCCGCTTCGAAGAACGGCTACTTCAGGTACAAAGTACCAGGATCAGTAAACGAGTGGAGTTAAAGGCCTTGATTCAGGAGACCAGGGTAATTGTAAGTACCGTTGCCAGTGTTGGCGGCAAAGCGGAGCTGTTTGCGCTGAAAAGCTTTGACCGGATCATTGTGGATGAAGCGAGCCAGATACTGGAACCATTACTGGCGGGGCTGTTGCCCCGGGCTCCGCGTGCGTTACTGATCGGAGATCACCGGCAATTACCCGCGGTGGTCCAGCAGCGGCCACAGGACACAAAAGTACACGATGAAAAGCTACGGGAGATCGGGCTAAAAAACCTGGCCACCAGCTTATTTGAACGGCTCTATCTGACGGCCCAGCGTAAGGAGTGGTCATGGGCATTCGATCAACTCAGTCACCAGGGAAGAATGCATGAAGACATCATGGCCTTCCCGGCGCTACATTTTTATAACCAGCAGCTCAGCATTTTGCCGGAGGGCATTGCTCACCGGGAAACCCAGCTCCAAAAACTTTCCCTGGCACCTGCGGCCGCGCCCCTGGAAAAAACATTGAGTAACCACCGGCTGGTGTTCCTGCCGACCCAGCCCGACAGGTCTACTGCAGACCCTAAAGTCAACGGCCACGAAGCAGCATTAATGATCCGGTTGATTGAGGCATACACCCGCCTTTATGCCCCCACAGACCGGCCGATTCAACCCGGAGACATCGGCATCATCACCCCTTACCGCGCACAGATTGCCCATATCCGCAGGCAATTACAGCAAGCGGGGTTGCCTGCAGAAAACTTCCAGGTAGACACGGTGGAGCGCTATCAGGGCGGCGCCAAACGGATCGTGCTGATTTCCTTATGTACCAACGAATACAGCCAGATCCAGATGCTTTCCCAGATTAGTGAAGAGGGCGTTGATCGGAAGCTGAACGTCGCCATGACCAGGGCGCGGGAGCACCTCGTCATTGTCGGTTGCCCGGAGATCTTACGGCAGAGTATGGTGTATGGGGAGTTGCTGGATTTTGTGGCGGGTGGGAATAACCACTAATGGAAGCTTTTAGTCGTAAACTGGTCGGGTGGGAGCAAGCCCCGCCCGTACCAGCCTCGAACTTGTTGGGCGTGTCGCTGAGCGAACGCTAGTCAGCTCTTCGTTAGCGAGCAGGGGCGGGGCAAGTCCCGCTCCTGCTCGCAAGAATTTCAACGAAAATCTGTAGGCTTCTACCAGTAAAAAGTAGCCCCCAAACTAGGCAGGATCGGCAACTGATTCACCCGTTCATTAGTGATCCGGTCTACGTAGAAGATATTCTCCCGGTTATAGCTGTTGGTGACGCTGGCCGTTACTTCCAGTCGGGCATTGTCTCCGAAATTGATGGTGCGCTGCAGGGAAAGGTCCAATCGGTGGAAATCGCTGAGGCGACCGCCGTTTCGGTCCGGGCTAAGCAAGACACCCAGGTCGCCGTTACCAGTAAGGATATTGGGCAGTACTGGATTGGAACTCAGGTCTGGTTCTTCGACAAACCCGATGGTCTGCGTGAAGGGGAAGGCGGAACCGAAATTGAAACGGAAGCCAAATTCCCAGGCATTATCGCCACCAAAGATGTAGGAGCCGTAGGCATTGACGTTGTGGCGGCGATCAAAACTGGTCGGGTATTCGGCAATGGCGTCAGTGCGGTTAACGAAGCCCAGGCTATAGTTACCTGCAAGTAAGATCCGGCCACTCCGGTATTCTGCGGAAATGTCACCGCCATAGGCAACGCCATCGAGGGTAACGAAATCAGGATCAGAAGACAGTACTTTGTTGCGGTTCAGCTCGATGAGTTGGTTGAAGCCTTTGTAATAACCCTCCAGGTTAAAGGTCAGTTTTTCATTTGCGTCTACTTCCACCCCGACGATACCGTGAACGGCCGTCTGGAGATTATTGTCAGTTGGGGTAACGCCATCAGTTTCAAAAATAACACGTTCGGGCCCCACCAGATAACCGTTGAAGAAGTTAACAATGTCAAGATCGTTCTGGGTAGAAATAAGGTTTTGGCTATAGAGACCACCAGCAGCCTTAAAGCGCAGGTTGGAGGTGGCGTTAAATTTGAGTCCCAGACGAGGTTCAGGAGAGAAGGTATTCTGAGAAGCGTAATATTGAACGCGGAACCCAGGTTCCAGAATCAGTTTGCCGATCGTACGTTTGTATTTGACGAAACCATTTAACTCGGAAGTAAAGTCCTCCTGATTGAAGGTGACGTTCAACGGGTTGACAAAAGAGAACTTAGTGTTAAGTCCGTTAAAATCGAAACCGTAGGCCAATTCCGTATTCTCACCAAAGTAGGTGAAGGTCAGCTGCGCCGTGTAGTTCGAAACTTGGCTGCTGCGAGGAGCGCCGGATTGCTCCACCAACGCCACGTCATAGACCGAAGCACTGATCACCCCGTCAATAACGACATTACTGCTGGGAGGTACAATGTTGAAGCTGGTACCACCACCGTTATTAGTCCAGTTAAGCCGGGCCAAACCGGGCACCTCAAAATCATCGGTAAAATTAAAGCCAAAGATGTTCAGCTTAGAACCGTTTCCGCCTACCAAGCTTATTTTCCCGTAGATGTCCTGGTAGTTGTAAGGAAGACCAATATCTGCACCGGTGACGGACGAAGTATCGCTCAGGTTGAAGAAGTTGTCCTGTACAGCGTACTCGTATAAGCTCTTACTGGTTTCAGGAAGCAAGCTTTTCTTACCAGTTACCAGAAAGCTGATGCTGCTCCCCGTGGCCGGATTGAGAGGTTTGATCGGGCCTTCCAGTAACACCTTCGCCTGGAAGGGACTGGCGGAGACAAGACCACTGAAGTTTTTCTTGTCGCCCTCGCGGGTTTTGATGTCAACGATGGCGGAAATACGGCCACCGTACTCGGCGTTGAAACCGCCGGTGTAAACATCGGCAGAACGTATCGCCTCCGTTTCGAAAACGGAGAAAAGGCCGATGGAATGAAAAGGATTATAGATGGTCATACCATCCAGCAGCAATTTATTTTGCACCGGGCTACCACCCCTGATGTAGAGCTGTCCGCCCTGGTCTCCGGTACTAACAACGCCCGGAAGCACGGTAAGGTACTGGGCGATGTCTGGTTCGCCTCCCGTAGCAGGAAGGCTCATAATTTGCTCAGCGCTGAAGGTCACCTTAGACACAGCCACATCGGAGCGGGCCTGTTCCCGGCGGGCACTTACGTCGACAGTTGCCAGGCTGATACCACCAGATTTGAGGTTAATCCGCTTGTACTCAATCTCGTTTGCTACCGCGATATTGATGCTGACGACGGTGCTGTCGTAACCAACGTACGTTGCAATGAGCTTGAAATCCCCGATGGGCAAGCTGGCAAAACTGTAGAATCCATCGATATCCGTATTCTCTCCTTTATTCAGACCGTTCGGTCCAATCAGTTGCACCGTACCAAATGCGATCGGATCGCCGGTTTCCTCGTCGAAAACGTTACCCCGAATGATGGCGGACTGCGCGGTGAGCAGGCCGGAGAGGAACAAACAAATTAAGAACAACAGATTGCGCATGGTAGGCTGGGGCTTTGAAAGGCGCAAAAGTAACAGGAAGGAGGGAGAGTAGGTAGCAATATGGTCCGTAAGGTGGAATAGTTGGGTATTTGGTCGGTTGGGTGGCTGTTTTAGAGAACTACTCCAACTTTTTAAAAAGTTGTACTAGCGCCTACCGCACCCTTGTCCGGAACATCTCCTGCTCCCCTCCCTTGGTCATCAGGAAGCCCACCAGCTCATCACCTGGCGTAATCGGCCCTACGCCTTCCGGGGTACCGGTAAACAGCAGGTCCCCCTTCTGGAGGCGAAAGAACTGGCTGACGTAGCAGATCAAGGTCGTGAGATCGAAGATCATGTTACGACTGTGGCCGTGTTGGGCTTCCTCTCCGTTTTTCTCCATTCGGAATTCGATGTCGTTGAGGTCGATGAATTGGTCAGGGTCGAAAAATTCCTTGCTTAGTGGGGCGGAATTGTCGAAGCCTTTGGCAATCTCCCACGGGTGACCTTTGGCTTTTAACTCGTTCTGCAGATCACGGGCCGTTAAGTCTAGTCCCAGGCCGATGGCCCCGACGTAGTCCATGGCAAACTGCGGCTGGATGTGCCGGCCGTTTTTGGCGATACGGATGACCAGCTCCGTTTCGAAGTGGATGTCCTGGCTGTATTCAGGATAATAAAAGGGCTTGTTGTTCGGCAAAATGGCCGTTGGCGGCTTCATGAAAACCATTGGTTTTCCGGGGGCTTTATTACCTAGTTCGGCGGCGTGGGCGGCGTAGTTGCGGCCTATGCAGAAGATTTTCATTAGTGAGTTTTTGAGTTGGTGAGTCACTGAGTTGCTCCGCACTTTGGAGGAGTTGGATTTAGCTTCGCTGCGTCCTTCGGAGGTGGGCGGGGACGCGGGTGCAAAGAAAGTTGGTTACCCAGCCTTTAGGCTGGACTTTAGCAGGCACTAAGGTATGTCCGGAGCCGTAAACAGCAAATAAAGATTATAACCAGGCACGAGCAATAACCATAAGCTAAGACCAGCTGCCCGGAGGCGGTTGATGCATACTACCAAGAAAAAGTATGACCATAAGACGCCACAAATCAAATAGCCGATACGGGCAAATGCAACCGTCGCATCGGCAGGAACTGGATTGCCGTCATCATCCCCTGCACCAGCAATAAACAACGCCGGCAAACCGATGTAGATCAGCAAAACCGACACTCCAAAAAAGAGCATTAATGGACTGAAATAGAATAGGCTCACGCTGCGGCGAGGATCAATCAAGTCTTTAAAATAGATGGGGTTGGGTTCGGGCATATTAGTTCTTAATCAATTTATGCCTACAACACGCTCGCGGAGCAGCTCGTAGAGCTTTGTATCACAGCACCGGCTTCAGCCGGGAAAAACAAACAGCACACCGCTCCCCCGATTCCCGTGCAAAAAAAGGGCCGGAAGTCCGTCTCTCGTAGCAACGGGGTTCACCCCGTTGTTTTCGTTGGTTCGTTGTATTCGTTGGTTCATTCGTCCAAATATCTGTCAGGCCGATGATTTTCGTTGGCCAGCCAGCCTGAAGGCTGCGTAATCAAGGGAGTTACACCACCCTCCACCCAGTTCCCATCAAATTCTTAGCAATCCGCCCCTCAATATCCGAAGTCTCGGCCGGCTCAAAGGTCTTCCCGGTAATTGTTTCGTAGAGCTCGACGTAGCGGTTAGTGACCAGGTTGACGAAGTCTTCCGGCATTTCGGGCATCGTCTGCCCCTCCAGTCCCTGGAAGTTGTTGTCCATCAGCCATTCGCGGACGAACTCTTTGGAGAGTTGTTTCTGGCGTTCGCCGGCGGCCTGGCGCTCAGCGTACCCCTCGGCATAGAAATAGCGGCTGGAGTCGGGGGTATGAATCTCATCGATGAGGTAGACTTCACCGTTGAGCAGACCGAATTCGTATTTGGTATCAACCAGAATGAGGCCGCGTTCGGCGGCCATGGCCGTACCGCGGGCGAAGAGGCGCCGGGTATAGTCCTCCAGCTTTGCGTAAACTTCCGGGGCAACGATGCCTTGAGCCAGAATGTCTTCGCGGCTGATGTCCTCGTCGTGTCCTTCCTCTGCTTTGGTGGCCGGGGTAATGATCGGCTCAGCAAAAGCATCGGCTTCGCGCATACCGGCCGGCATCTCCACCCCACACAGCACCCGCGGCCCCGCCTCCTGCTCCGCCTTCGCGTACGTCCGCCAGGCATGCCCGACGGCGTAGCCACGAATCACCATCTCGACCGGAATCGCGTCGCAGGCCTTTCCGATGGCGATATTGGGATCAGGAGACAACTCCAACCAGTTCGGGCAAATGTCCCGTGTTGCTTCCAAAAAATGAATCGCGGTCTGGTTAAGTATCTGGCCCTTGTGCGGTATCGCCTTCGGCAATACATGGTCAAAGCTCGAAATCCGGTCACTCGCCACCATCAACAACTGATCGCCCCGGCGGTAAACGTCCCGGACTTTACCTCGGTAAAAGTCGGCAGGAGGGTCGAAAGTAAGATTGGTTTCAAGTAGCGCTTTGGACATGAGGGTTGAATTTAGCGCTAAGGTAATTCAGCGCTCGTAAAATAACTGCGGCCCTTCTCCTGACAATCAGGAAAAGGGCCGCTGGCCTTACGATACCGTAATTTGCTATAGCTGCTCTTCGGAGACAGCGATGTCCTCGTCGAGCTCATCCTCCACGGGAAGCACAGCTGCGGCTTGGGTCATTCCCTGATGGTGGTCGTTGTTCTTCTCTTTGTGCTTCTTGATTTGCCGACGCAACGCTTCGGTGACCTCGGCAATGGCACGCTTGATGCTCTGGTCGTTGTATTCTGCGACCAGGTCATTTCCGGGAATCGCGAGACGAACGGATACCGTATGGCCGTTGGCCGTGTTGCCATCGCCGTCCTTGATGTACACGTCCGCACGCTCGATGCGATCGTAAAAGGTTTCTAGTTTATTTACTTTTTCGTTGATGACTTGCTTAGTGCTCTCCAGCAATTCGCCGGACTTATGAATGGTAATCTGCATATATGATCAGGTTTTGGTTAGAAAATAGGTTATTCTGGCAGGCAGTATAACTACTGGCCTTACCACTTTATTCTATCTGGTAAACTACCGGCGGGTAACTTTCGTTCGCTGCAAGGTGAGATCATTGATTAATCATTTTGTTCACCAGACAAACATTACCGACGCCAGGATAACATGACTAAAGCTACGTTAAAATTCACGGAATTTCAAGGTCATCGGATCGCAACTTTAGCGCATGTGCACCCGACTACTGATTTACAGCCGGTTGTGTGGATTCACGGCCTGACGGGCAGCGTAAACTTCTGGGAGGCGGCTATGTATCCGGAGATTAAGAACCAACGATCCTGGCACTCCATCAGCCTGCCACTTCATCACCCCAGCACCTATTCCGGCAAACCAAACCTTGCGGCCATAGATGAAAATATTCTGGCAGAAATAATTCAACATGCAGTAGACGATCTGGTGCCGGAAGGGAAATTTCATTTGGTGGGCTACTCCGTCGGCGGCTTCGCCGCCATGAATTACGCCGCTAAGTTCCCCGATCGGGTGGCCTCCATCATCAGCGTCGGAGGCTTCATGACCGGCCGGGCAAAGGGCATCGAAGGAGCCCTGCAGTTCTTCGCTAAAGGAACTTTTTTCCGAAAGGGTATCTTTCATGCGAGCTATTGGATGATGCAACGCCATCGCGCCTTTTTTAAACTGGCGACCCTGGCCTACGCCCACAGTTGGCGCAGCCTGCTCGACTACCCCCAGCTTGATCCGACCATTCGCAACATTTTCCCGGACGTAAAGCAACATGAAATTGCCGGACAACGTGCCTGGTTCAGGTATTTGTTAAACATGAACCTGCTGGATGAAATCTGTCAGATCCAACACCCCGTTCTGGTAATTGCCGGCGACCGTGATCCGGTCATTCCATTCAGGCACCAACAGCGATACGCCAATCTATTACCCAACTCCCAACTGGTGGTACTTCCTGATGTAGGACACGTTGCATTTGGTGAAGCTGACGAAGAATTCCGAACGGCAGTACTGAATTGGCTGGCGGCGTTTGACGCTTAACGCCCGTATCGCAATTCATCTTTCGGCAATTGTAACGCTTTCGCTCAACCCACTTTCCTACACTTACTATTTTATCCGCCCACTACTTTAATCTCGCTGAACCCATCCCCTACCGGCTCCAGCTGAATCTGGCAATGAATGCGTTCCCGCAGCTCTTTGACGTGGCTGATCAACCCGATGGTCTTGCCCTGTGCCTGAAGCTGTTCAAGACTGGTCATTGCCTGATCCAGGATTTTCTCGTCCAGGGTGCCGAAGCCTTCATCGATGAATAAGGACTGAATGACCTGCTTACCTGCTGCTAAATCCGATAATCCGAGGGCGAGAGCGAGAGAGACGATGAAGGTCTCTCCGCCGGAGAGCGTACTCGTTGGCCGACGGTTGTCGTTCTGGAAGGTATCAATGATCTCCAGTTCGAGCGCCTCCTTATCCAGCCGGGCAGCAGCTTTGTGCCGCATCTGATAGCGGCCACTGATGGAGTTGAGGTGATAATTACCAGCCTCCACTAAGCGCTGCAAGGTCAGTGTTTGAGCGTAGCGGCGGAATTTGGTGCCGTCCTTCTGGCCAATGAGGTTATTGAGTGCCGCCCAGCGGTTGAGTTCTTTCTTGCTCGCTTCGAGTTGAAAGCTGATGGACTTGGCGGCCGTGCGACGTTCATCGTCCCGGGTTACTTCACCTTTCAGGGCACCAACCAGCTGTTCGTTTTCGGCGTAAGCAGCCTCGTCCTTAGCAAGGTGCTCACTAAGCTTTTCAGCTGGCGGCAAGTCTTTTACTGCGGTGGATAATTCGCCGTGACGTGCTACCGTCTGCTCAACTCGTGCGCGGTAAACCTTCAATGCCTGTTCCTTATCGCTCAGTTCCTTCCGAAGTGCTTCTTCTTCCGCCAGCGGCAGTAATTCCTTACATCCCGCGGAGAGGCCGGTAAAGTCAAGACTTTCGGCCAAAGCATCGAGTTCCTTCGACAATACTTCCACTTGTGCCTCCACCGCTGCCAGGTCTTCCATTCGGGCATCCCGGGTAGTTACCGCAGCTGTTTTTTGTCGACCAACACGTTCAGCCTCAGCCCGACTACTATCCGCCAGGTCCTGCACTTTTTTATCATGCGCTGCCAGCATTTCCCGACACTCCTGTACGGTATGGGTGCCGATAAGGCCAACCTTTTCAAGTCGAAGTTGCTTCAAGCTTTCCACCGTTGCGATGCTGCTGGCCGTCAATGTCTTCAGGTCAGCAGCAGCTTTCGCTTTTTGGGCCACGTAGGTGGTTATTGATTGCTGAACTGAAACCATTCGTTGCAGATCTCCGCGCAGTTGGCGCAGTACTTTTAACCTTCCGGTAGCCGTGGCCAATTGTTCTGTGGCAGCAACGAGCGCGGCGGGAAGGTCGGGCAACGCAGGCGGCTCTCCGGGCGGAAGAAGCGCGGCAGCTTGTTCCCTCCATCCAGTAGCCGTTGCCTTGGAGGCAGCAAAGTCACTTGCAGCTTTCAGTGCTGCCGTCGTTTTTTGCGTTAGGTTGGCTTTTGCACGTTCCAGTACTTCCTTTGCCTGCTCAACATCCCGACGGGCAAGGCCAATCTCGGCGTCTTCCACGGGCTCAAAATCAACGAGCGCAGGATGTTCTGTTGCTCCGCAGACGGGACAAGCCTCCCCTTCAGGAAGCGCGCTGCGCAGGTGGTCCAGGCTTTGGGTTTGCTCCTTTCGGCGTAAGTCCTTCTCGCGTAATGCAAAGGTTTCTTCAGCCTTCCGCTGCGCCTTTTCAGCAGCGATCTGGTCGCCTAATGCTGTTGCTCGTGCCACATCGGCCTTATCTTCCGCAGCCTTAGCTAATTCCAGTTTACTGGCGGCAGCCTGGTATCTGACCCAGGCTGTAAGTACGTTAACTTGTTGGTCAAGTTCGGGGTGGCGGTTTTCAAGTTCAGCCAGTTCAGTTTCCAGCGCCGGTGGTTCGGCATTCCCCGTTTTTTGCCGGAGGGTTGCCAGTTCATGCTCAGCCGTAGTTTGCTTAAGGCTTAGGTCCGCCACTTCCTTTTGTAGCTCGCTCAGGCGAACTTTCTCTTTATTATCCGCTACTTGCAGCTCGGCAATCTTCCGTTCAAGGCCTTCTGCTTGCGCCAGAGTCTGGAGTTTTGACGGCCGTTCCGAAAGGTGTTTTTCGAGTTTTTCCGTTGCCGTTTCCACGGCGTTACGCGTCCTCGTTACTTCGGGCTTAAGTGTTTTCAGCGCAGCTTCAGCGGCAGCCAATTGGGTAGTAACTGTTGCTTTATTTTTTTTCAGGCCATCCATTTTCGCCAGTGGACTGCGCAGGGGTTGGAGGCGTAAACTAGCAGTTAATGCGTCACGTTTCGGCGTCATGGTTTCCCACTCCGCCTCCAGCATGGCGACATGCTTTTGTTCCGTTTCCAGCAGCGTCGTTTGCTCGGCGTACCGGCGGTGGCTTTCCAGTGCTTCCCGGCTGCTTTTCAGGCGCGGCCGCAGGTGCAGGGAGGTTTGTTCAGCTTGCTTGAGTTTGTCTACCAGGAGCTTGCGGTCTTCCGCAGCGAGCGGCGGTTGTAGCTCCAGCTTGTTTTTAAGGGCAAGGTATTCGTCGTTGGCCACCTTGTGGCGAATGAACGCCGCCTCACTAATTTGGCTATAGATCTCCGTACCGGTGATCCGCTCCAGCACGCCGGAGCGTTCGCTTACGTCGGACTCCAGGAACCGGGCAAACTGGCCTTGGGTCAGCATGACCGAACGGACGAACCTACCGTAATCCAGGCCCAGGATTTCTTCCGTTCGCTCATTGACGCCGCGGAGGCCATCGGCATTATCTACTGGTTGGTATTCACCAACTGTTTCATTCCAGGCGCTTAAGGAACGTTCGGCGGTCTGGAGCTTACCGTCGGGTTTGGAGCGCGCCCTGCGGCGCTCCCATCGGCTGAGGTAGCGGCCGTGATCATTACTGAATTCCACTTCGGCGAAGCAGTCTCCCGTTCCGTGGCTCATCACTTCGTTGCCGTAGCGGTCGCGTTCGGTGCGGCCGTACAGGGCGAGCGTGATGGCGTCAAGGATCGAGGTTTTGCCGGCCCCGGTGGGGCCGACAATGGCGTACAGGCCGCTGGAAGCCAGCGGCTCCTTGCGGAAGTCGACTTCCTGGTCCCCGTGCAGAGAATTCAGGTTACGGATACCGATGCGTAGTAGTTTCATTCGGCAGCGGCTTCGGTTTCGTTCATCCAGTTCCGCAGTTCGCGGAAGCTGTCCAGGAGATCGTCGTAGTCTTCGCGTTTCTCCGCTATCTCACCATTGTGGCAAAGCTGATAAAAAACGTCTTCGGGGTCAAGTTCACTCAGGTTGCGGGTGATTAGCTGCGGGGTGGCGATGGCCGCATCCGGACGCACCAGGCTGGTTCGAAGTATTTCAGGTCTGGGGTAATCATCAGTCGGTTCACCCGAAGTGATAACTGCCTGCAGCTCCTCCCGCAACAGGGGCAAGGGGTGGGCAGTTTCAACCCGAACTTCAACCCAGGGGGCCAGCTGACTGGATTCCAGTACCTTTTCCATCAGCGTAAGTGCCTTAAGCTCCGACAATACTTCCTCAGCAGTACCACGGACGCTCTTTAATTCTCTGAACCTAGGTACAGTAATTTTCTGAACATCAACTTCTTGGCCTGCCTTACTTAAATCAAAAACACAGACCGATTGTGGTTGCCGCGCTTCTCCGAAAGTAAGTGGCACCAGGCTACCGGAGTAGCGCACGTTTTCCTTTCCCCCTACCCTTTGGGCCTGGTGGATATGGCCGAGGGCCACATAGTCAAAAGACGCAGGGAATTGTCCGGCTTCGATGTTGTTCTTATCCGCCAGGTAGATGTGGGAGGCTTTGTCTTCTGCATCCTCGGAGCCCGCGGCGAAGAGGTGGCCGGTGGCCAGAATGGGAACTTTTGTGTCACCTTGCCGGGCCTTTACCGCAGCACCGATTTCCTGGTAATGGGTGAGAATGGCCGCTCGCATGCGTTGCTTCCTATCCTCCGGAGATTCTCCGGCAATGCTGTATTTAAGGTCCTTGTCCCTAAGGTAGGGAACCGCGGCTACCAACACTGCTCCTTCTTCCTTTTTCTTTGCACCTGCGGCCGCGCCCACCTCAGAAGGACGCAGCGAAGCTAAATCAAGCAAAAACACCTGATCGTTGAGGTCTGATTTTGCCCCGCCAACAACATGGAGATTAAGGTGACGCATCAACTCCGCTGGGGCGTCAAGCAAGGATGGGCTGTCGTGATTCCCCCCCACGATGATGGCTGCTTTACAGCCAGTTCGTTGCAGCTCTCCGAGGAAATTGTAGTAGAGTCCCCGTGCCGTATTGGATGGATTCATCGTATCGAAGATGTCTCCGGCTACGACCAATAATTCGACCTTCTGCTCCTCAATAGTATCCAATAACCAGGCCAGCGCTGCGCGATGCTCGGCCGTTCGGTCCCGCTCGTAGAGGCGGTGGCCAAGGTGCCAGTCTGAGGTGTGAAGAATACGCAAAGGTGAATGGAAGAATTAAGGAATGAATGAATAGTGGCAGATTGGGCCGAAGATAGTTATTGGAGCGCATTGTTCCCCGGTACTTGTGCCGGTTGTTAAGAAGATGCCGGCACAAGTGCCGGGGAACGATGTGGACCCTGGCTGAGGTTGTCGGTTACTCCGTAAAAGACAGCGAAGGAGAAGGTAGCCACTCCATGCTTTCGTTTCTCGGTCAAGACGGTTCCAACCTATCAAAAGGGAAGCGGTTGTACATCATTCCATAAATGGGAACTTCGCCATTAGGAAAGGCCATTGGAAGTTAATTATGACCCCAGGATCAGGCGGTTGGAGTTTCCCTCGTCTCCCTAAGGATCAGGAAGCCATCAATACCATGCCAAACATACAATTGTACAATTTGGACGCAGATTAACTTTATTGAGCGCCCTGGCTAAAGCCGGGGCTACACTATTCCCCATTCACAAACCGCTCATGATCCGGTTTACCATGATAGTATTTCGTGTAATCTCCCCGGTGGATTAGCTGCATCCCTTCGGTTTCTCCCGTAAACTCGTAAGTCTCGGCCTTAAAGTTGCCGCCTCCACTTACCTGAACGCTGATTTCGAGCCGGCGGTACTGATCATCCGGCTCTCCGGTCACGCTTTCATACGCATCCAACATTTCCAAAGTCTGTACCTGCTTGTCGGAATTAAGATGATAAAGTTCACCGGTTACCGTCTCTTCTCCTCCCGCGACAAACCCCGGATACATACCTAGGTCGTACAAACTACCCTTGGTTATTGCCTTACCAATCAGGGTAGCCCGACGGCTTAGGAATTTGCTCATTGAGCTGGGAATATTACTTAAAAGGGTACCGTATACGAAAAGGTGCATAGTAATTTGTGAAGTTGTCGGGTGATCGAGTTATCTGGTTGTCCAGTTGTCGAATTCTCCGGATTATCTGGTTATCAAACTGACAAAGTTACTGCTTAGTTGATTCAGATCTGATGGGTATCCAGATTTGTTGTTCAGCGTCAGGAGCCATGGGTTGATATCCCTCCGACATGATTTCAAAGTGCGGCCGGTCATCGAGCTGGTACCCCGAAGAAGGCAGCCATTACCGAAAAATGAATCCGAATATCCGGGGGGTATCCGACGCCGGACCCTGGTGGTTGAAACAAGCATAAAGGCCGCCGCTCAGGTGGAAAGAATTGGCTCCAGCATGTTCCGCAGGAGTGCCTTTAACTTCCACTGCTGCCCATTTGGTAAAGACGGTGGTTGGCCCAAAAGTCGAAAAATCAAGCCCCGGCGCATAGACTCTTAAATCGTACACCTTTTTACCGACCCTCCCCACAATGGTATTTCGTATCGGCATAAAGCCCTGGAACAAAGACCGGGTATGGTCATCAGCCAGGGACATCTCCTTGAAATGGCCGATCAGGTTTGTGGGAGACAGGTCAATGATTCTGGGTCGCATCGAATACAGTTCAGGGTTAAATCAATGCTTTGACACAGATTCATGATGTTGTTAAATAGCAGAGACTGCAAAAATTCATTTTCCTTTTTTAAGGACAAATTTTCTGCTCGCAGCAGTTTCCGGCCCCGGAAAGTCCTCTGGCAATTGCTGTGATACGCTTCCCGTTGCAGCCCATTCCACCCCCCGCAAGAAAGAATAGATGAAGCCTACACCTTCAAAAGATTGGGTATTGTGCCCCAGAGTAGTATGAAACACGCGGCCTTTTCCGTAATTGATCACCATCATCACGGGTTCATGCCTGTCGGTGGGCGCTTTCTCTGACTGATCTTTACCCGTAGCAAGCACCTTCAACTGCTCAGCGGGGCCTCTTAGTTTGGCGTAACATTCATCTGCTGTGGTCAGCCAAACATCAGGCATTCCCTTTGTGATGGGATGCTCCTTATCCCGAATCGTAACAGGAAATTCATGCAGTGCACCGTGTTGTCCGGCATTTCCAGGAGAGGCATCCCTTGCTAATTTGCCCTCATTCGTGTAGTAGACGTAGGGCCCGTCCTTTTCATTACGGTCTCCCCATCCTCCTATGCCAATCATCTTATTATAGGCTGGCCATTCGGGAAAGGAATTATCTGCAGCATGCACAGAAACAAAGCCTCCACCCTTAGCAACAAATTTGTCGAATTTTTTCCGGGTGGATGCAGGCCAGGGGGCTGCCTTCCAACCGAAGTTGGAAACAACCACGTCATACTTCCCGAACTTTGGCTTGAAGCCTGGATCTGTAGCGGGCTGTTCAAGATCAGTTGTTGGTTCGGTTCCTGCCAGCGCGAGATACGCTTCCTCCTTATCGCCTCTCCAGGTAACCTTCGTCCGTTGTATCTCTACACTAAACAGCCCCGTTGCCTCCAGGTACTGCTTCATCATAATCGTAGATTTAGGCCATACAACATGATTGTTCTGACCGTCGATAATCAACACCTTTATCTGGGCAAAAACAGTTTGCGGCAAAAAGATAAGAAGGCCGAGGATGATAGATAGATTTTTCATTGTTCTTAGTCTATTGGTTGAATTTTAGATTTCCCAATGGCTTATCGCAAGGACGTAAGGGTAAATTATCGTACTGACCGAGAGCACTGGAGGCTTACTCCGGTCAGTGCGACTTGGCTTTACGCCCAATCGTATGAGGGGAGTCCTGACGGGCAAAGCTGCTAAATCCACTTGGTGTTGCAGGAAGCTATAGTTCCTAAACAACAATTTAATATAGCGTATCCGTGCCCAAATTAATTCGCCATTTCCCGGGCCCGCATTGCCCGAACGAACTGAATTTGTCCGTAATCCAGACTTCCCGCACCGTATTTCGTATTTACAAATTCACAGATTGCTTTCATGCCAAGGCCTTCGTCAGGGAGGTTAGCAATGGCTTCATCGATCCAATCCGGCGCATCGATCCTGAAAAATTTTGTGGGGTCAAGGTTTGGTGCCTTGTCCTCCACGTAACATTTGGCAAGGTGCCCCAACACTGTATTCTCCGCGATCTTACGACTGGCAGCAATCTCCGCCACCGTTGCACCAGCGGCGTAGGCTTGGTAGCTGGCTTCGTGGGTAGACAAGTCCCCGCGCTTATCCTTATCTTCTCTCCGGACGTGTTTCTTGATCACGGTCATGAACTGGTCGCCAAAACGGTGAAGCTTCCGCTCCCCCACGCCGCTTATCCGCCCCATCTCCGCATTGGTTATCGGCTTTTGGGACACCATTTCATGGAGGGTCGCGTCGTTGAAGACTAGGTAAGGCGGTATGCCAAACTCCCGGGCCAATGTCTTCCTGACTTCCCGTAATTCGTCAAACAGGCCAAGGTGTTCGCGTTTGACGGTTGCCCGTTGCTTAGTCTTTTTCTCTTCTTGTGCACGCCGGGCTTTGATGGTGGTCATTTTTACCAGCTCCACTTTGGCACCTTCAAAGAGTACGCGCTTTGCCGCTGGGGCCAACTTAAGTTTTCCATAGTCTTCGTGCGCGACGTAGAGATACCCCAGGCTGATAAGTTGGTTGAAGTATTGGTTCCAGTCGAAGGTGGAGGTTTCCCGGCCGGCACCGTAGGTTTTGATCTGGTCGTAGCGACGGTTACGGATCTCGGCGCGGGCGGAGCCGCGCAGCACATCGATCACCATGCCCATTCCGACGCTTTGTTTCAGCCGTGCCACGGCACTCAGGGCCTTTTGAGCCAGCACCGTTCCGTCGAAGTGCTCCGGCGGATTAGCACAGATGTCGCAGTTGCCACAGTTCTCCGAATGGTCCTCGCTAAAGTAGTTTAAGAGAATACGACGGCGACAGGCGAGGCTGTCTGCGTATTCCTTCATCCGGTCCAGTTTGGCGATCTGCAGTTCGGAGTTGGTGTTACCTCCGATCATGTCCTTCAACGTCATATAGTCGTTATAGGAATAGAACAGCAAGGTATCTGCTTCGGCTCCATCCCGGCCCGCGCGGCCGATTTCCTGGTAGTAGTTCTCCAGGTTTTTTGGCAGAGAATAGTGGATGACCCAACGGACGTTGCTTTTGTCAATCCCCATACCGAAGGCAATGGTGGCGCAGACGATCAGGGTTTTGTCGTTGATGAAGTCCGACTGCACCTTAGCGCGGTGATCTCCCGTAAGGCCGGCGTGGTAAGCCTCGGCATTGTAGCCAGCTTCGCGTAGCTTCTCCGCCAGACTTTCCGTTTGCTTACGGCTCAGGCAGTAGACGATACCGGCCTGGTCCGGTCGTTCCCGCAGAAAATTAATGATCTGTTCTCTGCGCTGCCGACCGGGCCGGACGGCCAGGGACAGGTTTGGACGATTGAAGCTGGCGATGTGCTGTTCTGAATCGGGAATGCCGAGTTGCTCGGCCATATCACGGCGGGTAAGGCGATCTGCGGTTGCCGTCAGCGCCATGATGGGCGTGTCCGGGAAAGCTTTTTTGAGTCCCTTTAACTGGGTGTACTCTGGCCGGAAGTCGTGGCCCCAGGCAGAGATACAGTGTGCTTCGTCGATCGCGAACAGGCAGATGTTCCGCCGTTTCAAGAAGGTAAAGAAGCCCTGTGATAACAGTTTTTCAGGACTGACGTAGAGCAAATGAAGTTCGCCATTTTCGTAAGCAGTTTCTACGCGGTGCGCATCCGTTCGGGCTTGGCTGGAGTTGAGAAAGGAGGCGCGGATGCCGACGGCGTTCAGGCCGTCTACCTGGTCCTTCATCAGGGAGATCAGGGGGCTGACCACCACCACCGTCCCGTTCATCGTTACTGCGGGAATCTGGAAGCACATAGATTTACCGCCACCAGTAGGCATCAGTACAATGCTGTCTTCTCCCCGATAGGTATTTTCGATGATCTTCAGCTGTAAAGGCCGAAAATCATCGTAACCGAAGTATTTCTTGAGGGCCGTTCGGGCTAATTCGGGGGTCATATGGTGTGTTGAGCTGCTGTACTCGCAAATATGGGAAAATATAAATAAATATTACTAATTGTTTGTAAAATTAATCGAGTTGTCGGTTGTCAGGTTATCGGAAGTATAAGGCCCCTACCTGACAGACGGAACACCCTACATCTAGAAACCTGGACAACCAAGAGAACTCGACAACCCGAAAACTGGACACCTGGACAACTAGATAACCTGGACAACTAGAAACCTGAACAACCGGGAGAACCCGATAACTGGACAACCCGATACCTTGAAACCTTGACATTTTCTACGAAAATGTCTTGGCCCTCTCCCCCGCCCCTTCGTAACTTTGGGCTAACAATGGCAGATCGTAAATTCAAACGGCAGATTGCTCAGCTGGAAAAAGCTGGAAATGACGACTTCCTCCTCATACTGACGGGGGGTGCGGGTGCTTTTGCCACCCATGAGTTGCACCAGTTGCTACGCAGAATCAAGGTTAAAAAGCGGCAGATCAGCAAATTGCGTGATACCATGTTTAAAGTTGGCCTCTGTATTCCCTTTCTGATGTTCGCCGCCTGCGCAGCGTCGCTGGCCAGCCTGAGAAGTTTGGTTGGCTTTTTTTTAATGGCGATCCCTGCCTGCCTTATTCTGCTGGTCATTGCCCAGATACATGCTGGTAAAAGCTTCAGTTGTTATGACCGGGCCAAGCGTTTGCGCTGCATCATTCAGCAGGAGCTGGAACGGAGAAGGGATAGTTCTATAGTCTAGTAGTTCAGTAGTCTAGTAGTCGGTAGTTCAATAGCTTGGTGGCATACTTTGCGCAAACAACGAACGTCCACTTGCGGTAGCACTACAAGACTACTAAACTATTCGACTACAAGACTAATAAGGGCGCGGCCGCAGGATGCAAACCAAGTTTGTTAAGGAGCAGCGTATGGCACCGTTATTTGCTTCGACGAACGTTTCGCTACTACCCCCGGCAAGTGATCCAAAACTTGCCCTTAACCTTTTCCTTGCACCTGCGCCCCCGCCCACCTTATCACTACACCTAAAACACCTATGCCCGATGCGATTACTTACGCTCCTGCTTCTGCTTTCGTCAATGCTCCCCGCTCAAAGAAACCTTCAAGGCATGTTAACGGATGCCAGCACCGGAGCCCCCCTGGCCTACGCCTACGTCTTCCTGGAGAAGGACCAGCAATACGGTGTGATCAGCAACGAACGGGGAGAATACCGGATTACGCTGGACAGCACCCAAATGAACGACCGGCTCGTCTTTAGCCTGATGAGCTATCAGCCCCATTACCTGAAACTACAAGAACTTGAACCAGAACAGACACACTATAACCTGCAACTAAATACATCCTTTCTCGAACTTCAGGAGATCGTCATTCTCTCAGATATCGGCCTGCGCGCCATCGTAGAAAAAGCCCTGGTCAACATCCCAAATATCTACGGTGCTGAAGACTATTTACTAAAAGGTTATTACCGCAAATACGATATTGACAATCAGGAATACGCTCAGTTGGTAGAAGCTATGGTAACTATCAAAGACGAAGCCTACGACGATCCCGAACGCGGCGTTAAAGCCTGGATTGATGAGTTCAGAATGAGCGATTACACTGGCTCCGGTCAAGAACGGTTTCAAACACGAAAGCGTAACCAACCTTCTCTACTTGGTGGCTATGCAGACATCAGGAATGGCGTTAGAATGCACTACCTGCATTGGGTTACGTCGATTGCCGGAGGCCACGACAACCTCCGCTTCACCAACCGTGGCGAGTACCTCGAAGGCAAAGACACCCTGATCCGGATTGCCTACAACTGGGACCTGAAAGCCAGCGGTGCCAACGCCGAACAACAAGCCCGGTTAAGCGCCTACTTCACCGGGGAAGTCCTCATCAACCGTACGGACAACGCCATCCTGCAAAACACCCAGGGAAACGCGGGTAAAGGTTTTTTCAACGATGCCACCTACCAAAAGACCAAGGGAAAATATTACCTGAAACAACTGGTCCAGGGAGGAGAATTTCGCTACGATTCCCTGCAGCAATCTCACTTCTACCAAAGCATTCTTTACGTCACTGACGTAATTATTGAGGCTAAACAAAAGAAAGCTTACCGGAAAGGTAATCGCATCAACAGCGAGTTGACGCTGGAAGAGGTCAGGACGCCCTACAACCCAAAGTTCTGGTCGGCGAACCCGATGATGGTCAAACTTCCAGCGCCAGCGGCGCTGGAGATCGGGCTTTCTCGCCTGCGGAGCCTGGAGGAACAGTTTCGGGAGAATGCGCGGAAGGTGGTCGAGGAATAATTTCCTGTAAAACCACCTGTTTCTTTTAGCACCGCATCTTGCCAAAGACCTTAACCTAATTAACACTGACATGAGATTTACTAACGCTATCCTTCTATTCTTCCTCTTCAATATCGGCGTAATCGGCTCCTTAACCGGCCAGTATACGGTGCGAGGAGTTGTAATCGATGCCAATACCGGCGCACTCTTACCGTCGGTCAACGTATTCCTGCAGGGCAATCAATCCCGCGGCGTACTGACCAACGAAAAAGGAGAATATAAGATCGTTTTATCAGCAGAAGAGCTGAAAGACCAACTCGTGTTCAGCCTGCTCAGTTACCAGACCCATAAAGAACCCCTCTGGCGTTTAGACACCGCTAACCTTTATTTTAATTTGCAGATGGAGACTTCCTTTATTTCCCTGAATGAAGTGGTGGTCATCTCCGATCTTGGCCTGAAGCAACTGGTTAAAAAGTGCCTGGACAACGTACCAAATATTTACGGACAGGAAGACTATTTGCTTAAAGCCTACTCCAGGGTTTACGACATCGACAGCGACACCTTCAGCCGGCAGATAGAAGCGCGCCTAAACATCAGGGATACTAACTGGCCGCGCCCGCGACCTAAAAAAGGGGAATTTTTCAAAACACGACCTAAGATAAAAATCGAACAGTTCAGAATGCCATCTTATAAAGGTTCTTCTTTGCGTGACCGCTGGGAAGTACTGAATGGTCAGTACGTACTTAACTCAGGATACGATGGTTGGGTGAATAAATTACGTAGTCCAGGAGGCTTCAGAAGTGCTTTGAGGGGTAAGCAACTATTGGAGGCCATGACCTTCCGTAACCGGGGAGAGTACCTGGACGGCAAAGACACCCTGGTCAAAGTACACTATCGCCTGTCCGACGAAGAAGTTGAAGCGGCCAATATAGCTCCTGAATCAGTTGAACATTGGTACTCTGGCGAATTGCTCGTTAACAAAACTGACCTGGCCTTTGTCCGCATCACGGAAGGCAAACTTAGGGAGGATAACACAGAGGAGTTTTACCGGGATGCGCTCTACCAAAAGGTAGATGGCCGGTACTACGTTAAGCGACTCAAGGAAATAATGTCTTTCGATTACAATTACAATACTGCCACTTATTACACCAATCGCCTCCTACACGTAACGGAAGTCATCACTAACACTAAAGCGATCAAGGCTGCTTTTAAGGGTAAATCCCTTGATTATACGCTTGACCTCAAAGATGTCAGGGTACGGTACGATGTGGATTACTGGGCCGACAATTCCATGCTGCAGGACATTCCGGCACCTGATATGATGCAGGCCGCCCTTGAGCAGATGCAGGAATTGCGTAGCCAAAAGAAGAATAATAAATAGCCAGATGTCGGAGACGGCTACGTCCGGAAGCTACGCTGGCCGCAAAGCAGCCACTACACGTTCCGCCAGCCCGTCCCGCGTACTAAGCGAAAGCTGTACACGCTTCACGACGCTGTCGTGGGTTTCGGCGTAGGCGGCCCAAACGTGGTAGTTGCCTACTTCGTCGCGGTCGCAGTAAACGCCAAGAGGCATGGAACAACCACCTTCCATGAGGCTGAGGATGGTCCGTTCTACATTAGTGCATTCGCCAACCGTTACGTTATGTAGCGGGGCGAGTTGCTTACGGATGGCGATGGCATCCTTCCGCGTTTGAATGGCCATCACACCTTGGCCGGGCGCAGGCACGAACTCCTTCGGGCTGGGGCGAACGACGACCATGTCCGACAAATCCAGCTCAAGTCGCTCCAAACCAGCGGCGGCGAGCATGACGGCGTCCATCTCGCCGGTGCGGGCCTTCTCCAGGCGGGTGGGTACGTTGCCACGAATGTCAACGGGCACCAGGCCGGGGTGCAGGTCCCGCAGCTGGGCCTTCCGCCGGGCGGAAGAAGTACCGACGGTAGCCCCGTCAGCTAACTGGAAGGGTTTGCCGGGAACGGCCTTGGCCTTATTGATGACCAAAACATCGTTCACTTCAGCGCGGTAGCTAAGGGCTGCCAGGGTAAGGCCTTCGGGCTGATCTGTCGGCATGTCCTTGAGGCTGTGGACGGCCAGGTCGATGCTGCCGTCCAGCAAGTGATCTTCAATTTCTTTGGTGAAGAAGCCTTTGCCCTCCAGTTTGTCGAACGTCAGGTGCTGGACGCGGTCGCCCTGCGTCTTGATGATCTTTAATTCGGAATCGATGCCGAGGTCTTTTAGTTGTGCCTGGACGAAGTGGGCTTGCCAGAGGGCGAGGCGGGAGCCGCGGGTTCCTATTATCATGGTCGTTGCTTTGAGGGGCTTCTCCCCGGACTACGGCCGATGCTTCGCATCGTGGCTTCGTCCGGGGTAAAACGATTTGATCCCTCCGGGATCTTAAGTCAGGCTAGAAATCTGCTGTTTTAGGCGCACGCGGGAAAGGTATCACGTCCCGGATGTTCGTCATACCGGTAACGAACATGACCATACGCTCGAAGCCGAGGCCGAAGCCCGCGTGGGGGCAACCACCGAAGGTCCGAAGCTGTAGGTACCAGGCAAGTTCGTCTTCGTGGACGTCCATTTCTTTCATCCGGGCACGAAGCACGTCTTCTCGTTCTTCACGTTGGGATCCGCCGACCATTTCTCCGATGTAGGGGAAGAGAATATCCATGGCAGCAACGGTTTCGTTGTCGTCGTTGAGGCGCATGTAGAAGGCCTTGAAACCTTTGGGATAATCGCGTACGATGACCGGCTTCTTGAAGTGCTTTTCTACGAGCCAGCGTTCGTGCTCGGCCTGCAGATCGGTCCCCCACTCTACCGGGAACTCAAATTTCTTCTTTTTGTAGGGCTTGGACCCCTGGATGAGGCGAATGGCCTCCGTGTAGGTGATGCGGGCGAAGTCGTCCCTGACGGTGAACTCCAGCATTTCGATGAGGCCCATGGGGCGGCGAAGCTCGGCCTTCATGTTCTTCTCGGACTGTTTGATGCGGTCGTCGAGAAATTCGAGATCGGCGCGGTAGTTGTCCAGGCAGTGGTTGATGAGGTACTTCAGGTAGTCCTCTGCCAGGTCCTGGTTGTTGTCGATATCGGCGAAGGCAATCTCCGGCTCGATCATCCAAAATTCGGAAAGGTGGCGGCTGGTATGGCTGTTCTCTGCCCGAAAGGTGGGACCGAAAGTGTAGACCTTACCCATGGCCATGGCACCGATTTCTGCCTGCAACTGACCGGAGACGGTCAGGTGGGTGCTTTTGCCAAAGAAGTCCTTGCTGTAGTCGACGTTACCGTCCTCGTCGCGTGGAGGAGCTGCCGGATCGAGGGTGGTGACGCGGAACATTTCGCCCGCGCCTTCGGCGTCGTTGCCCGTGATGATGGGCGTATGAAGGTTATAAAAGTTCCGGTCGTTGAAGTACTTGTTGGTGGCAAAAGACAGCGCATGACTTAACCGGAAGACGGTACTGAAGGTATTAGTCCGCATCCGGAACTGGGCGTTCTCGCGAAGAAATTCCATGCTCTGAGACTTGGCCTGCAATGGGTATTCGCTCAGGTCGGTCGGGCCATAAATGGTGATCTCTTTAGCAATTACCTCGACGGACTGGCCTGAGCCTTGGCTTTCAATTAATTCGCCGGTTACGCCCACACAGGCATGAAAGCCAATGGCGCGAATGGTTTCCTCAGAAAAATCCTCCCCGTTCACGACCACCTGAAGCGTTTCCACACCAGAACCATCGTTAAGGACCATGAACCGATTACCACGCCAGGCGCGTACCCAGCCCATAACGGTTACTGAGGTACCAATGGGCGGTGCTTGGAGTAGGGTAGAAATTTCCTGACGGTGGATCATGACGCTGAATTCTTTGAGGGCGCGAATGTAAAGGATTAAAGGGAGAAAGGAGGAAAGGGGTCGTGGGGGTTCCTCTCTTCCTTTCCCCCTTTTCTCCCTTCTTACTTTAATCAGGGCGCGAAGATAGTAATAGTCAAATAGTCAAGCAGTCAAATAGTCAAATAGTTGCAACTGCACGTTGGATTAAGGGGGCTTGCCTCGCTCGGGTGGTTGCGACGATCTGACTGACCGATTATCTGGCTCTCTGACTAATAAGGGCGCGGTCGCGGGTGCAGGGAAAGTTAGAAGGCAGAGCGATCATATCACTAAAATCGTCAGTGGTAAGGCGGTTTCTCGCCCTGCCCCGGTCTACTGCTATTGTGCAACCAGCATCAACCATCCGGAACAGGGTAAAACTAAAGAACGGTCGTGCTGTTTCTGAGCAAAACCAACTAAAATGGAAAACTATAAAAAAGCATACATCGCAGGAGGCTGCTTCTGGGGCATGGAAGACCTCTTCAGGGTACGGCCCGGGGTTAAAGATACCGAAGTCGGCTACATTGGTGGCACCAATGACCACCCAACCTACCGAAACCATCCCGGCCACGCAGAGGGTATTGAGATCACCTACGACCCCAGTGAGACATCATTTCGAAATATCCTTGATTACTTCTTTCGGATCCACAACCCTACTACGGTCGACCGACAAGGGAACGACAGAGGCTCCAGCTATCGATCTGCCATCTTTTTTCAAGACGAAGAAGAAAGGCAAACCGCGGAGGAAATAATCGAGATTGTCGATGCTTCCGGTAAGTGGGAGGCTCCTGCAGTAACGACACTTGAGCCAAAATCCACTTTTTGGCCAGCGGAGCCTGAGCACCAAGACTATCTGGTAAGGATACCTAACGGCTACACCTGCCACTTTGAACGCTTCAAAGAGAGCTTCATCTAACTGGCACGCTGTGCGTCAAAGATAGGCCCCCAAGCCCTCGGCCACCCCATCAGCCTTATTCCCCGCCACCACAACATCAGCTACAGCCAGCACCTCTTGCTTAGCGTTGGCTACTGCAACGCCCAGACCGACCGCCTGCAACATTTCAATGTCGTTATAATTATCGCCAAAGGCGATACATTCGGCCAGGGAGACACCGGGGTATTTATGGGCGATGAGCTGTTCAATACCGGTTAGTTTGGAAATGCGTTTACTGGCGATCTCCAGATAAGTGTCCTTGGAGCGGTAGAGGTGCAGTTCGTTGTCAAAGGCCTGTTCCAGTTGGGCCACCATCTGGTCTATCCCGGTTGGTTCGCCCATGACCATGATCTTGTGGGCACCGAGTTTACGGGCCGTCCAATCAGCAAGTGTATCCGCTATTTCCCGGACGGAGGGCGTCACTTTAGTATTATTTTCCTCTCGCTTGGCGTAAAAGTCCATGCTTTCCACGTACCACTCATCGGCGTGAAACAGCTGAACGGA
Source organism: Neolewinella persica DSM 23188 (assembly GCF_000373105.1). Taxonomy (GTDB): domain Bacteria; phylum Bacteroidota; class Bacteroidia; order Chitinophagales; family Saprospiraceae; genus Neolewinella; species Neolewinella persica. Next base: position 23,264 of record NZ_KB890418.1, on the reverse strand, counting down.
CAAGGATGTACCGCGCTGTAAAGCTGCGACCGCACGGATGATATCCAGAGGAATACTTTCTGAATGGATGGGCTCACCGTCCACCAGCACCCAACCGCCATTGTAGCAGATCAGCGGCAGGCCGGAGATGCCCAGGTCGTCCTGAAGGTGCGTCATGGCCTGCGGCATCCGGGAGGAGATCAGGATGAAGGGGATCTCATTGGCAGTAAGGCGAGCCACCTGTGCTTTAAGGGCGGCGGAGACTTCGCGGTCTGCGTTGAGGAGGGTGCCGTCGATGTCGGAAAGAGCTAGTTGGTACATTGGTCTATTGGTGCTGTTGGTACTATTGGACTTTGGGGCTAAAGCACCAATAAAGGTGCAAAAGTAGGTTTTGAGGAGATAGGGAAATTCCGCTATCTTAGACCATTGAAAGATAAACACCTTTCCATTAGTCATTTGTCCTCCTGCCTGGCTTATGGTACAAACCGAAAATTTAGTTATGATCCGAGAAAAAAAGAACCTGACCCTGATACTATTGCTTATTCATGTTCTGGAGTTTGTATTCGTTTCTGGGATCATGTACCTGATTTACTCAAAACCGAGCCTGAACAACGAAGCATTGACAACAATGGACCACGCAAGGAACGCTGAACTATCCTTAACGATTGGGCTAATCTGTGCAATCCCCAGCTTTTTGATGTGGCACTTCTATCTTCTTCCAATGATGATGAAAGAAAAACCTGACTAATTGTGTAACGCAAACGGACCGACCCGGCAAAGCCGAATCGGTCCGTAAAGCAGGTACTATCTACAACTTAGTGTAGTACTTAATGCCCTTAGTGCCTTAGTGGTTATTACCCACTCCAGCCTTACTTCTTAGTAACCAGGGTAATCCCCAGGTCAAACTCATCATAGATGGTCTTGTCGCCCAGGTTGTCGATAAAAGAACCGGAACCGTAGCGCACGTCGAAGTCGGTACGGTCGAGTTTCAGGTCGGCGGTAGCGGTGTAAACACCGTCAGCTTCAATTACCTTGGCGTTGAACCGGATGGACTCGGTGGTTTCCTTGATGGTAATGTCTCCAGTGATGCGGTAATCGCCTTCCATACCCCGGCTGACCACTTTGGTAATCTTAAAGGTGGCGGTAGGATGAGCTTCTACGCCGAAGAAGTCGGCACTCTTGAGGTGACCTTCCAGCTTGGCGGCGGAGCCGCCACTGATGTCGGTGGCCTTGATGGTCGACATGTTGATGGTAAAACCACCTCCGGTTAGCACACCGTCGGTGAATTCAAGGTCACCTTCCTGAACGGCGATGGTTCCCTCATGGCTGCCGGTTACTTTGTAACCTTTCCAGGTTACCTGGCTGGCTTCGGTATCAACTGATACGCCCACGGTGGTGGCAGCGAGAAATAGAGTAGTTGTGAAAAGTAAGAGTGACTTAATCATGGTTGCTTATTTTAAATTGGTGATTGTTGATGTGGGTTGAGCGACTACGTCGCAATTAGTAACGGACGGATCACGACACAGTCGCTCAACCCGAACCCGTACTGTAATAGCATTATGGGCTAATGGTTTATTCCCTGCTGCCAAAACCTTTCTTTGTATCCCGCGGCCGCGCCGGAATCTGAAATCAGGCATTGTAAAGCACTAGCCTGGAATACTAAATTCCGCCGTCGCAAAATTCGATGTATATACATCAGTTGATCTCGTATGGTTTAATTCATTGTGGAAAAATGTGAACAAATGGGTAAAAAAGTACGATTGAGCACATATGGCGTAATAAACGGGGCGACTCAAAACGTTAGCCGACTGTATTTTAACATTTAACGCCTGGGGACGGGCAACCTTTCCTTTTCCATCCAGTCCCTGATTATTAACTGTTATCTTGCCGCTTCCAATGGCGGTCACCCAGCCATGGTTCAAAAGTTTTTCATCCGAATACCCACTATGCACAAGCTACTTCCCCCGGCTTCCCGGGCCCTGCTCTCGATTCTCATTGTTCTGCTGCTCGGCCTGAGCGGCGGCCTTTACGCTCAGGCGACCACCGTATATACCGATGCATGGCGCACCTTCAAAAAGGCGGAGGCCGATTATCAGGACAACCTGCTGGCCAAAGCCCAGCGCGAATACGCCGAAGTCGTCGACATGCTCCTGCCGTTGCATCAGCCTGAGGCTAAGTTGCTTCGCCAAAAGGCGGAGCTCAACCAGGCAAAAATTGCGGTCCGTCTCGGCAAGGTGGAAGGCGAGAAATTGATTCTGGACTTTGTGAGGCGTTACCAGCCTGATCCGGTCGCGAATGAAGCCTTGCTGGAAATTGCCAACTACTACTTCAACGAGAACGACCTGGATAAGGCCGTGGAGTACTACAAGCGCGTTCCCGCAGAACTCCTGAGCCCGGAGCAGCGTAGTGAGCTCAATTTCCGCCTCGGGTATTCCAGCTTCGTGAATAAGAAATTTGGAGACGCCAAGCGGTACTTCCAGTTCAGCAAGGGTACGCAAGGAGAATTTTATTATCCAACTAATTATTACCTGGGCATCATTTACTTCTTCGAGGGTAACTACGACGGTGCCGTTGGTCAGTTCAAGATTGCGGAAAAGAGTTCGTTGTACGACGACTATATCCCTTACTACCTAACGCAGATCTTCTTTGCTCAGCGCCGGTACGATGAATTGATCGCTTACGCAGCGCCGATTCTGGGGGCCAATACCCGGATCAAGAATGCCAAAGAGATGAGCCAGTTGCTCGGTCAGGCCTATTTCGAAAAAGGCGACTATGTCCGCGCCCGCCCGCTGCTGGAAACCTATGCCCGTAACAACCGGAACATGGAAGAAGAACAGTTGTACCAACTGGGCTTCACGCAGTATAAGCTAAACGACATGACCTCCGCCGGGAGTACCTTCCGGGAGCTCGCTACCCAGAACAGCCTCGTTGGCCAATCTGCCAGCTATTACCTTGGCGACATCGAATTAAAAAAGGGTAACGGACCTGCCGCGCGTAGTGCCTTTGGCACAGCTTCCCGCCTGAGCTTTGATCCGGCATTGCAGCAGGAAGCCTTGTTCAACTACGCCAAACTGAGCTACGAACTGGGCTACCCGGCCGACGCGATTACTGCCATTCAAAGCATTCAGCCTTCCAGCCAGTATTACCTGCAGGGTCAGGAGTTACTCGGCGATGTCTTTGCCACCACTGAAGACTACCAGCGCGCGCTCGACCTGCTGGAACGGATGCCGAATCGCAGTCCCCGCCTGGAAGAAGCCTACCAGCGTGCGGCCTTTAGCCGCGGCCTGGAGCTACTCAACAACGGAGAAGAACTTACCGCCAAAGACCTGCTCAATAAAAGCCTTCAGCGCCCCGTCAACCCAAGCTACCGCGCCCAGGCCTTGTACTGGCTTGCTGATATAGCCAACCGGGAAGAAGACTACGCGACTTCCATCAACCTCACCAACCAGTTTCTGACCCTGGCCCGCGGCCAGCAGGGCCTGCCGCCGCAGTCTTCCCTTTACACCGGCAATTACCTCCAGGGCTACAACTACCTCAAGCAAAAAAACCACGCTGCTTCGCTGGATTATTTCACGGCCGCCGTGGAGGGGATCGAACGGAACCTGCCTTACATTACGGATGTCGACGTTCGGGAGCGGATCCTGGGAGACGCCGTTCTTCGTGCCGGAGACGCCCACTTCAGCCGCAACCAATACGACCAGGCCGCCCGCTTCTACGACGATGCCGTTAACCGTCGCACCAGTGGTTACGTCTATGCGCTTTACCAGAAGGCGGTCATCGATGGCCTTCGTGGCCAAACGGCGAATAAAATCCTCAATCTGGAACAGCTGATTAATCAGTACCCCCGAAGCGAATATGCCGACGATGCGCTCTTCGAGCTTGCCGCTGCGTACCAGGAGCTTAACCGGCCACAGGAAGCTCTGGCGCCGTTGCGCGCTATTGTAAGTGACTATAAAGTCAGCTCTCCGTTGGTCAATCAGAGCTTACTTAACCTCGGCCTGATCAGCTTCAACCTGGGCAATCAGGAGGCAGCCATCAATTACTACAAGCAGGTTTTCAGCAATAACCCAACTGCGGAAGAATCAGAGCGGGCCAGAGAGAACTTACGGGAGATTTACGTCGACAAAATGGGGCGTCCCGACTTGTTCTTCCAGTTCTTCGAAACACTGCCTGGACAGGAAGTCGATGCCGACGGCCGGGAAGCCATAACCTTCCAGGCAGCCCGCAACCAGTACGAGAGTGGTAACTACGACCGCTCTGCCGCTGCCCTGACCGAATACCTCCGCCAGTATCCCAATACTCCCAATGCGCTGGCCGCGAATTTCTTCCGGGGCGACAGCTACGTGGCGTTGCAACGGTATAATGAGGCGCTCAACGATTTTGAAACGGTGGCCAATTCCGGGCCAAGCGGTTACTACCTCCCTGCACTGAGCAAAGGCAGCCTGATCGCCTACCGGCACGTAAAGGACTATAACCGTTCGGCCCGCCTCTTTACGCTACTGGAGCAAGCAGCTCCTTCGGAAGACATCCGGCTTGACGCCCAGGTAGGCGTGATGCAATCCGCCTACCAGCTCAACGACCAGCGTACGGTAGAAGACTATGCCCGCAAAGTAGCCAACAACCCATCAGCGGCCAGTAATCAGCGCTTGATTGCCAACTTTTACGTTGGTAAGATCGCCTACGACCGCCGTGATTACCGCACGGCCTTACCAGCCCTTGATATGGTGATCACCAACTCCGACGATGAGCGGACTGCCGAAGCGCGCTACCTCCGGGCAAACATCGCTTACCTGCAGGGAGAACTCGACAAGGCAGTAGACCTCAGCCTTGAAGCCAACCGGGAAAGCTCGGGCTACCCTTACTGGGTGGCGAAAGTTGTACTTGTACTTTCTGACGCATTGAAGGACAAGGGAGGCGAGAACATCTATAATGCCCGCGCCGCACTTGAAGCATTACTGGAAAACTATAACGGCGACGCTGCCCTGGTAGCCGAAGCCCAGCAGCGGCTGACCGTAGTAAACAACCTCATTAATGCCAGCAGCCGGATCAACAATACCCCCGCTGATCCTAACCGCCTGCAAATCGACAACGGAGGAGGAGGAGAGTAGTCAGTCATCAGGATTCAGTATTTAGATTTTAGGCTTCAGGTTTCAGGCACCATTGCCACACATTGTGACCACTAAAATCTGACCCCTGATGACTGAATCCTGCAAACTGACTGCTAAACACTGAGTACTAAATACTAAAACCTGGGTTCCGAATACTGAACTCTGATCAATAAAAAACTATGTTTCGCCATATATTTCTTTTTTGCGGTTTGTTTTTTACCGCCACTACCGCCCTTTACGCTCAGCCCGGATTGGACGACAACAGTGTAACGGTTGTCTCTAATTTTGAAGCACGTCTATCGGAAGCCAGTCGGGTTCGGGTTACCGGCGTTACGCCACCTGCAGATTCCTCTCGTCGGCGACAGCAATATTTAGTGGTTGATCGTCCGATCTCCATCGAGTATCCTGCGCCGATCATCCGCCCGCGCGGTGTATCGCGTGACAAGACGCCACCAAATAAGAATGGCTACATCGGCATCGGCGCTGGTTTCCCCGGCGCGCTGTTTGGTGACCTGAGTTACGACCTCAGTGCGGTTGACAATGCAGAACTGGGCATCTATGCACGCCACCACAGCTTCAACAATAACGGTAAGGTGGAGAATCAAAAATCCAGCGATACAGAATTTGGCGCAGAGGGCACCTACTTGTTCGACCAGGGTTTTGCCGTTGGCGGCGGAGCGAAGTACACCTCTCAGAGCCGTTATTACTATGGTTACAACTTCCCGGAGCTGGAAACGGATTCCGTTCCCAGCTTCACCGAGGACCAGGTGCGTCAGCGCTTCAATATCTTCGATCTTCACGCGGAAATTTTTAACGGCGTACGAACCGAGGCTGACTTCGACTACAAAGCTGGCGTTGCGCTCTACCTGATGGATGGTAACCCTGCCGTTCGGGAATCCGGTGTTGACTTCACCATTGAAGCCACCAAGTGGATTTCGGATAAGCAACCATTGGACATCAAACTCCGGACCGATTTCACCACGTACAAAGACACAAGCACGCAGAACCTGAACAACATTTACCTCAGCCCAAGCTACACCACCAGCATCGCGGGACGGTACCGGCTCAAAGTCGGTGTCAACCTGACCAGCCAGGACGATGATTTCGATGTATTTCCGGACATCAGTCTGAATGCTCCCGTAATCGAGGGGGTACTTTCCGCATTCGTTGGGGCAGAGGGTAGCCTACAGAAGAATACGCTGCGTAGCCTGGCTGACTACAACCCCTGGGTACGTCCACGCCTGCGCATTCGCAACTCCGAGTACACTCGTTTTTACGGTGGTGTGGAAGGAAGCATCTCTGGCATAGACTACCGGGCAGAAGCAAGCTTCAAGCTGATTGACAACCTGGCGACCTACTTACTGGATCGCCGCACGGCCATCCCTCAGTTCCAGGTGGTTTACGATGATGGCAATATTTTCACCCTCCAGGGTTCCGCGACCATGAAACCGATCAAGAACCTGCAGGTGAACGCTACCGTCGCTCAACGCTTTTACAGCCTGGAAACACAGGAAAAAGCCTGGCACTTGCCCAGTTTCAGCCTCACGGCGGGCGGTGCCTACAACCTGGAAAAGCAAAACATCACCCTTGGCGCTGATTTCTTCGTCGAAAACGGACTTCCTTACCAGGACTCCGAAGGTGTAGCGCAAAGCCTTTCGCCGCTACTTGACCTCAACCTGAACGGGGAATATGGCATAAGCGATAACTTCAGCGCCTGGTTGCGGGTAAACAACCTACTGGGCAACAACCGGGAACGGTTCGTACAGTACCCTACCATCGGGGTGAACTTGTTGGTGGGTGTGAGTGCTAAGTTTTAAGTCAGGCTTTCAGGTTTTCATGTTGTCGGGGTATCTGAGTTGTCCGGCTGTCGAGTTACCTGGGCTAATCGTTTGTGACCCTTTTTGGCCTACCGAAGATTAGATAACGCACAAGGCAAGTCGGTTTCGGGCGCGGCCGCAGGTGCAAAGAGGGGCTGGCAAGGGTACTCCAGTGCCCGCCCCTTTGTCGTTTTCCGGTTACTGGAGTACCCTTGCCAATCCGGAAACTTGACAACTTGACAATTCGACTTCCTATCTTCGCGCCATGAAAACCGAACTCAATCAAATCTACGCTCAGGAGCCACTATCCCGGCAGGCAGCCTTCGAGATGCTGTCCAGAATCGGGAACGGGGAAGCGGGCGATGTCGAGATCGCCGCCGTAGTTTCTGCCATCAATATGCGGCCTGCAGTGCTGTCCGAGATCGAAGGATTCCGGGACGCTATGCTCAACCTCGCCAAGCCAATTGACATTGGTGGCCGGGAGACGATCGACATCGTGGGTACGGGAGGCGATGGTAAAAACACCTTCAACATCTCTACCCTTTCGAGTATGGTCGTAGCTGGCGCCGGCTATCAGGTGACGAAGCACGGCAGCTATGGTGTAAGCAGCAGCGTGGGCAGCAGCGATGTGCTTATAGCCCTGGGCTATGAATTCACCAATGACGAGGACACCTTGCTCCGGACTTTAGACCAAGCTGGAATTTGTTTCTTCCACGCTCCGCTGTTTCATCCGGCCATGAAAAACGTAGCACCAGTACGTAAAACACTACAGGTACGGAGTTTTTTCAACCTGCTTGGCCCGCTGTTGAACCCGGCTAAGCCGAAATACCAGTTGTTCGGCACCTACAATCTGGAAGTTTCCCGGATCTACGACTACCTCCTGCAGGATCAACTGGACCGGGAGTACAACATCGTCCATGCACTGGACGGCTATGATGAGATCAGCCTGACGGGGAAGGCCAGTGTGCGTAGTCGCACCAGTCAACGCCTGCTTGCTCCCCTTGATTTTGGTTTACCCCAACTGACACCCGCCTCCCTGCACGGCGGAGATACCGCCGAAGAGGGAAAGGCTATTTTCCTGGCGGTTCTGGAGAATCGGGGGACCGACGCACAACGACAAGTCGTTTGTGCCAACGCCGGCCTGGCGATCCACACCATTCATCCCGAACGCAGTCTTCCAGACTGTGTAGCAGAAGCTGCGGAGAGTTTAGCCAGTGGAAAAGCAAGGGAGGTGTTGCGAAAACTGGTGCGTTAGGATCGGGTGGTCGGGTGGTCAAGTTGCCCGGTTACCGGGAGCTACGCCCCCGGAATTCCCGAAGCTCGTACTCGCTCAAATACCTTACCTTGCACCTGCGTCCGCGCCGCATTATTTAGCCCTTTTTTATCCTTCCCTTATGACTATCCTGGACCGTATCAACGAACACAAACGACTCGAAGTAGAACGACGTAAACTGCAAAGCCCTATTGAGTCCTTAAAGGACAGCTATGGCTACCGCCTCGATCGTCGTAGCCTGACAGATTCAATCCTCAACAGCAAAGATTACGGCATCATTGCGGAGTTTAAACGGAAGTCGCCCAGCCAGGATGACATTAACCTCAACGCCGATTGTGTCGAAGTAACCCAAGGTTACCAGGCTGCCGGTGCGGCGGGTATTTCCTGCCTGACCGACGTCCACTTTTTTGGCGCTCGTTCAAACGACATCGACCGGGTACGAGCCGCTATAGACCTTCCGGTTATCCGAAAAGACTTCATGATCGACAGCTATCAGTTGCACGAAGCACGGGCGATGGGTGCCGACGCAATTCTACTCATTGCTGCCTCCCTTACCCCCGGTCACCTGGACGACCTCGCCGCCGAGGCCAATGAACTTGGGTTAGAGGTGCTGTGTGAGGTACATAATGAGGAAGAAGTTGCCAAGCTGAGCCCCAGTGTAAATATTGTAGGCGTCAACAACCGTAACCTCAAAGATTTCTCCGTGAGTATCAGCAACAGCATACGACTGGCGCAACAACTACCTCCAAGCATGCTTAAAATCAGCGAAAGCGGCATTGAAGACCCGCAAACTATTGCCAAACTGCGTCGGGAAGGCTTTAAAGGCTTCCTGATCGGTACGTATTTCATGCGGGAAGAAAATCCAGGGCAGGCTTGTGCCGACTTCATTCAACGGGTTCGGGAGATTGAGGATTTGTATGATGGGGCTATTGCTTAGGGTTTAGGATTCAGCAATCAGGATTTAGGGTTTAGTATTTAGTTATCAGGGGGCAGATGTTGTCGATCCTGACCATAAGCCAACCTTCCGGTATTCTACCCCGTTCCGTTAAAAACTTGTTCGAATTTTCTCCCAAAAACCAAATACACCAGCTTCATGAAAGTAAAAGTCTGTGGTCTCCGCGACCCCGAAAATATCGTTGAAGTGCTTGGCCTGGGGGTGGATTACGTCGGGTTCATTTTCCACAACCGCTCCAAACGCTTTGTTGGCAAATCGGAGTTGAGTAAATGGCTGCAAAAGAACAAGGACCAGTTCAATGGCACTAAGAAAGTTGGCGTATTTGTTAATGCGGAAGTCGATTACATCCTCAACATGGTCCATGATTACCAGTTGGACTATGTCCAGTTGCACGGAAATGAGAGTCCGGGATACTGCCGGGAGCTGAAACTATTATGGTCAGTCTCTACCCTCCGCAAAGCAACATTGATCAAAGCCTTCTCCGTTGATGCTGATTTCAGTTTTGACATGACCAACACCTATGCGGACAGTTGCCCACTCTTCATTTTCGATACGGGCGGGCAAAAGGACCACGGTGGTACCGGCGTAAAATGGGACTGGTCGAAGTTGTCTGAATATCAGGGCCTCACGCCATTCCTGCTTAGTGGCGGGATTGGGCCTGAGGATGCCGCCGAAGTGGCTAAGGTAAATCACCCTCAATTTGCGGGGGTGGATTTGAATTCGCGCTTTGAAGTGGAGCCGGGAGTTAAGGATGTGATTAAATTGAAGCGTTTTTTAGTCGAAGTGCAATAGTCCCCAACCTCGTCACACGGACTTTCCCATTTCCACTCCTTCGTCGCGAATGGGAAAGCATTTGTCGAACAGACAGTCCGGCCGTCCGACAAATGCTTTTGGCCTGGCGAAGCCGGACAAAAGTTTGTCTGCCGGCTCGTGGTAATATGCCTTGCTCCCATAATCCTTCCCCTGCACCTGCGGCCGCGCCCAAACCAAATAAAGCCTTTAAGAACTGCTCCTTACCGAGCGATGCGAGCAGCGGCAATACGGCACAGCATTACCCATAACTTACTACTCTCTACTACTACCGAGCCCCGCCTAAAATCAAGAAAGGCTCCACCCAAACCGGGAGGAGCCTTCCTTACTTCTACAAGTGAATGCCTTAAACATTCATGCCTTTATAAACTTCCAGAACGTCACGAACGGCGTCAGCAGAAGCGTTCATGTCGGCCATTTCCTCTTTGTTGAGGTCAAGCTCGAGCAGCTGAACGATGCCTTCGGTTCCCAGCTTCACGGGGACGCCGAGGAAGATACCATCCTGGCCATACTCACCTTCGAGCAAAGCACAGCAGGGGAAGATGCGCTTTTCATCGCGGAGGATGGAAGCCACCATTTGCGCCGCAGCAGCACCGGGAGCGTACCAGGCTGAAGTCCCCATGAGCTTGACGAGTTCACCGCCGCCCTTCTTGGTGCGTTCAATGATGCCATCCAGTTCTTCCTTACCGATCAGCTCAGTAACGGGGATACCAGAAACGGTGGTGTAGCGTGGCAGTGGCACCATGGTGTCTCCGTGGCCGCCCAGGAGCATCGCCTGGATGTCTTTGCCAGATACATCGAGTGCCATGCTGAGGAAGGCGCGGTAACGGGCGGTATCGAGGATACCAGCCATACCGAACACGCGGCTCTTTGGCAGGCCGGAGGCCTTCCATGCCGCGTAGGTCATTACGTCAAGCGGGTTAGACACCACGATGATGATGGGGTTCTTGCTATGCTCCATGATGGAGCGCGTTACCATCGTAACAATTTTGGCGTTGGTGCTGATCAGGTCATCGCGGCTCATGCCCGGCTTGCGGGGGATACCGGCGGTAATGACTACGATATCGCTGTCGGCCGTATCGGCGTAGTTATCGGTGCCGGTCAGACGGGTGCTGAAGTGATCAACACTGGCCTGCTGGTAGCTGTCCAGGGCTTTGCCTTTGGCAAAGTCTCCTTTAATGTCGAGAATTACGACCTCCTTAACGAGGTCTTTGTGTGCCAGTACATTGGCAACGGTGGCACCTACATTTCCGGCGCCTACAACGGTTACTTTACTCATGGATTTGAAGAATTTGAATTTCTTAGGGTATGGTTGCTTTGAAAAGCAGCGCAAAAGTATAGAAAATTGGCCGGACTAACCGAAATGCCGTCCCTAAGACGCTACGGTCGACAACGATTAGCTACTTTTGAGCCTAATAACTATCGAATCGCAATGAAATTACTCCAGTTAACCTTTGCCACGCTGCTGCTGGCCTCCTTCTCTCTTATCGCCCAAACACAGCCTGAACACGAAAAGGGTTGTGGCATCAGCATCAAGTCTGACTGGCTGGTAAAGTACCAGCATGGAGAAATACCTCCCGCAAGGAAATCACTAATGACACAGTACATCCCCGTGCGCATGGTCGTGGTGGGAGAGAATGACGGTAATGGTTACATAGACCCGACACAGTTGCTTCAGTCCTTCCAATTGCTCAACGAAGACTTTGCCAGCACTAATATTCAATTTTACGTCTCCGACTACGACTTTTTGGATCTTTCATCACTATACGACCACTCCACGACATCTATAGGATCCTCGCTTGCCTCCAACAGGAGGGAGAGCAACAAAATTAACACCTTCGTTGTCGGGACTGCCGGCGGTGCCTGTGGCTACGCTACTCCCCGCACGAACTACCTGGTAATGGATAAGGACTGTATGGGGCGGATAGACCGCACCTGGGCCCATGAAATGGGTCACGTATTTACCCTTGCGCACACTTTCTACGGGTGGGAAAGTGTAGAAGAAATTTCTAATATTGAGCTGACCGAACGGGCGCCTTCCACCCTGAGCTACCGGGGCCGAAACGTCCCCGTAGAACGTACTGATGGTAGCAACTGTGAAGATGCCGCCGACGGATTCTGTGATACAGCACCTGATTACCTGATGGAACGGTGGGCTTGTAATATCGCCGGTGAATACCGCGATAGCCTGACGGATCCGGACTCCATTCGTTTCGCCGTTCCCGCTCAGAACATTATGTCTTACGCTTCCGATGCTTGTGTCAACACCTTTTCGGAGGAACAGAAAACGGCCATGATCACTAACATGTCTACTCGTTCGGACTTCAGCTCCAACAGCAGTGGCGAAGGTGCCGTAGCAGCTAATGGAGAAGACATGAACCTGCTACTGCCCGAGCACAACGTTACCCTGCCGTACAATAACTTTGTGGAATTGGTTTGGAACGAAACCCCCAATGCAGATTTTTACATCGTGCAAATGAATCGTTCGAATAACTTCAATGGTAACATCTTATTTACCAGAGTGGTCACAGATACATCTGTTGTTTTCGATGAAGGTCTGCTGGACAACACCCGTTACTACTGGCGCGTCCGCCCCTTCAACGCTTACCAGGTAGAAAGTGATTTCGGCGACCAGGTGTTCCGTTTCCGGAACGGTGACTTCCCAGTGAACACCATCGATGCAGCATTGAATGCTGCCATCACCATAGCACCTAACCCGGTTGCTGGTGGTCAGGACCTTCGCATCATCGGCCAGGATCTCGGTCTTAGCAGCAACCTCACTTACGACCTCATTGATGCCTCCGGCCGGGTGCTGCTTACCCGGGAGAACCTGCCCGTAGCTGCCGCTGGTTTCAACGAACGGATCGAAACCGGTACTCTCCCTGCAGGTGTTTACTTCCTTCGATTACGAATGAATGAAAAGCTGGTGACTAAGCGGGTGGTGATAACGCCCTAGTCTCAACCTGCTGATGCTTTACTGGTGCCCCAACTGCTTTTAAATGGTAGTTGGGGCATTTTTGGTTGCAGGGTCGCTGCGCTCAGGTTGCAGGGGGTGCAGGGTCGCTGCGCTCAGGTTGCAGGGGGTGCAGGGTCGCTGCGCTCAGGTTGCAGGGGGTG
>NZ_KB890418.1:0-9720 GCF_000373105.1 Neolewinella persica DSM 23188 | reverse complement strand
GGTTGCAGGGGGTGCAGGGTCGCTGCGCTCCGGTTGCAGGAGGTGCAGAGGGCTGGAAGATTCACATTGTTTTTTGCAACCTGCAACTCCTGCAACGTGAGCGAAGCGAACCCCTGCAACATGAGCGAAGCGAATCCCCCCATAAAAACTTTTATCCCGCTACGTAGCGTTGCCCACGATACGTACCTTCGCCGATCAATAGTACTTACGGTTCTTTCTTTTGAAATCAATGAAAGAGGCGGGAGTAGAAAAAGACCAACCAAGCTGTTATGAAGACCCTGATGACTTCTGCCCTACCCTACGCCAACGGCCCCCTTCATTTGGGCCACCTGGCCGGGGCTTACCTTCCTGCCGACATCTACGCCCGCTACAAGCGACTGATGGGCCAGGAGGTGTTGTGGGTTTGTGGTATGGACGAGCACGGTGCAGCCATTACGCTGCGGGCAAAAAGTGAGGGCATTTCTCCCCAGGAGATTGTCGACAAATATTATGCGTTAGACAAAAGATGCTTTGAGGAGCTGGGCATCAGTTTTGATTACTTCCACCGGACTACAGCCAAGCTTCATCACGAAACCAGCCAGGATTTCTTTCTGAAATTAGCCGCTGACGATCAGTTCATCGTGAAGAGCTCTGAGCAATACTACGATCCGGAATACAAGATGTTTCTGGCCGATCGGTACATTAAAGGTACCTGCCCAAACTGCGGTCATACCGAAGCCTTTGGCGACCAGTGTGAAAACTGTGGCAAAGACCTTTCGCCTTCAGAGTTGATTGACCCCGTCGCAGTGCTAAGCGGGGCTAAACCTGCGCTTAAAGAAACGAAGCATTGGTATTTCCGCCTGGATAAGCACGAAGCCTGGTTGAAGGAATGGATTGGAGAAGGCAAACTGGATGGAGAGCAGCATCATGACGCTAAGGCCTGGAAAAAACATGTTGTCGGTCAGTGCATGAGCTGGCTGGACGGAGGCCTTCAACCGCGTTCCATTACCCGGGACCTTGACTGGGGCATCCCCGTTCCCGTTGAGGGTGCCGAAGGTAAAGTGCTTTACGTATGGTTTGATGCTCCCATCGGTTACATTTCAGCCACCAAGCAGTGGGCCAAAGAAAACGGCGGCGACTGGGAAGACTGGTGGAAAGGTGAGGACAGCAGACTGGTTCATTTTATCGGCAAAGACAATATTGTCTTCCACTGCATTGTATTTCCATCTATGCTCAAAGCACACGGTAAGTACAACCTGCCCGTGAGTGTACCCGCCAACCAGTTCCTCAACTTTGAAGGAGATAAATTCTCTAAATCCCGGGGTTGGGGCATCGACCTGGAAGGTTACCTGGAGAATTTCAAGGAGTTCCCCAACCACGTTGATGCTTTGCGATGGGCCTTGATCCGTAACCTGCCCGAACAGCAGGATGCCGACTTCACCTGGGATGGCTTCACCGAATACCATGACAAAGACCTGGCAGACAAGTTGGGCAACTTCATTAACCGGGTGACGGTACTGACGCATAAGTACTTCGGCGGCAGTGTACCGGCGCACCCTGGCGGGGAGCATAATACGGCGCAAACGCAGGTACAAAGTACCGTTTCAAGTGCCGTCTACAAGATCGGTCAGGATATCGACGCCTACCGCTTCAAAGACGCTGCCACCTCCTTCGTAGAATTAGCCAGCTTCGGCAACACCTACCTGCAGGATGCCGCACCCTGGACGCTATACAAAGCCAACCCGGACGATCCGAAGATCGCCGAGACGATGTTCGACTGCGCACAGATCGCCGCGGCACTTGCGCTGACGGCCACACCGTTTATTCCCTTCGCCGCCGAAAAAATTCGTGCAGTTCTAAATCAGATTCCTGCCAATACCGGTGAATGGCAGCTGGCCCTTGATGCCCTCGCAAACGGTCAACCACTGATCCCTGCCGGGCATATCCTCGGCGAAGCCGGGGTGCTCTTCCCAAAAATCATCGACCGGAAGGACGATAGCCGGAATCAGATCATCCAGCGGGAACGGGATAAAATGGCCGTAATTCTGGCGGCTAAGGAAACTGAGTTAGCCGAGGCCGGTCCATCTGCCGCCGATCGCCCCGAAGCCAAGCCCGAATGCACCTTTGACGACTTCCTGAAACTGGACCTGCGCACAGCGACTATCCTCACCGCAGAGGCCGTCAAAAAGTCCAGTAAACTCCTGCACCTCACCGTTGACCTCGGTAATGAGCAACGCTCCGTAGTGTCCGGCATTGCCAAGCACTTTGCACCTGAAGAGGTTATCGGCAAGCAGGTCGTCTGCGTCACCAACCTCGCCCCGCGCAAGATGGCGGGGGTGCTTAGCGAGGCCATGATTCTGATGGCGGAGGACGAAGCTGGAAAGCTGGTGTTTGTTAGTCCGCCGGAAGGGTTTGGGAATGGATGGGTGGTTAGATAGATGAGAAGTTGGTAAGCACCAAAAGAAATGTTACCACACCGAATAACTGTGTTATTTTCAATGCTTGTCGATCCTGGTCTTACCTGAAGGTGAAGCCCGTCTAACTAGGTGCGCAGCACCGCCTAAATTTCTTACCTTTGCCCCTCAAACGAAAAATCAAAAATCCATGGCCTACGACCTCATCGTAATCGGTAGCGGTCCCGGCGGTTACCCCGCCGCCATCCGCGCATCTCAACTTGGCATGAAAGTCGCGATCGTTGAACGCGAAAAACTGGGAGGAATCTGTCTCAACTGGGGCTGTATCCCCACCAAGGCGCTCATCAAAAGTGCCCAGGTATTTGAATACATTCAGCACGCCGAAGACTATGGCATCAAGGTCGGCAAGCCTAAAGTAGAATTCGACAAGGTGATTAGCCGAAGTCGTGGCGTGGCTGATGGCATGAGCAAGGGCATCAGTTTCCTGATGCGGAAGAACAAGATTGAAGTGATCGAAGGATTCGGCAAGCTGGTTCGGGGCAAGAAAGTTGAAGTAACGGCGGAGAGCGGCAAGAAGACTACCTACGATGCGGAGCACATCATCATTGCGACCGGTGCCCGTGCCCGTGCCCTTCCGAACCTGCCCATTGATGGGGAAAAGGTCATCGAATACCGTAAGGCAATGACGCTGCCAAAACAGCCGAAGCGTATGGTCGTGGTTGGTGCCGGCGCCATTGGTGTAGAGTTCGCCTACGTTTACCACAGTATGGGTACAGAAGTAACCATCGTAGAGTTCATGCCCGAAGGCCTGGTGCCTCGCGAGGATGCCGACGTCTCAAAAGAGCTGACCAAGATCTACAAGAAAAAAGGCATCAACGTGCTGGCTAATACCAGCGTGGAAAGCGTCGACACCTCAGGCAAAACCCTGAAAGTGATGACCAAGAACCGGAAATCGGGCAAGGAGGAAGTTATCGAGTGCGACGTAGTCCTGTCTGCCGCCGGTGTTGCTCCCAACACCGAGAACATCGGCCTGGAAGACCTTGGCATCAAGACCGACCGTGGATTGATCGAAACGGACGAGATGTACCGGACCAACGTACCTGGCATTTACGCCATTGGTGACGTAACGAAGGGCCAGGCACTGGCCCACGTGGCTACCGCTGAAGGCATCACCTGTGTGGAGGCCATCGCCGGCCACCACCCGGAGCCCATCGATTACAACAACATCCCCGGCTGTACTTACTGCGTTCCTGAAGTGGCCAGTGTTGGTTACACAGAAGCAGCCGCCAAAGAGGCCGGTTACGAGCTGAAAGTGGGCAAATTCCCCTTCAGCGCTTCCGGTAAAGCAAGTGCTGCGGGCGCAAAGGACGGTTTCGTAAAAGTGATCTTCGACGCCAAGTACGGTGAGTTCCTGGGCGCACACTTCATCGGTGCCAACGTTACCGAGATGATCGCTGAAGTCGTTGTCGCGCGAAAGCTCGAGACTACTGGCATGGAGATCGTCAAGTCCGTACACCCCCACCCGACCATGAGCGAAGCAATCATGGAGGCCGCAGCGGCGGCTTACGGCGAGGTCATTCACCTCTAGGTAGTGAATGGTTGAATAATGGAATGCGTGAATGGGAGTGATCCCGTTCACGCATTTTATATTTTTCCGGGCGGGGCCGCTGGTGCAAAGTGAGTTGTTGGGCAGTGGCTTATGCCGTATTTATTCTCCCATNCTTCCCATCTCGCATTCACTTTGGCTAAGTCGCAATTTTGAATAACCCCGTCTGTACGATCACGCCGTCAACCACCTTCACCCATTTGAACCGCTTGAGCTTGTACACGCCATCGGGTAATGGCTCATCTTCTTTGTAAATGTGACAGCTCCTTCCATAACCACTTATCCGGCTGCAATCAACCATGATGTCACTACCATTATGCTCGTATGTCTCGATAAAATATTCATGCGTAACCAGCCCTTTAATAACTTCAAATCTGGTAACGTCGTCATTTAAGGTGTACCGCCCGTCAGGTGGTGTTTCCCCGTCTAAGGTTAATTTATGGTCTACCCCAAGGGTGTTGGAAACTGAATGAAATTCGACCATTCTTCCATCGTCAAGCCACCTCGTCCTAAGCCTCCCGGAAGGTTTTTTTGGTACTAAGAAACCATCTATGATATCGTTATCCATTGAAAAAGGGGGCTTCGTCCAACCTGGTGCACATTTTGGGTAGCGAATAGGCTAAGATAAAGGTAGGCGAATAGCGGGAAGTGAGGGCATATACACTCGTTTGATTGCCTGCGGCAATCCTGGAAACGGGATACCATTTCGTTACCTGGGACGGCGTCGTATCTCCTTGTCCCAGGCAACTCAGGTTAAGTCGCTACGTGACTGGCAGTAAGAACCTTAGTGCAGTTCTAAATGCTCTTAATGGTTCCCTCCAACGCATGCCTCCCTTAGTGTAGAACTTTAAGCCAACCGACATGTCTTAATGGTTCCTCACTTACCCACCCTAACAAGCCGCCGTAGCCACCGATACCCGCATCGCCAGTCCGCCCTCCGCCGTCTCCTTATAGTCGGAGTGCATGGCCCGCGCAGTATCCAGCATGGTTTGAATCACAACGTCGAGTTCCACGATGGCATCATCCGGGTCACTTTGCAGCGCGAGGTTAGCGGCAGTAATGGCCTTCATGGCCCCCATGGCGTTTCGCTCGATGCAGGGAATCTGTACCAGCCCGCCGATGGGGTCGCAGGTAAGGCCGAGGTGGTGTTCCATGGCGATTTCAGCAGCCATGAGCGTTTGTTCCGGAGTGCCGCCCAGTACTTCGGTGAGGGCAGCGGCAGCCATGGCGGAGCTAACACCGATTTCGGCCTGGCAGCCGCCTTCGGCGGCAGAAATGGTTGCGTTTTTCTTGAAGATCGAGCCGATTTCTCCAGCTACCATAAAGAAGTCCCGTTCGGCAGCCAGGGTCGATTTGGGACAGAAATACCGATAGTAAAACAGCACGGCGGGGATAACGCCGGCGGCACCGTTAGTCGGGCTGGTGATAACGCGGCCAAGGGCCGCATTCTCCTCATTCACCGCAAGCGCGAAACAACTGACCCAACTGGTAACGGATTGAAAATCGGGAGCGATTCGCCGTAATTGGGCATCGAAGGCCGGGTATTCTAATGCCGCAGGCTCTCCCAGCAATTTCGCCGCCATGCGGCGCGCACGGCGCTTCACGTTGAGGCCACCCGGCAGATTCACTTCGGGAGCGATGCAACCTTTGTGGACGACGGAAGAAAAAACATTGAGGTAACGGTCGATCTTCGCGTTCAGGTCCTCCGCAGTGTACAACCGTAGCTCGTTCTGCCGAACGACGTCGGCAATGGACCGGCCGGAAGAACGGGCGTAGCCCAGTAAGTCATCGGCACACTCAATAGGATATGGCATGGTAGGATGCCCAACCAGTTTACTGGCGGAGCCTTCCCGGACGATGAAACCGCCGCCGATGGAATAGTACGTCCGCCGAATCTTACGTCCCGAATTAAGGCGGGCGATGAACGTAAGGCCATTGGGGTGAAAAGACCGGGCCCTATTTTCGAAGACAATGTCTTTGGCCGGATTGAAACCAACCTTTGCACCTGCGGCCCCGCCCCCTAACTGTAAGAGTTGTTCTGAATTAATCCGTCCGATGTGAAAGGGAATGTCAGCTGTCTCGATGGTCTCCGGATCAAAGCCTTCCAGACCAAGCATCACGGCAATATCAGTTCCATGCCCCACACCTGTTTTGCTCAAAGAACCATATAAATGTACCTTAATAGCGGCCACCTCCTTCAGTTCGGGTATTAGCTCCAAAAAAGCTAAAGCTGCTTTCCATGGGCCGAGGGTATGTGAACTTGAAGGGCCTACGCCGATCTTGAAAATGTCGAAGATGGAAATGCGATGCATGATAGAGGTTACAGGTTGCAGGTTACAGGTTGCAAGTTGCAAGTTGCAGGTTGCAGGTTGCAAGTTACAGGTTACAGGTTGCAGGTTGCAGGTTGCAGGTTGCAGAAAGGTGGGATAATCAGAACGAAAGGTAGTTTGTTGTTCTGACAATTTTCAGAAAAATTATACGGCGGGTCGGTTAATGGCTATACATGCTGACATTCTATCTTAATGCGTTAACTTTCGATCTCAAATCATACTCTTATGCCAAAGGCCATTTACACTGAAGAAGACCTAGTTTATGTACGATTGATCCGTTCCCAGATCGGCAAGGAATGGCACGAAGCCAAAGCCTGGGTCATCGAGCGGTTACCCGCGGGGTATGATCCGGCGTTGATTGCCAAGTTTGTGGATGAACGTGACAGTCCGGGGATACACATCAACGCCTGGGGGATTGAACCCAGGTTTTACCCTCACCGGAACTCCAAGCGGCTGCTGGAATTTTACCGGAGTATCAAGGAGTAGTAACACCAATTAACCGCAAAGCCTAAGCACCAGCTTTGCTTCCTGAAAATGCCAGGTAGTCTCAATTCTCTTCTTCCGGAAGGAGGAAAGGTTTTTTATGTTTGCCTTTACTGAAACCCTACTTTCCCCATTATGTCCCGCAAATACCTTCTTATTGCTGCTGCCGCATTGCTGATCGCGTGCTGGAACTCCGTTGGTTTTCATCAGGGCGACGAACACTTTCAGTTGCTCGAATTCGCCGCCTGGAAGCTGGGCCTGATGAGCCAGGAAAACCTGACCTGGGAATTTGCGGAACGTATGCGGCCGGCCACCCAACCCGCCATTGTATATGTACTATATAAAGTCTCGTCCGTTTTTGGAGAGGTTAATCCGTATCACTTTGCCTTCCTGTT
This sequence comes from Neolewinella persica DSM 23188, assembly GCF_000373105.1. Lineage (GTDB taxonomy): Bacteria > Bacteroidota > Bacteroidia > Chitinophagales > Saprospiraceae > Neolewinella > Neolewinella persica. The sequence continues at coordinate 2,513 of NZ_KB890418.1, read as the reverse complement.
GCGCCTGCTGTCTGCCGCCGGCTTTCTGCTCCTTGCGGCAAAGGTATGGGACCGGTACGTTGGGAAGATGCCGACGCCCAGGTTTGCCAAATGGCTGGCGCTGGGCCTGTTGTTCAACTGGTGCTCGGTGTACAGCGGCATTCGTTTCTCAGGGGAAAACTGGGCGGGGATGGCCCTGGCAGCGGGCTTTTTACTTTATCCGATGGGCGTTTTGCCGGAGGATAAACGAAATTTCTCCTCCGGCCAGGAAGGCCCCGCCGCCGCCGCTTTGGGTGCGGGCCTGCTCTTTGGCCTTGCTTTTCTCTTCCGCTATCAGGTTGCGATTATGGTGGTCGGATTCGGGGCCTGGCTGCTGTTCATCCGGCGCGACAATTGGCAGCGGATTGCGCTGGTCGTACTAGGTGGCCTGATTGCCCTGGCCATCGGCACGCTGCTTGATCGTTGGTTCTACGGGGAATGGGTCAATGCGCCGTGGCATTACGTACGTTCAAATTTAGTCGAAGGGAAAGCGGCGACCTTCGGTTCGGCACCCTGGTGGGATTATTTCCGGATGGTCTTCGAGCGGGGCGTGCCTCCGCTTGGCCTGCTCTACATCATCGCCCCATTGTGGTTCGCCTGGCGCTACCGGCGGGACCCGATCACCTGGATGATGGTGCCGTTTTTGCTGGTGCACTTTGTGCTTTCCCGTAAAGATGCTCGTTTTCTCTTTCCACTCCTCCCCTATTTGCCGGTGATGATTATGGCCGGGGCGATTGCCTTACGCCAGCATTTTGGGAATGGTTTCTTTGATCGTAAATGGATCAGCCGGGGCGTGAAACTGTTTTGGGGCATGAACCTGGCCATCCTGCTTACGGTGCTGGTCAGGCCCATGATCAGCGAGGTGAAAGTCAATAAATACGTTTACGACAATTACACCGAGCCCGTCACCCTGTTTGCCGACAACAAACACATCTACACCTACGCCAACCTGACGATGCGCTTTTACCAGCGGCCGGGGAAGGTGACGATTTATCATACGGAAGGCCGGGAGGATTGGCCGGACTGTGCCACGCTGATCTGCCTGTACTCCCGCCATGCTAAAGTCGCGGAGCCCCCGGCGGGCGCAAAGCTGGTGTACACTACCCGGCCAGTCTGGGCGGATAAGCTGGGGCTGAAGGACTGGCTGGACGGGATGAAATGGTGGACTATTTGGGAGTTGAACGCTAATCAGTAACACTGGAAAATTCCTTTTTAACCCTGCTCCTGCCCCAAAAACCCAGTACGATAGCAATTAAAAGATAAGCCACAAGACAAACATTTAAAACTGAAAGATTATGAAGATTAAAATTTTTATCAGAAGCTCCGCTCAGCAGAGAAGATGCTATGGTTTTTTTACATAATTCGTAAAAAAGGCCCAGCCAACCAGCAACTTTCAAAACTAACCCTCCTTTTTCAGACAACACCAAGGGGAGTGAAATCAAGGTGGTGCAGAGAACGACAATCATATAATCAAACTCTAAAAATCTAAACGGAATAACATCAAAATAAGCTAGAAATATATATATAAAAAACGCAATGTAAGCATTGCAAAATGCTACTAATCGCCGCTTACTCGAGGCCCTCAACCTCAGCTCCCACTCGGGAACAACTATGCGGTTTCGAATAGCTCCACCTCGTGCCATTACACCCAAAATGATGGCATTGATAAAAAATACCCTTGTTAGATCCCCAAAAAAACCGCTATTGCTTAAGTCAATATTATTCAAGCCGCCTACGTACACCAAAATAACAAAAGCCGCATTAAAAGCTCCAAACCATCCCGCCAAGGCCATTATCCAGTCATCCGTTTTTATCAGGATCAGTGAGCCTGATATCAGCAGGGAAACTAAAGAGAGTGGTATCAATGAATAATTAAAGAAAATAATATCCAATAAAAGGGGTGCTTGCATCACCCAGAAGAATGCGATAAAGGTGGTGCAACACGCAACCGCATTACGCGTAAGCCAGGCGCGTAAACCCTGCTCTTCAGGGATGTCGGTCTGAACGCTTCCATCTTGATGGTCGATGTCACCAACAGGTCCCTGCTTTTTACTTTTCTCCGCCGGTTTTTCCTGAATTTCCTCCACCGTGGTACTACTCCCTGGAAATTCTTCTTTAGTGATTTCTCTCATCAGGTACAAGTTTGTGTGGTGGGTGAGTGGTAAAAGGAGGCGGAACAAATATAGTGAAAGTCGGCAGGTGACAGGTGTAAACCCAACATGAGTCATCCCGAATTTTGAGCCCACATTAAAGTGAGGCAAATCGAGATGGCCATTCTAAGTCTGTAGAGCGGTATCGAGACATCTCGGTACCGCTTTCCAGTTCTATGACAGTAATTTCTTAAAAAAAGAGGAACCCAGCCTTTCCAGTTGCGCAATATCTGGAGCATGAAGTCATAGACCAAGGTGACGATACTCATCAGCTTCATGCGGTTGTCCCAAAACCATAGCCTTGGCGATTCCAAACCCAGCTCTGACTTGAGAAAACGAAACCCC
>NZ_KB890417.1:28338-173244 GCF_000373105.1 Neolewinella persica DSM 23188 | reverse complement strand
TGCCTTAGTGGTTAATCAGTCCGGCTTTTCCTTAATGCCTGAATGTTCTTAATGGTTATTTTCTAAGTGTAGCTCCTTAGTGCCCTTAATGCCTTAGTGGTTAATCAGTCCGGCTTCTCCTTAATGCCTGAATGTTCTTAATGGTTATTTTCTAAGTGTAGCTCCTTAGTGCCCTTAATGCCTTAGTGGTTAAATCCAACACTCCCTTTGCCCCCTTTCCGCCCCTACAACTTTACTCATAAAAGCCCCTGGCCCGCGTAAGCTTAGTCTTAATCCGCTTCCGGAGTGCCGCCGGCTTCAGCACCTCCATCCCGTCTCCGAAACCGAGGAGGAGCCGTTCGAGCTCGAAATTCATATGTAGTGTAAGGCCGATGACGACGCTACGGTCTTTCCTGGTTTCGATGACTCGCTGCGAATGATGGAAGGGCTTGGTTAGAACGTAAGGAGTATTATTGCGGCTCACCCATAGTACGATTTCCGCAGGAGGGGAATTGTAGACCGTTACCCCAAACGTATCCTGATAGTAGGTGGAGGGCGAAAAATCCCGGCGATCGTAATCCGTTTTCAGATCGAGATCAATCTGGCTGATCCGGTCTAGCGCAAGCGTCAGAATTGGCTTGGTGTTGTGCTTTCTGCCGACCAGGAACCAGCGGTTATTGAACTCTTTAAGGATGAACCCATGGAAGGAAAAAGTATCGGGTTTGCGGGCAGAAAAAGACTGGTACGTCAGCTTGAGTACGACGCGCTTCAGGATGGCCTGGTAAAGCGTGTCGAGGTGCTGCAGGCCCTTCAGGCCTTCGTTTTTATCCAGGTGAATGATCGGTTCCAGGTCCTCCGCCTCCCGGTAAATTTTGTCCTCTAATTTCTGAATGACGCCATTGAGTTCAGTGAAGAGAGAGAAATCCTTGAATTGCCGCAACATGACCATTGATTCCGAAAGGATATCGAGATCCGTTTCGGTGAGGGGGACTTCCGTAATGGTATACCCCGGCTCCGCGTAGCGGTAATATTTTTTCCCGTACACCTCGATGGGGGCGAGGTAGCCGAGCTTGTCGCTGCGCATGAACTGAATGTCCAGCTGCACCGTCCTTTTACTCACGTAGGTGTCTTTACCTTCATATTCGTACAGGGCATCAGAGCAGGCATCAATCAGGTCCGTTAGCGTCCATTTTCGACCAGTGTTTTGCAGGCACTTGTCAATGGTACGGTAGCGGATCAGGGCGTTTTTGTTGGTGGGCATGGGGGGAGGGTTGAGCCACTAAGGTATTAAGGGCACTAAGTGCTGCACTAAGAAAAGGGGCATTGGAGGAACCATTAAGGACATTCAGGCATTAAGAAATTCCATTAAGGAAGAGAGTATTGGAGGAACCATTAAGGGCATTGAGTAGAAGATTAGGAATACTGATACCTGATCCCTGTAACTGGTTCCTGAATGCTGATCCCTGAATACTTTTCTAGCGCGGCCGCAGGTGCAGTGAGCGTTAAAGACAATAAGTTTGAGGCCCTGGAACATTTTCCATTTCACCTGAAAATAATAATGCTTGTGTCACCCCTCTCCGGGGGAGAGGCGCACGAGCGATGCAAGCAGGAGAGATTGTTAACGGCAAATTTACTTTAAATCCCCAACTACGCAAAACAATTGCGCACATCTCCGAATATCTTGCAGCATCAACAAAATAAACAACCCATGATTACTGGAAAAACCCTGGTTGACCTCGGATATAAGCCAGGAGCCTGGTTCTCCACCGCGCTTGAATTCGCAAACAAACACCAGCTGGAAGGCAAGGCGCTGACGGATTACCTCGACGCCAACGAGCCGCAAACCATCGATCCTTACGATGAGCCTTTGGCCTACCACCGTAACCTGCGGGCGGAAACCGAAGATGAAGCCCAAAACGTAATTGACGTTTTTGCCACCATGGACGTGCTGATGAAAACCCCCACCATCGTTGCCGGCGCCGTGATGCCCGATGCCTGCCCTACCGGCGGTAAGGGGCAAATCCCTGTCGGTGGGGTAGTGGTGACCAAAAACGCCATTCACCCGGCCATGCACTCTGCGGATATATGTTGTTCCGTCATGATGACCAACTTCGGTGCGGCCGATCCTAAGGCCATCCTCGATGCCGCCCATTCCATCACCCACTTCGGTGGCGGTGGTCGTGATCGACATGCAGAGTTCCCGTTGCCAAAGGACCTTCGCGAGCGGATGGCAGCCAATGCATTCCTGAACGACAATAAAGCCCGTTCTATGGCCTCTTCTCACCTGGGTACCCAGGGAGACGGTAACCACTTCCTGTACGTTGGCCGGTCCGAATCTACCGGTGATACCATTATGGTGACTCACCATGGGTCCCGCGGACCGGGCGCTTACCTGTATAAGAAGGGCATGAAGGTAGCAGAGGCGTTTCGCCGGGAACTGTCTCCCAGGACCGATCCGAAGAACGCTTGGATCCCGTACACCGAGCCCGAGGGAAAACAATATTGGGAAGCCCTCCAGCTCATTCGTGAATGGACCAAACTGAACCACACCGTACTGCACGATGCTACGGCTGCCACCGCTGAAGTTGGCGTAGAAGATCGTTTCTGGAACGAGCACAATTTCGTGTTCAAAGACGGAGAGGACTTCTACCACGCCAAGGGCGCTACGCCCCTGGATGACAAGTTCGTCCCTGACGCCAAAAACGGTCTCCGCCTCATCCCGCTCAATATGGCCGAGCCCATCCTGATCGTGAAGGGTGAAACCACGGAGACTAACCTCGGTTTTGCACCCCATGGTGCTGGCCGGAATGTATCCCGAACTGCACATAAGCGTAGTAAGGACGGCCAGACGGTGGAAGCCATCTTCGCCGAAGAGACTGCCGGGCTGGATGTCCGTTTCTTCTCCGGAGAAATTGATATTTCCGAATTGCCATCGGCCTACAAGTCTGCCCGAAACGTTCAGGACCAGATGGAGGAGTTCGGCCTCGGCGAAGTCGTTGACCGTATTATGCCATACGGGTGCATCATGGCGGGAGATTGGCAGAAGGATGCGCCCTGGCGCCGCCGCCGTGGGCAGCGTTAGTTCCTAGTTCAATAGTCTGGTAGTTCATAGTACCACGCTATAGACTACCAGACTATTGAACTAGGAACTAATCAACACCCCTTCCTTCATCGCATAATCACTAACCGTTACCCGCTCAATCCCCGCTAACTCGAACGTGAATCGCAATAAGGTCATGGCCACCACGATCATGTCTGTACGTTCCGGTGGGATTCCCGGCAGGGCGAGCCTTTCAGCAAGCGTTGCGGAAGTGATGGTTTGGTACAGCTCCGGGAAGCCACTAAGGCTTAGCTGGTGGCTGGTTGGGTGAGCGGGGGCATTGTGGTCGCGCAGGGCGCCGGCGAGCACGTCGAAGGTGCCAGCGGCACCAACGAGGTGGTGTGCAGGATGGGCAGCCAGGGCGGTGGACAGAGGCTTGAGTTGTTCCCGTAAATGTCTTTCCAACCGTTGAATTTCCGTTGCCGTGATCGGGTCAGCATGATGAAATTCATTGAATAGTACGGAAACGCCGATGGGGAAGGATCGCCGCCAGTGCACGCCTGCTTTTCCAGCGATGATGTACTCCGTAGAGCCACCACCAATGTCCATGATCAAAATGTTTTCCGTTGGGACAGGAATGGCCCGTAAGACACCAGCGGTGATGAGATGAGCTTCCTCGTCTCCGGAAATCAATTGAATAGTAATCCTGGCTTCCCTTAGTGCTGTAGCCACGAATTCAGGGCCGTTGCTCGCGGTGCGCAGCGCAGCGGTGCCAATGGCCGTTAAGTTTTCAACACCATATTTATCCAGCTCCTTTCGGTAGTGCTTTAAAGCCGAAATTCCCCGATCAAAAGGGGCGGGGCCAATGGTCGCAATCCCTTCTTTCGCCAATTTTACGAAGATACGTTCCCGGTAAATTTCCGTCAGCTGCCCATCTTCAGAGAGTTCGGCGATGAGTAGATGGAAGGTGTTGGTTCCCAGGTCAATAACGGCTCGGCGCATTTTGTTCTAGTCTAATGGGGCGTGAAAACGAACGAGGCGAACTGCCCCGTGAAGTAGCCGATGAATTACCAGGACTGTAGGTTATCTGCCAGCGCACAGCGCGTCTGCCGGGGGCCGCACAGCGATCGCCTACTGCTGTTGTTGCTGTTGGACCGAATTGATGATGTTATTGTAGAAGTTAGCCCCAACCTCCGTCATCTGGTTGGAATAGGCGGGTTTACCCTCCTCATACCAAACGTATCCCACGCAGCCGGGGGAGAAGTAGATGTCGGCTTCTTCTACGTTTACACCGTTGACCTGAAACCAGATATGGCCAGCTGCCTTGCAGGTGGTGGGGAGCATTATTGGGTCTTCACCAATGGTTGCGATCGTTTGCTTAATCTGGTCGGGTTCACTCTGATTGATGGAGATGGGCAACGTGTAGAACGTAGCGTCCATATAGGTCGCGTTTTCCCACAAGTACACCAACCGGTCGAGATCGATGGAAGGGTAGGTGAGATTGCCGGCAGTATCGGCTGTCACAGCTTCAGATGCTTCCGTTTTGGGCGACGGCGCGCAGGTGCAAAAAATAAGAGCAAGGAGCAGGGTGAGGGAACTACGGATCATCGTTTTTCTTCGGTTGGAGGTTTAGGGATGTCTTCTCCCTGGCCGAGGGTGAAGATGGCGCGTACGCTTACGCTTCTGCCTTTAAAAGAAGTATTTATACTGTCGTTGGGGTCAATATCGGTGATGTGCTTCGACCATCGCATATTCATTCCGAAACGAGGCGTCACAAAAAAAGTAACTCCGGCCTTGAAAGCCACCAGGTTATCATTCAGCGGTGTGGCGGCCGTAATGTCTTCACCTCCTGAACTAATGATGGTGTAATTGAACAACCGTTGGTAACTGAAACCCGCCTCCGCCGTCAGCCGCCAATCTTTGAAGTACACCATCATGGGAACTTCCAGCGTGCTAAGGTCAAACCGGTCAAAAGCACTGATTTCGAAGGAGTTGTTTTTGCGACGGGCTCCCTGCTGGCTGAAGAGAATTTCGGGGCCTACCCGCCAGCGGTCTCCCAGTAAGGCTACTACCCGAATACCGGCGTTTACGCCCAACTGGTGGAAGCCGAATAGGTCGTCTCCGTCAATCTGGCTGAAGTTGCCACCGGCAATCAGGGAGGCCCGGAACGTCTGCGCGCGCAGCGCGCTCCCTCCAAGCAATAGCAGTAAGGTTAACAGCAAGTAATTTCGCATGGGACAAAGGTAATGCATAGTTACAGGTTGCAGCCACTCACTGCGTTCGCTGTTGCAGAGCGCCTTCGGCGCGTTGCAGGTTGCAGCTACCGCATGAGGCGGCCCACCCCACTCGTGTTTGGGATCTTTATTAAAATAAAACCAGAAAAAAATGGTTGAATTGCCCTTGGCAATTTATTTTCCTGACACCTGACACCTGACACCTGACACCTGACACCTGACACCTGACACCTGACACCTGACACCTGACACCTGACACCTGACACCTGACACCTGACACCTACCGAAGGTAAGCCAGCGCCCCTACTACGATAACTAATACCACCACCACAATCCACCATGGGAAGTTGTTATTGCGGTATTTATCGGCAATTTGTTCCAACGCCTCGTGCCACTCCAGGCGGGTTCCGATGGCCTCCCGGCAGTAAAAAAGATATTTACCGCGTTGAAAATTGGCTTCGTTGCCGTGACGTTTCAGAATGAGGAAATCGTTGTCCATAAAGGCCAGCTCATACATATAAGCTTCCCGATGGATACTCTGGCCAACGATAACACGCTTAGAAGTGAGCACTTTAAACGACATGGCGTCCATCTTACCATCGTTGGCGATGCGGACTTCTCCGCTGTTGGCCATAAACGTGTGTAAACTAACTACCTTAACTCCGGGAACATCGGTCATTTTGACCCAGTCCACCTTGTATATCGCCGCGTCTTCATCTGCCAGCGAAGGATCGCTATACTTTCCAACCACCGGTAGCAAGTTGTCAATCATTTCCTCCATCGAAGCATACTCCGGGAGATTGAGGTTGAACGGCTCGGCAATTTTATCTAAAAGACGGTCTTCCATTACTTAGATCATGGTTCAATAGTCGGTAGTAAATAGTCTGTATACCGTAGTATCGAGGATTATTACCTCCGGATAAAGGTACTAACTTCAAATTTCGCGACAAATTTTGCCGGCTATGAACTACTGAACTATGAACTAACCTCTTCCTTCTTTTGCCATTCACTTCGCTTGCCGAAGTACTTGTCATCCACTACCAGCAGGCCGAAGCTTTCGCAGCCATCCTTTTCGGTAACGGCATGGTGGTTGCCGTGTGCCCGCAGGATGGCGCGACTGTATTTGCTGTCAAGTTGCTTGAACCAGCTGAACCGACGATGGATATAGACGTCGTGGATAAGGAAGTAGATCAGCCCGTAAATGCTGATGCCGATACCTACAAAAGTTAGCCAGAACAAGTTGTCCACGTTTAAGCCGATGATGTAGGAGGCAGCACTGGGGATCGCAAAAACAAGAAAGAACAGGTCGTTCTTTTCAAAAAAACCGTCTTCTTCATGGTGTGGGCGATGGTGGTCTTCATGCCAGTTCCACAGCCAACCATGCATAAGGTACTTATGCGCCGCCCAGGCGACGAATTCCATGCCCGCTACGGTGGCCAGTGTGATGCCTAAATAGAGTAATGCCGTCATACCGGGAAAAACAGCAGGGAGCAAATATGGTTCAGTGAAGGTAGCTCGGAGAGGGATTTTAGTCCAGACAGAAATGCCTCCGGCAGGCTCCCGGAGCATAGCAGGGAAGAATTTGGGAAAGAGGAATTGAGTGTTGCCCCAGGAACGGGTGTTGGACTAACAGCATGGCTGATTGCCTTCCGGCATGTATTCAATGGAATTTACTGCGCAAGCTTCAGCCTCCATACTTACTTCCCTTCGCTAACCATGCGCTACCTCTTCCTGTTCCGATAAGCTTATGAGCGTGTCACTATCTATATAGAGCAATTCTGCAGTCTCAATCAGTTTTTTCATAATGTCTGCCACTTTGTTACTGTCATTGACCAGAGATGTTGCCATGACGCTGGAAATCTTCTGCTCCCTAATCAATTTGTCAAGTGTGCCATTTGTTAGTACATCGCTTTTATTCGCTTTCTCTTTTAATGCTTCGAGTCTTTTTAAATGAAGTTCGGGGCTTTTTTGCTCTTTGGTAATGTGAATTTCCCGCAGAACACGAGAAACCTTATGCCTCATTTCGTTATACTCTTTTTTAATGTATTTGTTGTCGGAGAGCATGTAGTGGTTTACGTTTTTTCGCAAGCCACGAATGCTTTTAATGGTCTCTACTATATTTCGATTGGCTAACTTGATCCGTGTAAATGTCTCCATCGTTTTAGGCAACAAGGGGAATTTACTCTGCGCCAGGGTCGCGTATTTGATTATTTTACTATAAATTATTTTTACTTTATTATAATACAGTTCGTCAATGTCGATGTCAAGTTCCGCATTAGACTTCCTGATTATATTTTTTAATTTTTCATCGCCTACTATATCCGTTATGTGCAAATTGAGACCGTGAGCAACAATCTCAAAAGTTGCCTTTTCAAACAACCTTTTACTTTCGTTCAGAAGCGCACGTAGGGCCGTTTGCGGGTAAGCAAGCACGCTTTGGTTAAGGTATACGGGATGTTCTATTTTATCAACTTTTTTCTTTTCAACGAACATTTTTGTTAATCCTTTGACCAAAGGATTAACAAATGGCACCATTACGATTACCCCGGTAAGGTTGAACACTGTGTGGAAAATAGATAGTTTGATGGGGTAATTGTCCGGAGCAATACCAGTTGAGGAGGAAATAAAGTCCACCAATTGCCCAAACGGTCCAATAAAAACAAGGGCAATGAGACCAGTCACCAGGTTGAAAATCAGATGTGCTCCGGCAAGTCGTTTTCCTTCAACATTAGAAGTCAGTGATCCGACTATCGCGGTAATGGTAGTTCCAACGTTCGCGCCGATAGCGAGTGCCAGGGAATTGTTATAAGTTATTTGCCCCACTGCAAGTGCGGTGAGTATTAATGCCATGGCTGCACTGCTGGATTGTAAAATAAGGGTGATGATAATTCCAATAAAGGTATAAATGATCAGCCCCCAGAAGCCCGGCATCGAATAGTCGGCCAGATTGATGCTGTCCTGATAAACATCAAAACCTTGCTTCATAAAGTGGATCCCAAGGAAAAAGAAACCCAGCCCGGCCAGAATGTAACCAATGCCCTTCAGGTTTTTTGTCTTTTGAAATACGAAGAGGATTCCAAAGGCAAGCATCGGCATTGCTAAAGCCGATACTTTAATATTCAAACCAAAAATTGAGACTAACCAGGCTGTTGCTGTAGTTCCTAAATTAGCCCCGAAAATGATGCCTATCCCTGCATGAAGTTCAATCAAGCCAGCGCTGAGGAATGAAATGGTGATTACGCTGATCAAAGAACTGGACTGCAAAAATGCCGTTGTGATGAATCCCAGTCCCAAACTTTTATACAGCTTGTCAGTAACCCGCCGCAACAGTTTTTGCAAAGGCCCTTGAACAAAAGCATTGAATCCTTCTTCCAGCATGATCATTCCGAAAAGAAGAATAGCGACACCGGCAGCTACCTCTTTAACCGTCGGGCTTATGAAAAGTGCCCACCCCAACAACAAAAGAAGAACAGGGAAAAATGCTTTTTTTATCATCGACTGAACTTGTTTTTGGCGCTTAAAAAGCTATACCCAAACCGTAGATGTTTGGGATGCAGTTGACTGGAGAGAAGTAGCCTTCGCAGGCGCTCAGCGCCACGTAGTTTCTCAGACTACCTATTGATGAGTATAGCAACTTAATTGTATTTTTCGCCGTACACCTAAAGTAAAGGAATAAATTTTGAGTTCCCAAATGAAGTGGGCGCGCTTTTAATTGAGGCCAGGGCTGGTAATGTTGGGTGTTCTTATTCTCCCTTGAACACTTGCAGCTTCTCGTTAGGACTAGTAATCAGGTAGGTAGCCATAAGATGAGTTGCCGGGCTTTTTTGAGCAGCTTTGTCAGTACTTCTCCCACTCTTTACGGGGAAGACTTTAGGAAAACGCCGGCGTTTTGCGGGCAAAAGCAGAACTAATCGACGGAAGTTAAACGGGGCAGGCACCCCTTAGCGCTGCTCCCAAAGCTTCTCCTTGCACCTGCGGCCGCGCCCTGCAGACACTAAAAGTTCAAAAGACTAACAGGCTAAAAGACTAAACCCCTACCTTCGCCCTCTATGACGGAAAAGGTTCTCATCCTAGACTTTGGCAGCCAATACACCCAGTTGATTGCGCGCCGTATACGGGAACTCAACGTGTACAGCGAGATTGTGCCTTTTAATAAGGTACCAGTGTTGGACGATACGATCAAGGCGGTTATCCTCAGCGGAAGCCCCTTTTCGGTACGCGAAGAGAAAGCCCTGCACCCAAATCTTGAACCCCTGATCGGCAAGCGGCCGGTACTCGGCATCTGCTACGGTGCCCAGTACATCGCCCAGCATTTCGGCGGGCGGGTAGAGCGAAGTGATACGCGCGAGTATGGCAAAGCCAACCTCGCCCGGGTTCACCAGCCGGAAGGCCTTTTTGCCGGCCTCGAAACCGGCAGCCAGGTATGGATGAGCCACGGGGACACCATTAAAGCAATTCCCGAATCTTTTGAGTTGCTGGCCAGTACGGCCGACGTGGAAGTAGCCGCCTTCGGCAGCAAGCCAGGTGCCTTCAACGCGCCGGTCTACTGCATCCAATTCCACCCAGAGGTGTACCATAGCCTGGACGGTAAGGACTTACTGAAAAATTTCGTGATCGACATTGCTGGTTGTACCGGAAACTGGACACCCGCACACTTCGTAGACGATACCGTGGCCGAACTCCAGGCCAAGATCGGCGGAGAGGACCGCGTACTTCTTGGCCTCAGTGGCGGTGTAGACAGCTCCGTGGCTGCCATACTCCTGCATAAAGCCATCGGCAAACGCCTGTTCTGTTTCTTCATTGATAACGGACTGCTCCGTAAAGACGAATTCGAAGAAGTGCTGAAGGGCTACGAAGGCATGGGACTCAACGTAACCGGCATCGACGCCAAGCAGGAGTTTTATGATGCCCTCGCCGGTATCTCCGACCCGGAGAAAAAACGCAAAGCCATCGGTAAGACCTTCATCGATGTATTCGACCGGGAGGCAAAGAAACTGACCAACATCAAGTACCTCGCACAGGGGACCATTTATCCCGACGTGATCGAAAGCGTTAGCGTACACGGTCCGTCGGTAACCATCAAAAGCCACCACAACGTTGGTGGGCTGCCCGCCAAAATGGGCCTGAAGATCGTAGAGCCGCTACGCTTCCTTTTCAAGGATGAGGTGCGCCGCGTTGGTACCGAAATGGGCATGGCAGATCACCTGATCAAACGCCATCCGTTCCCCGGCCCGGGGCTGGCCATCCGGATTTTGGGAGACATTACCCCCGAAAAGGTGGATTTGCTGCAAAAAGCAGACGCCATCTACATCAACAAAATGCGGGAATACGGTTTATACGATAAGGTATGGCAAGCTGGTACCATCCTTTTACCCGTTCAATCCGTTGGGGTAATGGGTGATGAACGTACCTATGAGCAGGCAGTAGCGCTGCGTGCCGTAAATTCAACCGACGGTATGACCGCCGAATGGAGCCACCTACCTTACGACTTCCTGGCCTCGGTCAGCAGTTCGATCATCAATAACGTTAAAGGGATTAATCGAGTCGTCTATGACATCAGCACAAAACCACCAGCCACAATTGAGTGGGAGTAAACTTGGATTTTTCGCCTTGCTGGCTTGCACGCTGCTCGGCCTGTCTTCCTGTGAACTCTTCAAACCCATCTCCACTCCCGATCCGGACCGGACAAATCGCACCGACCAAACCAATACGGATGACCCCGAATTGGATCCGGTGCAGAGCCGCCGCGTCTACGATCCGGTAACCGGTACCTATGTCTATGTAGCCAATGCGCCTACAGACCGGATGGACACTATCCGGTGGACGATCGTCCCCGAAGACAGAACCCCACCCATCGTTGAAGAAGGCGTTACGGACTTTATCCCGGGGACCAACCCAACGACCAATCCGACGACTGGCACCGGAACCAGTCCGATCACGCAAACGGGAACGACTCCCACGGGGTCTCGCCTCCTTAGCGGGTATAACGTAGACTTTGCCCTACCGTTCCTGACTGATCGCTACCTCGGTAGTGAGGACAATGTGGACCCCAACTCCATTTGGGCCTTGCACTTTTACAGCGGTGCAAAAATTGCCCTCGATGAAATGCGCAGCCGGGGAACCGTTAACTACAACGTTAACGTTCAGGATACCCGGGCGAGCTCCGAGAAGACGCAAATTATTACTGCCAGCCCGGAATTCAACCAGGCACAGTTGGTCATCGGCCCATATCTTAAGAACAACGTGACTACGCTGGCCGAAGCAGCCAGGGGAAAAGAAACGGTGTTAATTTCTCCCTACAGCGCCGCTGGTGGTGTAAGCCAGAATAACCCCAACTATATTCAGGTGAACCCTACCCTGGAAACGCACATGCGCTCCTTGCTGCGGCATGCCTACCAAACGCAACGGGCCGACCGTATTGTGCTGGTAACGGGAATGGACCCTAACCAAAAGGCACGCCTGGGTTATCTCCAGGACGAATACAAAATTCTGACGGGCAATGCCCAAATCGAACCACTTGAAGAGGTGCAGGTGGACATGAATAATGAGAACACCAACCTGAGCGAATACATGCGCGGCCGGAAAACAGTTTTCATCGTTCCCATCTATGAAGATGAGTCTTTTGTAGCCAACTTCCTCCGGGTATTGTACTCGGAAACACGTGACGATTTTGGTCGTAACGTGGCGGTGTACGGGTTGCCTCAGTGGATTGATTTTACCCGCATCAATTTTGATTACTACGAAGGTACCAACGTGCACGTTTCGAGCAGTGTATACGTCGATAAGCTGAATCCGGCGGTACGGGAGTTTCGGCGTAAGTTCTTCGAGCGCTACGCTGCCCTTCCGAGGGATGAGGCTTACGTCGGGTACGATGTAACCCGCTACTTCCTGCGAATGGCCGCCGAGAATGGGACCCGTTTTCAGTACGCGTTGGAGGCCAACCCAGAAGACTTGCTGCATACCCGTTTCCGGTTCGAGCCGGTGGCGGTGGTGCCAGCTGGTGCTACTAATTTCGAGCAGTCTCAATTGGATCGCTTTGAAAATAAGTATGTGAACATCCTTCAGTTCAAAGAGTACGCATTTAAGCGCGTCAATTAGGCGCGGCCGCAGGTGCGAAGAAAAGGGGATGGAGCAGGCAATGCTCTATCCCCTTTTCTATGGCAGGCGGACCTCGAAGCGTCCCGCAGGGACCTTTTAACGTCCGACCTGCTGCGGTTTTAGCCCTCCGATCACCAGCAACCGGACGCTCAAAGGTTGCTACACAACGCTTCGAGGTCAGGTTGCTATCGCACCCCAAACTCCAACGAAGTCCCCAGTACATTCACGTCGTTGGTCAGTGCGTTGGTTGTATTCGAATTTCGCTGAATGGAAATCAGCCACCAGTCACCAGCCAGCCGATTGGCAGGAATGGTGATTTCTTGTTCGTAGATGCGACCGAAACCGGTAGTTGGAGTTACAGAGACGGCGGTTCCGGCAACGCTGCCTGCATCACCAAAGGTGGAACCATTGTTATAGGAGCGTGGTCGGATGAAGAAATCGACGTTACCACTGTTATTAGTCGATATGAGGAAACTAAGCTTAAAGGTGACGTCCCCTCCGCTATAATCTGCAGGCTTTGCTAAAAAGATCGAGGCGGAATTGGAGAAACTGTTTTCCCAAACCAGGCCCGTACCGGTGTTGGTAATGATCGTGCTGTTAGAATTGTAATCCAGGGCCCCGGCGGGGACGCTGATGATCCGGCTGGTGGGCAGGTTGAGGTCAATGGAGCCACCACCTCGACTGAGCATAATGTTGCCCGCTCTGCTAAGGCTTAGGGTCTGGATCTCGTTCTGGGGGTCAGCGTCATCATCCTCGCCGTAAAGGGCGTAGGGGACGCTGAGGATGGGTTGAGCGGCCCCCAATGCCTCATACGGCTGGCCAATGGCCTGGCGGATTTCCGCCAACAGGAAATGATCATCGGTAGACCAGCCGATGTTGGTAAAATTGCCAGAGGCCGGGCCGGCACCCAAGTTCATTGCAAACAGCCCGCGGCTGTTGGGCGTCACGGTTTGTTCGTCGACGTATACGACAGTTCCATTGGCGCTGCCCTTCAGTACGGTAAGCCGCACATCAATGGCGGAGGTGATGGCATTGTTGTCTGCATCACGCGCAATGGCCTGGAACTTGATCAGTTCAGGTGCTTGGGCGGACAGTTGGAAAGTACAGACCAGGAGGAGTAAGAGCGTTAAAAAGCGGTTCATAATATGGGAATTAAAGGGATTATAGTTTCTGGATGCGATAAGTAGCCAATAGGCGCTTGCCTTCGGTGGTGAAGACGGAGAGGAGGTAGGTTTGTGCAGGAAGCATACCCAGGTCAATGTCGTGGCGCATGGCGCGGCCGGCATCCTGGGTAAGGAGCACCCGCCCCTGGAGGTCATATAGTTGGTAAGAGATGGGGAGTGGATCGGTCAGCTCCAGCCGGGTGATGGCGGCCGTGGGATTCCCCAGTAGCCTTAGCCCGTATAAATGGGCCAGCTGCTGTTCGGACTGAGAGGTGATAATGATTTGAACGCCCGTTAGGTCGTCGGCAAATAAGTCTCCCAGCGACCAGGTAACCTCGGTGCCATCAGCAAGGGAAACCTCATTGGCGGCAGGGACGAATTGCCGGAAAGTCTCCTGGGCAGTTAGGGTCCCCAGGGAGAAGAAAAGGAGAAGGACCAGAAAGGTGGTTAGTTTTGGCATGGGATGGGAATTAGAAGGGACAAGAGGAGTGATGCCTTAGGACTTTCACTGCTGCTTTATGCATTAAAATTGGGGTTCGTTACGATTGTCACCCTGCCGTAATAATTATTGCTTACTTTCCCTCCTTCATAATACCTAAGTCTCAAAAGAAACGCTATGCTTACCCAGCAATCAACCCAGGTCATCGTCGTCGGAGCTGGTCCTACCGGACTATCCCTGGCCTGTATGCTTCGTCATTACGGAGTTGACGTCGTTCTGATCGAAAAGGTCCGGGAACCGGTGTCATACTCCAAGGCAATGGTAATCCATGCCCGGTCAATGGAAGCATTCGATGAGATTGGTCTTGCGGATGAAATCATCAGCCAGGGCCAGGTGATGGAACGGATTAACATCATGACGAATGGCCAAATATCGGAGGTAGTAGAGCTTACCGAATTTGGGCGTGGCCTCACAAAATTCCCCTACGTCCTCAACATCGAGCAGGAAAAAACCGAAGCCATCCTCATCAATTATCTTGACCGGCACGGCGTAACTGTAAACCGGGGAGAGGAACTATTGACCGTTAAAAACGGAGCAGATCGGGTTACCGTAACTTGTCGGGATGAGGAAGGGAAAATTTCTACCTTAACCGCGGATTACCTGGTAGGCTGTGATGGCGCCCGTAGTACTGTACGCCAGCAACTCGGACTAACCTACGAAGGTAAAACGGAGGCGAAAACCTTCTATGTGGCCGATGTCCGAATCCAAAGTGACCTCATCAACAAGAAGGAAGGATACCTTAACCTGACGGCCAAGGGATTCGTACTGCTTTTCGGCCTGGAAGGGGATCGGCACTACCGTATTGTTGGCTTGCTGCCCGACGACCAGCAAAACAAAGAGACCACCACGTTTGCGGATGTACGTGAATTCATCGGGGGGCAGCTAAAAACACCCGTTAAGTTTGAGGAAGAGATGGGCTTCTTTACCTACAAGGTGCACCGCCGTATTGCGAGTAAATTTTACGATGGCCGATGCTTCCTGGCCGGCGGCGCCAGCCACATCCATACCCCCGCCGGCGGACTGGGGATGAACAGTGGTATTCATGAAGCCAATAACCTGGCCTGGAAACTATCCTTCGCCCTGCAAGAAAAGGGACAGCCTGAACTTCTGGAGAGTTACAATCAGGAGCGTATGGCCGTTGCCCGCCAACTGTTGGCAACTTCTGACCTCGAATTTGATTTCATGACCGGTGAGCAACCCTGGTTAGGTTTTCTGAAACTAAACGTTTTTCCCTTTTTCGTCAAGATGCTGACCACCACCCGACTCGGGAACAAGCAGGCTTTTTCCTCTCTGGCGCAGCTGAGTATTTCCTATCCGGACAGCCCGCTTACCGAGCCAGGCCGCCTGGCGGCAGTCTCTGCCGGCGACCGGCTTCCTTATTTTATAACTCCTTCGGGAAACAGCGTATTTGACGAAATCAGGTCGGATGACTATAAGTTGCTATGGTTTGGCCCTGCCGCCTTATTGGAGCAGTTTGACCTTAGCAGCGTCACTCAAAAGCCCATTGTATTCGAAAAACTCCAGGATGTATTTGGCGGAGAATTCGAATTTTTTGTGGTCTTGCGCCCAGATAACCACATCGCTTACCTTGGGGATGACCTGGAGAAGGTATTGGAGCAATTAAGGGTAGGTTGAACGGGGTGTAGTACAAATTGCACAGGCCCTAGTCGTCAGACCAACTTTTATCCTGCTACGCCAGGCTAAAAGAATTGATCGGACGACCGTCCAAGTCATTGTTGGCCATCTGACGGATCGTTTTACCTGACGCAGTCGGTAAAAACTTCGTCCGACGGCTTCTCAGTTAGCACCCAGGTGCAGTTTGTTATCCACATGGTTGGAAGATTTGTTAATCGTTAGTGGTCAGGGTGCCTTACATTGCCCCCTTAATCAATCCAATGCACCGGCGTCCGCGCCCCTAATGCACAAGTAAATTCACGATGATAATGAAGCATGTTTTTCCTTTCCTCTTACTCCTTCTTCTTTCCTCCTGTGGACAAGATGCTACCAGCACCGAGACCACCGAAGCACCGGAAGTAGCTGCTCCTGAAGCGGATGCAGATTTTGGTGGCCTGGCGCTGTACACCCTTCGGGATACTATTTCGGGCAACGTTGCCGGCGTACTACAACACGTCGCGGACCTTGGCTATAAGTACGTGGAAGCCGCTGGCTACGCAGATGGAAAATTTTATGGGATGACCCCCACCGAGTTTAAAGGCACCCTGGAAAAGGCCGGGCTACAGCCAATGAGTTCGCACCAGGGAGGTGCTACGCCCGAAAACATTGATCAGATGATCGCTGACGTAAAGGCCGCAGGCTTTACCTACTTCGTCTTGCCCGTACCACCGATGGGCGCCTTCAGTTTTGATCCCAAAACCAATACCTTAAGTATGAATCAGGCTCCGGATATGGTGATGAAGAACATCAACATGATTGCCCAGAAATGCGCGGAAGCCGGGCTGCAGTGCCTTTATCACAACCATGATTTTGAGTTTGTGGCGGACGAAAACGGGATAGTTCCAATCGATTATTTTATCGAGAACTCTAACCCCGAGCACCTGAATTTTCAGATGGACCTCTACTGGGTAACCAAAGCAGGAGCAGATCCACTGGCTTATTTTGACAAGGCTCCCGGCCGCTGGAAAGGGTGGCACGTAAAGGACATGGACGACCAGGGCCGTTTTGCGCCCGTGGGCGAAGGGAATATCGATTTCAAACGTATCCTGGCAGCCAGGGAAAAGGCCGGTATGGAGTTTTACCTCGTGGAGCAGGATAGGTGCTTCAATCACACAGCACTGGAGGCCATCGCCATCAGTCATAAGGGGTTGAAGGAGATTGGGTTTGAATAATTGGGTGATCCGGAGGGATCAATTCTATTTGCCCCGGGTAAAAGACCGCGTCGCAGTCTTTCACCCGGGGCAAATGAAAATTCGACCACTCCGTGGTCTCTATTCCTGCATTATATCACCTTTGCCAATATCTCCATCGCCTGGTTCAGCTCCTCTTCCGTCATGGAGGCGAATCCAAGCCGTGTACCGTTCCGGCTGCCAGGATACTGGCTGCCGTCGGAGAAGCTAAGGCCTGATTGGGCGGCTTTTTTGCTGGCTTCTACGAGGTCGATGTTCTGGTTGAAGGTCGTCCATATGGCCATGCCGCCATCTGGCAGGCGGAAGTCGACTTTATCGCCTAGATTGTCTTGCAACAGTTTTCCGAGGTGGTCCCGCCGGCGCTGATAGATGCCCCGTGCCCGTCGTAGGCTGCGCGGCAGGACTTCCAGCCTGAAGAGTTCGAGTACGGCATGTTCCAGGGCGGGGTCTCCCTGCCGGTCAACGATGCGCCGGAGGCGCGTAAGCTGTTCGATCAAAGCGGGTTCGCCGACAAGATAGCCCAGCCGGAAGGCGGGCGAGATGGCCTTGGTAAAGGAGCCGGCGTAGAGTAGCCGCCCGTCGTGCCGGGCACTGGCCAGGGGCATGATGGGGACGTTGCCGTAATGGAAGTCGAAGTCGTAATCGTCCTCAAAAACGAAGAGGTTGTGTTGGCGGGCGAGCTCCAGCAGGCGGATGCGGCGGGCAGCGGGCATGATGACCGTAGTCGGGTATTGATGGTGTGGCGTAAGGTAGATCATCCGAACATCATGCTCCTCCAGAAGCTCCGCTACATGATCGGTATCGAGACCTTTGTCGTCGAGCCTGGCCGTTAATAATTTAGCACCGTGATAACGGATGGAGTTGTTGCCATTGTGCCAATTAAGTTCCGGAACAATGACTTTGTCGCCCGGTTTGACCAGTGCCGTCAGGCACAGATGAAGTGCATGGGTGACGCCCCGGGTGAGCAGGATGTGTTCGGGGCCAACCATCAGTCCACGAGTGGCACCGAGGTAATCGGCCAATGCTTTGCGGAGGGGCAATAGCCCTTGTGGGGAAGTATATCCGAGCCGGTGGTACTGATTGCCACGGCGCAGGGCACTCTTCCAGGCACGTTCAAGC
Organism: Neolewinella persica DSM 23188; assembly: GCF_000373105.1. Lineage (GTDB taxonomy): Bacteria > Bacteroidota > Bacteroidia > Chitinophagales > Saprospiraceae > Neolewinella > Neolewinella persica. Next base: position 155,248 of record NZ_KB890417.1, on the reverse strand, counting down.
TCCGTTAGGGGGATTAACCTGGGGTCGGGGAGCCCGTCGTCGAGGTGAAAGGGGAGGTGGTTGACCGACTCCTCTATTTTTAGGTAAGCGGGTAATTTTATGGGCGCGGCCGCAGGTGCAAGTTCAGTTTCAGGAATCGCCACCAGGGTCCGTGCCTCCATGTCGGGCAGGTCGGTAGAGACGAAGGTTCCCCGCCCTTTTTCCGTTGAGATCCAATCCTGAATTTGCAGCTCCTCGTAGGCCTGGACGACGTTCTTTCGATGAACGCCCAATTGCTGGCTGAGCTGGCGGCTGCTCGGCAGCCGGGCGCCGGGTTGCAGGTATCCCAGTTGAATCTGTTCGATCAGCCCCTCCGTGATCTGCCGGTAAAGCGCAATGCCATTGTTTCGGGTGAGGGTGAGTGGCCTTAGCATAAGTGGACTACTTTGTTTTGCAATATTGGGCTGGTAAAGGTAGTCCGGTTGGCGGTATTTTTGCACTATAGCCATTGGGAAATCGTCAACTTTGGCTCAAATGTCAGCAATGAAAGATCAACCACCCAGAACTACTCCTTCCCGCTATCCCAAGCGTGCGCACCATGATGCGGCAACGATCTACCCGATCCTTGATGAGGCATTGTTTTGCACCATGAGTTTCGTTTGGGAAGGCCGGGTCCGGTCTATTCCACAGTCCATCGTGAGGGTAGGGGATGCAGTCTATTTCCATGCCTCGGTGGGAAGCCATTTCTTCCGCAGCCTCGCCCAGCTGGATGAGGTATGCATTACCGTCATGCTGGCCGATGACATCGTAGTGGCGAAAACCGCTTTTGAACATTCGATCAACTATCGGTCGGTAGTGGTATGGGGAAAGCCAGAAGTGATCGAAGACCACGACGAAAAGTACGCCGCCTTTAAAGAGTTGACGGAAAAGATGGTGCCCGGTAGCTGGGATTACCTGATTCCGATGACGGACAAGGAGATGGCCAAAACCCTGGCAATAAAAGTGCCGCTGACGGAAGCATCGGCGAAAATTCGGCAGGGACCGCCGTCACCACATGAAAGTGAGCGGGAAGTCTGGACGGGGTTGATACCGATTAAGCCGTTGCGGGGGGCGGCGGTTGCCGGGCCGGGTGCTGAGGGGATTGAGTTGCCTTTGCACTTGAGGGGGAGAAGGGTAGAATAACCACTAAGGCACTAAGGGGAGTAAGTTTTGCACTAAGGGAAAGGAAAGGGAGAGTTAACACTAAGGGCACACAAGAAAAAACTTAGTGCAGCCCTTAGTGTCCTTAATGCCTTAGTGGTTAAAAAGAAGGTGTTCAAAAAACCTACTTCACGACAAACGAAGCCTCCGCCATAGTCCCATCCACCTCCAGCACCGCAGTGTACTTACCAGCCCGGAGGTAATAGACCCCGTTGTCAGCCGCTTTAACGGTGATGGCCCTGGTATCTTTTTTACGGTCTTCGTTGAGGGCTCCTTCCATCATTTGGGCGAAGCTGCCATCGAAGGACATGTCGTAGGGGATAACGTTGACGCCAGGTTGCAGGTCGACGTTTTTAGTGAAGAGCGTTGTTCCGTCCTTGCTGTTAATTCTGAGTACTGCACCTGCGGCCGCGCCCGGTAAATACACCTTGAATTCGGTCTCCGGCTCACGTACTTCAAAATTAAAACCCTTGCTGCCGTACCGGTCGGAATACCGCAGGCTGCCCGGTGACACCATGGTAAGGACTGGTTTGTCGACCGCCGCCGTACGCAACAAGCCAATGTTGGCCTTGTACAAACTACGCCCGTGGGTGCCAACGATGAGGTCCTCCGCCTCTTCCTGGATGGCCAGTGCATGTACTGCCACGGCAGGTAAGCCACCGTGCATAGCGACGAATTTATCGCCCCGGTCCATACTCACGTACAGCCCATGATCAGTGCCCACGAACAGCAGCCGCTCGTTTTCGGCGTCTTCCAGAATAACGTTGACCGCCTCGTTGGGGAGGTTTTTCCCGATCGGCGTCCAGGTGTCTCCCATATCTTCGCTACGGTAAACGTAGGCCGCAAAATCGTCATTCCGGTAACCGTTCAGTGTGGCATAAACGACCTTTTTGTCGTGCTTGCCGGCGGAGACATTGGTGACCCAGAGGTCCTGCGGAAGGCTTTCGTCAATCCGCTTCCAGGTGGTGCCCGCATCGCTGCTGCGGTGAATTTTGCCATCGTCACTGCCGGTGTACAGCAAGCCGAACTGCAACGGGCTCTCATCAATCGTGGTCAGCGTGCCGTAAGCAACGTCCCCCTTTTTGCCGCCGTGCGTCAGGTCCGGGCTGATGATGTCCATCTTCTCGCCCTGGTTGAAACTCCGGTGCAGGAAGTTGCTGCCCAGGTAGAAAATGTCGGGCTGGTGCGGGCTGATGAGGATGGGGGACTGCCAGTTCCACCGGTAGGGACGCTCGCCGAGCTCGTGTTTTGGGGTAATGGAACTGCGGGTGCCTTCTTTGGGGTTGAGCCGGAAATAGTTGCCGTACTGGAAGCCAACGTAGACGGTTTCGTTGTCGCGGGGATCGACCTGTACCTGCATACCATCGCCGCCAAAGAGGGCTTTGTAGGGGTACTCACCGCGTTGTGTCCATCCGGGACTGGCTTCGTAATCGCCGGGCCCGCGCCAGGTGCCGTTGTCCTGCAAGCCGCCGTACACGCGGTAGCCGTCGGGGTGGTTGTCCACCGCAACATCGTAGAACTGGCCCAGGGGCGGAGCGTTGCATTTGATCCAGTTCTTGCCGCCGTCGTAGCTGATGTTGACACCGCCGTCGTTGCCGTTGATGAGGTGATCGGGGCGGTTGGGGTTGATCCACATATGATGGTGGTCGGCGTGGACGTTGTCACCGTTAGCACCGCCCCAGGTCTTACCGCCGTCGGTGGATTTGGCGATGGGAACGCCCATGGCGTAGATTGTTGACGGGTCTTCGGGATGGACGGAAATGGTGCCAAAGTAGTAACCGTAAGTATTGTAGATCGTCGGTAGGTAATCGTCGTGTGTCCGGGCCCATTTTTTTCCGTCGGAGGTAGAATGGTAGAGCTCGAATCCCTTTACCGGGGTTTCGAAAAGCAGGCTGTTGGCGTCTTCGAGGTATTCGACGAGTTGGGCGGTGGTCACCTTGTTTGCCGCGACTTTGGCCTTGACGTTTTTGGCGTTGAGTGAACGATCGAATCCGTTACTGCGCAAGAAGTCCTCCACCTGGTATTCTTTCAGGTCCGCGAAAGCAGCCTTGTCCATTTTGCGCAGTTTGTTCTTGGTGAGCGAATCATCATCTTCCTTATCGAGTTCTTCCGCAGTTTTACGGAAGTAGTTGTCGATGGCCGCGTAGAGGTGGCGTTTGCCCTTAGTATCGTAGCTGACCGCCAGGCCGATGCGCCCGCCACCATCGCCGGTGGGGAAGCCCGCGTTGGTGTTGCTGATGCGGCTCCAGTTCGAGCCGCCGTCGGTGCTGTGCCAGACGCCGCTGCCGGGGCCGGACTCCTTAAAATCCCAGGCCCAACGCTGGCGTTCCCAGGTGGCTGCGAAAAGTTCGTTGGGGTTGCGGGGGTCGCGGATGAGGTCAACCGCACCGGTTTTATCATCGACGAAGAGGGTCTTGGTCCAGGTCTCGCCACCGTTGGTGGTTTTGTAGACGCCGCGCTCGGGGTTGGTACCGTAGAGGTGGCCCAGGGCAGCTACCCAAACGGTGGAGGGGTCTTTCTGGTCAACGATGACCTGGCCGATGTGGTGGGTTTCGTCGAGGCCCATATGTTGCCAGCTACGCCCGCCATCTGTACTGCGGTAGACGCCATTACCGGCGTAGCTGCTGCGGCTGGAGTTGACCTCTCCGGTGCCGACGTAGATGGTCTTTTTGGCCCAGTTGACGTCGATGGCGCCGATCGTCATCACGGCCTGATCGTCGAAAAGAGGCTGGAAGGTTATGCCGTTGTCCTTCGTTTCCCACAGGCCACCACTAGCGTAGCCGACGTAGAAATGGGTCGCGTCGGCGGGGTCCACGGCGATGTCCGATACCCGGCCGCTCATGATGGTTGGGCCGATATTGGTGAACTCAAGGCCGGCGGCGGGGCTGTTGCTTTGCAGCTCCAGGCGTTGTTGGTAGGCTTGCTGTCGCTCCTGGGCGGTGGTCGCCCGTTGGGCGAGTAAGGGCGTAAGGGAGAAAAGTAGTAAGGGGAGCATGAGGAAGAAAATTGGCGTCCTTCCTTTACTCCTTTTTCCCTTTCTTCTTTTTTTCTGGGCGCGGCCGCCGGTGCAGAGAAAGTGGACTAAGGAGCAGTGTTTTGTAATGGGTAAGTCTCTCATTTTTGGTTTTGATCCGGTTAGGTTGGGAAAGTAATGCTTTATCCCCTTGAATAAATGCATATTACGAAAATTAATCACTCAGCTATGAACGAAACTAACGACAAAGTAGCTCAGCTTGGAAAAAATATCATTGTGCTCTGCGATGGTACGTCTAATCAAGTAAACGTCTACAGGCCAACGAACGTGGTTCGGATAGCTGAAAGGCTCAATAATTCAACGGCCGATGGCCGTCGCAGGTGGTATTCTATGATCCTGGCTTAGGCACTGAAAGCGCCCCCGGAGCGCTTACTGCTGTCGGCAGATCAATCACCAGGGTTCTCGGATTAACTTTTGGCTGCGAAAACCTGGTAAAATGATGGAAGCATTTACGGAATGATTGCATCGATGATCAATTGAATAAGGTAAATAATCCTGTTTATCAGAGCTATCCTTTCTCCTGGCCCCTGGGGGCTGGAATGAACAATCCGGTTTGCAACTACGTATCAATATTAAAATAATGTAACTATGAAACGTACTGCAACCGCCGAATGGAACGGCACCGTAAAAGAAGGTAAAGGCACGCTAACGACTAAGTCGAAGACCCTGAACAAACAGAACTACAGTTTCCACAGCCGTTTTGAGGACGGCGCGGGCACCAACCCGGAGGAACTCATCGCCGCAGCCCACGCCGGCTGCTTCACCATGGCCCTCAGCAATATGCTCACCGATGCTGGCTATACTCCGGGCGACCTGCACACTGAGTGCGCCGTCGATTTTCAGGACCTCACCATTGTAGAAAGCCATCTGGAGGTGACGGCAGAGGTGCCCGGCATCGATAAAGATGAGTTCGACAAGATCATCAACAATGCGAAGGAGGACTGCCCCATCTCTAAAGTGCTGAATACGGATATTACGATGAATTATACTTTGAAGTAAATAGCATGACTCATGTTTACGTTTCTGGCCGTATACGAGAATCAAAAGAATCTGATGAAGTAATATCAAGTAGAATGTTTTAACGAACGATCCGGTATCACTTCTGGTTATAACGGTATGCGAATATTCGTTCTTTCTTTTACCTTAATTACAGCCATCATGACTAGTTCAATCAACCCGGATAATTCATCTGCCTCTGCTAAAAATCAAAACGACGGTGCCGGCGTAACCGTACTCTATGACTTCTCTGAGCAGGGGCAGGGCAACTGGTCCGTGGAGGATGATGTAGTCATGGGTGGACGCTCTGAAAGTCATCTTGAGATTACGGAGGAAGGGCAAGCAAGATTTTTCGGCCACGTTTCCCTGGAAAATAATGGGGGCTTTTGCTCTTTTCAGCAAACCATAGAACAAGACCCTTACGTGGTTACGGGGAAATCCGCTTTCTGCCTCCGTCTTAAAGGAGATGGTAAGGACTATAATTTTCGGGTACGGACTCCCCAAGGGCGTCATTCCTATGCTTTTACGTTTCCGACTAAGGCAAATGACTGGGAAATCGTAACCATCCCCTTTGACGCCATGGAGGCTACTTACCACGGAGAGCCAGTTGACGTTCCCAACTATGCCGGAGAGAAAATTGTGGAAATACAAATCTTGATCGGAAATGGTAAAGCAGAGGACTTTGAATTACTGCTTGAAGCCATCTCGGTACTTTAATCCCTTTAAGGGACGCCGTACAAATAACAAACGTCTTTTGACCGCCTTATTTTGCCGCCACCACACTTGAAAATTCTTTCCATAGCTAAGGCTATGCAAAGAATTTTTAAGCGAGGAGGGAACAAAAGTGTCAGATCAAAAACCAGTAAATTAATTGTACGGCGTCCTTAAGCTATAAAATATAGGAGCACTCGCCTGGCGAGAAGTTCTCACCACAGGTCGGCTTTAAGCCGACCTGTGGTTTTCTAGGTGCATCATAATTTTTCTCCATGATACAGGAGATTCGGCTTTTAATTTTTTGATTACCAGATATCATTAGCACCGTTGGGTGCAAATCAAATTGTCGCACTTACCCGGCGTAAGCACTCAGGTGCTACCGGTAAGTGCGACAATTTGGTTTACTCCCTTACCGATTACGTACTTTGTAGACCAAATTTGTCAGGTTTAATTTCGAAGCGCGCATGAAAAACACCACCAAACGCCGGCTATTGATCGGATGGCTACTGCTTACCATCCTCGCAGGTATTGTATACGTGACGGGTTTCGACGAAACTGTCGTGTACGCCTACCGCGACTGGAAGCACGACCGCTGGCTCAAGGAATGGCTGAAAACCGCCGAACCCACCAACGCCCCGAACGCCCAACGGTTGGAAAAGGCGGTTACGGCCGACTACCTCGGCGAACAAAAGGACGTAGACATCTTTTTGCCCCGTGGCTACAACGATAATGACTCTGTTCGTTACCCGGTGCTGTATTTCTACGATGGCGACAACCTCTTCGATCAGATCATCGCCGAAGGCTCAGAGTGGGAAGTTGATGAGGTAATAAACCGCATTGATTCTGCCGGCGGACCGGCGTGTATTGTCGTCGGGATCCAGTCGGGTGTTAATCGCTCGGCGGAGTACAAACCCTATCCCTCTAACCAGGTAAAGGAAGACGGCGAGGTCTTCGGCAAGCAGCACGCTGAGTGGTACGCCCGCGGCTTGAAGCAATGGGTTGATACCAACTACCGCACCAGGCCCGAACCGGCGTTCACCGGCATCGGTGGCTGTTCCCTGGGTGGGCTGATGGCCCACTACAGTTTAATGACCTACCCGGACGTCTACGGCATTGGCATCATCTTCAGCCCCTCCCTGTGGGTAGACGAAGCACAATCGTTGTCGCTGATAGACGAGCATCCCGATCTCAGCAAGGCCCGTATCTTCCTCAACTCCGGTGCGCTGGAAACACCCATTGTTGAAGGCTCCGAACGATTGCGCGACCGCCTGCTAGCGGCCGGTCTACCGAAAGAGCAACTGTACTTCGACATTGAGCCTGATGAAGGGCACTGGCACGCTACGTGGCGGAAGGGGTTTGCTAAGGCTTATCCTTGGGTGTTGGAGTAGTTAACGCCAAGCAGCAAACAGTTGCCAGGAAAATTAATTATTGAAGAGCACCAAGCCTAATTATTAAAAAAAAGTAATGAGAACTCTATTTTCCTTAATATTAGTGTGTTTGATCCATTATTCGGTTTTTTCTCAAAGGGTCTCAATAACCTTGATTCCATACAAGTCAAAATCAGCATGGGGATATTCTGATGTGAATGGGAGAATAGTTATCAAACCAACCTATAAATATGCAGGATTCTTTGAGGGAGAATTTGCTGAAATAAAAACTAATGAAGGTAAAGGCATAATTAATCGGAGCGGCAATACTGTTATTTTACCGAAATATAATAGTTGTGAACACTTTTATGGTGGTTATTTTAAAGTTAAGAAAGGAGATAAATACGGTATTGTAAATTCTAAAAACAGGACGGTCTCAACCAATGATGTACTCGCTCTGCGACAAGCGCCGTTTTAGCTGGCAGATGCTTTGTATGCCAGCACTGACTTCAGTCAGAAAAATTGAAGCACAGCCAAGATTCCTGTTGTTTTCACTAGCTTGCCTTAACGTCTGATATCCACCGACCATCCAACCACTCCCCCAATGACCATCAAACCCTTCAAACTAGAACGCTACTACACCCAATACGAATTCACTTCAGATTACTCCATCTGTAACTCAGATTGCGAAGCGATGACCGTCGGTGACTTATTAGCCCTGGAAGACGGGGCTGCTGTCAAGCTTAACAACCTTTGGCTGGGTTATACGGAGACCAAGGGGCACCCGGAATTAAGGCGAGACATCGCCAGTATTTACACAAACATCAACGCAGGAGACTTGCTGGTCTGCACCGGCGCGCAGGAACCAATTTTCCTGTTTGCACACGCTAACCTGACGCCGGGAGATGAAGTGATCGTTCAGGCTCCCTGCTACCAGTCCTTACAATCGGTACCGGAGGATATTGGCTGCAAGGTGCTGAACTGGATGGTAAAATATGAAGGCAGCCGGCCCACCTTCGACCTGGAAGAATTGGCAGGCATGGTGACGGACAAGACCAAGGCGATCATCCTGAATGCTCCCCATAACCCAACGGGTTACCATTTTACCAAAGCTGAACAACTCGCCATTGTGGAGATCGCAAGGAAGCGCAACATCATTGTTTTTTGCGATGAGGTGTACCGGGAGTTAGAGCACAGCCCTGAATATGCCATTCCGGCATTTGCGGATGTTTACGAAAACGGAGTTTCCCTTGGCGTAATGTCTAAGGCGTATGGTTTGCCTGGATTGAGAATTGGTTGGCTGGCGACACGGAATAAAGCTATTCTGGAAAACGTCGCCATTCTGAAAGAGTACACGACGATCTGTAATTCAGCGCCAAGCGAATTTTTAGCTGGCGTTGCCTTGCGAAACCGGCAGCAGATCCTGCAACGAAACCTGCAAATCGTTCATGACAACTTGCCGCTCTACGATCGGTTCTTTGGGAAATACGGCGACCTGTTCTCCTGGCACAAGCCGACTGCTGGCCCAATCGCCTTCGTGAAAATGCACTTCGATACGGATGACGTGGCGTTTGCAGAGCGAGTGTTGAAGGACGGAAAAATCCTGCTGCTGCCCGGAGGAATATATGATTACAGCGGATTCTTCAGAATAGGGTTTGGCCGAAAGAACCTACCTGAGGCGCTTGAGAAGTTTGAGGAGTTTGTACTTGATACGCTTGTTAGTTTGTGATGTGGACTGGTAAGCACTTGGTTGAGGGGAGCACCCGAATAATTTGATTGACCTTTCCATATTTCGCCAAGGCACTTGAGCTTTATAGTAGCCAGAATTGGATCAATAAGTCAGCTTCGGTAAGCGACGAAACAGCTCTTGGAGGGAGGTCTGTCGTGTGGTCAATCATTGCTTTTAATCCCTCTCTTTGCACCTGCGACCGCGCCCTCTGCAGTCAAATAGTCACAGAGTCAAGTAGTCAGATAGTCAACCATGCCCCCAACTTCTTCCTGGATCCCTGAGGCGTTAGATTGCTAAGGAAGTGGGCGGGGACGCAGGTGCAAAGGATGTTAAAAAGCAGGGCGTACCGTATAAGTCTACCGAAACCGCTTAGGTAGAAATCCTTGTTTTACCACTCTGGTCTGCGAATTATGGACTATTGTCCCCTAAAACGAATATCTTGATTCGGTGAACAGATATTTTTGACCATCCAGTTGCCTCCGGCTTCCCGGAGTTAATGTGAATAAAAAGCACAATGAGACATTGGCTACAAAGACCACTTCGGCAATTTGCCCCCAGCCTGCTGCTGCTGTTTTCTCTTACGTGTTGTACCCCGGAAAAATCATCCACAAATTTAGCTGCTATGAAATCCCCCAGCCCGGTAGAAATAGAAACCTCCATGAATGCCGTTACTTCGGGTGCCGGACTTAAAAAGAAGGATTTCATGACCATCTGCCGGCAATACCTTGCCGGTGATAATCCCTCGCAATTAGTTATGAGTCTGATGGCGAGTAACAAATACCTGGCCGAGACGGTGATCTTGTTCGGTAACCATCTTCGGGGAGCAGGGAGCGATGAGCAAGAAAGCATGCGAATCATCGATCAGATGTACCGTCACTACGTAATCAATACCCAGGGCCCGATCCCAATTTATGATACCGACGTATTAGCCACCGATAAAGACGATCAGTTTGACGTTTTTGCCGAAGCGACGGAATACGCGAAGATCTTAAGTGTTGGGGTAAGCAAAGCAGCGGATGGTACCTCCTTGCTGCTCATCAATGGAAGGGAGGTCCCGTGCCCCTCCTGGGGCGTGCTGCCGGGATGGAGCCCGGCGTATTCGTTGCGTAAGGTTGGCCCGGTCATCAATAAAGTTCGTTATGGGCGGGATGATGTCATCCCTTCCTCCGTTTTTGGCTTCGACGAAAATGCTGGCCGGTTGACGCTGGAAAACGCCATGACCCTGGCCGACTTTTCTCACCTCGCCTACCTTAACCCCGACTTCATCGAAAAGCAATTGAGACAGTGGGGGTACCATTCCTTCGCTTGGATTGAGGATGGTAAAACTGACACCCAGTCTTTTGTGGTGGCTAAGGATAACCACATCGTCGTCTGCTTTAGGGGTACGGGTAGTGGTCAGGACTGGATCGTGGACGCCAAACTGTTGAAGACCAGTTCCATCGATGGAAAGGGTAGGGTACACCGTGGATTTAAATCTGCACTGGACAGTGTGTGGGACCGGATCGCCATGACGCTGTCTACCTTCGACGATAACAAAAAGGTATACTTCACGGGACACAGCCTGGGCGCAGCCCTGGCGCAGTTGGCGGCTTATCGCCAGGCCATTTCCGGCCCCAACAAAGTAGGCGGTGTATACGTCTACGGCTCACCCAGGGTGGGGAATCGGGATTATAAAGCAGCCTACGACGGCCTTTTGCAGGACAAGACTTTCTTACACATTAACAATACCGACCTCGTCCCTCAGGTCCCTCCGCGCATCCTCGGGTACCGGCACCTGGGGGATACGCCTAACCGGTTTGACATTGGTCATGTACTGTCCAACCCCGTCGAGTCCTCTCAGGAGGACGGTCTGGAGGTGGAGCGCATTGATCAGCTGTCTCCTGAGCTTCAGGCCTCCATCCGGGAAGACCTGAGGGCCGCTAACCGGTCGGTAGAAGCTTCAACCGTGTTTTTAGAAGTGTTACCACAGGACTTACAGTCGGTCTCTTATTCCACGACATTTGAAACGGGGAGGGTCGATGACCACAGCATGGATCAATACCTGTTTAAATTCGGTTGCGCGATTGTGGACGGGGAGTTTAAGCGGCTTAGTGGGGGACGGTAGTTTCAGGTAGAAACCAATCTGCCGGAGCTATTTTGGGGCGAGGGCCTCCAGGCCCGAGGCGTCGCCAATGGCGACGCTATCCTGGCGCATTGGCTGGGCCAACGTGGTTTTAAAGCGCGGCCTCCGCCCTGGAGGCCTTCGGCCAATCCAAATTCTTATCACCCTACTTCTGATGTACCGTTAAATCATTATCATCCACCCAACAAGATAAGTTACCAAAAACATGAAATTTTACACCTCGCTTCCTTCCGGTCTACAACCATTTTATCAGGAAGAGCTAATGGCTTACCAGCTTGAATATCGAAAAGGGAACCTGGAGCGAGCCTGGCAACATCTGGAACGCGCGCACATCATCGGCCAGCGATACCCTTATGCCCACACCTGCGTCCACTGGAAAATGCTGCAATTTGGCTTCAAAATCAAAAGCGTTAAGGAGGTTGCAGGACAAATACCGCGCCTGATCTTCGGTGGGGTGAAATCCTTTGTTGGGAAAGTCCCGGTTGGAAATCCTGGTGGGGCGAATGTTCCGCCGCTAAAGCCATTTCCGATCGAGGAGGGGTTATTGGAAATCTTTCTTAAAGCAGATGTAACCCCAAGATGAAAAACCATTTAGACTTTTCCGACGCCGAATTTTCTTCAGAATTTGAAAGTTGCAGACTGCCACCTGAACTCTTTACCCATGAAGCACACCTAAGGTTGGGATGGATTCACCTTAAAGAACAGGGAGGCGAAGCAGCGGTGGAAATCGTTCGTAAGCAGATAGCTAACTACGTAGTTCATCTTGGTGCATCGGATAAATTCAACGTAACCCTGACTGTTGCTGCGGTGAAAACGGTACAACACTTCTGGCAAAAATCGACCTCCGACAACTTTGTTGACTTTATGCTTGAGTTCCCTCGCTTAAAATATAATTTTAAAGAGTTGATTTCAGCTCATTATGGATTTGACATCTATAATTCTCAGCGAGCTAAAAAAGCGTTTCTGGCTCCTGATTTATTACCTTACGACTAGTACAGTGAATGATGGGTGGGAACTCAAGATAGCATTGTTGAAATATCCGCCACACTTTCAATTAGCCAGTTGAGGATTTTTAACGTAATCACTAAATACCAGGTTTGCCAGACAGATTTAAGGACTTCTTCAACAAATTGACAGGTTCCGGCAAGTACCTGTTCCTCCTAGACGGCACCGGCGCCCTCCTCTCCGCCTTCTTCCTTGGAGTAGTGCTGCGGCAATTTCAGGCTCTTTTCGGCATGCCCGAAGATCCGCTCGCCGTACTTGCGCTGCTGGCTTGCGGCTTCGTCTGTTATTCGTGGACTTGCTACTTTCTGGTAAAGGATAAGTGGCCCATTTTCCTGCGAGTGATCATGATTGCCAATGCCTTATACGCTTTGCTGTCGCTTGGCCTGGTATACCGGCACTTTGAGCAACTTACCGCATTGGGCGTGACGTACTTCGTTCTGGAATTGATCGTATTGGTAGTCGTGGTTTGGGTAGAATATGTAGCGATCCATCGTAATAAATATACCCAGTAGTGTGCCAGCGATCTTAGGTGCGAAAGTAAGCAGCTAGTGTGTACGCTGATTGACAGATCATGGGAACCAGACGGTCTCCCAAGATGCTTTCCGTAGGTTTGAGTGAACTCGCTCCCCATTCAAAACACCCACTAATGCGGCAACGGCTTATTCCTTTATTGATGATCGTGCAACGGGTAACTTGGCCTACTATCGCATCCTGGCCCGGGACTTTGATGGGGAGGAGGATTACTCCCTCGTCCGGCGGGTTACCTGGCGGGCCGATGACGAGCGGGCAGTGAGGGTCTTCCCGAATCCTGTGGGTGGATCAGCCCTGACGGTGAACTGGGTGAGCCCGGAAGCGGAACGGGTCAATTGGCACGTCTACAACACCTATGGTCAGGAGGTTCGGAAAGGCCATGTGGGCGCGGCCGCAGGTGCAAATACCGTTGAATTAGCCGTGGATGAACTGCCGGCCGGGGTGTATTTGCTCCGGCTTAGGTCAAAAGACTGGGACTGGACGGGGAGTTTGGTACGACGGTAGAGGGGATTCCGGAGAGATCCAATCATTTTGCCCCGGGTGAGGCGGTACGCCGAAACCCGGGGATTGAAAGAGGCAAGGCCATTCGGCGGCGCGCAGCGCCGCAACCATCCCTCTATTCCATATACCCACCCATAATCGGATGCTTGTACGGGCGGAGCTCGCCCCCGGCGTACCATAATTGAGCCCAAAATTCCCGAAAGCTTCCACTAAATCCACAACCTCTAGTAGCTTTAACCCAATGACTGAGAAAAGCACCCCCACAAACGTCAAAAAATTGGCCAGCGACCTGCTGCTCAACGCCGCCAGCCCCACCGAAGCCGAGCGCATCATCAAAGAAATCCACACCGGGTTCCAGGAAATCACCGGGCTCACTGGTTTCGACACTAAGCTGGAGCACCTTGCTGCGGTGCCAACGGCGAAAGGCGCCGCCCTTGGCCTGAACCACGCTGCGCAGTGCTTGCTGGACTTTAAACGGACCACCAAATTTCTCACCAGCGTCGTTGCCGCCATCCGCAATCAACGGGCGGCGCATCCGGACCAAACCGTAGAGGTTTTCTACGCCGGCTGTGGGCCGTATGCTCCCTTCGTTACCCTGGTTGCGCCCTTGTTTGAGCCGGGAGAAGTCCGGTTCTCTATTCTGGAGATCAACGAACACTCCCTCGTCTTCGCCGGTAAACTGATCGAAGACCTTGGCTTGTCTGGTTACCTACGGGCACAGTACCAGGCGGATGCGACCGCATTCACGGTGCCCGCAGCGGCCGATTATCACCTGCTTATCAGTGAAACCCTGGATGCGCTCTTGTACCGGGAGTGTTACGTTCCCATACTCCTGAACCTTTTGCCCCAGTTCCGGCCCGGCATCACGCTGATCCCCGAGAACGTGGTGATCAAAGCGAAGCTGGAGCCAACGCCTGGTTCCCCATTACAAGCGGAGGAGTTGGGCATCATCATCGATGTCCGGAAATCCGTTGCTGCCGGCAACGGAGACCGCACCATCCCGGCTCAACTGCCCAACGTACAGGTCGATTTCAGCAAGTACGACATGACCACCTACCAGCGCATGTTGCTGGAAACCCATGTACACGTCAGTCAGGATAATTGGTTGACGACCAACGAATCCTCCCTGACGCTGCCCCTGGGGCTGGAGTTGGTCCAACCCTTTACTTACCGTTGTATGGTCTTTACTTACCTGATGGAGCCTTCGATTGAGCTTACGTTTAAGTTAGAGGATTGATTCGAGAAAATCTCGCCGGCCGACAAATCCTTTTGAGCTGGTGCAGTACTAGTCCACCGTAAACTGAGTTTTTAGAAATTTACCGAACCTGAATTTCGCGTAGCGAATACAGCATAGTTTCCCTGGATGAAGTCCGGGGTAACGGGCTAAGGACTATGCTTACGACGCGTAGCGTCGTCAAACCTTAACGGCCCTTTTCGTTACCTGGGACTGCGTCGTTCCTCCTTGTCCCAGGCAATTCAAGTGCAGTAGCTACGCGACAAGTAAAAAGCAGCGAAAACTTAAATTACAGTGTACTAGCAGGGTGATGTGTACAACTGAATCTGACTCAAAGTGAGTAGTCGCTTTATTATGCACATTGAGCCTGTACGCATGATGCCGAAAACATTTATGTCCCTACCTTCCCCCCATGAACATCGCCTTCCTAGACCAAGCCGCCCACCCCTACCTCCAGCAAGCGCTCGCAGAAGCGGGGCATGCCGTTACCGATCTCTGCACCCGCGACCGCGCCCACATTCTGGCCGAACTGAAGAACTACGACGGGCTCATGGTCCGCAGCCGGCTCAACATCGACCGGGAGCTGCTGGATGCCTGCGGACCGAGCTTTAAATTCGTCGCCCGCTGGGGCGTCGGGACCGACCACATTGACCTGGAACACGCCAAACAACTCGGCATCACCGTGTTCAATAGCCCCGAAGGCAGCAAGCATACCGTAGCCGAGCATACCGTCGGGATGATGCTGATGCTGCTCAATCACCTTGGCCGGGCCGACCAGCAGATCCGCGCCGGTGGCTGGGTCCGCCGGGGTAACGTGGGGACCGAATTGGGCAGCCTCACCGTCGGCCTCATCGGCTATGGAAACATGGGCCAAATGACCGCCCGACGCCTGGTAGGTTTCGGTTGTAAAGTCATCACTTACGATAAATTCAGGACGGATTACGGCGATGAATACGCCACCGAAGTAAGCCTGGAAGAACTGCAAAGCCGGGCCGACGTTGTCTCTCTCCACCTCTTTTTAGAGGGTAACCACTACTACGTTAACCAGGATTGGATCAACGCTTTTGCCAAGCCGTTCTACCTCATCAATACCGCCCGGGGGCCGGCGGTGAATACCGCTGATCTGGTTGCCGCAATGGAATCCGGAAAAGTCCTCGGTGCCGCCCTCGACGTGCACGAATACGAAGAGCAGAGTTTCGTCCACCTGGAGCCAGAAGACCTGCCGGCGCCGTTTCAATACCTGGTCCGTAGCAAAAATACGGTCCTTACGCCCCACATTGCCGGGTGGAGTGCGGAGGCGGAAGAGGGGCATGCGCGGACCCTGTTTGCGAAAATCATGGGGGCGTTTGGGTGATGGACTGTTACCACCCATCGAGATGATTGGTTTTAAAATATCCTGTGCGTCCAGCCGCTCATCCGATGCGTCTTTTGACCTGGCGCAGCCGGGCAAAAGTTCATCGGATGTGTTGCCGGGGTTGAAGTAGACATTGATTTCGTTCAGGTTTCAGTTACAATGAACGTTGAATTACTACTGTTTTTTTTGCTACTCACGCATTTTACACATCCGATGAACTTCCTGCGGCTACGCCAGCAGAAAGATGCAGCGGATGAGAAAATGCTACACACTACCGCAGTATAACATCCACAATCACCTCCTGCTCACTGTAGCCCATCAACCTGACCTTCAGCGCCCGTTCATAAACCTTGATGGAGGCAATGTCCGTAGTCGCTAGTTTTTTTAGTTTGCGCAATTTAATGGGGTTTCCCTGTAGCAGATAAACCACCTGCTTACCCGCCCCAAAATCCTTTGTTTCGTAAAGCGAGAAAATATCAGCAGGGATTTCCTCCGGGGTGAGGGTGTAGTCTGCACGGGGAGTAATATCGTCCTTGGTTTGAATGATGATGACACCATTCTTACCTCCTTGGCTGCCATAAAGAACTAGTGCACTTTCTCCTTTGAGGACATTTATCGATTCAATACTTGCCGGGTTGAGATCTTGAAGATCCGCTTTCTCGGCGGGGTACCCGTTGATGATGTACAGGGGATCACCCGTGTCAAGGGACGAGTGAGAATGCAGAATAACTGGCTGTTGCGAAGGCGCATCTGGAGGAATCGTTAGACCTTCCCACTCCGACTTAGGTTCAACCTGGGCGGCTAGACAACAAGAAAGTAACAAGCAGAAAGCCAGAGATAATAGTCTCATTTTTCGAATGGGTTTGGTGAAGTTGGTACAAAATACAACCATCTCCGATTATCCCATAACTTGGTGTGCAGAACCACTACATTGCAGACTTTTCTGAACCCTAAACCCTTAATACTAACCCCTGAATACTTCAAAAATGGAACTCTTCATTCTAACCATCGACTACGCCGGCACCTTCGTCTTCGCCATCTCGGGGGCGCTCGCTGGCATGAAGCGCCAGTTCGATGTTTTTGGCGTTTTCATTCTGGCGTTGGTCACCGCCATCGGCGGGGGTACTTTGCGGGATTTGATGATCGGCAGTACCCCCGTCGGCTGGATGTTGAATCCGGTTTACCTGTACATCATCTTTGGCGCATTCCTGTTTGCCTACCTTTTTCAGCCCTATATGCGTAAGCTGCGGCGCAGCATGTTCTTGTTTGATACGATCGGTATTGCGCTGTACACCATCCTGGGCCTGCAAAAGGCGCTTGCTTTCGGTCTGTCACCCATCATTTGTGTTTTTCTTGGTGTGGTTTCAGCTACTTTTGGAGGGGTCATCCGCGACGTGCTGTCCAACGAGGTGCCGCTGATCTTTCGAAAAGAAATCTATGCTTCCGCTTGCCTGGCTGGCGGGATTTTGTTCCTGCTCACTGAGCAACTGATCGGTGAGCCATTGGCGATGGCGGTGGCCATTATTACGGTATTTGTCATTCGGCTAATGGCAGTGAAAAATCATTGGACGCTGGCTTTTGGTAAGAAGGCATCGGGCGGAGTTTAGGTAAGGCCCCAAAGGGGTTTTCGGGGTCGTGCAGGGCGGGCGGGGGCAAGCTTTCAGGTTCATAAAGACATGGGCGGGGGCAAGCCCCGCCCGTACAAGCGTCTAAGTTGTTGGCCGCGTTCGCTCAGCGAACGCGGGTTGCCCCTACTAGCGAGAATTTTATTCAATATTTAGGCAAACATCAATCGTTTAATGCATCGAGAATCGCCAGGCTTTCGGCAGTCCCGTATTCGCTGTTGATCTTTTTTGCCATTTCCAGGCTGCGCTGTGCGCCGGCTCGGGCTTCGTCGAGCCGGCCCAACTTCACGAGGGTCTGGGCCCGGAAGAGGTGCTCCCAATAACTGGGCGTATCGTCGAGTTCAATGGCCTTGTCGAACCAGGCCAGGGCCTGAACATAGTTTTTGCCGTCGCGCAGTTCATACATGGCTGCATTGGAGTAATCTGCGGAATTTGGGCCGGCGAGGGTTTTTGCAATAGCCTCATTCATAAAGACCTTCGTCTGCAAGCCAAAGGGAATAACGATCCGGGTGTTCTCCCACTCCATCGCCAGCGTGA
Organism: Neolewinella persica DSM 23188; assembly: GCF_000373105.1. Classification (GTDB taxonomy): domain Bacteria; phylum Bacteroidota; class Bacteroidia; order Chitinophagales; family Saprospiraceae; genus Neolewinella; species Neolewinella persica. The sequence goes on along the minus strand of NZ_KB890417.1, from coordinate 137,320 downwards.
AGTGGTCGTTAGAAATCTCTTCGAAACTATAGCTAAGGGTTTCAATTGGCTTAGCAAGTACCTCCCGGTTGACGACCAGAGTGGCCACGACTTTCTTCTCGTCCCATTCGTCGGGCGCGCCATATTTGTTGACCTCGTCGTAGAGATAAACGGTCCATTTTTTTTCACCCGGCTTGGAAAACAGAGTGTAAGAACCGGTTTTCACCAATGTATCGCCGAAGGTGATTGGTTTACTGATGACCAGACGTGGGTTGCGGTTAGCTCCTCCACGCCAGATTTTTCCCCAGGGTTCCAATCCGCCGAATATCTTTCGACCCCGCATGCTCGGCCTACCGTAGGACAATTCTATTTCGGTGGCAGCAATGGTGATTTCCGTGGTGGTGAAGGGACTTAGATGGAGATACGGAATTTGGGCGCGGACGCAGGTGCAAAGGAAGGTTAAGAGCACGAGAGGGTAGAGAACACGCATGGGAGAGTGAGTTAGTAAATGGAAGAAGGAGTGCGTTAGTGAATGGGAAACCGCTTAAGGCATCTGTATCATGACGAAATTGCCTCTGGCAATGAGCGGTAGCGTCGGCCTCCGGCCGCGCGGGCAGCTATCAAAATATTTGCTTGATGGACGGGTAAAGATTTCGCGGATGTAGATCGACGTTTACGCTCGCCGAGAAGGAAGTTTTGTCAAGGCCTTACAACCATGGGCAAGGCTGCACTTCCATGCTCTCTTCTATTTCTCCTTCGTTAAAATTAACGGAATAACTGTCTTCCATAGCCTTCAGGTCTTCGTCGGGCGATGAAACGGAAAACGGGGCGGATTCGATTTCTACTAAGCCTTCCTTTTTGGTAGTAACCATGATGGTACCTTCGTAGCCTTCCAGCCCCATCATGACCATTTCTGCATCACCCTTGATGACGTCAACGCTTTCAATGAGCCTCAGGCTCATGGCCTTGGTGCAATTGGCCTCAACGCGCTTTCCGTCTACGAAATAAGCGATGTGGTTTTGTGTTTCACTCACCTCCATTAAACCGGAAGGTTGCGCGGTGTTTGATTCCCGGTTTGCGGAGGTTAAACGCTTTTTGGTCACCGGAGCTTTCTGCTCGGGACGGGGTGTCTTGACTTTAGTTTTATGGTCTTGGGCAATGTTAATGGTGGATTTGACCTCTTGTTTACGAAGGTTGGAGGGGCACGGGGCAAATTGGATTGAAGCCCTTTCACTGATGCCTAGCTGCAATGGCTTGGGAAAGGTCAACTCGGGAATTTCCGGCACGATTTGGGTGAACGTTTGGTCATCCATCCACAATGCCGGCTTGGTCCGTTCCTGAATGGCTTCGTACTTACGTTGGGCGCGCTCGTACTGTTCCCGGGCACGGGGGTTGGACGATTCTGGCGGCTCGGGGGCTGCGATGTAGGGGAATTGATCGACTGTTTTACGGGTAGGGCAAGGCGTGCCGAGGGCCGTTTCGGGCCTTTCGGTCACCATCCAACGGTAGTTGCCGGACGGATTGAGTTTACTAAGGCGGTACTCGATGTGCGCATTGGCCGACTGGTGCAGGAGTAATAAGGGGAGTTGAGCGGTAAGCTCGGCGCTCTCCATTTCCTGCTCCTCCAAACAATTGGCTGCACCTGCGTCCTCGCCCCAATTCGTATAACTTAAGTGCGCCGCCCCCAGCAGAACAACCAGCAGCATAGAGAACGCAAAGTTCCGGTCTGTCTGGTTGTCCTCGCCGAGGAAAAGGCGCTGAATGCGCTGAGAAAACGGGGTTTTGGTGGCACTCATTACAAGGTTGTTTGGGGGGATATGGGAAGAACGGGCCACCGTGACAAGTGCCGAAGCGTAAGTGCGTCGGTCCTCGCATCGGGCGGCCACCCAATCATCGCAACGGTGCTCACGTTCCTGATCAATCAGGCGGCAGAGGGCGTGTACGGCGGGGTGATAAAAGAAAAAAGCTCGAATAAATTGCTGGGGGTAATTAAGCCAATGGTCGTAATTGCGCAGGTGCGCTATTTCGTGTAATAGAATGGTATGAGCCATCTCTGGCGTGAGTTCGTTGACCAGGGCAACCGGGAAAACAATGACCGGACTCCAGAAACCAAGGGTCATTACTTCACCTACGCGGTCGCTTAGGTAGCACCGTACCCTGCGGGTGGCGGCATGGCGGTTTAACTCGTTGCCAAGCCGTGCCGCCCAGGAGATGGGGAGGGCAGAAAGGCCTTCATGCTTCATTTGCATGACGCGGTCCTGATCGCGAATCAAAAAGAAAATTGCCGGAATTAGCCCGGCCAGGTAAACAACCGACAACCACGGTGCAATACTTGGCACCCCTCGCTGTAACCACTCAGACCAGCCGATGCCTGCTTCCTGTGCGGAGGCGAGCAGCTGTAACCCACTGAGCGATTGGCCACCGGCAAGTAGGTTTTCACATAATGGTTCGGGGTCATAAACGAAGTAGAAGGTAAGTCCGAAGGTCGCAGTCAGGACCAGCAGGGCACCGTAGGAAACATTATGTCGTGCAGCCGGTGAGGACAGCAATGGAAAGAGTGCTTTTACGCCAACGAAGAGTACGGCACCGATCCAGAGACTGTGAAGTAATGCCAGCCCGAAGGCAGTAGCAAAAGGTAGCAGAGTTGTAGTGAGTTCCATAATGAGTGAATCCTGAAGGCTTACTTTTTCTGACGGTTGATCCACTGCTGGAGCTCATCGAGTTCCGCCGGAGTGGGCTTTTCATTACCCAGCGCCCGTAGCGCAAGGTTAATGGTCGAACCACCGAAGGCCGTGTCGGCCAGGCGGTCAAAAAGTCTTCGTTCAATCTGCTCACGGCGTGGTGCCGCGATATAGGTGTGTGTGCGCTGATCGGTATTTCGTTCTACCAGCCCGGCCTTGGTCATTCGTTGCAGTTGAGTCAGTACGGTGTTGTAACTTACTTGCCGTCGGGCGCCAAGCCGATCATGCAAATCCTGCACGGTGGCGGGCTGTTGTTGCCACAGAAGATCAAGAATTTCTAATTGCGCCTCGGAAGGCATAGGGTCGTTGGCCATGGGGGAAGATTTTGCGTAAAGATAAACTACACTTGTAATACTACGCAAGTAGTAGAACGTTAAAAGAAGTTAATTATTGATCGCTTCGCTCAAGTTGCAGGCCAGTCGCTTCGCTCCTTGTTGCAGAGTGCCTTCGGCGCGTTGCAGGTTGCAGCTACCGCACGAGGTAGCTCGCTCCGCTCGTTTTTAATGCTTTTTTTAAAAAAAGCTGGAAAAACTTGGATGAATTGCCTGTGGCATTTTTTTTCTGCAACCTGCAACCTGCAACCTGCAACCTGCAACCTGCAACCTGCAACCTGCAACCTGCAACCTGCAACCTGCAAAGGATTTATTGATTCAACGCGTCTAAATAGAAAATCTTCCGTTCCTGCTGTAAAAATTACCTATTTTATCCTAAGTTTAGCTGATGGCTATTGGTGCTGATTCCTGATCTGGGAACAAAACTCTCGTCACCTCGTTAGTCTGCGGGTTTTCACCTTGGTAATTTTTGCTGTATGCCGTCTCTTTTTCCGTCCCGTTTCTTTTTCCTTTATTCAGTACTTTGCCTGGCCTTGATCTCTGGCTGTGCTACCGACGAGCCCTTCCTGCTGACTGGCCAGCCCGACCCCGACCCTGAGGTTGATCCGGTTGAAGCTACCTTCGGTGGTCGGTTGAACATTTCGGATCTCTTCAATTATGCCAGTCAACCGATCCCCGATTACATCAATCGGGACAATACCGGACAAAACGCCATCACGGATGCCCGGGCAACCCTGGGGCGCGTACTTTTTTATGACCGGCAGCTCTCTAATATCGGGACTATTTCCTGTGGCAGTTGCCACCGGCAGGAATTGGCCTTTGGGGACAACTCCATCGCCTCCGTGGGCGTAGCCGGCACTACCAACCGCCATTCCATGCGGCTGATCAACGCCCGTTTCGGTGATGAGTCCCGCTACTTCTGGGATAAACGGGCCAACTCGCTGGAGGAGCAAACGACGCAACCGATTGAAGACCACATCGAAATGGGGTTCAGCGGAACTAACGGTGCTCCCTCCATTAATGATCTGTTGGACCGGCTGAATGCACTGGATTACTACGGCCCACTCTTTCGCGAGGCTTACGGTTCCGATCAGGTGACGGAACCCAGGATGCAGGAAGCACTTGCGCAATTCATTCGGAGCATTCAGTCTTTTGATTCGAAATTTGACGAGGGCCGGGCACAGGTACGGAACGGTGGAGAACGGTTCCCCAATTTTACTGACGAGGAGAACCTGGGGCGCGAGCTTTTTGGTGGGCGACCGCAGGTCGCCAACAGCGAGCGGGTGGGTGGTGGCCTGGGCTGCGGTTCCTGCCATCAGGGACCGGAATTCTCCATTGATCCGAACTCCCAAAACAATGGCGTTACCGCCGCCATCGGCGGCGGGATGCCCGACTTGTCCATTACCCGCTCGCCCACACTCCGTGACTTGTTCCGGCCAGATGGAACCGAGAACGGACCGTTTATGCACAATGGCGCGTTTCGGACCATCAACGATGTTCTCGATCATTACAACGCCATCCCGGCCAGTAACCAGCAGCTAGACCGCCGCCTATCCTTCGCCGGCCAGCCACAGCGTTTGAACCTCACCCAACAAGAACGCCAGGCCGTTATTGCCTTTTTGAAAACGCTTACCGGTTCGGCGGTGTATACCGATGAACGGTGGAGTAATCCATTTGAGGAGTGAAGCGCCTGCGGCGCTTAGGGATCAGTACACAGTAAACAGCATTCAGGGATCAGTACTCAGGATTTAGCATTCATTACTCAGGATTCAGTATTCTGGGTACAGTACTCATTTTCATCAAAGTATACTCGATTTAAACGATACGGTAGGGGTACTCCTGAATGCTGAACCCTAAATACTGAATCGTAAAACCTGAATCCTGAACCCTAAAATCTGAGTCCTAGAACCTGAGTCCTGAATGCTCAGACCTGAATCCTAGAAACTGAACCCTAAATACTGAATCCTAAAACCTATCTTCCCCCCATGATCGATCGCCTATACATCGCCGCTACCTCTCAACATGTGGGTAAAACAACTTGTACGCTTGGCCTTATGGCTGCCATTCGCGCCCGGGGTAAGAAAGTTAGTTATTGCAAACCCGTTGGCCAGGAGTTCGTAGAGCTGGGAGAACTCCGGGTAGACAAAGACGCGCTCCTCTTTGCCCGTGGGATGGACTTTGAACTGAGAGCGGAACTCCACAGCCCGGTCATTATTGGTCGGGGCGTAACGGCCAAGTACCTCGACGACCCGACGGGGTTTGACTTTACCACCAGCATCACTAAAGCCAGTCGGAAGTTGCAGGCCGAGAACGACTTCGTGATCTACGAGGGCACGGGGCATCCGGGAGTGGGCTCCGTCTGTGACATGAGCAACGCGCAGGTTGCCCAGCTGCTTGACGCTCCGGTTGTCATGGTGGTAGAAGGAGGGATCGGTAATACCATCGATAAGCTAAACATGAACCTGGCCATGTTCCGGGAGCGTCGGGTACCGGTGCGTGGCGTCATTGTCAATAAAACGATTCCGAAAAAGCTGGAGAAGGTGCGGCGCTACGTCGATATTTACTTGCAAAAATTAGGTATCCCTCTGTTGGGGGTCTTACCGTATGAGAAGTCACTTTCCAGTCCGATCATGGCCACCATCCGTCGGGCGCTAAAGGGGAAAACCATTTATCACCGCGACCGGCTCGATAATCAGGTAGAGAACATCGCCAGTGGCAGTTTGCTGGCGCAGGCGGAGGTAGAGAACCTGAAGAATCTTCTTATCATTGCCAGTAATCGTCGGCTGGAGGAGGCATTAACCGTGCTACAGGAAATCCTCAAAGAACGGGAACTTCCGGGCAGCACCATTGCCGGTATTGTGGTTACCGGAGCGGACAGCCAAAACCCTGATTTACCTCACCTCGATTTCATTAACGAATTCCAGATTCCTGTCGTTTCCTGCGCATTGGATACCTACGGCGCTGCCGTAAGAATAAATCAAATGGAGGTGAAGATTAACCTCAAGACGCCCTGGAAGATCCGGCGGGCAGTAGAGCTTATTGAGGAGAATGTGGATATGGATTTACTGTTGTAAGGTGGCTTCTCGCCCACTGTATTGTTGCGCGCTGAATTTACCATACGTACTGCTAATAAACATGAGTCATCCCGAATTTTGCCACTTAAACCTCCCGGATAAAAGCATCAAGCTCGCCCTCTCCGGCCTGCGGTAATTTTTTACGCAGTCGGTACTTGGCTTTGTACAGGCTGTCTTGCGAGATGCTGAGAATAGCCCCAACTTCCTGATTGTTGAGTTGCATTTTTATCAGGGCAGCGAGTCGTAGCTCCCGTGGAGAGAGGGTTTGTTCTGCGGCGGCTTTCAGCCGCTCTTCAAAGTCTCCGTGGACGCCCTGGAAGTAGGAGCGGAAGTTGGCCCAGTCCTGGTCGATGCGTTCTTCCGAACCGAGCTCTCGCAGCATACCATCCAGCTTCTTGCGGTCGTCCGGTCGTTCGCCCTTGATCTGGCGGATTTCTTCTCTGAGCTGATCGAGCAACTGGCCCTTCTGGGCCATTTGCAGGGCGTGGGTGCTAAGTTCTTTTTGGTGCGTCTTCAGCTCGTCGGCCAGCCGTGCTTTTTCCAGTTCCTGCCGCTGGTGCCGCTGGCGATAGCTGTACCAGCCGGCGGTGAGCAGGGCCAGTAAGGCTATCAGTCCCCCGATCAGGGCGGTTCGTTGGAGCTTTTCAGCGCGGGCCTGGCTTTCCAGCAGTGCCAGTTGATTTTTTTGCTCGCTGATGAGGCGTTCTTTCTTTTCGTTTTCGAAGAGTAAGGTGAGGCGGGCCACTTCTTCCCCCAGCTCCTTGTGGTATAGGCTGTCCTGAATTCCCTGTCGAATTACCATGTAATCGTAGGCCTGCTCAAAATCTCCCTGCTTACTGGCAACGATGGCCAGCTGGCCATAGGCCCGGTGGATCAATTTGGTCTGGCCTTGCTCTTCGGCCATTGCCAGGCCCTTCAAACCATTGCTGCGAGACTGGTCATATTTTTCTAAATTGAGCTGTACGCCAGAAAGGTAGGTGAGAATTTCTGTCGTTACCCGGCCGAGGTCTTTATCCGCTAGGGATGCTTTTGCCTGCAAAAATATTTGCTCGGCCTGCTCATAGTCTTCATTACTCCAGTATACATTCCCAATTATTTTCAGTACGTCCACCACCAGGTCTTCGTATTGGTTTTCCTGTACAATGGCCAGTGCCTCATTGCCGTAGGCCAGGGCGCTCTCAAACTTATTCATGGCCTGGTGGCAGGTTGCCAGGTTCATCAGACTTAGCGAAGCGTAGTACTCGTCGTGGACCCGTATGTGGAACCGGTAACTGCGTTCGAAGAATTTTGCGGCCAGGCTGTCCTGGTCCATGTTCATGTAGTTGAAGGCGATTTCCTCCTCCGCAGCGGCCATCCGGGAGGAATCTCCGGCTTGCAGTGCTAATTCGTAACCAATGGTGGCCGATTTAATTCCCTCCGCCGGGTTTCCCTGTTGCCTTTCAATGGAGGCTTTCATGGTATTCACCGCACTGCGTTCCACTAACCGGGAACTGACCTTGAACCTGTCGTCGGCCAGGGCAAGGTAATGCCTGGCCGAGTCATACAATCCTTTCTCTTGTTGCAGAATGGCGACGTTGAAAAGCATAATCCCCTGCATCCGGCCTGAATTACGTGCCTGATAAATGGCCAGTGCTTTGCGGTAAAAAAACATCGCACTGTCGCTTTTTCCAGCGTAGTCGCAGGTGACGCCCAGCCGCTGGTAGCCCGCCGCGGTCAGCTTAGCGTCGTCCCTTTCCAATCCTTCGCGGATCATTTGGCGAGTGTAGGCGTCGGCGCGGTTCAGGTCTGATCCGATTGTCGCATCCCACAGATAAACCAGGGTGTAAAGCCGCATCGTGTCTTCGGGTGGCAACTGCTCAAGGGCTTTTTCCAGGCTGTCTACTCTGGATTGATCCTGGGCGGTCATCAGTACACTAAAGAGTAAAAAAAGCACCAGGGATAAACTTCGACGCATAGGTGTGGGAGGGATTGACTACTTGTAAATGTACGGGTTTGCGGAATTGTGCCGGGCCAACACGCTGCGATGGGTTCCGTCGTCGGCTGTGCCAACTTCCATCGCCCATCGCTACAGGAAATGCCCTTTTAGGGCTGACGGAGCATGCATTGCTCTTCTACCGATTTCAGCACCTGCGGCCACGCCCCTTAATTCTCCTTCTTTAAAACCATCATCAGCGAATCAAGAAACTCCCCGGCTTTCCTCGATAACATCTTCAGTTCAGTAGAATCAACCGTAGTTGAATAGGAATCAATCAATGATTTAATGTTGAGTGGAGTACTTAGCGAATCTTCACTATTGATCATCTCGCCGGCCAGTGAATTTTCAATTGTGATCGCTTTTGCGCCCAGTAAACTGGTAGTTTCAAGATGGAAAATTGCCTCTCTTCCTATGTGAAATTCTTGCTCTACGTTTAGGGTCAACCAGCAGGTTAATTGCTCATCCAAAGCTACGTCAACCAGGGTTCCAACCTGGAGGCCGCTGATGGTGATCGGGGTTCCCGTTTGTACACCAGCCGCGTTCTCTGTGGGCACATAGATGGTTGTTCCCCGATCGCAGGAACAGAACAAGAGTAAAATAGGAGTTAGAAGTAATAAGGCTTTAGTCATCTTTAGTTGCTTTTTATTTGTCGCGTAGCGACTGCACTTGAGTTGCCTGGGACAAAGAGGAACGACGCGGTCCCAGGTAACGAAAATGCCCTCATTATTTGACGACGCTTAGCGTCGTACCGCTAGCGGTAAGTCCGTTATCCCGGACTTCGTCCAGGGTAGCTATTGTGTATTCGCTACGCGAAATTTGGGCCCCTCTAAATTTCTAAAAACCTAAAGTACACTGTACCAGATCAAAGTTATGCTTGAGAAAATTTGTTTTCCAGTGTTATATGTTGAGAATAATAGCAGTTGGAGTATAGGTGTTTATGACAACCCTGAAGAACTTGTTTATGTGCCGAATGGCTCTATATTGTTTTATAGTGGACTTTTGTTGGTCTCGGGCCAAGGGAAAAGTTACAAGATAATTTCAGCATACGGGCTAAGATAATAATCAACTGAAGACTTAATTCGCTGTCCCCATTTCATTCAACGTCCTTTGTACCCTGCGGCCGCGCCAAATTGGTACTTTGAGCCCCTAACAGACCAATAGTTCCAACAGGCTAATGAAACTAACCCGCTTAACCTTATACCCTTCTCCCATCGCGCTTACCGCGCCCTTTGTTATCTCTCTGGGCCCACTCACCCACGCCAACAACGTACTGGTGCGCGCAGAAACGGATACCGGCCTGGTGGGGTGGGGTGAGGCCAGCCCCTTTCCCACCATCCACGGGGAAACCATGGCTGGCGCCATGGCCGTCGGCCGCTTTTTAGCGGAGCAACTCCTTGGGGCTGATCCGGCCGATCCAGCAACATTTACCAGCCTGCTCGATCGGGCTGTCGCGGGCAATTCCTGCATCAAAAGTGCCTTTGATATCGCTTGTTACGACCTAGCTAGCCAAGCTGCCGGGGTACCGCTTTACGCTTACCTCGGTGGAAAAAACGATAAGGAGTTGCACACCGATTACACCGTTAGTTTGAGCTCCGTTGAAGAGATGGTGGCCAAAGCCAGATGGGTAAAAGACCAGGGCTTTCCGGTGATCAAGCTCAAATTAGGGGCGGGGCCGCAGGATGCAGAGCGGGTTCGCATGATCAGCCAGGCGGTGGGCAAGGACGTTCCCCTCCGGCTGGATGCGAACCAGGGTTGGACGCCAGACCTGGCCATCGAACTGCTCTGTGGCATGGCCGATCTTAATATCCAACACTGCGAAGCACCCATTCCCCGTCACGATTTTTTGGAACTCCCCCGTATCCGTGCCGCCAGCCCCATCCCCATCATGGCCGACGAATCCTGCTGGGATCACCGGGATGCCCGCCGGTTAATCGACCTGAAGGCCATCGACAAAATCAACATCAAGGTCAGCAAGTCCGGTGGTTTGTACAAAGCGTTGAAAATAATGCGCATCGCCGAAGCGGCCGGCGTCCCCCTGCAAATCGGCGGATTCCTCGAAAGCCGCCTGGGCTTCACCGCCGCAGCCCATTTGGCGCTGTGCAGTCCGCAGGCGGTCTACTACGATTTTGATACACCGCTCATGCAAAGCAAAGATCCGATGGCGGGCGGAATGACCTACGGCCCTGGCGGGCGGATAATATTGAATGATGAATCTGGGTTGGGGGTAAGGCCTTTGGCGGCTTACCTGGACAAGCTTGATGCCGTGGTCGTAGATAGTTAGTGTACCCGTAATATCTTGGTCGCGATCGTTCGTCCGCGTTCATTTCGTAGACTGTACATGTACATCCCCTGAGGCAATGCACTTACGTCCAGGTTCAAACGGGTTTGGTTACCGAGGGGCGTAAACTCTCTGGATTTGACTTTTTGCCCCATAGTATTAACGAGGCTAAGGAAGTAGCGGCCTCGCTCCAATCCTTCGATTTCAAAAGTTGCCAAATCGGTGGCGGGGTTCGGGAATACCCGGATGGATGCTTGCAAAAGCGCCGGGCCACCAGTAGAAGTAGATGTTGTCGGCTGCTTGTATTCCATATTTTGTACGACTCCCGTTTCACCATCGGTGATGAATTCCACGATGGGGTCAATCTCTCCCGGACTCCAGTAGGTATAAGTGGTGGTAGCGGGCTGTTGGCCCAGGAACGGGGCAACCTGTGGTGCTTGGGCAATGGCGAGTGCCGTAACGTCTCCCCAAAGTTGGAGGGCGTTGTTTTTTGCTTCCAGGCGGATGTAGATGTTTTCATTGCGCCGTTCACGCAGTACCTCAAAGGTGTTCGTGCCCAGTACGAGGGTACCATAAGCGTCGGCCAAATCTTCACGGTTGGAGATCGTGGTGATGCGCAGAGAATCGATACTTGTAACTACTGGTCCTAACGCTTCCAGTACTGCTTCGGGGAGACTGTCCGTGCCGACGACAATACTGTTGGACGTTTCAGTTGTGAAAACGTCCTGGTAGGTCAGTGGCGCCCGTCTGGTTGGCCGGGAAGGGGTGACGGCTGCGGTAATATCCAGATCCGGGAATAGCGCTACCTGGGTCTGTACGCCAACCAGGTCAAAGGAGGTCTCGGTGATCTTGTAATAGCTAAGGGTGCCGTTAAACGCAAGAATCTTGACATCAGCAATAGGGAATAAGGTGTCCCCTTCAGTACTTACTACTGCCTGTAAACGAGCGCCTTCGGCGACTGGTGTGCCAAAGTTCCATTCCCGGTCAATCCCTGCCGACAGCTGATTGAGGCCAACAGCATAAGTACTGTCGGCGGTTACAGTACGTAGCGTATCCCCTGCCTGCGGGAAGTAATCCGAAGACAACGTTACCTGCGCCGTGAGTGATGCCAGGGAAAAGAAGCAAATTAATACGGGTAAGAGTTTATACATACCGAAAATGTGTAGATAGGAAGAGCGAAACCACAATATACGGGGTTTGGAAGGGGGCTTAGGGCAATTAGGGTTTAATTAACTTATAAAATCGCTTCGCGCTTTGTTGCAGAGGTCGCTACGCTCCCGTTGCAGGGTCGCTACGCTTCTTGTTGCAGTACGCCTTCGGCGCGTTGCAGGTTGCAGCTACCGCTCTCGCTTCGCTCGTGGAATTCTCGATTAACTTCGCTGCTGCCTGCGGCGGTCTCGATTGGTGATTCTCGATTCTTGATTGGCTGCCGCACGAGATAGCTCTGAGTATAACTTCGTTCGTGAAACAAGGCGATTTTTTCAAAGAAAAACCTGAAAAAATTTGGCTGAGTTGCCTGCGGCACTTTTTTTGCAACTCCTGCAACTCCTGCAACTCCTGCAACTCCTGCAACTCCTGCAACTCCTGCAACTCCTGCAACTCCTGCAACTCCTGCAACTCCTGCAACTCCTGCAACTCCTGCAACAAAGTTCGCGAAGCGAACTACCTATCCACCCGCTCATAAGCCCCCGCATCCGGGCTGTCCGTATCCCGGTCAACGCCCAACAGGTCGATGGGGAATGCTGGCAGGAATTCTCCCAGGTCACGGGCAAGACTCAGCGAATCCAGTTGGTAATTGTCCTGTTCAATGGATTGGAACAGCGGATCATTGAAGGTGAGGTTTATGCACCCGTTGCAGATGGACTCGTAGAAATCGGCGAAAAGGCCGTCCTGACTGTCGAGAAAGCCCTGGTCGGTGCGGACGATAGAATTGTCGATCCTGACCCGGAACTGAGCGGGTTCCATCCCTGCGAAAATGTCGAGAAGCCCAAGTTCACTTCCCCGTGAACCACTGATGATGGAGTTGCGGATGTCAGCGACCATCGGTGCAGCGATACAGATTTGGCCGGAATCATCGCAGCTGAAATTGGTGAGGACCAGGCCGCTGGCGTCGACACCGTAGTTGGCGATTGTTGTATGGTCCATCATAAGGTTACCGCCCTTAACGAACTGTATGGCGTTGCCTGAATTGGAGTGGAAAACGGAGTTGCTTACCGTTACGTCCGACTGGTAGGCGGAGATGGCCGGACCGCCAGAATAGGCGATGATGGAATTCTCTACGGTAACCTCAGCTGCGCTATCGATGGTAATACCGACGATGGCATTCAGCAGTTGGGTGTGCTCCAAACGATTGTCTGTACTTCCCGGGCCGAGGATCAGGCCACGGTATTTGGAGGTGGATTCGGCAAATGCTGACTCGAGCCGATCGGTTCGAACGATGACCGGATCTTCCAGCGTACCGAGGAGCTGGAGACTGCCATTGGGTTGGGTGAAGATGAAGCCGTCGTTGAAAAAGCCACCGAATTGCACGTCGTTACGCTGAACGCCACCGTGGAAGTATATCCTCGTGCCGGGCAGGGCCTGCACAATACAGCTGTCGATAAACATGGACCCGTAAATGACGGTTGGTAAATCAACGGGTAAGGTGGCAATACCGTTGGCACAGGTGATGCGGAAAGGAACACCCCGATTGAAGCCGTTGATGTAGTTGGCATTCTGGCCGAAGGCCAGCAAAACGACATCTTCCCGGACGTTGCCCATTTCAAACACCAAACGATCTTCGGCGATGAAGGGGCTGGTTTCTTCCGGCTCGGTTGGGTCTACTTCCACTTCGACGAAGACGAAAATGCTGTCATTCCCCCAGATCACGACGTCGTTAGCTTCGGGGCCGCGGGTGCCGTCAACGTTGAAAATAAAGTTTACACCGGTTTCTCCGTCTACGGTGATCCGGTCAATCTTGACTGGCTGATCCTGGTCGTTGTAGACTTTGAATTGGCGCGTGGCAGACCCTCTGGCGGTAAATACGGTGTCGAAGGCCACGGTGTCCTGGCTGAAACGTATTTGCACGGCATCGCCGGTGACGAATTGAGTGTCTACTTCACAAGACGCGAAGAGTAAAATCAGGAGGACGGCGAAAAAGCCGGAAAATTGAAGGGAGAGTTTCATCTGGTCGTATGCTCTTAGGGGCGGGCAAAGGTACGAGGTTTGGGCGGGTAGCGTTCCTTGCTCCTTCACTCATTTTTTGCACCTGCGTGCGCGCCACTTACTCCTTAACGGCGGAAACATGATTTTCGTGGTATGTGGCAGTATTTTAATGCGCGGAGTGAATGAGGAATGGTTGCATGGGCTGCCGCCAGTGCCGTTCACTACGCTGTGCTTGCTCACCTTTAGCGTGAAGGGCGCAGCACGAGCGGAAGCGAGCATCCATTTGCGGTAGCTGTTATCTTATTCATTCATTCACTCACTCCTTGCTTCATTCACTTTTCGAACCACAGTACCCGGCCAGGTCCCCCGGCTGAGGTTGAGCAGGACCTCCTGACGGCGCCCATTGCCAAGCAGTACCGGGATGTCTGCATTGGCCGTCTGAATAGCTACCTCTAGTTTCGAGGCCATTCCTCCACGCCCGAAGGACGTTTTTTTCTCCTGCACAAATCTGAGGACGGAACTATCACCGGCATCGACTTCTTGAATCAGCCGGCTATCAGCTGCCTCCGGTGGCCCGTCATACAGCCCATCAACGCTGGAAAGAATTACTAACGCGTCGACTTTCAGCATCCTCGCTACGAGGCCAGCCAGCTCGTCATTGTCTGTAAACATCAACTCGGAGACGGCCACCACGTCGTTTTCATTTACGACCGGAACCACATCGTCAAGCAATAAGGCACGAAAACAGTTGAGCATATTATCTGCATGGAGGTCATCCCGGAAATCCCCCTTGGTCGCTAGTACCTGGGCACAATAGAGGCCATGCCCGGCAAACAGCTGCCGATACAGCTCCATGAGGCGAACTTGCCCTACAGCACTAAGTACCTGCCGGCGGGCCACTTCTCCGAAGTCCTCTTGGGCGCCCAGCACCTCCCGTCCGGCACCTACTGCGCCGGAGGATACCAGTACGAGGCTAATGCCCGCTCGCTTCAGTCCGGCAATTTGGTCAACAAGATGGCTGATGTTGGTAACGTCGAGCCGGCCATCAGGCCGGGTAAGCACATTGGTGCCGACTTTGATTACGAGGCTTTTGTACATGGCGCAAAAGTACAACGCGCTTCGCTCAGGTTGCAACTTGCAACTTGCAAGAGTTGCAAGTTGCAGGAGTTGCAGGTTGCAGGTTCGCTGCACTCCGGTTACAGGTATAAGTTAATTACCGATGACGAGCAAAGCGAGCTGCCTAGTGCGGTAGCTGCAACCTGCAACCTGCAACTTGCAACCTGCAACCTGAACGCAGTAAACAAAAAAGCCCGCTCTCGGTAAAGAAAGCGGGCAGGGCTCGATTGGTTATTTCATGGTGTTAATCTAGAAAAAATGTTGTTCATTAGTGTCTCTCATGAAAATAGAATTCGCTTAATAGATTATCAGGTAAAAAGTGCTAAATCATAATGGATAACCAATCTAACTTGTTCCAAATGTAAGCGCTTGCCCCTTCAGGGACAAAGGGCATCGTACGAACGGTTGTTTTGATTCCACTAGTGGTTGTATTAATGCCAATTTGATGAGCCAAGTGCCTAAAACAAGTCCAATCGGGGCTAATTGTGTTTTAAGTCAACGAGAAAGACTTATCAGTCGGCTTTCAGCCAGGCTTCTACTTCTGCCCGGCGACGGCGGCTCACGGTAAGCCTTTTTTTGGTGGTAAGCTCAAGTTCCCCCGCGCGGTTCATCCTTTTGACAAAGTTACGATTCACGAGGATTGAGCGGTGAATGGGGTAAAAGTCATGATCTGCCAACATCTTTCGGTATTGACCGATGGCATAAGATGAAAGACGGGTACCATCTTCCTTCAGGTGAATTCTCGTATACCGTTCTTCCCCTTCACAGTAAACAATACTGCCCGCCGGTACAAACTCGACGCCCCGGTCGTGCGGGATACCGATCTTCTTTTTGGAGCTGTCCGATGTCTTTAGGTTCTCCAGTAGGGTTTCCAGGCGTTGTTCATTGTTCTTTTGCCGGATGCGCTCTTCTGCTACCCCAATGGCTTCCGCAAGCGGTTTCCACTCAACGGGTTTCAAAACATAGCCAAGAGCTGCACAACTAAAGGCCTGAATGGCGTAATTGCTCTGACTGGTGACGAAGATTATCTCCGGCCGATTCCCTTTTTTTAACTGCCTTATGAGGTCGAAACCGCTTCCGCCGGGCATCTCAATATCGAGAAATATCAAGTCAGGCTTTACGGTTTCGATTTTTTGGAGCCCATCGCGAATATTGTCTGCCGATCCGGCAACCAAAAGGTTCGGATGTTTTTTACGTAGCATACCGTGTAGCTCAATAATAGCTGCCGGCTCGTCATCAATTAGAATTGTAACCAAAAATGGGTGTGTTTAAAGGTAAATGTAGGCAGAAACTAGCTATATTCGTGTAGGCCCCCTTTTAGGGGCTTCAACATCAGGGTATTTTCTTTGCTATGTCTAAAAGTTTTTTGTTCTCTCATTTTTTGTTGTGTACGCTTTGGCTGCTAAGTGTACAAATGTCTGCGAGACCGGTAGGGCTGGGCGTGGGAGACACCCTGGTGAACCATTATACGGTTAAGGACGGTTTGCCGAATCGCACCGTAAATAGTTCAGTTCTTGATAAAGACCAACTGTTATGGATCGGGACTGATGGAGGAATCTGTAGAGCCGATGGTAACCGGATCACTTCTTTTCTAAAAATCCCCCAGTTGTTCAATGGAACGCTTCGGATGGGAGAAGAAGGGTACCTGTATTCCATACCTCCTAATTATCCTGACTCCGTTGAGGTGTTTGACCCCGGCACGTTGGAAGCTTTTGGCGACCGGTTGGGGGAGAAAAAGGGAGGTTTCTTCGGTGGCGCCAGCCATCAGATCGGCAAAGCCCTGTATTATGGACGGGGCAGTACCATCTTCAAATACCGGCCAGGTGCCGAACCAGTATCAGTCTTTAGCTTAATGCAAGAATTGATGCAGGGAGATAAGTTGATTTACGCCGGGCCGGAATCTTACCTGCTGTACCGTAAGGCAAGCCATGAACTTATTGAAGGCAGACAAAAAGGGCAGCGTCAAATTCCACTGCCTACTACACTTTCTCCTATTAAGATCTATCGGGATAGAAGTGGCGGTATCTGGTTCAGTTCCCCTGATGGATTGTTCTATGCTTCCGTTGCCGAAGCTGCGTTCTCCCCGGTACCTGGTTTGGCTTCGGGAGAAACGGCCAATTTTTTCATGGAGGATGTGGAGGGAAATCTTCTCATCGGGTACCGTAACCCCTTATATAAAAGGATCAGCAGCCTTGAAATGATCACCCCGGAGGGTCGTCGGTCAGCAAGTTGGCTGAAACGTATCGATGACCGGATCATCTCGATTTCGGGGGAGGATTTTTCCCGGGAACTAAGGCTAAATACCTCGGGAGGACTATTTCATATCCGCCTGCCACCGGTAACGGAGAATCCATTTCGACGCTATCTCTACCGCATCCTGCCACCGGGAAAATTCGGCCATCTCATGCGCGGCTTCACCGCAGATGATGAAGGGAATGTTTACGCGAACAAAGACTCGCGAATGCCCTATTGGTTTCGGGTCGACGCAGTTACCGGATCACTCGACTCCATTGCAATGATTGAACCGGATGGCTCTATTGCCGATCATTATGGCTGTGGTAACAACCTGCTTAATTATCAGGGAGATATTTTTGGCTTCAGCTGTGACGTGGACGGAGAAACCTACCAGGGAACCATTTACCGGTACCGCCCCGCCGACAACAGTTGGAGGCGATGGGATGTCCCAGAAAAAAACCAGGTGGTACGCTGGATCACCAATGGGCGATCTTCAGAGGAATTATTGCTGATTACGGAACATAAGATAAATCACCTCAAGGGCCAGTTGTATTATTTCTACCCCTCCAGGGATTCCTTCTCTCTGATCAAAACAATGGGGCCTGAGTATGATGTTCTGGGATACACCAAAGGTGCGGCCCGTGATACTAGCCGGAACTGCCTCTGGTTTGGGACCGATGCTGCTTTCTATCGTTTTGACTTTGCCACCGAACAACTTAGTAGCTACTACCTGGAAGGTGGAAAAAATACCGCCATCACCGATGTCGTAATTACCCCTTCCGGCGACCTGATGCTGTCCACTTTACAACGGGGTGTTCAAGACTTTAACCCGGAGACGGGCGTTTTTACGACTGTTGGTGGGGTCATTGAACCAGGACAGGAACCTCCCGACCCCCGGGGATTTTTGGATCTTCCTAGTAATGATATCGCTGCCACGCGGGTCACTAAGGAAAAACAGTTGCTGATTTTTAGCTTTAACGGACTCGCCCTTCACGGGCCGCACGAGCAGATCACCACTGTCTTTACTACCGAAGATGGTTTGGGAGATAACGAATTCAATACTGCTTCTGTCTTTTTTAATGAAAAAGACGAGCGTTGGTACGCGGGAGGGCTTAATGGGTTCGTATCTTTTAAGGTAAACGACATAAAACCGGAACAGAGCCCTTACCAACCGGCGCTGACTGCTTATCGTATTCTCGACAAGAACGTAGGGTACGAAACCATTCATCATCTACCCGCTGGTTGGAAAGGTCCCTTGGTATTACCCCCATCCGTTATCTACTGCGCCTTTGACTTTACGGTACCCAATTTTTTTGCTGATGGGACTCGCGAATACCGGACTTTTTTAGAAGGGTTCGACCCCGATTGGACGGTACGGACGGAATCTCCCACCGTCCGGTATACGCAGCTAAATCCCGGAGAATACACCTTCAACCTCCAGGCCTATGATGGTGAAGGGCGCAGAACCGCTAAAATGCGTGAGATAAAAGTATTGGTTCAAAAACCGTGGTACCTGACTTACTGGTTCTTAACGGCCTGTTTAATCTGCCTGGGATTGCTGATCTATGGCATCTATAATTATCGGATGAACCAGCTGAAGACCGCAATGGAGACCACCCGTCGTTTTCAGAGCCTGGAACTCAGGTCGCTCCGCCAGCAGCTCAACCCGCACTTTATTTCTAATGCCATGAACGCTATACGGGAATATATCCAGCGGGAAGAGGCTACTGATGCGGCTAAATACCTGACGGACTTCTCTCTGATGATGCGCAGCTTCCTGGAGTCTTCCCGTCGCCGGTTCACCTCCGTAGCCGACGAAGCTGATATGTTGAGCCGCTACATCAACCTGGAACAACTCCGGTTCCCCGGCTGCTTCACCAGCGAAATAACGATCGATCCGGAAATTGATCCCGACATGGACGAGGTACCTTCTTTGCTCCTTCAGCCAATCGTGGAGAATGCCATCAACCACGGTCTTTGCCCGCTGAGTGGTGGGGGCAAATTGAAAATTGACTTTTGTCTGGACCCGGAAGACGACGATGTTTTGATCTGCACCGTTTCAGACAACGGAGTGGGGCGGAAAATTGCCGCAATGCGCAAAGCACCCGACGATCATGTGTCTCGTGCAACCCAAATCCTGGCCGATTGGCAAAACCTGCTGGCGGAGAACGAACGTATCGATTTATCGATCAATATAACCGACCTCTATCCGGAGCGGGAACATACAGGAACGGTAGTCACTTTGCGCATCGAGGCTTCTTCTGTTTAGCATTTTGGGCAAAAAATCGGTATCTCCGGAATAAGCGCGAAGCATCTCAGATTAGTGTTGACCACTTTTTTTATACCAGCACGAGTAACTGCGCCCATTATATCTTTGCGAAATGCGTAAATACCAATGGCTCCTTGCATTTATGGCTTTGGCCGTCGTTGCCCGCTGGGGTTCCTTTTTCATCTCCGTCATCAATCATGACGAGAGTACTTACATTGTTATTGCCGACGAAATGCTGCGGGGTGAAGTTTACCTCCGGGACCTGATCGATACCAAACCGATTGGCATATTCTGGATATATGCAGCGCTGATCAAATTGACCGGAGGCAGTATCCTTGCACTCCGGATTGCGGCTTCCTGTGTGGTGGGGCTGGGGAGCTTTGGCCTTTTTATGGCGGGAGAAAGAGTAACTGGCGGCAAAAATTTTGTTGCTTCCGGCGGCACCCGTGTCGGAATTGCAGCGGGCCTGATTTATCTGTTTATCTGTAGCCTTTTTACCTACTACGGCGTATCACCAAATACGGAGATTTTCTTCAACGTGTTTACCATCGCTTCGGTAGCTTTGGCAGTGGCACCACGCCTCAATTCGCGTTCAGCGGACCCCGCCTGGCACTGGCCGGTTACCGGTTTTTTGCTGGGGCTGGCGATGATCATCAAGCCCTTTGCGGCGGCAGAAGCCTTAGCCATCGGACTATTTATGGTTTGGTATTATGGTCGTCAGAAAGCCTGGGGCCGCATCATCACTTCAGGAGCAATGCTGGTGGGCGCATTTGCCCTGCCGTTGCTCTTCGTCTATTTGTATTACCAGCAGTTGGGAATGCTTGATCAGCTGATGTTCTATACGTTCGACGTTAGTGCTGCCTACCCGATAGAATTGCCCTGGTACCTGCGACTTAAATACATGGGCGACTACCTGTTGCGTTTTTCGCCATTCGTGATTTTGGGCGGCGGCGCGCTGGTGCAGGCATGGCGTTGGAGGAGCAGGGAAGAACCCAACAATAAATTATTACCTTCTTTATTAGAGCGTGAAAAGCTTCAATGGGGAATATACCTGCTGCTGCAATTCGCGCTCGTTACCGTTGTCGTACTGCTGACCGGCAAACGCTTCGGCCACTACCAGGTCCAGTTGCATCCCGTTGTGGCGCTGCTCGCGGCAATGTGGTGGGCTCCAGGGACGACGGTTTTCCCCTGGCTGCGGAGACCCGGTCTGCGCAAGTATTCCTTTGTCCTCATCTTTTTGGTTGCCAGTATGTTGGGTACCGCCCACTACTTCGCCTACGCAAAAAAACGGGATGAGCCGCCGAAGATTGCTGCCTATTTCAAGGATAAGCTGGGCGCCGATGAAACCATCTTCATCATCAACGGCTTCCAGATCAGCTACCATTTATTGGACAAGCCAGTACCTACGCCCTATATCCATTCCTCCTTGTTGTTCTATGACCACCACGTCCGCGCTTTCCAGATCGACGAAGTTGCCGAAGCAAACCGCATCCTCAACGACCCGGCGGTCCAATACCTCGTTCGCCGCCGCGAGGACGCTAACGCCGAAACACCGCTGACGGAACGTCTCCTGCCAGCCTTCGAAGAGGTCGATGAAATTGGGGACCGGTTGCTGGTGTATCGCCGGAAGAGAATGGAGTGAATGGGAGAAGGGGTGACTGGTGGAAAGGGCTGCCAGGTACCATTCGTGGCGCTTCGCTTACTCACCTCAGGAGTGAATAATGGAATGACCGAATAAGTGAATAAGGTTCCGCTGTTGCCATTCGCGGCGCGTCGCTTGCTCACCTTCGGGGCAAACGGATGAGAGAAGAACGTTATGTCGCTGATAACCGGACACCCGACAACTTGACAACTCGACAACTCGCCATAATTCCGTACTTTCGCCGTCCGCCCGTTTTAGGGGGAGAAAAGTACTTTCGAACCGACGGACCACCAACAAATAGACCAATAGCACAAATAGACCAATATGGCTGAGCACAAGATCATCTTCTCCATGGAGCGCGTCTCCAAAACCTTCCCGGGAGCCTCCAAAAAAGTACTGAACAACATCTGGCTGAGTTTTTACTACGGTGCCAAGATCGGTGTACTCGGTCTCAACGGTTCCGGTAAGTCGACCTTGCTGAAGATCATTGCAGGTATAGACAAAAACTTCCAGGGCAACGTGGTCTTCAACGCCGATTACAAGATTGGTTACCTGGCGCAGGAGCCTGAGTTGGACGCCGAAAAGACCGTCCGCGAAATTGTGGAAGAAGCCGTGCAGGAAACCGTCGACCTGATGAAGGAGTATGACGAGGTGAACATGAAGTTCGCCGAGCCGATGAGCGATGATGAGATGAACAAGCTCATCGAACGTCAGGGCGAACTGATGGAGGAAATTGAAAATCGTAACGGCTACGAGTTAGACAATAAACTCAATACGGCGATGGACGCCCTCCGCTGCCCACCCGATGACGCCAAAGTAAGCGTCCTCTCCGGAGGAGAACGCCGGCGCGTAGCGCTGGCCCGGCTACTGCTCAGTAATCCGGACATCCTGCTGCTGGACGAACCTACCAACCACCTCGACGCCGAGTCCGTCCATTGGCTCGAGCAGTACCTCCAGAGTTTCAAGGGTACCGTCATCGCCGTAACGCACGATCGTTACTTCCTCGACAACGTCGCCGGCTGGATCCTCGAACTGGACCGTGGAGAAGGCATCCCCTGGGAAGGCAATTACTCCAGCTGGCTGGAGCAGAAATCTGATCGCCTCAAGCAGGAAGAAAAAACAGAAAGCAAGCGGCAGAAGACCCTCAAGCGAGAGTTGGAATGGATCAGAATGGCACCGAAAGCCCGACAATCTAAAGGTAAAGCCCGTCTGGCCGCCTACGATAAAATGTCCCGCGATGAAGGCAAAGAACGCGAACAGAACATGGAAATCTTCATCCCACCGGGCCCCCGCCTTGGCGACGTTGTGATCGAAGTGGAGAACCTGACCAAAGGTTTTGGCGATCGTGTCCTTTTCGAGAACGCGACCTTCAATATTCCGAAGAACGCCATCGTCGGTATCCTCGGCCCCAACGGTGTGGGTAAATCTACTTTCTTCCGCTTGCTGACTAAGGAACACGAGCCCGACTCCGGTAACATCAAGATTGGTGAGACCGTGAAGATCAGCTACGTTGACCAGAGCCACGAACAGCTCGCCAATAAAGAACAGACGATTTACGACGTCGTCAGCCAGGGCCACGACATGATCGATGTAGGGAACGCACAGGTAAACGCCCGTGCCTACCTGAGCCGCTTCAACTTCGCCGGTGGCGACCAGCAGAAGAAAATCGGCATGCTCTCCGGCGGAGAGCGGAACCGCCTGCAGCTGGCCATGACCCTCCGCGAAGGCGGTAATGTCCTCCTCCTTGACGAACCGACCAACGACATCGACATCAACACCCTGCGTGCGCTCGAGGATGCGCTCGACAGCTTCGCCGGCTGTGTCCTTGTCATCTCTCACGATCGCTGGTTCATCGACCGTCTGGCCACCCACATCCTCAGTTTCGAGGACGAAGGCGAAATCCAGTTCTTCGAAGGTAACTACAGCCAGTACGAAGCAGCTAAGAAAGAGCGTCTGGGAGACGTTACGCCTAAGCGGCCGCGGTTTAAGAATGTGATTAACCGGTAGTTGGCCTATTGGTATTATTGGTCTATTGGGGCTATTGGTTTGTTGGAGTTCTGCACCAATAATACCAATAGCCCCAGTAGACTAAATCACCACCCCCCCGAGCCCCCGCCCCCACCAACGGAACCTCCGCCGGCACTGCCTCCCGAACTACTTGGAGGGCTGGAAACTGCTCCGTAAGCCGTATTCATCTTACTCCCAAAACCAGGCATCATAAATGGGTACATATGCATGCTGTGCCGGCTACGATCATTGTTGAGCGTACCCGCCAAATCCGACTGTAAATCCAAAGCCCAGTTGTTTTCAATGCCGAGAGCGATGGCGTAGGGTAGGACCGATTGGAAATACTCCTCCGTCATCTCCGGCGCACCAGAAATGCCCCGCCGCTCTTTTTCCGAAAGCTTCAGGTATTGCTTCATCGCCTTGATCTCTGCCCATAATTTCACCTTGTCTTCCGAAGGTTTCCGGATCAGCCAGGCGTAGAGCGGGGTGCCGACGATCAACAGCGTGACGGCAAAAATGAATAGGACGATGCCCAGGTTCTCGGCATGGTTAAGAAATATTGCTGCGCCGACCACTGTAGCCAGCATGATCAGTCCGTAGGGAAGGACCTTCCAACCGTTTCCTCCTTCTTTGAGGTAATCAGCGTGCTGTTCCTTCAGGCTTTTATTATGTGCTTCGGTAGCTTTGGCGAGGCGTTTATCGTATTCTCCGTCCAGATCAATGTCTCCCATATTGCGGAGATGATTATAGAGCGCTATTTGCTCAGGCGCGAGGTCCTGGTGTGTTTCGGGATCTTTTTGTAGCGGCCGGAGGACGAAAATCTCTGAAGTGGAAAAAAGACCACTGCGTTCTTCTTCGTCAATTTTCAAATAGCCTTTAATGGCCAGGTCGGTCAGAGAAGCAGTAAGCTGAGTCTGGCTGGGCATATACGAATTAAGGTAATGCATGCTGGCGGCAGAAAGACCGCGTGGGGCGGTAAACTGCGGCCCTACTTCCGGCGTCGGAGGGTCAATACCATGGATCTGCCAGGTCCGGTAGCCGTACATCAACGCGATCAGCATACCAATAAAGCTGATGTATTTCGTCCCGCTTTTTTGCAGGGCCGTAGGGGGTGGTGGTGGCGCCGGCTTAACGAACGACCCTGTAGGGAATACGGCGGCGATGATCATGCCTTCTCCCTCAGCAAGTTGCCGGGAGAGGGTATAGGTGATCTGGTTGCCGTTTTTCACCATTTCGCACGCCTGTTCGGTAGAGCCAAAGCTACCCGTATAGCAGACGGTACCCAGCACGTTCATTCCACCGGGGACCGTTAAGGTCAGGCTGGCGGCCCTGATCGGTAGCCGGGTGTCGATGCCGGCCAGCGTCCAGCGTACCTCTTCGCGGTCGTCGAAAAAATAAATCTGTTTGGGGGCATCGTAGGTGAGGCCATAACGATGGGGCCCCGGATCAAGCCGCCGGTCTTTACTGCCGAAGTAAACGACTTTGCTGTCTCCCTCGTTTTTGGTGTGGTAGTCTTCGCTGCTACCGTCCCGGCTAACGGATTGGATGTCATAATCGAATCTTTCCATCTTATCTACGTCGTCTCCGATGGGCCCGCGCGGCAGCGCGCGGGTGATTCCCCGCTTGATCACCTTACCACTCGAAATTACCGAAATGTCTTCGTTGACGTTGAGCGTACCGTCCTGTTGGACGGTGACAGCAACGTTGAATTGGCTGAACTCCTCCCTTTGTGCCGTGATAAGCAGGGGTAGAAAAAGTAAACAAAAGATAAATAGTCTCATTCCTGGGTATTTGTGCTTCGCTAAAGTGGGTATTTGCCGGTGGGCGGGCAAAGGGGATCGACGTACGTAAGGGAATTGACGCCTAAGTTAGGAATCAGGAACTGGATAATGGAGAGATTAGCTCCCAAAAAGTGACTTTGCTACTTACTCAACGTCCCAACAGCACAAAGAGTCAACCTACTCCATATTATTCCGGAGCTCATCGCAAGGTGGGTTCCGGTTTTTTTATCCCCCGTTGCCGGTTGCTTATCTTACGGGCATCTTACCTGATGGTGGTTCAGCTACGCTGCTTACTAAGTAGGTGGCGCGGACGCGGGATGCAAAGTGCGGAAATGAAGAGCAATGATTAGAACTACGTTGATACTGCTGTTGATCGTTGGCAGCTGCTGGGGCTGTGACCATCTTCCTTTAGCCGATGAACGTGCCCGGCCGGAGCCGCCGGCTTTGCCGGCAGAGGTGATCTCGGCTGATCCATTTGTGAACCTGACGGCAAGCAAAATGAATGTGGTGTACGTTGGTTTCCCCAACCCACTGAATCTGCGCAGTACCGGAATTGACCTCAATGACCTCACTTTAATTGCGTCACCTCCAGGGTACATTACGCAACATGAAAAGGAATATGAGCTGAACGTCTCTGCCGTGGGAATTCAGATGGTTAAAGTCCTGAACAAGGGGATCTTGATAAATGAATTCACCTTCCGGGCTAAATCAATTCCGGATCCAGTCGCCAAATTAGGTGGCATCTCTTCAGGTAAAATGGGGGCAGGACAATTCAAAGCGCAGCGTGGACTCTTCGCAATGCTTGATAATTTTGATTTTGACGTCAGGTGCATGATCACCGGTTTTTCGGTAACCCGACACGCTCTGGAGGAGGACCGGCAAACGGAAACTAACAAGGGAGGCAACATCGAAGGTAAATCGAACCAATTGATGCTGAAGGCGGAGCCGAAGGACATCTATACGTTTACGGACGTGCGCGCTAAATGTCCCGGGGATAAGGCTAACCGAACGCTGAACTCGTTGGTGTTTGAGATACGGTAGCTGGCTCTACCAGCTTGAAGAAATTCCTCTTTTAGCGCCGATTTATTGATTTTCTAAATGAAAGTGTAGTGTCAGTAATGAGCTGTCCGGCTAAAGCCGGAGCTACACGTGTAGCCTCGGCTTCAGCCGGACAGCTCGCTTTAAAATTTGTCTTACACGCTACATCTAAGGGGCCTCGTTTAAGCTTAAGCCTTACTCCTATGAAATGTTTACTCCTCTACTTTGGAATAGCTGTTTGCCTATTCGCCTGCCAGGAGCCTCCGGCAGAAAAGCAATTAGTTACACCTACTCCAAACAGCCCTTCAGCAGACATTCTGCAAGAGAAACCATTTGTCAGTTTTTCGTTGGACAAGCAGAACATTGTTTACATAGGTGTCGATAATCCAGTAACCATCCATACG
Organism: Neolewinella persica DSM 23188; assembly: GCF_000373105.1. Lineage (GTDB taxonomy): Bacteria > Bacteroidota > Bacteroidia > Chitinophagales > Saprospiraceae > Neolewinella > Neolewinella persica. The sequence goes on along the minus strand of NZ_KB890417.1, from coordinate 111,305 downwards.
AATGGTCTTAAAGACAAAGATTTTACAATATCTACGTCTGCTGGCCTTAGCTATCGTGGAGGTCGAAGGTATGGTATCCTTCGTGGGCTTAAACAGGGCGCGGAGAAGATTATTGTTCTCCATAAAGGTGAAGTGCTTGATGAATATGTTGTTCGGGTGATGTGGATGCCAGATCCAAAGGCATATCTGGGGAATGCTACTTCGGGGGGATTTGAGGCGGAAGAATTTAGGGCCCAAAGAGGCATTCATGCGCTTATAAGATACATGGATATACAAGGCACTTGTCAAATAGTCGGCTTCAAATTGCTTAGGGTTTCGAAAGATAATGATCGTGATCGGTCAATAAACAAAGGCGGGAGTTTTGACGGTCCTACGAAGGCCATCATTCAAAGGGCAGAAGCTGGGGATGTCTATCAATTTACTCGAGTACTGGCTAAATGCCCGGGGGACGAAGTTAATCGGGAGTTGAACCCTCTGGCTTTTGAGATACGGTAGTCTTTGCTACTCGGTGCCAGCGATTTGCAATCGCACTTGGACCTAAGGCTCTATGAGCCGTAAGGAAACAGTATCCAGGTTTTAGCCGGGATATGCGAGGGTGTCGCTTCACCAAAGAATATACAAGGTCTTTTCCTACGGGCTCATAGAGCCCTCTCTCCAATCGCGATTACAAATCGCGGAGACCGGGGGGCAGCTCCTTAACATTGATCGCTTAACCTATCTTTGCACCCGCGTCCGCGCCCAAAAAACATGCTGAAAGCCATTCTCATCATCGCTGGTATTCTTTTTGTATTCCTGCTGATTAGTGGTTACCTACTGGCTACTCACGTATTGCCCTACGCCATCCTGCAACCCGGACACAAAACCGGGGACCAGACGCCGGGAAACTACGGCCTGCCCTATGAGCATTTTAAGCTACAGCCGGCGGGTAGCATTCAACTGGACGCTTTTTACGTTCCCGCTGTTGGTAAGGCCAGGGCGAATCTCATCATGCTTCACGGCGTGGGTAGCTGCAAGGAAGTTTACCTCAACTCCGTCGCCGAGCTGGTGAAAACAGGCTACAACGTTTTGCTTTGGGACCAACGCGCGCACGGCAAATCCGGTGGTAAATACCTAACCTACGGCGCTGCTGAAAAATACGACGTCAGCCTGGCCATCGACTGGTTGGAAGCCAAATCTCCTGACCTCTCTACCGGCATCTACGGTAATTCAATGGGAGGTGCAGTTGCCATCCAGAGTCTGGCACACGATAACCGGTTGAAATTTGGCCTCATCGAAAGCACATTCATCGACCTACGCACCGTAGCCAATGCCTACGGCCAACGGATGGGCGGAGTTCCGCTGCCGTTTTGGTTATCAGATTATGTACTGACCCGCGCCGGACAAATAGCTGACTTCGACCCGTTTTCCGTCCGTCCCGTCGATGTAGCCTCCAAGGTGACCCAACCAATAATGCACATCCACGGCGACGCAGATGCCAACATCAACGTTTCCCACGCACATGCATTGTTCGATGCTTATGCATCTAAGGACAAGCAGTTGTACATCGTCAACAACGGAGACCATGCCGACCTTTGGGAAAAGGGTGGGGAGGGGTATCGAGAGGCCTGGTTTGGGTTTTTACGCCGGATGCTGGAGTGAGTAATAAGAGAATAAGTGAAGGAGAGAATAATTGAATGGGCTACCGCAAGTACCGTTCGCGGCGCTGCGCTTGCTCACCTTTGGAGTGAAGGGGAGAATGGGCTACCGCAAGTACTTTTCGCGGCGCTTCGCTTGCTCACCTGAAGGGAGGATGGAGGAAAGGAGGTAGGTTTAGCCAGAAGAACCGCTCATGTAATTTGCTAACCTATGTGCCAAAATGAACGAAGGGAGCAATACCTTTCGGTAGCTCCCTTCGTCCCTTAATTCACTCTTAAAGGTGAGTCCGCGAAGCGGGCGAACGGTACTTGCGGAAGCCCCTTCACCCATTCTCCCCTTCCTGCATTCACTACGCGAGGTCGAACCGGTCAAGGTTCATCACCTTAGCCCAGGCGGCCACAAAGTCCTTCACGAGGCGTTCTTCGCCGTCACCGCTGCCGTATACTTCGGCAATGGCGCGAAGTTCGCTGTTGGAGCCAAAGATGAGGTCAGCACGGGTGCCGGTCATCTTCAGTTCACCGGTCTGGCGATCACGGCCTTCGAAGATGTACTCCTTTTCGTCCGTAGCTGCCCACTTAGTACTCAGGTTAAGCAGGTTAACGAAAAAGTCATTGGTCAGTGCACCGGGGCGGTCAGTGAAGACGCCGTAGTCGGAGCCATCGTAGTTGAGGTTGATGGCCCGCATACCGCCGATCAGGGCGGTCATTTCGGGTGCAGTCAGTGACAACAGGTTGGCGCGGTCAATCAGTAGTTCTTCCGTGTACATCGGCTTGGTACTGCCGATGTAGTTACGGAAGCCGTCGGTCCGTGGCTCGAGGGCTGCGAAAGACTCCACGTCGGTCTGTTCGTCGGTAGCGTCAGTACGACCTGGGGTGAAGGGTACGGTGACGTTGTAGCCACCAGCTTCAGCAGCCTGTTCTACGGCAGCTCCGCCAGCTAACACGATCAGGTCAGCAAGGGATACTTTCTTGCCGCCAGACTGGCCGGCGTTGAATTCCTGCTGGATGCCTTCCAGCGTTTTCAGCACCTTCGCAAGTTGGGTCGGGTTGTTGACCGCCCAATCTTTCTGTGGGGCCAGGCGAATGCGGGCGCCGTTGGCGCCACCGCGCTTGTCTGAGTCACGGTAGGTGGAAGCGGAAGCCCAGGCGGTAGAAGCCAGTTCCGAAACCGACAGGCCGGAAGCCAGGACCCGACGCTTAAGTTCGGCAACATCGGCGTCATTGATCAGCTCGTGGTCAACTGCCGGTACGGGATCTTGCCAGATCAGCACTTCAGCGGGTACTTCAGGACCAAGGTAGCGGTCACGTGGACCCATGTCGCGGTGCGTCAGTTTGTACCAGGCACGGGAGAAGGCTTCGGCGAAGGCTTCCGGATCTTTGTGGAAACGCTCGGAAATCTTGCGGTATGCCGGATCAACGCGTAATGCGAGGTCAGAGGTCAGCATGGTTGGCTGGTGGCTCTTGGTGGGGTCGTGAGCATCTGGTACAGTACCTGCACCAGCGCCGTCTTTCGGTTTCCACTGGTGGGCGCCTGCGGGGCTTTTGGTCAGTTCCCATTCGTAGCCGAACAGGTGGTTGAAATAGTCATTTGACCATTGCGTGGGTTTGGTTGTCCAGGCGCCTTCCAGGCCACTGGTGATGGTGTCTCCACCTTTGCCAGTACCGAGGGTGCTCAACCAACCCTGGCTCTGGGCCTCGATTGGTGCGCCGGCAGGTTCTGCCTGGACGTGCTTTACGTCTCCGGCACCGTGCGTTTTACCGAAGGTATGACCACCGGCGATAAGTGCCACGGTTTCCTCGTCGTTCATGGCCATACGGCCGAACGTCTCCCGAATGTCGTTGGCGGAGAGCTGTGGATCGGGGTTGCCGTTGGGGCCTTCCGGGTTAACGTAAATAAGGCCCATTTGTACGGCAGCGAGCGGGTTCTCCAGAACCCGTTCTTCGGTATAGCGGGCATCATCGAGCCACTCTTTCTCAGAGCCCCAGTAGATCTCCTTTTCCGGTTCCCATACGTCGGCACGGCCACCGGCGAAGCCGAAGGTCTCGAAGCCCATGGTTTCCAGGGCTACGTTGCCGGCCAGGATCATGAGGTCGGCCCAGGATAGCTTGCGGCCATACTTTTGCTTGATGGGCCACAGGAGAAGGCGGGCCTTATCCAGGTTACCGTTGTCGGGCCAGCTGTTCAGCGGCGCGAAGCGCTGCGTGCCGGAACCGGCACCACCACGGCCATCAGAGATACGGTAAGTACCGGCACTGTGCCAGGCCATCCGAATCATGAAGGGGCCGTAGTGACCGTAGTCGGCTGGCCACCAATCCTGAGAGTCCGTCATCAGGTCAGCAAGGTCTTTTTTTGCTGCCGCGAGGTCCAGGCTTTTAAATTCTTCTGCGTAGTCAAAATCTTCCCCCATTGGGTCCGTGAGACTGGAGTGCTGGCGTAAAATTTCAACCTTGAGTGCATTTGGCCACCAATCCTTATTGGAGGTGCCCGCACTTGTGCTTTTTTGCTCTTTCGTACCGCCCAGATATGGGCACATGCTGGCGTCGGTTGAGCCGTTTGAGTTTTTCATTCCTTCCATGGAGTATTGAGTTTTTGGTTTAGTTAGAGGAGGTTTGTGGGAGTTCCCTATATAGAATCATAAAAGTAGGGTGAAGGTTGTCATTATGAAAATTGATTATATTTTTCGTTGATAGTTATTTACTATGAAGGTGAAAATACACATTGGTTATCCTGGACGAAGTCCGGGGAAACGGACGGACAGATTTTTCTGTACGACGTGCAGTCCCAGGTAATTCAATGTATAGTGGCTACGCGACATGCACTCAAATGACCTATCTCTGCACCTGCGACCGCGCCCTTATTTTTAGAGAATGCAGAAAAAAACACACGTTTTCAAACTGCGCAAAAAGGTTGCGCAGTGGTGTATGCTTCTTTGTGTCGTTCAACGGAACAAGCGTTTAAAGACCGGTGGGTGGAAGGCACTTCACGGATGTCACATTTCACCCTCCGGAATCTTTCTCAATTTTAGTAGGCTCGGTCATCAGAAGTAAGACCTCTTGCAGCTCATCAATTTTGAAGCGACCGGGCCTACTAAATAAATGAGCAAGTTTGAAACTTATCGGACTTTACTTACCATTATAATCCCGGCCAAAAGCTATTCCGGACAGTTACGAAGGGCGTTACTTCGTTAGGATCGACCCCCCCATCGCCCCTCACCTTTTCTTCCGGAATTTTTTTAGTCTAATTACGTGGCAGTAAGGCAGTGGGTTACTTCGATTGGACCGGTGTGGGCGTAACAGCCCTCCGGTAGAAATTCGTCCGTAAAGGCGTCTCCCTCTCCGGTTTTCTCCACGTATTTAATTGACAACCCGGATGTACCACGGTAACATCCATAAAGACCTGCACGACAGTAAGGATAGGAGATACTTCGATTTCTTTCATCCCGCAGCCCCGCCAAACAAATGCCAGGCGAGGCGGCACCACGACCCACTCCTCCCGGTTTTCTTCGTGCAATAATATATTTCTTTTTTGTCCCGCGAACCCTAGCGGGTACTGACCCTTAAACACCTGAAACCATGTCTCGTTTTAATATTTTTTCCCGCAAGCCCCAATCCACCGACACCGAGATGACCGTCAACCGTGCCGGTGGAGAGGCTTACCGCACCAGCGCGGAGTACCGCCTGGCCAGCCTCTTGATGACCAACTTCGTTACCGACCAGTACTACCGGACGATCTCCGAGTCTCTGAATGAACTAAAGGAGTTGATCAAAGAAGTCGATCCTGGTTTTGCCGCCCGCGCGGCGGTTTATGCCCGGCACGAATTTGGTATGCGGACCATCACGCACGTCGCTGCTGCCTTGCTGAGCAAGCGCCTCTCCGGCCACGCCGAAGCCCGTGCTTTTTATGACCGGATCGTATTCCGGCCCGATGACATGCTGGAGATTACCGCTGCGCTGCGTGCCCTTCACGATGCTAAGCTGACCAACGGTATGAAGAAGGGTTTTGCTACCGCCTTCGACCGTTTCGACGGCTACCAGCTGGCGAAGTACCGCGCAGAGGGTAAGGCCGTTAAGCTGGTGGATCTGGTGAATATGGTTCACCCCGTACCAACCCAGCGTAACGCAGAAGCCCTGCAAATGCTGGTGGATGGTACCCTGACCAACACCCAGACCTGGGAGGCGAAGCTAAGTGCCGCCGGTACGGAGGCCACCAGTGCTGAAGACAAGGCCAGCCGGAAGGCTGCCGCGTGGACGGAGCTGGTGAAAGAAGGTAAGTTGGGCTACTTCGCCCTGTTGCGTAACCTCCGTAACCTGCTGGAGCAAGCCCCTGAGCTGATGCCCCTGATTTGCGCGCAATTGACGGACGGGGTACGCCTGCGTAAGAGCAAAGTATTGCCTTTCCGCCTACTGACTGCTTACAAGCAGATTACCGACAGTACGCCCGCAGCGCGCCTGGTCCGTTCTGCCCTGGAAACGGCTGCCGACCTGGCTTGTGCCAACATGCCCGCCCTGGAAAACACCCTCGTGGTGGTCGACAACAGTGGCTCGATGAGTAGCCCCGTCGCCGGTTCTCAGCACGTTAAGTGTAACGAAACGGGTGCGCTGTTCGCCTTCGCCCTGGCGAAGCGCAGCAACGCTGATCTGATGGAATTCGGTACCTCCTCCCGGATGATCTCCTACAACCTGCGGCAGTCGGCGCTGGACTTCGCCCGCAAGTTCGAACACCAGAACGAGGTGGGCCACGGTACGGACTTCAAGTCCATTTTCCAGGGCCTGCAACGCAGCTACGACCGCATTGTGATCTTCTCCGATATGCAGGGCTGGGTGGGCCACTGGTCGCCAAAGGAAGCTTTTGCGAAATACCGTAAGCGGACCGGCGCTGACCCATTCCTGTACATGGTGGACCTGCGCGGCTACGGCACACTGCAGTTTCCCGAAAGTAAGGTGGCCACGCTTGCTGGTTTCTCGGAGAAGATGTTCGAGACTATGGCACTTGCGGAGGCTGATCCCCGTGCGTTGATCCACCGGATCGAGGCCATTGAGCTGTCATGAACTTGGTTATTTATTCCGTTTTTGGATGCACCCCCTTCTGGCTTTGGCTGGGAGGGGGTTTTCTAGTTGTTAGGATGTCAAGTTTTCGAGTTATCGGGTTTTCTAGTTGTCAGGATGTCAAGTTGTCGGGTTTTCGAGTTGTCAGGATATCGATTTGTCCTTGACGAGCGTAGCGAGCGCCTATTTGCGGCAGCACTCCCTGACTACTTGACTAATAAGGGCGGGGCCGCAGGTGCAAGGGAGGTCGAATTGAGCAGGGGGAGAAAATGCGGGGAACGAAGATTGGCAACTTAGGTTCGAGGTGTGTTTCCAGTGCCTAATTAGGAGCTAAGTAATTGCGGCCTGGGGGGATGTTGTTAGTCGTAAGTGGGTAGTTTTGGCGTTTAAATCGTATGTTACAGAGTATTAAGAACTAAACCTGCCCATAAATGCACTTGCCCATAAAGAAGCTTTCCAGCGTTAACAGTTTAACGCATGAGGGGAAGGTAATTGTCTTTGTAACTACTGAATCAACTGGCGATCATCCCCAAACCGGGAAACCATTCACCTTTGGTAAGGTCTATTACACCGTCCGTCAAGATGGTTTTGAAGACAATACCGACCGTACGGCTATGGTGGGCTGGAAGTACTGGTCCTTGCTGCCCTTTATTGATGAAAAGCCTGACGTTTCGGTTCGTGAAAAGGAGCGTGAAAATAACGATCTTATTCGCTCTCGCTACTTGAGATCGGGTAGCATCGGGGCCGTCGCGCAGGTGCAAGTTGTGTCCCTGCGTGAAACCATTTACGTCTTTCGTATCCACCGGGAAACGGGCAACGTATTGGTTGATCGCTTCATCCTCAACGGGCTCACCAACGAATTGATGCCAAAGCTGGAAGTACGCTACAAGCGCAGCCGACGCAAGTACACGGCGAACGCCAAAATGAAGATCGTCAATGGCCGACTTGAGGGGGTCGACTCCCTAGACTTTCGCGATGCCAACGAGTGGGCATTCAGCGAACCAACCAAGGAATTGAGCTTTTTGCCACGGCCGGGCAACGGCCAATTTGCTGTAACAACATTACCCACTGCTGACAAAGACGCTGACCGCTGGCACGTCTTCCTGCCGGGTAGAGATGAGAACGAACAGGAATTTGTGCGTGCGGTGGCTTTTCGCTCTGACCGACACGGCGAGTTTCAGCTAGACGATGAGTTGGTCGTTGAACCCGCCAAAGATGAGAACGCCCGGCCGCTAGTACGTTCGGTACCTGCCGTCATCGAACGACGTTTCCTGCTGGATAATCCGCTTGCCGACGGCCTGGCCGTAACGGTATACAACCTGCAAACAGAACAAGCCACCGAGGTCGGGCCACAATTGCTCAAAGGAGCGACCCGCCTGTTGCTGGCCTACAATACCCAGGACGAACGGACTGCTGCCCTCAGCTTCGGCGTATCACCTGACGGACTACTATCATTGATTGATGCCCAAGCCGACGGCCACGATGAGTTGAGGGCCGCAAAACGTCAAGAAATTTTTCTGCCCATAAGACACTTGGAGGAAGTTCAGGCTCTGGGGCCCGCAATGCCCTTGCCCAATGGCAAAGTGAAGGCCATCAGCAGAGGAGAGCGAGATCAGACTATAGTACATACTAAAGATGCACACGGCCTGAACCGCTTCGACCGCGTGGAGTTGAATGGCAAAAAAAGTTTCAACGGTCACTATCTGGTACGAAAGTTAGGCGACAACCAATTCAGTCTCGAACAAAACTGGGAAGACGCCGAACTCGGCGAATGGCAACTGCTGCCCGAAGACCCGGAAAAAGGACTGGCCTTCGAAGGGCTCATCACCTCCATCGAGCAGGAGGGCAACGAAATACGCTTTACCACCGCCCTTGATCATGGTTTGGAAAACGAGCTAGAAGTACTGATCAAAAACCACCAGGCACTGGCCGGTGAGTTCGAGATCAAGCCGGTAGACAAACATTCCTTTCTCATTGCGACCGACTGGGACCCCGTGCAAGTAATCAATCTTTTCGTTGAAGCTGCTCGTCGTAAAGGCTTGGTTTTCGATGGCGTAAATGATGCTGCTTTTGTTGAAGATGTGCTGCTAGATTCGGTTCGCCAGGATACTTCCTTCGGCCATACGTACTCCTGTTGGGTAAAGCCTGATGCTTCGCGCCTGAGAGAAGAACAATTATTGCTTGCTGAAGCTGGCGGTGCGCTCACCCTTACGTTACAGAATGGGCATCCGGTGGTGAATATTAAGTTACCGGAAGGCCACTTTACGCTGTCTGACCCCAACCCAGTGCCAGGAGACAGCTGGACTAACCTGGCGGTAGTGATGGAGCGATCGGAAGCCTACGGCCCCCTACAACTCAGGCTGTATCGAAATGCTACTCTTGTGCCCGCCGAGCAACATAGGAAGGATGATCCTAGTCAATCTTTCGCAACGTTTTCAGACCAGGGATTGCGTTTCAAAGAAGGTGGCGGCGAAGCCAGGTTTTATTTAACCCAGAAGCAGCCAATTCCCAATGCTGACTTCACGATTGAAGCCTGGCTGCGACCTGCGACGGTAGCTGAAAATCGTCCGATTTGGCAAAGCATCATGTATGATCGAAGCGGCCCGGTCAAAATTAGGACATTCGGTGCGCTCAGTATTCGCCATGGTGGATGCTTGAGTATGCACATTGGCCTGCTGCAGAAAGACGGTAGCGCGCTTCAGGTGGAGGCAGTATCCAGGGCAGACCTGCAAAAAGAGGAGTGGAGCCATCTGGCAGTTATTGGCCGTTTTGCCGAAGGCGGCAATACCATCCAGTTTATCATTAATGGTCAGGCAGAAGTACCGGTTTCTATTGCCGACGGTCATCCTGTTTGGGACAATGCTTCCCATTCTTTGGCCCATTCCAAGCCTAAGGTGGGGCTTTTTCTGGATCGCCCCCGGTATTACGAGGGGGAGATCGGACAGTTTCGTATTTGGTCCAGGGCACTCGGATTGAAGCGTATTCTCCACCTTGCACAAGTACCATCCCTTCCCGGAACCAAAGGACTCCTATTCGATTTCCTGAATTGGCCTAAGAAAAGAGTGACAGGCGATTTAAGCGGAGAGCACCTACAGTATTTTGGAGAAGTTGAAACCTGCGGGAGTCCAATACAGGACTACGGAATCTCCGGCGAGCTGGCGAGCAAGGCGTTCGCCACCTACCAACAACCGAACTGGAGCGGCAACTTTCACTTTGGTGGGCTTGCCCCAACTCGGGCTTTGAGCCTACGGGGGGCGGAACGGTTTTCTACTGCTGAGGGCAGGAGTTTGCCGATGCAGGTAAGTAGAAAAAACTTCACTTTTACGACTTGGCTAAGCACAAAAACCGGAGGGGTGCTCTGGTCGGTGGGTGACGTTAAAGATGGTCAGGGCCAATACATTGCGCTTCAAAATGAGGGAATAACCCTGGGGGATTATTCTTCCAAGGAGGTTAGGATAATACCCGCTCAGCAGCTGTTTGACGGCGAATGGCACCTGCTTTCTATCCGATACGAACACCCTTCCGATCAATCCCAGGATGCCGTGGTGATCGTCTTTATCAATGGTGCACAGTATGCTATATCTTCGGTTAAAACCTTTACCCTGGAGGGAGCCACCGGATTACAGATAGGTGGCCTTTTGCACGGTGCCGCCGTGAATTCAGAAGGCAGTAACGACATCGAAGCATCGAATATCGAATTGGCGCACCTGCGTTTTTGGTCGTACTTGCGCACTAACGAGCAGATCGCCTCCGAGCTTCACCACTTACCCAGTGGAGCGGAATCTGGACTAGCGGCCTACTGGCCGCTAGACAACGATAAGTTGCGGGACCTGAGCGCCCAAAAACTCAACCTGACTGGCGATACTGATCCGACACTGGTGGAGCGTCCTACTCAGGTTTTTGGCTCGATTGGTGGCCTGCGCGGCACCCTGGCCGAGGTCCGTATCTGGAATACTGCACTAAGCACGGAGTACCAAAAATCTTCCCTCTTCCTCCCGCTCATTGGTAAGGAATACCGACTGGCGGGCAACTGGCGGATGGGTGCCATCTGGGAACAGGACCGGCGTTTTACCGACTTTTCCAACTTCGGTAACGACGGGCACGTCTTCGGAGATGTCTACCTAAGCCCCGACAGCCTTCGCCGCCGCCTGGGGCCGACACCGACCGCTCCCCTAGCTACGATGTATCGCCATGACGATCTCGTAGCCGTAAGTGCTCGGGCCGTCTACGAAGAATCGATGGAATTTAGACTCCTTGATAACGACCGTAAGCCGATCCGCAGCAAACAAGCGGCGGCTAAGGCTTTCTGCTTCGCCCTCCGGGGCAAGACTGGTCGCTCGGCCCGCGATTGGGTAGGGAGCGATGCGTTTAATCCACAAATTGTTAGCCAGGTAATCGGTGAAGCGATTGACGAGCAAGCGGGTAAAAATAACAAAAACTTCGGCTGGTTTCGAGCAGTCTGTCGCTTTGTGATACCGGATGGCGTAGCCCTTTTTCGGGTGTTCGGCATGGACAAAGTAGTGGGCGATTGGCACTGGATGGAAATCAGGCGCCACCGCCTCACCCACATCAGCCATGCAGTTAGCCGGGTGACCTACGAAGATTCCTATAAAGAACTACCAACTATTGGGCAGGGACCTACGGATACCCGGGCATCGCGGGTGATGATACGGCTACGGAAAAATCAGATAGTGAGCCATCGCGAGCGGCTGGTACAGTTGGAAGAATGGATTTGGGAGGCTGAGGAAAATAAACAAACTCTGCAAGATCAAATCAATGAGAAAAAGCTAACATGGGATAACGAACTGAAAAAACAGCAGGAGGCCCAGGCTAAACTCGATTCCTTGCATCAGCAAAAAAATGTCCTTCTATCTTACCGTTTCCGGATTAAAGCTCGCCACAGTGGAAAATACTTGTCGCTGCCACGTGAAATAAGTACTTATAATCCGATAGAGGGCAAGGGATTCAGTGCTGTTACCCAGCAAGATTTTGATAAGGTTAGCTTCCTTCAAGAATTTAAGCTTGTACAGGTTGACGAAAAGCATTTCAATATACTATTGGCGGAGGGCGAAACTGCCTATTACCTGTCTGCAATAGTCAGTATTCAAACGATAATTAGAAATAGGTTAAAAGATGGGCAAGTTCATTCCGGGACAGATAGTTTAGTAACGGGGAAAAGCACTTCGCTATTTGTCCTTCGCTCGAAGAACTTGGGCTTCGAAAAATTTGAAAAGAAAGATGCTTTTTTTTGGATGTGGAAACCACTAAGCGGTTTAAAACAACCAGTGAATTCGAGATTTCAGGGGCCGATAACTGGACAGAAGAATTATTAAATTATCAACAGGTAGTAGCTGCGGGTCAAATTGGGTATGGGATTAACGTGAAGGGAACGGGGACGGCCTTCGATATAGAAGGGGGAAATAGAAGAAACGGTGCAAAGTGCATTCAATGGACTTACAATACCCCGAGTGACAATCAAATTTTTTACCTGGAACTTCAGCATGGAACTTCTAACCATCAAGAGACGAAAAAAGGGCTTGAAGAACTGTCTAAGTTGGACGAAACAATACCCCAGCTAAAAGAAGCTTACGACGCCTTACTCGCCCAAAAAGCTGATGGCAAAGACTTGGAAGATTGGAAACTTGAACGTAGTGCATTGATTGATGAAATCAATCAGGCCTACGCTACGATCAGCGAGTCACAAGCTGACTATAAGCAGGCTGTTGAGCAGCTACAAAACGAGGCCGTGGCCCTGCCCGAATTGGTGGCCAATGATCCAAACGATCTGAAGACCAAAGGGGCTTACCTCGGCTTCGTCCGGGCCACTGATCAACTCTCCCTCCTTGAGAATTGCGAAGGCCAGGTGCAACTTAGTTATGGTGACCGCTTCGGGCGACTTCGACAAACTGCCTACGACGTCACTGCGGACAGTAGGAACCCTTACTTTGAAGAGTGGATTCCAGACGGGCCGAAGCTGGCATTAGAGATTGGAGAGGATACTAAACTGGTCCCCGCAAAGCCTTTCCAGCTCGGCTCAGAGTACAGCATCGAATGGTGGATGAATTGCCCGATGGGCCGGACAAAGGAAGCCATGACAGAAAATGTTCTTGGCGTGTCCTTACTCAGCACGGAACAAGGAATCCAACTACCCATTCTCAGCTCTCGCAAACTTTTGGATAGCGATGGTAAAAAAGAGGCTGAAACGAACAATATTCATTTCTCGGTAAAGTCTGAAGACGGACTACTACCATTGAATTTTGTAGATGATCTGTCTGAAGGCTGGCACCACTTTGGTTTGGTGAAGCGGGGTACTGGCGATCACTCCAGCGTCGAATTGTACCTGGACGGCGAACCATACCTCAACCTATTGGAGTTTGTTGAGCAACAGATAAAACTTGCTCAGGAAGAAATAGAAAATCAGGAGGAAGCGGAAGAAAAAAAGCAAAAACTAAAGCTTGCCATTCGAGAAGAGTGGATGGGGCATTATGGAGCTTTTGACCGGGTTGGGCGGCAAAACATAAACGAAATAGCCAAGGCAAGGTCTGCAAATGGAGAAATTCAATTAGCTGAGTTGCGCCTTTGGAAAGTCGCCCTCGACCCCGAAGAGATGGCTACCAACAGTAAAATAGAACTCAGCGGCCAGGAACCTGGCCTGCTTGCTTACTATAAATTGAACGAGGGCCGCGGCACCCACATCCGCAACTTTGCGCATACAGGGTCCGACTACAGTCTTGAACTGCAAGGCGAAGCCAATTGGGCGGCCTTCGACCCCACCATCGGTGGACTTAACCGACGGGTAACGTACTTCCCCAATAGCCGCTTGAACCATAATCAGCAAACACCCAAAGCCGTCGTTCAGCTTCAATCAATAAACGATTATCGAGCTTGCCCAATTGGCCGAATCAGCTTCTGGTGTAAGCTCGATCATAGGCAGGGCTATTCGCAGTTGGTCGCCATTCGTTTCGCTAAGGAGATAAAATTTGCACTCGTCGTGGACCGGGAGGGTAAACTTTACACGGACAATTATCCGCTCGATACTGACGCAGAGGGTAATCTGTCCGCCAAAAGTGCAGCGCCGAAGTATGACGTTCTTCTTGATCGCCCCTTCCCTTTCGGCAGCTGGGTCCACGTTACGCTTAACCAGACCGTCTCCTATAGGCTGGATATTTATCTCGATGGCACCTTAGTAGGCTACAGTAGTAGTTTGGTCATTCCAAAGATTGGTAGAGGAAATGAAAATATAAGTTTGGAGTTTGGTTGGCAACGTTCTGAGATGGCTCAATTCGCACTTTATGACCGGCCAACCACGAAGGAATGGATTGGGAAACATTTCCGCGATCATATTCAGCCGGAGTCTGCCGTAAATGGCCGAGCGGCGGGCCTTGCTGTCTACTTCCCTTTCGACCGTGAAGTTGACGAAAACGGCCAGCTGGAAAACCTGGTCGATCCCTTACGTCCGATGACCGTTTCTGAGGACTATGCTGTCCGTTTACACCGGGCGATAGACCTGCCCCTGAGGATTAAAAACACCCTTAGTAATGAGTACACTTCGGTAGCCATCAACCCCGATACCGGTGAAAAGAAGGCCATGATGCGCCGCTTTTTTGCGCTGCCTGATGCTAACGGTCTTCAACTCTACGCCAATAAACGGGTGGAAGAATTGGAACTTCTCTGGATCGGCAACGCCCAGTTCAAACCCACCCTATTGGGCTACATCGAAGGCGCACCACCCGTGCCCAGCGAGAACATGACCAAAAGCTGGATGCTGGAACGCTACGGCGGTGCCACTTCGGTATCCCTGGTGAGCAGGGAAGACACTGTCTACAATTGGAAACGGAGTGAAAACACTTCCGTAGGTTTTGGCATCAACCTCTTCCTGGGCGGTGCAGGTGATATCGCGCTAAATGCCCCTTTTCTTGGTAGAATTAAGCTGGGAAAAATAAAAGGCGGCCTAAGGGGGGCACTTGATTTCGCGTACAATTATTTGAATGAGTCCAGTGTCAGTTCTTCTTCGGCCAACCTAACGGCGGATAAACTATCCCTGAGTGGAACCCCCGAAACTAAGCCCAAATTCCCACACCTTGGCCGTAGATACATCCCTAAGAACGTCGGTTATGCACTGGTAACTTCCGCCATTGCGGATGTATACGTACTGCGCCTGAGCCGCTCTAAAAAAATGGTGGCTTACGAAGTCCAGCCTAATAAAGACCTTCCGCCAGACGTCAACACCATCAGCTTTCTCATCAATCCGGCTTACACCATGAACGGTAGTCTGGATGGCCTCACGGGCACTCAGGCAACCAGCCAGCGCTACTTTCGTCAGGTACCCGAAATGCGCGCGCAATATGGTTCACTTTATCCGGCCAGCTACTTCCGGTTACATGAAGCTTATGACCTCAAAAAACAAATTGACAAAGAGGATAAACGCCGTGCGCTATACTTCGACAACTTCAACAGCCGCCTAGCCAATAAGGCCAGCCTGGACAGCAATGTGAATAACGAAGAGTTCGACCCCGGAGCAATAGGCGTTAACAGTGACGTGAATCGCCCGACTACCGATGCGGAAGGAAATACGCTTTCGCAAGAAGACCAAATGGATGCTGCTGCTGACGACAGAGATAAACTTCAGGATGTAGCCCAGGAAAAAGCAGATGCCATTAGTGAGGCTACGGAAAAACGCAAAAAGGAAATTGAATCCTCCATCGAAAACGAAGACCATCAGGCCAACGCCAGTTATCAACTGGCGCGCTGGCAAGAAAAAATGGAAGAGCTTCAAATCAGATCAAGTAAACGTAACATCGTCAATACTTACGTTTGGGATGCCAATGGTGGCTTACGTGCGGAAAGCCAGCAGTTTGCCAACGTGATCCAACACACCATTGGCGGCTCGATCGACATAAAGGGTGCTTTGGGTAGCGAACTATCCATTGAATTGGGCTTGTTCGCCGAACTAAAAATGATGGCCACTGCTGGCCGAAACCAACAAATGTCTAAGACCGTTACGAACAGCAAAGGTTTTGCCCTGGATGTCAATGTTTCTGGCGTAGAAGGTACGGGGGTGACCGATCATGACGACAATCCGCTGATGCCGGGGGAGAAAGTGGGACGCTACCGTTTCATGAGTTACTACCTGGAGGGGGCCACCAGTCACTTCCATGATTTCTTCAACCAGGTCGTTGATCCGGAGTGGCTCCAGAGCAACAGCGAAGATGCCCGTGCGCTGCGCCAGACACAGGCTGGAAAAGCTAATTCTACCTGGCGGATCTTGCACCGGGTCACCTACGTTAGCCGGCCTGCCCTCAAAGGATTTGGAAAAGACACCCGCGAACTACGCAAAATCCCCCAACCGATAATTGATCCTTTGGAGGAGATGCAGGAGCATATGCGCGAGATTTTGAAATTGTTGGGAAAGGAGTAGCAAACTCTTTTCAACATTGTTGTTTTCGTGGACGCGGCCACCGAGAGTCACTTCGCTCGTAGAGGTCACGCATTATGCTGGGTATTATGCGCGGCCGCAGGTGCAAAGGAAAAAACCTTAGGAGCAAGGCTAAGTAGGAAGTGTGTTCCCGCCCCGTATTTGTACCCGTTAACCTACATGTTCGCACCTGTTAAAGTGCTTGAATTTCCCATTTAATCACCCATTGTATTACCTTGAGACAAAAGTCATCCCTTGTCACAAACCATCTCCGTCCTCATAGTCGAGGACGAAATCATCATCGCCAACAAGATCGGCCTTCACCTGGAGCAGTTCGGCTACGTGGTAGCCGGTATCTTGCCGCGGGGCGACCAGGCTGTGCTGCACTGCCGCAAGGATCCACCGGATATTCTGCTGCTCGACATCAACCTGAAGGGCAACCTGGACGGGATCGAGACGGCCCGGGTCCTGGAAAAGGAAGGCATCTTCGTGCCCACCATCTACCTGACGGCCAATACCGATCCGGCTACCTTCGAACGGGCAAAAAATACCCGTCCCCACGCCTTCCTCGGCAAGCCTTACGACCAGACGGAGCTGCACCGGGCCATCAGCCTTGCCGTTCAACGTCACCATGCACCTGCGGCCGCGCCAGAAAAAGTCGCACCCGCACCGACGCCCGACGGTTCTCAGCTGCTGAGTGACCGCATTTTCGTTCGCCACAAAGACCACATGGTGAAGGTGTTTCTGAAGGACATTCTGTACGTCTCGGCCGAACGCTCTTACTGCCACATCCACGCCGCGGATACCGAGTACCTGCTGAGTATGCCGATGGGCAAGCTGGCCGAGCAGTTGCACTCTTCGGATTTCCTGCGCGTCCACCGTTCCTACGTCGTCAACCTGCGGCAAATCGATGTGGTGGCCGATGATCACCTTGTGATCGGCAGGGAAGCTATTCCGGTGGGGAAGGAGCAGCGGGCGGAGTTGCTGCGGCGGGTTAATTTGGTGCGGTGAGGACTAGCTCGTCCGCCGAGGCGGCCTTTGGGCCTGACTCGTCGGCCGAGTGATTCGGGTCGTCACAACCTACTCTGCCGACGAGCTAAGCTGCGCAAAGCTCGGCGGACGAGTTAGAAATTGTCGGAGGGGTAAAACGCGGACCGGGAAAATAAAACCCCGGCCCGGGAAAAAGCAGTCAATAAAAAAACGACGAACCTCCGTATGTTTAAGGCCTCACCCGCGCCTTTAACACATTCACCCCTCCTTCCAAATGAAACTGTCCACCAACTTTGCGGGTCGATCTCTCGTTGGACGAGTCAGCTCCTTCGTCGCGCCTCGGCCGACGAGCGATCTTGCAATTGTCCTGTGGCTACTACTAGCAGCAACCACAACCCTAAGTGCGCAAAGCCCAGGGGAAAACGGAAGCGTAGGAATCTTAGCCCTGGAGGATAACGACGTAAACTATCGCCTGATCAGCCACCTGGAGATCCTGTCCGATTCGGCCGGTCTTCTCTCCATCGAAGACGTGAGCACGCAAGCCGTTCAATCAGCATTTCAGGCGTATCGGGCCTACCCGGAGGAGATGACCACCAACCATTGGTACTGGGGGAAGGTCGAGGCCATCAACCGCCTCCCCACGGCGGAAAGTAACCTGGAATGGGTGCTCTATTTTCCGACCAACTGGACTACGCTGGAGGTCTACACCAAAGACGAAACCGGTGCATGGGCCGTTCAGCAAGCCGGGACGCACGTGCCGCTGCGAAAAAAACAGTTTGCCCCTACCGCCTGGGGAAATCTCGTCAAACTATCCCTGCCGCCAGATGCGCCCACCACCATTTACTTCAGGGGGAAGGGAGAAGCCGCTTCCGTTCCGCCTGCCTTCAGCATTTACCTGCAAACGACCGATCGTTTTTATGCCCGGATGAACAAGGTCCGGGTCCGCAACGCCATATTCATCGGCTTTCTGGGAATGATGTTGCTGTACAACCTGATCGTTTACTTCTTTGGCCGCGACCGCAGTTTCCTTTATTACTCCGGCTACCTGCTAATGATCATCGTCTATTCTGCGCAATCCAACGACGACCTTGCCGACTGGTTCGGCGACTACATGTTCGTGGACCATCCGCACCACTACAGCGTTTTTAAGGCGGCGATCTTTATCGGCCTGGCGTGTTACCTGGCGTTCATTCGCAAATTCATTGACCTTAAGCAACTGCTGCCGGGCTGGGACCGGTACTTTCGGGGGCTTACCTACCTTGGTTTATTCCTGTTCTTCGTCCACCAGGTCGTCAGTGTGGTTTCCAACTTCAGCTTTGTCGTGGAGGACCTGGTTTCGGTGCCGTACATCGTGTTGGTGATCGGCTCCTGCGTGGCGGCGCTTTATCCGCTTTACCGGACGGGAGACGCTAATGCCCGTTTCATCTTCGCGGGCATTACGGCCATCAGTATCGGTGCTTTGTTGTCTTTGCTGACCCGGGTGGTGTTCCCGCCGTTCAACATCGTTTTCCTGAAGGTCGGCGTAGTGGCGGAAGTACTGATTTTCTCGCTGGGCCTGGCGTACTGGCAGCGGGAACAGGTGAAGGCGAAGGAAAGGGCTGATTTCGACCTGCGGGAGAGCCGGCTGGTGCAGGAGCAGCAGGAAGTGGAGGCGGGTCTTTTGCGCGAGGACAACCGTAAAAACGCGCTGTTGGCGGAGCGCAGCCGGGAGAATGAGGTCTTGCTCAAGGAGATCCACCACCGGGTGAAGAACAACCTGGAGGTGGTGTCCAGCCTGCTGGAGTTACAGTCCGTCACCCTCACGGACGGGGACGCGCGCGACGCGATGTTGGCCGGTCGCAGCCGGGTGACCACCATGGGCCTGCTGCACCAGAAGCTTTACCAGGGCGATCACCTCGGTACCGTCGGGATGCGGGAATACTTTTCGGATTTGACGCGGAATTTGGGGCACACTTTTGGCGTCAAGGGTCGCGTCACCTTTACGATAAACGTTCCCAAAGACCTCCGGCTCGACATCGACACGGCCGTGCCGCTGGGGTTGATTGCTAATGAGCTGATTACTAACTCTATTAAGTATGCTTTTGAGGGCGCGGCCGCTGGTGCGGTGGAGGTTGAAATGAGCAGGGTGGGGGAGCGCTACCTGCTTGCGGTTAGTGATGATGGTAGCGGTAAGGCTGGTAGCCCGGTTGAGGGTACTGGTTTTGGGACGCGGCTGGTGGGGATGCTGGTGCAGCAGTTGGAGGGGGAGGTTCGGGAGGTGAGCGGTAATGGGGTACGTACGGAGGTGCATTTTTTGGCGCCTTAACAGTAGGAAGTAAGCTAACGTGAGGTACGGATTGAGCGTTGATGATCATTTTACTTCTCCAGTACGTATTGACGCTCCAAGCCGCAAAATCAGCCCCTTACCGAGCCTTTCACCTTCAATAAATCCGGTTGACTTAAAACCGGCTTGAGCATAAATTCCCAAGGGGAATGAATCCTCGAAGTACAGATTAATCTCACCAATTAGCCTACCGCCCAAGCCCCGGTTCGTTTGGAATGTGGCTTCACCTCCTAATTCCATCGCTGACTGATTCCAGAAGTTGGCGTAGGCACTTACCTGTAGCTTTCCTTTTGTGATGTCTGATAACACTCAGCGCTGCGTTTCGTAATAAAGCTACATCCCAAAAATACGGCGTTAACAATAAGCGGCGGTCAATAACCTGCCCCACATCACCGAGACCTCGGAAAACCAAAACCCCGTCCCGGAAACCAAAACCCAGGATTCGGAAAAAACCACCCAAACCCCACCCGAAACCCCCACATCTTTGGAAAAACGTCGGGCGCCAAGTCCGCCGGAAACCCAAAAATCACAGCATCATGTCATTCCTCAAAAACATCCTTTGCACCTGCGGCCCCGCCCTCCTCCTATTCTGTTCCCTGCACGGTCAGGCCCAGGACGATCTTTACCACCTCCTGCGTTTTCACCTCGTGCCGGGCCAGGAGCAAACCTTTATCAACGCTAACGCCGACCACGACGCCAACAACCGGAGCCGTTCCGCCCAGCCACGGCACACCTACGTATACAGCAACAACACCGTGGAAGTCGCCGTGCCCACCCGCGAGCTGACGGATACGGAAAGCGGGCAAACCAACCAGGTGGCCGAACTCGACTGGACGCCCTTCGCGGACTGGACGGAAACGCGTGACCCGAAAACGCTGGCCAGCCTCCTGGCAGCCTACCAGGAGTACCGCCTACGCCGCCGCGCGGACCTGAGCTACGCTCCCGCCGTCCCAACGAAAACTGAACCGGCCCCCTACTATGAAATCGTCACTTACCGCGCCAGGCCCGGCCAACTGGAGAAAGTGCTGGAAATGAGCAGCCAATACGCAGCTCAGATGCGGGAAGTGAAAAGTCCCCTTTCCTTCGATTTTTACACCTATGATCTGGGGGATGCGGTCGAAACTTTTGAGATCGCCTTCCCCGCCAAAGACCCCGACGACCTGGCCGAACGCCGCGCCGTCCACCATGCCAACCTCCCCGAAGCCGTGAAGCGCTTGCGGGCCGAGCTGTCCCTGTACGTCAATGAAGTACGTACGATCACTGGCCGCTATGTCGCTGAATTGTCTACTTCCGGATCCTTACAACTGAATGCAAAACGGTAGCAGGGAAATCGCAAGGCCCGTTTACTGCCCTGAAAGGGTGCTACCTCTAGCGATGGGTTGATCGAAGCCGATAGGCGAAGATCAGCCCATCGCGACTCCGGGCGGCCCTGCGAATGTCTTATACAGTAGCCCCTCTACCTCCCGAAACACAACACAATTCCCAACCCATGTCATCCCTGAAAAAGCACGCCCTGAGCGCCGTGCTCCTACTCCTCCTTTGCCTGCCCCTAACCGCTCAGACCAGCACCGGCCCGGAACCGTCCAGCCTGACGGGCTTGCTGATCGGCCAGGCGGAATCTCCCGTAGCCTACGCCACCGTGGCCCTGATGCGCGATGACTCCGTCTTCGTCAGCGGTACGCTGACGTCTGAATACGGCACCTTTGCCTTCAACGACCTCGCTCCCGGCAACTATTCCCTGAAGATCGACCACCTGGAGTATGAATCCCGGGTGACGGCACCTGAAGTGCTGTTGTCGGGCGACCGAAAAACGTTGCCGGTTATTCAATTACAAACCTCCACGAATGACCTCAGCGAAGTAGTGGTGGTTGGTGACCGCAAGCCGCGCATCGAGGTGAAGGCGGACAAGATCGTCTTCAACGTAGCCGACAGCCCCAGCGCGTCGGGTACCAACGGCCTGGACCTGCTCAAACGCTCCCCCGGTGTAAGGCTGGACATGGACGATAATATCTCCCTACTGGGGAAAAGTGGAGTGCGGGTCTACGTTAACGACGTGCCCTCCCGACTGGCCGGGGCCGATTTGGCGAACTTTCTGCGCAGCCTCGCATCGGACAACGTCCAGTCCATCGAGATCATCTCCAACCCCTCGGCGAAGTACGAAGCGGAAGGAACCGGGGGCGTGATCAACATCCGTACAAAGAAGAACCCGGCGATGGGAACTAACGGCAGCCTGACCTCCAGCTTTCAGCAGGGGCGGTACCTGCGCTACAACAACGGATTGGCCCTGAGCCACGCCGCCGAGCGGATCAGTGCCAACCTGGACGTCACGCAGTCAGACCGCGAGGCTATTGACGGTTTCATCGATAGCAAACGGCAAAACGGCACCACCTTGCTCCTGGATTCCCAAACGAAGACGGACGACCGGGCCGTCAATGTAGCCGCCGGCGTCAACGTTCGCCTGACGGACGACCACACCCTGGACGTTAGCGGGCGTAGCATCATCAGCCGCAACCGCTTTGCCCTCGGGAGCAGGACGGACATCTTTGCGCCTACGCCCAACGACCTCTCCGGCATCCTGATCTCCCCCTCCCTGATGAACCAGCCCTCCCAAAACCATACCCTGAACGGAAACCACCGCTGGCAGATCAACGACAAGAGCAGCCTGACCACCGCCCTGAGCGTCGGCCGGTATACGGACACCGAGGCCATCAGCCAGCCCAACACTCTCTTCAGGCCCGACGGCACCACCGTTCGATCCGTGGAAAACGTGGCCTTTGATTCCAACGTGAACATCGGGTTATGGTCCGCCAAAACGGACTATGAACGGGCGTGGAAGACCATTACCCTGACGACCGGAGCTAAGTTTTCCAGCGTGAGTACCGCCAACTGCTTCAACTTCTTCGACGTGACCGGGGAAGAGCGCCGGCCGAACGCCGCCAAAAGCAACGACTTCGATTATACCGAACGGGTGACCGCCGCCTACGGTAGCGCCACCTGGCAGCTGAACCCCGCCTTTTCGCTGCGCACCGGCCTGCGGGTGGAGCACACCCGCTCGCGGGGCGTACTCGTCAGTATGGCGGACGTAGAAAACCAGGATGTAAGCCGCAGCTACACCGACCTGTTCCCCAACGTGGGGATCTCCTTCGACGGAGCGTCGAAGCACAACTGGGTCCTGAGTGCCGGCCGGCGCATTATGCGGCCTAACTATCAGAACCTGAACCCCTTCGAATCTCCGGTCAGTCAGTTGACGGTTTGGAAGGGTAACCCTTTTCTACAGCCTGCTTATACGAACAACTACCAGGCTTCGTACGCCTATGATCAGCGGCTTGTCGTGACGGGTTCCTACAGTGAGAACCGGGGTTACTTTGCTACGCTTTTCGAGGTGTTGGAAGGCAATCGGAACCAACTTATCCCGCGCAATATGGAACTGGCTACGACGCTGGGTGTATCCGTGAGTTACCCGCTGAAGGTCGCCAAATTCTGGGAGCTCAATACTTTTGCCAACGCTGGCTACAAGACCTACGCCGGGGACCTGGAGGGGACGATAATCGACCTGACGGCCACCACCTGGGACCTTACGCTTCAGCACAATGTCAAGCTGCCCGGCGGTATCCTGCTGGACCTTAGCTACTTCATCGAAAGCGACTGGATCTGGCGGGGCTCCATCCGGGTAAAGGGCAACCAGGAGCTGAACGTCGGGCTGCGCAAGGATTTCCTGGACGGCCGCCTGCAACTGCGCGCCACGGGAACGGACGTATTTCAGACCACCAACGACTACTTCTATACAGGCGACTACGGCGGTATCGCTACCGAGGGCGTGCGCTACTTCGATTCCCGGCGTTTTGGCCTTGGCGCTACCTGGAAGTTCGGCAACCAGCAGGCGAAAGCCGCCAAACGGGCTAAGGGGGCGCTGGATGATGAGCTGGGGCGGATCGGTGGTTAATGGTTCTGTTTTTTGGCGCGGCCGCAGGTGCGATGAATGGTTTGAGGAGCAAGGAAGAACTCCTTCTCTTCGCCAGGTTTGGGTTACACCTCGGAGTAAGTCTGTTTGCCCACAATCCAGCGTTTTCTCCTCCGATGCATCTTTTCAAACGGGCGTTAGCCCAGTTAGAAAAGTTCATCGGAGGTGTAAAACGCTGGACGCAGCTACTAAAATGCTGAATGGCCCACCCCCGGAAACCCATTCCCCCATTCCGGAAACCAAAACCCCAGGTTTGGGAAACAGCCCCAAAAACAAAGGCTAAACACCCCGAGCTTTGGGCAGAACAACAATTAAACATTTTCATTCCAATCAAAAACCCATCCTATATGAAAATCGCCATCATCGGCGGCGCCGGTTTTATCGGTAGCCACGTAACTCAAAGATTCCTTGACGCCGGCCACCGGGTACGCGTTTCCGCTACCCGGCCGGAAGACACCGCCCGCTACGCCCACCTGCACCAGCTACCTGGAGCCTCGGAGCGCCTGGAGATTGTCCAACTGGACCTCCTCAAAGCTGATCAGCTGCCCGTCTTTCTGGAAGGTCAGGAGATTGTTGTCCACTCAGGCACCCCGTTTCAGCTCGCATTTCAGGACGCCGCTGGAGAGCTACTCGACCCAACCATCACCGGCACCAAAAACCTGCTGGCTGCGGTAGCGAAAAACCCGGCCATCAAGCAACTCGTAGTCGTAGCTTCGGTCGCCGCACACAATACCCACTTCCCGCTGGACGTACCTGGCCGGGAAGGTCAAGTCATCTCTGAAGCCGATAAGCCCTATTTCTCGGACCAGGACCACCCCTACGCCCAGGCCAAGTATTTGGCGGACCAGGAGGTACGCAAATTCGTAGAAACTTACGCCGGCGATTGCAGCGTGGTTTCCGTGAGTCCGGTGGGGGTGATGGGCAAGCCTCTTTCCGACCGGGAAGATTCCACCTCCATGGGAATGCAGCACCTGCTTCGGAATAAGATTGCCCCGGATGAATTTTTTCAGTTGCTGTACGACATGGATGCCGCCTTCGCCGTGGTCGACGTGCAAGACGTAGCGCGCGGCATCTGCTCCGCCGCAACTACACCCGGGCTTCACGGCCGGCATTTCCTGCTGTCCGCCGAGTCTTATCCGATTTCCGACCTCACCCTGATGCTGAACGGAAAAGCTCCGGCTGGCGGGCCCCGTACCGTTTATGATGCCGGTGCTAGCAAGCGGATGCTCGGCATGGAGTATGCGCCCGCTACCAATTTCCTGGGACAACCTTTTTCCCGGCTCTGAAACCCAAACCCTCCGGTACGACGCCAAGCGGAAAAGCAACGGTAAACTCATCGACACGCAGGCCGCCCATCTCTGGACGCTGAAAAACGGCAAGGTGACGGCCTTCCAGCAGTACGTCGACACGAAACAACTGGCGGAGGCGGCCAAGTAATACGGCTGCCTTCAAAAAAAGAGCTTACCTACACTGAGATAAGGAAGGTACTTAGGAAGTCCCCGGGATGTAGTAACTTGAATCCAGATTTTTAATTCTACATCAGATTACTATGCAGCAACTTACCCGCCGGGAATTAAACCGAAGATTACTCCAACTTGGTATAGGTTTTCCATTGTTAGCCACAGGCCTTTATGGCTGTGCCGGTACCGAAAAAGCCGAGGAAACGCAAGGGGAGGATTCCGCTGGCGGTACTCCGACCAGTCTTCGCATACTGATTTTGGGCGGGACGAGTTTCATCGGCCCGCACCAGGTGGCTTACGCGCTTAGCCGGGGGCATAAGGTAAGCACGTTTACCCGTGGTAAAACAAAACCTTCCGTTCACGCCGACCTCTTTGATCAGGTAGAAATGCTGATTGGCGACCGGGAAGACAACCTGACTGCACTCGAGAATCGGGAGTGGGACGTCGTTATCGATAACTCCGGACGAAATGTGGATTGGACCACCAGAACCGCCGAATTGCTTAAAGACAAGGTCGGCCTGTACCTTTATACTTCTTCCACCGGTGTGTACTATCCCTATCTGGGAGATGATATCGTTGAAACAACTGAAACCCTGACGGTGGAACCGGAAGGCATTGAAGACGAAGACGAGAAAATTGAGTACTGGTACGGGGTGATGAAAACCAACTCGGAAAACGCGGCAAAAAAAGCCTTTGGCGAAGACCGGACGATCATTGTCCGACCAACCTACATGATTGGGCCTGCGGATTTAACTGACCGCTTCATCTACTGGCCCATTCGGTTAGCCAAAGGGGGCGAAATCATGTTGCCAGGAAAAGCAGAGGACCCCGTGCAGTACATCGACGTTCGGGATGTGGCCGAATGGATAATCCGGTTAGCAGAAGATAAAACGACCGGTACCTTTAATGCCGTGGGCCCGGTGGATGCCGCAACGAATGCTGAATTTGGCCGGAAAGCGATTGAGGTTTTCGACGTCGAGTCGACACTCGTTCAAGTCGACGACTACGATTTCCTCTTGGCGGAGAAGGTTCCTTACCTCGTGCCCTGGGTTCCGCCGATCGGTAAGAATTACGGTTCCTCTCTGGTCAGTAACAAGAAAGCACTGGCTACTGGCCTTACCTGCCGTAGCCTGGCCACCAGCATAAAGGATACCCATGACTGGTGGTACTCCGATGCGCTTACGGAGGAGCGACGTCAGGAATATGAAGGGAAGGAAGACGGGCTGTTGGCCAGGGAAGGAGATATTCTTGCGCGATGGAAGGAGCGACAGGGGTAGGGCTTTGCGTCTACCTTTGGTGGTCGGCCGACGACTTAAGCTTCAGGGACGATCTATTTCTTTTTCAATCAATTAGGTCAGCTGTTCATTTGATAACTCACCGGTAAACCACGTCTACGCAACCTCAACGTTTCTCCAACAAACTATTTGCATGCTTAAATACCTTCTGCTCACTTCCTTCTTCTTTACTTGTGGGACTGGCTACTCCCAAGCCGAAGTTGATAGTAACAAGGTTATCCGGGTGCTAACGCTGAACATCCTCCACGGTGCCACTACGAATGGCGATTTTGACCTCGACGCTATCGCTAAAGTCATCATAGAAGCACGGCCGGACTTCGTAGCATTACAGGAGGTAGATTTCAAAACCAGGCGGGCAAAAGGTTATGATCTTGCTACGGAACTCGGCTGGCGGGCTAAGCTGCAATCGCTGTTTGGCCGGGCCATGAAGTACGATGGTGGGGAGTACGGGGAGGGCGTATTATCCGGGTTCACCCTGTTGAGTAGTAAGAACCATGCCCTGCCGCACTCTCCGGAGAACGAGCCCAGGGCGGCGCTGGAGGTGATGACGGAAACTGCCTCGGGAGACACCGTCGTCTTCATCGGCACTCACCTGGACCACGTCAGCGACGATACCGACCGGGTGGCCCAGGCTACGGCCATCAACAGCATTTTTTCCGGCGGTAAGCATCCGATGATCCTGGCTGGTGACCTGAACGATGTTCCCGGCAGTAAAACCATCAACATTTTTGAGTCGATGTGGGAGGCTTCTTACCGGGAAGGTTACGGCTTCGGTATTCCCCGTCCGACTCCAGCCTCGGTCCTGCAGCAGCATGCTGCCAATACCTATCCATCGGATGCACCGGTAAAGAAGATTGACTACGTCCTGTTTTATCCCCATCATCGCTGGCGGGTCCTGCAAAATTATCCCATCTGCGATGCCGTAGCCTCGGATCATTGTGGGTATTTGGTGGTGCTGGAATTGGTGGATTGAAAGCAGTAGGCCAATCTATATTTTACTTCAGATAATCATATTGGGTTGAGCGACTGTGTCACGATTATTTAATGACGGTTCGGGATATAATCGTGCAACCCAGACCACGAAACTTCAGAAACGATCCACCAGCAAGCCCACATCAAAACTTTTTTCTAATTTGACAGCGCTAACAAGCTTCAAGAGTTCTAACCACACACCCTCCAAATGACTAAGTTTTTCCTCCCCTTGCTTCTGCTAATCTCCCTTTGCACCAGCGTCCGCGCCCAAACCAGCAACAGTGAAGAAGATCGGCCACTAACTTATTACCTGCCCGACCTGGATTATAACCCGGACATCACCACGCCCAAAGAATTCCTGGGCTGGCAAGTTGGCGATTGGCACGTCAGCCACGACTTGCAGCAAGCCTACATGCGCCTGCTGGCCAGCCAAAGTGATCGTATGGTGCTGGAGGAAATCGGCCGGACCTACGAAGACCGCCCGCTGCTGAACCTGATCGTAACCACCCCCGCCAACCACGCCAAATTGGAAGACCTGCGGGTGATGCACGAGTTCTGGAATGAACGCGGCAGTAACGTTAAGGCCAGTGACCTGAAAGATGTTCCGGCTGTACTCTATCAGGGCTTCAGCATCCACGGTAACGAACCAAGTGGTGGTAATGCCGCTCTGATGGTCGCCTATTACCTCGCTGCTGCTCCGGACGCAACCCTGAGTAAACTACTGGATAAGAACATCATCCTTTTTGATCCTTGCTACAACCCCGACGGCTTCAACCGCTTCGCCAGCTGGGCCAACAGCCACAAGAACAAGGTGATGACCGCCGATGGTAACGATCGGGAGTACAACGAAGCCTACCCGCGCGGCCGGACAAATCACTACTGGTTTGACCTTAACCGCGACTGGTTACCCGTGCAGCACCCCGAAAGCCGGGCCCGTATCAAGCAGTTCCACGAATGGCAGCCGAACGTCCTGACCGACCACCACGAAATGGGTAAAGACGCCACCTTCTTTTTCATGCCCGGTGAGCCGACGCGGATCCACCCGATGACGCCACAGATAAACCAGGACCTGACGGCCAAGATCGGAAAGTACCATGCCAAAGC
Organism: Neolewinella persica DSM 23188; assembly: GCF_000373105.1. GTDB lineage: Bacteria > Bacteroidota > Bacteroidia > Chitinophagales > Saprospiraceae > Neolewinella > Neolewinella persica. The sequence goes on along the minus strand of NZ_KB890417.1, from coordinate 83,105 downwards.
ACTGGATGCGATCGGCTCACTTTACTACTCTGGTGAAGGCTACGATGATTTTTACTACGGAAAGGGTTCGACCTACCCCGACATCAACGGCTGCGTCGGTATCCTCTTCGAGCAGGCCAGCTCGCGCGGTCATCTGCAGGAGACGGAGAACGGACTGCTGAGCTTTGCGTTTACGGTGCGTAATCAGGTTGCGACGGCCCTGAGTACGCATGCGGCTTTTGCTGATCTGCGCGATGAACTGCTGAATTACCAGCGGGAGTTCAATCATAATGGCGTCAGCGACGCCGGCTACGTCGTCGACGTAGACGGCGACCCGGGCCGCGCCCGGGAAATGATGGAGTTGATGCGCCGCCATGACGTGAACGTGAAACAGGACGGAGACGGACAACCCTCGCGCTACTTCGTTCGGGAAACCCCCTTCACTAAGGCGGTTTTTGAACCCATCCTGAAATTTGAGGACAGCCTCTTTTACGATGTGTCCACTTTCGTGATTCCTTACGCCTTTAACCTGCCGGCTAAGTACGCTACCAAAATGCCCGCTGGTGGCGACTGGATGCCTTACGGCGGTACCGGCATGGAGTACAACCCAGGGACGCAGGTAGCCACCTACGCTTACCTCTTGGGCCCGGATGACTATTACTCGCCAAAGGCCATTTACCAGCTGCTGGATGCAGGCGTAAACGTGAAAGTCAGTGACAAAAGCTTCACCATCAACGGGAAGACATTTGCTCCCGGTACGGTGATGATTCCAGTAGAGAATAACCAGACGATGACCCCGCTCGATCTGCACCGCCTGCTCGACGATGTATCTGACGCAACCGGCCTGAAATTTACCGGCGTTGATACCGGCAGCCCGGAACAGGGCCTGATGATGGGCTCCCGCTCCGCTTACCAAACGTTGCGGAAGCCTGAGATTGCCCTGTTGGTAGAAGGAGGCACGAGCAGTCTGGAGGTCGCGGATACCTGGCATTTGCTGGACCAGCGCTTCGGTATCCCGGTCACCAAGCTTCCGTTGGATCGGGTTGGTCGTGCTGACCTTAGCCGTTATAATACCATCATCATGGTCGATGGCAGCTACGGCGATTTGGGTGCCAGCGGCACTGAGGCAATAAAAGACTGGATGGGTTCAGGCAATGTCTTGATCACCCAGAAACGTGCAGCCACCTGGGCGGCAGCCAATAACCTGGCCAGGATCACGACCCGGGCAAATAAAAACCCGGATGCGGATGATAAATCGCGGCGGCCCTATTCCCGCGCCTCACGTGATGGCGGCGGCCGGGTGCTGGGTGGTGCCATTTTCGAGGCAAAGGGTGACCTGACGCACCCGCTGATGTTTGGCCTCAGGCGGGCTGATATTCCAGTGTTTAAGCGTAGCACCCTGATATTTGAACCAACAAAGAACCCCTACGCCTCTCCATTGATGTATGGTGATAATTCGTTGATGAGTGGCTATTCTCCACGTGGTTTTGAAAAGCAATTGGGAAATTCTGCCGCGATCATTGTCAGTGGCGCCGGCGGCGGCCGATCCATTAACTTTGCCGATAATATGAACTTCCGCGCCTTTTGGTACGGTACGAACCGACTGTTCATGAATGCAATTATTTTTGGAGATACCGTTAGTCGGTCCGGTATGGAGTAGGCCTGTTGATCGGGACGCTGTGCGTCGGGTGTACTAATTGCCGGCCTTTCATTTTACTGGTGAAGGTATTCTCATTTCTTTGTTACGCTCGACGCGTAACAGGGTAATTGTAAGGTTTACCAATCGCTTGATTTGAACAACTAAAACGTGGGGGTGAACCCACACGCTACAAGAGACGGACCTCCGGCCCTACCTGTTCAGGGCCGGAGGTCCTCTTTTGTAGCAAGGTCGTTCATGGCCTTGTCTTCGTTAGTAACCTGGCGATTACCCTGCGACGTACAGCCTCCCGATCAATGATTTTCGGATTTTTCCTTATATTTAGTATGGTCGGGGAGCTTGATCCCCCGATTAATGCCATTGGTACGTCCAACAAGTTCTAAATCCCTAAATCTGAACAAATGATTACTTACTGCTGCCGGATGTCCGGCGTATTCGCCGTGTTTCTTTTTTGTTGTTTCGGCCTGATGGCCCAGACCAATATTTCAGGAACCATTAACCAATACAGTTCCGTAAACTCAATTGATTACCCGGGCAACAGCGTAACTGTTTCCGACCCGGGCTTTTTTGCCGTTGGGGACCAGGTATTATTGATCCAGATGCAGGGCGCGACCATCAATGAGACGAATTCGAGCAGTTTCGGAGACATTTCCTCCTATGGTGGTGCCGGTAATTATGAACTGGCGACCGTTTGTGACGTCACCGGAAGCGTGGTTATTCTGGAAAATGACCTGGTGCATTCGGATTATGATCCGGCGGGGCAGGTACAACTAATCACGGTTCCGGTCTATGCAGATGCCACAGTTGATGCTGAGCTTACGGGCCAGGCCTGGGATGGTACGACTGGTGGGGTAGTGGTACTATCGGTCACTAATGACCTAACCCTTAATGCGCCGATCAATATGGACGGTAAGGGCTTTAGAGGCGGAGCTTTTGAAAATGCTGTTTCGAATTGTGTCTGGTTTCTGGGGGTGAATAACTATTTCTATGACACCCAAAATGACGGTGGAGGTAAAAAAGGCGAAAGTATTGCCTCATACATCAGTGCAAAAGAGTACGGAAGGGGCGCACAAGCAGCTGGTGGAGGCGGCGGCAATGACCATAACAGCGGTGGCGGAGGTGGCGCGAACGCAGGTGCAGGGGGCGTTGGAGGAGAAGACATCAGCACCGGAGCATTTAATTGTGATGGGGAATTTCCGGGACAAGGAGGAAAACTACCGGCCCTAAACAGCAACCGGATCTTCCCGGGCAGCGGCGGTGGTGCCGGAGACGGTAATAACAATGTTGGTACCAGCGGAGGTAACGGTGGTGGCATTATTTTGATCTTCACCAGTACCCTCACGGTTGGTACGTCGGCTTCGATTTCGGCCAACGGTATCGCTGCAGCAAACACGACTGCCGGAGACGGTGCCGGGGGCGGTGGTGCCGGGGGAAGCATCTATCTGGAGGCTTCTTCTGTATCCGGAACGCCCGTACTGTCCGCCGTTGGTGGAAAAGGCGGTGATGTCAATAATGGAAATTTAAACCGTTGCTTCGGCCCGGGTGGCGGTGGTGGCGGAGGTCTTATCCGTACGAACCTGACTTTACCCGGCGCAAGTTTAGTGGTGGCCGGAGGTGTGGCCGGAGAAAGCCTGAATACCACGGCTGCCGGTTGTACTGGCAGCACTGGATCTGCAGCCGGAGGCGCGGGGATGGTACTTAGCGACGTTGTTCCGAGTGGGACCGTGCTTTCTCCGGCTTGTAGTGCCCTCCCCGTAAGTTGGCAAGGGATACAATTAGAACTAAGGTCCAAGACGACCCTGCTCTCCTGGTCCGTCTCGGGTCAGGAAGACAATGACTACTTCACCGTTGAGCGTAGTGCCGATGGAAGGGCTTTTGAGGAGCTGGGCCGCGCAGCGGCCACCGAAGCAACGTCCTACTCGTTCACCGACCGTGACCCGCTGGCCGGTAATTCCTTCTACCGGGTACGGCAGACGGATTTCGACGGTCAGTTCAGCTTTTCTCCGGTGGTGAACAGCCGACGGGCTTACCCGGAAATTCGGCTGTATCCCACTCTGGCTAAGGCCGGAGAAATGGTGAACCTTGAATTGCCGGAAGACCTGCAGCAAGGCGATATTCACGTTAGCCTACTCGATCAGAACGGCCGGACCATATGGCAAAAGCTTACTTCTGGCGAGGCTGTTCAGCCGCTACAAACCATTGATTTGCCGGAAGGGCTGTATCTGGTAAACCTGCGTAATGAGCGGGTGAATTGGACGGGGAGGTTGGTGATTGTTCGATAGCGGGAGCGTTTTTAACGCTGCCATGATTTCGCGTAGCGACTATACATTAGTTACCCTGGACGAAGTTCAGGGTAACGGACAGGGAGCCTACTATATTCGACGCGCAGCGTCGCAAATTCATGGTGCTATCTCGTTACCTGGGACTGCGTCGTGCCTCCTTGTCCCAGGCAACTTAATGTGTAGTCGCTACGAGACATGCGCTAATTGATATCCTTTCCCTGCACCTGCGCCCCCGCCCGCCAAACCATCCCGAAAACTCATCTCTACCCCTATGAGAAACCTGTTACTTACGCTTTTACTCGTGGGGAGTTACCTCCACGCCCAGCAAACTGTATCTCCAAAGTTCGATACCATCACCGTCACCTTCGACCTATGGGAGCAGCCTTACCTGCATACGGCCGCCGCCAAAGACACCACCCGGGAAAACTAGAACTTCAGTATGACCGGCAACTGGCTGTCCTTTTCGGGGAACGCTGCTGAAGCGAATCAGGTAATGGACGCGTACGCCCGGGAGATGGGGATGGACACCGCCCGTTTCGAAAACTTGCGGGACAACTTCAGCCCCGTCTCTGCCATCGCAACATTACTGCAAGATGCCGAAAAGCACGAAATCGTTATCATCAACGAAGCCCACCACGAACCCCGCCACCGGGTGTTCACCCGGCAAATGCTACAGGGCCTCTACGACCGTGGCTACCGCTACTTCGGTCTGGAAACCCTCGCCAGTTTCGGTTCGGTCGATTCCTTAATGAAGGCTGGGCATTACCCCTCCCTGAAATCAGGGTACTACACCCGACAACTCGATTTTACTGCTCGCTGGTAATCTGAATCATCTTATCCTCCACCAATCTTACCAGGTCAATATAACGTTGGGTACGCTTGGTTTCCCGGTTCCTGTCTAAAGGGAGGTCGACGTGAACGTGCTCAGTAAACCGGCTGGGTGCTGGCTTCATCATGTAGATATCGTCGGCCAGGTAGACCGCCTCCGGGATGTCGTGGGTCACAAAAACGATGGTGGGATGAATGCTGTGCCAGATTTCCATCAGCAGGTCCTGCATTTGCAGCCGGGTGTTGATGTCGAGGGCACCGAAGGGTTCATCCATCAGCAGGATGTCCGGATTAGCGATGAGGGACCGGGCAATGGCGACGCGCTGTAGCTGTCCGCCGGAGAGGGTAGGGTACTGCGCAAATTTCTCTTCGTGGCCAGCCAGGCCGACGAGTTCGATCATCTCCCGGGCCCGGGTTTCGCGCTCTTTGGCGTCAACGCCCTGGTATTCGAGGGGAAGGGCTACGTTTTCAAGCACGGTCCGCCAGGGAAGGCTGGAATATTGCTGGAACACCATGCCGACGCGGGGCGCCTCCTCAATGGGTTTGCCCTTTACCAGGATAGTACCCTCAGTGGGGCGTTGCAGACCGGCGATGTAGCGGAGAACGGTGCTTTTGCCGGCGCCGGAGGCGCCGAGGATAACGACGAACTGTCCCTGAGCAGGTTTGTCTTCCACGAGCAGGTCCAACCCGTCGATGATGAAGTTTTTACCGCCGTCGTAAGACTGCCGGATGCCGCGGAGCTCAATGATGTTTTCCTGGTGGGTGTCGGTAAAATTTGGCATTTTATTATTCTTAGCTCGTCGGCCGAGGCGGGCGCTAGCCCTGGCTCGTCCGCCGAGCGGGTAAACATTTGAGGCCCTTTCTCCGTCAATCGTTAAACGGTCAACTAAAGCGATTGGCACCTATGGTTAATCAGCGGTACAAGGCCCTTAACTGGCCGCCGCACCCGCACTCCGCAACTTAAACTCTCCAAAAATGATCAGCACAATTGCCGCCGCCACGATAATTCCGACAATGAAGCCAAGAATCGGAATGACGCCGGTAAAGGCCTGGATCAGCAAGAGTACCATCACCACCCCTAGGATGATCAGGAAGCCCGTACGGGTTTCCCGCAAGCCCGGAGACACGGCCTTAACGTCGCGATAAGGGAACAACCGGCGGTTCATGTAGGCAAAGAGTTGATCCTGAAGATAACCGATGATGACGATGGTAATGAGGACGGCGAATACGCCAGCTACGTTTCCCTGACGACCCAGTATATAGCTGAGGGATCCAAGTCCGTCGTCACGATAATATACTTCGGCGATGATGATGTAGGTCCAGCTAATGGCCGTGAGGACCCGGATATCGTCAATCAGCTTGCTCAGCACCGCTGGTACGTAAACAGATTTCACCAGTTGCCAGTCACTGGCACCAAGGGTGTAAGCCGTTTTCAGGTAAACGTCCTCGGTTTCCCAAAGGCGTTGCATTACCACTGGCAGGAGGTAAACGAGAATACCGAAGGCCAGGAAACTGACTTTCATGGCCTCCGACGCTTCCGGGCGGAAAATGATCAGGAAAATAGGGGTCAGCGCCGTTAACGGCACGTAACGCAGGGTGTCTATCTGTCGGCTGAACATCGCTTTAGCAATGGGGCTAATGGCAATGGGAATTCCAATCAGAAGCGCTAGGAAGACCGCCCAGAAGTATCCCTGGAGGTTACGCCAGACGGATACCCTGGTGTGATGTAGCAAGCTTTTATTGATGGAGGCTTCCGACGGACTGATCAGGGCTGGAATAGCACCGAGTACCTTTTGCGGAGGAGGCAATAGCGGATATACCTTATTAAAGTTTTCCGCGGTGGCAAAAGCAATGGAGTCTTTGGCTATCAGTGTTTTGCGCAGCGCGATGGAGTCGGGGTCCGTACTTAGGCTGGACGGCATCCGGGAGTTTTGGTAGCCAACCGGTGCCTGCACGGAAAGCTGCTCAGCGAGCAGCCACCAAAGGAGCAGGAACAACACCAGACCGGCAATGGCCAGCAGTGTTTTCTGAAGTTTGGAAAAACGGTAGGGGGCGTCCAGCAGGGACATGGGCTAGTGGTTAATTCGTTAGTCTGGCCGTTGGCTGCCAGATAAGGGGGGAGGCGAAAGGTAGTGGTTTAGAATGAAAACTCAAACGGATATTGCCGAGGAGGAACTTCAGGGCGGGGCCGCTGGTGCAAAATAAGGAATAAAGGAGCAAGGGATTAAGGGCTGGCTAGGTTGGTCTGCCTTCATCAACCTACCCCTGTACCCTGCGCCCCCGCCTACTTCCCTGAGAAAGAACCGAAAGCACTACCAGACTTCGAAACTACCAGATTACTTTTGCGCTTCCCATGCAAAGCACCTTCTCTTACTGGCTATTCCGCATTACCTCTGCCCTTCGCTGGTACGCAGGTGCCGGAACACGCTATGATGTGCACAGCCCCCACCTTGTCGAATTCTTGCGGGAGGTTTATAATGATGACCGACACTACCACGCCTTCGACCTCATCAATTCTGTGCGCGCCTACTGGCGCCGCAAGTCTGGCACCGTAAAATTGCGCGCCCTCGGCGCACCCAGCAAAACCACCCGAAAAAACGAACGTACCGTCAGCTCCCTCGTTGCCACCAACGCCATCGATGACCAATGCGGCAGGTTCCTCTTCCGGCTTGCCATCTGGCTCGAAGCCCAAAATATTCTGGAGTTCGGCACCAACGCCGGCATCTCCACACTCTACCTCCACGCTGCCGATACACGTGCCCGCCTGGATACCGTTGAAGGGAACCCCGACGTCGCCGCCCTGGCACAGGAAACCTTTACCAAAGCCGGTTCTGGTCCAGGTCTCCAGGCTCACGTCAGCCTTTTCCAGGACTGGCTTGACCGTCAACGCCAAACAAGCGCAGCGAGCAAGGCCGTCTCCCCCCTCCGGGGGAGGGGGGAAGAGGCGAACGAACGCAGTAAGCAAAGACGCGCAAGCGGAGCGAGGATGTCCTCGCGGCAGCCAATCACTAATCGAGAATCATTGGTGCCTCTCGACCTCTTCTTCCTGGACGGAGACCACCGCGAACAACCCACCCTGGACTACGTCAACCAACTCTTACCCCGGACCACCGAAAACTCCGTTTTCGTAATCGCAGACATCCACTGGTCTCCAGGAATGGAACGCGCCTGGGAAGCCTTGAAGCAGCTGCCTGAAGTCACCGCCTCGGTCGACGTTTACCACTTCGGTTTACTCTTCTTTAAACCCGGAGTCAATAAGGTCCATATCAGCTTAATCCGGACCCGCTTTAAGCCTTGGCGAATTGGCTTTTTCAACTAAAGGCTCAACGCACGAGCGCCAGCGAGCCACTAAATGCGGTAGCCCTACCCCCTACTAAGGCCGTAGGCTGTCTGCCAAGAAAAGAAGCGAAGCGACTTTCGGCTATTGAAAGACCGCAGGTCGTCTACTTACTATTCTTCGCTTCAATGGCGTTAAAGTCCAGCCCCGGTGCCAGAGAAGTAGTACTGTACTTGAGCCGCTTAGACACCACTAATCTAGTAGCGGGACTAAAAAGAAAGACCATTGGTTGGTTTTCGTAAATGATCTCCTGGAAGCGCCGGTACAACGGATCACGATCACTGGCATTCATCGTCCCAGCGATCTGTTTGATGAGTTGGTCAGCTTCCTTATTGGCAAATCCGCTACGGTTGCTACCGTTGGGTGGTACTGAGGTGGAAGCCCAAACCTGGGTGAATTCGTCCGGGTTGGGGTCCATTCCCATGCCCAGCAGGGACATGGCGAAGTTGCCTTTGTCTAACTCACCATAGAGCGTAGCCGGAGCCTGTTGAACGACCTCAATATCAATCCCCACTTCCTTGGCCCATTCAGCTACCAAAGCACCTACGGAAGCACTGGTGGGAGACGGGAATACCAGAAACTGCATGCTCATCTCCTGGCGGCTACCGTCTATTTCTTTATCGATGGTACCGTCTCCGTTGGTATCGGCCCATCCAGCTTCCTTCAGCAGCGTTTCTGCCTTTGCCGGGTCATACTCGATAGCGGGAAGGTCAGCGTAGTAACTTTTCCCGGAAAGCACCGGACCATTTACCCTGGTGGCTAAGCCGGGGAGGAGCTGCTCAATGAGTACATCTACGTCGACGAGATGTGCCAACGCCCGACGGGTTTTAGCGTCGCGCAGCAATGGATTTTGTTGGTTGAACAGGATCCCAAAGAAATTGATACTGTTAACCGTGGCAAAATCAAATCGTTGGTTGAGGTACTCGTCGTCGCGGACCTCCTTGAATTGATCCACACCAAGGTCCATGGCCACGTCTACTAATTCGTCTCGAAGGGCATTTGTCATCGTATTTCCATCGGCTATAAAGTCGAAAACAATTTTTTCCGGCTTAGCCATCAGCATAGTGGAACGATCATTGGTTGCCCAGTAATTCTCCCGGAGTTTAAGGGTCAATCGTTGCCCGGCGTTCCACTCTTCCAGTTGATATGGGCCACTTCCGATGATCTTGTCGGGTTCAGTGGCCAGTGCTACATCATTGAAAGCCGTCGCGAAATTCTTCAGGTTCTCGTTAGTTTCAGCCATCTGTTCCGCTTTCTTCTGGTTGGTCAGGTCGCTTAGGCTAACGTTACGGAGCAGACGGTCCGGATCATAAGCATACTCGGGATAAACGGCGGTACTACCGATGGATTGCTGGGCCAGAATGTAGGGCTTGTCCATGACCACCCGGAAACGACGTTCGTTGTTCGGGCTGGTTACTATGTTGGAGATGTTATACAGGTACGTTCGGTACGGGCCGGCCTCCACTAGTGGATTCATCACAGCTTTAAGGCTGAAGACTACATCAGCAGCAGTCACCGGAAGACCATTTGGCCAGGTCGCCCGCTCATCTATGAGGTAGGAGTAGGATACGCCGCCGCCGGGTTCTTTCCGAATGTCGGGCACACTGGCCAGCAACGGAATTTGCTCGAAAGTTTCCGGATCAATGCTGTTCAGCGTCTGGAAGATGAGTTCACGCACGTGCCGTGCCGAAGCCTGGGTGGTCAGCACTGGGTTTAGCCCGGCAGGTTCAACACGGGCGGCAATGCGCAGTGTGTTGTCTGTATGCTTAAAAACTATGCTACTGGTGTCATCCTCCTGAGTTTGCACAGAACCCTTAGGGTCTGGCTTACACGCAGAGAAGGCCACTGCCATCAATAGGCAGAGGAAAAAACGAAAATTCATGGGATTTGTGTTTGGTAGATAAATACTCTCAGTGGGTGAAGATAGGCCGTAGGAGGTATTTAGTGTTAATCTGCTTGGTTTTTTGGGCGCGCTCGCTTCGCTCGGTAGACCGGCTTCGCCCTTGATAGTGGGTAGTAGGTAGGCTACCGCACAAGGCAGCTCACTCCGTTCGCGATGGGGAGATTTTTTTAAAAAAAGCAAGGAAAATTTGGCCGAATTGCCTGCGGCAATTTTCTTACCTGATACCTGATACCTGATACCTGATACCTGATACCTGATACCTGATACCTGATACCTGATACCTGATACCTACAAATTCTGCCTCCCCCGAACCGCCTTCCGCTTAAGCGCCGCATGCCACCCATGCCTTTTGGGCGTGTTAGCCCCAGCTTGCGTACCACTGAGCGGCGGACCGGAATACCGAACACCGTTCCGGCGCGACTGCCGCCGGGTGTGTGAAGTGCTCGTTTGCCCCGATACCTGCGCGTAATTGATCCTCGCCCAGTGCTTGCGAAGGTTATTGCGATTAGGGTCCTGAGGACCATAGAAAAGCTCATCGTAAGGTAGCCCGGTGGCCACCGTTTCGATGCGACCCTTTTTGGGGCGGTAAAGTTTCAACTCCCCTTTCGGATTAGCCACATACCCCGGGCGCTTGTCATGGTCGTTACCATCCAGGTCGGTATCAGAATGCTCCAGATAGCCATCGGCATTGTGTTCCATCCGGCTGTGGGTATGGACGTCGGCCACCACTTCACCAAAGGGTAAAACGGGTGGCAGGCTCACCCCACTATCATCCAGGTCAGTTACCGGCTGGTCGTAGTAGTAAACGGATTTTCCGTTTAAGGTCTGCCGGTAAATATTGGTGCCGAACTCGTAGTTGTGGAAAATGGACCGCTCATTGTAAATCCGGGCAAAGTCAATGGCCGCCGCCAGCGGACTGGAAAACATGTCAAAAGCCTCCCGGCCGTCGGGGTCCGTAAACCGTAACGGATTATGTAAAGCGAAAGCATACGGGTTATGCCCGGGAAAAGCATCTGCCAACGGGTCCGGACTGAGCCAAAGCCCTGATTCCGCCTCCAGATAGCGAGCGCCAAAGTAGTTGAGGCCCGAAGCCTGGTCTTCCTCTTTACCGTTGAAATTGTAGTCCAACGGCGGCGCTTTACGGGTCTGCCGAACCAGCACTTTGCCAGTAGGCAAATACGCCCGGAAAGCCACCGCTTCCCCCCTTGCATCCGTAATCCAATTCACGTTTCCAAGTTGATCGCCGTGGTAATAGGAGGCCACCACTTCTGGGAAAACACCGTAGCCTTCGTAACCAAAACCCGCGCCAATACTGTCACGTTCTGGCGGACTAACGTACCAGGTCGGCGGTCCCGGAGGTCCAGTCGGGTCAGGCCTGCCAATCGGCCCGGGGGCGCCCGGCCCAGGCACGGAACTGAAGTCTCCACCCTCGCTGGTCGGCAACGGATCGCCCGTTACCCCCGGCTGACCGTAATAGCCTGGCAGCGTGGGCGGTCCGGGCGGAAGCCCCAGCCCAACGTAGTAATCCCATACCGTCCGCGTCAGGTCATTCATTCGGGCGGTGTAGTTTAGGTCGCCTGCCGTCAGCCCGCCCGCGAACCAGTAGGTATTGTTGAATTCTCCAGTGCCTTCCTTGGTCATGATCCGCTGGTCCCCCAGGAAGTAATGCTTAGTGAAGGTGCTTTCGGTAAAGGTGAAAAACGGGGAGACGTAGGCCACGTAATTGCCGGTGTGACTGATGAACCCGGCTGGCGCTCCGTCAGTAAAGACCCCTTTCATGTTCCCTTCACTCTGAATTACTCTTTCCCCGTCGGCCGCGTAAGTGTACCGGCTGATGGTGCCGTTATCGCTGAACTCCATCATGCGGTCCTCTTCGTCCCAACGTGCTTGCTGGTACCGGTAGCTGCCTGCTTCTCCCTGGTAACCGAGTAAGTTTCCGTCCGAATCATAATTGTACTTCCTGCCGCCTAACTCGTCGATTCTGTGGGGAAAGGTCGCATCGGTCGTCGTAGCCTGATCGAAACTGTTCAGCGGGTCCATCGTACCGTCATTCATTCGCTGAAGTTCTCGCCGGGTTTGGTTATACAGATCATCATGATCGCTGAAATAGGCAAAGCTTTCGGTTCCTGTTGCCAACTGGTATTCGCCAGTGGCCTCCGTCAGCCGATGCAGCGGATCGTAGGCGAACTGCAGTAGATGGCTGCCACCCAGGTCGTCGGTTTGCACACCGGTAGTTTGTTGACTGCTTTCCAGGTTGCCAACTACGTCATACGCCAGACGAAGGTCCTGCAACGTACCGCCGTTGGCCATTACCTTGATGGTGCCCGGACGTTGGGTCAGCGGATCAAAGCTCATCATCTCCCGGCTGTCGTTACCTAGGGTTTTGCCGATCATTCGGCCAAATTCATCGTAGCGAACGTCCTTTAGATAATCGTAATGATTACCGTCTTTTTCGCCCGCCAAAGACACCAGCCGCCCGGCAGTATTGTAACCGTATTCAAGGATCTCCCCGTCAGGGTAGCCCATCATTTGTTCCCGCCCCCAGCTGTCGTAATTAATCTCACTAACGAAAGTTCGGACGGTGGATTCGTTGATCAACAATGTCCTGATCGTCTTGCGTAGTTGGCCGTGTTCGTCATAGAAATACTCTTCCCCTCCGCTGGCGTCCTGGCGCAGTACAATGCGACCGACGCGGTTGAACCGGGCTTCAGGCCCCCCGTAGCTGATATCCACTTTATTCTGAAAGTTAATCGGGTAGATGATGCCCGTAAGCCGCTCGTGGTCATATCGGTAATTGATGGCACCATCTTCCCCAAATATCTCTCGCAGGTTGGGCGTGTGCTTCCGGATCATGTTGTCGGCCAGGTCAAAGACCATTTTCGTTCTGCCGGCATCGGCGGGGGAAGTGGCGATTTTTCGGCCCAGGCGGTCGTACTCGTAAGTAGTAACGAAGCCGCCATTGTCCGTAACGGCTTCCAGCTCACCTAATACGTTATAGCTGAAGGTGGTGGAAATGGTGGTCGTATCTGCTTCTCGCAGAAACATTTCTCGCTGACCACGTTCGTCCGTCAGGGTAGTCTCGCGGAAGCCCAGCGCGTCCGTCATTTGTTCCTGGAACAAGGTTTGTCCTGCAGGGGCGGTGGCAAAACCGTAGGCCATCGTGCTTACAGAATTATCGGGCATGGTCAACGATTCCGGGCGGTCCAGGATGTCATAAGTGGTTCTGGCTTTGGGCGCGGACGCAGGTGCCTGGTAAAGAGACAAAGGAGCAAGGGGCGCAACGGCAGGGTAACCTTCCGTTTTGGGGCGGTCAAAGGCATCATAAGTTACCCTGCCACTGGCCACCATTTTCTGGTCTCCGTCGATGACGGATAAATGCTGCTGCTGGATCACTCGTCCCAGCCCGTCAAGGAAAGTATGGCTCAGGATGTCTGCTTCCGTTTCCGGGTCATACCGTTCGGTTGTCGCGTAGGGTACGGCCGCACCCGGTGCATAGTTGTACCGGAAGCTGTACGTTGAGTCCTTTGGTAATTTAATGGCAGCCACCCGGCCGTGTTCATCAATAGCGTACTCGGTCGTATGCCCGTTGACGTCGGTCTCCTGCAACTGCTGGCCGTACCTGAATTCATATTCTGACGTGGAAACATACCCATAGCTGTCCTCAATCCGGACAGGAAAAAGATGCTCTACGGTATCAATGACGTAGGTGTAAGTCATCCGTTCCCCTTTGGCGTTTGGCGGGCGGCTGGCAGAGGTTACGTTGGACCATTCGTCATAGGTGAAATCCTGGACGGCGAAAACGTTCTCCTCTAAATACTGACGCAGCTGGGTCACGTTGCCTCGCTCGTCGATGTCCATTTCACTGTGGCGCAGTAATTGTCCACCGCCATAAACCTTCAGGCTTTTCAGCTGCCCCGTCAGGTATTCCTCCCCGTAAGGATGGTAGTCGTACTCTGTCCGTAGTTCATCCACCGGGGTGCCATCGCCAAAATCTGTCTTGACCAATACCTGGCCGATGCTGTCGTACTGGAAGGCCACTCGCTGCGACACCTGTGGACTGACTTCGCCTTCGTAGAAATTCTCCTGCCGCTGCCGCAGCAGCGGAAACGCCCGCCCCTGGTCGCTGGCAAGTAGGTTCGGCGGAAGTTCCGTCTGTGTCCTGGGGTTAGTTACTACATAGGTGTACGCTGTTTCGCGGTACCGGTTGCCAGCAGCGTCTTCCGTGTATTGCTTTTTCGGGAGGCTTCGGTTATAGAAATTGTCGTTGTGGTATTCCACTACGAAACTCCGGTAAGGAACATCCCCGTTTTCCGTATCCAGTTCTGTTTCGACGGTTTTTGCAAAGCCATAAAACTCTCGTTCATGGCGATCGTGGACCGGTACTTCGTAGCGGATCTGTGTCTTTCGCCAACTTGGCCCATCTCCGTCAACGCCGTCATTAAGCCTGGTTTCCGTAAGCAGCCATTTAGGAAAGGGCATGCCATTTTCGTTGGCGGCCGCCACGTAATCCAGTTCGATGGTAACACCGAGCGGGCGTTCAACGCTGCGCAGCAGATTCACTTTTCCGATGGCGGACCTACGAACCTTAAGTTCGTTGTCTTTGGTCGCCATCAGCTCATCCAGGTAGCCGTCGCCATCGATGTCGTTAAACTGGCTTAGCACCCGACTGACCCCCCGGCCGGTAGAACCACTGGGGTTAACACAGATTCGGATGAAGAAGATCGGGATACAGACGGTAAAGGCGAAATTGAGACTCTCCGCCGTAGCGTCCCCCTTGTCCAGCGGCTCGGAGAGCCGCGCCCAGTCGATGGCTCCGGCAAATCCGGAACCGGTGTTGAGTGCGACCCTTAGCATTCGGTTGTCTGGGTTGTAACTCAGGGCATCGGCCAATCCATCTCCGTTTACGTCTTGTAAAGCGGCGGTAGAATAGTTGTCCGTTCGGGTGATGGCAAAACCCGCAGCAAAGGAGTTGTTACTGATGTTGACGCCACCGCCGCCACCGTAGTCCGTACTGACGCCCTTCCGGATGTCCGCAAAGCCCCAGTTCTCCCGACTGCCGAAGCTATAGCCCCGGTTAAAGGCCACATCACCGTTGTCCCAAACCTTATCCGTTAAACCATCACCGTTTACGTCGAGCCAACTATGAACCGTGTAGTCGTTGTCTACCGAAAAGGAAACACTGATGGAGCCGCCAGCTTCAGCGGATTCGTTAGCGGACTGAGATTTAGCTCCCTGATTTTTGGTAGTGGTTTTAGAACGGCGGTGCCGCTTCCTGCTTCCTTTTCCACTGGTGTCTCCGCTGTTGGTGGGGCTGGAATCGACAAATTTCCCTCCAGCCGTACCGCCGATGGCGTGGCTTTTAGCCACGTGGTTACCAAAGCCGTGCACTACACTCTGGTTGCTCAGCCCACCGTAGACCGTGGTGTATTGCGCCCTGGTTGGGGTCACGAGGTCGGGATACCGATCTCCGTTCAGGTCCATCACTTCCATCAGATTGGTGGTGGTGTTCCAAGCGGCGGAGCCCGCCAGGCTGGCTGGTCCGAAGCCTGCACCAGCGGCTACTGCATTCATCTTCGAAATACTGGTCAGTGGAGGCGCCGAAGCTCCAGTCCCCAGGTCAGGCGTTAGCAATACGTCGTCTGCACCTAAACGGGAGGAACTGATGTAATTGGCCCCGACCAGAGTGAGGTCGTCGTAACCCCGCCAGTTGCCAGCTTTAGGTTCTGCTACCATCACGATGAATTGTTCCTGGGTGGGGTCGTCAGTCAGGTCTTCAAAATCACTGAAGTCCGGGTCGTCCGGATCAATATCGATGTCCTCTATATCTTCTTCGCTTACGTCCGGATCCTGCAGCACCAGTAAAGACTCAAGGATTGGTAGGTCTCCAGCGCCACCAGCGCCCCGGTAAACAAACTGCCCCCAACCCCGGAATTGCGGCCCAAAGGTCAGCTCGTCATTCGTCCGCCGGCGATGCTTGCCGATGACGACGGGAACCTGGAGGCCATTACGCTCCAGCCTGAAGGTGCTGTTTGCTACGGCATTGTTCAGGTCGGCAGGGACAAACACCTCTACCCAAACGTCGTCACCCGGTGTTACCACCAGCTTCCCCGTCCAATTTATGGCACCTGCGACCGCGCCCAAAAGCACTTGAGTGTCACGTTGCATATAGACGGTGTCCCGCCCACGGACAGATAGGCTCAGCCCTTCAAACCGACCGTTAAAACCGAAATCGAAGTAGTTCAGCTGGAACGCGTAGTCAAAAGTATCGGCTGCGGGTCTCCAGGGCTGTGGATATTGGACAGGCTTGGTTCTCATGGTATAATCAATGGCCGGGCAGTACCGGTAAGCCGGCTCACCTTCGGGGCTGATGACTGGCGTGCCATCGTCAGCGCTTATGTAGGTCAGCAACGGTGTCCACTTCGGTGCTGTCCAGTCAACCGATGCATTGGTTCGCATCCGGAGTTGAACCTGCTGGTCTTCCTCAATGGCGAAATTCAGGTTCTCAATCGGTAAGTTGGTTACGACGCTGTCCGGAGCAAACTGCCACGATCGGATGGCCAGGCCGTCTATGATCAATTCAAGGTGCAGCGTATCGGAAAGTATGGGTTTGCTGAAAATACCCGTCAGATCGACCCGCCCGTTGAGCGGCATAGACACCGTCTGACAACTGGCCAACAGGAAATCTTCGCTGGCCTGGTAGCGATAAATATGGAGACCATTAACGTCCTTTTCCATGGGATCCTCTCCTACATAGGTAATTACGGGGTCCCAGGAAACCCGGTCGAAAGCGCCATCAAAGACGGACTGTACCCGGAAGTAAAGTCGTTGCCCGGCACTAACGGTGATGTTGCCGACGCCGGTGGGCGTCCGCGCCACATAATCGTTCGCACCAATAGCCTCGGTGTACAAGGGCGTATTCTGAAGGAAGCCTCCTCCTTGTTCTATCCTTACCACCACGCCGTCTTCCCGGCTGTATTCATCGATGCCGGGCTGCTCCATCAACGAGATGTCTCCGGTGATCCGGACGGTACCCGAAAAGGGCGCTTCCCAACTGCGGACCACATCGTGCTTCGGTGTCATGTCGATCAGCTCCTGCTGTTCATCCGGGTCTACGGTGACCAGGTCACCATCTGGCGCTGCACCGTCGATGATCGGGCTAGGGGTGTCGCCGCTGTTCAGGGTAAAGGTTGGGTTGCCGTTTTCGTCGAGGTGGTTGAAATATACCTTGCCCCGATGCAGAATGTCGATCAGGTCATCACCGTTGAAATCGCTGAAGTAGGTAGTCGTCGAAGTTCGGGATGTCGTGTTTTCATAGCCCGCGAAAAAGGGGGTGATGTTGGCCTCAAAGCCAATGTTGGTTTCGGTGGTTGCCGTGACGCTGAAATCACGGATACCATTCACGGGGCGGACCGGCCCGAAACCAGGGGAGCCTTGGCCAAATAGGTTTTTACGCCATACCAGGTCGTTGCCACGGCGGAATAACTTGTCTGGAAGTAGGTCCCCATTGATGTCAACAAAAGAAAGCACCCCGTTCCCTTCGCTGGAGCCGGAACCGAAGGTGCCACCCACGGTAAAATCTTTGGTGCCCGGAGAACCAATTGGGCCAACGGTCACCGCACTCCCGATCTGCCGGCTCGTTGATTTCGCTCCGCCTAACGCGGATATCTCGCCGGTGAAACCAGGAATCGGATTGAGTATATCTCCCTTTATATTGTCGTTGCCGCTGCTCCAGGTTTCCACCGGGCCGAAGGCGGAGAAATCGCCGGAAGGGAGCTCGTGATAATCGAAGGTGTGTCCCGAAAACTCACTTCCGTCGCTGCCTAACTCGGTAATGCCGGTGAGTACCGTTTGGTGGAAGGCCGCCGTTTTATAGCTCAGATCGTAATGACGAACCATGGTGCCACGGTAGCGGATCTCGATGCGGCGAAGTAAATCAGCCGTCACTATTTTTAACCCGGAGGAATAATCAATGCGGACATCCGGACGGCGGCTTTCGCCGAGGTCGCGGTCCCGGATGAAATCGATGGAGAAAGTGCCTGTTTGTGTGCCCTTACCGTTGTAGGTGATGCGGGTGGGGTATCTGTTTTTGCCCGTCTCTGTGCTACCCGAGTGACCATTGTCTTGCTGCACCACGTAGCTGTAATCTATCCGGTTTTCGTGAACGTCGGTGGATCGGACCAAAGCCCAGCTGCTGATGTTGCCAGAAGGATCGGTCAGCAGGGCAGCGGGCGTAATCCCTTCTGGTGATCCGCCGTAATATTCGGTACTACCGTCGGGATAACGAACCTCCCACCAGTAATTTTTGGGGTTGTTTCCGTGACGGGTGATGCGCTGAAATTCGCGTTCTACCCGGGGGTGGTAGGTTTTTTCTGCTTCGCGGGGTCGGGTTTCTCCGCGGTGGGCAACCGGGGCAAGCATGGCCCCTTCGAACAGGTAGGTTTCGGTTTCATTGGTCGCGTTGAAGCGGGGAACGCCCCAACGCGTCTCTACTTCGATGGTGGGTAAACTAAGGTCCCAGCCCCGGCCCAGCCAGCCGTGCAGGTGGTCGCTGGAGTAGCTGACGCCGAGCACCGGCGAATGATCCTTACGGGCGGGCGGTAGTTTGATGGGGAAGTTGAGTTCAGCGCTTCCAGAGGAGTTGGCGGTGGGAGGTTCAATTAGGGCAATGCCGTCGGCTGGGTTTGCAGCTGGAGGAGGGGCGGTGGGGGAGACGGTCAGGTAGGTTGGGGAGGGGGCGTTCGGGGCTTGGGCGGATAGGGAAACGGTGGCCAGACAAAGAATTAGCGATAAGGGATAAGGGATAAGTGATAAGCGATTGGCTACCGCTGTTACAGATATGCGATAGGCGATAGTTGATATTCGATTGGTGATTGGGCTGCCGCGTTCCGGAGACCGTCGGGCCGATCGGAATGAAGGCGAAGCCGGAATATAGGCGGTCGGACGGTTCGCAGGAAAGGGAGTGATGATCGTTGCTTCACGTAGAAAAATACGGAGAAAGGCACGCAGGTGATTGATAATAGACATCGGGAAAAGATTCTCTTGGGATGAAATAACGGGCGGAGGCAAAAGGAGCTAGTGTGCGATGACCTGCAAGGTGTGGCTGGGGGCGGAGCGACTAAGCAGGCGCGAACGCAGGTGCAGGGAATAGGTGCCGGAAGCAGTTAAGGTTATCTCCGCCATATGATGCGTGGTAGCGGGCAACACTTGGCTACTAACCTGCCGGCCCAGGGCATCATAAACGGTGGCAACCAGGCCGGAGACCTCTGAAAGCGCTACACGGAGTTGTAGCGGCGTACCGGCAGCAGCTGGGTTGGGGCTGAGTTGAACTGAGTTGAATAAGTCGTTGTCGGGAAGTTCCGTGTTCGTCGAACAGCCTAAATCAGGGGCATTACACCTTAGCGCCAATTGCAAGTAGCTGACGGTGTCGGCGGGGAAAGACAGGCCGGTAAACGTGATTTCGTCGGCCGAAACCTCACTTGGTGGGACAATGATAGATGTACCACTGGTTTGCCGTAGTACCAGCGTTTCACCGGGCAATATCCGGTCAAACAGTTGCCGGGGATTGATGCTCAGACTAGTTTTCGGTACCTGCCCATTGGCCTCTACGCGCCAGCGGCGTTGGAGTGGTTGGAGCGTCGGCGAGCCAGACATTGAGCTGTGTGCGGTGGGCGCATTATCGTCAGCCACCAGCAGGTAGGCTGTCTGGACAGGGGCATCTTGCCAACTCAGGGAGAGCAGACCGGGCGCGAGTACGGAAGAGCCGGTTAATCGGGAAAGGTTAGCGCTGGTGTCGTAGGCTAAACCGATGATTCGGTGCCGAAAAACAGGCTCGTCAGTGGCGGTCCAGACGGGGTAGGTTGATCCATCGGAGCGTTGCGCCAGGTAGTTGGTTGGCAAACGCTGATCAAGCGTCAGGCCATGCCTGATGGCGAGGTAGCTTTCGGTAAGTTGCCGTTGTGCGGGGGAGAGTAGTTGGTCGTAGCACAGCAGTTCATGTAGGGTAGGGGAGCCTTGCTCCTCCAGCCTTTCCATTGCACCTGCGTTCCCGCCTAAATCAACATAAGTACGCAGTGCGGTATGCCTGACTGGCGCGAGCCTGACTTCCGTCGAGTCAGACTTATTGATGAGCCGATGCGTCGTTAACGTCGCGTCCGAAGTTGCCCAGATCGTTGCTTCCGCCAATGATTTAGGCGTGTAAACCGCAAAAATATAGTTTGCGTGGGTCGTTTCAGGGACTGGCGGAATGGGTTGCGTGTGGGCTGGAATCGAAGCGGTTAATAATGCGAATAGCACCAGGAAACTCCCTACCCAACCCGTGCGCTGCGCGGCTGCCTGCGGCGGTCCCACGGCGGAGGGGCTTTTTGAAAACGCTGCGCATTTTAATTTAGGCACTTCTCCGGTACATATTAGTTGGAGTCTCTGGAAGTTGATGATGATCATGGGAATTCAATTAACCAACCCAAGGTCACCTGTAAGCCGCTACCCCTGTTGACGTTCTCGATAAAATTGAAACCATTGGCGCGGGTCTCCAGCACATCACTCAGGCCAAGTACGTACCGGGCTTCGACCTGTAAACCGAAGATGAAATCGTAACCGATTTGTCCGATCAAATGGATGTCATTGCTGCCCACCAGGACTTCCCGCAGGCTCTGCTGAATTTGCAGGTCCGGGCCGAGTTCCGGCATATTAGACGTGTACGTCAATTGGTCGGTCGCAACGTTAAAGGCTACCTGGGCGCCCATGCCAAAGTTGATGCCTCCGGCAGGATAAACCTTTATGAGGGACCCCAGACTCAGGTATTGGTAGCTCAATTTGATGTTATAATCCAGGTCGCGGTTGTCGGTGTAATGAAAATTCCCTCCTCTGCTGGAGAACAGAATCTCCGGCTGGACCGCAAACCTGGATTTATAAAACCGGTGATAAAAAGACAAGCCGCCCGCGAACCCGATTTGCGGGAGGGATTCGGTCTGGTACGTGTCTTCCGGAAATACATCGGGGATGATGGTGGTCTGGATGTCGTTGATCTGGTGGCGCGTAGCACCAGCCTTGAATCCATAAAACCAGGTGTCGTGCTCTGGCTGAGCACCGAGGTTGGCCGCCAGGCACAGGGCCAGCAGCAGAAATAGCAATTGTTTCATTTCGGGTTAAGGGATGAACCTTGATTGATTGATGTAAATGTGGGGCTGTCAGGCGTTTAAGTGCAAAAAATGGGGGCGGACATCTACCGGACAGGCTTGGTAGTCTTGTGGTCTGGTAGTCTTATGGTCTTGTAGGCTACCGCAAATGGCCGCTCGCTTCGCTCGTGGTGAAGTGCTGGTTACGCGGAATTCACTGCGAACGAACGTAGTGAGCATCCCCATGCGGTAGCCTAAGCCTATCCTCTACCAAAGTGCGCAGCACCGTTTACTTCGGGCGTATCCCGAAAGACCCCACACCCCAACCCATTCTGGGTTTCTGAACGGGCAGGGCATGGGTCAATCAAGGTAATTCCTGAGTCTCCGGTAGCTGACTTGGTCAGACCACTAGTGGGTAGCCAGCCAGGTAAGTTCAGTATCGGTTAATACCCGGTTGTAGATCCTTATTTCATCTACTACCCCCTTTAGCAAAGGAACCACGTTGTTCTGGCTAAATACGCCACCGATCAGGACGTCGGTTGCTGTATCGGTAGGGTGTCCGCCAAAAGCGATGGTGCCATCTAATTCTCCATTAAGCCATACCGAAAGGTTCGCACCATCATAACTTACGGCTACGTGAACATACTCATTGTACGGAACGGCGGCAGTTCCTGATACGGACCAGGGGACGACGTTGCGATAGGCCTGGATTTCTTCGTCCGCATTAACGGCGAGGTACCAACCCGCAGCTACACCGCCATTAAATTTACTGATGATCGTATTCCTCGAGGCATCTCCCCGATCTTCGAGTTTTACCCAGGCAGCCATAGTGTAGGTAGTACTGGCGCCAAAAGCCAGGTCGGGAGCGGGGCCGTAGTTAATGACGTCGTCGACCCCGTCGAAACGATAGGCCTCGTTGGCAACGCCATGGCGGTCGGTCGTGATGGTGGCACCCGTTACGGTGCCGGCAAGACCAACGGAGGAGATGTCGTCAGCATTCCCGGAGAACGGAACGTGGAACAAAACGCCAATACCCAGAGAGGAGGGTTCCGGTTCTTCCATTGGTGGATCTATGATACCACCGTCATCGTCACCACAACCAAGGGTAAGAAGTAGGGCCAATAGCAGTAGTGGGGGAAATACGTTTTTCATAAGGCAAGGAGTTTCTTAGTGAATAATTCAGCTCGCCCGACCTTGCCAGATCGGTAGGAACCTCGATTGATCACAAAACTCTGGGAGAACCCCTCCCTTACCTATTTTTTTACCCGGACATCAGCCGGACAGGCCTGTTTTAGCAGGCAGACAATCACCGGACGCTGTGCTTTTAGACAAAGATGAGCGAAGCGATTTTTGTCTATAAAGCAGCGTCTGCGGCGCTACCTCCTATTAGTGGTAAGCCAAAAATTAACGATGTGCTCCAATGCCGCCCGGTACGCCTTAGGCATTACTGGCTTATTGACGAAGGCAGCAGCCCCCATCGTGTAGGCATTTTCGATTTCTTCCTTGTCTTCAGAGGAGGAAAACATGATGATGGGGAATGGGGTCCGTTCACTGTTGTCCTGAAGAACCTTCAGAACGCCGAAGCCGTCAATACGGGGCATATGCAGGTCCATTATGGCCAGGCTGATACCTTTTACCGGACGGTTCTTTTTGTAGAATTCAAGGAAGTGTGCTCCATCACGGAGACGGATAACGTCTATCGTTTTATCGATCTGTCGGAGGGTTCGCTTCGCCAGCGCCGCCTCGAGAGGGTCGTCCTCGATTAGTAATACACGATGAGGTGTCATTGTAGCTTTCTGTGAATCGGTAGGTAGATGGGGGGAAGCGCGACACATACTTGCGTAAACGGTTCCCCACCTCTCGCCGCAAGTTCAAGGGATGATAATAGGCGGAAGGTAAGGAAATTGATAATAAACTGCTACTTCAAGAAAAACAAATCAGCAATTTTGGGGTAAATCAAGCCGTTTTTAACCGTTTGGGCCTGGAAACATGATTTATGGGAGGCATAACGGGGCTTATTTCTTCCTGTTTCAGGAAGACACGCACGTTAGTTATAATCGAGCTGAAATGGTTAAAATGCCGAAGTTGCCCCAACTTTAACCGGCAAGCGGATGGTGAATGTTGCCCCAACACCTGGTTTGCCATCGGCCTCAATGACCCCATTTAAGTTCCGCATGATCCGGTGAACGGAAGCCAGCCCTACACCCGTTCCTGGAATGTCGTCCTCAACGTAAAGCCGGCTGAACAGTTTGAACAGCTTGTCCGCATAGGCGGGATCAAAGCCAATACCGTTGTCGGAGAAGCTGATGATGTGCTGCGATTCCTGCAAATAGTAATTGATCCGGACGACCGCCCGCTCCTGCGTGCTGGAGTACTTGATGGCGTTAGACAGCAGGTTCTGAATCACTTGCTCGATCTGACCCGCATCCGTATGAATAATGGGGAAGGCATCTTGCTCGATGATCAGTTCCGGTGCCTGCATTTCAGACTGACGGGTTTTCCGAATCAGTTCTTCCAATAAGTTTTCGATGTTGACCGGGACGATCTGCGGAACATACCGCTGGTTGCGGCTAAGCATCAGCAGGCCATCGATCATTTTACCCAGCTTGTCGGCAGATTGCTCCACGTATCCAAGGTAAAGCTCCCGTTCCTCAGCCGGAGCGTCTGGCTCTTCCCGAATCACTTCGGCAAAGCTGGCGATGTGACGTACGGGAGCCCGCAGATCATGTGCCACACTGTACATGAAGGCCTTCAGTTCTTCGTTGACGGCCTGTCGCTGCGCCTCCAATAATTTTACGTCGTTGATGTCAATGATCAGCCCGATAATTTGCTCCGGTCCGGCGTCTGGCTGATAGCGTTTGGCACTTGCCCGGAACCAGCGGTATTCGCCAGCCTGGTTGAGGTACCTGAATTCAAGGTGAGCACCGGCACCGGTAGTGAAAATATTGAGCGGAATCGGTTTCTTGTCCGGAAGAGAAAGTACGCTTTGGTAAGCAGGAGCACCTTCAGGTGCCCCGATAGTTGCCTGGGCAGGCGCTGATGAAGTTGCCGAAGCAGGGGAGGCAGCATTAGTTTTAACCGGCTTGCGCATCGCTGCAAACTCCAACGCGCGGTTGAGGTCTTCCGGGTGGATTTGCTCCAGGAATTGTCGGTAAGAAGGTGGCATGCCCACGTCGCCATAGCCAAGTATTTCGGCCAGCTGTTCAGAGATGTACATGTAATCACCCCCGACGTTTTGTCGGACAAAGATGCCACCCTCGGCGGCCTCAGTGATTTCTGAAACAATGAAGTTGAAGCGGCGGACTTCCGCTAAATGTAGGTTTGATTCGGCGTGGGAGACCTTCAGTTGTCTTGTTAGACTTCTAATAAGGTCATCCTTCTCATCACCGGTGAGAGAGGTCGTCATTATAAATGTGTGTCAGATAAAACCCGAATAAATAAGAGAGAGTAATACACGAATGTAGTAAACTTAAAGGCGTTTTATTGTGAAAGTCACTAAGCGTTTAGGGAAAGGGGGGGGAAATCGGGGAAATGGTGGTATATGGCGTGAACTGGAGCGGCTTTTTTGCGTTCAGGGGACTTTTATAAGCAGCTTTTACGGGCAATTACCCAAGCAATTATCTTCCTTGGCCCCCTGAATCAGCCTGTTACGGCCGTATTTGATCGCCGGATACACCCCTTACAATTGGTTGCTTGCTACTATAGCGTCCCGATCCATCGCCTGTTGGTCCATTTGCTTGCACCTGCCCCGATAACTATCGGCGCGCCCACATGATGGTATCGTCGCTCCACAGTTTATGGTGGAGGAGGGCAGTCTGAGAATTGAGCCTGCCGGCCTGCTGAATTATCGCACCACCACCCGCACGACAGCGTCCGCTACCCGAAGCAAGTAAATGCCTCCGGAAAGACTTCCCGTTCTTAAGCTGGCGGCGCCCTCGTTTAGCTTTGCTTCCATCACTTTTTTACCCGCTGCGTTGTAAATAATTACGTTGCCTTCCTGATGGCCAGAGCGTACGTTCAAAAGTCCATAAACGGGGTTAGGGAAGACTTGCAGGCCGGATATTGCAATCCTGGCACTAACCAGATCAGAGTACCGCTCTGAGCCATCAAAATCAACCTGCCGTAAGCGGTAATAATAGTTTACGCCCGGCTGTGCAAAATGGTCATCGAACGAGTACTGGTTTCTTCCCGCCGAAACGAAGCCGAGCTCCCGGTAGGCAGCAGCGTCTACTTCGCGCCGCTCCACGTAGAAACCATCATTTTGTTCCTCGTCGGCAGTTTGCCACGCTAACGCAATGTGGGTTTTAGCCGCACTTGCATTAAAACTCAGAAAGGTTACGGGGAGTGCTGAGGTTCCGCAATATCCGATCTTGATGTCATCCAGGTACCACCCCAGTCTGCCGTCACAACCATCGTGCCCCATTACCCAACGAAGGCGGATGTCATCGCCGGGCTGGACTCCCGCTTCGTTCAGATCAACAATGCTGGTACCCCACGTACCGGAGGTGCTGTTCTGATCACTTCCATGAAAAGCCCGTAAGCCAGCAAGCGGATTGTCGTTACCAAACTCATCTTCTAACCGATCATCGTAACCGTTGAACAGAAAGGCATTCATGGAGACAACAACAAAATTACCGTTGTTACGGGAAAGGTAAAGTACCCCTCCGTCATAACCCTTCTGAGTGACGTAGTAGTGATCGAAAGAGAGGATGAACTCCGTTTCTTCAACTGGTAGCGATATGGTCGGACTGGTAAGATGCACCTGCCCGTTTTCCAGGTCATCAAGGCAGTCTCCCGACCGTGGATTAGGTGCGAAAACCCCGAGCCCCGGGCGACCGTCGGGAAGGCTTTCAGTAATGGTCCAGGGTTTGGCATCCCAAGTGGAATCTACCTCGGGCAACTCCACAACGGACCAATCCTGTAAACTGTCCTCCCAGTTCTGCGTCAGGATTATGCCGAAGGCATTAACCGTGGCTGAAGCACAGTTCCCGGGGGCTCCCTGCGCCAGGGTAGGGCTGGGCGGGCACGGGCCTTCACCCCGTAGCTGCGTTTCTGAAATGGCCAGTTCCAGTTGCTGGATGTCTGCTGGCCGGATGATCGAGTCCGAAAGCATGGCGGGCAGCGAGAGCAGGGTAAGCGCTGGAAGGTTTACGCCAAGGAGGTCATTGGCAGATACGACCAGCATGTCCCCCAGGGCAAAGAAATCTGTAACCTGGGTGATGTAATTGTTATTGGCGTGGTGGAAAATATGCATGGCCTTGGTTAGCCCAATGCCGGGAAAGGTGACGCCGTTAACGGTGCCGCCGTCTGCCAGTAAAGCAAATGTCTTGTTCACCAGGCCGGAATTAGTGTGTACCCCGCCGGCATCGTCTTGCTCAGTTGAACAAACGAAATACGGACTGTCCCGGCTGGATGCGTCAAATTTGCACTCAGGGTTCCAAAGGTCCCGCAGCGCAGTGTCTATAGCCGTGGCATCTTCGGCGAGCAGCCAGCGCATATTATTATCGTCACAGTCGGTTCTGGGCAGTTGGTCGTTGGTATCGTCACCGCGGTTATTGAGCAGGTCGAGGCATTCGCCAAAAATATCTGCGTACCCTTCGTTGATGGCGCCACTTTCGAAGGCGTAGATCAGGCCATTCATTGAGCGGATGTAATTGTGAGTCCACTCGTGGCCGACAATGTCGTCGGAGACAACGCCGGTACAGTGGCGGACTACGTTGCCGCCGGCATTGGCGTTGGGGCAATTGTTCAGGAAGGCGTTGGTGACCCCACGCATCTGCCCGTTATTATCATCGTAGCTGATACGGCCGAAAGTCCGGTGGAACAGGTTATAGAACTCTTCGGTGGCAACCAATAATTCCTGATCGTCGGCCGCGAGGTCACCAGGGAAGGCGTCACCTTCGCGCCAGACGGAGTTGAAGCCGGCCGTGTTGCGGTGGTACAGCCGGCGGTCAAGGTCACAATGTAACTGATGGCGAAGTACCAGCTGTCCAGTGGTTACCCGGAGGTACACACGCTCTGCGCGGAAGCCAGCGGGTTCGGTAACCTCGTAGGCTCTGGTCAAAAAAACTGGATTGTCCCGGCCAGGTTGCCAGGGGTTAGCACTTGTCCAGGTAAGTTGCCCCGGAGTTACGTCCCATTGCAGGGCATGGGGATATTTGTCGAGCAGGACCTGCCTGGCTTGTTGGTGGTGATCGGAAGCACTTTGGGGCGCTGGCGCAGGTGCAAAGGAAGTTGGAGAAAGCAGGGTGCCGTTAAACCCGGTAACGTCGCCTTCCTGGTCTAGGGCAACGGTAAAGTTGCCGCCCAGCACCGGAATACCCTCACGATGTTGGGCGAACCGAAGGTATTGCCCACCATTGACACCACGGCGCTGGTGGACCAGTACAGAAGTATTTATTGAATCCTCCACGGCAAGGCCCAGCCCCGCACCAAATTCCTGCATAAAGGCTTCGGCGGTTGCCTCACTGTTGCCTGCTGCGTACCTAATTGGTTTGGTTAGTTGGACCGAAAGGTAGCCATCGCTGCCGTCTGCACGCCATTCAGCTCCAGCCCTTTGTATGGCTGCCCGGGCATCGCCTGCCGCTGAGCGCGACTGGCCGGGGGCCGCGAGGCTGCAGAACAGTAGGAAGAATAGGAGTGAAAATCGGTGCATGGTGTTGTTCAATAGGAAATAGGACGCCAAATCAGTCGATGTCAAGGCCAGATGCAACGTGAATTGGCCAATCAAATTTACGAAAACATACTTTCTATGGTAGTGCTAAACCCGTAAGGTGGCCGGATTAGGGGCAGACCAATTAGGAAACGGGCTGAAATAACGGTCAACGGAGCCTACTTCTCTACTGAATTTAAGTCCATTATCCTACCTTTAGCCCTCTATGAGAATTAAACGTTACGCTAATCGAGATACGAAAAGCGCAACCGCTTCGTTTTGCATTCGCTAAATACGCCCAGATGTTAATGAATTTCCTTTTTCTTTTCCAGACGCCAGATCTCGCTATGGATCAAACTGAACCAGTTGTCGAAAGTGATAACTTATTGAGTGTTCTGCTCGATTCTGGTATGCTGACCATCGCCATCGTTGGTATTCTGCTGGTTCTTTTTATTGTCGGACTCTACATTTTCGTAGAGCGTTACACCACCATCAAAGCTGCCGGACGTGAAGACCAGGGTTTTATGGATCGGATCCGGATGGAGATATCTTCCGGAAACATGGCCAACGCCCGTGCACTTTGTGCCACTACCGATAGCCCCGTTGCCCGAATGGTGGATAAAGGTTTGCAGCGCATTGGTCGACCCCTTAGGGACATCGACGCAGCCGTTGAAAACGTTGGTAATCTGGAGATCTTCCGCCTTGAAAAAGGGCTGAGCACCCTGGCCAGTATCTCCGGTGCTGCGCCAATGATCGGCTTCTTCGGTACGGTAACGGGTATGATTTCTGCTTTCTACGAAATGTCCACGGCGGAGAACATCACCCCCGATGTGCTTGCGGGCGGTATCTACTCCGCTCTGCTGACCACCGCCGCCGGCCTCTTCATCGGTATCCTTGCCTTCGTTGGCTATAACCTGCTGGTTGCCTCCGTTGACCGGGTGGTCTACAAAATCGAACGTACAACTACTGAGTTCATGGACCTGCTCCAGGAACCGGGGTAAAGTCCGGGAGCCAGATAGGCACGGAGTCAGATAGTCTGCTGCTCCAAAAGGCCAATAATACCAACAAACCAATAGAGCAACAGCACCAATAGTCCAATAACTCCAACCATGGGTTTAAAGAAAAGAAGTAAAGTAAGCGCTGAATTTAATATGTCCTCCCTGACGGACATCATCTTCCTGTTGCTGATTTTCTTTATGTTGACGTCGAACATCGTCCAGATCAAGCCTTTTCAACTGCCGATATCCGATAGTCAGACCGTAGCGCCGACCAACATCGTCGTTCAGCTGGAGAAGGATGGTGCCACTTCCGTCAACAACATTGACGTGACCGGTGCCGCCATCAGCCAGGCCATTTCTGATGCGCTTGCGCAGGTAGATGATCAGGATAAAGCTACGGTAACGATTGTGGCTGAAACTGGTGTTCCCTTTGATCGCATCCAGCCCATTATGAAGCTGGCGGCCAGCAGACGGGCCCGGGCCATCATCGCTACCCAACCACGTAGCTAGACGTTCGCTCCGCTCACGCTACAGACGTCGCTTTGTCACTTGTAGAGGGTAGAAGGTAGGCTGCCACACGCCTTTGCTAGCTGCGCTCGTATGTGGGAAGTACCAAGAAACGAAAAGACCAATAGACCAACGAACCAATAGACCAACAGTACCAATAGTCCAACAATGGGTTTAAAGAAAAGAAGTAAAGTAAGCGCCGAATTCAACATGTCCTCCCTGACGGACATCATCTTTCTGTTGCTCATTTTCTTCATGCTCACCTCCACCGTTGTGTCTCCTAATGCCCTGAACCTAAAGCTTCCTGGCCGTTCGGACTCCCCGGAGGTTTCGAACAACCGGAAACTGGACGACGTACGGATCGATAACGACGGCCTTTTCTATTTCAACGGCAAACGAACCACCGTCGAAGCACTGGAAAGAACCCTGGCGGAGAAGGCCGGCGGCAGCTATTCTATGTTCATCTCTCCTGACCGTAAGGCTCCGATCGAGGGTGTTGTCGCGGTAATGGACCTGGCTAACCGGCTCAGTATTAACGGTGTACTGGCAGCGGAAGAGTAGACGGAAACTCGCTCGCTCGGTAGACGGCCGCTTTGCGACCCTGTAGACGACGCTGCGCTTGTAGGCTCCGCACCCCCTCTGCTCGCTGCCGCTCGTTCAGCACCATCGTTAACGGGACTTTAGCCCGCACGAGCGCAGCGAGCATCCCCACGCGGTAGCACTACCCACTACCAAGCGCGAAGCGCGTCTGCCGAGAAAAAAACTAGGCGAGTTTTTGTCTAATCTGTAATTTCAGCCAAATAAGTAAGCAACTGCTCTGCCCGGTGACTGGTAGTATGCTGTTCCAATATCCGCTTCCGGGCTTCGCCGCCGATTTTGCGGCGGTGACCTTCTTCCTTACCATAAAGGACGGCCAGTACATCTTGCTCGTCATTAACGCAGAATACTTCACGGTGGGGTTCGAAGAATTCATCGATGCCGTCCCATCGGTCAGTCAGTACAGGAACGCCGCAGGCTGCTGCGGCCAGCAGGCGGCGAGTTGGCGTATAGCCCATTCGCCGACGATCGGCCCGGCTTAAGACCAGAGAACAGTGTTGGCGGTTATAAAAATCCACCAGATTGGTTTCCGGAAGGTATTCCAGATAGGTGAGGTTCTTTGGCCAGTCAGATTCGAGGTAACCGCTGCCGGTCAGGGAAAATTTGCGGTTGGGCGTCCGCTGGGCGGGCCCGAGCAGCATACTGTTCAGGAGCTCTTGCCGGTCCAGCTTAAAATTTCCGATAAAACCGAGATCATAGTTTTTTTCTGAATCAGTGCGGTAGAAACTGTAGGGGTCTACGCTTTCGTACAGCGGGCGGGCTTGATCAATGCCGTAGGTGGTGGCGAGGTTTTCGAGGAAAGGGCCTCCGGTAGTGGAAAGGAATAAATTGAAGTGGCGCAGGTTATCGGCCGACAGGCAAAAGGCGGCATGGTCTTGGCGACACTGCAGGTGGTCGATGGTTGCGCTGAGGTTCGTGTCGTAGTAAACGGTGATGCCGCGGGCTTCTTCGGCAATCCACTCGGCGATCCGGTTGGTGTCTTGCACCATGCTGCCCATCAGGATGACGTCAGCACTCTGGATGGCGTAGCTGTATTCTTCCAGTAATTGATCGGTGTTGGAGTAGGTCCATACTTCACAGTAGGGCGACTTGAGCATGTCACGAACATATTTCTTTCCGGGCTCGTGCAGCTCCAGAAAGGTGGTTCGGTGTCCGCGTTGGGCCAGTTCGTTGATCAGTCCACGATACAGCTCCGCAGTAGGATTCTCAATGGAGGAGAGAATCGAACGGCCGATGATGACAAAGTCTAATGGAGTAGTTCCGAATTTCACTTTACGAAGGTAGGGATTAGTCTTTAGGTCTTTTAATCTTTCGTCCCTTATTTCGCACCTGCGTTCCCGCCAAAAAAAGCAGCCCGCCCCGAAACCGAAGTTCCAGAGCGGGCTACTAACGGCCCGTTAATCCAACGGACCAAAGCATTAATGGTCCAAAGGACTATTTCTTGATGTACATCACTTCCTTAACTGCACGAATCACCTTCGCCGGGTTAGGCAGGTACTCCTCCACGAGGGTAGGGGCGTACCCGAGGTTGGTGTCGGCACTGTTGACACGGATGACCGGTGCGTCGAGCCAATCGAACGCAGAGCGTTGAATTTCGTAGGTGATCTCCGAGCTGATGCCGGCAAACGGCCAGGCTTCGTCAACCACTACGGCGCGGTTAGTCTTCTTTACGGACTCGATGATGGTCTGGCGGTCAAGCGGGCGAATCGTACGGAGGTCAATGACCTCGGCGCTGATGCCTTCCTTCTCCAGTTCCTGAGCTGCTTCAAGCGCTACCAGGATCATCTTGTTGTAAGAGATCAGGGTAACGTCCGTTCCTTCACGGCGAACGGCTGCTTTGCCAATCGGTACCAGGAACTCACCCTCTGGCACTTCGTCTTCGTAGCCATACAGCATCTCAGACTCCATTACACAGACGGGGTCGTTGTCGCGGATGGCGCTTTTCAGCAGTCCTTTCGCATCGGCAGGGTGGATACAGGAGATGACCTTCAGGCCAGGCGTATTCGCCATCCAGCTTTCAAACATCTGGCTGTGCTGCTGTGCCAACTGGCCGGCGGAGCCCGAAGGCCCCCGGAATACGATCGGACAGTTGAACTGTCCCGCACTCTGGCTGAGGGTCTTGGCGGCGTTATTTACGATCTGGTCGAAGGCCAGAATGGCAAAGTTCCAGGTCATGAATTCCACGATCGGCCGCAGGCCGTTCATCGCAGCTCCTACCCCGATGCCGGCAAAACCGAGCTCAGCAATTGGCGTGTCGATCACCCGGCGAGGGCCGAATTCATCGAGCATTCCTTTACTGACCTTATAGGCACCATTGTATTGCGCTACTTCTTCTCCCATCAGGAAGACGTCTTCGTCTCGGCGCATTTCTTCGATCATCGCTTCGCGTAAGGCGTCGCGCAGGGCAAGTTTTCTAGCCATCGGGGCAAACTGTTTTTAAGGTTCAAATATGCTGTGGTGGCCTAAGCCACCGCTTGTTAAAATTGTTGGGCCGCAGTGTCGAAACTGCTCGCCCTGGAACTGAAGGCGTTGGATTGAACGAAGGTGAAATTTGTAGAAAATGATCTCACTGCAGTAAGACACCCAATAACAAACTATTTTCTTTTTCAACCGCTCCCGGTCACGTTTAGTGCCCGGGAGTATTATACCTTTGCGGCCGCAAAAGTAACCTAAGACCGACACTTTAGGAAACTACTGGCGCTAAGACACACCAGAATAACCTTTTGGCACGTTCATCGTCTTAACACGCGGAACCGTTAAGGGTTCCGAATATGATTTAGATTATCCCAGTTATACATTATTCCATGAAACGTATTGTCCCCAATTCTCGCCTCTTTATCGGTTTTGTCGCTATCGCTATGACGACACTTAGCTCATGTAATCGAGGAGTAGGTTGTCCCACTAATTTCTCACTCAACGAATTCCTGCAAGATTGTGTTTCAGTTGCTATAAATCTCATTTAAGCAACGAAATAACAATTAGCAATATGAAGTGGCACGAAATTCAATCGATCAATGATATAGATGTCATCATTGATCGCAGTCGCGTAGTACCTTGTCTGATCCTTAAGCACAGCACCCGCTGTTCTATCAGCTCGATGGCCAAAAGCCGGCTGGAAATGAGTTGGGACCTCGATGATACCCAGGTTGAAGCTTATTACCTTGACCTGATCCGCTATCGTGAAGTAAGTAATTACATCGCGGATGAATTTGACGTGCAGCACCAATCACCCCAGGCGCTGTTGATCGAGGATGGTAAGTGTACCCATAATGCCAGCCATTTGAAAATTCGAGTGGCAGATTTATACCCAGCTTAGAATAGAAACTAGGAGCCAGGAGCTAGCAAGACTAGCTCCTGGCTCTTAGTTTCTAGCTCCTAGCTCCCTAGTTCCTAACCATGAGTCGTCTCTCCCTTACCGCCGATGGAAGCCACACCCTGTTAAGTCAACAGTTCGGGGTGGATTACCACAGTGCCCATGGGGCCATTCAGGAAAGCCGACACGTTTTCCTTAAACACGGGCTGATGCCGTTGCTGGAAAGCGGACAGACCGTTATCGAGATTTTGGAAATGGGCTTTGGGACTGGTCTCAACGCACTTACCGTTCGCCAGCTGGCCGAAAACTGGCCCGGTGTACAGTTCAATTTTACCACTTTCGAGTTGTTTCCCGTCACTGAAGAAGATATTGCCGGAATCAATTATCCTGAGCTAATGGGCGTTCCCCTGGATTGGCTGACGGAGCTTCATGCGGCAGAATGGGAGGTTTCGGTAGCGATAACCTCAAATTTCTCTTTACGTAAAATTCGCCAGGATTTCCTGAAGGTGATGCCCCGGCCTTATCCTTTACATTCCTTTGACGTGATTTTCTACGACGCCTTTGCTCCCCGCAGCCAACCCGAGTTTTGGACCCAGGAGGCCATGAGAATTTGCCTGGCAGCACTCCAACCCGGAGGCGTTTTCGTGACTTACTGCGCCAAAGGCCAGTTCAAGCGGGATCTTCGGGATGCCGGCTTCAAGGTCGAAGCCCTGCCTGGTCCGCCCGGGAAACGTGAGATGACCCGGGGGAGGGTTGTTTAGTCAGTAGTTTATCGTCGGTAGTCCATAGTCGTCAGGAGTTCAGGCAATGAACCTTTGCGTGTTGAAATTGCGTTGTTTTACTACCCACTATTAAATCCGCGAACTTGGAGAAGGACATAAAATACCTCAGGCGCTGTGCTCAACTGGCTATGCTGGGTGACGGTCGCGTAAGGGATAATCCCCGGGTAGGATCGGTATTGGTACATCAGGACAGGATCATCGGTGAGGGGTATCACCGGATTGCTGGCCAGGGGCATGCAGAAGTAAATTGCCTGGCGAGTGTGCGACCGGAGGATCGGCTGTTGATTCCGGAAAGTACCCTCTACATCAGTCTGGAACCATGTTGTATCACCGGCCGATCCGGAGCGTGTACGGATAAAATACGCCGCGAAGGAATTAAAACCGTGGTGTTCGCGCAGCGTGACCCTACTCCCGGGGTCGCTGGCGAAAGCGTTCGAATTCTGCAGCGAGCCGATATCACGGTGCGTGAATACCCGGATTTCGCAGACACGAAACTTCCGAATGCGCATCGGCATACTTTGGTTACGTTGCAGCGACCTTACGTTGTGCTTAAGTTCGCTAGCTCGTCGGATGGGTTCATTCGTCCAGCTGACCGCAAGGCGGCATACTGGATCACTCATCCGCTGAGCCGGCGATTGGTCCATCGTTGGCGGGCCAATACTTCGGCCATTCTGGTGGGCGGACGTACGGTGGTGGAGGATAATCCTTCCCTAAACACCCGACTGTTTTCCGGCCCGACCCCCCAGCCGGTAATTGTTGATTTGCGGAACCGATGCACGGGAAAAGAAAAGCTGTTTGCTGGCTCGGGTCAGCAACCATTGGTGTTTACTTCCCGCGCGCGACCTGAGTTGGCTGCGGAGGTGGTGGTTTTGGATAAAGACCTTAATCAGGAGGCGCTGACGCAGGTGCTGGGCAAGTTGATGGCGCAACGTGTAGGGGAAGTTACCGTAGAAGGCGGTGCGGCACTACTGAATGCCTTTATCACCACTGGCTTGTGGGACGAGGCCCGTGTTTTTACGGGCACAGCCCGTTTTGGGAGCGGCGTGATTGCCCCCCACCTTCCCGCCGATGCAACCCTGGTCGAAAAAAAAGCGGTAGGGACGGACCGACTGGAGGTGTTCAAAAATATGGCACCAGTACCTGGCACTAGCCGTTAAATCCCCGGAAACTAGTGGTTTACGTTAGCCTCTAACCCCGTACGAAACTTTTCCACCTCAATTTTGCGTTCTCATGCCTCAACCTTTCGCGCCGCGACTTACCTTCGCGGTTCTTAAGGGCCCGTAGCTCAGGGGATAGAGCACCTGATTTCTAATCTGGCGGTCGCAGGTTCGAAACCTGCCGGGCTCACTTTTGCCTTAGTTGATGTACATCGACTAAGGCATTTTTCATTAATGGTGGGTTACAACGGTGTTGCCTCTTGCTCAAGTACCTTTCCTTGTACCTGCGGCCGCGCCCAAGGGAATAATCGAATGGGAGAATAATTGAATGAGAGAATAGCTGCCGCACATATCTGCTCGCTATCGCTCGTATGAAGGCGGTTTTTTGGCACACGCTTATTATCCCCTCACGCTAAGGTGAGCAAGCGAAGCGCAGCGAATGGTGTCAGCGGCAGCTCCTTCTACCATTCACCCCTTCCTCCCTTCCCCCATTTCCTCTCTTCTCCCATTCGCTACGTATCTTTCCCCAAACCCAGAGTGACGCCCACAATGAGTATAGAAGAAACAAATAAACCGATCTCCGGAGAAGCAACCCCCGGCCATTCCATCCGCGAATGGTTTAATGATTTTTTCGACCTGCGGGAAGGGAGTGACCGGGCCGGTGCGGTCCAGTCAATCGTTAGCGGCAAATTAATGCGGGGGTCCAACGCCTGGATGTTGGTCTGCTCAATAATGATCGCCAGTCTGGGGCTGAACCTCAACTCCGGTGCCGTCATCATCGGGGCCATGTTGATCTCCCCGCTGATGAACCCGATTCTTGGAGTTGGGCTGGGTATTGGGACCAATGACCGGGATATGCTGTGGCAAGCCCTGAAGAACTTTGGTATCGCCATCGTCATCGCACTGATCACAAGTATAGTTTATTTTGCGATTACGCCCATCAGCGAATTCACTCCCGAAATTCAGGCCCGTACTGCCCCTACCATTCTGGACGGAATGGTGGCCGTCTTTGGCGGCCTGGCGGGCATTATCTCCATTACTCGTTTAGACAAGACCAACGCAATTCCGGGGGTGGCCATTGCCACCGCCCTGATGCCGCCACTTTGCGTTGCCGGTTATGGTATTGTGGAGTATTTCACGGGGGATGCCGGTAAAGGGCTCTCCATCTTTTGGCGGGCAGGTTACCTCTTTTTTCTCAACTCTTTTTTCATTGCCATCACGGCTTATATCATCATTCGATTATTGCGTTTCCCTTACCGGACTTACGTCAACGCCAAAGAGAAACGGCGCAGCCAGCTTATCATCGGCCTGGTAAGTGTCCTGATGCTTTTGCCCGGCATTTATGTGACCGTGGACGTTTATTCCAAAGTCAGGAACAAGAACGCGGCCAAAGCATTTACAGAAAAATATTTCGAAGAAAGTAAGTTCGATTATAGTTACATCGACGAACACAAGGATAGTCTGATCCTGGTTTATCCCGGAAAAAATATATTTTTGAACCGTGATACCGTCAAATACTACACCAACATCCTCCGGGACTCCTTCAAGCTCAATATTTATGACATTCGTACCAACACTGACGGCATTACCGTCTCTACCCTTGCAGGTATTCAGGGGAGATTGGATAAAATGGGAGGACTGACGGATAATATTGACAGGCTTGAAACAAGGCTTCTTAAAATTGAATCTAGCCAGCAGCAAATCAACCGCAAAATTGTGGAATCATTCAGTGATTCCGTAAGATTCGACCTTTCGCGTCAGACCTTGATTGAGCAATTTTCTGATATAGAAGAGGTCTACTTCGCCAATGTGCCTGCGGCGGACTCAACGGGAGGGTACACCCTGGTCGCCGTACAGCGCAGTCGGCAAGGACCCCGGCTAACAACCACAAAAACGCGTGAAGAACGGGAGGAAATACGGAAAATGCTGGAGATCCTTATTAAGCCCGATTCCCTGGTGCTGGTGGTGGAGGGGATGTAGGTGGGGTGTCTAGTTATCGGGTTGTCCGGTTGTCTAGTTGTCCGGTTATCAAGGGACCAAAGCCTTTTCTAAGCCTTTTCTCAGGCCGCTTAGCACAGGGTTTGGGTAGGCCTCCCCTTATCTTGAGGCTATGAAAAACGACAACAGACTTAACCGGGATACCCGGCGAAATTTTATCAAATATGCTGTTGTAAGTGCAGCATTGGCTTATTCTTCCACCCTTATCGGTGCAGATCCGTTCGCCGTAAACACTAGTTCAGGCGTTAAGCAGTTCCTGAAGGCTTGCCACCAAGGCAACCTGGAGCAGGTCCGGAATTTGTTGGCCACAGATGCCGGACTACTTACTGCCAAGGATAAAACGGGCAGAACCGGATTTACACTGGCCTTACTGGCCGGCCATAGTGATTTGGGTGTTTTTTTACGGGAAGCTGGATATGAGCCGGATCTGCATGAAGCCCTGTTGGCCAGAGACTGGGAGCAATACACGACGCTGCTCGGTGAGCCATCCGCCGCAACGGAGCGGCGCATGAACAATGGACACGCCATGGGAGGAACACCCATGTGGGCCGCCGCCGCAGGCGGAGCAGGCAGCGACATCTGGCGCGTATACGCCAAAGGCGGAGACCCCAATGCCCCCATTCCTGTCGACGCCACCTCCTCCCCACTGGAAAAAGCCTTGCGTTATCCGGACCTGGCCGTGGCAGAATTGACGGCAGCTTCGATGCTGTCAAATAACGCCGACCCGAATCTTTCCGCCAGTGCCGAAGCATCCCCTTTACACATCGCCGCCGAACGGGGGAGTTGGGAATTGGTGGAAATGTTGGTTCGGTTGGGTTCCGATGTGACCCGAAAGAACCGAAAAGGAAAAACAGCAGCCCAGGTAGCCGAGTATTTCGGTAAAAAGGATGTTTGGGACCTGTTGCGGAACGAGCAAAAGATTGCCCGGATTTGTACAACTTCCCGCACGGCTTTTGATAAAGATGGCAAGCCCTATTTAGCTCCGGACCTGGGTAGCCTGCCGTATCATTTGCTGGGTAGTCTGGTGGGAAAGTCCCATGGAAACCTGGAGGCAGTACAGCAAACGGTAAAGGCTGATCCCCGGCTGGCGCACAGTGTTACGCTGACAAGTGAGTCCGGAGTAGAGGCCGGCGCACACATGGGGAATAAAGGAATCGTGGGTTTCTTGCTGGAAAACGGGGCGGCCTACTCCCTGCCAACTGCCGTAATGCAAAATGATGTTACGACCGTCACAAGGCTGCTCGACGAGGACCCTAACCGAGTCCATGAACGTGGAGCCCATGATTTTCCACTGCTTGTTTACCCAATTATCGGGAAATGTGGAGCGGACATGATGAACCTGCTGTTGGAGCGTGGGGCAAAAGTGGAAGCGCAACATTTTTTAGGAACGACGGCTTTACACTGGGCTTGCATGCGAGGGCAACTTGAAGTGGCGGAATTGCTGGTAGAAAATGGTGCCGATGTGAACCGGGTCGGCCGGAAGTTCTCCAGTCAGGGCCAGACGCCCTTGCAAAATACGAAGGACGAAAAGGTGGCGGCTTTCCTCCGCAGCAAGGGGGCTAAAGCAGCGGTCGGCGCAAAGGATAAAAGGGAGGGGTATTGAATGGTGGTGTGGCAGGCCTTGTAGCAGCTATAACCGTTTTCCGTTCTTTTTTTCTCCGACTCCGGTACCTTTAGCAAATGAATAACCTGGTAAAATTTGGAGGTTTCACCTTTGACGAAGATGCTGGAGAATTGGTCTACGCCCGGGGTAGTGAGCAAGAACGGCGCAGCAGGCTGGCGCCTCAACCCACGAAGTTGCTGGTGCTGTTGCTTGATAATTACCCGGAGATCGTGAGCCATGAGCAGATCAGGTCTGCTATTTGGCCCGACGTTCACGTCGATTATGACGGAAGTATTCATTTCTGCATCCGGCAAATCCGTGCAGCCCTTCAAGACAGTGCCGCAGCCCCCTGTTTCGTGGAAACCATCCCAAGAAGGGGGTATCGTTGGGTGGCGCCATTAAACGATGAACCGGCAAGTGATGTCTCGGCTGAGAAAACATCATCATCTGGAAAAACTGCCGACTTTCGCCACGCAACATCCGACAGCCCCAGGACTCGGAACAATCGTAGGAGACTTTTGGCCCTAGCAGGTACCGCGGTGCTCCTGGCCTTGCTCTATTTTAGTGCCATGGGGCCTGTGGCTGACTCCGTAATAACCTCAAAACCAAGAATCGCCATCATGCCATTCCTGCCAAAGGATGCTGCCAGCCCTTTCGTAGGGAACAGCATCGCCTTTGATCTGCTCGAATACCTGAACGAGTCAGTAGACGCGCAGTATGAATTGATCGGCCCTACCACCACTACAGATTTTATCTCCGGCAACTTCCGGCAGCTGATCGAACAGTACCGGATTGACGGGTTGGTGAACGGCAAATTCCTGGAAAGGGATGGGGCCGAGATACTCCTGGTGGAGGTGATCCGGGCCAGTGATGGTGCGCACGTTTGGGTGAAGGCCTATGACGATGCGACCAACCGCGACGCTTTAAGCAGGGCGATTGGGCAGGCGCTGCAGGAAGCGTTTGTTACCAATTAAAAAACCGGCCCGGGGCTCCCCCCGGACCGGCAACTATCAATAGTCTAAAACTTTCTGCTTCGATCCGTATTGCTACGGCCTTAGGCTACCGCAATTTGGCGGGGAGCTTTAGGCAGGGCTTCTTCACGCTTAGGCAGTGCCAGGCGGAGTACCCCGTCAACGTAGGTCGCGTCAATGCTTTCCGTGTCGATGACCTTGTCGTCCAGTTGGAAACGACGGGTGAAATCGGCCAGTTTGAACTCGCGCCGACGGTAGGTGGGCGCAACGGGTGTTGCGTCATTGTCAGCTACTGTGGGCGTAGTGTAAGTAATTTCCAACGTGCCTTCGTTAAAGGCGATGTTGAAATTCTCCTTTGCCCGGCCGGGAGCCAGTAGTTCGAGGTTGAAGGCGTCGTCCGTTTCGCTGATGTTGACGGCGGGGCGGTAGCTGTCAGCAGCCTTAGTCGCGTGGTCATCGAAAAAGCGGAAGAAGTTGGCAGGAAGTGGGCGGTTGTGATTGATGAGATTCATGGTGATTCGGTTTTGTTAGGTTGATGCGTCGACATTATTGCCAGACGTGGATACTTAGGCAAAGGGCGGGCCAGGGGCAAACCTTCAAATATTTAGCGACACAATGTCATGTTTCGAATAAATAGCATGACATAATGTCTTTTTTGTGGCGCGGCCGCAGGTGCAATGTGGGGTTGACGGCGGACCTCGAAGCGTCCCGCAGGGACCTTTGAGCGTCCGTCGGGTTCTCGAGCGTCCGCCAGGTTTTTGAGTGTCAGTCAGGACCTTGCTCCTTGAGCCTTTTCCTTGCACCTGCGGCCTCGCCCTACTTCCTATTCGTACTTAAGGTATTACCTTAGACGGACTTTCAACCGCGCGCCCATGTCCACTTCGCCTTCCTTCTTCGATCGCCTAAATTCCTGGGCCCGTCGTTCCATCACCCTGAAACTGATCATCATTGGATTGATGATCCTGTTCCTCATGATTCCGGCACTGATGCTGGACGGGCTGATCTCTGACCGGCAGCGATTACGGGATGCTGCGCAAGAAGAGGTCGCTTCGAAATGGGGGATGGAGCAAATGGTTGGCGGGCCAGTGATTTCTGTGCCATACAGCTACGATAAGCTAAGTGCCGATGGTAAAACCAGTACGTCAAATAGCGGCTACGCGCACTTTCTGCCTAATGTGATTGATGTGCAAGGTCAGCTTAACCCCGAGGAACGTTATCGGGGCATTTTTGTCGTCGTGCTCTACAATACCAAATTGCAGATCAGGGGGAACTTCGATGGCTTCAACGCGGCGGCGCTGAACCTCCCGGAAAATTCCCTGCAATGGGAGAATGCGTTGTTTTCCATCGGAATCTCGGATATGACCGGTGTTCAGTCAGCGATTGACCTCCGTTTTGGGGATGTCCCCCTCAGCCTTGGCCCGGGAACGGTCACCAACGAAATATTTCAAAGTGGCGCCAGTGTCCCGGTGGCGATTACCGGCCAGGAACAGGAAATTGACTTCAGCTTTGCCCTGGATCTCAATGGTAGCTCAGCTCTTTATTTTCGCCCGTTTGGCAAACGCACTACGGTGACTATGACCGGGGGGTGGGCGAACCCAAGTTTCGATGGCGGGTTCTTACCGCAAAGCAGGGAGATCACCGCCAATGGCTTTACCGCCAACTGGGAAATACTGCAACTGAACCGTAATTATCCGCAGCAAGGGACGGGGAGTTTTGTGCCCAGTTCCAGCACAGGGTACAGCAATAGTGGGGTACTTGGGCTAATAAATAGCTATAACTACGTCGACCCGTCTGATGGTTACATTACAAGCGGCGACCTGTTCGGTCTCCGCCTCCTCCTCCCGGTCGACGAATACAAGAAGACCTACCGAAGCACCAACTTCGCCATCCTTTTTATCTTCATCACCTTCCTGACCTTCTTCTTCATTGAAGTGCTGAACAAGCGGCGGGTGCACCCGATCCAGTACCTACTGATCGGTGCGGCAATCATCTTGTTCTACGTGTTGTTGCTTTCCATTAGTGAACACCTGCTTTTCGATGCTGCGTACTGGATTAGTTGTGTGGCCATCGTCAGTCTGATCACGATGTACAGTTGGTTCATTCTCCGGAACCTGAAACTGACCCTGATGGTGGCGGTGATCCTGTTTATCCTTTATGTCTTCTTCTACAGCTTGCTGCAACTACAGGATTATGCCTTGCTTGTCGGCTCCCTTGGCTTACTGCTCATTTTGGGTGCCATCATGTGGCTGACCCGGAACATTGATTGGTATGCGCTTAATCGGTCGTAGTGGTTTGAGGTAGGTGTTTATCTGGAAGAGGAGCAATGAGAAAGCCATCGGACAACGGCGCTTCACATTGCTCCTGCATCGGGGAGAGAAAAACTAGCTTGGCTCATTATCTCCAACGGGTTCTCCCTGAGTCCCGATGGATCCGCTGTTGTGGCTGCCATTAATGCTCATAATAATCGGCTTTTCGTAGCGGAGCATATCTACGATCGGGCCGAACAGGTCGACTGGATAGCGTAGGACAATT
This sequence comes from Neolewinella persica DSM 23188, assembly GCF_000373105.1. GTDB lineage: Bacteria > Bacteroidota > Bacteroidia > Chitinophagales > Saprospiraceae > Neolewinella > Neolewinella persica. The sequence goes on along the minus strand of NZ_KB890417.1, from coordinate 40,895 downwards.
CGGGGAGTACCTCCAGTGACGGAAGCCTCGGAAACGGTGCGGTTTTGTTCGAAAAAGACGAAGCCAACCTGTTGTCCGTGGCGGTAGCAGTCTACGATAACGGAATAAATGCTACCGTTGGCTTGTGCCCGGATTTTGTAGTCGGTTACTATTGTAGTAATAGCAGGCATAGGAATTGGGTTTTGTTTACCCTGTATGCTCCTGTCCGTGAGAGTGTTACACCTGCGACATAGAAAATTTTCTATTGAATTTCTTTGCTACGACTTTTCCGATACCCCACCGCCCCCCGGTAAACCAGCAGGCAAAAGATTCCTACGCCTATGGCCAGGTACAGGTAATTAAGCTGCCCCACTTTGCCAAATACAGCAATGAAGGGGACACTCACCAGGAAGAAGGTAGGCACCTCGTTCCAGAGGCGGAGCTGCCAATCGGTCCAGGGCCGCTGCCCGGCGGCCATCGGTAGCATGATCTTGCGTTTGGTGTAGAGTTGGTAGACCACCATCAGCACGACCAACAGAATTTTCACGTGCAGCCACCCGCCGGTCCCCGACTGGAGGTAGCCCGGGTTCAGGCCGATCATCACCAGGCCGGCCACCCAGGTAATCATCATGGCCGGGTTAACGATTATTTTGTAGACCCGGGCTGCGGTAGCACTGTACTCCTCATGCAGGATGTCTTGCTTAAATCGATTACGAACCGCAACGGGATCATCCCCCGCCAGCGGAGCAATGTTCTCCGTATCGGCATGGTTGACGAGTACCCGACCCAGATAAAACAAGCCGGCAAACCAGGAAACGAAGCCGACTACGTGGAGGGCTTTGGCAATGAGGATAAAGTCCATGCGGCAAAGGTAGAACCACGAGCGCAGGATTTTGCCTTCCCCGAACGTCTTAGGAAAAGATTGACCGATTTATGATTGTAAGGATAACAAATCAAACACAGCCTTCCTTCATTGCGTTAAACCCGCAGACCTCCACATCAACCAAACAACCCCTTGAAAATATTTCTTCGCCGATTGCTGAAAACAGTGCTTTGGTTTTTTGGCATTGTCATCGCTCTGCTGGTCACCGTATTTGTACTCCTGCAAGTCCCCGCCGTGCAACAGCGCGTAGCGCGCGAAGTGGAGAAAATTGCCCGAACCAGTCTGGGCACGGATGTGGGGATAGGTACGCTTGACCTGGATTTTCCCAGTCGTATTGAACTGGAAGATCTTTACATAAATAACCCTGCGGGAGACAGCATTGCCCGCATCGGCCACCTTGGAGTAGGGATAAATATGTGGGGGCTGCTAAAGTCGCGGGTAGAGGTGACCGACCTGGTCCTGCGAGATGTTTTCGCCAACATACGCACGACGGATTCCACTTCTAATATCCAGTTCCTACTGGACATGGGCGCAACGGATTCTACCGCTGTTGACGGTAATATGGTCACCGGAGCCGATACTACTTCCGTGCTGGTGCTTGCGGATACTACTTCCGCCGCTGCACCATGGGTGATCGATGCGTCGGACGCAGAACTGTTGCTGGAACGCCTGAACATTTACTATCAGGATGACCCCGCCGGAATTTTGGCCGACGTGGAAGGCCGGCGCCTGGCAGGAAAGATCAACGGTATCCAGCTTGACCGGCAGATCTTCGACATTAACTACCTGGAACTGGATGGTACCGATGCCCTGATCGGAATAAGCGCTGGTAAAACACCAATAGACACTACCTCTACCGCTGCGGCATCCATGCAACTGAAGGCTGGCCGTATTACCATCAAAGAAACTGATTTTGCCCTCAAAATGGAGGGGCTGGACATCACCACCGGCTTGCCCTACGTTAATCTGGAAGGTGCTGACCTGAAGCTGGGAGATACGCTGGCCTTTACCGGAGAACTGTTTCAGACCCGTAAACTTGCTTTTCGGATGGATACGCCGACAGCTCCCCTGCAGGGCCCGGGGATCGACTACGGACATCTCGACGTAACAAATGTTGAGGCGGAGCTAACGGACATTGCCTACATTGTCGATTCTCTGCACCTGCGTGCGCGCCAACTATCAGGTAAAGAAAAGAGTGGGCTGACGCTGGAACGTACCGAAGGGACAGTGGTCTACAACCCCAGTTTCCTAGGCCTTCAGAACTTTTGGCTGCGCACTTCAAATTCCGAGTTGAAAAGCGATAATACCGCCATTAATTACGAATTCGCAGGCGGAGACTTCAACGATATGATTGCCCGCCTCCAGCTGGACGGCTATCTGGGCCTCAAAGACATCGCCCTGGTAGCACCCGATATGACGGACATACCGGTCATCGGGACTAACCTGGGGCAACAGCTGAAATTTTCGGTCCGGGCCAACGGCACCATGGCGGAAATGGAGCTTAGCCGGATACAATTAAACGGCCCCGGGATAAAGGTGCGGGCCACTGGCCGGGTCGAAAATGCACTTGATCCGGAACGGCTTGCCGGCCGACTTAATCTGTCAGAGTTCAGCATTACGCCTGGCCCCTTACTGCCGCTGGTACCCAAAGGTATGCTACCACCCAATATCGACTGGCCTAAGAAAGTGGTGGCCGAAGGCACTGCCGACTACCGGAATGATCGCCTGGAAATGAATTTCTACGCCATCGAAAACCGCCAGTTTGGCAACGGCCTGATGAGTCGGGTCAAGACTAGTGGCGTGATCAACGGCGTAACAACTTTTCCGCAAACAAGTCTGAACGTAGCGCTGGATACTTTGCTGGCCACCAGGGCTACCATCCTTGCCTACGTACCTCCGGGCAGCTTACCGGAAGACTATAAAATTCCGGACTTCGTCCGGGGCAGCGGAACCGTAAGCGGGCCGATGGACGACCTGGACGTCAATCTACGGCTGAACCTACCCGGCGAAAGAACCTTCGCCAGCCTCAACGGTAATATTAAAAACGCCCTGGAGCCAGACAACCTGAACCTGGACCTGGCCATCTCCGACCTGGCCGTCAACATCGCCGATATTAAGTCGATTTTACCCGACAGTACGTTGCCGGAAAACCTGAACCTGCCCGACCTTCGCATTCGAAATGCTCGGATATCCGGCTCCTTAACCAACCTGAACTTTGATGTGCCGCTGGAAACCGACAACGGGGTCTGGCAGCTGGATGGCCGCTATAACCCGGAAGACCTCGACCTGAGTATTGCCGTGCAGGACGTCCGGGTGGCTGATTTGTTTACCGGTTCGTTGAGCGACAGCCTGGCAAAGCTCGAACTGGGCGCCCTCAACATCACGGCCAAATTGAAAGGTCAGCTTGAGCCAAGCATGAACCTCATTGTCGATGCCACCATTGGCGAAGACAAAAGGGGGCAACTGGCCGACTTCAATGCCTTGGTACAAGACGGGAACTACGAGGCGGATTTTAACCTGACGCATCCAGACTTTTTGGCGAAAGGAAGAGGGCGCTACACCATCGGGCCCGACAGCGTAGCGTCCATAAATGCCGTAGTCGACCTAAACCGGGTTGACCTGCAGCGGTGGGAAATCACCGAGGTGCCGCTGACACTGGAAGGCCGGCTAACCGCCAAGTCGGTTGGCCTCGATCCTTATAATATGGAAGGGTACGTTCGGCTGGACACCGTGAAATTACGCGGCAATGAAGGATCAAGTTACGTTGATAGTTTCGTAGTAACGGCTAGCCTTCATGACCTGAAAAATGAAATTTTTGTAAAATCTGACGTTCTTGATGCCGAGCTTTTGGGGGTGTTTGACCCACTGAAAACGCCGGAGAAAATGATTCAATTCATTATGGCTTACTGGGACGAAAGCCTGCGGCAACCCAACCCGGTCGAAAATGGGGACATGCTGGACTTTGCCCTGCAGCTCAAGCGGCCGCAGCCGCTGACCGGTGGGTTGATCACGGGCCTGACGGAGCTCTCACCCTTCAACGCCTCTCTTTTATACCGGGACGGGACCCCGGATTTACTGGTTAATCTGGATTTGCCGGAGATCAGCTACGCCGGCCTCAACGCGCGTAACCTTACCTTCCGGGCCATTGGTGATACGGTTGACCTGGTGTGGGAAGCAGACTGGGCCAATATCAAATATGGCGACCAGGTCGAACTCGGCCGGACGTCCCTGAGCGGTGAAACCATGAACGACGAAATGCTGGTGGAGCTCAAATTATACACCGAAGAAGACAGCTTGCGGCACTACCTCGGCTTTGTGACCGATCCGGAATCTGACACGATTACCATTCGGTTGGAGGAGGAGCAGATCCTGAATTTTGAGACCTGGACGGTGCCTTCGGATAACCTGATTACCCTTGCTGGTCCGTCGCTGATTATCCGAAATTTCGCGCTTCGCAATGATGGGCAGTCCCTCTCGGCCACCACCACGGAACCGGGGGATGTAGTGATTACCTTCGGAGACTTCAACTTACGAACGCCCAGCCGTTTGTTGTTTTCCGAAGAGGAAACGGCGGCGGGTATCGTGAACGGAACGGTGGGGCTGGATAATGCGCTGACGAACCTGGGCATTCAATCCAACCTATCGGTCAACCAGTTGAAGTACGCCGGAACCTTGCTAGGCGATGTTGTTGCGGAGGTGAAAAGTTCTAACGAGCAGACGTACAATGTGGACGTCAGTATTGACGAAGCGGGGAACAACGCTACATTGAAGGGCACGGTGGAGCTGGACGGTCCGCTGAACCTGGTGCTGGACGTTACGAAATTGCAGCTGGCGGCCGCCGAGCCGTTCAGTCTGGGCTACCTGAATAAGAGCGAGGGGTACGTGACCGGCCGGGTCGATATTGGCGGAACCATCGATGCGCCGGATCTGGATGGCAGCTTGAAATTCAATGACGCCAGCCTCATCATCAGTCTGTTGGGGGAGCGATATCGCCTGGACGAGCAGCCGATTAAATTCAATAATTCGACGATTACTTTCGGGAACGATTGGAACATTTATGATTCGCGGGGCGGCGGCGCGCGGGTGCAGGGGAAAGTTGAACTGCAAAGTTTGGAAGACATCGTTCTGGACCTACGGGTGCGGGCCAACGACTTCCTGGCGATCAACTCCACCATCGAAGACAATAAGGACTGGTTTGGAAAAATGTACGTCGATGCCGATGTCAACATTAGCGGAACCGCCATCCGGCCAATAGTGGACGTGACGGCAACGACCAGTCGGGAATCAGAAGTGACCTATATCTACCGGATCCTCCAGCAGGGGCTTGTGGAAACGGAAGGCATCATGGATTTTACCGAAAAATACCGCTGGAACGACCTGCTGCGCCGGGATACGGTGGCTGCGGATACCGGCACCGGTACCTTTAATGCTGGCATGGACCTTACCCTCGACCTGGAGGTAAAACCTAACCTGGAGGTAACCGTAGTCGTAGATCCGGTTACGGGGCAAACCTTCACCGGCAAAGCCGACGGTGACCTGACGATGCGGATTTACCCCGATGGCCGCCAGGAGGCGGCCGGCCGCGTAGAGCTGGTAACCGGGAAGTACGATTTCATCTACCAGAACATCATCAACAAAGAATTCGAGGTACTGGCCGGAAGTAACGTAACTTTCAACGGTGACCTGCTGAACCCCAGCCTGGATCTGCGCATCCGGCACTTGGCACAAACCTCGCCGCTGTCGCTGGTACAAGGAGTTCAGGGAGAAGGTGTTGACGTGTCCGGGCTGCGCCGGAAGCAAACTTTTTATGTCGACATCACGCTGAAGGGTGACCTGCAGGCCAGTAACATCACCACCAATGTGGTGTATCCGGAAGATGCTTATGGTAACCTCGGCCTTAGCAGCGTTGAGGAATCCCTGGCCACCCTGCGTCAGGACCAGAGCCGGATGACGACCACTGCGTTCCAGCTGCTGGCCTTCGGTAGTTTCAACATCCCACTGCTGGATGCCGGTGGCGGCGGGCCGAACCTGGCGTCTACCACCCTCAACAACCTGATGAGTAATTACCTCAACACCTTTGCGGACCAACTGGTCGGCTTTGTTGATCTTGACTTTGGTCTGGACAGCTATGCGGACGAAGGGGGTAAAACCCAGACCAACCTCCGCATCAGCCTGCGAAAAGCATTGTTTGACGACCGGGTCGTGATCAGCATTGATGGCGTAGCAGGCACCGCCGAAGACGAACTGGCCGGGACGCAGCAAACCTACCTGGACAACATCACCGCTGAATACCTGATCAACGAAGACGGATCTTTCCGGCTGAAATTCTTCAACGACCGAGACCGGAATACGTTGGTGGGGGGTAATGTAATTCGCTTTGGCGGCCGGCTGACGTTTGGGAAAGACTTTGACCGCATCCGGTGGTTTAGGGGGAAAGATGAAAAGGAGTAAGCAACATGCTTCACACGACTTATTAAAGGAGAACCAAAGAAAAAATGAGTAATAGTGTTCAAAATATGGAAATGGGGCAAGGACCGGCTATGGACGTTCAAGGGTCCCTTGCGGGACGCTTTGAGGCCCGCAGCCTGCCCCTGCTTTTCAAAACCATTTTCCGCACCTGCGGCCCCGCCCCCTTTCTTCTTTTTTTCCTGCTCCCTTTACTTACCTCCTGCAGCATCACCAAATACCTCCCCGATGGGAAGTACCTCTACGATGGCTCCTCGGCTGAAATCACCTCACCAACGCAGGTAAATGTTACTGAACTTAATGGTGAAGTTCAGTCAGTGCTGGATAATAACACGAACAAGAAGGTGCCGGTACTGGGGTATTACCCGATATACCGGTACTATAAATTTCAGGAGAAGCTGGCCGAAAAGCCCGATAAATTCGAGGATAAAACACCCTGGGGTGAAGAACCGATCTTTTACGATGAAACGGTGGTGGAGACGATCAATGGCCTGATTGAAAACCGGGCAAGCAACGAGGGGTATTTCAACAACAGGGCTACCTGGAAGCTGGATACTAGTGCTGCTGCCCGTACGATCTCCGTCGACTTTGACCTCAAGGTTGGCCGTCCCTACCTGATCGATTCGGTACGGTATTACTGGCGAGACAGTGCCATCGCCCGGATCATCAACCCGATGCGGAAAACCGCCGCTTTGAAGACAGGAAAACGGTACGAACTGGACCTGATCAAAGCAGAGCGCCAACGTTGGCAGGAAGCCTTACGCAATGCTGGTTATTATTATGCCAGAGGAGATGACTTCTTCTTCCTGGCGGATACGGTTGCCGGGGATCACCAGGTGGACTTACTCGCTAAACTAAAAGAAGGGGTTCCCCTTAACCATCTGTACCCGCAACGCATAGTAGACGTGAACGTCTACTCCAATGCAGAACCTGAGGACAGTTTGGGTAATTATGGCAGACTGGATACTGCGCGGGTCAACGGCATCAACGTTATTTGTCGTGACTGCCCTCTCCGCCCCTCAATTGTGGATGAGGCCTTTGCCATGAGTGCCGGAGACCTTTACAGTCCGTTGCAACATAAAAAGACCCTGCAGCGACTGGCTGATTACAACACCTTCCGGTACATTGCCATGAGTTATGACCCCGTGCCGGGTGCAGACAGTTTGTTGGTGCTCAACGCCTACTTGCAACCGCGCCTCCGCCGCCGGTTCGAAGGGGAACTGGGTATCTCTTACAATAGTGCCGATTACTTTGGCCCGAGTGCTAAGATCGCCTACGTGAACCGGAACCTATTACGTGGTGCGGAATTGCTGCGCCTGGAAGGAGAATTCAGCTTAGCGCAATTCCTCGGAGATCAGGGGGCGGCACGGGTGCCCAGCGCCGGCACGTACGGGTTTACCGCCCAGCTTCAGGTACCCCGACTCTGGATGCCCAGCCGCAGGAAACTCATTCCACGTGTTTTTACCTCCGGGACAGTAATAGAAATAGGAGGTAAGATTGAGAACCTGCAGATGAACCTGATCCAGTTCAACAATGAAATTATCGAAAACAACCTGACCGAGCTGGCGAACCTGGTTGAAGCAGATCCCAGCGCAACGGAAAGGATTAGCCTCACTCAGTTACGTTTTCAATTCGGGTACACCTGGCGCCGTCGGGTAACGAAGAACCACTCCCTGAATCCTTTCAGTATCCGGTTACAGAACCCCTCTGTTGCTACCGAACAAGTGTTGGACCTGGCGCGGGAGGTGAATCTGGCCCCGGGCGCCGCTGGCGCGCAAACCAACCGCTTCGACCGAATGCTCGTCTTTTCGCCCAACTATACCTATAACCTTGATACCCGGTTGAAGGGACTGTCGACACACTCTTTCTTTCTGCGTCAGTTCGTGTCCATGAATATGAACAATGTTTTTCCGGTGGGGACGGGGTCCGAGTTCCGGGACCGGGAAACGAGTTTCTATCCGCTGCTGGAAACGGATGCCAGGTACTACCTGACCCTGAGCAAGCAGCTGCAGATCGCTACCCGATTTCATGGGGGAATTGCGTTCCCAATATTCAGTGAAAAGGCAATTGTGCCATACTTTGACCTGTTTTCCATCGGCGGGCCAAACAGCTTGCGGGGCTTTGCGCCCCGCCAGGTCGGCCCCGGCCGTACCGTTCCCTTTGCCAATAACCTGTTGACCTTTGGTGGTTACGGTAACCTGCTGTTAGAGGGCAGCGTGGAGTTACGCTATCGCGTTGACCCGCTGATTGAGCTCGCGGCTTTCACCGACTTTGGGAATATTTGGACGTACAAGACCGAGCTGGAGGAACTGGAAACGGACTTTAAAACTGATGCTTTTTCCGGTGATATTGCCGTAGACGCTGGGGTAGGCGTACGCTTCGACCTTCAGTTCCTGGTCCTGCGGATCGATTTGGCGAAACCTTTGGTAACCCCTTATGCAGAAAACGCAGCCTTACTCGTGCCGCCTTTTGCCAATGCCCGTGATGTGCCTCAGGATAATATTCGGTTGGTGGTGGCGTTTGGCTATCCGTTTTAAAGGAGAGAATGAGAGAATGCTACGGCCTCTTTCCCGTAGTATCCGGTCTACAATGAATAGAATTTTAAATTGAGGTGTGCAAAAGGAATCGCTTGTCCGCCGAGACGCCTTTCGTCCAGCCTCAAGGTGAGCAAGTGACCGCCGAAGGCATCCACGAAGTGCACCGCCGCGAATAGTAGTAGCGGCAGCCCATTCTTACCTTCTCCCATTCACGCCTTCCATTACTTGCCCTTAGCGGTTAAACCTCCGAATATCCACCTCCTCCGGAATCGGCTTCCCCTCCAGCAAATGCTCCGTCAGCCAAAGACTGCCCAGCGGAGCCAGTGAGGCACCCTTAGTTCCCAGTCCGTTCAGGATAGCGAGTTGAGGGATGTCCGGATGGGTGCCGATGAACATCCGCCGATCGCGGACAGTCGGTCGGATGGCCGCTCGGTGCCCGACGATCTCGTAGGGTGTACCCGTGAGCACCTCCGCCAGGCGGTCTGCCAGAAAGTTTCGGTTAGCCGGGGTGGGGGAGTCGTCGGTAAATTGGTTTTCACTGGTCGCCCCAATCCAGTAAGTATCGTCGGCCAGCGGGACCAGGAATACCCGGTGCTTGAACATTTGTTCGAGTATGGGGGCCTGCGTTTTGACGATTAGTATCTCTCCTTTGTTGCCGCCGTGCGGCAGGTCTCCGAACCAGGGATTGAAGCGCGCCCGCCAGCCTTCACAAAAAATGAGGTGATCGTAGGGACCTTTGAGCGTCCGCCCAGCCACCTTCAAAAGCCCCATAATCTCCTCATAATCCACCACTTCAGCAAAAAACCTCCCCTCCATCGCCAGTTTTTTTCGGAAAGCGCTAACAAGTGCCGGCACGTCTACCCGTGCCGCCTGGCGTACGCCCGCGTAGGCGAATACCGATGTCGTCAGTTCGGGGATGCGGCCTACGTCAGGAGCATCGTCCATGTATTCCGGGTAGCCGGGGTCGGCAGAGCGGGCCTGCCAGTCGTTGAGGTCCCCCCGGTGGTGGAGGCTACGGATGAGGGGTTGCTCATACCAGAGCTTTATCCCCAATTCTTCTTCCAGTGCGTGGTACAGCGATCTGGCAACGGGCAACAGCTCATCCATCCGCCAACTCTTCACGAAGCGACGGCCGGTAATGGGGTTGACGATGCCTGCAGCGACTTCGCTGGAAGCGGTTTGTCTGGGTGCGTCGACGTAGTGGACGGTATGGCCGGACTGTTCCAGGCGGTAGCCCGTTAGGGTGCCGGCAAGGCCCTGGCCGATGATGAGGAAGTTCAAGGAGGAGGGAGGTAAAGGGATAAGAGAATAAAGGGGGAAAGGGGAAAGGAATCAAGGAAGCAAGGGTAAAGGTAATTCAGGAAGGACTTCTTCGGCCCTTTTCCCCTTTCTCCCTTCCGCCTTTACTACCTTCGCGATCTATGAAAAAATTAACCCTCCTCAAAGCAAAAGACGGTGCCATCCGTCGCCGTAACCCCTGGGTGTTCTCCGGTGCCATTAAGTCTGAAGAAGACGGCATCGAGGATGGTGACCTGGTGGCGGTGGACGCCATTAACGGTGATCGATTGGGTTTTGGCCATTACCAGTCTGGTGGCATCCGCGTGCGGTTGCTACACTTCGGGGAGGAACAATTGCCAATAGAAGATTTGTTACGAGCGAAATTGAGTGCCGCGCTTGATTTGCGCAAACAACTCGGATTAGTAGACGACCCGCTGACGAATGCCTACCGACTTGTTCACGCGGCTGGGGACGGGCTACCCGGCCTGATCGTGGACCGGTATGCAAGTGTGGTAGTGATCCAGTGCCACGGCATCGGTATGTTCCGCGAGCGGAAGTTGATCGCTAGACTGCTGAAGGAATTATTGGGGGACGGCGTGTCGACCATCTACGATAAAAGTGGGAAGACTTTGCCAGATCGGTACCCGGCTGAAGACGGCGTACTGCTCGGTGATGAGGTTACTGAGGTGGTGGTACTGGAAAATGGTCGTCGCTTTCGGGTAGACGTGGCAGGAGGGCAGAAAACCGGCTTTTTCCTCGATCAGCGTGACAACCGCTGGTTGCTCGGTAGCTACGCTAAAGGCAAGCGGGTACTGAATACTTTTTGCTACACGGGTGGCTTTTCGGTATATGCGCTTTTGGGCGACGGCGCGCAGGTGCAAAGTGTGGACCTGAGCGGCAGCGCGATCGAACTGACCGACGACAACGTTGCCCGTAACGGTGATTTCGAAGACCGCCATGAGGCACACACCGCCGATGTCATGGAATGGTTAAAAGAACATTCTGCGGATGATCCGTACGACATCATCGTGGTTGATCCGCCAGCCTTTGCCAAGAATAAGCATAAGCGGCACAAGGCGGTTCAGGCCTATAAGCGCCTCAACGCCCGGGCGATGAAAGCCATTAAGCCCGGTGGCCTCCTCTTTACCTTCAGCTGTAGCCGGGTAGTGGAACGGCAGCTGTTCTACGATACCATCGTCGCTGCCGGCCTGGAAGCCGGCCGTGATTGCCGCGTACTGCACCACCTCAGCCAGGGGGCGGATCACCCAGTGAACCTTTACCACCAGGAGGGGGAGTATTTGAAGGGGTTGGTAGTTCGGGTGGATTGATGTAGGGCGCGCTGGATATTGCTCCTCGCTGCATCATCCCGGATAGTATTCGTCGCTGTGGGCTGCGGATGCCTCGGGGAGGACTTGTGACTGGGGTGGTCTGTGTCTTCCGGATACTGCTCGTTGCTGTGGGCTGCGGATGCCTCGGGGGGGACTCGTGACTGGGGTGGTCTGTATCTTCCGGATACCGCTCGTCGCTGTGGGCTGCGGATGCCTCGGGGGGGGACTCGTGACTGGGGTGGTCTGTGTCTTCCGGATACTGCTCGTTGCTACTGGTGGGGAGCGCGCTCCCCGGATTCCGCCAACGACTACGTCGATGGCTCCATCCGGGGTTAAAACGATTTGATCCCTCCGGGATCGGGATTATTCGAAATAGCGTTCATCGAAGTCGATGCCGTTTTCTTGGAGGAGACGACGGAGCTCAGTGGCGGATTTTTCTTTGTCATGGTGCTTTACCTGATTTTGTACGTAGGGGATGAGGTTAGGGAGGGCGTCCGGCGTGTAGGTGAAAGCACCGTAACCTACCTGCCAGTGCTTAAAGTCTGGAAACAGTTTAGTACTTCGAATGAATTGAGCACTTGCCAGCTTGAGGTCTTTAACCAGGGAAGATAACGCTACAGAAGGATGTAGACCGATGATCAAGTGAAGGTGGTCTTCCACGCCTCCTCCCTGATACATAATACAGCGTTGGTTCTTTATGATGCCACCCATGTAACTGAAGAGTTTTTCTCGATGCCCGACCCCGATCATAACGGGCTCTCGATGCTTAGTGGAAAAAACTATCTGGTAAACGGTACGAATGTAGGTACTACTCATTAGGAAAGAACTTTGCGATCTCTTACGATCATCATCTGGCAGTATCGCCAGTGGCAAAAGAGCAACCCGCTATTCCTAAGAGTCGTTTTTTATACGTATACTTACGTTTATAAACGTATACAAACGTTTAGTGGGTGATCCCGGAGGGATCAAACCGCTTTAATCCCGGGTGTGGCAAGCTGCGAAGCAGCGGGCAAACCCGGGGATAAGTGCTAGGTCCCCGAGCGCACCCCAAGGTGCTGTCCTACCCATCCTCTCGCGCACTCCGAG